>NZ_JASXSH010000014.1 GCF_030315745.1 Gordonia heveisoli | reverse complement strand
CATGTTCAGACCACCATCACCCGAGGTCAGGCCCCAGAAAACCGGGATTCTGTACACACAATCTGGCAATTAACCCTCAATTGCGCATCGATCCCTAGGTGCCACCCGGCGGGTCGGCATGGTCAACTGAGACGGTGACGTCAATCCCTGTGCAGCGTGACGTGGCGGCTGAGCGGGTCGCGTCCTTCGAGCGGCGTGCGGTGTCGGTGCCCGACGCCCGTCCGGCCGCGGTGGTCCTGGTGATGGCCGAACGCGACGGTCGTCAGGGGATCTGGCTGATGAAGCGGCCGGTCGGGATGCGCCGTCACGCAGCGCAATTCGCCCTGCCGGGTGGGCGGCTCGACCCCGGCGAGGACGCGACGACAGCGGGCCTGCGCGAGCTGCACGAAGAGCTGGGTATCGCCTTGGCTCCCGATTCCGTCCTCGGCCTCCTCGACGACTACCCGACGCGCTCGGGTTTCGTCATCACCCCGATCGTCTGTTGGGCCGGCGAGCATGCCGATCCGATACCCAATCCCGACGAGGTGGCGGAACTGTTCTTCGTCACCTTCGCCGAGCTCGGCGTCGAACCGCGGTTCCTGACCATTCCGCAATCGGACAAGCCGGTCATCCAACTCCCGATCGTCGGGTCGTTGGTGCATGCGCCGACCGCGGCGGTCATCTACCAGTTCGCCGAGGTGGTGCTCCGCGACCGGCACACCCGCGTCGACGGATTCGAACAGCCGGTCTTCGCCTGGTCCTGAGGTTCGGCCAATCGCCGCTGTGGGCCAGTGACCCAGATCACAGAATGAATCGGGAAGTAATCGGACTGTGGTCCGGTTATACCTATCGATGGGCCGCGAAGGTCCACGTAGCCCACGACGTCATTCATCCCACGTCATTCACCAAGGAGAATCACGATGACCACTGCAACCATCACCGCCCCGATCGCCGCCGGTACCTGGAACATCGACACCGCCCACTCCAGCATCGGCTTCTCCGTCAAGCATCTGATGGTGAGCAAGGTGCGCGGCAACTTCGAGAACTTCACCGGCACCATCACCGTCGCCGAGGACGGCACCCCGTCCGTGCAGGCCGAGATCGACGTGACCTCGATCAACACCGGCAACGAGCAGCGCGACGGCCACATCCGTTCGGCAGACTTCTTCGACGCGGAGAAGTTCCCCAAGGCCACCTTCGTCTCGACCGCGGTGCGCGCCGACGGCGATGATTACGTCGTGACCGGCGACTTCACCCTCAAGGGCGTCACCAAGTCGGTCGATCTGGAGCTGGAGTTCAACGGTGTGAACCCGGGTATGGGCAACGGCCCGGTCGCCGGCTTCGAGGCCAAGACCGTGCTGAGCCGCAAGGCCTTCGGCATCGACATCGAGATGCCGCTCGAGGGCGGCGGCGTGGTCGTCGGCGACAAGATCACCATCACCCTGGAGATCGAGGCCGGCCAGCCCGCCTGATCCTCGACCCTCCAACCGTAGGAGGCCGGCACCGCGAACCCCGCGGCGGTGCCGGCCTCCTGCTGTTTCCCAGACTCGGTCGGGCACGACCGGGTCTTTGTGCTGCTGTCCTGTGCGCATCAGCCTGGGTACGCTTTCAGGTACCGGAAAAGGGCAGGAGCAGTGATGGCAGCACGCGCCAAGCGTGAGGGGCTGGTGCACCACCTGCTCCGCCGTCGTGCGGTCATCCTCGGCGGCATCCACATGGTGTCGACCCCACGCGGGTGGGCGCGCCTGGGTCCGACGATGCGTCGGCGCATCGCGCGTTATGCCACCACGGTCGCCGTCGCCGCCATCGTCGTCAGTAACACCGTGATCGGCCTGGAGACCTTCTTCCTGGTGCAACTGGCCTACAACGGTGGGCAGATCACCTTCGACGAGACGCTCGGCGCCCCCAACTTTCCGCCCGTGTTGTTCGCCGTGATCGTGGGCATGGTCATCAACGTCCTGCTCTGCGTGCTCTTCCTGCGACCCCAACTGCGCTGGTTCATCAGCTGCACGCCCGCCGACCACGACCGTCGGCGCGCAGTGCAGGCCATCCCGCGCAACCAGGTGTTCGGCACCATGATCGCGTGGTCGGTTGCGGTCATCAGTTATGTGCTGGCCGCCGACAACCTCACGCTGAACAATGTCATCGGTGTCGCCATCGCCTTCACCCTCGCCGGCACCTCCAGTGCGTCGTTGACCTATCTGTTCGCCGAACGTGCCGCCCGCCCGCTGTCGGTCGCGGCGCTGCACGATTTCCCGGCCAACCACGTCATGCACGGGGTCCGCTCGCGCATGTTCGCGGTCTGGGCGGTCAGTTCAGCCGTGCCGATGGTGGGACTGCTCATCGTCAACGGTGGCCGATGGGCGGACATGCTGCCCCCGGTCCACGGTTCGGTGGACTGGGTGTCGGTCACCCTCGCCATCGTCGGACTCGCCGCCGGTGGTCGTGTCATCTTCCTGGTCGGGCAGGCGATCACCGACCCTCTCACCGAGATGCGCCGGGCCATCGAACGCGTCGACGACGGTGACCTCGAAGCCCACGTCCCGGTGTACGACTCCTCCGAACTCGGCGTGCTGCAACACGGATTCAACGAGATGGTCGAGGGATTGGCCGAACGTGACCGGATGCGGGAGATCTTCGCCCGCCATGTGGGTGACACGGTGGCCGATCTGGCCATCGAGCGGGGGATCGGCCTGCACGGCAGCAATGTCGAGGTCGGGGTGCTCTTCGTCGACATCGTCGGCTCCACCCGGCTGGCCCAGGACAACCGGCCCGACGCCACCGCGAAGCTGTTGAACTCCTTCTTCGAGATCGTCGCCGACGTCGTCGACCGGCATTCGGGTTTTGTGAACAAATTCGAGGGAGACGCGGCGCTGGCGGTCTTCGGGGCCCCGGTGTCCATCGACAATCCCGCCGACGCGGCGCTCGGCGCCGCCCGTGAGCTCGCCGACCGCCTGACCCGCAGCCTCGACATCGGATGGGGGATCGGGGTGTCCTACGGGGCGGTGTTCGCGGGCAACATCGGCGCCGAGTTCCGCTACGAGTACACCGTGATCGGCGACCCGGTGAACGAATGCGCCCGGATCTCCGACCTCGCCAAGGTCGGCCGCGTGACCGTCCTGGCCAGCGGGGCGGCGATGGAGCGGGCCGAGGATGAGATCGAGCGATGGAGTGTGCTCGGCAGCCGGGTTCTGCGCGGTCGCAGCGAGCCCACCGAACTGTTCGGCCCGGCCGATATGGTGGCGGCGATGCCCGGCGGCGGTGGTCTGCTCGCCGGATTGTTGCGTCCGGCTCGCCGGATCGCCGCGAATCCGCTTCGGTTGCCACTCAACATGTTCGGACGCTGAGCCGACTCGGGGGCCCCGACCGTCCGGCCCGGACCCGTTGACGTCGGTGGACCACGTCAATAGCGTGGGCCGGGGACAACCGGGGCGACGAGGGGTGTGGTGTCATCATGGCGAACTGGTCGACGGACGATATTCCGGACCAATCGGGCCGTCGTGTCGTCGTGACCGGCGCCAACAGCGGACTCGGGGAACAGACTGCCCGCGCGCTGGCGGCCGCCGGCGCCGACGTCGTACTCGCCTGTCGCAACACCGAGAAGGCCGATGCCGTCGCCGCCGCCATCGGGCCGAGAGCCACCGTCGCGCGGCTCGACCTCGCCGACCTGTCCTCGGTGCGCGCCTTCGCCGCCGACTTCACCGGCGCCGACGTCCTGATCAACAACGCCGGGGTGATGGCCCTGCCGCTGCGCCGGACGGCCGACGGATTCGAGATGCAGTTCGGCACCAACCACCTCGGCCACTTCGCGCTCACCGGGCTGCTGCTGCCCAAGATCACCGACCGGGTCGTCACCCTGTCGTCGGCGATGCATTACATCGGTCGCCTCGATCTCGGGGACCTCAACTGGGAGCAGCGGCGCTACCGCCGCTGGCGGGCCTATGGCGACTCGAAGATGGCCAACCTGATGTTCGGTCGCGAACTGGCATTCCGCCTGGCTGCGACGGGTTCTTCGGTCGCTTCGATGATCGCCCATCCTGGCTACGCCGCCACCGAACT
Organism: Gordonia heveisoli; assembly: GCF_030315745.1. GTDB lineage: Bacteria > Actinomycetota > Actinomycetes > Mycobacteriales > Mycobacteriaceae > Gordonia. Next base: position 125,391 of record NZ_JASXSH010000014.1, on the reverse strand, counting down.
GCAGGGTCGTACCGAGACGTCGCAGGATTTTCTCGCGAAACTCGGCAACAAGCTGCCGATCGCACAGTCGGCCGCCGACGGCGCCCTGCCGACGCTGTACGCCGCCACCTCACCCGAGGCCGAGTCGAGCACCTTCTACGGGCCGACACAGCATTTCGGTATGCACGGCGCCCCCGGCCGGTCGCGCTACGACAAACGCGCCGACGACCAGGCCGTCCGCGAGGCGCTGTGGACCCGATCCGAGGTTCTCACCGGCGTCGAATACGGGTTCTGACGCGAGTGCCGGGCGCTACTGAAGGGTGAAGGTGATCGAGTTGGATGCGCCGGAGATCGCGTCGGTGACGCTGATCTTGTAGGTGCCTGCCGACCGGAACAGGTACGACTTCTTCGAGGTGCATTCCTGGGTCTTGGTGACCGCGGCCTTGGCGGGCACCTTGGGTCCGGTCAGGTGGACGCTCATCTGGCATTCCTTGCCGGATACGACGGGACCGGCGTCGATGGTCGAATTCCAACGCACCCCCAGCTTGGAGCCGCGGGGGTAGACGCCGGGACTGATCTCGGGCGTCTTGTTGGGGGCGTACACCCAGACGTTGATCGACTTGACGCCGTTGCGCGCATCGGGGCGCCCGAGCTTGCCGTAGTGCTTGGGCTTGTTGTCGGAGGAACCGAACCCCGAGCTGCCGCCGGAGCTACCCGCGCTGCCGAACAGGTCCGACAGCGGATCGGCGGCAGCGGGGCCCGCGATCACCGCCCCGGCGATGGCTGTGGCCGTCAGCAGGCTGGTGGCGAGGGTGGCGGTGCGCTTCATCGTCGGATGTCTCCTGCGAGAGTTGGCGTGCGTTTATAACGAATCGATTAAAGCACGCGGAGCAGTGTGAATCCGAGTTGCGATCACCACACCCCCGGGGCCCGGAACTGAATGCTGATCCGCGCTCCGGCGCCGGGTGTCTTGGGTACACAGTGCTCCCAGGTGCGTTGGCAACTGCCGCCCATCACCAGCAGGTCACCGCCCGACAGGGTGAAGCGCAGTGACCGTCCGCCCCCGCGCGGACGCAACAGCAGCGGGCGTGGTGCACCCAGCGAGAGGATGGCCACGAGGGTGTCATCGGTGGCGCCGCGGCCGAAGCGGTCGCCGTGCCATGCCACCGAATCCGCGCCGTCGCGGTAGTGGCACAGGCCGAGCGTGGCGAAACCCTCGGGTAGTTCGGCGCGATAGTGCTCGGTCAATGCCGAACGCGCGCTGGACAACTCGGGCGCGGGTAGATCGGCCGTGGCCGCATAGTGGGCGACGAGGCGTGGCACGTCCACGATCTGGTCGTACATCTGCCGACGTTCGGCACGCCATGGCACCGCGGTGGTCAGCGAATCGAACAGCTCGAGCGACTCGCGCAGCCAGCCGGGGCGGAGGTCCACCCACGCGCCGTCGGTGAGTTCGCGGCGGCGGACGTCGGTGCCGAGCGGTCCCAGCGAGGACCCGGCGGCATCGGGTACGTCGAGTACGTCGAAGATCGAGGTCTGCATACCTGGCGGCATGCGGCCACCTTACCAGGGAATCGAACATGTGTTCGTATTGTGGGCTCAGGGGGTGTCACGGCGGCGGAAGCCGACGAAGCCGAGCGCGAGGAACGCGAGGGTGAAGAGGCTGATCCACAGCAGGCCCCACCAGTTCTGGGTCGCGGCGGAGACGTCGGGTACGTGATAGAAGGGGCTGATACCCAGCGCCCAGGTGGGGAGTTTGAAGCTGGGACCGAGCAGGGTCAGGACGAAGGAGGCGAGCACGCCGATCCAGGCGGCGATCTGCACCTGTGGTCGGGCGCCGATGATCAGGACAGCGATGGCCACCACCGTCCACACCGCGGGAATCGTGACGACCGCCTGCATCACCGCGTCCCCGACGCCGATGCCGATGTCGGCGGTGGCGGCGAAGACCCCGATGACGACGCCGGCGATCAGGACGTACGCCGCGGCGGCGAGGAAGGCGATGGCGACGTTGTCGGCGAGGTAGCGCCAACGGCTGACCGACGAGGCGAGCACCGGTTCGAGCCGATCATCGAGTTCCTCGGCGCGGATACGGATGATCGTCTGCACGCCGGGAACCGACGCGATGATGCCGATCAGACACAGGATCGTCGTCACGAATGCCGCGATCAGATCGTCCGGTGATGCCGCGCCGGACGCGAAGATCTCGGTCAGCGCGGGGTTGGCGCCGAACATGTCTTTGACGGAGCGGGCGAAGTAGCCGAACACCACGCCGAGCCCGACGAAGGCGACTGACCAGGACAGCGCGGGGGCCCGGTTGAGGTGGAGCGCCAATCCCCAAGGCGTACGCGCGGTTCCGCGGGCCGGACCCGGTCGCGGCGAGATCATGCCCTGTCCGAAATCGCGCGAGACCTGCATGGTGAACGCGATGCCGACGGCGATCAAGGCCAAGGCCACGCCCAGCAGTAGGGGCCACCAGTGGTCGCCGGTGGCGGGGCGGGTTTCGGTGATCCATCCCAGCGGGTTGATCCACGTGGTCCAGGCCGGCGCGTCGATGGAGTAGAGGAAGCCGCGCAGGATGAACAGCACCCCCAACACGGCGACCGCGATCGAGTTCGCGGTTCGGGCATCGGTGCCGATCTGGGCGGTCACCGCGGCCAGGCCCGCGAACATCCAGCCGGACACGGTGAAGCCGGCGGCCAGGAGCAGCGAGGGCTCCCAGCCGCCGCCGCACAGGCCGGTGGCGACACCGGAGATCACGCCGACGGCGAGCGCTGCGACGGTGGCCATCGCAAGAGCGGCCGACAGACGGGATTCGCGTCCCAGGACCCCGGCTGCCAGTAGTTCTGCCTGGCCGGAATCCTCTTGTCCGCGACTGGCTTTGATCACAATGAAGATCATGCCGAGTGCGGTGGCGAAACCGCCGAGGGCGAGGCTGCGCCAGGCGTTGAACCCGTCGACCGTGGACAGGTCGTAGGCCGGTCCGAAGATCAGCCCAAGCGCGGGGTTGCCGCCGACGGTGGCCGCGAACGCCCGACGATCGGCCACGTCGGGGAACAGCAGTGGATAGACGATGACCGAGGACACCGACAGTGCGGTGGCGATCGCGATCCATGGCGCGAAGCTACGGAACTCGTGTTTCAGTGAGGCGCGCAAGAGCGGTGCGGTCCCGGTGACGGCTGCGGCGATCGCCATCACCGGCCCCCGGCGGTCTCGTCGTCGTTCTCGTACAGTCGCAGGAACAGGCTCTCCAGTGATGGCGGTTCGACGGTCAGCGACTCGATTCCGTGTGTGGCGAGTGCGGTCATGGCCTCGCCGATCCGATCCGAGTCCACCGTGGCAGTCAGCCGCGAGCCGTCGAGGTGGACGTCGTGCAGCATCGAGAGGCGGTCGATCTCGGTGGTGGATGCGAGTTCGGCCCGAACCGCAGTTCGGGTGTGCCCCCGCAATTGGGCGAGCGTCCCGGTTTTCACGATCGATCCGTCGCGGATGATGCTGAGCCGATCGGCCAGCGTCTCCACCTCCGACATGATGTGGCTGCTGAGTAATACTGTCGCCCCCCGCGCGACGGCTTCGCCGACCACCTCTTGGAAGACGTTCTCCATCAACGGGTCGAGTCCGGACGTCGGTTCGTCGAGGATCAGGAGTTCGACCTCGGAGGCGAGGGCGGCCACGATCGCCACCTTCTGTCGATTGCCCTTCGAATATTGGCGGCCGCGCTTGGTCGGATCCAGCTCGAACCGCTCGACGAGATCGGCCCGGCGCGTCTCGTCGAGGCCGCCGCGCATCGAGCCGAGGAGGTCGATGGCCTCGCCGCCCGTCATCGAGGGCCACAACGACACGTCGCCGGGGACATAAGCCAGGCGCCGGTGGAGTTCGACGACGTCGCGCCACGGGTCGCCACCGAGGAGTCGGATGGTGCCGGCGTCGGCGCGCAACAGACCCAACAGGACTCTGATCGTCGTCGATTTGCCTGCGCCGTTCGGGCCGAGGAATCCGTGTACCTCGCCACGCGTGACGTGCAGGTCGAGTCCGTTCAGCGCGTGGAATGAGCCGAATGACTTGTGCAATCCGTCGACATCGATGACCAGATCATCGCGGGCCATGGCGAACCTCCAGGTTCGAATGTGATGGGGGGTAGTATTCCACAGGTGTGGAAGAAATTCGGTGTGAACCGGACGCGCGGGTAGTCGATATGCCGGACGTGCCCTCCCCGGTGGGGCAGGACTCTTCGCGGGGCAAGCGCCGACCGGGCCGCCCGGTCGGTGACGGCGCCAATCGTGACGCGATCCTCGACGCGGCGAAGGAACTGTTCGCCGCGCGCGGATATGCGGGCGCGTCGATGCGTGCGATCGCGGGCGCGGCAGGGGTGGATCCCGGGCTGATCCGGCACTTCTTCGCCGACAAGCAGGGATTGTTCGCGGCGACGATCGCCGACCGCAGTGAGATACCGGGGAAGTTGACCGCCGCCTTCGCCGGCGATCCGGCCGGACTCGGTGAGCGACTCGCGGCCGCCTACCTCGACCTCTGGGAGTCACCGGAGACCGGATCGATGGTGCGGGCGTTGTTCCGAACCGCATTCACCTCGGATACGTCGGACGGGTTACTCCACGAACTGCTCGCCACCCGCGTGGTGGCCGCACTTCCCGACGAGATCGCCGGCCTCGACAACCCGGTTCTCCGTGTCACGCTCGCCGGCTCGCACCTGCTCGGCGTCGCCGCGGCGCGCAACCTCGCGCATGCGCGACCGCTCGCCGAACTCGATCGTTCGCGGATCGTGGCGATCGTGGCGCCGACGATTCATCGGTACCTCACCGAGCCGCTGCCGGGTTAGGGTCGTCGGCCAAGGTCAACCGGGGGTATGCGCACCCGGTGCGACGGTCGTCACCGCCGGTCGGAGGGGGTGATCTGGGCCGCAAGTCGCCGACCGAGGTGGCACGATGGCCGGGATTTCGGTACCAGTTAATTAGTGTTAGTCGGTAACACTTGTGACCGACTGGCAGCTCTACGGCTTCACGCGATCACACGTTTGATGCAGTCCAGTCCGATGTACAGCCCAGAGAGAAGAAGACCTCATGGCGTCATTGCTGTTCCGGCTCGGCCGGTTCTCCTTCCGACACAAGTGGTGGGTGATCGCGGGCTGGCTGCTCGCGGCGGTCGCCGTGGTCGGCCTCGTCGGTGCCCTCAGTCCGAAGTTCAGCAAGGACTTCGAACTCCCGGGTACCGACGGCGGCACGGCCACCGAGCAGATCCAGGAGTACTTCCCGGAGGTCATGAAGGCGCAGGAACGGGCGTCGACCAGCGTCCTCGTCTACGCCGAAGACGGTCTCGCCGGCCATCGCGGTCAGGTCGACGCGCTGATCGCCGACCTGCAGAAGCTGCCCAACGTCGCCGCACCGATCGTGAATCCGCTCGTTCAGTCGGTTGACCAAGCCTCCGGAGCGCCGCTGACCGGCGACAACGGTAAGGTCGGTCTGATCCAGGTCCGCCAGACCACCGAGGTCATGGACCTGACGGTCGACGACAAGGACAAACTCGTCAGCCTGCTGGACAAGTACCGCGGTTCGGGCCTGCAGGTCGAGGCCACCGGCTCGCTGATGCAGGTCAGCGAACAGGGCGGAACCGCCGAGCTGATCGGTTTCGCCGTCGCCTTCGTGGTCATGATCGTCGCCTTCGGCGCAATCGTGGCCGCCTTCATCCCGCTGATCACCGGCATCGTTGGCGTGATCATCACCATCATGCTGCTCACGCTGGGTGCGTCATTCCTCAGCATCAACGAGTCGGCCACCGCCATCGTGACCATGCTCGGTATCGCGGTGTCCATCGACTACGCACTGTTCATCGTGTCCCGTTATCGTGCCGAACGTAATCGCGGGGGCAGTGCGGAGGACGCGGCCGGACGTGCCGTCGGTACGGCGGGTACCGCGGTGGTGTTCGCCGGTTTGACGGTGATCATCGCGGTGGTCGCGCTCATGGTGGTGGGTATCCCGTTCATCACCCAGATGGGTGCCGGTGCCGGCATCGCCGTGTTCATCGCCGTGCTCGCCGCGCTGACGCTGATCCCCGCGCTCCTCGGAGCCACCGGGCGCTTCGCCTTCAGCCCGAAGATCCCGTGGATCAAGCACGCCGAGGAATCGGCCACCGTCGACACGAACGGTGTGAAGTTCGGCCGGCTCGTCGTGCGGCGGCCCATCCCGTTCATCATCGCGGGGCTGGCCATCCTGGTCGTGGCCGCTCTCCCGATGGGGAAGATGGAACTCGGCATGTCGATGTCCAGTCCGGACGAGGCGCGTGCGACCACCTTGCTGCAGAAGGGCTTCGGTGAGGGCGTCAACGGGCAGTTGTTCGTCGTCGTGCACGCCGACGAGGGCACCGTCAACGCCGCCGCCGACGACGCCGTCGAGCGCATCAAGGCGCTGCCCGGGATCGCCAACCCCGACACCGTGGTGTGGATGGGGAACGGCACCCAGTCGCCGAACGTGGGTGCGAACACCGCGCTGATCACCGTCACGCCGCTGACCGGTCCGTCCGATCAGGCCACGCACGACCTGATGGACAAGATCCGTGCGATCACGCCCCAGATCGAGAAGCGTGGCGCCGAAATGCATGTCGGCGGGCAGACGGCGATCCTCTCGGATCTGTCGGCCAAACTCGACGAGGCTCTGATCCCGTACCTGATCGTCGTGGTCGGCCTGGCCTTCCTCATCATGATCGGAGTGTTCCGCTCACTGTGGGTTCCGCTGATCGGCACCCTCGGGTTCATCTTCTCGGTGCTCGCCACCTTCGGCGTGACCGTCGCGATCTTCCAGGAGGGCGACTTCGGGCTGATCGAGAACACCCAGCCGATCCTCTCGTTCCTGCCGATCTTCCTGATCGGCGTGGTGTTCGGCCTCGCGATGGACTATCAGGTGTTCCTGGTGACCCGAATGCGCGAGGAGTACATCCATGGCATGTCCGCCAAGGATGCGATCATCGCGGGCTACCGGCACGGCGCCCGGGTGGTGACCTCGGCCGCGGTCATCATGATCAGCGTCTTCGCCGCGTTCATGTTGTCCCCGGATGTCACCGGAAAGATGCTCGGTTTCGCCATGGCCTGCGCGATCGTGTTCGACGCCTTCATCATTCGCATGACCGTCGTGCCGGCCGTCATCGCCCTGCTCGGCGACCGGGCCTGGGGTCTGCCGAAGTGGCTCGATCGTGTCGTACTGAATTTCGACATCGAGGGCGGTGCCGTCCGTAATCGTGGTATCCCACAGGGGAACGACGAATCGGATGGCCGGGACGTGACTTCCTCAGTGGCGGGAGTGCAGAGCTGACGCGAGAGACGATCGGGGTCGACGACATGAGTGTGACGACCGAGAAATCGGGGGCAGTCGGACGACTGACGATGGCCGGAGCGACCCCGGGCTCCGGTCCGGGGCGCCCGGTCGGTCTGCGTGAGAGGCACAAGATCCGGACGCGGGCCGCGATCCGCAACGCCGCGATGCGGCTGTTCGAACAGCAGGGTTATGCCCAGACGACGGTCGAGCAGATCGCCCGGGAGGCCGAGGTTTCACACACCACGTTCTTCCGGTACTTCGCCTCCAAGGAACAGGTCGTCATCAGCGACGACAACGACGAGGCGCGTGGGCAGGCCATCGCCCAGCTACCGTCGGGTCTCGGGCGTTTCGAACTGCTGCGGGCGCTGCTGCGGGCGAGCTACGCCATCGTCCTCGACGATCCGTGGGCGTCGAATCCGCAGCGGATGCGGCTGATCCACAGTGAGCCGGTGCTGCGGCTGGCCTACCAGCTGGAAGCCGACCGCTCCTTCTCCGAGGCCGGAGCCTACTTCGCCGAGTATCTCGGTGTGGACCCCGACGATGAGGGGCTGAAGGTCTTCGTCGCGGCGGTCGGCGGCGTGATCTTCAACGCCGCCGACCAGATCGAGGACCCGGGCGACCCGGAATCCCTGGCACTGATGATGCGGTCCGTCGACTTGATGGAGCAGGGCTTCCCGCTGTGAGCTGACCTTCAGGCCTCGCGCGCGAGCACCGTGAGCGGTAGCCGAAGTGCGGCCGGAGCGTGTTCGGGGACCGCGGGGGACCTCGGTGCCACCGGTGCCACCGGTGTGTATCCCGCGCCCAGCGGAGGCCGCTGATCCGCCTCACCGGCGTTGGGCCACATGGCCATCGCGCGTTCGGCCTGGGCGGTGATGGTCAGCGACGGGTTGACCCCGAGGTTCGCCGACACCGCCGAACCGTCGACGACGTGCAGACCGGGGTGACCGAACACCCGATGGTAGGCGTCGACGACGCCGGTCTCGGCGGACTCGCCGATGGCGCAGCCGCCGAGGAAGTGGGCGGTCATCGGGATGTTCAGCAGGTCGACGATCGAACCGCCCGGGTCGCCGCCGATATCGCGGGCGACGGCCCGGATCGCCTCATGTCCTTCCGGGATCCAGCGGGGCGGGGGATCGCCTGTCCCGGCACGGCTGCGCAGGATCGGGCCGAAACGTCCACGCCGGGAGAACAATTCGATGGAGTTGTCGGCGGTCTGCATCACCAGTGCGATGATGGTGCGTTCGGACCATCGTCGCACCGACAAGGCGCGCAGCGTGACCAACGGGTGACGTGCCATCTCCACCAGTGCCTTCAGCAGCCGCGGTGTCCGGCCGCCACCGTCGACGAGGATCGCCTGCAAGATCCCGATGAGGTTGCTGCCCTTGCCATATCGCACCGGTTCGACGTGGGTGTGGTCGTTGGGATGGAAGGACGAGGTGATCGCGACCCCCGCGGTGTAGTCGATGTCGACGTCGCGCGCACTGGCGGCCAGGACCGCCTCGGAATTGGTGCGGACCACCGCGCCCAGTCGGGACGACAGATTGGGCAGATCGCCGGAATCCTGCATCGACAGCAGGAGCTTGTTGGTGCCGTAGGTGCCGGCCGCGAAGACGACCTCGCCGGCGGCGAAAGTGCTCGTCCGACGACGACTATGCCTGCGTCCCGTTCGGTGCGTGTCGATCAGGTAGCCGGGACCGTCCGGGCGCACCCGATGGGCCGTGGTCATCGGGAAGATCTGTACGCCGGCCTGTTCGGCGAGATGAAGGTAGTTCTTGACCAGGGTGTTCTTGGCGCCCACCCGGCATCCGGTCATACAGGCACCGCACTCGGTGCAGCCGGTTCGTGCGGGTCCGACTCCGCCGAAGTAGGGATCCGGCACAGTCTTTCCGGCTTCACCGAAGAACACCCCGACCGGGGTGTGGACGAAGGTGTCCCCGACACCCATCTCGACCGCCACGCGTCGCATGACCTCGTCGGCCGGCGTCACGTGGGGATATGTGGTGACCCCCAGCATGCGTGAGGCCTGGTCGTAGTACGGATCGAGCTCGGCGGCCCAGTCGGTGATGGCGCCCCAATGCGGATCGTCGAAGAATGCGGGCAGGGGACGGTAGAGGGTGTTGGCGTAGTTCAGCGAACCACCGCCCACCCCGGCGCCCGCCACCACGAGCACGTCGCGCAGCAGATGCATCCGTTGCACCCCGAACAGACCGAGGGTCGGCGCCCACACATAGTCGCGCAGTCGCCAACTGGTCTTGGGGAGATCGTCGTCGGCGAAGCGGCGGCCCGACTCCAGGATGGCGACCCGATAACCCTTCTCGGCCAGTCGAAGTGCGGTCACCGACCCGCCGAATCCGGACCCGATGACCACGACGTCGAACCGATGGTCGGCGCGCGTCCGACGTCCGCCGCTCATCGCGCGGTCCCGATCTGGTCGCCGACGGCGGCATGCTCGTCGGCCAGCACATGGTCGGCGGCGTCGAAGCTCGACATCATTCGCGCGTACACCCCGGTGTACTGCGGCCACATGACCGAATTGCGTCCGGTGGCATCGATATACCAGCTCGAGCAGCCGCCCGAATTCCACACCGTGCCTGCCAGTTCCGCGTCGAGTTCGGAGTTGTAGCGTGCTTGCGCCTCGGCGGTGACCTCGACGGTCACCTTGCCGCGGCGGTTGAGTTCGCCGATCGTCGCCGCGACATAGTTCGCCTGCGGTTCGAGCATGAGGACGATGGAGCTGTGTCCGAGATTCGTGTTGGGGCCGTACAGGAAGAAGAGATTCGGGAAGCCGTGTACGGACACACCTCGATAGGCCTGCGGCGAACCGGACCAGGTCTGCGCCAGGGTGCGGCCGTCCCGGCCGGTGATCACACCCGCGATGGGCGGTTCGGTGGGGGTGAACCCGGTCGCGAAGATCACCGTGTCGACCGGATGTTCGGTGCCGTCGGCGTCGACGGCACCGGTCGCGGTCAGCGCCGAGATCGCACCGGTAACGACGACATTGTCCCGCTGGAGCGCAGGAAACCATTTGTTGGTCAACAATATTCGCTTGCAGCCGATGGTGTACGTCGGGGTCAGTCGCCGACGCAGCCCCCGATCGCGCACCTGTACCCGCAACTGGGCCATGGCCAGCGTCTGCGCGATCACCAACAGCCGGGGTCGGCGCGCCATCAGTAGCACGTAGGCCTCGCGGTATGCCCAGACCGCCTTGCGGACCAGACGGTGCACGCCGGGAATGCGTCGGTACACACTGCGTTCCGCGCGACCGATGGTGCGGTCCATGCGCGGAACCACCCAGGCCGGGGTGCGCTGGAAGACGGTCAGCGCGCCGACCTCGTCGACGATCTCGGGCACGATCTGGATCGCCGACGCGCCGCTACCCACGATCGCCACCTGGCGGCCGCGCAGATCGTGGGTGTGATCCCAGGTGGCGCTGTGGAATACGGTGCCGGTGAACTCGTCGGCACCGGGCAGCGTCGGGGTCGTCGGGGCTGACAGCGCACCGGGAGCGGCGACCAGGAACCGGCAGACGATGGTGCCCTGCTCGGTGTCGGCGATCCAGCGTTGGGTGCTCTCGTCCCAGCGTGCCGCGGTCAGCGCGCAGTCGTAGCGGATCTGGTCGGCGAAATCCTGCGCCACCGAGCGTAGATAGGTGTGGATCTCGCCGCGGCGGCCGTAGGTGTGCGACCAGTCGGGATTCGGGGCGAACGACAGCGAGTACAGCGATGTCGGGACGTCGCAGGCCGCGCCAGGGTAGTCGTTCTCGCGCCAGACGCCACCGGCCCCGGAAGCACGTTCGACGGCGAGCACGGTCAGGTTCGGATGATCGCGACGGAGGCTGTGTAGTGCGGCGAGTCCGCCGAAGCCGACGCCGACGATGAGGACGTCGACGTACTCGGGGTCGGCGAGACCGGGGCCGGGTGATGTGGGGGAGGCGGTCATGACAGCAGGTCCTTCCAAACGGGGAGCAGTCGATCGAGCAGGGCGCGGTCCTCATCGGGGTCGCGCAGGATGGCCGACACGGCAAGGCCTCGGGCTAGTTCGGCGGTGAGTTCGATCTGCGCCCGGGTGTAGCGATCGCCGAACAATTCGCGACTGCCGGCCGCGATGGCGTCGGCGAAACTTGCCTCGAGTGGGATGAGTGCTGCCCGCAGGGCCGGGTCGGTGCGGGCCGCGACCCACAGTTCGAGGGCGGCGTCGAAATGGGGGCCGCGCAGGGCGCCGACGAGGATCTCCAGATCCTCGTCGCCGGTGCGCGGCTGGGCGAGGATCTCCGCGATGCGTCGCGCGACGAGGTGTTCGACCGCGGCGACCAGCAACGCCTCGCGGGTGGGGAAGTGGTGCAGTAGGGCGCCGCGCGACACCCCGGCACGCCGATTGACCTCCTGTGTCGTGGTGCGCGCGTACCCCAGTTCGACGAGGGTCTCGATCGCGGCGTCGAGCACCCTGGTTCGGGTCGCGGCGGTGCGTTGTGCCTGCGTACGACGTGGGGCGGTGGGCGGATCCGCGTCGTCGGGCGGCGACTGGCCAGGAGTGTTCTCGGTCACCGTGGTGATGGTAGTCACCAAGTAAGAAACAGTCCAGACTGTTTGTAAGTTTCCTCTCTGCCGCGCCGAACGGATGTCTGCGTAACGTGGCAGCCATGAAATTCGGGCTGTTCATTCCGCAGGGCTGGCGATTGGATCTCACCGGCATCGAGCCGGCACGGCAATGGGCGACGATGTCGTCGGTTGCCGCGCGCGCCGAGGCCGGCGGATGGGACTCCATCTGGGTCTACGACCACTTCCACACCGTCCCGGCGCCCACCGACGAGGCGACCCACGAGGCGTGGACCCTGGTCGCGGCGTTGGCGGCCACCACCGACCGGGTCGAGATCGGTCAGATGTGCACCGCGATGAGCTATCGGAATCCCGCCTACCTCGCCAAGGTGGCGGCGACCGCCGACCTCATCTCGGGCGGTCGGGTTCAGATGGGTATCGGCGCAGGCTGGTACGAACACGAATGGCGTGCCTACGGATACGGATTTCCGTCACCGGGTGAGCGGCTCGCACGCCTCGACGAGGGCGTCCAGATCATGCGCGAAGCCTGGGACAAGGGTCGGGTCACCTTCGCCGGACGCCACTACACCGTCGACGACGCGATCGTCGCGCCCCGACCGCTCAACGGCCGCATTCCACTCTGGATCGCCGGTGGCGGCGAACGTAAGACGTTGCGGATCGCCGCGAAATACGCCGACTACACCAACTTCGACGGCACCCCCGCCGGCTTCGCACACAAATCCGAGGTGCTGGCCCAGCATTGCGCCGACATCGGACGCGACTTCGCCGAGATCACCCGCACGGCCAACTACAACGTGATCCTCGCCGAGACCGAGGCGGAGGTCGAGCGCAAACTCGAACGGCTGCGCGACAAGCAGGCCCGCTACGTCGGTGACGCCGCCGCCGACGCCGCGATGGCGGCCTTCCGGGGGATGCCGGCCGTCGGAACGCCCGAGCAGGTCGCCGACAATCTGGCCGGCCTGGCCGCGGCCGGCCTTGCGCACGCGATTTGTTACTTCCCCGAGATCGCCCACGACCGTGAGGATCTGGAGCTCTTCGAGACACGGGTGCGACCCGCGCTGAGCTGACCGTCGCCCCGCCCCGCGCTGAAAGTGGGGGACGAGTGTTCTTCCCCTACTTTCGGCGGTTCCCCGTGTTGTAACGCGGGGAGGAACGCAAAAGTGGGGGACGAAGTTCTTCCCCTACTTTCGGCCGGGCGGGTGCGCGCCCGGGCGCGGGCGGCGAGGTCGGCGTCACAACCGCCCTAGGCGCTCCGCCGCCTCCGCGATCGCGGTGTCGTGTTTGGCAAATGCGAATCGCACGAGGTGGCGCCACGGCGCGGTGTGATCGGTGAAGACGCTGACCGGGACGGCGGCCACCCCGATCCGCTCGGGCATCGCCCGACACAGGGCCATGCCGTCGTCGTAGCCCAGCGGACGTGGGTCGGCGCAGACGAAATAGCTTGCCTCGCTGCGATGTACGCCAAAACCGACGTCGCTCAACGCGGCCGACAGCAGGTCTCGTTTGGCTTGCAATCCGGCGGCCGATTCGGCCACCCATGCCATCTCGTTGCCGAGCGCGTGGGCGACGGCGGGCTGGAACGGTCCCGACCCGACATAGGACATGTACTGTTTGGCGGCGCGGGCCGCCGACACCAGCTCCGCCGGGCCGCTGATCCAGCCGACCTTCCAGCCGGTGCAGTTGAATGTCTTTGCCGCACTGGAGATTCGCAGGGTTCGCTCACGCATCCCGGGGAGGCTGGCGAGTGGGGTGTGGCGGCGGCCGTCGAAGAGGAGATGCTCGTAGACCTCGTCGGTGATGGCCACGACGTCGTGCTCTATGCACAGTCGCGCGATCTCGGTGAGGTCGTCGTCGGAGAGGACGGTGCCGGTCGGGTTGTGCGGGGTGTTGACCAGGATGGCGGCGGTGTCGGGGCCGAAGGCCGCCGCCAGGGCGTCGCGGTCGAGGACGAAACCGTCGGCATCCGATACCAGTGGAACGGTGCGGCGCACCCCGCCCGCCATCGCGACGGTGGCGGCATAAGCGTCGTAGTACGGCTCGATCATGATGACCTCACGACCCGGTTCGACCAGCCCGACGACCGCGCCTGCAATCGCCTCGGTGGCGCCGACGGTGATCAGTACCTCGGTGTCCTGGTCGTAGTCGAGTCCGTAGTGGGCGCGCTGGTGGGTGGCCACCGCACGTCGGAGTTCGGGCACGCCGATACCCGGCGGGTACTGGTTGTGGCCGTCGGCGATCGCCGCTTGCGCCGCGGTCAGCATCGACGCCGGGCCGTCTGCGTCGGGAAAGCCCTGTCCGAGGTTGATCGCGCCGTGGGCGACCGCAAGGGCCGACATCTCGGCGAAGATCGTCGACGTGAACGGTTGCAGTCGCGACACGGTCCGCGATGTCGGGTCGAGGTTCGGGGCTGGCGATGTTCCCATCGGTCCAGGCTGTCACATCGGCGGGTAGGCGAGCAGGGGCGCTGCGGGCACATTCGTCGTCGGTTGGGGGGACGACGGTGGTGTCGAGTGCGCGACCGGCTCCGCATCGGCCTACGATTGTCGCCTAATCACCATGGAGGAGAGTGGATCGTGCGCAACCCGGGTGACATCTTCGCCGGTTACACGATCATCGCGCTGATCGGCCGGGGCGGCATGGGCGAAATCTATCTGGCCCGTCATCCGCACCTGCCCCGCAATGAGGCGCTCAAGGTCTTGCCGGGCGACCTCAGCAGTGACCCGATGTATCGCCAGCGGTTCGTCCGCGAAGCCGAACTCGCCTCCAGCGTCGTACATCCGTCGATCGTGACGATCTTCAACTCCGGCGAATACGCCGGACACCTGTGGATCGCGATGGAGTACATCGACGGCATCGACGGACTCAAGCTGCTGCGCAGGCATCCGGCTGGGCTCGGCATGCCGACCGTCCTAGCGGTGGCCCGTGCGGTCGGGTCCGCCCTCGATCGCGCCCATGCGACGGGATTGCTGCACCGCGACGTCAAACCGGCGAACATCCTGGTCGCCGACCCCGACGGTGCCGAACCGCGGGTGTTGCTCGCGGACTTCGGGATTGCGAAGTCGCAGCAGGATGTCAGCCAGCTGACCTCGACCAACATGTTCCTCGGCACGGTCGCCTATTCGGCGCCCGAACAGTTGCTGGGGGAGCAGGTGGACGGCCGTGCCGACCAGTACTCGCTGGCGGCCACGGTGTTCGAGCTGATGACCGGCAGGCAGCCGTTCACGGGAGAGAACCAGGCGTCGTTGATCGCCCATCACCTCAACAGTCCGGTGCCGCGGCCCAGCAGTATCCGTCCGGACCTGGCCCCGGCTGTGGACCAGGTGTTCGCGCGTGCACTCGCCAAGTCGCCCACCGACCGCTACGAGTCGTGCGGCGCCTTTGCCGCCGCACTCGCCGAGGCCGCGGCCGGACGGGGGCTGTCGGCCACGGCGATCGCCCGACCACCGGTGAGCCCGGCACCTTCGTTCACCCCGGCACCGTCGTTCACCCCGCCGCCGTCGTTCACCCCGCCGCCGTCGTTCACCCCGCAGGCGTACACCGCTGCCGCACCGCCCCCGGACAAGACCTCGCGACTACTGATCGTGCTGAGCGTCGTCGCGGTGATCCTGCTGGTCGCGGTGATCGTCGGCGTGGCGTGGGTGGGTAAGGGCATCTCCGACTCGAACGCTGGTGACAAGAGCGGCGGCGACAAGAATGCCGGCGCGTCGGCGACCACATCGGCGACGACAGGACCCCGCAGCACCGAGGTAACCGACGGCACCGAGTCGCCGGACCCGGCGACCCGCACCCCGGACACCGCGCCGCGGCCGGTGACGATACCGAGCGAGGTCGCCCCGGGCGACTGTGTCACGGTCACCGAGCAGGCGGGCGGTGGCGGTACCGTACTCGTTTCGCGGGTCACCTGTGATTCCAGCGGATTCAACTTCTACGCGGCGTCGCTGATCGGTTCCGGGCAGAGCTGTTCGAGCCAGCAGAATTCGGTCATCACCTTCCCGTCGTCGACACAGAAGTTGTGTCTGACCCCCAACTTCTATGCGGGGCAGTGCTATCAGATCCCGACGTCGGGTGGCTCGCTGTATCAGTATCAGGAACTGTCGTGCTCGACCGCGCCGGTCGGTGGGGCGCTGCGGGCCCGCGTGACCCGACGGTCCACCGATGTGTCACTGTCCTGCACGACGGGCGAGACGCGGTGGACTTTCACCGATCCGATGTCGCTGGGCTACTGCCTCGTCGAAGCCTGACCGTATGCGCGCCGACGATGGGCCGGGTCAGGTCGTGCTGCCGTCACCGATCGTCGGGCCGAGCAGGTCGTCGGCATCGGTGATGCGGTAGGCGTAGCCCTGCTCGGCGAGGAAACGCTGCCGGTGTGCGGCATAGTCGGCGTCGAGGGTGTCGCGGGAGACGACCGAATAGAAGTGAGCCTGCCCGCCGTCGGCCTTCGGCCGCAACAGTCGGCCCAAACGCTGCGCCTCCTCCTGCCGCGAACCGAAGGTGCCCGACACCTGTACCGCCACCGATGCCTCCGGTAGGTCGATGGAGAAGTTCGCGACCTTCGACACCACCAGTGTCTGCAGCTCGCCCGAACGGAAGCGGTCGAAGAGTGCTTCGCGCTCCTTGTTCTTGGTCGCCCCCTGGATCACCGGTGCGTCGAGTTCGCGGCCCAGTTCCTCCAACTGGTCGATATACGCCCCGATCACCAACGTCTGCGACCCAGGGTGGCGGGCCAGGATGGAACGCACCACGTTCACCTTGGTGTGCGCGGTTGAGCAGAGTTTGTACTTCTCCTCCGGCTCGGCGACCGCATACTGCAGCCGCTCCTCGTCGGTGAGGGTCACCCGCACCTCGATGCAGTCGGCGGGTGCGATCCAGCCCTGCGCCTCGATGTCCTTCCACGGGGCGTCGTAGCGTTTGGGGCCGATGAGGCTGAACACGTCACCCTCGCGACCGTCTTCGCGGACGAGTGTCGCGGTCAGGCCCAGCCTGCGACGCGACTGCAGGTCTGCGGTCATCCGGAACACCGGAGCAGGCAGGAGATGGACCTCGTCGTAGATGATCAGGCCCCAGTCACGGGAATCGAAGAGGTCGAGATTCTTGTACTCGCCCTTCGACTTTCGGGTCATCACCTGATAGGTGGCGATGGTGACCGGCCGAATTTCCTTGCGTTCGCCCGAATACTCGCCGATCTCGTCCTCGGTCAGCGTGGTGCGGGCGATCAGCTCGCGTTTCCACTGCCGCCCGGCGACGGTGTTGGTCACCAGGATCAGGGTCGTCGCCCCGGCCTTCGCCATCGCGGCGGCCCCAACCATGGTCTTACCGGCGCCACACGGCAGCACCACAACGCCCGATCCGCCCGCCCAGAAGGAATCGGCCGCCATCTCCTGGTAGTCGCGCAGATGCCAGTCCCCCTGGTCGAGGGCGATCGGGTGGGCCTCACCGTCGACGTAGCCTGCGAGGTCTTCGGCGGGCCAGCCGACCTTGAGTAGGACCTGCTTGAGCCGACCGCGTTCGGACGGATGGACGACGACGGTGTCGTCGTCGAGGCGCGCACCGAGCATCGGGGCGACCTTCTTGTTGCGCAGGATCTCCTCGAGGACGGCACGGTCCAGGCTCACCAGGGTCAGGCCGTGCGCGGGGTGTTTGACCAGCTGCAGCCGGCCGAACCGGCCCATGGTGTCGACCACGTCCATCAGCAGCGGCTGCGGCACCGCATACCGCGAGTAGGAGACCAGCGCGTCCACGACCTGCTCGGCGTCATGTCCGGCGGCACGGGCGTTCCACAACGCCAGCGGGGTCACCCGGTAGGTGTGCACATGTTCGGGTGCGCGTTCGAGTTCGGCGAAGGGCGCGATCGCCGCGCGGGCCGCGGCGGCGTCGGGGTGGTCGACCTCCAAAAGCAGCGTCTTGTCGGATTGCACGATCAGCGGTCCATCGGTCACCCGCTCCATTGTCCAGATTCGTCCAGGTCGCGGCTACCCCGCCCCGGCACGGTCATCCGGCGGCCAGGTCAGAACACGCTGACCCCGAGCCGCCGGCGCACCCTCATGTCGAGCAGATTCAGCTTGAGCATCCCTTTCACCGCGGGACCGAGGAGCGGGTCGACGAGGCGCACCCCGGCCAGCGCCTGCCGGTAGCGACGGTCGTCGCGGGCACTCCAGTCCCACCCCATCAGCGTGCGGACCTGCGGCGGCAGGCCGGCCCGGATGGCGTAACTCAGTGTCGGACCGAAGACGAGGTGTGCGGCCGTGCCGACCAGCCCCGCGCGATACTCCAGGAACGACAGATCCGCCAGTCGGCGCAGTTCCTCGCGCACCGGGGCGTCGATGCGCAGCCGGTCCAGCTCCGACGACCAGTACGCCAGCAGAGCCGCATAGTCCGCGGGCCAGGCCGAGCGCGGCACATTCAGCGCAGTCCCCAGCGGATGACCCTCTGCGACGACCAGCTCACGTTCGGCGTCGGTGAGCGGGCCGTAGAGCAGTTCGTACTGGTCGATGAAGTATTTGAGCAGGCAGACCGCAACCCAGAGCTGGAGCCGCGCGTCGTTGCCGCGATAGCGGACCGGGCTGTCGGCGGTGGAATACACCTGCCGGTGGATGCGGGCGATCTCGCGGTGGACATACGCCCGGTCGGCGTCGGTGCCGAGGAGAGCCACCGCCAGGAAGGTGCCGGTCGTGCGGCTGCGTTTGATCGGGCGCTTGATGGCGTTGCCCGAATCGACCCGGCTCTCGTGGACGCCGTACCCGACCCGCGGATTGGCCAGTTGCATGATGACGTTGGAACCGGCGATCGTCGGACCCAGTGCGGTGATCAGGTCGGCCGGATGGTGGATCGGTCGTCGGTGCCTGGTGCGTGGCAGACGCCGCACCAGCTCATGCCGGAAGTCGTCGGCGACCTCGGCCGCCGGTCCGCTGATCGGTTGTGCTCGCCTCATCGCGAACCACCTTCGCCACCTCGGGATACCGCTCACCCCTGACAGTAGCCGGGGGTGAGCGGATCGTCAGCCCTTGACGCACACGACCTGCCGCAGGTGTGCCACGACCTCGACGAGGTCGGTCTGGGCGGCGATGACCTCGTCGATGTCCTTGTACGCCGCCGGGATCTCGTCGACCACGCCGGCGTCCTTGCGTGATTCCACCCCTCGGGTCTGGGCGGCCAGGTCCGCGGCGGTGAACATGTGCCGCGCCTTCGTCCGGCTCATCCGTCGCCCGGCGCCATGGGAGGCCGAGTAGAACGATGCCGCCGACCCGAGTCCGCGCACCACGTAGGAACCGGTGCCCATCGAACCGGGGATCAGCCCGAGGTCGCCGCTGCCCGCGCGGATGGCGCCCTTTCGGGTCACCAGCAGCTCGAGGCCGTCGACCTGTTCGGTGGCAACGTAATTGTGGTGGCAGCTGATCGGCTCGTCGAAGACGACCCGGCGTGCCGCGAAACTCTCCCGTACTGCCTGGCAGACCAGCGCGAGCATGACCCGGCGATTGCGGGCCGCATACTCCTGCGCCCAGTCGAGGTCCCGTCGGTAGGAATCCATCTCCGGTGTGCCGGACACGAATACGGCCAGATCGCGGTCGGACAGTCCGGCGTTGTGTGGGAGCTTCGCGGCGATCGCCATATGCCGCTCGGCGAGTTCCTTGCCGATGTTGCGGGATCCCGAATGCAGCATGATCCAGACCGCCTCGACGCCGTTGTCGTCGGGATCGGCCAGACAGATCTCGATGAAGTGGTTGCCCCCGCCGAGCGTGCCCATCTGCTTGTGCGCGCGGATGTCCAACTGGCGGACACCGCTGTGCAGGTCGCCGAAGCGGTCCCAGAACGGCTTCCACCCACCGCCGGCGAGCATGCGGTCGGTATTTACCGGATCGCGGTGCCCGCGAAAGCCGACGGGAACCTTGGCCTCGATCGCCGAACGCAGCGGGCCGAGATCATCTGGCAGGTCGTCGGCGGTGAGATCGGTTCGGACCGCGGCCATTCCGCAGCCGATGTCGACGCCGACGGCGGCCGGACAGACTGCGTCGCGCATGGCGATGACGGAGCCGACGGTGGCGCCCTTACCGACATGGACGTCGGGCATGACACGCACCCCGTGCACCCACGGCAGCGTCGAGACCCGGCGCAGCTGTTCGAGTGCGCGCGTCTCGATCGACGTCTCATCGGCCCACAACAGGGTCGATGCGGCGGCGCCGGAGAGTGGGACGGGGAACTGGCTCGTCATGATTCTTCCTGTGTTCGTGTGCTTCTCGCCGTCGGGCGACGGCTCGACCACACTAGGTGGGCGCGGCCCGCCCGTCCATCGAATTAGCCCGGCTGCGCCTCAGGAGTCGAGCAGGTCGATGCTGGTCACCCGGTGCAGGGAGAAGCGTTGCTCCTCGTCGCTGCCCTCCTCGACCGCGATCAGCTGCCCGGCGCCCAGGATGCGCGGCGACACCACATGCCTGCTGGCCGAGCCCTGCGCGTCGACGTACCCGACGCGCAGCCTGCGGCCGGCGCGCAGCGCGAGCTGGATCAGGGCGGTCGCCGATTCGCCGCCGCCGGTCGCCCGCACCGGCGTCGTGGTGGTGGTACCGGTCCGGGCGGTGGCGGGTTGTGCGGCATTCGCGCGATCGTGGGAACGCATGCGGCTCACCGCATTTGCCAGCTGGGCGGGAGCGGGCGTGCTGCGGCGAGGAGTGGGCTGGCGGCGTTGCCGGGAGATGTTCACCCGGCTGCCGCGCTGCCGCAGGTCGACCAGGGTGCCCGACGAGTCCTCGCCGGCCGGTGCGAATCCTGCTGCGCGCAACGCGTCGATGACGTCGCGAACCTCCGACGGCGACACCGCGACGGTGGGTGCCAGCGCGCGCAGCGCGAGTGTCTCGGCGGCGGGACTGCGCAGTACCGCCGCCAGGGTGGTGGGGTCTTCGCAGCGAATGAAACTCGCCGCGATGCCGACCCGGAGCTGGCCGTGTTTGCGGGCCACATCCTCGATCAGATAGGTCAGCGACTGCGGTACCGGAGTACGTGAGTGCGCGGTGAACATGGCGATCAGCTCGCTGCTGCTGCGCCCGGCGTCGAGCGCGCGCCGCACACTCTCCTCCGATATCCGGTACACCGATGCCGCGCCGCCGGATTCGAGGTCGGCGACCATCTCGACCTGATCGGCGAGTTCGGGTGTCATCGGTCCGGGCACGGTCAACGTCAGATCGGCCTGGGTGAGGAAATGGTCGACCGGATCGGGCAGGGCGGTGTGAATCGCGCGCAGCAGTGCGGTCTCGGCCTCCGGATCGGAGCCGTCATCGGCGAGCGCAGCCCGGCCGACCGAGGTGATCGCATGATGGGCGGTGAGGCCGAGTTCGCGTGCCTCCTCCAGGGTTTCGCCCACCACCCGGAGTCCGAACCGCCGAATCTGGCGCGGATGCTGCCAGTGCAGGGCGGCGACCACCGCCTCCGCGGACACGGCCGCGGCCGTCGGGGCGGCAGTGAGGGCGTCGAGGATCAGACGCCGCTGTACCGGTGCGTAGGCGTCGTGCAGGTCACCGCTGAGGGTGGCCAGCGCATTGCCGTCCCGGTCGGGCTCGCCGATCTGCCAGGGACGCCGGGGCATGGCGAGCCACGCCTCCAGCAGGACCGCCCATTGGCGTTCACGCGGCTGGTGCAACCACGTGTCGGCGGCGGTGGTCGGGGTAAAAGCCTGTTCACCGGTGTCGTTGGGTGGCGGGGGATCCGGAAAACCGGCATCGATCAGACGCAGATATCCGGCGAGTTCGGCGAGCAGGCCGACCCGCTTCACATCGAGTCCGGTGGCCTTGGCCAGCCTGCGCAGTTCACGTACGCCGAGCGCACCCGACCGCAGCACCGCCGCAGGCGCAGTGCCGAGCGTGGTGAGGAGCGCGGTCATGTGCCGGATGAGTTCGAGCGCCTCACCGCCTGCCGCGGCATCGATGTCGCGGGCCGAGAAGCGAGGTTTGCCACCGGCATCCACCAATGGCGGCGGCCGGAGGTCGTCGGTGCGCAGTGGCGGCTCCTCGCGCAGCAGGGCGCCGACCATCGGCGGGAGTTCGACCGTCTGATTGTCCACTCGGGCGAGCAGACCCGCCGCGATCAATTGGGGGACAGGTGCATTCGGGTCGGCGTCGGGGTCGGCGTCGCGGCTGCGACCCAACGCCGGGCCGCGGGCCAGAGTGCGCAGCAGTTCCAGCCGGCGTTCGTCGAGTCCATCGATGAGGGCGGCGATCTCGGCTGCGTCGAGGTGGGCGAGCGGACCGGTCAGCGCCTTGGACCGCCACGGGAGCGCGGCATCGGCATTCGCGCCGAAGGACAGGTCGTCGTCGGGTCCCCAGATCACCGCGCGCCGGCGCAACAGGTCGACGCGCGACCGCAGCTCGTCGGCGTCGGCACGATCGGCGAGCGCGCCGACGACCGCATCGACGGTGACCGGGGGCGGGGTCTTGCGGCGGCCCTTGGGGACCGGGGTGAGAACCTGCTCCAGCACCGCCACCCCGAGGAGGTCGAGATCGTCGCCGACGAGGGCGAGCGAGGCCGCCGACAGCGCGCGCTGGGCCAGTACCGCGGTGCCCTGTGGCGGCGGCGATGCCAGGTCCGGACGATGGGCGAGCAGATCGGTCAGCTCGTCGTCGGCACGCGCGGCCAGATCATCGGCCAGCCTGTGGCGCAGATCATCCGGACTCATTCGATCGAGTCTAGTTGCCGCTCGGGCCGACGGTGTCGCCACGGGCACCGACCGTTGTCGATCGAACGGGTCGGGTGTCAGAATCCGACGCGCTCGGGGGCCGGCCGGTCGATCTCGGTGCCGTCGCCGATCTGTCCGTAGCTGTTGGATCCCCAGCAGTAGGTTCCCTCCGCGGCCTGCGCGCAGGTGGTGCCCAGGCCGGTGGTCACGAAGGTGGCGGCGCTGATCCCGCTGACCGTCGTCGGGCGGGTGGCGCTGGATTCGCCGGTACCGAGCTGGCCCTTGTCGTTGTCGCCCCAGCAGTAGACCGAACCACCGGCGACCGCGCAGCTGGATCCGTAGCCGGTCGAGATCACCGTCGGGTTCTCCAGTCCGCCGACCTCGGTCGGGGTGTCGCGGGTGGTCGTCGAATCATCGCCGATCTGGCCGTACTGGTTGTCGCCCCAGCAGTAGCCCTTGCCCGATGCGATCGCACAGGTCGTCGTATAGGAGACGCTCGACTTCTGGTATCCGCCGATGGCGACGAAGGTGACGTCACCGAGCCCCTCGATCTTGGTGGGTTCGGTGCGGGCACTGGTGCTGCCGTCGCCGATCTGCCCCTGTGCGTTGCCGCCCCAGCAGTACAACGAGGCGTCGGCGATGGCGCACGTGGTGCCGAAGTTGGTGGTGACCATGCTCACCTGCTCGAGCCCGGGGACCTTGGTGGGGGTGCTGACCGTCGAACCGGAGACGCCGAGCTGGCCTTCGGCGTTGTCGCCCCAGCAGTAGAGGTCTCCACCGGCGATCGCGCAGGTGCTGCCCCCACCGGTGGAGATGCCGGTGACGTCGGTGAGTTCGGTGATCTGGTGCGGCGCCTTGATGGTGGTGGTGCCGCCACCGTCACCGACCTGACCGCGGCTGTTGTCACCCCAGCACCAGGCCGACCCGCCGCCGACGGCGCAGGTGGTCCCGTGGGATTCCGACGAACTGCCCGTGCCCAGGTACAGCCCGGTCGAGATGCTGACGACGTTGGTCGGTCCGTTTGCCTGGCGAGGGGTGGTGACCTCGTTGTCGGTGGATCCGTCGCCGACCTGACCGTCGTTGTTGCGGCCCCAGCAGTAGGCCTGACCGTCCCGCACTGCGCAGCTGGTGCGTGCCTGGTTGCTGAGTGGGGTCGGGGTCGCTGCGACACTGTCCGATCCGCCGTCCGAGGACATGCTCTTGACGAGGAACGTGCCGCCGACGAGGGCGGCAACCACCACGACGACGGCGGCGATCGCGGCGACGATCTTGCCGGTTTTGCGGCCCGACGGCTGGGACGGACCGCCCATCCCGCCGGGGCCGGTGGGGTAGGTGCTGCCGGGATGATTCTGCGGCCCGGTCGAGTGGGGTGCGCCGACCGCGAACTGCGGCTGGCTCGGCGTCGGGCCGACCGGCGCGTACCCCGGTGCCCCGGTGGGCGGCAGGTGTCCGGTCGGCGCGCCATGGTTGGGCTGTCCGGTGAACGCCCCCGACGCCGCTCCCGTCGGATTCGGTCCCGAAGGATGTGGCCCAGAAGCGTGTGGCCCAGAAGCATGTGGCCCGGATGCGTGCGGACCCGGGGTGCTCGAATAGGGCGCGTTCGGGTAGGGCATGGGTCGGGGCGGCGTGATGGTCGTCGGGGCCACCGGTCCGGCCGCGGGGCCGGTCAGCACCTGCGACAGCGCTGCCGCGAAGGCCCGGCAGTCGGTGTAGCGCTCGGCCGGATTGCGGGCCAGTGCGCGTTGCAGTGCCGGGTCGACCGCGGTGAGATCCGGCCGGAACTGGGCGACCGGCGTGATCTGGTTGCGCACATGTGCCATCAGGATCGCCGACGGCGTGGTGCCGGGGAATGGTGCCTGCCCGGTGAGGAGCGCGTAGGCGGTACAGGCGAGGGCGTATTGGTCGGAGCGGGCGGTGGCGTCGCCGCCGTCGATGACCTCCGGGGCGGAGTAGGCCAGCGTGCCGATGAAGGCATGAGTGCCGGTCAGCGACGCGGAGTCGACGAGTTTGGCGATCCCGAAGTCGAGGACGACGGTCCGTTCGATGTCGCCGTTCGTCTCGTCGCGCAGCACCAGGATGTTCGCCGGTTTGATGTCGCGGTGGATCACCTGATGGCGGTGGGCGTAGTCGAGGGCGTCGGCGACATCGCTGATGACCTTGGCGACCTCGGCGGGCGTCAGCCGCTCATTGGTCAGATCCTTGCCGCGCAGGTAGGTCATCGTGAACCACGGCAGACCGTCGGCGATGCCGTGCTGGTGGATGGTGATGATGCCGGGGTGGCTGAGCTTCGCGGTGGTGCGGGCCTCGTTGGTGAATCGCTGCTGGAAACCGGGATCGGAGACCCCGGCCACCGAGATCACCTTCATCGCCTCTTCGCGTTCGAGGGTGGGATTCTCCACGAGGTAGACCTCGCCCATGCCACCCTGGCCCAGGCGTGAGATCACTCGGTACCCGGCGATCTCGGTTCCGGGATTGAGCGCCACGTGAACTCCTCCATAAGGTTCGGCCGTATCCGTGTCGGACGGATCTTCGCCGCAAGCGGTCGCCGTCGTATCGATCGGTGCTGGATACATGGGTGCCGGATCGATCTGTGTCGGATCGGACGATACCCAATACGACGCACATTGGACCGTTGACTCATTCAGTCGGACGTGTCGGGGTCGGCCACCGTCAAAAGGAGCCGGTCGGGCGGTGGCCCCGCAGGGCGCATGGCAGAATGCTGGACGTGGCTGAGAAATCTGGCAAGAAGCAGTACGTCGACAACGGTTGGCCCCAGGATCTCGACGGCTCGCACGCCGTCTCCGAGTTCGCCGCCGGCATTTCCGGCGCGCTGTCGCCGTTCGGTGAGACCCAGTTCCCGCTGCCGGTCGACGAACTGCCGTTCGTGCACGCCAAGACCGACATCAACCGCTGAATCGATGTCGCCGGAGTCTTCGTCCGGCAGCACGCCCGAACGCCTGACGCATCTCGACGCGTCGGGGACGGCACGCATGGTCGATGTCGGCGACAAGGCCACGACCCGGCGTCGGGCCGTCGCCGCCGGCACCTTCCACACCACCACGCGGGTCATCGAACTGCTCGGCGTGGATGGGCTGCCCAAGGGTGACGTGCTGGCCACCGCCCGGATCGCGGGCATCATGGCCGCCAAACGCACCGACGAGCTGATCCCGCTGTGCCATCAGCTGGCCCTCTCCTCGGTCGACGTCGACTTCAGCGTGGGCGCCGATCACATCGACGTCCTCGTCACCGTCGCCACCTCCGGGCAGACCGGGGTCGAGATGGAGGCGCTGACCGCCGTCGCGGTGACCGGGCTGACCCTGCACGACATGGTGAAGGCCGTCGACCGGCGGGCCCACATGGACAACATCAGGCTGCTGGAGAAGACCGGCGGCAAGTCGGGGGACTGGCGCCGCGACGACCCGGACGAACCGTGACCACGAGCGGGCTCGCGCATGTGGTGGTGGCCTCCACCCGGGCGAGTTCGGGTACCTATCCCGATCGCACGGGTCCGATCATCGTCGAGTGGCTGCGGTCGCGCGGTTTCGACGTCGCCGGCCCGATCGTCGTCGCCGACGGTCCGCCGGTCGGGCAGGCGCTGCGGACCGCGGTCGATGCCGGTGCGGATCTGGTGATCAGCACCGGTGGCACCGGGGTGTCGCCGACCGACCGCACCGCCGAGCAGACCCGTGCGCTACTCGACTTCGAGATCCCGGGGCTGGCCGACGCCATCCGTACCGCGGGCCTGCCACAGGTGCCGACCGCGATCCTGTCCCGCGGCCTGGCCGGCGTGTCCGGTTCTACCCTGGTGCTGAACCTGCCCGGTTCGACGGGCGGGGTGCGCGACGGTCTGGTCGTCCTCGACGGTGTCCTGCGACATGCGCTCGACCAGATCCGTGGAGGTGATCACCCATGAACGCGCCACCTGCGATGGGGGCGGCCATCCGGACCGCGGTCGCCGCCGAGCCGATCAGTCTGCCCGAACACGAGAACTACGTCGGCGCGGCGGCCGGCGGAGCGGCCGGGGCCATCGTCGGGTTCACCGGCGCCGTCCGTAACCACGACGCCGGCCGATCGGTGACCGCGCTGTCCTACTCCGCCCATCCGAGCGCGCCTCGCGTGCTGTCCGAGGTCGTCTTCGAGGTCGTCGGGTCGACCGCCGGGTTGCGCGCGGTCGCCGTGTCGCACCGGGTGGGCGATCTCGTCGTCGGGGATGCGGCCTTCGTCGTGGCGGTCGCCGCCGATCACCGGCGGGCGGCGTTCGAGACCTGTGCGCGACTGGTCGACGAGGTGAAGGCGCGGCTTCCGGTGTGGAAGCATCAGTTTTTCGCCGACGGCTCCGACGAATGGGTCGGGTCGGCCTGAGTTGCTATCGAGAGTTGGAAAAGGGCCCCGCACGGATGATTCATCGTGCGGGGCCCTTCGACTATGGGCGGATGCCGTGTGTCAGGAGTTCGGCAGCAGGTGCTTGTTCTGGTTGAACAGCTTGATCTGCTCCGGGCTCAGCTGCACACCGCTGTCCTTGGCCGCCTTCCAGAGGTTGCGCACCTCGGGGCTGACGTTGGCGGCGTCGACGGCCTCGTCGACCTGCTTCTTGACCTCGGCGTCGGTCTTGGCCTCCGGGGCGGTGCCGAGCTTGAACTCACGCTGCTCGGGGGCCTGCGGGGTGCGGATGGGGTCGATGCTGTTGGGAGCGGTGCGCGGGGTGGGTCCCGACAGCGGTCCGCCGCAGCTCGGCCAGGCGCCCTTGCCCTGCGTGGCGAGGACGCGCTCGGCGACGACGATCTGCTCTTCGCGGCTGGCCTGATCGGCGCTCGGGGCGAACTGGGTGCCACCGTGGGCGGCCCAGGTGCTCGGGCTGAACTGCAGTCCGCCCTGGTAGCCGTTGCCGGTGTTGATGGCCCAGTTGCCACCCGACTCACACTGCGCGACGGAGTTCCACTCGGAGTCGGTGGCGGCGTTGGCCGAACCGGTGCCCAGGAGTGCGGCGCCACCGCCGAGAACGGCGCCGGTGAGCGCGATCTTGGCGAAGGTCTTGGTGGTCGTGGTGTTCGTCTGCTTGCGATGACGTCCGGACATGTGTCGAGTTCCTCTCTCCACGCGCCTACGAAGTCAGCTGTCGGGTTCGAGCGAGAGGTTGCTCGGTCCGTGGCCGTGAGGCTTCGGGACTTGACCCCAAGGACACCGCATGCGATGCCCGTTCTCATCTCACGATGAGAGGTGGGTCCCCCGTCCTCGCTCCTAGAAGTTCTGTTGCTCGTTGCGTTCCGTGGCGGAGCGAGGCTCGGCGCGGCCGACGGGACGTTATGTTCTGTTCGCTGTGTTGTGACCTTCCGAGGAAGGACGTTTCGTACGTTACGGCGAACTTCGCGCTGAATCACGTAGTCGTCCCAAGCCGAAAACCGCGCCGAATTCGGCACTTTCGCGCGCAAAAGGGTGTCATCCCAGTTCACGGGGCTAGTAGTCGTCCTGTGTCCATCCCGTTATCGCACCGTTATGTGACTAAGCTCACAGGCGGTTTGTGGTCTCAGCCACCCGCGAACGGAGGCAGCACGTCGACCGTGTCGCAGGGGAGCAGCGGCCGGTCGCGATGACGCAGCGCGATCTCGTCCCGGAGATAGGAGCAGCGCGCCAGGATCGGAGCCAGATCGGGATGCGCGGCGGCGAGAATGCCTTCCAGATCGGCGATCGAGGTGTGCGCGTCGATCTCGACGCGTTCGGTGTCGACGCCCGCGGCGGCCCGTGCCGCGGCGAAATACCGGATGGTGATCGGTAGGCGGGTGGTGCTCGACATGATGTCCAGCTTGTACCCTCAGCCGCCGATCGCCGACATCGGGCGGGCCGGTTGCTCGAAATCGTCGGAGTTGACGGTGTGTCCGGCCGCCTTGGCCCAGGCGTTGGCGCGCCATAGACGGGCGATCTCGGCGTCCACGGCGGCGGGACCGGCTTCGGTCGACCGCCGCCCGCGCAACGCGCCGCGCAGATCGGTCTCGGTGGCGGCGAACAGGCAGTTGCGCAGGGCGCCGTCTGCGGTGAGCCGGGTGCGGTCGCAGTCGCCGCAGAAGGGCCGCGTCACCGATGCGATGACACCCAGCCGGGTGGGTCGGCCCGCGTGGGTATGGCCGTCGACCAGCCAGGTCGCCGCCGGGGCGCTCCCGCGTGGGGTCGGATCTGGCCGCAGGTCGAAGTGGTCGTGCAGGGTGGCCATGATCTCGTCCGCGGTCACCATCTGGTTGCGCGCCCAGGCATGGTCGGCGTCGAGTGGCATCTGCTCGATGATCCGGAGTTCGTAACCATGGGCCAGGCAGAAGGACAGCAGGTCGGGCAGCCGGGCCAGGTCGGCACGCTCGGGGAGCACCGCGTTGACCTTGATCGGCCCCAGTCCGGCGTCGGCGGCGGCCGCCAGGCCGGCGATTACGTCGTCGAGTCGATCGCGACGCGTCACCTGCGCGAACCGGGTGGCATCGACGGTGTCGAGGGAGACGTTGACCCGGTCGAGTCCGGCGTCGGCGAGTCCGCGCGCCCGCCGGGTGAGGCCCAGACCGTTGGTCGTCATCGCGATCTCCGGTCGATTCTCCAGCGCGGCGATGGCGCTGATGATGTCTTCGAGGTCGCGTCGGAGCAGCGGTTCACCGCCGGTGAAGCGGATCCGTTCGACGCCCAGATCGCGTACCGCGACGGTCAGCACCCGGATCATCTCCTCGGTCGAGAGGAGCTTGTCACCCGGCATCCAGTCCAGGCCGTCGGCGGGCATGCAGTAGGTGCAGCGGAGGTTGCAGCGGTCGGTCACCGAGACCCGAAGGTCGCGGGCGACGCGTCCGAAGGTGTCGCGCAGGGGACCCGACGTCGGGGTCGGGTGCGACGCCGTCGCAGTCGAGGTGCGCGGCGTCGGCAATCCCAGTGCGACAGCGGTCATCTAGCCACTCCGGCGGGCTTCTAGCGCGCGGAAGGTGCTGGCGTGGAAGACAAGTGGCTCCACACCGGGGTCGGCGCGCAAGGTCTCGATCTGCAGCAGGACGAGGGTGTGGTCGCCGGCCTGGATCTCGTTGTGGATCGTGCAGGACAGGTGTGCCGCGGCGTCCGGGATGAACACCGCGTCGTCGGCGGTGCGCAGCGGGGCGATGGCGTCGAAGCGGTTCCCCGACGGTCCGGCGAGTTGTTTGCACACGTCGATCTGGTCGCCGGCGAACACGCTGACCCCGATCGCCGGCGCACCCCGCAGCAGTGGCCACGTCGACGACGAGTTCTGCACGCAGACCGACACCAGCGGCGGGTCGAGGGACACGGTGGTGAAGGAACTCGCCGCCATTCCGATCAGTTCGCGCGAATCCCCGGACCCGTCGTCGGCGGGACGGCGGCAGCACACCGCGACGACGCCGGAGGGGAAGCACGAGTAGGCCTGGCGCAATGCCTTCGAATCGGAGGCCGGTGCGAGGTCGGGGGTGGCGAAATCTGCTGTTGCGGTCATTTGGTGTTCACCCGTCGTCCGGCGCGCAGAGCCGCGGCGATCCCGAGGAGAAAGCCCAGCGGCGCGCACATCGTCAGTAGATAGATAGCCGTCGGCGCGGTGCTGCCGTCGGAGAGGACCGGCGTCAGGAACAGTGCCGCGATCGCGAGTAGCCCGATCGCGAACAGGACGATGGCCGCCACCAGCAGTCCCGACGAACCAGTTTTGTGCATATCTCCACGGTAGATCACGCGCGCGGGCTGGTCATCGCCGATCGACGTGCCCGCACCGGCTGGTGGGTAATCGCCGTGACTGATGTCCGGGGCGTTGGCTAGACTGACCAGTCAGGCGCCTTGCTCAGCAGTCCGGGCTCGTCTTGTCCGGATGGGTGATGGCGTCTTTTGTCGTGGTGGATCCGAGTGGACGAGGGTGAGCGCAGTGCCGACCGGCAAGGTGAAGTGGTACGACGCGGAGAAGGGCTTCGGCTTTCTCTCGCAGGAGAGCGGCGAGGACGTGTACGTCCGTGCGTCGGCGTTGTCCGGTGGGGTCGAGGGGCTGAAGCCGGGTCAGCGTGTCGAGTTCGACATGGCTGCCGGTCGTCGCGGACCGCAGGCCCTGCGGGTGACCGTGCTCGAACCCGCGCCGAGTGTGGCCAAGAACGCCCGTGAGGCGGCCCGCAAGGACGTGAAGCGGCACAGCCCCGACGAACTGCACGGCATGGTCGCCGATCTCATCACGCTGCTCGAAGCGAAGGTCCAGCCGGATCTGCGTAAGGGGCGCTACCCCGACCGCAAGACCGCGCAGCGGATCTCCGAGGTCGTGCGTGCGGTGGCCCGCGAACTCGAACACTGACGGTCTCAGCTACCGAAGATTCGCGGCGAATTCTCGTCGATCGCACATGAACTGTGCCGCCGTGAATAGTTCCTAATATGCGCGCTGGTTGCAATTCCCCTCCGTGGTCCGATGGAGGGGAATTGTTCAGTTTTGCTGTGTTATATCTGGATATCTACAGGTCAGCCGGGGTCCTTGCGGATGCGGCTCATCGGCGGGCGTGGGTGCTGACGGCGGGATAGTGATCGTCGGTCGCCGCCGATTCTCACCCAGATCCGGAGGGATGCACGATGCTCGATCTGAAACGCATGATGCTGCTCTGCGATCTGGCCGACCTGGGTACGGTGACCGCGGTCGCCGACCGACGCAACATCACCAGCTCCGCGGTATCTCAGCAATTGCGCGTCCTCGAAGACGAGAGCGGTGCCGTCCTGTTCCGCCGCGATGGCCGGACCCTCGGCCTCACCCGCAGCGGCCGGGTTCTCGCCGACCACGCCCGTCGGGTGCTGGGGGCGGTCGACGAGGCGATGAGTGCTGTTGCGGCCACCGAGAATCGGGCCTCGGGTCAGTTGGTCGTCGCGGCCTTCAACATGGCGGTGACCCAGTTGGTGACGCCGATGGTGCGCCAGCTCGGTGTCGAGGCCCCGGAGATGCGCGTCGAGGTGTATCAGCAGAGTCCGGAACGCGCGCTGCGTCAGCTGCGCCAGGGGGAGATCGATCTGGCGATCACCTGCTCCTACGACTTCACCGGTCAGGAGCCGTATTCCGGGCTGAGCGTGATCGGGTTGATAGATGAGCCGCTGGTGCTGATGGCACCGCCCGACCTGCATGCACTGATCCGGAGCGGAGGGTTGGCGGCCCTCGCCGACCACCCGTGGGTTTCGGGACCGACCGGATCGGGTTTGGACACCGTGCTCATGCGGGCAGGGGAGCGTGCGGGCTTCCGTCCTCACGTCAAACATCGGCTCAACGGTGCGCACAACGTGTGCGATGTCGCGGCCACCGGCATCGGGCCTGCGGTGGTGCCGCTACTCACCGTGCCCGCCGCGCTGCAGGGCCACATCGTCGACGGGATCGAGCTGGAACGGCGCGACATCAACGCAGTGGTCCGGGCTGGACGTCAACATGACCCGAAAACTGCTGTGGCGCTGAATGCTCTGCAGTCGATAGCGGACGAGATCGTGCCGGAACCGGCCACCTCGGTGGTGGCCGCGTCCTGAGGCCGGCCGATCGTCGACGTCGCGGCGCCGCATTCCGATCATCGGATGCGGCGCCGCTGTCGTTGTGGGGCCTGCTGTCGTTGTGGGGCCTGCTGTCGTTGTGGGGGCTGCTGTGGTCACGTGTCCGCTCGGCCCGATCCGTGGGTTAAGCGCAGCCTTTTCGATCCGCGTAGATGAGTTTCGTTGTTGGCGAATAGTTCTGCACGACAGCATGGAATGCGTCCGACGGTGCGATCGCCCTCCGTCGGCCGGCAGGCGAACTCTCGCTGCCGATCCACCGAACCGGAGTAGGAACCCATGACTGTCATCGCGACTGCGACGATCGATGCACCGGAGCTACACGAACTGATCAGTGGTGCAAGCGAATATGCCCTCATCGATGTCCGGGAGGCGGGCGTGACGGCCGTCGACGGGTCGATTCTGCACGCCGTGTCGATCCCGCTCAGTGTGCTCGAACTCAAGGTGGCACGGCTGGTTCCCCGGCCGTCGACGCCGGTCATCGTGTACGACTCGGGCGATGGGGTGCGTGCCACCCGTGCGGCGGTTCGCTTGCGCGACCTGGGTTTCGGCGATGTCCGAGTTCTCGACGGTGGGCTGGCTGCCTGGGCTGAGGCCGGCTACAAGGTGCAGTCCGGTGGAGACCACGTGATCGGCCAGGCATTCGGCGAGTGGATCGAGGAGGTGTACCAGACGCCGCACATCAGCGTGGCGGAGTTCCGGGAGCGACAGGCGGCCGGGGAGGACATCGTCCTGCTCGACAGTCGGCCGATCGGCGAGTTCACCAACCACAGCCTGCCGGGCGGCACCTCCATCCCGGGGGCCGAACTCGTCTACCGGGCCGCCGAAGTCGTCTCCTCGCCGGACTCACTTGTCGTGGTCAACTGCGCGGGACGCACCCGCAGCATCTTGGGCGCGCAGGTGCTGATCAACGCCGGACTACCGAATCGTGTTGTGTCACTGGAGGGTGGTACGCAGTCGTGGGTTCTGGAGGGTCACGAGCTCGACCACGGCAAGTCGGTGTCGGCGCCCGCGCCCGAGGGTGAATCGCTGGTGGCGGCCAAGGAGGCGGCGCAGCGGATTGCCACGCGTTTTGGTACCAAGCACATCGACGCGGCAACCCTGGAGCGGTTCCGCGCCGAATCGGAGGAACGTTCGCTGTACGTGCTCGACGTACGCCCGCCGGAGGAGTTCGTGTCCGGCCACCTGCCGGGATCGCTGTCGGCACCCAGCTGGGATGTCGCACCGTGGGTGTTCCGCCATGTGGGTACCCATAATTCGCGGGTCGTGCTGGTGGACGACGACGGCGTCCGGGCGACGGTGGCCGCCAGCTGGATCGAGCAGATCGGTTGGGCGGAGGTCTATGTCCTCGATGATGCGCTGGCCGGCACCGAACTCGTCGACGGTGACGTGCCGGCGCAGGTCCTCGGGTTGCCGACGGCCGACGCCACCGCATCGGTGACCGCCGACGAGCTCGCGGACCTCCTCGACGACACCGACGTCGCGATCCTCGACCTGGCGTCGAGTCCGGACTACCGGGCCGGCCATATCCGGTCCGCGCGGTTCGCG
This sequence comes from Gordonia heveisoli, assembly GCF_030315745.1. Classification (GTDB taxonomy): domain Bacteria; phylum Actinomycetota; class Actinomycetes; order Mycobacteriales; family Mycobacteriaceae; genus Gordonia. Next base: position 91,819 of record NZ_JASXSH010000014.1, on the reverse strand, counting down.
ATTCGCGCGCGGTTGGCCGAATCCGGGGTCGAACTGCCCGGAAGCGGCACCATCGTGCTCACCTCGCCGGACGGAATCATCGCCCGGTTCGCGGCCGTCGAGGTCGCGGCGGTCACCGATCGTCCGGTGGTGGTGCTCGATGGCGGGACCGCCGCGTGGACGGCATCCGGCCGTGACCTCGACGCCGACGATGCGGTGTGGTTCCACGAGGCCGACGACGTGGTCGCGTCCGGCTGGCGGGAGACCGATCCGGAACTGCGCAAACAGGGGTTCCGCAACTATCTGTCGTGGGAACTCGGTCTGGTCGCCGAGCTTGCGGCCGACGATACGGTCCCCTTCCGTGCCTTCGAACCTGGCGCGGGGTCATGAGTGTTCTTGTGGCGCAGGCGCCTCGTGCGGAGGTGGACGCCGCACCGCGGTATCCGGCGTCGCGGCGGGTGGATCTGATCGACTTGTCTCCGCGCGACCGGGGTCTGGTGCGTATCCGCGGCCGGATCCGGTTCTGGGGTGGCTGGATTCTCCGGATCGGTGTGCCGATCTCGATCGTGATCGTGTGGCAGCTGGTGGTCTCTCAGGGAATCGTCTCCGAGGATCAGCTGCCGTCACCGAGGACGATCGGCGAGGCATACCAGTATCTGTGGGAGATCGGTTCCCTGCAGGACGCGTTGCCGGTGTCGTTGCGCCGGGCGGCCCAGGGTTTGTTGCTGGGTGGCGGGCTCGGTCTGATCCTGGGCATCTTCGCGGGCCTGTGGAAGATCGGGGAGGAGATCTTCGACGCCACCCTGCAGATGATCCGGACGGTGCCGTTCATCGCGCTGGTGCCGTTGTTCGTGACCTGGTTCGGTATCGAGGAGAGTTCGAAACTCGCGCTGATCACCGCCGCGTCGTTGTTCCCGATGTACCTCAACACGTATCACGCCGTGAAGGGTGTCGACGTGAAACTGATCGAGGCCGGAAAGTCGTACGGGCTCTCCGGATTGCAGATCGCCACACGCATCATCTTCCCGACCGCGCTGCCGGGCATCCTGACCGGGTTGCGCTTCTCGGCGGGCTTCGCGCTGCTGTCGCTGGTGCTGGCCGAGCAGGTCAACACGACCGAGGGGATCGGCTATCTGGTGATGAACGCGCAGAACAATCAGCGGCCAGACATCGTGCTCGCCGGTATCTGGATCTATGCGGTGCTCGGCATCCTGATCGACTTCGTCATGCGGGGTGTGGAACGCGTCGCTCTACCGTGGAGGGCTCGTGTCGGTATCGGCTGAGGTGACAACAACATTCGAGGAGCTGGCGGGGGACGCCGGGACTGGCCGTACGGACGAACGCTATGTGGTGGCCGCCCGCGGAGTGCGTCGGGTGTTCGGATCGCGGGCCGTACTCGACGGCGTCGACCTGCTGCTGGAGAAGGGCGACTTCGTCGCCTTGCTGGGTCCGTCGGGCACCGGCAAGACGACCCTGCTGCGGATCCTCGGGGGCCTCGACACCGCCGACGGTGGGCAGGTCGTGGTGCCACAGGTGCGGTCGGTGGTCTTCCAGGAGCCGAGACTGGTGCCTGCGCAACGAGTGTGGCGGAACGTGGTGATCGGCGCGGGCCGCCTGCGGGCGGCGCGGGAGCGTGCGGTCGACGCCCTGCGGGAAGTGGGTATCGAGCGGCATGCGCGAGCCTGGCCGCGCACACTGTCCGGTGGCGAGGCGCAACGGGTGGCGCTGGCACGGGCGCTGGTCACCGAACCCGACCTCCTGCTGCTCGACGAACCGTTCGCCGCGCTGGACGCGCTGACGCGAATCCGGATGCACGATCTGCTCGCCGCGCTGTGTGCTCGCCACCAGCCCGCCGTGGTCCTGGTCACCCACGATGTCGACGAGGCGATCCTGCTCGCTGATCGGGTGCTGGTGCTCTCCGACGGTGCGATCGCACTCGATCAGCGTATCGACATCGACGGTCCCCGCGACCGCGACGATCCGCGTTTCGCGCAGTTGCGCGCCATCCTGCTGGCCCAGCTGGGGGTGGGTCCCTCCCACGCCGGGTGAGCGCACCGCCATCGCGGCGATCGCCAGGGCGGTCGCAGTCTCGGCCCGAGGGCCTGTTGTTCATGCCCGGCCATCCGGCCGGCCAGTCATCGCAGTACCCGATGAGTGAGGAAGTAGAAGCTCAGATGTCAGTGAAGTCATTGCGGGGGCGGTTCATTCGTCGCCTGGTGGGGGTAGGTGTCGTCGCGGTTGCCGTCGGATCCCTGGCCACCGCGTGCGCCGGGGACGAGGCGCAGTCCAAGTCCGGTATTCATCTCAAGATCGGCTATCAGACCGCGGAGTTCCCGGAGTTGCTCAAGGAATCCGGGCTGTTCGACGACACCACCTACAGCTTCGAGGTCCCCGTCATCAACGGCCCGGCGAATCAGCTCGCCGCCCTGTACGGCAAGCAGATCGACGTGGGGCTGGCCGGCGACAACACCGGCGCCTTCGAGGCCGCCAACGCCGCCACGCCGTGGACCAAGGAATCCGCGCCGATCCAGGGCATCGCGGTCGCCTGGACACCGCAGGCACCCAATCCGGCGCCCGCGGTCTACGTGACCAAGAGCTCCGGGATTCGCTCGCTGGCAGATCTCCGGGGCAAGAAGATCGGCTACAACTACGGCGGCAACATCTACGCGGGGTATGTTGTCGCGCTCGCCAACGGCGGGTTCGGTCCCGGTGACGTGCACGGGGTGCAGTTCCCGGCGAATCAGGCGGCGGCGAGTTCCTTCGTCGCGGGTGATTTGGACGCGGTGGTGGCCAGCTATCCACTGATCAAGAAGAAGCTCGACGCCGGCGACGCGGTGCGGATCGCCGACCCCAAGACACTGGGCATCATCGGTGGAAGCGGCTGGCTCGCGCGTTCGGATGTGCTGGCCGATCCGGCGAAACAGGCCGCGATCAAGGACTTCTTCGGCCGGCTGCGCAAGTACTACGAGGAATGGGTGCCCACCCACCGCGACGCGTATGTGAAGGTGTTGCAGCGGGTGCTGACGCAGACCGAGGAGGTCGCGGCGGCCAACTACGACAACGCGCAGTACACCAAGTTCTACCGGCTGTCGGACCCCAACTTCATCAAGATTCAGCAGTCCATCGTGACGGCAGCTCACCGGGTGGGCGGACTGAAGTCCAATGCTGATGCGGCACTGGGCTACACGACGATTCTCGATCCGATCACGACGGGGTGAGGGGGCCGAGACCCAACGGTGGTTTCGGCGCGCTCGCCCAGGCGCCCTTCCGGATATGGCTGGTGGGCACCTTCTTCAGCCGCACCGGGGAGTGGTCGGCCAGAACCGCGCAGGACTGGTTGGTCCTGGCGGTTCTGACCGACGGCTCCGGTGCGGCGACCGGTGCGGCGGTGTCCCTGCAATATCTTCCGGTGCTGCTCTTCGGCCCCTATGCCGGCGTCCTCGCCGACCGACTGCCGCGGCGGCGGTTGCTGATGGTCGCCCAGGTGCTGATCGGGGTGAACACCCTGACGATGAGTGTGCTGGTGGCGGCCGGGATCGTCACCCTGCCGATGGTGCTGATCTCGGCGTTCGTCCTCGGCTGTGCGAGTGCGCTGGACCTGCCGGCGCGGCAGGCCGCGGTCACCGATCTGGTGCCGCGTACGCACATGATGAGTGCCATCGGGCTCAACGGGGCGATGACCAATCTGGGCCGGATGTCCGGGCCGGTACTGGCCGGTGTCGTCATCGCCGTATGGGGGACGGCGGGAGCCTTCCTGGTGACCACGGTGTGCGCGACGATCGGCATGCTCGTCCTCGCGGGTCTGCGACGGCGTCCTGGGCTGCGGGTGCGGGACTGTTCGCAGCGTCGGGCGACCCTGCGTGACGGGCTGCGCTACGTCGGTGGCCGGGCTGATCTGGCGGTGCTACTGGTCGGGGTCGGGCTGGTCTCGATGTTCGCCTCGCACAGTGCGTTGATGACGGCGTTGATGTCCACCACCGTGTTTCACCGCGGGGCCGACCTCTACGTCGTGGTGGGGACGACGATGGCGCTGGGTAGTCTGCTCGGTTCGCTCGCGAGTGCCTACCGGCCGCAACCGCGGTTGGGCAGTGTGGTCGCCGGCGGCCTCGGCCTGTCGGCGTCGATGCTCATCAGTTCGGTGGTTGGCGACTTCCGCTGGTATGCGCTGATGCTGTTCCCGATCGGGGTGTTCATGATGACCTACTTCATCAGCGTCACCTCGGCGATGCAGATCGCCACCGCACCTCACCTGCGCGGGCGGATCCTCGCGCTGTTCAGTGCGGTCCAGATGGGTTCGATGGCAGTGGGCGCATCGATCGTCGGCACCACCGCCGACGTCCTCGGCGCGCGCTGGGCGGTACGGATCGGCGGATGCGCTGCCCTGGTGGCGGCGGTCGTCGTCGCGATCGGGGCGGTCCGCAGGCCGGAGGTGGCCGCCACCTTCCGTGCCGCGGTGACGCGACACGGCGGGCCAGGACCCGAACCCGCCCGCGGATAGCAGCTCCGCGGGCGGGTGCCGGTTGGGGACGCCGCTCAGACCGGTGTCGGGACCGGAAGTGGCAGACCGAGATTGCCACGCAGTGTGGTGTCCTCATATTCGGTGCGGAACAGGTTGCGTCGCTGGAGTTCGGGGACGAGATGGTCGACGATCAGGTCCAGACCGTCGGGATAGAAGTCGTGATTGAGGTTGAATCCGTCGGCGGCGCCTTCGGTGAAGTAGAGCTCGATCTCGTCGGCGATCTGTTCCGGTGTGCCGACGACCGTACGATGCCCGCCACCGGCGATATGGCGTCCGAGTAGTCCACGCACGGTCAGGTTCTCATTGCGAGCGGTGGCGAGCACCGAGTTGGCGAAGCCGTAACTCGACGGCCTCCAGTCGGGGGCGTCGAACAGTTCCCAGGGCAACTCTCGGTCGAGGTGCAACCGTTCGGCGGGCACCCCGAGTTGGGCGGCCAGGGAGGTGAGGGCCTCCCCGCCGTCGGTGGCGAGTTCGGACAAGTCCCGATAGCGATCCCGCGCGGCAGCCTCGGTGGCGCCGATGATCGGCCAGAGACCGGGGAGGATCAGGACGGTGTCGGGGTCGCGTCCGTACACGTCGCGCGCCCGTGACTTGACGCGACGGGCGAACTCCTTTCCCTGTGCCAGATTGTGTTCGGCGCAGAACACCGCGTCGGCGTACTTGGCCGCGAGGTCGATACCCGGCTCGGAGGCGCCGGCCTGCAGCACCACCGGATGCCCCTGCGGCGAGCGTGGTACCTGGTAGTAGGTCTGCACCGACAGATGTTCGCCGGTGAAATCGACCTCGCGAATCTTGGTGCGGTCGGTCAGTTCGCCGGTGTCCCGGTTGCCCACCAGGGCATCGGGATCCCAGGATTCCCACAGTTGTCTGATCACGGCGATCGCCTCGTCGGCGCGTCCATAGCGCTCGTCGCGGTCGGGGTGGGCGGGCAGTCCGAACTGTGCACCGGCCCGGTCCGACGAAGTGGTGACCACGTTGATCGCCGCCCGTCCGCCGGACACCAGGTCGAGCGAGGATCCCAGACGCGCAATGTGATACGGATGTCGGTAGGTGGCCGACACGGTGGCGACCAGGCCGATGTGGGTGGTGGCTCGGGCGACCGCGGTCAGCACCACGAACGGGTCGATCGCATTCCATGGTCTGGTGAAGTCGGTGTGTCCGAATCCGTGTGTCTCGGCGAGGAACACGGCGTCGAGCAGTCCGCGTTCGGCGGTTCGGCCGAGGTTCTCCCATTCGGCGATGTCGAGGAATCCGAGTGGTTGTTCGCGTAGGCGCCATCCGCCGGGCGCCCGACCCAGCGCATTGGCGTTGACGTTGAGATGTAGTCGTCGGGTCATCGGAGGTGTTCCTTCGGGGAGAGACCGAGATTGCCTCGGAAAGTGTCGTGTTCGTAGGAGGTGCGAAACAGGCCGCGGCGCTGCAACTCCGGAATCAGGTGGTCGGCGATCTGTTCCAGGCCGGTGGGGAATACGTCGAAGTTGATGTTGAAGCCGTCGGCCGCGCCCTCGGTGAACCACTGTTCGATGGAGTCGGCCACCTGCTCGGGTGTGCCGACCGTCGCCCGCTGCGCGCCCGCACCGCGCGAGATCAACTGGCGGATAGTCAGATTCTCGCGGCGGGCCACACTGAGAATCGCATTGGCTCCACCGATGGTGCGCGGCTTCCACTCGGTACCATCGATGTAGTCCCACGGTGGCGTCCGATCGGGATCGAGCAGATCCACCGGCACCCCGAGGGTCGCCGCGAAATCGGCGAGTTGGTCGGTCTGATCGACGTCGATGGTGACGAGTTCGGCCCGGCGGCGACGGGCCTCGGCCTCGGTGCTGCCCAGCGTGATGTTCAGGCCGGGCAGCACCAGTACGTCGTCGGGGGACCGTCCATGCGCGGCCACCCTGGCCTTCAGACTTCGATAGAAGTCCCGGCCGGTGGCGACCGTGTTCGCCTGGCAGAACACCGCATCGGCATGTTTGGCGGCCAGCTCGATGCCCTGCGGGGAACCACCGGCCTGGAAGATGACCGGCCGTCCCTGGGGTGACGGGGGAAACTGGAAGCGGCCGCGGAAGCCGAGGTGCTCACCGTCGAAGTCGACATGCGGGATGTCCGGGCCGGAGACCAGCCTGCCGGTGACCGGGTCGCCGACGACCGTCGCCTCTCCCCATGAACCCCACAGCTGCTTCACCGCGGTGAGGACCTCGTCGGCGCGTCCGTAGCGAAAGTCTCTCCCGGGCAACGGATCTTTTCCGTAGAGGGCGGCGGCGTCATCCGATCCGGAGGTGACGACATTGATGGCGGCGCGCCCGCCCGACGCCACGTCGAGCGTCGCGGCGCGCCGGGCCACATCCCACGGTTGGTAGAACGTCGCGGACAGGGTCGCGACCAGGCCGATGTGCCGGGTGGCGCGCGCGATGGCGATCTGGAGCTGGAACGGGTCGAAGGCGTGCCATGGAACATCGAAATTCTGACTGGGTAACGAATCGGCGAGGAACACCGCGTCCAGCAACGCACGTTCGGCGATGACACCCAGCTTCTCCCAGGAGGCGAAGTCGAGGAACCACAGCGGCGGATCGCTGCGGCGCCAACTGTTCGGCGGCTTGGCCAGCCCGTTCCCGTTGACGTTGAGATGGAGCAGGCGTCGTTCGGTCATCGCTCCATCCTCCGAACGCCGCGCGGGCAGATGAAGTCATGGCCGCTACCAGATTCATTTAGCAGAAATCGATTGTTTGCCGCGACGGCCGCGACAAGGCTTGCCGGACAACCTGAAACGGAGTGAGACATGACCGAAGTTGCCGAACGTCCCGACCTTGCCGACTACCGTCGAGCGACGGTCAGCGCCCTGATCGAGCGTGTCGGGGCCGGTGCCATCGATCGCGACGAGCGAGACGAACCGCCCGTCGACGCCATCGCCGAGATCAAACGCGCGCGCCTCGGCGCACTGCGCGTACCCACCGAACTCGGCGGCGGCGGGTACGGGCTGGTCGACGTGTTCAGGGTATTCATCGAACTGGGCGCGGCCGATTCCAACGTGGCACATATTCTGCGCAGTCATTACGGGGTCGTGGAGAACCTGCGGCTCAGCGCGGAGGCCCGCGGTGACGACTCCGCCGAACGCCGCGCGCTGGCCCGGACCTGGCTGGCGCGTGTGGCGGACGGCGAGTTGATCGGCTCGGCGTCGACCGAACTCACGGCGAAGGCCGGTGCCCAGGGTTACGCGTACGAGACCGCGGTGACCGAGACGCCGTCGGGTCTACGACTCAATGGCACCAAGCACTACACCACCGGCAGCAAGTACATGGATTGGCTGATCGTCGCGGCCACCGACGTCGACGGCAGCACGGTGTCGCTGATCATCCCCACCGACCGGCCCGGGGTGACCGCCCCCGACGACTGGGACGGCTTCGGTCAGCGGTTCACCGCGAGTGGCACAGTGCGTTTCGAGGACGTGGCCGTCGAACCCGACGACTACTTCGGCCCGGGCGGCTTCCCCCGCGACAACCTGCCCTATCCGGCGACCTTCTTCCACGTCCAGCTCAACGCGATGATTGCGGGCATCCTGCGACAGGTGACCGCCGATGCGGCTCGGGTGGTGCGGGATCGGCCGCGCAGCTTCTATCACGCGACATCCGATGTGCCCGCCCAAGATCCGGTCTTCCATCTCACGGTCGGCCAGATCGCGAGCCAGGCGTTCGCCGCCGAGTCGCTGGTGCTCACCGCCGCGTCCGCGCTGGCGGAAGCCTACGACGCACACGGTACGGACCGTGAACCGGAACTGTCGCTGGGGGCAGCGCTGTTCAACGCGAAGTCGAAGGTGGTCATCGACGAACTGGCCAACCGCGCGTCCTCCGAACTGTTCGACGTGGGTGGCGGCTCGCTGGTTCGGCGCAGTGCACACCTGGATCGGCACTGGCGCAACATTCGCTCCATCGCGGCACACAATCCGAAGACTCTGAAGGCCGTTGCGGTGGGCCGCTACGAGATCAACGGCACCCCGCTGCCCAATCAGGGCTTCTTCTGAAAGTCCCCCCGTGTGCCGGCCGGTGTTCAGTGCGAGCCGAAGACCGGCCGCACGCGAGTGTCGGCGGGATAGTCGCGCTGCCGAATGCCGCGGTCCTGCAACACCGGTAGCACGTGGTCGACGAAATCGGTCAGCCCACTCGGGCTGATCGCCGGGTTCAGATTGAATCCGTCGGCGGCGCCGGCCCGGAACCACTCCTGGATCTGGTCGGCGATCGTCTCCGGCGCACCGATGAAGCGCAGGTGCGCATTCCCGGCGTCGGTGACTGTCAGTACCTCACGCAGGGTGGCGCCTGCGGCCGCATGCTTGCGGACGATCTCGTGGAAGCTGCGATTGCCGGACAGGCTCTGCACGGGTGGCAGGAGGTCGATCGGGAAGTGGTCGTCGGCGTCGATACCCACGAGATCGACACCGAGCCGAGCGCCGAGTCCCTCGACGGCCTGTCCGATCGGGTACAGCGCACTGATCTCCTCATGCAGGCGACGAGCTTCGGCGTCGGTGCTGCCGACTATCGGGATCAGGCCGGGCAGCACTTTGACGCGGGAACCCGTTCGTCCCAACGCATCCTGTCTGCGGTGGATGTCGGCACGGAATGCGAGTGCGTCGTCGATGGTGCGTGCTGCGCTGTACACCGCGTCGGCATGGGCCGCGGCCAATTGCCGCCCCTCCGGGGAGGATCCGGCCTGGAAGACCAGGGGCCGTCCCTGCGGTGAGCGGGGGATGTCGAGTGGGCCGCGCACCGCGAGATGCTTGCCGCGGAACTCGATCGCGGTGAGCTTGCCGAGATCGGCCTGCCGGGCGCCGGCCTTGTCCAGGATCAGCGCGTCGGCCGGCCAGCTGTCCCACAGCCGTTGCAGTACATGGAGGTACTCGTCGGCGCGCGCATAACGGTCCGACTGGTCGGGCAGATCGTCGAAACCGAAGTTGGCGGCGGCAGCCGCGCTGCCCGACACCACGATGTTCACCCCGGCGCGCCCCTTGCTGAGATGATCGAGTGTCGAAAGCTGCCGGGCAACCTGATACGGGTCGGTGAACGTGCTGGACACAGTCGCGATCAGACCCAGGTGCGTGGTCGTCGCCGCCAGCGTCGACAGCAGGGTGATCGGCTCCAGCGGGGAGAACAGGGTGGTCCACTGATCGTTCGGCGCCACCGGCGAATTGGCGATGAACAGGGCGTCGAGGCGGCCGCGTTCGGCTACCGTCGCGATCTCTTGGTAGTAGTCGAGGTCGAGCGCCCGCTCCGGGGTCGCCGACGGGTGACGCCACCCTCCCCGCGTGAAACCGATCGGGCGGATGATGGCGTTCAACAGCAGCTGGGGCATGAGTTCCCTCCGGATGTCATTGCACGAGAAGATGGCCGGCAGTTCACACCGACGGCAGGCCCAGGTACTCGAGATCCGCGCGCAGCCGGTCGCGGCCGTTGAGTGACGACGCATTCGCCAAGCGCGCCAGCACCCGTTCGCTCCAGTTGCCGGGCAACCCGTAGCGCTCGTTGTAGCCGGCCAGGCGGTCGTCGTAGTCGGCGATGACACCGTCGGCGTGCGTGGCATCGTAGGTTTCCCGATGCAGCACCGCGCGTTGCGGCAGACGTGGTTTGATGCCGGAACGCTCCTGGGGGTCCGGTGTCCCGACGGCGAGGCCGAAGGTCGCGAAGGTATGTGGTGGCAGTGCGAGTTCGGTGGCCACCGCACGTGGTTGATTGCGGATCGCGCCGACGAATACGGTCCCCAGACCCAGCGACTCGGCGGCCACTACGGCGTTCTGCGCGGCGAGTGCGGTGTCGACGACACCGACGATGGTGCTCTCCAGATAGTCGGCTCCGGTCAGTTCGGCTGCGGCGCTCGCGGCCAGCCGGTGGGCACGATCGAGATCGGCGACCCAGACGAGCAGCAACGGAGCCTGATTGATGAACTGCTGATGGTTGGCCAGTGCGGCCAGCCGCGCCTTGCGTTCGGGATCGCGGACGGCGATCACGCTCCACGGCTGCAGGTTCGACGAGGTGGACGCCGACTGTGCGGCTGCGACGACGGCGTGCAGGGTGGCGTCGTCGACGGGGGTGTCGAGAAACTGGCGCACCGAACGGTGCGCGAGCTGTGCGGCGATGACGGGGCTGTCGACTTCGAGCCGGAGGTCGGGGTCGGCGTAGCGTTCGGCGATGGGCACGGAGGCTCTCCTCGGGTGGCGTTGGTATGGTGATCGAACACGGAACCGGGCGGGCCGCGGCGCATGTGGTGACACGCGGTGCGGACCCACCCGGCGAGATCTCATCAGGATCCGTAGAACGGTGTCCCGGAAATCAATTCGGACTCGCGTCCGTCGACACCGCGGGGTACATCGCCTTCGAGGGTGACGCGGTAGAGCACGCGGTCGTGGCCCAGGTGTCCGGCGTCGGCGATGGCCAGGTGCGCGGTGGCGCGGTTGTCCCAGAACGCGACACTGCCCGGTGCCCAACGGAATCGCACAGTGTATTCCACTCGGGTGGCCTCGGCCCACAACAGCGACAAGATCTTCTCGCTCTGTTCTGGTGAGAAGCCACGGATCTCGCGCGCACCCCGCGTGAACCCGGGACTCACGAACAGTGCGCGCTCGCCGGTCACCGGATGCACACGAACCGCCGGGTGAAAGGTGACGAGATTCGTCTCGGCGACCTTGCGTGCCCGTTCGCTGCCCTCGGCTGCTCGCGGCGCGAACTGATGTTTGATGTCGATGGCATCGGCGAGTTCACGCAGTTGTCGGGGTAGTCCCTCATACGCGGCGACGAGATTGGTCCATGCGGTGTCACCACCGTAGGGCGGCAGGATGTCGGCCCGGAGAATGGACGCCGCAGGCGGATTGACCAGTGCGGTCACATCGGTGTGCCAGCTGTGGTCGTAGGAGGTGCGCTTGCGGCCCAGATTCTGTTCGTAGCGTCGGCTGTCGATGGGGAGGATCTCGGGGAACCCCTCGGGCGGATTCTCCTCGTGCGGATGGGCCGGAGTGACCGCGCCGAACTGCCGCGCGAACGCTACCTGCTCGGCGTGACCGATCTGCTGGTCCCGGAAGAAGAGCACCTTGTACTTGTGCAGGGCGTCCTGGATCTCGTCCACGACCGCGGCCGGCTGGGCTTCGCGTAGATCCACACCCCCGATCTGCGCCCCGATGTATCCGGTGACCGGTGCGATGTCCAGCGACGATGATGATGTGGTGCGGGGCTTGTCCTGTATTTCGGTCATGGTGCCACTCCTGTCTCGCGGGGAGCCGGGGAGCCGCCCGGCCCGTCGTGGATGTGTCTGGTCCCAGCGTGCGCGAGCGTCGGGCGGACGAAACATCTTGTTTGTCTACGAGATTGCATTAGCCGGAGGTGGAAATGAGGGTGCACGGTGGTCCGCTGGTGCCGAAACGAATGGATTGTGCCCGTGCCGGGCCGCACTGATCAACATTGTTGCGCTTTATATTTCCCGTAGTTCGAGCACGCGGATCTGGCGTGGATCGGCGGTTAGGGTGCGTAGTCATGACACGACATGTCCGTCGACTGCATCTCAATGCGTTCCTGATGACGACCGGTCATCATGAGGCGTCCTGGCGTCTGGCCGAGAGCGATCCAGCTGCCGGAACCAGCGTCGAACACTATGTCCGACTGGCGAAGACGGCCGAACGCGGAACGTTCGACTCACTGTTCCTCGCCGATAGTCCGCAACTTCTGGGCGATGCCGGAAGGCGGCCGGTCGGGGTCATCGAACCGCTGACTCTGCTCACCGTGTTGGCCGGGATCACCGATCGGATCGGTCTGATCGCAACCGCGTCGACCACCTACAACTCGCCGTACAATCTGGCCCGCCGATTCGCCTCGCTGGATCATGTCAGCGGCGGTCGAGCCGGCTGGAATATCGTGACCACGGCCACCGTCGACGCGGCCCGCAACTTCGGGCTGCCCGAGTTGCCCGACCATGCGCAGCGGTATCGGCGCGCCCAGGAGTTCGTCGATGTCGCGCAGAAGCTCTGGGACTCTTGGGATGACGATGCCGTCGTCGCCGACAAGGAACGCGGAATCTGGGCGGATCAGGGCAGGATCCACCCACCCGGTCATCGCGGGGAGTTCTTCGATGTCGCGGGCGCCCTCAACATCCCACGGTCGCCGCAGGGCTATCCGCTGCTGGTCCAGGCCGGTTCGTCGGAGGACGGCAAGGCGCTCGCGGGCCGCTTCGCCGAGGCGGTCTTCACCGCACAACAGCTACTCGACGACGGTCGGGCCTTCTACGCGGACCTCAAGTCGCGGGCACGCGGACATGGTCGAGATCCGGACACGATCAAGATCCTGCCCGGCCTGGTACCGGTGATCGGCAGCACCGAGGCCGAGGCGACTGCCGCGCACCGACGCCTCGACGAGGCGATCCTCCCCGAGTACGCACATCGCCAGCTGGCGACCACGCTGAAGCTGTCGGTCGATGACCTCCCGCTGGACGAAAGACTGCCCGCAGACCTGTTGCCCGAGGACGAGATCGAAGGCGCCAAGAGTCGCTACAGCCTGATCGTCGACCTCGCCCGGCGCGAGGATCTCACGGTGCGCGGTCTCATCGCCCGTCTCGGCGGTGGGCGCGGGCACCGCACCTTCACCGGAACCCCGGAACAGATCGCCGACACGATCGCCGAGTGGTTCCACACCGGTGCGGCCGACGGGTTCAACGTGATGGCGCCCGTCCTGCCCGGCGGATTGGACCTGTTCGTCGATCACGTCGTGCCGATCCTGCGGCGGCGCGGGCTGTTCCGCGAATCCTATGAAACTTCGACGCTGCGCGGGCACTACGGGCTGGCGCGTCCGGAAAACCAGTACAGCCCGGCCATCGGTGGCCGGGACCGACACGTGAGGGCGGCAGGTTGATGACAACGGTGGACATCGAGGTGGAGGTGGCGGCGCAGAAGTCGTTGCGGCTCCTCGGATACTACGACGACAGCGACCTGATCGACGCGGTCGAGGGTATCGACCACGACGTTCTCGTGGTGGGCGGCGGTCAGACCGGGATCACCATCGCCTACGCGTTGCGTCGCGCCGGCGTGCGGCGGGTCAGCGTCATCGACGCGACCGCCGAGGAGTCCGAGCGAGCCTGGCGGACCAAGGCCCGAATGCGTGCTCTGCGAACGGCCAAGACGGTCTCGGGTCTCGAATTGGGGGTGCCTGCCTTGGGTTTCGAGGCGTGGTACGAGGGCATTCACGGACCGGGTGCATTCGACGACCGCCCGAGGATATCGCGACCAATGAATTCAATCCTTTCGCGGCCGGTCCGGGTCTGATCAAGTCGCAAGCGGAGAACACGAAGGTCCTCACCAACACCGAGTTCTGAACGAACCCAGTCATTCTGGCCGTCCGTCGCCTGTCCGGCGGAAGGTCGGGATGACGTAAGGAGATCACATGAGCGTCCAACAGGATGTCGGGTTACCCGACGTGGCGGTCGGAGTATCCGATCGCGACGCGGCCACCCGTCCCGCGGCGATCGTCGCACGCGGGGTACGCAAGGAGTTCGTCAACATTGGCAAGGGCACCCGCGGTGTCACCGAAGTGCTCCGGGACTTCGACCTGGAGATCGAGCAGGGTGAGTTCCTGTCCCTGCTCGGTCCCAGCGGCTGCGGCAAGTCGACGTTCCTCGGCATTCTCGCCGGCCTGGAAAGCTACAGTGCCGGTGAGATTCTGGTCGACGGCGCGCCGGTCCGCGGCGTCAGCAAGAACATCGGCGTCGTCTTCCAGAGCTATGCGCTGTTTCCCTGGCTCTCGGTGCGCAAGAACATCGAGGTCGGTCTGAAGGTGCGCGGTGTGTCATCCGCCTCGCGACGTGAGACCGCCGAGCGGATCATCGCGACGGTGGGTCTGGACGGCTTCGAGAATCATCTGCCGCACCGCCTTTCCGGTGGCATGCGTCAGCGGGTGGCGATCGCGCGGTCGCTGGCCTACGACCCCGATGTACTGGTTCTCGATGAGCCTTTCGCCGCACTGGACGCCCAGACCCGTGAGTTCCTGCAGAACGAGTTGCTCCGGATCTGGGAGTCCGGTGCACGGAAGAAGACGATCGTCTTCGTCACCCACTCCATCGACGAGGCGATCTTCCTGTCGGACCGGGTCGCGGTCATGACCAAGCGTCCGGGGCGGGTGAAATCGGTGATCGATGTCGATCTTCCCCGGCCGCGTGACGACGAATCGCGATCCTCGGTGGAATTCGGCCGGGTTCGCGCGCAGGTAGCGCAGATCCTCAAGGAGGAGGTGGAGATCGGTGGCCACTGATCTTCGACTCGATGCCCGCAATTCCGCTGCGCCCGAATCCGTTCGCGACGATCATGTCACCGCGGACAAGTCCTCCTTGACCGCGCGCCGGTCGTTCGTCACGTTGTTCGCCCGATACGACCGGCAACTCCTCGGTGCGGTCGGCATCGGTGTCTTCCTGTTCCTGTGGTGGCTCGGCACCGAAACCTCGGTCGTCAACCCGAAGTTCCTGTCACCCCCGCAGGATGTGTACGACGCGCTGGTCACCGGGCTGTCGCCGGGCGGTGAACTCCGCGATCAGGTGGGCCCGAGTCTGCGTCGCGGACTCACCGGCTTCCTCGTCGGCCTCGGGCTCGGCCTGGTGGTGGGGATCCTGGTCGGATCGATCCGGTTGCTGGACAAGTTGATCGAGCCGGTCCTACTGTTCTTCCGTAGTCTGTCGATTCTGGCGCTGTTCCCGGTCTTCCTCCTGTTCTTCGGGATTGGGGAACAGTCGAAGATCGCGATCGTCAGCTGGGCGGCGTTCTGGCCGATCTTCGTCAACACGACGAACGCGGTCAAGGGTGTCGAACGCATCCTGATCAACGCCGCGCGCACGCTCGGTGCGGATCGGTTCTACATCTTCACGAGGGTGATCCTGCCCGCGGCGGTACCGAATATCTTCCCCGGCATCCGGTTGGGGGCGTCGTATGCCTTCACGGCTCTGGTCGCGGCCGAGTATCTCGGTGCTACTGAGGGTGTGGGCATCTACATCCGCTCATCCCAAGAGGCGTACCAGATTCCGTCGATGTACGCCGGCATCGTCATCCTCGGCGTCATCGGCGTGACACTCAACCTCGTGCTCGCCGCGGCCGAACGTCGGCTGACCGGGTGGCAACTCGGGCTGACCAGCCGATGACAACCGAGATCACGCGAAAGGAACTGTGATGCAGACCGTTTCCCGCAGGCGTCGAGCGAATCCGAGCGCCTCCCGTCGGGCTGTGCTCGCCGGGGCGACGGTGTCGGCGATCGGCCTGCTGTCGGTGCCGGGTATCGGTGCCGCACATGTGAGCGTCGAACCCGGCTCCGCGCCTGCACAGGGCGGGTATGGGCAAGTGCGGTTGGTGGTCCCGTCCGAATCCGATACCGGCGTGACCCAGGCGATCACGGTCACGCTGCCGGATGGGGTGAATCTGACTGCGGTTCGCACGCTTCCGGTGCCGGGGTGGAGCGCGCGTATCGAACGCGCTCCGGGTGGGGCGAGTCAGCGTGTGGCGCGCATCGTCTGGACCGCGGACACGCCGGACGCAGGCCTGGGAGCCACCGAGTACGGCGTCTTCGCCTTCGCCGGTGGTCCGTGGCCGGTGGGCGCCGACGAGGTTGCGCTGCCCACCGAACAGCAATACAGCACCGGTGAGGTGGTTCGCTGGGATGAGGTGAGCGTCGACGACCACACCGAGGCCGAGTCGCCGGCACCCGTCGTCCGGTTGGGTGAGCCCGCCCCGTCGGATGGGTCGCATGGCGGGGACACGACCGCCGGAGAATCATCCGGCCACGATTCCGACGACGATGGCGGCGAGGCGATCTGGCGTGTCGTCGCCGTGGCCGGGCTGCTCCTGGCGATCGGCGCCTGGGTGGTCGCGCTACGCGCCCGCCGAGTCGCACGCGATTGACCGGTGAGTGTCGAGATGGATAGTTCTGCCGACCGATTTCGGCCGCGTCCACCGCGGCGTCGGCTGTGGTTCCGTCGGCTGATACTGATGGTGCTGGCCACCGCGCTCGTCGGGGTGGGGAGCACGCTGGCCGCCGCGGTGGCCGATGCTCACGCGTCGATCGTCACCTCGACCCCGTCCGATGGCGGTCATGTCGAGAACTCGGCGCAGGTGATCACCGTCGAACTCACCGAACCCGTGCGGATCCTCGAAGGCTCGGTGTCGGTGCTCGACCGGTCGGGGACACGACGCGCCGTCGACGAGACCCGGCTCGGCGATGGCGGCCGCCACCTCCGGATCCGCACCGCGGAACCCCTGGCCGACGACGCCTATCTGGTCACCGCGCGCGTCGTGTCCGCGGACACGCATGTGGTGTCGCTGTCGGTGCGCTTCTCGGTCGGGTCGGTCACCACGCTCGGCGCGCTGCCGAGTGTGTCATCGGGCGAGGTCGGCACGGGTCCGGCCGCACTGGTGAAGATTGTGCTGTATCTGGGGGTGATCGCCTCGGCCGGACTGGTCTTCGCAACTCGGTGGGTGTGGCCCGGTCTGTGGGGCGCGGACCGCTGGATCCGGCTGTACCGCCTCGGATGTGGCCTGGTCGCGGCCGGATTGCTGGGCCGGGTGGTGGTGTTGGCCGCTCAGGCAGTAGGTGACTGGTCGGAGCTGAGCGCCGACGCGATCGGTGCGGTCCTCAGCGCGCCGTCGGGACTGGCGATGGCGGCCGCCGCGGTGGCGGCAGCGGTGAGCGGCGTGTGGACGCCCCGGTCGCGGCACGGTGTCGAGATCGCCTATCTCGCTTCGGTCACCGCCGTCATCGCGATCACACTCGGCGGGCACGGGGGATCAGGGCGTAGCTGGCCATGGACCTTCCTGGACACCGCGGTTCATGTCTATGCGATGTCGGTGTGGATCGGCGGGGTCGCGATCCTGGCTCTGGTGCGGCCGCCCGAACCGAGGATCGGGCGCTGGCATGGGGTCGCGATCGCGCATGTCGCGCTCGTCGCGGCTTCGGGAGCGATTCTCGCTGCGCTGCAGGTCGATCCGCCGGCGGCGCTGGTCACCACCGGCTACGGCCGCTTGTTAATGGCCAAGGTGGCCGTGGTGCTCCTGGTCGCCGGGCTGGGTCTTGCCGCCTATCGCTCCGGCGGCCGACGACCATGGCAGTCGTTCGACGAGTGGCCGCCGGATCGGCAGGCTCAGGTGGGGACGGTGTCGGGGAACGGATCGGGCGCCACCGCGGTGGCCTTCGCCCCGGTACCCGTCGCTCCAGCGGGGTCGGCCGGTGGTGCTGTGCGTCGGCGGCTGATCCTCGCCGAACTCGGGCTGGTCGCGGTGGTGGTCGGCCTCACCTCGCTGCTGTCCGGTGCGACACCGGCACGCGACAGCTACACCACCGACGTGCATACGCGGATGGAATTCGGTGCGGCACAGGCAATCGACGTCGAACTCGACACCATCCGGCGCGGTGACGCCAACCTCACCGTCCGCTACCGCCCGGGAGATGGCCGCGAGTCCCCGGCAGGGATGGCTGCTGCCGGGATACCTGATGTCCGTATCGATCTCGGATCGGAGGACGCCAATGTGGCCCGGTTGCCCGTCGATCTTGTGCAAATGCGACACGGGGACGTCATCACCTGGCGCAGTGAAGAACTCATCGTCCCGGCGGCCGGCCGCTGGAAGGTGACCGTCCGATTCGACCGGGGGCAGGGTCCTCGGGTCGGGTCCTTCTTCGTCGACATCCGATAGGGGGTGGGCATCATGCGAGGGCGATTCGAGATCCGGCGGCGGATTCCCGGTCTGCGGGTGATCGTCGCGGCGGTGGCCGCAGTTGTCCTCGCGGGTTGTGCTGATGACCCGGCGGTGTCCTACTCCGGCAACGACGATGCCGAACTGCGGGTGGTGGTCGGCGGGGCCGGCTACCGAGACGTACTCGAATACGTGGCGGCGCAGAACCTCACGCCGGGCCTGCGGCTACAGCTCGTCGACGCCACGCCGCAGGCGAATGCCGAAGTGGCCACCGGCCGAGCCGATCTCGCGTTCCACCAGATCCAGCCCGCGTTCCTCGGCGAACCCGCGGGGTCGGGCGAGCAGCGTCTGAGCGTGGTGTCGAAGGTGGACGTCGCGCCGTACGCGATCTACTCGTCGAGATGGAAGTCGCTGGCCGACACCGGGAATTGGGTCGACCCGGCGACCGGCCGAGCCAAGTCGGCGACCGGCGGCCTGCCACACGGTGGCCGGGTGGCCGTGCCGGCCACCGTCGCCGGGCGGGCACGTGCGCTCTATCTGCTGCAAACCGTCGGCCTGCTGAGGCTCGACCGCGCCTTCGGCGGTCTCGGCATCGCCGATCTGTCCGTCTCCGAAGCCAACATCCTCGATTCCCCTCGCCACCTGGAGATCCGGGAAGTCGACCTGTCGGCGTATGCCGCCGATGCGCTGGCCGACTACGACGCCGTGGTGCTGGACCCGCGAGCCGCCCAGGGGGCCGGACTCGTGCCGGGGACCGACGCGCTGGCCACCGAGCCGGGCCGCGGCAATCCGTATGCGCGCGTACTGGTGGCACCGGCGCGACTCGCCGGTGACGAGCGAATCTCGCGGCTGGCGCACGCACTGGAGAGTCCCGCTGTCGCGGAGTATCTCAACCGAACCTATCGCGGTGCGGTGATCGCGGCCCGCTGATCGCCAGGAGAAACCGTTGCAGCGCAGGAGGATGCATCGAAAGTCAACACAACGCGCGACCCATTGGTACGACCACCTCAACATCACGACAACCTCAACATCACGACAACCTCGACATTACGACTACTAGGAGCCTGACATGACCACAACTGCTGTTCCCGACACCTCAGGTCCGATCACGGACGCGGCGACCGCCGATGGTGACCAGGGCAGGGCGGTGCCCCGTTTCGACTCTGCGGTGCGGATCGGCTCATCCGAACTCGCCGAGCTGATCGCCTACCTCGGCGCCGACGTCGTCGCGCGTGATGCCGACAACCGACATCCCTTCGCCGAGTTCGAGGTTCTGCGCGCGGCGCGGCTCGGTGCCCTCCGACTGCCGATCGATCAGGGTGGTGGCGGTGCGACGCTCCCCGAACTGTTCGAGACGGTCATCGCGCTGGGCGAGGCCGACCCGAATATCGCGCACAGCATCCGTAATCATCTCAACTTCACCGAAAGCCTTCTCCGCGAATCTGACGGCCCGGACGCCAGATGGCTCGACGAGGTGCGTGCGGGCAAGCTGTTCGGCAACTCCTCGACCGAGCTCAGCAACAAACGCGCCGGCCGGCGTAACCAGGACTTCGAGTCCGCAGTGACCCGAAGCGACGACGGACTCCGCCTCAACGGCATCAAGTTCTACAGCACCGGAAATCTGTACGCCGACTACCTCGTCGTCGCGGTCAGCGGACCCGACGGGAAACCGGCGCGTGTGGTGGTGCCGGCAACCCGGCCCGGCATCGTCGTCGAACAGGACTGGGACGGCATCGGTCAGCGGTTCACCGGAAGCGGCACCACGCGGTACGTCGATGTCGCCGTCACCGAGGACGAGTTCCTCAGCAATGGAACCTATTACGGTGACCTGCCGTACTCGGCAACGTTCCCGCAGCTCTACCTGACCGCGGTGATCGCGGGGATTCTGCGTCGTGTGACCACCGACGCGGCCGACCTCGTGCGGACAAAGCAGCGCACCTTCTACCACGCCGTGGAGGGCCATCCGGTCGACGATCCGATCCTGCAGCAGACGGTGGGCACCCTGGCGAGTACGGCATATGCGGCCGAGGCACTCGTTCTCTCGGCAGCCCAGGCGTTGTCGGAAGCGTATGCCGCGCACGGAAGTACGGATGAGGCGGAGCTGTCCCTGCGTGCCGCGTCGCGGTCGGCGAAGGCGAAGGTCGTCGTCGACGAGCTCGCGCTGCGTGCTGCGGGTGAACTCTTCGACGTCGGCGGTGGCACCGCCGCCCGCCGGAGTTCCCATCTCGACCGGCACTGGCGCAACATCCGAACACTGGCGGCACACAATCCGCGCACCTACAAGGCCAAGGCGATCGGAGCCAACGAGCTGACCGGCGAACCGTTGCCGACCGGCGCGTTCTTCTGAGATCGACTCGCTACCACACATATTCGGATAGGAGTCCAACGATGGATCTACAACTGAGCGGTAAGCGGGCACTCGTGACGGGTGCGAGCAAGGGGATCGGGTTGTCGATTGCGCATGCGCTCGCGGCCGAGGGCGTCGACGTCGCGTTGGCCGCCCGCGATCGCGAGACCCTGGAGAAGGCCGCGGCGGAAGTCGCCGAACGCAGTGGGCGGCGGGCGATCCCGATCGTGGCCGACACCGGCGACGATGCGTCGGTGCGCGCCCTCGTCGACGGTGCGGTCGCGGCGCTCGGCGGTCTGGACATCGTCATCAACAACGCGTCGAATCAGCAGATCGGCGGTGGTTTCCCCGACCTGGAGGGCACCACCGACGAGGCGTTCTGGGGGGACGTCAACATCAAGGTTGCCGGATATCTGCGCGTCGCGCGGGCGGCTGCCCCGGTCCTCAAGGCCCAGGGCTGGGGCCGGATCATCAACGTGAGTGGGCTCGGCTACCGCCAGACGCATTCGATCGTCCGCAGTATCCGCAACGTCAGCGTCGCGGCGCTGACCAAGAACCTCGCCGATGAGCTCGGGCCGCACGGTATCAACGTCACCGTGGTCCACCCCGGTGCGACCAGGACCGAGACGACCACGCTGAAGTACGCCCAGGACGCAGACGCCGCGGGGGTGGAGGTGTCGGAGTACGAGCGAGCGTTGGCGAACAACGCGATCGGGCGGGTCGTCGAATCCGCCGAAGTCGCCGATGTGGTGACGTTCCTGGCGTCGGCGCGCAGCGTGGCGATCTCCGGTGATGCCATCGCGGTCGGGGGCGGACTACTCGGCACCATCAACTACTGAGCCTGCATCAACTACTGAGCCTGCATCAACTACTGGGCCTGCATCAACTACTGGGCCTGCATCAACTACTGGGCCTGCGGTTCGACGTAGTGGCCGGGTCGGTTCCGCCGGCCCGGCCATCGGAGTGTCCGGCTACCGATCGAGGAGTCGGAATCCCTCCGGGCGGGTGTCGGCGGCCAGCTCGGCGCGGACCGGCACCGAGCCGTCCGGCAGTTCGACCGCCGACGGGAGGAGCACGGTGAGGCCGAGCAGCACCCGGCCCGGCTCGGATTTCAGCACGATCGTGTAGGTGCTGTCGGCCTTGTACAGCGGCCGCTGCACCTCGGTCAGCCCGCGCGGCGTCGAATAGAGCAGGTTGAGTTTCCACGGCCCCTCGGCGATATCCGAGGACACCGTGAGCATCGTCGACTCACCGACCGGGATCGGGGTGCGCGGTGTCTGACGGGCGTTGGGGATCCCACCCTCGCTCGGACTGGGATGGCAGTCGCGCAGCAGGACATCGCAGTACCAGCGCGGTTCCACCTTGTAGAGCTCACCGCCGACGGCCAGATGCAGATACGGCGGATGCTCGCGGGGCTCGTCGCGGACCAGCAGGAACGTGGTGGAGGCGACCACCACGACGAAGACCACGGCGACCACCGCGATGATCGTGAGCGCCTTCTTCTCGCCGTTGTGCAGGTACACGGTCAGCGCCTCCTGGACTGGGTCGGGTCGCCGGGCGCGGAGCCGCGGGGACGTTGCTGGTGGGCGCGGGTGGTGGCGGCGCCCGGGCCTGCGGGGCGGTCGTCGGGGCCGCGTCGGGCGTGGGTGGTGGTCTCGGGAGCCGCGAACGCCATCGTCGGTGCCGCATGATCGGGACGTCGGCCGCCGAAACCGGGGATCAGCGTCGAACCGCGGGTCGTCAGCACCGTCTGCACCAGCCCGATGCCGAGCAGGACCGCGACGACGGTGAAACCGAGCCAGATCTTCGGGGGCAGCAGGACGCCGAGCGCGGCCCCGACCACCCACGACAGCTGCAGCACCGTCTCGGACAAACCGAAGGCCGACGCCCGCGATTCGTCGGGCAGATCATCCTGAATAGAGGAGTCCAGGCAGACCTTGCCGATGGCGCTGCCGCCGGAGGCGACGAAAGCGGCGATGGCGGCGGCCAGGACATTGCCGAACACCGCTGCACCGACCGCGACCACGAAGCAGGCGGTGGTGGCCCACACGATGATCGATGGCGGATTCTTCAGCTCCAGCCGGGTGCCCGCGCCGTTGCCGATCGCATTGCCGATGCCGGCGGCAGCGCCGAGCACACCGAGCAGCATGAGCTGCTCGGCGCCGCTGGCGCCGTGATGAGTCTGCTGATCTTTGGCGTAGAACGCGATGAACATCGTCAGGAAACCGGTGAGGATGCGGATCGTGCCGTTGCCCCACAGTCCGGCGACGACCTTGCGGCCCAACGGCTGACGCATCTTCGCGGCGATGCCCTTGGCAGCGCCGCGGGCACTCGGTTCCTGTTCGGGGACCGACGACCGGGCGGGTTCGCCGTGGTAGGTGATGGTGGTCGGGATCTCACCCTCGGTCGACTCCACCCAGGATGGGATCCGCATGCAGAAATAGGCGCCCGCGGCCGCGACGACGGCCAGCCACAGCAGTGCGCCGGGCAGGTGGAACGGCAGCAGTTTGCTCAGTAGGACCTCGACGATGCCGGCGATCGCGCCGCCGACGATGGTGCCACCGAGGAGCCCGAAGGTCGTCAGCCGGGAGTTGGTGCGCGGCAGGTCGATCGTCGGCGGGACCACGCGCGGGGTCACCGCGGATTTGAGGACGCCGAAGGATTTGGACAGCACCAGCAGGCCGAGGGCGCACGGATACAGCACATACGGGTCGTAGCTGAGCTGGTCGGCCGCGTCGTCCCAGGTGACGTTGGCCATGATCAGCAGTGCCAGCACCACACGCAGCGCGAAGGTGGTGGCCATCGCGATCCGGCGCCCCTTCTGCAGCCGGTCGAGCATCGGCCCGATCAGCGGCGCGATGAGCGCGAAGGGTGCGATGGTCAGCAGCAGGTACAGGGCGACACCGCCCTTGTCACCCGACGCCGAGGCGAAGAAGAGGGTGTTGGCCAGGGCGACGGCCATCGCGGCATCCACCGCGAAATTCGCCACCACCGGCAGCGTCAGGGCGGTCAGCCCGGACTGGTCGGCGCCGTCGGCGGTAGCCGCCGCGGCGATCTTGTTGATGCCCTTGCCGGTCAGCTCGCGACTGCGCATCGCCGCGACCCGCGCCACCGTCAGCTTCCTCGGCATCTGCGGGTCGGCCGCCCCCATCGGTCGCGTCCGGGGCCGGTCATTCGGATGGGGGGTGGTGTCCTGCTCGTCGAGGGGCGGCAGGTGCGGATTGTGGGTCGGCGGCGGCAGGTAGGCGTTGCGTCCGGGACCGCTCGGCGTCGAGGCGGCACCCCAGCCAGGAGCAGGTCGGCGCGTGCGTGTCCCGGGGTGTCCGGGGCCGGGATCGTTCACCGGATAGTTGGCGGTACCAGGGTGGTCACCGGGCGGGCGACGATCCCGATCACCGGCGGATCGGGACTGACGCGGGTTCGCCGGACCTCGTGGGGCCCCGCGCCCCTCGTCGTGTTGGCGGGAACTCGGTCGGTGCACACTGAATATTGTTCCCTATCCGGGCGGGCGTGTGCGGTATGCGGGTCGTTGTGCGCGGCCGGTCGGCGATATTGCACACTGGAAACGTGACTGAACCAACTGGTGCCGACCGTTCGCAGGCCGAGAGCAACGACGCGCTGCTCGATGCGGTGGAGATCGCGCGTGCGGCGTTGGTCGCCGACGGTCAGGTTCCGGGTCCCCACCGGCGCAGCATCGCCGAGGGTGAGTGGGCCGCGGCGCACTACTTCGACGCCGATCTGCCCGGCTATCGCGGCTGGCAGTGGTGCGTGGTCCTGGCCGGTGCGCCCGACGCCGACGACGTCACCGTCAGCGAGGTCGTGTTGCTGCCGGGTGACGGTTCGCTGCTCGCCCCGGAGTGGGTGCCGTGGGCCGATCGGATCAGCACCGGCGATCTCGGACCCGGCGACCTGCTCGCCGCCGAAGCCGACGATCCGCGCCTGGTGCCCAACCAGATCGACACCGGTGACGAATTCCGCTTCGAATCTGAGACCGTCGACCCCGACGACATCGCGCAGGTCGCCGGTGAGCTGGGCCTCGGCCGGCGTCGGCTGCTGAGTTCCGACGGTCGCGCCGACGCCGCGCAGCGGTGGTACGACGGGGACTTCGGACCGAATTCGGAGATGGCGCAGGCCGCCAAGTACCCGTGCTGCAGCTGTGGCTTCTACGTGCCGCTGTCGGGGTCGCTGCGCGCGGCCTTCGGTGCGTGCGCCAACGAGTTCGCCGCCGACGGCCGCGTCGTATCCGCCGAATACGGTTGCGGCGCGCATTCCGACATCGCGGCGCCGCGTCCGGACAACGGGCCCGCCTACGACGCCTACGACGACGGTGCCCTGGAGGTCGTGACCTACGACGCCGATCGTGACGTCGCGCGCGCCTGACGGAGACCGACCGTCTGCCCACCGACCGTCTGCCCAGAACTGTCTGCTGCGATGACCGGGCCGGACACAGCTGACCCGTTCGGCACCGCAGCCATCCGGGCGTCCACCCTCGCCGCGTGGACAACGTCGACGACCCGGCTGGCCGAGGACGTCGCCACCGAGACCGATCTGGTCACCGTCGGCTACCGTGACCGGCTGCTCACCGAACTGGCCGCCAATGCCGCCGACGCCGCGGCCGCCGCCGGGGTACCCGGACATCTCGCGGTCTGGATACATGGCACCGAGCTGCACGTCGCCAATACCGGCGCACCGCTGACCGCCGACGGTGTCCGCTCGCTGTCGGCGTTGCGGGTGTCCGGGAAGCCGGACGGTCCCGATACGGAGTCCGCCGGCACCCAGGTCGGACGGTTCGGTGTCGGCTTCTCCGCGACTGCGGCGGTCGCCGACCGCGTCGAACTCCGTTCCACCACCGGTACGGTGCTCTTCGACCGGACCCAGACCTGCGCGGCGGTGCAGGCCGAAGCCGGCCGGGCTCCCCGGCCCGACGAGGTGCCGCTGCTACGGCTGCCCTGGCCGGGTACACAGGCTCCGACCGACGGGTTCGACACCGAGGTGGTGCTCACCCTGCACGCCGACCTCGCCGCGACGTCGGCGACGATGCTGGCCGAGATGCGGACACAGGCAGCCGATCTGCTGCTGGAATTGGATGCCCTGTCCTCGATCACGATCGGCGACTGGCGATGTGACATCGACGAATCCCAGATTCCGGGGGAGGCCGGGCCGTCCGCGGCGGTGCTGACGCTGACGGCGGGTGCACCGGGCGCCGAACCCGACATCCGGCGGTGGACGCAGGTGCGGGCGGGGGCCACGCGATGGCTGGTGCGCACCGACGGCACGGCCGGCGCCCGGGAGGTGTTGCGGGCGCCCACCCCGACCGGAATCGAGCTGAGTCTGCCCGCCCGGGTGATCACCGCACTGCCGCTCACCCCCGACCGTCGGCATCTCCATCCCGACGCCGACATCACTTCGGCGGCAACGGGTTATGTCGACCTGATGGTTGCGATCGAGCCGGCTCGACGGCTGGCGCTGGTGCCCGAGGAACACCGGGCCCGCAATCGCGACGACGCCCGGCTCGTCACCGCGGTGCGCGCGCAGCTGACCGACGGGCGGTGGCTGCCGGGTGCCGACGGCACCGATCTGATCCCCACCCGGGCGAGTGTTCTGATGGGGCTGACCGCCGAACTCGCGCGGGTACTCGAGCCGATCTTCGCGGATCTGGTGCATCCCGACCTGTCCGGGTCGGCGCAGCTGCCGGTCCTACACCGTCTGGGGGTACACGAGATCGGTCTGGCGGCGCTGGCCGATCGCCTCGTGGGCGTCGACCGTGAGCCGGTGTGGTGGCACGCGCTCTACAGCGCGCTTGCACCACTGGTGCCGACCTCACATGAGGCTGCCGAACTCGCCGCGCTGCCGGTGCCACGCGCCGACGGCCGGATGGCGATCGGCGTGCGGGGTGTGGTGGTGCCGGCCACCGAACTCACCCGGCCGCTGTCATGGTTGCCGACCGTACATCCCGATGCGGTTCATCCACTTCTGGAACGTCTTGGTGCGCAACGACTGTCGATTTCCGAAGCGTTGTCGGATCCGGGGCTGCGGTCGCTGGTGGAGGGTTGTGACCCGGACGACGATCCGGTCGAGGACGCGCAGACACTGCTGGACGACGTCGTCGCGCTGTTGCGGGCCGATCCCGATGCGCCGGTACCGGGCTGGCTCGCAGCACTTCCGCTACTCGACGTCGACGGCGAACTGCGTCCGGCCGACGAACTTCTCCTCGCCGACAGCCCACTGCGGTCGGTGCTCGTCGACGACCATCCGTTCGGTCTGGTGGCCGACGAGGTATACGACCATGCCGAGCCTGCGGAGCTGCGGCGGCTGGGCGTCGGATACGGATTCCTGCTCACCGACGACGAACTGCCCACCGCGCCCGATCACGATCTGCCTGACGAGCAGCTGTGGTGGGATCGCCCCGCGTCGCCACCGGAACGATTGCGGGCCGTTCGTGACCTGGACCTGATCGACGAGAGTTGTTGGGCGGCAGCGCTGGAACTGATGGTCGCCGATCCGGTGATCGCCGAACTGCTCACCGACCGGGACGGATACACGGCCTGGTGGTTGCGCCGCTACGCGGTCATCGGCGGGCTGCCGCTCGGCCGCTACCGGGCACCGTCGGACACCGCGCACGCCGGTGTCCTCGACGTGCTGGACCATCCCGACGCCGATCGGCTGGCCGGCGCCTTGGCCGGACCGGTTCCCGAGCAGGCCGACGACGCCGCCACCCTGCTGAGCAATCTGGCCGACGCCGACCGGAGCATCAGTCCGGGGGTGGCGGTCGGTGTGCATGCCGCGCTGGTCGCGGCGTACCGGGCAGGGGTGTTCGGCATCGACGACCTGCCGTCCGGTGGGGTGGCGCGAGCGATGTCGGGGGAGGTCGTCGACGATGGGTTGGTCCTCGACCGGCCCTGGCTGGCGCAGGTGTTGCGCGCTGGAGAAGTGGTGCTCGCCGGCACCGACGCCGACCCCGAGGCGGCCGAACTGCTCGCCGAGATCCTGGATCTGCCGACCGCCTCCGAGGTGGTGCACACCTGGGTGACCGACGTGGGGCAGGCGGCCACCAAAGACAGTGCCCCGGCGGTGCGCTTTGCGGTGGAATCCGGTCGCCCGATCGTCGTCGGAGAGGTGCGGCTGCACGACGATCTGCGGATCTCGGTGCGCCACAACGACGATCCGGTGGTCGAGGTCTCGGTGCGATGGTGGGTGGACGAGCGCGGCGTGGCCCACCTGCGACGGTGACCTTCGGATCGCGAAGTTACGGAAGGGCGGGGGAGGCGTTGCCCGCGTCGATGCCGGCGAAGAGGATCGACGCGAGCTGCCGATAGGCGGTCGCGTCGTCGAGTCCGGTGGCGTCGCGCACTTCGCGACGTTGGATCCGCCGCATCATCGTCGCGGTGAGGTCGGCGGCGAAACCGGCGTCGACGCTGCGGAACACGCCGGCGTCGGCCCCGGCCGAGATGAGTTCGGCGACCCGGGCGGACGCCGCGACGGTGTTGCGCTCATAGAGCGCATGCGTCGGACCGAAGTCGTCGAGGTCGCGCATGAACTGGTCGGAGGCCACCGACAGGGCCTCGCCGACCGCGAGCAGATAGATGACGACCCGTTCGCGTACGTCGGTGCTTGCCGCGACCCGGTCCTCCACTTCGCGGGTCGCGCGCTTGAAGAAGTGGGTCACCGCGGCGGTGGCGAGCTGCTCCTTGCTGTCGGCGAGGGTGTACAGCGTCGACTTCGAGCAGCGCAGACGTTGCGCGATGTCGGCGACCGACAGATGTGCGAAACCTTCGGCGAGCATCAGCGTGACGAGATCGTCGAAGAGTGCGGCCCGGCGACGCGTCGCGAAACCCTCGGGAGCGGGCATCGTGTGCCTCCTTGTCGGTGTAGCCAGGGCTCGACAAACGCCGGGATCAGCAACCATGGGGAATGGACAAATAGTACTGTAGATGAGACCTGAGTACTATTTGTGGTCTCATTACCGTGTTCTCCCTGGAGGTGCCCCAATGCCCGTCGAACGTCTGCTGCCCACCGACGAGGCGCACGATCTGATCGCGTTGGCCCGCGACTTCGCCGACAAGCGGATGGCGCCGATCGTCGACGACCACGAGCGCAACCACACCTACCCCGACGGTCTCTTCGCCGAACTCGGTGCGGCCGGCCTGCTCGGCCTGCCCTACCCGGAGGAATGGGACGGTGGCGGCCAGCCCTATGAGGTGTACCTCCAGGTACTCGAAGAATTCGGAGCTCGGTGGGCGTCGGTGGCCGTCGCGATCAGTGTGCACGGTCTCGCCTGCCACCCGCTGATGAACTTCGGCACCGACGAGCAGCGTCGCCGATGGCTGCCGGATCTGCTCAACGGCCGGCTGATCGGCGCGTACAGCCTCTCCGAGCCGCAGGCCGGTTCCGATGCGGCGGCACTGAACTGCCGGGCGACCCCGGTCGACGGCGGTTTCCGGGTGAACGGCGCCAAGGCCTGGATCACCCACGGCGGCATCGCCGACGTCTACAACCTGTTCGCGCGCACCGGCGAGGGTTCCAAGGGGATCTCCTGCCTGCTGGTACCCGCGGACACCGAGGGCCTCGGCTTCGGCAAACCCGAGGACAAGATGGGTCTGCACGCCGTACCGACGACCGCCGCCTCCTACGACGACGCCTTCGTCGACGAGGATCGTCTCCTCGGTGCCCAGGGGCAGGGGTTGTCGATCGCGTTCTCGGCACTCGACGCCGGCCGGCTCGGCATCGCCGCCGTCGCGACCGGACTCGCACAGGCCGCCCTCGATGCGGCCGTCGACTATGCACAGGAACGAACCACCTTCGGTCGCAAGATCATCGACCATCAAGGGCTGTCGTTCGTCCTCGCCGACATGTCCGCGGCGGTGGATTCCGCGCGCGCCACCTACCTCGACGCCGCACGCAGGCGTGATGCCGGGATGGACTATTCGCGCGCCGCCGCGACCGCCAAACTCGTCGCCACCGACGCGGCGATGAAGGTGACCACGGACGCGGTGCAGGTGTTCGGCGGCTACGGCTATACGCGGGACTTCCCGGTGGAACGGTATATGCGCGAGGCCAAGATCACCCAGATCTTCGAGGGCACCAACCAGATTCAGCGTCTGGTCATCGGCCGCACCCTGGCGCGCTGACCGGTCGTGGGCGGCCCCGCGCCCGGTCAGCGGCGCGGATCGTAGAAGAACGCGCGGCGGTCGCGGCGGGCGAAGGAGCGCTCACCCAGACGCGTCAGGATCCGCAGGATCGCCGGGAGCCGAGACATGATCGCCTGTCGGTCGTCGGCGGGCAAGCCCTTGACCAGGAACGGTCCGACGGCGAGCACCTCGCGCGGCTTGACCTCGCCGCGCATCGTCTCCTCGAAGGCATCCCACTCCGCCGGCGACATCCGTCGCTGCATGATGACCATCGCCGCACTCTCCTCGTGGGCCAGATGAGCCGACAGTGTCTCGAACGTGCGTTGCAGCGACCCGGCCAGATCGGCGCGGACGGTGTCGTCGGCGCGGCCCGGGCCGGCGGCCATCGCGGCGAACCCCGCCGAGCAGGCCGTGAGCAGCGGATCGATGAGCTCGTGTTCGGCCTCCATGGCGTGCAGGACGGCCTGTTCGTCATCGTCGGCGCCCGATAGCAGCAGCGGCCACAACGCCTCGTCCTCGCCGGTGTGATGGTGGTGGAGCACGTCATAGAACGACGACCACCGATCGGCCAGCGCCCGCCAGGTGTCGGTGTCGGCGACGGGGGTGTGCGGCGCGCAGGCGGCGAAGTCGGCCAGATCACGACGAAACGCGTGGTGGGCGACGTACATCATGAAGGGATCGATCGGTCCCTCCGCGGCGGCGGCCTGTCCGGGAAGGCGGACCTGCACGGGGTACTCGGCGGGGGCGGTGATCGGGGCGGTGGTCTTCGTGGTGTTCATCGATGATCCTTGTCTGAGATGACTCGTACCTGGTTGGGGGGTGCATCGACAGTGCGCGGCCGCCCTTGTGGCGGACTTGCGGCCGACTTGGACGTGTTCGGCCGTTCAGCCGACGAAGACGGTCGCGGTGACGCGCTCGAGACGGAACAGGGTCGGGTCCACGGCGACGATGGGGCTGCGTCCGGTCGGGTTCGCTACCCCGACGACGGCGGGCGACGGCCGGTCGGACGGGTGGACGTCGCGGTGCGCCGGTGACATCGCGCCGGCGAAGGCCGACACCGGTGCGGCGACGGCCAGGACTCCGATGACTCCGATCGCAACCCGCACCCGAGATCGGCGGACGGCGGGGTGTCCTGCCGGCAAGGCGTGTGACATGGGATTCCTCTCTCTGCCTGGGGAGACCTCGCTAGGCTGGTCGAGAGGGCTTGCCGCCTGCTTGTAGTTGGCCTGAACCGGCCCGCCGTCAACCTCCAAGGAGCCGCCGTCCGTGTGGATTTCGCCGACACAGCTCGACGAGACGGTGTTGCGATGGGTGGTCGCGAATCGCAGTGAGCCGTGGATATCGGTCGCGCATGTGCTGTCGGCGATCGGCGGCACCCTGTCGCTGACGATCGCCACGGTGGTCGTGGTCGTCGTGTTGGTGATGCGCCGACGGATCGCCGAGGCGGTCTTCCTCGGCGGTGGCGCGTTGTCGGGGCTGCTGCTGATGATCTCGCTCAAGCGGCTGTTCGCACGCCCACGGCCCCCGGTCGGCGATCGGCTGGTGGTCATCGACAGTTACGCCTTCCCGTCGGGCCACGCGATGATGACGATGATCGTCTTCGGTCTGTTCGCGGTGACGGCCTATCGCTGTGTGGGCTGGGTGGTGGGGCACCGGTGGGTGCTGCTGCTCGCGCCGCTGGCCTCGGGCCTGATCGGGCTGAGTCGGATCTATCTCGCCGTGCACTGGACGACCGACGTCATCGCCGGTTGGCTGTTCGGGGCCGCGTGGGTGCTGCTGTGTACATGGCTGCTCGGGGTTGCGACCGAGTCCGGGCGGGGCGCGGGCCGGTGGGACGCTCGAACTGACCGAAATCGGCGATAAGGGCGAATTGGTCTGGACGGATGACACGTGCGCGGCGCTGAAACCCGGTTAGATTGAACGATGTCGCATTCTGGTGCCGATGGTCGTGATGAGTCACCCGAGGATCCGTCCGCGCCGGAAGCCGACGCCGACAATCCGACAGTCATCGCCGACCGCACGGACCTACCTCCGTCTGCCCCAGCCCCGGTGACGAGGATCGCGCCGAATGAGATTCCCGCGAATCAGCCCCCACCCCAGCAGTTCTCGACCCAGCCGTTCAGCGGCCCCCACTATCACCCCACCCAGGTCGGCCCGCCGCTGACGGCGATGCAGACCGGGCCGTACCCGACTGGCCCGTATACCGGCGGTCCGCCGACCGGCCCCGGGGTGGCCTTCGGCCCACCGCAACCGCCTCGGCCACCGCGTGGACAGCGGGCGGTGCCCTGGGTGCTCGCGGCCATCGCAGTGCTGTGCGTCGTCGCGTTGACAGCCGGTGCCATCGCCTGGTGGTCGTCACAGCGGGACTCCGCCGATTCCGATACCGCGGACCGGCAGCCGTTGCTCCCCGGGCAGCTCACCGGCACCTTTCCCACCGCGCCGGGCGTGGCGTGGGCGGTGACGGCGAGCGACGTCGGCGCAGACCAGTTCGTGTCGCCACTTCCATGGGACTCCCAATATCTGCGCGTCGACGCCCTGCGCGACGACACCACCGTGGTGACTCTCGCCCACACCATCAGCGCAGGTGCCCGGGCGATGAAGGTCGTCGGGGTCGACACGACGACGGGCAAACACTGGACCTTCGACACGGGTGTCGCATCCTGCGCCGACCGCATCGTCGATCACCTCATCGCCTGCGCCGACACCCAGCGCGTGTACCTGATCGACGTCCGCAGCGGCGCGACCACCGACACGATCATGCTGCCGGGCAGCGGATACGGCATCGCCTTCAACGGGGACGCGGTATTCACCCGGACCTACTCCGGGTCGACGCTGACGATCACGAAGCTGACCCCGGCCGGCACGGTGTGGACACGCGAGATCACCCCGCCGGAGGCTCTGCCGAGCGGCGACGCGTCGAACTTCACCGCCACCGACGACCTCGTCGCCAGCGGCGGCGGCACCATCACGGTGCTCGCCGCCGGTGACGGGAAGACCCTGCTGTCCGAACCGGGCCGGTCGACCATCGAGGCGCTGCCCGACAGCTCGATGCTGGTCGTCACCGGATCGGCAGCTTCCGGCAACCCCACCGACGGCCCGGTGGTACGGGTGCGTGCCGACGGGACGATCACGCGGCTCGGCGGCAGCACCGTGTCGTCGGCAACCGTGGCGACGCCGGGACAGCAGTATCGGGCGCTCGTCGGTGCCCGTTACGTCGATACCGGCGACGGCGCCGAACTCTGGTCGACAACCGTCGGGAACAATCCGCGGCTGGTGCTCGCCGACGATCGTGAGGTGGTGCTGCTCGATAACGACACGATCCGGTCGGTGGAAACCGCCACCGGGCGGCAGATCTGGTCGTCGACGGCGGCCAACGCGTCGCCGTGGGATTGGAATGCGGTGACCGATGGTGAGACGCTGATCGGTCCCGGCCGCAATGGCGGCCTCGCCGCCCTCGACCTGGGCACCGGTGCCGAGCGCTGGGAACTGCCGACCGCAGATGTCGGCGTGGAGACCTCCGCGACCCCGAAGGTGTTCGCGGCAGGCGACCATCTCGTCGCCGTCACCGCATCCGCGATCACCGGCTTCGCGCCCACTGGCCCGCGCGCCGTCGTACCCGGCAGCATGCGAGCACCGGCCACCGAGGAGTCGGGCGGCGGTGGCGACGAGTACGTCACGCCGTGCGGTTCGCCGCCGGTCTTCACGCCGCAGTCCTTCCGGACCACCTCCGGTGGGTTGGGGGTGACGATGAAGGTATCCGCGACCTGCCCTGGTGGTGACATCCTCTACGGGCCGCGAACCAGGATCTCGATCGCCGAGAACGGTGCCCTGGTCGCGTCCGGATTCTTCGACTTCGCCCGCGCCCCGGTGGCGGTGGGATCGCTGGAGAGCACCGGCGGACTGACGATGGAACTGACCTATCCGCCGGGGTCGTTCTTCCGCCTGCCGGACACGCTGACCGTCGATCCGGGCATCAATCGCTACCTCGTCGACTGCGACAAGGGGCCGACCTCCGGGTCACCACCGAAACTGAAGCTGCCGGAGCGGGGTGCCACCGCGCCCGCGGCGGTCGCGACCGGACCGTCGTTGCCCGCCGGGACCGACCTGTCCGCGACCAGCGTCAGCGCACTGCGTCTGCAGGCCGACTCCGACCGCGCGTTCATCGTCGGGAATCTCAACAATCGTTGGGTCGCCCAGCTCAGTTCCAAACGGCCGGGGCTCAACGCCGAAGGCCGGATCTGGGATGAGCCGGCGATCCTCGACGAGTTCCTGGCCCTGCGCCTGCGTTTCAACGATGTCCGGCTGCTCTACAGCGACGAGTGGTCGGTGTTCAGCTACAAGGGCTGGTGGGTCACCGTTGCCGCGGCCACCTTCCCCGGGCCGGACGCCGCGAACAACTGGTGTCGCACACAGGGATTCGACTCCGACCACTGCTTCGCCAAGCTGATCAGCACCACCGCCGGGTCGGAGGGGTCGACCAGGTACTGGTAGACCGGGCGCCGGTGATCGAACCGGCTGCGTCCGGCGGCACCGGCCAAGTACGGTCGGAGGATGGACTTCTCCCCGACACCGCGTTCGGCCGACCTGACCGCCCGGGTCACCCGTTTCATCGCCGACGAGATCGCCCCGCGCGAAGCCGACATCCACCACGACATCACCCGCCGTCGGGCGGCCGGGGAGGACTCCTGGGCACCGCCCGCGCAGATCGCCGAACTGCAGGCGAAGGCCCGGTCGCAGGGGCTGTGGAACCTCTTCCTGCCCGCCGAACACGCGGGCCGGTACGCGGCGGACTTCGGCACCGACGGCGGTGCCGGGCTGTCCAACGCCGACTATGCGCCGGTCGCCGAGGCGATGGGCTCCTCGATGCTGGCCCCGCTGATCTTCAACTGCAACGCACCCGACACCGGGAACATGGAGGTGCTGCTGCGTTATGGCAGTGCGGAGCAGCGTGAACAGTGGCTCGAACCGTTACTGCGCGCCGAGATTCGCAGTGCCTTCTGTATGACCGAGCCCGCGGTCGCTTCGTCGGATGCCACCAATATGGCCGCCACGGTCATCCCGGACGGCGACGACGTGATTGTCAACGGCACCAAGTGGTTCTCCACCGGCGTCGGCCATCCCGACTGCAAGATCCTCGTCTTCATGGGGGTCACCGATCCCGACGCCGACCGGCATTCGCGGCACACCATGGTGCTCATCCCCATCGACACCCCCGGGGTGAAGGTGGAACGGATGCTGTCGACGATGGGCTACTTCGACGAGCCGCTCGGCCACGGCGAGGTGTCCTTCACCGATGTGCGGGTACCCGCGTCGAATGTGCTGCTCGGCACCGGCCGGGCCTTCGAGATCGCGCAGGGCCGATTGGGACCGGGGCGGGTGCACCACTGTATGCGGGCTATCGGGCTCGCCGAGCGCGCGCTGGAACTCGGTGTGCGCCGCGCACTTTCCCGTGAGGCCTTCGGTCGTCCACTGGCCAAGCTCGGTGGCAACTCTGAACGGATCGCCGACGCGCGGATCGCGATCAACCGTTCGCGGCTTCTGGTCCTGCACGCGGCGTGGCTCCTCGATCAGGGGATGAGCCGGGCGGCGTTGTCGGCGGTCAGCGAGATCAAGGTCGAGGTCCCGAATATGGCGCTCGACGTCATCGACCTCGCGATCCAGTTGCACGGCGGTGGCGGCCTCACCGACGACTTCCCGCTCGCCGCAGCCTGGGTCGGTGCCCGGTCGCTTCGGTTGGCGGACGGCCCCGACGAGGTGCACCGCAGTGTTGTCGCGCGTCTCGAACTCGGTAAGTACACGTAGAGATCCGGACCAGGCGAGTGGGAGTGAACATGACCGAACAGGTCGCCGGTGCCGGCGAGGTCCGCACCGAAGACGGCTTCGACGTGGCGAGGGTCGCGGCGTGGCTGCGGGAGCATGCCCCCGACACCGAGGGGCTGCCGGAGGTCCGGCAGTTCTCCGGCGGTGCGTCGAATCTGACCTTCCTGCTGCGGTATCCGCATCGGGACCTCATCCTGCGGCGCGCACCCCGCGGGACCAAGGCGCGTGGGGCGCACGATATGCACCGTGAGTACCGGATCCAGTCCGAACTCGGCGCCGTGTTGCCCTACCTCGCGCCGATGGTCGCCTTCTGCGACGACCCGGACATCCTCGGCGCCGACTTCTACGTGATGGACCGGATCGACGGCGTCATCCCGCGTACCGACTGGCCGGCCGATGTCCCACTAGACCCGGCGCAGGCGCGCCGGTTGTGCGAGAACTTCGTCGACACGCTCGTCGGGTTGCACTCGGTGGATCCGGTGGCGGCGGGACTCGCCGACCTGGGTAAGGGGACGGGCTATGTGCGTCGCCAGGTCGAGGGCTGGGCGGCTCGATTCACCAACGCGCACACCGACGATGTGCCTGCCCTGACCGACGAGATCGCCTGGCTCCTCGACCATCAGCCCGATGACGTCGCGAACTGCATCATCCACAACGACTACAAATTCGACAACGTGGTCCTCGACCGTGACGACCCGACCCGGGTCGTCGGCATCCTCGACTGGGAGATGGCCACGCTCGGCGACCCGCTGATGGATGTCGCCGGTGCGCTGGGTTACTGGGTGCAGGCCGACGACGAGGACCTGATGCCGCTGCGCCGGGTGCCGACGCACCTACCGGGGATGTTCACCCGCGCCGAGTTCGTGGAACGGTACTGCGCGGCGATGGGCTTCGAGATGGATGCGCAACGTTGGCGCTGGTACGAGGCATTCGGCCTGTTCCGGGCGGTGGTCATCGCGCAGCAGATCTACTACCGCTACGTGCTCGGGCAGACGACAAACCCGGCCTTCGCGCGGCTGGGTGAGGCGGTCGGCGTGCTCGGTGCCCGGTTGATCGAGGTTGTCGGCGAGCACTGACTCCAGGTCGTCGCCGGGGACGCCATCGCTGGACATCGTCGTGGGATTCGGGGATTCCCGATTCTGTGCTGGAGGCTTCTGGTTATGCTTCATATATGAAACTTGATCGGTGGCGCCGGTGGGCGGGATGACCGTCTTCCTCGTGGTGGTCGGGGTCCTGCTGGCGCTCGGGCTGATCGGGCTCCTCGCCCTGTTCGTGCTGAACGGACTCGCGACGAAGCCGGGCCGGTTCGCCGTCCGTGAGATGTCGGCCGACGCCGTGTCGGACTACATCGACCGGCGAGCGGCCTTTGCGATCGAGATTTCGGAGACGACGCCCTTGTCGCGTCGTGAGGTGTGGGAGCGGCTGACACA
This sequence comes from Gordonia heveisoli, assembly GCF_030315745.1. Lineage (GTDB taxonomy): Bacteria > Actinomycetota > Actinomycetes > Mycobacteriales > Mycobacteriaceae > Gordonia. Next base: position 54,918 of record NZ_JASXSH010000014.1, on the reverse strand, counting down.
GGTGCCCTACCTGTCGTCGCTGCCATTCCTGAGCGGCCCGGACTGGACGGTGTCCGGATCGGATCGCGTCGCGGTCGGGGCGACGCGATCCATGTCCGGCACCATCCTGTCCGTGTCGCAGCAGGTCGTCGGCGTCGTCGAGCGCGAGCAGCTCGTCCTCGTGGGCACCGGTATCTCGCTGCCATGGGCGATCAAGGATTTCGCCGAACGGTTCACCATCACCGACGGGGCGCGGCTCAACACCCTCACCGTCACCTGGGAGATCGCCGGATCACCGCGATGGGTGGCGTTCCTGCCCTGGCGATGGTGTGCGCCGATCGCGCGTCCGGTACTGGCGTTCGTGCTGCGGCACATCCTGCGACTCAAAGCGTTCCGCCGTCCGGGCACCGTCGCGGCAGATCAGTCCAGACCCTCCTGAGCACCCCGATCGCCACGGCGGACACCGCGTCGTTGCACCGCGACGATCGTCGTACCCAGCACTCCGACGGCCAGGCCGACCAGTGCCACCCCGATGGCGCGGTCGCCACCCCAGCCGGTCAGCCAGATGACCACGGTCGCAACCGCCCAGGCGAGCATCCCGACCACGATCACCGGCTCGGGTGCGCGCAGCACAGGGGGGAGTTCCGGGATGGGCCGCTGTAGTTCGGGGTTGGGGACTGCGTCCGACATGTCCTAAGAGTAACTTTCCTGGCGTGGCTACCGACGAGTCGAGTGAATCAGCCGAGACCGCGCGCATCCCGGAACCTGCACCGGAACCGCAGACCCCATCACCGTCGGCCCCATCACAGTCGGCGCCGGCACGGACGCTGGATCGGTTCTTCAAGATCTCCGAACGGGGGTCGACGCTCAGCCGCGAGTTCCGTGGTGGCCTGGTCACCTTCTTCACGATGGCCTACATCGTCATCCTCAACCCGATCATCATCGGCGGGGTGCCCGCGTCCGGCGATTCGCCCGGCATAAACACCGACGTCCTCGGCAACGCACTGCCGATCGGTCAGGTCGCCGCGGTGACCGCACTCGTCGCCGGTGTCATGTCCATCCTGTTCGGACTGGTCGCCAACTATCCGTTCGCGATCGCCGCCGGCCTGGGCATCAACAGCCTGCTCGCGGCGACTATCGCACCCGAGGTCACGTGGCCCGAAGCCATGGGTCTGGTGGTCATCGACGGCATCATCATCGTGCTGCTCGCGGTCACCGGATTCCGGACCGCGGTCTTCAATGCCGTACCCCCCGAGCTGAAAGCGGCCATCGCCGCCGGTATCGGCTGCTTCATCGCCTTCGTCGGTTTCGTCGACGCCGGGTTCGTCACCAAACCCGAGGGCGGCGGAACCCCCGTGCAGCTCGGCATGAACAACTCCATCGCGACCGTGCCCACGCTGATCTTCGTGCTCGGCGTGCTGCTCATGGGGGTGCTGGTGGTGCGAAAGGTGCCCGGTGGTCTGCTGATCGGCATCGTGATCACCGCGGTCGTATCGATCGTGCTGGAGTCGATCTTCGACTTCGGTAGCTCGTCGGCGAATCCCGACGGGTGGAGCCTGTCGATCCCGAAACTGCCCGACTCGCTGGGCGGGGTCCCCGACCTCAGCCTGGTCGGCGACGTCGACCTGTTCGGGGCCTTCACCCGTATCGGCGTGCTGGCCGCGTCGGTGTTCGTCTTCGCGCTGGTGCTGTCGAACTTCTTCGACGCGATGGGCACGATGACCGGCCTGGGTAAGGAGGCCGGGCTGGCCGACGAACAGGGCAACCTCCCCGGAATCGGTAAGGCGCTGGTGGTCGAGGGCACCGGTGCGATCGTCGGTGGTGCCGCGTCGTCGTCGTCGAACACGGTGTTCGTGGAATCGGCGTCGGGTATCGCCGAGGGAGCACGCACCGGGCTGGCCAACGTGGTCACCGGCATCCTGTTCCTGGCCGCCATGTTCCTGACGCCGCTCTACGAGGTGATTCCACTGGAGGCGGTGGCACCCGCGCTCGTCGTCGTCGGTGCACTGATGATCGGACAGATCCGGTCGATCGACTTCAGCCGGTTCGAGCTGGCCCTTCCGGCCTTCCTGACCGTCGTCGTCATGCCGTTCACGTACTCGATCGCCAACGGCATCGGGGTCGGGTTCATCAGCTGGGTGGTGATGGCCACCGCGGCCGGCCGGGCCCGGTCGGTACACCCGCTGCTGTGGTTCGTCGCGGCGATCTTCGTCGCCTATTTCGCCCGCGGTCCCATCTCCGACCTCATCAACTGAGGCAGCCCGACTGAGACAGCCCAATTGGGGCAAGCCCAACTGGGGTGGCATCAAACCGGTACAAAGAGGACAAGAAGTACCCCACCGCAGGTCGGCTCGCGATCGGTTGTCCTCCAAATGGGTCAATTCCGCGGACTGAGTGCCGCCAATACCTTGAGTTCAATTACCCTTAGCGAGTGCAAACAACCGACGCAGACGGTACCCTCGCCGGCGAACTCTCGCTCGCCGTGGTCCGCTTCGCGCGGCGTCTTCGTGGGCGTCGAGACAACAGATTGGTGTCGCTGACCCAATTGTCGGCATTGAACACCCTGCACGTCGAAGGGCCGATGACGCCCGGCGCGCTCGCCGCGGCCGAACGGGTTCGGCCGCCGTCGATGACCCGGGTGATCGCGTCGCTGTCGGACCTGGGCATGATCAAACGCGATCCGCATCCGACCGACGGTCGGCAGGCGATCGTCACGCTGGCCCCGGCCGGTGTCGACATGATCACCGCGGAGGCGGCCGCCCGCAAGGCGTGGCTCAGTGACCGTCTGGCCGAACTCACCCCCGACGAGCAGGCGACGCTCCGCGACGTCATCGGCATTCTGAACAAGATCATCGCCGGCGCCGACGACTGAACAGACCGCGCCGGTGTGACGCGTCAGAAGAAGGTGCCCGCGAACGGGGCTCGTACGGTGGCGAAGGCGCGGTCGAGTGCCCGCAGGGTGGTCGGCGAGTCGGTCCACAGGCGCCCGGCCGCAGCGAAGGCCGACGGTGCGGTGCCGCCAAGATAGATCGATGACAATACCGAGATGTCAGCGCGAACAGTAGGTTTCGCGGTGGAATGGGTGATGATCGCGGCGCCCTTGCGGACCGTGACGTCGAAGACTCCACCCCGCCCGCGGAAGGGATCGTCGACCTCGAAGACGACGTCGAGGTCGGCGTCGTAGGTGCGGGCGCCGAGGGCGGCAGGAATGTCGAGGATGCGCAACCACATCTCGTCCTTGTGTCCGGTGACGGTCACCGCGCGCAGGTCGGTCAGTTTCACCGGCAACGGGTCGTCGACCGGGATCGCACCGTGCAGCGACGGGATGAGGTCGAGGCTGATCAGCACCCGCCACAGATCGGTGTGCGCGTCGTCGGTGATCGCGACGACCTCGTTGAGTTCGGCGGCCACGGTGCCCGCGTCGTTCTTGAGTACCCGGTAGGACGCGTAGCCGTCGGCGTGCAGCAGGTAGTGCAGACCGCTCGCCGACGGGGCGCGCTCGGAGGCACGGTCGGCGAGGATCGGCCGCCACCAGGCGGCCGACCGGCCGAGCGCACCGGGCACGGTCGCCGTCCAGCGGTCGTGGAGTTCGGGCACCGTCACCGCGATTTCCTCCGGAGTGGCGAAGCGGACCGTCGTCTCGTCGGGTAGTGGCGCCCGCATCTGCGGGCGGCCGGGTGTCACGCTCACCCGATCGGCGAAACAGGCCGGGCCGAAACCGAACCGCTCGTAGATGGTGCCCTCGCTGGCGGTGAGGATCGCCACCGGCTGGTTCTCCGCCTCCCACTGGTCGAAGAGGGCGGTGATCATCGTGCGTAGGATCCCGCGCCGCCGGTGCGTCGACGCCACCGACACCCACGACAACCCGGCCGCCGGTATCGGCCGCCCACCCGGCACGGTCATCGTCATCCGATAGAACATCGACACCCCGACCAGGGGCCGGGTGTGGTGGGAATCGTCGCGGATGAGCACCACGTCGTCGTCGGCGACCTTCGCGCGGAGGTCGTCGCGTTCGGCGTCCTCGAGGGGATTGCGCATCGCGAACGCTCGCGCGTCGGTGGTGATGATGTCGGGCCAGTCGGCGTCGGTGGCCCGTGAACACGACAGATGCGGTAGACGTGCGGAAGAGCTGCTCACACTTCCACGTTTTCACACCCGGCGCGGGACGTCTCGACATGGGTGTCAGACTGATCGGCGTGTCCGCATCCGCCGTCGACGTCATCGACATCGAAGATCCCGACGATCCGCGCGTCGACGACTTCCGTGACCTGAGCTCGGTCGACCGCAGGCCCGACCTGCCCGCGTTGCCCGGTGGGCGTCCGGGAAAAGCGTTGGTGATCGCCGAAGGCGTGTTCGTCACGCAGCGGATGATCGCCTCCCGCTTCACCCCGCACGGCTTCCTCGGCGTCGACAAACGTCTGCGCGAACTCGATGACGATCTGCGCGGGCCGACGCTTGCCGGGGTGCCGTTCTACCGCGTGAACGCGGAGGTGATGGCTGCGATCGTCGGCTTTCACCTCAACCGCGGAGTCCTCGCGACCGCCCGCCGTCCGCGGGAACTGACCGTCGAGGACGCCGTGGCCGGGGCGCGGACGGTCGCCATCCTGGAAGGTGTCAACGACCACGAGAACATCGGCAGCATCTTCCGCAACGCGGCCGGCCTGGGCGTCGACGCGGTGCTCTTCGGCGCGGGCTGTGCCGATCCGCTGTATCGCCGGTGTGTGCGGGTGTCGATGGGACATGCGCTGCTGGTGCCTTTCGCCCACTTCGACGGGTGGCCGGTCGGACTCGACGACCTGCGCGCCGACGGCTTCCGGCTGATCTCGCTGACCCCCGACCCGGCCGCGATACCGCTGGCCGAGGCGGTCGTCGCGGACAAGGTCGGGTTCCTGGTGGGTGCGGAGGGGCCGGGACTGTCGTCGGCGGCGATGGCGGCCACCGATGTGCGGGCCCGTATCCCGATGAGTCGCGGTACCGACTCGCTCAATGTCGCGACCGCAGCGGCCATCTCCTTCTACGAGCGGGTGCGGTCGGGCACGATGGACGGGTGACCGCACCTCCGCCCGCCGCTGAGCCGACGCCGTGGGGGCCGGGGCTCGTCGTCGCCGTCTGTTGCGGGATCTTCGCGGCACTGGTGCTCGTCGGTGTGTTCGACCTCGTCGCCGGTGCCTCGGTGTGGTTGGCACTGGCCGCGGTCGTCGCCGTCTGCGGTGGTCTCGGCTGGACGCTGTGGGATCTGCGGACCCGGGCGGTGTGGCGATGGATCGTGGCGGGCCTGTTGCTCGGTATGGCGGCCGGGCTCATCGCCTCGGTCAGCCTGCTGATCGTCGGCGTGTGACGCCGGGACCCGGTCTCTCAGACGCCGAAGCCGAAGTAGCGGGCGACCCGGCCGCGCTGCTTACGTGGCCGTGGTGCGTCGGCGCTGTCATCGCGGTTCGTGTCCCCGGCGTCGCCGGTGTCCTGGTCGGCCGGTTCGTCCCCGCTTGGCGTGTGCCCGCCTGTTGTGTGATCGCCTGTTTCACCGTCCGTCGGGTGCGGGACTGCCGACGTCTGCCTTGCGCGGGCGGCGTCGGCGCGTGCGGTCCGGTCGGCCTCGGTTGCGGCCCGATAGGCGGCGGTGTCGGCGGGACCCGGCTCGTAGTCGGCGGGGTGAATGGCGAAGCCGGTCACCGGGATACATGCCGGATCGAGGTCGGTCGGCGCGAGCGGGTGGGTGAACCGGAACCCCAGCCATTCCCGATTGGCCTGCTCGGCCAGTTCGGCGGGATGGAAGGGCAGGGTCATCGGTTCGAAAGCGACACCGTCGGCGTACCGCAGCGGGCGTTCGCCACTCCAGAACGGTCGCTCCAGGACGAACGGGAGTCCGATGTCCTCATGGATGGTGACCGGGGTGGCGGAGAAGGATCGGCGCAGCTGGCCCGATTCCCAGTGCGCGAACACGCCGGTCGCCTCGGTCGGATCGATGTAGAGCAGCGTCGTGGCCTTGGCCGGACAGATCCGCGACACCGTCCGGGTCAGCGTCGACGGTTTGGTCGTGGCGAACAGGGAGCAACTCACCACCGCGAGCGATCCGTAGTGCCCGACGTACACATGCGAGTCCCGTGCCGCGGCGGCCACGTCGAGGGTGGTGTCGACCGCGGGCACCAGAACCCGGTCGCCGAAGATGGTCGAGCCCACCGTCTGCGCCCGTGCGACGTTGGTGGTCAGGTCGGGGGAGTGCAGGATGTCCCGGGGGTTCGGGGCGTCGAAGAACCAGAGCGTGACTGCGCGCGCGGACAAATTCTCAGCTGTTCCCGTTGCTGCGCACCCCGAGCAGCACGTCCTCCCAGGCGGGGACGGCCGGCTTACGGGACTTGCGGCGCCGTGCCTTCTCGGCGTTCTGATGGTCGGCGTTCTGATGGTCTGGCGCGGGTGACGGTTCGTCGTGGGCAGTGTCGGCTGCCGTGGCGTCGGTGTCCGGGGTGTCGGGGGTGTCGGTGTTTGGGGTCTCCGCGGCCGGGGCGTCGACCGCCGGTGGCGTCCTCGGCGCTGCGCCGTCGGGCTGCCGCTGCGGGCGGAGTTCGATCGGAGCCGGACGCTGACGCGCCCCGAGGTGGGTCACGTTGTCGGCGGGCGCCGGTGCGGGAATCGGCTCCGCTTGAGGTTCAGGTTTAGGGGTATGCGATACCGGGGGCGTGGGCTCGGAGTCACCCATCAGCGAGTCACCCATCAGCGAATCGAAGTCGAAGGCGACGGTGCCGTGGTCGTCGACGTCGGGCAGACGCTTGCGCTTCTCGTTGCGGGCGCGTTGCGCGCCGATGATCGAGTTGGCGTCGATGGTCACCTCTTCGCGGCCGTCGGTGGTGACGTCGACGATCGGCGTGAGATCGGGGGTGGCGACCGGGGTGAGGCGTCGTCGCGGCTGAATCCATTCAGGGTGAGTCAGTTCGTCGGCGACGTCGTCGAGGGGATCGACGGTACCGCCGTGGGAACCGGGCTGGAATCGCCAGTGCGCCGAGTTCTCGGTGTGGCCCATCAGCCAGGTGATCTGGACGACCCAGTAGCCGTCGTCGCCCTTCCAGGCGTCCCAGTTGGCCTCGTTGGGGTTGACTCCGTAGGCGACGAAGGCCTCCGCCACCGACTCCTCCAGGGTGGCGACCGCCGGGCCGTCGTGGCGGATGGGATGGGCGTGGGCGGCCAGTTCGGCGGCCCGATTGCGTTCGAGGAGGACCGGATGCGCGAAGCGTTCGATCTTGTCGGTCGAAACCCCTGCGAGTGCCGCCACCTCGTCGATGGTCGCGCCCGCCCGGATACGTTGCTGGATCTCTCGTGGCCTCAGTGCAGATTCCATCTCGATCTCGATCTGTCCCAGTCGTGAGATGTCGCCGCGGGCTGCGGCGCGCAGACGTTCGTCGGAGGCGATCCGGAATTTCTCACCCGACTCTGGATCCTGGCAGATGACATGGGTGCCGTCGGATTCCACCCCGACGACGCGGAGCTCACGCATCTGCTCCTCCTGGCGTTGAGTGCGGGTGTACTTGCGTCACACTAAACCAGCGATCGGCGGTTTCGGTGCTGGACACGCGGCAAAACCGCAGTTCAGCACTATTGTGGCCGCTGTGGGTACGAACGGCTGCCGTGGTTGAAGTGGTCACTGTTGTCCACGGTACGCCAGCGACACAGGTCGCCCGGAGTGCCCTGCGAAAGACAGAACTCCCGGATGCGCGGGGGCATCCGGGAGTTCAGGATCTGTCCATCGTGCGACGTCAGAGGCGTGCGACGTCAGAGGCGTTCGACGTCAGAGGCGTTCGACGATGTAGTCGACGCACTGTGTCAGCTTGGTGACGTCCTCGGGGTCGATGGCCGGGAACATACCGATCCGCAGCTGGTTGCGACCCAGCTTGCGGTAGGGCTCGGTGTCGACCACGCCGTTGGCGCGCAAGGTCTTGGCGACCGCCGCGGCGTCCACATCGTCGTTGAAGTCGATGGTGCCGACCACCTGGCTGCGGTTCGCAGGCTCGGCGACGAACGGGGTGGCGAACTCGCTGGCCTGCGCCCACGAGTACAGCCGCGAGCTGGAGTCGGCGGTACGCGCGGTGCACCAGTCCAGGCCGCCGTTGTTGTTCATCCACTCGATCTGGTTGGCGAACAGCAGCAGCGACCCGACGGCCGGGGTGTTGTAGGTCTGGTTCTTCGAGCTGTTGTCCACCGCGGTGGGCAGCGACAGGAACTCGGGGCACCAGCGATCGCTCTCGGCGATCTTGGCGATCCGCTCCAGCGCGGCCGGGCTCATCAACGCGACCCACAGTCCGCCATCGGAGGCGAAGCACTTCTGCGGCGCGAAGTAGTAGACGTCCGCGTCGGCGACGTTGACCGGCAGACCACCGGCACCCGAGGTCGCGTCGATGGCGATCAGCGCGTCGTCGGCGCCCGCGGGCCGCACCACCGGCACGGCGACGCCGGTCGAGGTCTCGTTGTGCGCCCACCCGATCAGGTCGACACCGCCGAAGTCCTCGGCCGTCAGCGCGGCGGGGTCGGGAGCGGTACCCGCGTCGGTGGAGATGACCGCGGGCGAATCCAGGAACGGCGCCTTCTTGGCGACGGTGGCGAACTTCGAGGAGAACTCGCCGTAGGTCAGGTGCAGCGAACGCCGCTGGATCAGGCCGAAGGCGGCCGCATCCCAGAATGCGGTGGTGCCGCCGTTGGACAGTACGACCTCATAGCCCTCGGGCAGCGAGAAGAGATCGGCAAGGCCGGCACGGATCGAGCCGACGACGTTCTTGACCGGCGCCTGCCGGTGGCTGGTGCCGAACACCGAGGCGCCGGCGTCCACCAGGGACTGCAGCTGCTCGGGGCGGACCTTCGATGGGCCGCAACCGAAGCGACCGTCGGCCGGCAACAGCTCGGCGGGCAGGGTGATCGGGGTGGTGGCATCGCTCATGGTTCTCGATTCTAGAGTTGTGGCCCCGACCACTGCGTTTCGCCCCTGCCGGTCGGCTGTCGGCGACGGCTACGAATCCTCGTCGATGTCGCGGTAGTCGGTCGCGGTGTCGCGGCGTCGGCGGAGCGGGGTGAACAATGCCCAAGCCGCGGCGATCAGGAAGACGCTGATCCCGCCCACGATCAGGGCGATGTCGCGGGCGCGATGCTCGGCGGGATCGGGTACCGCCGGACCGGCGATCTCCCGGGCGGTCGGCGCCGGAACAGGTCGTGCGGGATCGAGGGCCAGGGCGGCCACGGGGTCGATGATGCCGTACCCGGTCTCCAGATCGGGACCGCGGCCGGAGGTGTGAGCGGTGCGTTTGACGACGTCCATCACCTCGCGTGCGGTCATCCGCGGATAGCGTGCGCGGATCAGCGCGACCGTGCCGGAAACGATCGCGGCGGCGAAGCTGGTCCCGTTGAACGCAGTCCACGGGGTCTGCCCGTCGCCGGGCTGCTCGTTGGTCAGCCCGGTGGTCGCGTTGTTCAGCGAGACCATGTTCTCGCCCGGAGCGGCGACCGACACCCACGGACCGCGCAGCGACGAGTCGAGCGGGTCCGCGTCGACGCTCAGCGACCCGACGGCGAGAACATAGTCGGAGAACCATGCCGGGCTGGCATAGGTGGTCAGCTTGGGCCAGCTGCTCTCGCGCGGCAGATTCGGGTCGAGCGCCGGGTTCTGGCGGCAGCCGCCCTTCTCGTCGACGTTGCCCGCGGCGACCACGACAACGACGTTGGCGCGATAGGCCGCGCGGACCGCGCGCCCGACGAGTTCGTCCTCGACCTTCGACGACGAGGTCCCGCAGGAGGCGGCCGAGATGTTGATGACCGTCGCGCCCTGGCGTACCGCACTGGTGATGGCGTAGGCGAGGGTTGTCGTGCTGCCGTATCCCTTGGGGGCGAAGTCGCTGGCACCGTTGCCCCCGCCGCGGGTGTCGGCGACATATGTCGTGGTGTTCTGCCGGATGGACAGGATGGTGGCGTCTGGTGCGATACCGCTGAAACCGTCGGTGACTGACGGTCGGGCGGCGATCAGCCCGGCGACCAGGGTGCCGTGCGCGTCGCAGTCGTCGAGGCCGCTGCCGCCGGCCACCACGAAGTCGCCGCCGCCGCGCAACCTGCCTCGCAACCGTGGGTGCGGGCTGACTCCGGTGTCGATGACCGCGACGACCTGGCCCTTACCGGTGCTGAACGGCCATGCCGCGCGGAAGTCGATGGCGTGGCCGGTGGGGTCGACACGGGCGAGATCGGTGCCCGGCGCGAGTCTGGGTTCGACACACAGGGTGGCGCGTTTGGTCTTCTCGGTGGGACCCGTGGGTCCACTCGGGGCGCCGCCGGCCGCGATCGTCGGTGGGGTGAGTCCGACGGCGGCGGCCGGGCCGGTACCGGTCACCAGGACGCCGACGGTCGCGACGAAGGCGACCGCTGTCGTGAGTCCGGGGACCCGGCGGCGTCGGGTCATCCTCGACCGGCCAGGGAGTAGAGGCCGACCGCCCACGCCATGGTGGGCAGTACGGCGAGCACCGCAACGTACTCGAGGTAGTCGAAGACCGCGGGCAGCGAGGTGGTCGGCGCCGGACGGGGGGCCAGGACACCGGCGATCACGCCGACGACGACCAGAACGAGCAGAACGCCGGCGGCGACGTCGTACATCGCGGTGGGGCCGGTCCGCAGGGAGACGCAGGTGAGCACCACGATGGCGATGCCGGCCAGCAACAAGATCGCCGACGGTGCGAGCGGTAGCCGCCGGGTGCTGTGCAGCGCCATCGCGATCGCCACCACCGCATTGGCGGTGATCACCGACCACGGTGTGTCCGCCGCGTCGCCGACCGCGACCGTGGCGCCGACGATCGCGATCGCCGCGGCGGCCAGGAACAGGGCGGTTCGGGTGTCTCGGATGCGCGCGACGGCGGCCGCGACATCCTGTGCGGACGGAACCCGGGCGCTGGCCTGGCTGGCGGCGCGGCGCTGTTGCTCGCGCGGTGCCGTGTGGTCGAAGGGGTTGACGAAGAGTTCGGTCGATTCCGGTGTGGGATCGACCGGCGCGTCCGGGTTGGTCCCGACGGTATGACGCCGCAGCCAGGCGGTCAGCGCGCTCACGTTGACGGCGAGGATCGTGCCCGCCGCGGCCAGGATGGGCCCGGTGATCTGTCCGGTCCAGTGGAATCCGACGTGCGCGGCGGCGGCGGCGGTGAAGAACGCGAAGGCGATTGCGGAGCTGAGAAATCCGATTCGTCCGACCCGCAACAGCGCCCAGACCGCGCATGCCGCGATCATGACCGCGGCGCATGCGATGACCGGTGACCATCGCTGCGCCGAATCGGGCAGGTGATGGGAGAAGACCGTCGTCGCACCGAAGACCAGGGGCAGCGTCGCCCAGCCCAGGGCGGTCGCGACGCTGGTCTCGTCGTAGAAACGCTGCGCCGTGGCGGCCGCGACGATGAGCGCGATGATGACGCCGACCGTCTGATAGCCGAGCATGGTGCGTTCATCGAGGTCGCCGGGGCGCAGGAGGAACAGGTCGATGACCCCGACCGCCAGGGCCAGGCCGAAGAACGCCATCCGGCGGGCCGCCGAGACACCCCAGACCGCGAATCCCTCACGGTTGAGCCGCGCGACTGCGTCGACGACGTCGTCGAACAGCTCGGGCGGGTTCAACGCGCGTTCGGTGGTCAGGCTGAGCAGGTCACCGTCGTGTGAGCCCGCCTCGGCGAGGGTGCGGTCGGCGGGGATCTCCTCGTCGGTGTCCAGTCGCGTCAGCACCCACCGGTCGCGCCGATCTTGCAGTGCCTCGGTGGCTTCCTCCGACTTGATGTCGCGGGAGCTGATGAGTTCGGCGAGCTCAGGGACGATATCGGCGACCGGTACGTCGGATGGCAACTCGATGTCCAACTGGGTTCGGCCACCGAAGACCGATACCCGAAAGGCCCGCGGCGCGGCGGTTACCACCACCGTCTGCCGAAGTTCCCCCATCCCCGTCACAGCATCCCCATCTCGTCGTGCCCACCCGGTCGGTCGGTGCCGCAGGCGCCGACGCCGGAGTTCATCATGCCCAGTTGGCCGGCGTGGCCCCGGAGGCAGGTTCTGCCTGACCGGACAGTGCGGCGGGACTGTCGAATCCCAGGTTGCCCAGCACAGTGGTGATCGCCTTGGCCATGTCGTCCGGTTCGATCCGCATCAGCACATCGTGGTCGAGGCTCTCGAAATCGATGTCGAGATCCTCCGACAACCGGAACTCGCGCTCCTCCTCGGCGGCCTCGATGACGTTGCGCACGAAGCGACCGTTGCCCGCGCGATCGATGTTGCGGCGTGGCAGTCCGGACTGGTCGATCGATTCCGTTGCGAACAGCGGCTCGCATGCGCCGACCAGAGCGGTCAATGCGTCGGGGGTCAGTACCGAGTCGCGGGCCCGGGCGATGACCTCGGCGATCTCGCCCAGTTCGGCCGGGGTGTAGGAGGGGAAGCGGATCCGCTTGGCGAAGCGTGAGGCCAGACCGTCGTTGGACTCCAGGAACCGGTCGATCTCACCGTCGTAGCCTGCGATGATGACGACGAGCCGATCGCGGTCGTTCTCCATCCGGGCGAGCAGTGTGTCGACGGCTTCACGGCCGAATGCGTCACCGCCGGACAGTCCGGTCTGCATCAGGGTGTACGCCTCGTCGATGAACAGGACACCATCCATCGCGCTGTCGATCAGCGCCGAGGTCTTGATCGCCGTGCTGCCCAGGTGCTGGCCGACGAAATCCTCACGTTTGGCCTCGACGACGGTCGGGGTTTTCAACAGGCCCAGGCCGCAGTAGATCTCGGCGATGATCCGGGCAATCGTCGTCTTACCGGTTCCGGGTGGGCCGGTGAAGGCGAGATGGTTGCTGCGCGAGGTGGTGGTGAGACCCTTCTCGGCGCGGACCTTGGCGAGTTTGGCCGACGACTGCAGCTTGGCCACCTGGGTCTTGACCTCGCCGAGTCCGACCTGCCGGGCCATCTGCTCCTGCGCATGTTCCAGGAGTTTGGCGTTGCGTTCTTCCTCGTCGGCGCTCTGTGCGAGCTTCGGGTCGGGTATCGACTCCGGATCCCACTTGTCGGTGCGCGACTCGATCGTCTCCTTGTCGGTGATGACCAAGCGGTACTTCGGATCGTTGAGGGCCATCGCGTTGGCCTCGAAGCCCGGCTGCTCGGAGTACAGGCGCTCGAAGATCGCGCGGGCGTCCTCTTCACGGCCCATCTCGCGCAGTGTCAGACCGCGGCAGAAGTCGGCGTCGGTCTTGGCCGCCGGAATCGGGCCTTCGGCGGCGGCTTCGAGGCGGCGGATGCCTTCCCCGAACAGGCCCAGTTGTGCACACGCCGAACCGACCATCAGGTTCGCCCCGCAGCGGATGTAGTCGTCGGTGAAACCGGCCGACTTGTCCAGTGCCGTCAGCACATCCGGCCAGCGCTGGGTGGTGAAGTGCAGGATGCCGCGCACGTAGCCGTAGATCTCGTCGGAGAAGCGGTCGCGTTCGGGCATGTTCGGGCGGTAGCGCGCCAGGGTGTCGAGGGTGGTCTCGGCCTCGCCGAACTCGCCTTCCTCGATCATGCCTGCGGCATAGGCGAGCCAGATCTCGGTGAAACTGGCCAGCGGGTAGTCGATGTAGAGCCCGGTCTGGAATCGGCCGGCCAGCGCGCGGGGGGAGAGGCCGAGGCGTCGCTGTTCCCGGAACAGGGTCGTCGTCGACGTCCGGTAGAGGTTGTAGCGGACCTCGGGGGTGAACTCGCCGCAGGCGGCCCGCCCCAGCCAGGCGTCGCACATGTCCGGTTCACGTTCGGTCGCCCGGGTGAACGCCTTCTGCGCGTAGGCGAGGTCGCGCTCGGTCTGCAGACCGTCGATCGGGATGCCAAGGGAGAGAACGCCGGCGTCGAAGACCCGTTGCGCGTCACGAGTGTTCTGGTTCATGCTTCCGTCCGTCGATACGTGGTGGGATTGTCGCGGCGCAGGAGGCCGAAGCTCTCCGAGACCGCGCCGGCGAGTTCAAAGTATGCCTGCCGGGTGGGGTTGTTCAGTTGGCTGAGGTCCACCGCCGAGCCTTCGGCCAGATGCTGGTCGAAGGGGATGAGGTGGATGGACCGGCAGCGGGCCTCGAAGTGGGCGATGATCTTCTCCGGACTCACCTGACCCGACGGGGAGGGTCGCGACGAACTCATCACCACGTGTGCCTCGCGCGCCAACCGTGAATGTCCGTGCAGGTTCAGCCAATCGAGGGTGGCCGACGCGCTGCGGGCGGCGTCCATGGCCGGCGTCGTGACCAGGACGATGGCATGCGCGAGGTCGAGCACGCCACCCATCGCCGAGTGATTGATGCCGGTGCCGCAGTCGGTCAGGATGATGTTGTAGAACCGTTGCAGCGTTCCGATGGTGCGGCGGTAGTCGTCCTCGTCGAAGGCGGTCGCGGCCGCCGGATCCTGTTCCGACGCCAGCACCTCCAACCGGTCGGGGGACATCGAGGTGAGGCTGGAGACGTCGGCGTAATGCCGGACGTCGCCCATGTCCAGCAGGTTGCGCACCGTGGCGTGGGTTCGCCGGGGGACGCGGTCGGCCAGCGTGCCGCGGTCGGGATTGGCATCGACGGCGATCACGCGGTCGCTGCGAATCGACGCGAAGGCCGAGCCCAGGCTGATCGTGGTCGTCGTCTTGCCGACGCCGCCCTTCATCGACAGGACCGCGACGCGGAAGTCGCCGGCCAGTGGCTGCCGGATCCGGGCGAGGAGTTCCTGCTGACGTCGCACACCACGGGATTCCCCGGGGTTGAGGTGACCCGACGATGCCACGTGCACCGCACGGCGCCAACCGCCCTGGGGTGCTTGACCTCTGGGGTTGGGTCGGTGGGCGTCGTCGAGCGACGGCACGGCAGGCGGTCGCCACATGGCGTCGATGCCGGACCCCGGTCCGCCCGCGGGTGGACCGGCGAGGCGCGGGTCGCGGACGCCGGACGGCGGGGGGCCGGCGGGACCGGCCTGCCGCGGATCGGGGCGCGCGGCCGGAGGCTGGGCCATCGGTGGTTGGGCCATCGGTGGTTGGGCCATCGGTGGTTGGGCCACCGGAGGTTGGGCCGGGAAGGCAGGCTGCGGCGCAACCGGTTGCTGGCGGTTGAACTGCGGCTGCGGCGGTCGGGGCGCGGCGGACGGCTGCGGGGCCCGCCCGGGGGCGGCCGGGTGATGCACCGGCGGTCGATACTGATTCCCCGGTCCGGCCGGCGGTGCGACGTTGGGTTGGGGTTGCTGGGCTTGCGGGCGGGGCGCCGGTGGCTGGAATCCGTGCTCCGGTGAATACGGCTGCGGGGCAGCTGGATACGGCGAATGCGGCGGTGGCGGATAGTGCTGTGGCGGGTACGGCTGTGGGGCCTGCGGTGGCAGGTACGGCTGCGGGGCCTGCTGCTGCGGCGCCTGTCCATAGGGTGCGGGCGGTTGCGGCGGGCCGGGTGTCGGTGCCGGTGGTTGCGCCGGTGCGTGGTGCACCGGCGCAAGCGGCTGTCCGCCGACGGGATGAGCCTCCGGCTCGGGTGCCGGCTGCGGTACCGGCGCCGGGGCGCGCGGCGGCAGGTTCACCAAGGCGGTGGCCTGCTCGGGTGGGGGAGTGGGTGCGGCCGGGGTCTGCGGCACGCTGATGACCGTGGTCGCCGACGGCGCAACGACGACGACCTCGGTCGCCGGGGTGGTGTCGGTCAGCGTTCCGGTGGCCGGGGGTGTCACCGCGGTCGGCTCGACGGCAGGTGGCTGGGCCGGGGCGGTCGGGCTTGGGGTCGGTGTGGGTGCCGGCGTCACGACGGGAGCGGGGGTGTCCGTAGGGAACTCGACCGGTGTCGGCGGCGTGACGCGGCCGGCCGCTCGCCGATACGACCGCGGCAGGCTGAAGTCCGGTGCCTGCGAAGGTGTTTCGGGTGCAGTCGGGTCCGGGTCCGACGTCGGTGCCGGGGGTGCGGGGACGACGGGTGGCGTCGGTGCCGGTGGGTCGTAACGCGGTGCCTGGACAACCGGCGGTTCGAATCTGGGTGTGTCCAGGACGGGCGGGTCGAACCGGGGCGAGCTGTAGCTGAGGGTGTCGATGACCGGTGCGTCGAACTGCGCGTCGATCGGTGCGGATTCCGGCGAATACGGCTCGGCCGGCATGTACCCGAAGCCGGGCGAATCGATCGCCGATGGCACGTCGGGGTCTGCGGCGACGGGCCGGAAGGGCTGGTTCTGCCACGGCGGGCGAGCAGGCCTGCGCCGCTTGCGTCGGGGCGGCCCGGCGTCGTCCGGCGCAACTGTGCTCGAGGGGGTGGCGGTACTCGAGGGGGCGGCGTCGGGGCGCCCGGACACCCACGATTCGTCGACGTCGGGCAGTGCAACCGCCGCGGTCGGCTCCGGTGGGACTGCCGAGCCGGCGGCGACCCCCGGCTGCGCGTCGGCGACACTCGACTGCTCGTCGGCGACACTCGACTGCTCGTCGGCGTCGGACTCGGCGGCCGACGGTGTGAGGTCGTCCTCGGGAGCGGAGTCGTCGAGCTCACCGGTCCCGGTAGCGACGTCGTCGATAGGCGACGGATCGTCGGTGGCGTCGATATCGGTGTCGTCGACAGCGGCCGGTACGTCGTCGATGACTGCCTCGTCGGGCCCGATGGTGTCGTCGCGCTCCAGCGCCTCGTCGGCGACGACGTGCTCCTCGATGGCGAACGGCGTCTCGACGTCGGCCAACTCGTCAGCCGCGAGGGTCTCGTCCTCGCCGGTGTCGAGGGGCTCGTCGGAAAGCGTCGGGATGACGAACTCCGGATGATCGGACTCGGCGCGCGATGATCCGCCGCGCAACCGTGCCATCAGCGCGGCGGCCCGGGCCTCGATGTCGTCGAAGTCGTCGTCGGCGTCGGCGTCGACCGGATCGTGCGGTACGACTGGCTCCGAAACATCTTCTGCCGCAGCGTGGGTCGCGCCGACCGCCGAATCCTCCCACTGCCCGGACCCGGCTGGTTCGTCATCGAACGGGGTCCACATGGCGTCGAAGGCCGGCACATCAGTCGATGGGGGCACGGCCTGCTCGACGTCCGTGTCGTCGTCGGTGATGTCGGTGTCGTCGGTGCTCGTGACGGTGGGTGCGGCGCCGAAGGTGGCGAGGAGCGGGTTGTCGGCGTCGTCGGTCTCGGCGGCGGTGGTGGTGCTGCTGGTGGTGCCGGTGCTGAAGTTGCCGAGGATCGCGGCGAAGGGGTTGAAGTCGGGGCTGGACGGGTCGTCTTCGGGGGCCACGGATTTCTTGTTCGCGGGAGCCTCGTCCGCGGGGGTCGCGGCCTGGAGAGTCTCGTCCTGGGATGCGTCGTCGGGGTGTGGCTTTGTGGTGGCTGGTGCGGCGCCGAAGGCGGCGAGGAGGGGGTTGTCGGCGTCGTCGGTCTCGGCGGCGGTGGTGGTGGTGCTGGTGGTGCCGGTGCTGAAGTTGCCGAGGATCGCGGCGAAGGGGTTGAAGTCGGGGCTGGACGGGTCGTCTTCGGGGGCGACGGGCTTCTTGTTCGCGGGAGCCTCGTCCGCGAGGGTCGCGGCCTCGGGAGCAGAGTCCTCGGTGTCCGACGACGGCCGTGGGTCTCCGATCGTCGGGTCGGAGGTGTCGACTGGATCGGAGCTGTCGAGCGGCATCCACATCGCATCGAAGATGGGTGAACCGGCCGAATCGTCGACGGTGGACTCGCCGTCCGGGTCTGGATCGCCGGGGGTCGCCGACAGCCACGTGGGCGCGCCAGGGCCCCCGTGATTCTGTTCGGACATGGATCCCCCAATCAAAGCAACTTCGGCCTTCCAGCGGCGACGGACACCGTGTACGACCTCTGCCGACTGTATCGTGATGCGAACCGACGGCTGTTGTCGCAGTCATGCTAATGAATGGGGAGAATCATGGCTCTGCCACAACCCACGACGTACACCGCGCAATCGAGGTCGGGTGCGGTCGCGGTCGCGACCACCCCGTTCGGTGTGCCGGTCGCCCTGCGTATCGATCCGCAGAAGCTCAAGGGTGATCCGCAGCGGCTGGCCGACGAGATCCTGCGGCTGGCGAAATTGGCGGCGATGCGGGCTCAGGTCGACATTCGTAAGGACCTCGTCGAGAAGGGCACCACCCCCGAGGTCATGCGGTACACGAACCTGCCGACCGAGGCCGACCTGCGCGACTGCGAGGAGCTCAATGAGCGGGCCCAGGATGAAGAGAACACCCGGGGTAGCTGGATGAGGTCGGTGTGAAGACACTCGCGAACTCGGTCCTCGCTCGGATAGAGCAGCAACGGGACCTGCTCGAAGGGCTCCAGTCCGACACCAACTCGATCAAGGTGAGGGCATCGAGTCCGGACCGCTCGGTCACCGTCGAGGTCGACAGCACCTGCGCGATGACCGGCCTGTGGCTGACACCGGGGATCACCAAGCATTCCGCGACGACGCTAGCCACCTTGATCGTCGAGACCGCCCAGCACGCGGCGCGGGCCGCACTGGCGCGCCGCAACGAATTGGTCAGGCAGTTCACCACTCAGATGGGGCAGCAGCAGAACGCGCCGCTGGAGCGGTGGGACGGCACCACCGTCACACCACAGCGGCCGGTGGCGGAGATGGCTCCGCCGGTGGCCGACCCGCCTTCGGGTGATAAATAGACCTGAGGACAGGTTGCACGACTGGTGATGGCTGTCATTCGAGAAACGGAACACTGCGCGTTCCTGGTTGCGTGCGCAGCCACCAGTTGGTTCACTTGACCCAGATTAAATCGGGTGGAAGTTCTTTCGATTCGTGGGGGGAGCACAAATCATGTCAGCAACTGGGGTTTTGGCGATCACGCCCGGTGTGATCGAGGCATTCTCGGCGGCGAATGTGTCCGCAGGAGACCTGATCGCGCTCGCTGCTAGCGGTGACGCGGCGGCGATGTTGTCCGCGGTGGCACTGACCGTCGGCCCGATCGGAGTCGAGTTCCTGCTCGGCTACGGTCCGGCGCAAGCGGCCAACCTGGCCTCGTCGTTCCTGCTCTCGGCCGGACACTCGATGCTTGCGGCGTCATCGATGGGCACATCCGCCACCATGCACATCTCCGATACCGTCGCCGCGCTCTGACGCTGGTGACGAGTTCACAGGGGACCGTCTCGAGTCTGGCGGCGCAACTTCCCGGATTCGATCCGAGTCCGGCCATCAATGCGGTGGAAAACCAGCTGGCGAACTACCTGAACACGCCTACTGCCGACATCCTCGGACAGTTGGGTTTGCCTGTGCCTCCCGGGATGCCGGCGTCGGGTCCGATCCCCGGACTCCCCGAGATCCCAGGTCTGCCCAACGGCGGCAACCTGTTCGAGTCGCTGAACGCCGACATCATGGTGCAGCCGCTGCTCGACGCCCTGGGCACTCTCGGGACCGGATTGTCGGAGGCATTCGACCCCACCGAGATGCTCAGCACCATCACGAGTGCGATCTCCTCGATCGGGCAATCGCTCACCTCGGTCATCTCCGCGATGAAGTCGGGTTGGTCGGGCAACAGTGCCGAGGCCGCCGGCAAGCAGGCGACCAGCCTGGGCAAGGACGGCGTCAATGTCGCCCAGCAGTCGACCAAGATCAAGAGCACCGTCGCCGAGGCCGGGGTCGACACCACGACCACCGAGGCCGAATTGATGGAGATCCTGACGACCTTCCAGGCCGCGGCTGCCGCCGGTGCGGGCCTGATGGTCACCGGAGCGGGTCCGGCGGTGCTGATCGCCGCGGCCACCGAGGCGATCAGCCGGACCATGGTCGTGATGGGCCTACACAAGGGCAAGATGGCGGTCAACACCGCCAAGGTCGCGGCCGACGGCACCCCGGTCGATATCACCAACGCATCGCAGGTGCCCACCGAATTCCTCACCGCCGCAGTCCAGGTTGGCACCGGTTTGGCTCAGACCGGTGTGGGTTTCGCCGGTACCGCGTTCAAGACCGGGCAGAAGACCGTGAAAGCTGTCACGGATGCTGGCGCCAAGTTCAACGAGTCGATGCAGAAGGCGCAGAAAGAAGCTGCCGGTGACGGCAAGCCACCCACGCCGGGCGGCGGCGGTGCCGCCAGTCCGTCCGGTAGCCGCACCGGTGGCGGCGGCGGTGGTGGCAAGATCGGCGGCGGTGGTGGCGGTGGCGGCGGTGGTATTTCCGCCGCTGCGGCGATGCCGCTGGCCGCGCGGGCCGAGATCTCCGGAGCGCCGGCCAACCCAGCGAGCGGCGCCGGCCGGTCGGGAGCAAGCGTGGCTACCGCAGGCGTGGCCGGTGGGCCGATGGGCGGTGGGCCGATGGGTGGCGCACCGATGGGCGGCGCGGGCGCCGGCGCCGGTAAGGGCGAAGGCAGTGGTCACACTGCGGCGTCGTTCTTGCACACCGCACAAGGCGGCGATGACATCGTCGGTGAATTCGCCGACGTCGCTCCGGCCGTGATCGGCGAGACCGACAACCAGCAGGTCATCAGCCCGGATATCGACCTGCGGATCTGACCGACAGCATCACGACCAACTAACCAATCGAAGACCAAACAGGAGGATTCCGATGAGCTCGATCAACGCAGACACCGCCAAGATCTCCGAGGTCGCCGGCCAGCTCGGCGCGCTCGCCGACCGCCTGCACAAGGTGGTGGCCAGCCACGAGGCTGCTCTGACCCCGCTGCCGGCCGGCAGCGACGAGGTGTCGGTGCGTGCCGCCAAGACGATGAACGAGGTGCACACCTCGTTCCGTACCGCGGCGGACGCGGGCGTCGTCGAACTGCGCGAGATCTCGCGTGCGGTCAGCACCGTGTCGTCGGCCATCCAGAATGCCGACACCGACAAGGGATTCCACATGAAGTCCGATAAGCGCGCCGGCGCAGAGTCGGTCTGACGACTGACATTCATGGTCGTCGCGGTGAGTTGGCGGCGACCCCGGCGCAGAATGTAGCTCGTAGCTGATTGTCGTGAGACTGAAGGATCGGGAGGGGACGAGGTGGGCTTTACGGGGGTGGTCTGGGCCTCGCGCGACCTGAAGATTTTGGCTCAGCAGTTGATCGCGGGCGCCGGTGCCGGTCCGATGGGTGAGGCCGGGCATCACTGGGTGACCGTGGCGAAGGAACTCGCCGAGATCGCGACCGACTATCGGAAGCTGCTCCACAAGCTCGGCGAGTCGTGGGACTCCTCGGGTTCGCAGGAAGCACGCGCGAAACTCGAATCCTTCGGCAAGTGGCTCGACAAGGCGGCGCTCGAAGCTGCCACCAACGCTCAGCGTGCCGAAGCCGCTGCGGTCGGCCACGCGGTCGCGGTCATCGCGATGCCGTCGGTTCCCGAAGCGGTGAAACTTCAAGAGGCGTTGGCCGTCGGCAAGTCGCTGCAGGCCTTCCCGAACGGACTCATGATCGGCGCCTTGGGCGCCGGTGACGCCGCGCTCCAGGCCGCCACCGCCAACGCGGTGGGGATCATGACCAGTTACGAACATACGGTGACGCCACTGGCGCAGCCGTGGACGGCCGCACCGCCGCCCAATATCGCGAAGTCGCAGGCCGAGATGGCCAAGGGCGACAAGGCGAATGGCGGTTCCGGCGTCGGAGCCGGTGCCGGCGGTGGTATGGGTGGTGTGGGGGCGGTCCCGACACCGCTCACCGCGCCCACCCCGATGACTGTCGCGGGCAACACCAACCAGCGTTCGTCTCGCGTGGTCGCGGCATCCGCCACCAGCGGTGGCATGGCGGGCGCTCCGGGTGGCCCGATGGGTGCGATGGGGCGTGGCAACAACGACGACAAGGAATTCGAGTCGAACCGTCCCGCCGCATCGCTGACGGAGGCCGGCGAGGCGCGGCCCGCGGGTAGCGGGTTTGCCGCAGCGTCGAACTTCGGCGCCTTCTCAGTCGACAGTGTGAGCTGGGGGCCGGAAACCGGATCGTTCAGCGGTACCGGCGGGCAGTCGGCGCCCGAGGAGATCTTCGATCCGGATTCGCGTCAGATGGAGCGGGCCTCCTCCGAGGACTGGGTGTCGCCGTCGGTGTTCGGGGAGCGGGGTACGCGCGTATGAGTACCGTCTCGCTCGACCTGGAACATGAGCTGACCGTCGACGAGGTGCTGACCCTGGTGGATCGGCTCGGTATCGACACCACGCCGGAAGCATTGGCGCTGTGGCCTACTCAGCCGACGATCGTCGAGCTGGAACTGGCGCGCGATGCCTGTGCGCAGGCTCTCGCCGACCGGGATCTGATCGTCGACGGCGAGATCGACCAGGATCTTGCACACGTGCTGGGCTTGATGCGGCGACCGGAGCGCGAGTTGTCGATTCGCCTGATCACCGCCGAAGGCCTCCTGCGCGCGACGATTCTGCGGGTCGGTCGTGCCCACGTCGTCGCCACCCGACGCGGTGAGACGGTCCGGCTCCGCGCCTTCGACACCGATCTGGAAGACCGGGTGATCGCCGAGGTCGGTCGATTGCTGCCGAAACCCGTCGAAACACAGTGTGATTCGGTCAGCGCCCCGATCGCCGAGATCGACGAGCGGCTGGCCGGTCTCCGCGCCGCTACCCCGCTCGCCGATGAGCTGCACGGACTCGGCGCCGACCATCGCAGTGCGATCGCGATGAGTTCGGTGCTCGCCGATTACGAGGCGGCCGCCGAGATCCGGGTCTCGGCACTCGATTCCGAATCCGACCGGACACAGATGATCGACGGTGTGGTCGCGGTGTTCTACTCCGCGCGCGGCAGCGTGATCACCGTGCCGACGATCTCCGCAGACGACCAGTTGTGGTGCAGCGTCAAGGGTGGTTCCGGCCATCGACTCGCACAGGCAATTGGACAGTTGATGTCGCTGCTACCGGAGAGGTGGTGACCGGCGTCAAGGGGGATGACTATGGATGCCGATTGTTCGGCAGATGACCTACTGGAAATCCGAAGTAAGTACCGAGGTTTCGGCTGGGGGCCGAAACTCGAACAACGAAATGAGGAAATGACATGGGAGATGTTCAGGAATCGTCGTTCAAGGTCTCTCCGGCCGAGGCGGCCAAGAAGCTTGTCGAGGTCCAGGCGCATCGCGACGACGCGAAGAAGGCTCTGACCGACCTTCGCGACTCGCAGCAGTCGCTGACCAGTGGTTCGTGGCAGGGCAGCTCGGCGAGCGCGCACCTGGAAACCACCAACGTGAACGACGAAGAGTACAACAACATCATCCAGTTGCTGGACCGGACCGTCGAGGCCGCCGAGGCGGGCATCAAGAAGGCACTCCAGGCCGACGGCCACCAGTAACCAATCACAACACTTTTCGAAAGGATATGAATCATGGCTGAAGGACAGATCACATACGATCACAACGCCATCGACGCGGGCCTGTCGGACGCAGGCTCGTACCTCGCCAAGGCCCGCGCGGCCCGCGGCGAGATCGAGCAGATGTTCCTCTCGCTCAACGAGATCTACGGCGGCCAGGCTGCGGCTGCTCTCAATGAGGTGCAGAAGAAGATCTCGGTGCAGTTCGAGGACATGTTCAACAAGACCGATGACACGATCAAGCACGCAACCGATCAGAACATCGGTATGAAGGCTCTCGACAACGCCAACGCGTCGGAGCTCTTCTCCATCGTCTGATCGCACGTAGTGACGTTTCGGGCGTCCAGCACCCAGGTGCTGGACGCCCGATTTCGTGTATCTGGGATGAATTCGTGTCTGCCGGAGCGGGCCCGGGTGCCCACATCCGATCAGGACGGGTGTGCCGTAACGCCGGTCAGTCCGCGTCGTAGGACGATCCCACGTACTGCATTTCCTCGTCGCTGGCGACCATCTCGACGGTGACCGTGCCGCTGCTCGTGGTGACGCGCACCTCGTCGGACTCGGGGTCGAGCTGGGCGAGGGTGACATCGGCGTCCTCGGACAGCGCGGAGCCGATCGGATTGACCACGAAGCGGGTCACGCCGCTGTTCACCGGGCGTTCGGAGGTCTGGTCGAACACCATCACCGAATAGTTGGCGGCAGCGCTGGCGTGCATGGTGCCGCGGTTGAATTCGGCCACCCAGAGCAGGTTGTTCCGGTTTACCATCGACACCATCTCGCGCCATTCGGCCGGCCTGCGTGAGTAGACCAGCACGCGCGCGCCCAGGGCGATCGCGCGCAGCACCAGCTGCTGGGTGAGGTGGAGGCTGCCGGCGATCTCGACCCGTGAGATGGTGGGGCCGAAGACCGGCAGGGCCACCGCGCGTCCGTGGCGGTCGGCGCCGATCACTTGTCCGCAACCTGCGGCGGGAAGGCGTAGCTCGCCGAAATCGCTTGTGGTTCCGTAGCTTTCGTTGAGCCGCTCCCGGGCGGGCCGCGGGAGCGGCAGCGACCCGATCAGGGCGTCGAACTGTCGTCCGTGCAGGGGGGACAGGCCGGGGAAGTCGACATCGGCGGCGCGCGCAAAGGTGTCGAAACGGACGATGCCGTGCGCCTGGACGAGGTCGCGATCTTCCATCGTGCGCAACGACAGGCTGACCGTGGTGGCGTGGCTCGGGACGGTCCAGAGCTGGTCCAGGCCTGCCGATGTCAGGATCGGCTGGTCGAGTCCGTAACTGCGCAGGTACATCTGACCGGCGCTGCAGGTCTCCCACGATTCGTCGATGTTGGTGAGCTCGAGTCCGCCGCTCAGGTGTGCGATCGATCGGCTGATCTCCGCCGCGGTCAGTGACCGCACGTCGAAGCCGTGCTCGCGCAACCGGTTCGCCACTCGTCGGCTGCCCGTGATGGCGGTCTTGAGGATGCCGGTGGAGCCGCCGCCGCGACGGCTGATGGCCTCCGGACAGAGGGTCGGGTCGAGCCGGATGGTCAGCCACACCGATCGGTGTGCGATGGCAGGCAACGGACCGAGGACATGGTCGTAGACGGCGGCGATCTCGGTGCCGCCCCGCGACCGGGAGCCGCTGATGTGCAGGTCGATGGCGGCCAGGGTGATGTCGAACTGGTGCAGGCTCTCGGCGAGTACTTGCACCGGGATGTAGACGGCGTCGACGGTGGCTCCGGGCTGCAGCACCGTCAGTGCCTCCGGGCTGTCGGCGATCTCGAGCATCGACACCAGGGCATCACCGTCCCAGCGGAAGCCGAACTGCGATCCGCTGGAAGTGGAGATGTCGAACGGCTCGGAGGTCTGCAGGGCCTCGTCGTGCCGTTTATCCCTGTTGAGTCGGAAGGACACCTGTTCACGCACGGTCTGGGCCACCGGGCGGCCACCGATCGGGATGAACCAGACGCCGATGAGCACGGCAATGATCACGGGGATCCACCAGATGATGTCGGTGGTGACGATCGCGACCACGGCTGCGACTGCGATCAGTTGCAGTACGAGGACACACCACGCGGGTACGACGCGGCGCGGTGGAATCTCCGACGAGGCCTGTAGCCGTGGCGCATCGTCGACGGGTCGACTGGCCGTACGCATACCTGACACCGTTACCTCCCCCCGTCCACCGGCCGCATGACGGTCGGCAGACCTCTACATCGGGCTACGGTACCCTGACGACTCGATTGGGGAGCACGGTGTATCTACCGTGTGGATGATCGAATGGGGGTGTCATGCCGGCACGGTTGACGACTAAGGCGCAAGTCAACGGCTATCGATTCCTGCTCCGCAGGCTCGAGCACGCGTTGGTGCGGCGCGACTCCCGCATGATCCACGACCCGATGCGCAGCCAGGTCCGGTCCATGCTGGTCGGATTCGTGGTGGCGCTGCTCGTGGTGGCCGCATGTGTCGTGCTGGCGATTTTCAAACCACAGCCCGCCCTGGGCAACTCGGTCATCGTGGTGTCGGACTCCTCGGGTGCGATGTTCGTCCGGGTGAACGACGTCATGCATCCGGTGCTCAACCTGACCTCCGCGCGGCTGATCACCGGCAAACCCGAGAACCCGCACCGGGTCAAGGACAAGGACATCCGGTCCAAGACCGTCGGCCCGACGCTCGGCATCATCGGCGCCCCGGCCCGCATCAATAGCGCCGACGACCTCAGCCGGTCGGACTGGACGGTGTGTGACACGAGTATCGCCACCGGCCAGAGCGTCTCGCCGTTCCAGGATCAGACGGTGGTGCTGTCGAACGTTCCGCGTCTGACCCCCGACATCCGGGTCGCCGCACCGAATGCGGCCGCGGTGGCCGCAGCCGCCGACGGTCGGTTCTACCTGGTCTACGACGGTAAACGCGCCCTGATCGATCCGAGCAACCCGATCCTGGCCAACGCGCTGAAGCTGACGGGTTCGTCGTTTGTCCGGATGTCGCCGGGTCTGCTCAGTTCATTGCGTCCGGTCGCACCGATCACCCCGTTGGTGATTCCGAATGCCGGTAAGCCGACCCGGTTGCCGATACCGGGGGACGTGCCGATCGGATCGATCGTCAAGACCATCGAATCCAGTGGCACGCACCAGTACGTCGTATTGGCTGACCGGTTGAGCCCGGTGTCCGATGTCGCCGCCGACATCGTGCGTTTCAGCAACCCCGCACTGTTCGGTGATGCGGTGGAGCTCTCGCCGGCGAGCCTCAACGCACTGCCGGTGGGATCCGGTCTGCCGGTCGATGTGAGCAATTACCCCGCCCAGATCCCCGAGTACACGTTGGGCAGTGGGACGACGCTGTGTACGCATTGGTTCGGCCCCAGCCTGTCGTCGGAGCCGCAGACCGAGATGCTGGTGGGTGACCGCCTGCCGATCCCCGACAACGCGCAGCCGAGCGTGCTGGTGACGTCCGATGGTGACGGTCCCTCGATCGATGCGACCTATGTGCCACCGGGTACCGGAGAATGGGTTCAGGCATCCGGTGCGGGCGCGGTCGCGGGCCGGTTGTTCTACATCTCCGACACCGGGATGCGGTTCGCTGTCCCGAATCCGGCGACCGCCGACATGCTGGGCACCTCGGGTGTTCGCAGCGCGGACGGGAGCAAGATGCTCCCGCAGCTCGCGCCGTGGAGCGTCATCGGTCTGTTGCCGGCCGGTCCTACGCTGTCCACCGAGGCGGCGTTGATCGCGCATGGTGGTTTCGGTGGTGACCCGGACGGCGTGGTGGTGCCCAAACCACAGAACCAGGGATTCTGAGCCGACGGTCGGGGTCGGCTTTCGCGGGGGTGACCGGCGTCAGAAGTTGATGTCGAGGCCGCGGGCCCAGCTGTAGATGCTCATGATCCACGCGGCGAACGGCAGCATCAGCCCGATCAGGACATATTCCAGGATCTCCACATAGCGTCGGGTGATCGGTGAGAACTCGAATCGTGGTGCGACGATGCCGGTGGCGAAGGCCAGTACGCCGACCATGACGATGAGAACGAACCCGGTGGACATCCAGTCGTCGAGCTCCAGGCTCGATTTCACGATGATGACGATCGCCGCGATCAGCCCCAGTCCGACCATCGTCGCCGACTGGTACAGGTCGTGGTGCGTGCGGCCGCGCAGACACAGCACGGCCGCCGCGAGGGTCGCGAATACGGTGCCCTGCCAATAGAACTCGCGGGTGCTGGTGTCGACGGAGAAGTACACACCGACGACGATGCTGAATGCCGCCCCGGCCAGGATGCCGGTCAGGTAGGCGTTGGCCCGGGCGATGCGTTCGTTCAGACCGTCGGCGGTCGGCACCGAGCGTGCGGTGACGGCGTTGACGCCCTGCACGGTTGGCTCCCCGCGCGTGTCGATGTCATCGATGGGTTCACCGGCGGTCGGTACCGGCGGCACCGGCAGCTTCGCCAGCAGGATCGTGAGCCGGGGAGCGACGGACACGGTGATCACCGAGATCACCGCGAGGACCGCGCCGAGCTGCCGTTCGGTGATGTCGAGCAGATTCCAGAACACCGACGCACCGCCGAGGAAGAACGTGAGCGTCAGGACCAGTGCGTGCAGGGTGCGGTTGCGGCCGCTGATCTGGAAGGCCAGGAAGGACACCAGGGCGGTGATGCCGAATGCCATCGGCAGGGTCACCGACCCGAAGCTGTCGGGCAGTAGGCGCAGCGATCCGGCGAACACCAACGGCAACGCGCAGGCGACCGCAGCGCCGGTGGCGGTCTCGTCGTCGAGGGCGCGCGAAGTGTAGGCCGACGACAGGATCAGCAGCGCAGCGGCGATGGCGGCGACGATGGGCACGTACAACGGCGGCTTCTCGCCGAAGACGAGAAGTGCGAGTAGCCCGAGGGTGGCGATTCCGGCGACGCCGAAAGCGGCCACACGGCGTCCGCGGGCACTCCATTCGGCGGTCGACCCCGACGGGCGTCGTTTGTCGTTGGCGTCGTCGTCGTCGACGTCGTCGAAGAGCATGGTCGGCGGGTGTTCGCCGACGCGTCGCACGGTCAGGACGTCGCCTTCGTAGAAGCCCGCTTCCTCCAGCGAGCGGGTGTCGTCGACGGCGGGCTGCCCGAGCCGGGCGAGCGTCCAGCGTCCGGGGCCGACGTCGAACAACTCCAACGTCTCGTCGTTGTGGCTGGCCCGGCTGATGATCTGATCGTTGATCAGACGCAGGACGTCGGGCATGAACGCGGCGATGTCGACGTTGGCTGGGACGCCGACGTCGAGGGTTCGTGATCCGATGAGCAGCGAGATGCGGGTCAGTTCGGGTTCGGTCTCGGTTTCGAGATCGTCGAGCGGCTGCAATGACGGCGGAAGAGTCATCTGGACGACAGGTCCTTCCTGCTTGGTTCGCCGGGCTCGGCTAGGGTCCTAGGTTAGCCAAGGGAGAAGTCCGGTTAATCCAACAGGGGGACACCGGGTCAGCGAGGGGTCGTGGGGACAGAAGGATTTGTGCGGCGGCCGCGGATCACCGCGCCGAAGACGCCGGGGGGCGAAGTCGATCTGCAGGCACCCCCGGAGGTTCCGCGCGTCATTCCCGGCAACATCCTGATGAAGTTGATGCCGCTGGTGATGTTGGTGGCGGTGATCGGGATGATCGCGTTG
This sequence comes from Gordonia heveisoli, assembly GCF_030315745.1. Taxonomy (GTDB): domain Bacteria; phylum Actinomycetota; class Actinomycetes; order Mycobacteriales; family Mycobacteriaceae; genus Gordonia. The sequence goes on along the minus strand of NZ_JASXSH010000014.1, from coordinate 26,123 downwards.
ATGTTCACCGTCGGTGGCCGCAGCATCGCGTCGAACCCGATGATGATGATGTTCCCGATGATGATGATCATGTCGATGGTCGGCATGTTCATGGGTGGCGCCGGTCAGAAGAGCGGCAAGGCGGCCTCGGAGCTCAACGAGGAACGCAAGGACTACTTCCGGTACCTGACGAACCTGCGGTCGGAGGTCGACGCCACCGGCGAGGAGCAGCGCGCGGCCCTGGAATGGGCGCACCCCGACCCCCGGATTCTCGTCGACCTGGCCGGAAGCCGCCGGATGTGGGAACGCCGGCCCGACGACGCCGACTACTGTCACGTCCGGGTGGGTGTCGGGACGCAGCGTCTGGCGACCCGGCTGTTGGCGCCGGAGACCGGTCCCACCGAGGATCTGGAACCGGTGTCGACGGTGGCGTTGCGACGGTTCGTGCGCACTCATGCGGTGGTGCACGCCCTGCCGACTGCGGTGAGTTTGCGACGGTTCCCGGCGATCAACGTCGAGGGTGACCGGATGCTGACCCGGCAGCTTGTGCGCTCGATGCTGGTGGAGCTGTGCATGTTTCACGGACCGGAACACATTCAGGTCGCGGTGATCACCACCAATCCCGACGGGGAGGCCTGGCAGTGGCTCAAGTGGCTGCCGCAGGCGCAGAACCCCGATCACCTGGATGGCATCGGCCCGATGCGCATGCTGTTCTCGTCGCTGTCGAAGTTCGAGACGGTTCACGCTTCCGAGTTCAGCGACCGTGGTCGGTTCTCGCGCAACGCCTCCCCGGCGCAGGGGGTCAAGCAGTTCATCGTCATCCTCGACGACGGGTATGTCTCCGGTGACGAACGGTTGGTGACCGAGGCCGGTCTGGATTCGGTGACCGTCCTCGACCTCAATGCACCCAAAGATGGACTCGCGGTCCGTCGCGGGTTGCAGCTGGTCGTCGAGGAGGACTCGATCGCGGTGCGCAGCGCGGCCGGTATCGAGAAGTTCGCCAAGCCGGACGCGCTGAGCGTCGCCGAGGCGGAGGCCGCGGCCCGCCGCATCGGACGTTATCGGCCGGCCAATGCCGCCCAGCACATCGTCAGCCTGGAAGCCGAGACTCGCGGCGCGGTCGTCGACCCTGGTCTGATGTCGATGCTCAAGATCGAGGATGCCGCCGAGATCGTGCCGGAGGAGGTGTGGCGGCCGCGGTCCCCGCGTGAGCGTCTGCGGGTGCCGATCGGTATCACGCCCGGTGGCCAGCTCATGGAGCTCGACATCAAGGAGGCGGCCGAGAACGGTATGGGGCCGCACGGCCTGTGTATCGGTGCGACCGGTTCGGGTAAGTCGGAGTTCCTGCGGACTCTGGTGCTGTCGATGATCACCTCCCATTCTCCGGAGGCGCTGAACCTGGTGCTGGTGGACTTCAAGGGTGGTGCGACGTTCCTCGGGCTGGACGAGGCCCCGCATGTGGCGGCGGTGATCACCAACCTCGAAGAGGAGATCACCATGGTCGACCGTATGCGCGACGCGCTCTCCGGTGAGATGAACCGTCGCCAGGAGTTGCTGCGTTCGGCGGGCAACTTCGCCAACGTCGGCGACTATGAGCGGGCGCGCGCCAACGGTGCGGCTCTCGACCCGCTGCCGGCTCTGTTCATCGTGGTCGACGAGTTCTCCGAACTGTTGTCGCAGAAACCCGACTTCGCCGAACTGTTCGTGATGATCGGCCGCCTGGGCCGCTCGCTGCACATGCATCTGCTGCTCGCCTCGCAGCGCCTGGAGGAGGGCAAACTCCGCGGCCTGGATTCGCACCTGTCCTACCGGATCGGTCTGAAGACGTTCTCGGCGGGCGAGTCCCGGCAGGTACTCGGAGTGCCCGACGCCTACCACCTGCCGTCGGTGCCCGGTTCGGCTTTCCTGAAGTCCGACGCCGACGAACCCAAGCGCTTCAACGCGTCCTATGTGTCGGGTCCGTATGTGAAGCCGCGCGCGCAGTTGGGCGGCACCCGGCATTCGGTGCTCGGCGCGTTGGCCCCGAAGCTGTTCACCGTCGCGCACGTCGACAAGCCGCAGAAGGATCTGACCGATTCGACGCTCACCCCGGAGGAGCAGGCGGAGCTACGCCGCTACGAGTCGGAACTCAAGGCGGCCGAGTCGGGCAACAAGCCGTCGTTGCTCGACGTCGTGGTCGGCCGACTGAAGGGGCACGGTCGTCCGGCCCACGAGGTGTGGTTGCCGCCGCTGGAGGACAGCCCCGCGGTCAACGACCTGCTGCCCGCGCCGGACTGGCGCGACCCCGCCAACATCAACGGTGCGTTGTGGATGCCGATGGGCATCCTGGACCGACCCTACGATCAGCGTCGCGACGTGCTGGCCATCGATCTGTTCGGTGCGGCGGGCAACGTGGCCATCGTCGGCGGTCCGCAGTCGGGTAAGTCGAATGCGCTGCGCACCATGGTCGTGTCGGGGGCGATGACCCACACGCCCGAGCAGCTGCAGTTCTACTGCCTCGACTTCGGTGGCGGCACGCTGGTCGGTCTGCAGAACCTGCCGCATGTCGGCGGGGTGGCCGGTCGTATGGACACCGACAAGGTGAACCGGACCGTCGCCGAGGTGTCCACGGTGCTGCGTGAGCGTGAGGAACGCTTCCGCGAGCTGGGTATCGAGTCGATGCGCGATTTCCGGCAGCGTAAGGCGCGTCTGGCGGCACTACCGCCTGCCGAACGCGCGGCCGACCCGCTCAGCCAGGATCTGCACGGCGATGTGGTGTTGGTGATCGACGGCTGGGCGTCGATCCGCAGCGATTTCGAGCCGCTGGAACCCAAACTCATCGACATCGCGCTGCAGGGTCTGTCCTACGGTGTGCACCTGGCGGTGTCGGCGTCGCGCTGGATGGAGATCCGGCCGAATGTGAAGGACATGCTCGGCACCCGTCTGGAACTGAAGCTGGGCGATCCCTCGGACTCCGACATCGACCGCAAGGTGCAGGCACTGATCCCGGAGAATCGCCCGGGCCGCGGTATCGGCCGGGAGCGGCTCCACCTGTTGCTCGGTCTGCCTCGTATCGACTCCGACACCTCTGTCGAGACTTTGCCCGCGGGCGTGCAGGCCATGGTCAATCAGGTAGGTGAGTTCTATGGTCCGCGGCGGGCGCCGCAGGTCAGGATGCTGCCCGCTCAGCTCGATCAGGCCGAGGTGCTTGCCGTCGCCCATCGCGAGGGTTCGGTGTCGAAGTCGCGGATCGCGATCGGTATCGACGAGGCCGCGCTGGCGCCAGTGGTCGTCGACTTCGACGCACAGGGACACCTGGTGGTGTTCGCCGAGGCCGAGTCGGGCAAGACGACGTTGCTGCGCAACATCGCCCAGGGGGTGGTCCGCAACGCGACCCCCGATCAGGCGAAGGTGATCATGGTCGACTACCGCCGCGGTTTGCTGGGGGCGATCGAGGGCGACCACCTCGGGGGCTACGCGACGTCGGAGGATTCGGCGACCAAGCTGATGAACAACCTGGCCGGGCTGCTCAAACTGCGGCTTCCCCCCGACGACGTCACCCAGCAGCAGTTGCAGGAGCGGTCGTGGTGGAGCGGCCCCGACATCTACCTGCTGATCGATGACTACGACCTGGTCGCCACCTCGCACTCCAACCCGCTGTCGCCACTGGTGCCCTATCTCGCACAAGCCCGCGACATCGGACTTCGGGTGGTGGTGACCCGCCGCGTCGGCGGCGCCGGGCGCGCGCTGTACGACCCCTTTGTGGGTCGACTGAAGGACTTGTCGTGCAACGGCCTGATCATGGGTGGTACAAAAGACGAAGGTGTGCTCTTGGGGAACTTCCGGCCGCATCCGATGCCGCCGGGACGGGGAATGTTCATCTCGCGGACGCAAGCCTCCGGGATGATCCAGTTGATGATGTGAGCTTGCAGTCACGAGACGGCATGTACGGGAGGGACCTCGATGGGCGACGGCAACTTTAATTTCGAAGATCTACGGAGCGACGAAGGTCTCAAGCTCTTCTTGAGCGACGTCGTTGCGCAACGCGTTCAGGATTCGGCGACCGCGATCACCCAGTTCATGGAAAAGGGAACTGCGGGCCGAACGCTTGAATTTACCGACTCACTGGGTGACATCAAAGACGGGAAATTCGCCAAGGACACCTTCAATGCTAAGAAGCAACCTGTCGATACCGCGCTCGGTGAGCAGTTGGCGCGGGTGCGAAATGTCCAATTGATGATGGACAACGCGATCAAGCGCACCAACGCCGCCGATCGGAATGGTCGACGTTAGCCGATGGGCGATCACAAGGTCGACAAGCCGTCTGCTCCAGCGGTCAGGGAATCTCTGACTCAGAAGGTGCGCGCCATGTACGATACGGCGATCGGCCAGACCGGTACTTCTGCGACAGCTAATGCTGATCAAAAAGAGAACTGGCATTCGCGGTCGTACCACGATATGAAGAAGATGAAGGACACGATCCGTCCGGATGGTGTCCGGCAGGTCGCCAAGGGATGGGGCGATTTGCATGACGACTGGACCAGGAATCTCGTTTCGTATAAGACGAAGATTAAGGACGTCGTCGCCACCCACTGGCAGGGGAAAGCGGGGCCGACCGCGGGGGCGGCAGTCGAGTCATTGACCAAGCAGATGTATGAGTCAATCGACAAGTACACCAAGGTGATGCACGATAGGGTTACCGCGCTCGCTGACGCGCTCGACGAAGTCGTTTCGACTTTTCCTAATGATGAGCCGCGGGCGGACTTTGATCGCGAAGACTTGAACGACTGGCGAATCGCCGATCTCGAAGAGATGTTCGGGAAAGAGCCGACTTATTATGAGGGTAGCGAATACTGGCACTTTAATGGCTATATTACGGGTCATAAGTGGGGCCACGAGGCCCGTGGATTTGAGACATTCAAAGAACGCTTGAGCGCCGCTTGGAAAGCGGCGGAAGAGGCGCGCCAAATCATGGAGGACGGCTACTCCAAGGCGATAGCCAATTCGGTGCTCAACCTGCCCTCGCTGGCAGCGACTCCGTCGGTTACTGTGCCGACTCCCTCGCCCGGTGCAGGCGGCCCTGGTGGGAACACTGGTCCTGGCGGCGGTGGCGGCGGTGGCGGTGGCGGCGGCGGTGGTGGCTCGCCGGTGAAGACGCCCAGTCTCGAGGACCTGAAGAAGTTGGTGACACCGACAAAGCCGACGACCACGACGCCATCATCGACCGAGGATCCATTCAAGCAGGTCGCCAGCACGCTGGGGGAGGCACTGAATTCGCTCGGCGGTCAGGCTTCGCAAGCACTGTCACAAGCGCAGCAAACCGCGCAGCAGCTCGCGCAACAGGCGGCGCTGAAGAAGGGTGTCGACGGTCTGAAGAAGCCGGGCGGATTGCTGGGGATCAATCCGGCAGCGGCGCATACCGTGCGACCTGGCGGCGGAGGCGGAGGCGGTTCGGGTGGAGGCCGTGGTGGTGGTAGCGGTGGAGTCGGAGGCGGAGTTGGCGCAGCGGGTGGAGCCGAGAGGCTTACTCAGCGTGCAGGTACGTCTGGCTCGCAGGAGCAGCAGAAGACGGCCGCATCCACGGTCCGCCCGGCTGCGAGCATCAGTCCGGCAGCTGGTGGTGGTGCCGGGGGTGGCGCGCCGGGAGGTGGCCACGGGGCTGGTGGCGGAGACAAGGTCCACAAGGGACTCAAAGCGCTCCGCACCCGAGTGAACGGTGAAGCGATCCTCGGTGTTGAGACTTCGCCTGGTGTTTCAGAGCCGGTTGTCGAGGACCAGCCATCGAGTGCCGGTTCTGACGGGACGCGCACCTGATGGTGTCGGCAACGTGGCGCATGCGCCCAGTCGCATTCAAAGAGCTGTGGACGGAGTTCGACTACGAGAATCTGCCGTACCCGTTCCAGGTCCGGCCGACATCAGCCACCATTGGTGAGTACAACCGTGAGCGGCTGGAAGCGATGGAGGAAGCGGTCAAGACGCTTGACGAGTGGTATGCGCCAGCCATTGAGGCACTGACGAATCCTGAAGTTCGAGTAGAGATGTTCGGCTGGTGGCCCTCTGACCGATTTCGCGGCCATATCGGAGTTCGCGGCGAGATCGCGTGCATAGCTATTCAATCGCCGAGTGCGGCGGACGACATCGGGGGTGAGGTCACCTTGCGTGCGGTGCGGACCGGCGATATTGGGCAGGCGATGGCGAAGATCCTCGATGTTCAGCCTTGTACGCCGCCGCTTGAGTGGCGTTTCGCTGCTGCCACAGCCAATGCGGACGAACAGGCGAAGGCTCGGGAGTTGGCCACCGTGATGTCGACCGGGGAGCGCGCAATCTTGCCTATCGGGTTCCTGGCAGGTCCAGCGATTGATTGGCGTGCCGAACCGGACTCGCAGACTTTCGGACTCAAGCGAGTGCGCAAATACGGCGACTTCATCGTCAACGATTCCGCGAAGCAGGTGGTGTCGGCGACGCCAGAGCGGACTGCTGGTGCTTTCGACACCTACATTGCCGCTGTCAAGAAGGTCTACGAGCAGCGCCGCTGAGCCGTGCTTGGGGTATGGCCGCCAGCTGGCGGCATGACGAGGAGTGGTGATGTTGGAGCAGGGGTCGGTCTTTGCTGGATATGTGGTTGTCAGCCACATTGGCTCTGATGGACATGATGCGGCATATCTGGTTGAGAACCCATCAGAAGGCCGTCGGGAGGTCTTGCGGACCTTCCACAGCACGAGACCGGATTTCGGAACTGCGGCACAGGTCCTTTCCGGGCTGCGCCATCCCGGTGTCGCAGAGGTGTTCGCCTACGGCAGCGGGCCCAGTCCGACGGCGCCGACTGAGCAGCTCTCATGGATGACGTCGGAGTACGTCGATGGATCCGGACTCGACACGCGGCAGTCGTTGAGCGCCGACGAGGTGAGTGTGATCGTCGGCCGGATCGGCGATGCCTTGGAGTATGTCCACCGTAGTGGCGTCGTCCACGGTGCGGTCACCCCGGCGTCGATCGTCGTCACCCGTACGCCCGACGGCCTCCTCGACCGGGTGGTTTTGCAGAACTTCGTGGTCGCACCGGTGGCGGCGTCGGCGGCACTCGACTCACCCACATCGATCACCTTCACTCCACCGGAAGTCCTTCGCGGACAACCTGTTCTGCCGTCCTCCGATCAATACGGACTTGCGGCAACCGCCTACCTCCTGCTGACCGGGAATCCCCCGTTCGCTGCACCGACGGCCGTCGACCTCGTCGCCGCAATCATGACCCAGCAGCCTGCCCATATCGGTGTCTCGCCGACGCAGTCCGCTCCGGTGGACGCAGTCATTCGGCAAGCCTTGAACAAGGACCCGGACGCGCGCTTTCCCCGTTGTGCCGACTTCGCGATTGCCTTCGCCCGGCAACTGATCGGAAGCCCGGCGCCCGCCGTGGCGCCCGCGCCGCCGGTAGCCTGGGGCGCCCCTGCGCCACAACCTCAATCGCAAGTACAACCCCAGCCGGTGCAGCCCAGCGTCGATGCAGCCGCCGTCACGGTACAGTCGTCGGCTCCCGACTCGGCGGCCCGTCGGCGAACCCTGATCCTGTTGGCCGTGGCCGCGGTGGTACTGCTTGCCGTGGTCGGCACGATCATCGCGGTGTCCGGCTCCTCGTCGGACGACTCGAGTGGGACGCAGGCAGCCGAGACGTCCGAGCCCGGGCCCACACAGATTCCGAATCCGGCGGGCGTGGCGCCAGGCAGCTGGCAGCAGGTATCCTCGAAATTTGATGTCGCCTGTGCGATTACGTCCGGTGTCCTGTACTGCTGGGGCGACAACTCGGCTGGTCTACTCGGAAACGGAACCACCGTCAATAGTTCCGTACCGGTCCGTGTACTGGGACTTGACAACGTCACCAACGTGGCGGTCGGTCGTTCCGCGGTGTGCGCGATCAGCGGCGGCAAACCCTACTGCTGGGGAAAGGGTGGAAGCCTCGGCGGGGCAGCGGGTCAGACGGACACCTACACCCCGGTTCTGGTGGCCGGCATCGTAGATGCCACGGCCATCGCCGCATACGAACAACATGTGTGTGCGGTCGCCGGTAATGATGTCTATTGCTGGGGCCGCGACGCAGATAGCGATCTACTCGGTCAGGACATCTATCAACAAGGCAATGGCGCTGACGGACTGCCCGTCAAGACGACACTCGACAGGCCAATCGCAGTCAGCGCCGGCGGACGAGTTACGTGCGCGGTCGCGCAGGGGACGGCGTACTGCTGGGGTTCGGTGAGTCGAGCCGATCGGGGCGTTGGTGACACCGGGCCGGACAGCGGGCTGCAGCCGGTTGTCGGCATCAGCGGTGTTACCGCGATCAGTTCCAACATCATGAACTCGTGTGCCGTCGCGACCGGGCGGGTCTACTGCTGGGGTTCGGCCGTCGCGGGCGATCAGGATTCGGCCAGGCCGTTGTGGATCAAGGGAATCGACGGCGCGACAATGGTTTCGACCGGATACAACCACCGCTGCGCGATCGCGGGCGGGGCGGCGTACTGCTGGGGGGATCAGAGCGGCGGAAAAGCGGGTAACGGTAAGTCGAACGGCTACCTCGCCATCCCCACGCGCGTGCCCGGTCTCGGTCGTGTCACCGATATTGCGGTCGACGGCATGTACTCGCTGGCGATCAGCGATGGCAACCTGTACTCGTGGGGGAGCCTCAATTAGCCGCCACCTCGATGACCAGGCCTTCGGCGATCGGGGTCTCGCCAGATCGGGTTGCGCCGGTCGCTGTTCTCTGCTCTGAAGTCCGGACGCGGTCGGCAATCCGCGATGAACTTGGCCCACAACGGCTCTCCGCCAATCCTGGGCGCGCGTTCGGTCAATGGCCTTCTGCGTGGCGATGTCACACGAGCACGTATCGGCCGTCGTCGGCTGCGCGGGGCGATGAACGTGATTTTACGGCGTGGTCCGAGTGATGTGGGTGCCACCGGTGTCGGCGACGTCCACCGCGTGGGTGGCCGACCGCACGGCATAGCCCTCGTCGTGTCGCTGAATCATCACCCGTCGCGGATCGACGTCGACTTTGTTGACGGCCAACGCGATCAGCGCGGCTTCGGTCGCTGCGGCGGGAGACAGTGTTGTGGTGTCGTCGAGGATCCGGAAGTCGCAGAATGTCTGTAACCAGTCGGGCAGAGGGCGTCCGGTGAACTCGCCCTCAGCCAGGTACTCGCTGGGCCGCATCAGATCGAGTGGTGGTAGCTCGACGTTGGCGGGTGTCGGTGTGACGGCCCGCAAGTCGGCGGTGATGTCGACGACGGCGCGCCACCACGGTTGGCCGGCTGCCCGGTCGATACGACGTAGTCGATGCAGGTCGGGCAAGTCCACGGGCGCGGAGATCCCGACGGTGCCGCCTGGACGAACCACACGGAGATTCGCGCGCGCCACACCTGCTGCGGCGCATAGGGTGCCGGTGATCTGCTGCCAGTCCGGTGGGGCGGAGCGTGTTACCACGTCCAACACTGCGCGTTCTGCAGTGGCCCGATCGTCGTCGAGTGGCGGGCGTGTGGCGGCCCGCAGCCAGTCGTACAGGAACGGGACACGGACCGCTTCCATGTCGTCGGGGGCGCCGAGCGCCGCGATCACCCACGGAAGTCGTTGTGCGTCAGCCCTATCCATCTGCTGGTGCTTGTCGGGCCGGGTTGCGTCGGCAAGTGTCTTGCCGAGCCGGGCCGGCTGAGCCATTCCGACGCGGTTCTGGCAGACCGATGCGATGCCGATGATGCCGTCCGCGGTCACCTGGTTGTCGAGCAGTTCGGCCATCCGACAGCGAACCCAATGCTTGGCGACGGAGAGGATGGCGGCGACATCCTCAGGGGACTTGCGGGTGTTGAAGTCCTGCCATCGTGCGGCCAGTTCGACGAGGTTGTACTCGGCGGTCAGGAACGCCAGTTCGCGCATCCGCCGGTCGAGGGACGCCGGATCCATCGCGTCGGGCGTGGTCGGTGCGTTCATCGCAGATGATCCTCGATGGCCTTGGCCCACAATGGCTCTCCGCGTAGTCGGAAGTCCATGAATGCAGCGTCGTCGACGGGGGCGAGGAAGCCGAAGAAGAACATCATGGCCTGTGCCCGCGACGCCCAGGGTGGGCACTCCTGCAATCGGAGTTCGGTACGGATGAGTTCCTCGGCATGCACCGGGAGCAGATTCGACGATCCGAGAAAGCGGCGCATATGTGGAGCCAGCACCGCGGCTGCGCCGGCGAGCACGCCCGGAGTCGGGTCGTTGTCGATCATCGTGCGTAACAACGATTCCCCGATCATGGTGACCTGCACGGCAACCTCGTGACTGAGGGCTTCCGACAGCTCGCCGAAGCGTTCGGCGTCGTCGGAATTGATCGCGGCCCGGATCTGGTAGGCGCCGTCCCATCCGGCTTCGGAGAAGATGCTCAGTTCGGGCACGGCACTACGACTTTCGTGGGCCGACGATCGCCTCGGCCCTGCTCGGCCACGGAGTGCCACCGATTGTTGATTGGTAGCCGTGCCGCTCGGCGTAGGCGAATCGGAACTCGTCGTTCGCATGCACCGGGTTGGCGGCGCGGGCGGGGTAGATCCGGCCGTCGTCACCCACGTAGAAGCGTGGGGCGTCGAGAATCAGATCGCCGAATGGTGTGTCGGGTGGCTGATACATGAAGACCCGGTAGCCGACGGGCAGGCGAACTGCCGCGAGCAGGTCGGTGTCGAATGGCGCGCCGATTCCGCGTTCGACCGCTTCGCGTCGGACGATATCGATGGCCTCAGCGGTGCCGATCACCAGTCTCGGGCCGTCGCCGTAATCGATGGTGCCGTTGTCGCAGTAGGTGCGCAGCCATTCGGGGGCGTCGGCGGGTAGGGTGTCGTGCTGCTGTTCGGCGTGAAAGTCACTCTGGCGCAGCAACTGTTGGGGATCGGGTGGTGTGGATTCGTCGACGGCTGCGACGCTGAAGTTCGAGTGTGAGATGTCGACGTGTAGGCGCCACCATGTGTTGCCGTCGGCTGCCCGCCAGCTGATCGTCTCGGGTACGGCGAACACCTGATTCAGGTGGGCGGGCTGTGCGTCCGGGGTGGTGACGGTCAGGTCGGTGAGGACCTGCCCCGACGCCAGAGTGACCGTGCCGTTGATCCGCTGCCAGTCGGGAGGGCATGCGCCGACCAGGGTTTCGACCAGAACTGCGCTGGGCGGTTGGAGCGATTCCGGGAAGTCCTCGTTCAGCCAGTCCCGCATCGTGGCCTCGCGAGCCTTCTCTGGGTCGACGGGGAGCCGCAGTGCCCACACCAGATCGAGTAGGGCCACGGCGTCCGGGGCTGTGATCTGGGTGATGTCACGTTTGCTGACGATGGTCAGCAGGCGGTAGAGGTGTTCGCGGCGATAGTCGTCGGGGACGAGCATCTGTTGGTGGATGAGTCCGGCTATGAGCCACAGGTTTTCGTCGCTGGTGTCGCTGCTGCACAGATGTGCGAGCCGCGACTGCATGGCCGCGAGGGCGACTTGGATGGTGTCGAGCCAGGCGCCGCTGCCGTCTGCGTCGGCGAGGAGGTGTTCCTCCAGCGGCTGGCGTTCGACGTATCCGCGGGCCGAGCTCACCGCGATCAGCTGGTGCCAGCGCTGGTCGAAGGTCTGGGGTGACAGCATCACGACTCCATTGCTCGTGCCCAAAGCGGTTCGAGATCTTCGCGCATCTTCATCTCGGCGTCGCCGTCGGGCAGGAGAAACGCGACGAGAGTCCCGAAGAACAAACCGGGGTTGAGCCATCGGGGCAGGGGTTGCTGTTTCATCACGGCGGTGAGTACGTCGTCGATGTCGAGAATCGAGATGCCGTCGTCGTAGGCCGCGAGATGGATGTGCAGTACGCGGGCGGTGATCCGGAGCTTCTCGTCGGTGGGGCTGAAGCCGAGGTAGTAGCCGAGCATGGTGTGCGCCATCGTGGCCAACTGGGTCAGGTCGGGATCGTCGATGCGATCGACCAGCCGGTGCACCGTCCCGGTCGCACCGGCGCGCACGGCATCCCGGAGGTCGTAGATCAGTTCCCACCCCGACTGTGGGAACGCCGATGTCGGCGGTCTGCTCATGCGGTCACCCTAGCCATTGCTGTCCGGGAGTGTCGTCCGCGCCCGTTCACCACGGCTGCCCCAGATCGAGGATGGTCAGGCCTTCGGCTGGCGAGGGCAGGGGCTGGTCGGTGCGGGTCAGCAGGTCGGGTCGGGTGTTACCCGCGTCGACCTGACGGACGTAGTCGATACATTCGTCGACGTTCACCACAACACGAGCGGCGGCTAGTGCGGTGCGGACGAGTTCGGCAGTGATCTCGGTGGTCCACACGCCGGGGACGGCGGGACTGATCTCGTCGATCGCCGACCATCCGTCCGGGCCCGCGATGTCGGCGCGCGACCAGTGACCGTCGGACCACCAGTAGCAGAAACTCAGCATGCCGGCGTGCACACGATCGTCGAGGACGATGTTGCTCACCCACGCGGGGGCGCCCCGATAGAGATCGGGGTGGGCGGTGGTGCTGTTGTAGGCGGCGGTCATCAATGGCGAGTGATCGGCACCCCCGGACAGCACGGCCCGGCCACCGGGGAGCCGGCTCAGTGTGCAGCCACCCAGATCGCCGCGGAAGATTCCGGTGCCCGCGTTCATGCGAGGGCCGTGGTAGGCGTCGACGGCCGCGAAGACTGCCGCCAGCGCGGCGAATCGGGACCACAGCAGGTCCAGGGGTGGTAGCTCGGCGTCGGCGGCGCCGGCGGCGGGCGTTGCCTGCGCCGCGGCCGCGGCCGTCGCCGAACGAAGCTGTCCGCCGCGGTTGCCGATGTGGGCGAGCAGCCACAGCGGTTTCGGTGTCTGCGGTGCCATCGAAGCGTCGGAGAGGTAGCTGGCCGCGGGGAACAGGAGATGCTCCGGTGGCGCCCCGACGAACCCGTCGAAGGTGGTGATCTGCGGTTGGCCACCGCGGTCCTGGGTGATCCGCAGCCACATCCACGGCACCGGGTCGCCGGTCAGCAGCCGGTGGGTGGCGGCCATCTGGATGGCCGTGACGGCGAGGTCGATCGGGATCAGCCGGCCGTCGGGGGTTTGGGCGGCGGCCCGGATGCGATGTTCGGCGTCGGCGATGGCGATCTCCACCAGATACGACGACCAACTGCCGGGCAACACGTCATGTATTTGATCGACAAGTTCGCTGATCAGCATGGCGTCGGTGACGTCGGCGTCGGCCGCGCCGGGCGGTGATGCCGCAGCCCCGGACTGGGCGGGAGTGCCACCGGTGTTCGGCTTGGAGTCGGGTACACCCGCTAGCTGGTCCGATACTGCCCAGCTCAGCGACACGTCGTCGGCCGGATCTGGTGCGTGCGGTGTGGACATGACTCCCTCCCCTGGGTCACTTGGCCTGAGCACTTGGGCCGATGGTGATCGTAGAGAGAGCGGGCCGGGCTTGGCTAGCCACGGTGCTGGGGGTGTGCAACGATGGCCAGGACGTGACGGAAATCTGGGGGGATCGGTTGTGACGGCTGGGGGACACGAACTCGGGTTCGACTTCCACGAGTTGGTCGCCAATGCGCAGGAGCAGGTTGGGCGACTGATGGATGCGCAACGACAGCGTGCTGCGCTGGTTGCCTCGGCCTCGGTTGCCGACCGGATGGTCACTGTTCACGTGAACGCGCAGGGTGTCGTCATCAAGACCGAGATCGACGAGGACTTCCTCGACGACCACGACCTCGATGACTTGGCCGGATTCATCACCGAGGCCGCCCAGCAGGCGGCTGCGGACGTCGCTCGTCGGGGTGCGGAGCTGATGAAGCCTGTCGAAGAGGTCGCCGCCGGGATCCCGTCGCTATCCGAGGTTGTCGACGGTGCCCCGGATCTGCGCGACTTCATCGTGAGTGGCGAGCAGATCTCGACGGCACCGCCGGATGCGCCGGAACGATCCATTGCGCCGCACCCCGGTGCCGGCGGATGGGCGTGACACTCAACCCATCTCTGCGGACAAGAACCTCACCGGAATCCGAGTAGGAGCGATCATGGACCACGTCAAAGTTACTCCCGATCAGTTGCGTACTGCGGCAACGCATCTCGATAGCACTAGTGATCGTTTGAAAGCCATTGTGACCGGTCTGAACTCGACGTTGGGTGGGCTTGGTGCCCCGTGGGGTGGTGATGAGCCGGGTACCAATTTCGCGACCGGTGGCGCGGGAGGCGGATACCTGGGGCAGAGCAAGGGTGTGTTGGAGGCGATGACCGGGCAGTACGAGTTCTTGACTGCATTGTCGGAGAATATGGATGGGGCTGCTGACAATCTCGAGCAGACCGATACTGTCTGACGCCTGCGGGTGTCGGTGGGGATCGTGGTGTGGGGTGAGGGGACGCTGTGACCAGGCTGGAGATTCCGAGCGGGTTGCAGTGGGTGTCATACCTGGCCGGGGAGAAGTGGCCTGAGGGTGATGAAGAGGCGTTGTGGCAGATCGCCGATACGTGGCGGGAACATGCCGGGCAACTGCAGGGTCTCAACGGTGACCTGACGTCGGTTACCAACGAGGTGTTGGCGATCTATGAGGGTCAGGGCGCGCAGGCGTTGCAGGACCAGTTTGCCAAGATGTTTGGTGGTGATTACTCGTTCGACCGGCTTGCTGAGGGGATGAACGGGCTGGCGGATATGGCCCGTGCGACGGGCACCCAGATCGAGTACACGAAGTACAACATCATCGCGTCACTGTCGATTGCTGCGATTCAGATCCTCGCCGCGATTGCGAACGCGTGGTGGACCGGTGGTGCATCACTCGGTCTGATTCCGATTATCCAAGCCGCAATTCGGATGGCGATCGCCTTCGTCCAACGCAAATTGTTGCGGGAGATTCTGCAGAAGATCGCCGAGAAGGCTGCGAGCACAGCGGTCCGGAAGCTGGCAGTGCGGGCCGTCGTCCTCAACATCGCCAAGGAGACCGCGAAGTGGTCGGCGATCGGGGCGGCCCAGGAACTCGGTATCCAGCAGATGCAGATCAATGCTGGTCACCGCGATGAGATCGATCGGGACCAGTTCAAGACTGTCATGAAGGCCAGCGTTGTTGGGGCGGCGGTCGGTGGTGCTTCGGCGCATGGTCTGAACGCGGGCGCTAACCGATATCTGGGGCCGGCCGGTAGTAACGCGGCCGTCTTCGCGCGTGGTGGAACGATTGGCTTTATCAGCGGCGTGGCAGGCAACGGTAGTGCGATGCTCCTGACCGGCGGCCACTTCAACGCTGCGGGCTTCTTCGGTTCCGCGATCACCGGTGCCATCCCCGGTGGTGGTGGGCGTGGTGGTGAGGGTGGCGGCGTGCATGGCGGCACCGGTGGAAACACCCATCTACCCGGAGATGTTGGGGCGCATAATAATTCGCCGGGTTCTGGTTCGGGTTCGGGGTCGGGGGATGGCGCCGGACGAGGGTCGGGAGACGGGGCAACCGGCCACCCGCAGGGTGACGGGGCCAACTCCGGGGCCGATGCGAACGGGTCGGGTTCTGAGCATTCCGGAGCGCCGGGCGATTCGACCGGAAACGGCACGGGTTCCGGAACGGGTCACGGAGACGGTGAATCCGGTGTGTCGCCGCATGATTCGGGGTCGGGTTCCCGGGAGGGGGTTGGGACTTCGGGTGGGCAACACGACGCGGGTGCAACGAATACCCCGCAGTCGGCCGGACTGTCTGATTCGGGCGCCAATGCCGGGCATGGCGCCACGGAGAATTCGGGTGGTCAACATCCGAATGGGGCGTCGACTCCCGACACCGGCGGCGGGCAGCAGTTGGGCAACAATCCGACCGCCGGTGACGCGGGCGGCGCAACCACGCCGCACGCTGACCCGAATTCTGGTGCAGTACAGTCTAATACGCAGCAACCTAACGCGGCGTCGCAGTCGGGTGTTGCTCAGTCGAATCCGGGTGCGGCGGCAGCCAACGCTGCGACGCCGGCGGCGGCGAGCACTGGGGCGCCGGCTGGTGCTTCGGCAACGCCCGCCGCGGCCACTGCGGGAGGTGGTGCCCCGGCTGCCGCGAATTCCGCTGCGTCCTCCGGTTCGCCCGCAACGACCGGGAATGCTCTTGGTACACAACCGGTATCGAGCACACACGGTGCGGGCGCGTCCGGTGCGGGTGCGGGTGCGCCCCGTCTCACCTCGATCGGTGCGATCGCTGATCATCCCGCGGCATCCAATGCTGGTGCGGCGTCGGCGAAACCGGCCGGTGCGGGTACGCCGCAAATGGTTCGTGCTGAACCCGGTGGTGAGTCGCGAGCTGGCGCGGCGGAATCGGCCCGTGCGGGTGCGGGGAGTCGTGCCGAGGTCGGTTCCGGGGCCGGTCGCGATCATGGTGCGGGTGGCAGTTCGAATCGTGATGGTGCGGTGGATCGTTCGATGCCGGCTAACGGCGAACAGGGCGGCCGACACGCCGCGCCCGAACCCCCTCGCGATGGTGCGTCGGAGTCGGGTCGCGGTGCTGAGGGGTCGCAGCACCGGGGGCCTGAACACGAGTCGGGCGCGGGTGGCCAGGATCGCGGCGGCGAACAGACCACGGGTAAGCATGCGCAGTCGGAGGGCGCCGAGCCTCGGGGGCGCCATGCGGCGCCGGAGGAGACGTCGCATCAGCCAGGTAGGCATCGCGACGACACTTCGTCCGAGGCAGCGCCCACGCCGAGGGTGCCGGTGGAGTTCGTGCCGAGTACGGGCGGTCACAGCGATCCGGCGGCGATACCTGCACATGTGCGGGAGTCGTTGCCGGGCGGTGACGGACAAGGACAGGGTGGGCGCCACGCGGCGAATGATCACGACGGGAACGGCCCGGGGCGTGAGCGTGGTCCTGATGGCAACCGAGACGACACCGGACCGCCACACCGTCGCGGGGAGTCGCCGGAGGAGCAGAGTCAGCGGCGCCAACAAGACGAGGCCGCGAACCGCAAGATGGCCGAGGAGCGGATCGACAAGCAGGTCAAGGCCCTGCAGAAGTCCGAAGAGGCGATCGCCAAGGCGATGAAGGCAGTGCCGTCGACGGAACAGGGTGTGTCCCAAGTCGTTTCGCACATGGCACACACCGCCCCGGATGCGTTGACGATGGTGGTGGTCGGTACCGCGGTGACTGGTGTTGCTGCCGCGAAGGGCGTGCATCATCTGGTGACACGGGCGATCGAGGCTGTTCGAGCCAAGGTGGCCGGTTGGCGTGCGAGGTTCGGCGGCGATGAGGGTGGCGCGCAGCCGCATTCGCCGGCGTCGCGTGATGGCGACGGGCATGCCGGTTCTGAGGGGCGTGTTGGTGACCGCGATGGCTCTGATGGTCCTGCGCGCGAGCTGCCTCAGTCGCATCGTGACGGTGATGGACCCGCGGGTGGTGAGCGTCCAGCGGCCGGTGATCGGGTGTCGTTGGGTGATCTGCCGACCCGGGCTTCGGTGGATGAGGCTGCGGGCAAGATCGATTCGACGAACTCGTCGGGTCGCGGCTGTGCCGATGGTGCGGTGGGGATGCGTGACCTGATTGCGACGGGTGAGTCGTCGGTGCCGGCTGACCGCGGTGCGGACTATGCCGGGCAGAGTGTCAACGAGTTGGCCGGTCGTTTGGGTGGTGACCGCTTTACTCACGCCGATGTGGAGTCGATTCGTGCGACGTTGGAGGGGTTGGGGGATAGGGCTTCTGCGACGATCGTCGGGCGTCACCCTGATGGCGAGTTGCATGCGGTGACGGTGATGCGGGTCGATGGCGAGTTCGTGGTCGTGGATCCGTCGGCGCCGGCGGGGCATCGCGTGTCGGATCTGGGTGCGGGGTTGAAGCATTTCAGTGAGATGGGTGCGGTGTTCCATGATGGGCATCGGCCGGTGCGTGCGTCGGACTCGCGGGTGACGCATCCGTCGGAGTTGGGTCCGCGCAAGGCGTTTGGTGAGCACGAGCGGGTGGGGACGCGGCGCGATCCTGAGGAGGGGACGAACGCTGATGGAGATGAAGATGGTGGTTCCGGCGTCGGGCAACGCCATGGAGAAGACGCAGTAGACGGGGACCATACGGATTCTGATGATGCTGCGACACCGGTCGATCCGGCGGAGGTCGCGCGGCAGGCCAACCACGATCGGATCCAGTCGGTCATCGATGATGCGCGAGCTCGGCAGGCTGCGTTGAACCGGGCACGGCTCGATCTCGAAGCGGCGGAGAAGGCCGGTGCTCCCAAGTCGGAGATCGATGCGGCGAAGGAGCGAGTGGATAGGGCAAAGAACGACTTCGACGTCGCGAACGACCGTCAGAGTCGTGAGGTCGAGGGCGCGTACAATGTGCGTGAGGACTCAGATGGCAAGACACACTACAGGCGTCGCGCTGGTGGTGAGGCTGCGGGCTACCCCCAACTGCGCGTCGATGATGACGGACTACCCGCTCTGGTGGAACCAAAGCCGCCAAGCCCTGGCGAGGCAGCTCAACGCCAGGAGCTGGCCGATGCACTGGCTGAAGCTCGCAATGATCCGGCCGCGGCCAGGACCGATCCTGAGAAGGTAATCACCAAGGTACGCGATGAACATCGCGACGGGCTTCGCGCCGACGAGAGAGCGCGCTACAGCAGGGAACTGGACGAGTCTCAAACCAATACGGAGCACAGAGACAACCCGGACAACGACCTGACCTACGAGTACGAGAGGCATGCCGGGGACCACATGCGCCCGACTGTCGACCGCCAGGAGCTGGCGGCGCAGGTCGAGTCGCAAAGGCATGGACTGGAAACACGGTCGATCGACGAGTTGATCGCATCGATCGAGGGGTACGACAGCAAGCATCGTGACTCGACGGCAGCTACGCGACAGCAACGTCGGTCCGAGCTTGCGGCCCTAGTTGAATTGGCATTGCTGACGGAAGGATACAAACCGGCGGTCGCGACCCGCCTTGCCTCGGCGTATTCAGACGTCCAGTTGCGTGGAAACGGATCAGATCAGGTCATTACGCACAACCAGGATCAAGTGATGGGTGGACGGCGGTCGGCCGAAACGTACGGAGACAGTGATGCGAACGGCATGCTCGGGTCGCTGAGCAAGAACGAGAAGGACGAATTCCTGAAGTGGCTGAAAGCGCGGAGTGATGAATTCGGCGGGAGTGCGATATACGTCAGTATCCGCATCTAGACCTGAGTAACTCAGCGCGGCAAATGCTGGGGTATTTTGGACAGCAGCAATTGAAGGGACGGAATTGTGGTCGATCTGGAAGAGTTTGTTGATGCGTGGGTGCAGGATGTGAGCATCCTCTGGCAGGGTCCATTTCCGGCCGATGAACATGTCAACCGGTTCGGGGATGTGTTGCCTGAGTTCGTCCTGGCGTTATGGAGTCGGGTGGGGTTTTCGGGGTTTGGTGATGGTGCCATGTGGTTGGTGGATCCGTTGGTGTGGGCGGATGCAGGTGCGGAGATGACTCGTGGAGTCGAAGTGGAGTTTTTGGAGCCAGGTGCGTTGTTGGTTCCGGTGGCGCGTAGTGCGTTTGGTGAAATGTGGTTTTGGAGTCCAGGGTGTGGAGTGTGTCTATCGGTGGCACCGGCAACGGGAGAGTTTCATGCTCGTCGGTTGCCAAACGCGGACGGCGATCCGGAGACGGTGGCATATGTGGGATTTTCTTCGATGAAGCGCGCAGCAATGGACATTTTCGACAGTGATGACGAAGGGTTGTTTTCCCAAGCGTTGGAACGATTGGGTCCGGTGAGCGTGGATGAGTGTTATGGGTTTGTGCCGTCATTGTTGTTTGGTGTGCCTCCTGAGTTAGGAAATATTCATAAGGTGAAGGTGCGTGAGCATCTGAGGGTGTTGGACATGATTCGGCGTGGTGAGTTCACGTTGGAGACAGGCCCGCCTGTTATGCCCGCTGAGGATGAGGTCTCCGATGGCGTGAATCCTGTTGGTGGGATGGGTGATTCGGAGACTGTCGGACGGATGGTTCAGGCGTTGGGAGAGTTGGCGTCGGAGTCGATGCCGGGGTGGGATGCTGTGGTGGGTACGGGGGTCGTTGACGACGTCGATGATGGTTTGTTCGATCATGCTGTCGTCGGCTATATCGGTGGTGAGGGACAGCGGATTCGGACGCGCGGGCCGGGGCGGGCGGAGTTGACCAAGCCGTTCGTGCGAGCGGTTGCTGAATTGCGGTCGGCGCACGGCAGTGGCTGGGAAGGTGTGAAGGTGACAGTGCGACGTGGGGGTGATGTCGGCGCTATTCAGTCGTTTGATCGGTCCGAGGTGGTGCGGTGGACGACGGGGTTCGATGAAAGTCCGTCACCTGAGCAATTGATCGAGCTCTTGCGGCCGGCCGATTTGTAGTACGACACCGCGAATAGCGCGGTCTTGTACTACAGGAAGCCGGGACCGACAATCAGAACGTCGGGCGCGGAACCCGCACTCCCACTGTGAACTTCCCGTCGTCGCGTATCTCGATGGTCGCCTCTTCACGTTGGCCGTCGGCGATGAAGCTGCACGTGAAGACGGAACCCTCGTGGGTGGGTGCGTCGGTCGGGCACTGGACGTCACTGACGCGGCCGTCGCCGTGCACAGATTCAGCGGCAGAGGTGACGCGGTCGACGAAGTCGTCGGTGGTCGGTTCGCTGTCGCCGCCGACCAGGACGACGAGCATCGCGATCAGAGCGACGACGACCACGGTGCCCGCCGCCGCGATGCAGAGCAGTTGAGGTCGACGATTGTTCGGTGGGGAGGGCGACCCGCCTGCCGCTATCGGGTGATCCCCAGTTGCCCGTCATCGCGGTTTCCTCATCGGTCGATGGTGCATGACCTCCCCCATCAGCCACGATCGCGCGTGGCCGCCCTCTGAATCTGATTAGGGAGCCTATCAACCGACGATGTGCCGGAGGAGTCGCGCAGTTGGGTTGTCGGTCGGGTTGGTTAGGCTCCACAACGAGGACGTATGGCGCGCCGCAGGTGCGGTGACGAGGGGGTGGCAATGGCTCAGACGGCTCGACTGATCGTCGTCGAATCCGGACTTCCGGTGATCGGGCCGGGTGAACCGTCGGGGATTCGGTTGCCCGAGGCTGGGTTGATCGCACCGGAGGTTCCCGCTGTCGTCGACCGGGTCGCCGGTGCGTTGGATTTCCTGCGTGATCAGTCGATCCCGCATGGCCCCATCGCTGCGGGTGACGTGCGCGTACGTCGAGATCCGGAGACACTTCAGGTCGCGGGCATCGAGTTCGCCATTTCCGGTTCCGATGCCGCACCGACGGCCGACGACGATGTGCGCTCGCTGGCGCAGTTGGTCCATGACGGACTCGGTGCGCTGGTCGGCCCGGAAGCGAATGCTGTTCTGGTCGAGGCGCTCGGGCAGCCTTCCTATCCGGACTCTCGGACATTGGCCGCGCGGATCATCGCCCTCAGCGTGCAACCGTCCACACATGTGCAGTACACGGAAATGCATCACCAGGCCATGGGGCAGCAGCCGGTGGCCGGTCCGCCGACACCTTGGCCTGGACAGCCCGCGCCGAGTGCGAGAAGGGGGCGCCGTGGGCTGATCATCGCGACCGTCATCGGCGCGGTGGTACTGCTCGTCGGCGGCACCATCGCCGGCCTGATGCTGACGCGGGATTCCGACGACGGACCGTCGGCCGCCGGACTGCCCCGCCAGGAGTACCTGCTGGCCAACCCCGACGGCGTCGACGTCGGATCGTGGACAGCGGTCAGTGTTGCCGACGCGATGGAAGACTCGCTACCGACGATCTGCGCGGTGTCGGACAACCGTGTCTTCTGCCGAAGCCGGTGGAGTTCGATGTCCACGCGCAAGTCGGAAGGGTCGGTCGACCCCGAACAGGTGACGAAGGTCGACGACATCAACGACGTGACCTCGGTCAGCGTCGGTGAGGCCGCCTGCGCCGTCACCGGCGGTAAGGCGGCGTGCTGGGGCGGCACCGCAGGACTCAACGGTGCGAAGGACGCCGACGGGCGATCGGGGATTGTGTCCGGCCTGGGTAACGTGACGGCCGTGGCTGCGGCGCAACGAGTTGTCTGCGCGGTCAGCGACGGTTCGGTGTGGTGCTGGGGCGACGCGACTTTCAGCGATGACTACGAAACCCGACCCGATGTTCCGCCGTTGGTGGTGCCCGGGTTGGCCGGTGTCACCGACATCGCGGTGGACGATTCCCATGCATGTGCAATCGCCGGGCAGCGTGCCTACTGCTGGGGGAGCGACAAGTACGGGGCCATCGGAATGGGACTCAACGGACGGACACGGGCCGACACCCCCGAACCGGTCAAGCGGCTGGGTGCAGTGTCGGCGATCGCCGTTGCCGGCCAGCATTCCTGTGCCATTTCCGCCGGTCAGGTGTACTGCTGGGGAACCAACTTCGGGGCGCCGGTGCTGGGCTTCCCAGTGGAGTGGAGGCAATCCCCCGAGCCGGGGCTGGTTCCCGGACTGACCGGTGCGACCGCGATTGCCGCAGCCGACGACCACACCTGTGCAGTCGTGCGCGGCAGCGTGTGGTGCTGGGGCGAGAACCGGGACGGGCAGCTCGGCACCGGCAACCTCACACCGTCTCCCGAACCCGTCCAGGTGCCAGGTCTGACTCAGGTGACGGCGATCTCGGCAACCAAGGCACGCACGTGTGTTGTGAACGCGGGCAATCTCTACTGCTGGGGACGAATGAAGTAGCTCATCGGCCGGGTAAGACTGGCCAGGGCGTTGAATGCGCCGGTTAAACTCGGCGCAAGCGCTGTAGGCGGACGCATGGGGGATGTCAGAAGTGACCAAGATCGTCGTGGATTCGGGGCTACCGACCCTCGAGACAACCGAAGCCGCCGGCATCCCGGTGGCATACGGCGGGGTCGCCGCCGCAGAGATCCCGGCGGTGATCGACCGGGTGGCAGGTGCGATCGACTACCTCCGGGCGGGGTCGATGGCCCGCGAACGGGTCGGTGCCGGCGACGTCCGCATACGTCGCGCGGGAAATCAGCAGGTGATCGGCATCGAGTTCGGATTGCCCGAACCGGGTACCGCGACGGTGTCGACGCTCGATGCGGATGTGCATGCATTCGCCCACTTCGTGCAGGCCGCAGTGGGGGCGGCCGCCGCCGACCCCGGGATCTCGTCCATCCTCGTGCCTGCGGCAACCATGCCGGGCCAGTACCCCGACTGCCGGTCGTTGGCGGCACGGGTGATCGACCAACTGTCGCAAACCACTGCTGCCGCGACACCTGAGCCCCCTACTTCGGCCGCCGCGCCTACGACGCCCGTTGCAGCAGAGTCGCTTCCGACTCCACTGCTTCCGTCGCCTGCGACTCAGCTGCCGCCCGCGCCGCAGGTGCACACCGCGCCCCCGACATCTGCGGCAGATCCGGGGCCGACTCCTCAGTTCCCGCCGTCCGCGGTGTCGACGCCGCCCGCAGCACAGGTACCCACCGGGCCGACGCCGCAGTTCGACGCCGCGACGCCGGGGCAGGCGGGGCCACCGATGCCTCCCGAAGGGTTGGGCATGTCTCAGCCCTACGCGGCGCCCGCGCCGGATCGTCGTCGACGCAAACATGTGCTTGTCGGCGTCGGCGTTGCCGCGGTCATCGCTCTCGTGGCGGCAGCGGTCGGCGTGTGGGCGCTCAACGGCGATGATGAGACTGCGAACCTCGACGCGGCCAAGAGTGCCGCCTTTTGGGAGCAGCAGATCGGCGTGGTGACCAACTGTGCGACCGACAGCCCGGGATCGCACAACGCCGACGGCGTGACAGTCAACCTGGAAACCTTCTATCGCCGTGCGCTGGTGCCGTGTTTCGCGCAGATGTGGCGGACGCCGCTGGCCGCGGCGGGGACGCCGATGCCGGATGGTGGTTACACGATGACGGTCAGCAGCGCGCTGCCGCAGGCAGGCGCGACGGGAGTCGTCAGCAGTTGCGCCACTGAGTACCGTCCGGGCCTGCGATATGTCAACTGTCCGAAGGGATTTTGGCTGCGCGACACGACGGAGCAGTACAGCGAATTGCCGGTTGCCTACGCCTATGACCTCTCGGCGTCAATGGTGGCCTACCAGGCGTTGATCACCTCCGGGGTCGTGGAGTCGGTCACCGATGCGATGGAGTTGGCCGGATCGTCGTCGGAGGAGGCAGCCGGTTTCTCCCGGGCGCTCAATGCCGCCGCCGCCTGCCTCGGCGGTGTGATGGTGAAAACCCATCAGGGACAAGGGCTGTCCGACGCAGATGTGGCGATGATCCGCAACACTGCGACATTCGGATCGGTGAGCGCCGACGCAGGCCCCGCCTTCGATGTCACCCCCGGGAACTACCGCTACTGGCGCAATTACGGCATCGATCATCCGAGCATCGAGGCCTGCCGCCTACCGCTGGAGAATCAGGAGCACGTGAAGTGAGAATCCCACGTATGCGCGTGATGGTGGCCGCGGTGATCAGTTCGATTGCCCTGTCGATGACTCCGGTTGTGGCGGTGGCCGATCCGCCGGTGGAATCCTGCTCACTCGAACAGCTCCAGTCGTTGACCAGCCAACTCAACGCACTGAACGCACGGATCGCGGCCCACAACAACCAGTCCGTCGACCAGACGAATGCGGGTGCTGTCGCGGCATACAATGCGCGGGCAGTCCAGCTCGAACGCGAACGCGACCAGCTCGCCGCCCAGGTTCGGCAGTGCGGGCAGGCGATGGACAACGAACCGCCTCCCAGTATGCCGAGTCTGCCGAATATTCCGGGTATGCCGAATATTCCGGGTTTGCCGACCGGTGCGACCCCGCCTGGCGCGGACGGTGGTGTGGCATCGCGTGGATCGGCACCGCTCTATGTTTGGGTGGCGATGAGTACGGGGACGATCACTGACGAGAACGGCAACGTTTCCCCGGACCAGGGCGCCGAAGCCGCCCGCCGATACGGCATCCCGGACAGGGTTCTCAACCGAGAAAGCTTCGCCGCCTACCGAGGCCGGACCGGCAACGACATCATCGCCCAGTACACCGACCCCAACACCGGCCGCTGGAAGTGGCCGGCCAACTATGGATTCGAACACGAACCGATCCCGCAACGGAGCTTCGCTCATGGCTACCCGTATGACGGCTTCCTCGACGCGGACCCCGAGAGTGGGATCTACTTCGAGGGCACCCGTTACGAACGGCGGTCATTGCCGCCGGGAACGCTCGGCCCTTACGTGAAGCTGGACGGCACGGGTAAGCGGATGCCGCGCAACTATCACCTGCTGATGGATATCGTCGGCCCGGCCTTCGGCAGTGCCGGCGGCGGCGACAAGGCGATCGTGATCAACACCGACACCAACAAGCCGGTCCCGCTGCGCCAGCTCATTGCGGAAGGGTACTTGCGCGTCGTGCCGTAACGGGTCGGTCGAAGGACCCGTTCGGTGTGACTTGGGTTCACTGCGGTTCACCGCTGGGACAACTGGTTTGACCTGTGGAAATAGATATTGACTCGAACGCATGTGCGAGTACTGTCGGGTTATGGACCTGACCGAACTGTTCGACTCCCTCACCGATGAACCACCCGACTACACACGGTTGGATGGCCCCGCTGCCCTCGATTTGTTCCGCATTGTGCTGCGACTGCGTACGGTGCTCGATCACCACGCGGTGACGTTGGTGTCGATGCTCGACCGACTGCATGTTGCCGACCGGCAGGGCCGGTCGTTGCGGGAGTTGTTGATCGTGTTGGGGTGCGCACCGGCGGTGGCGTCGCGGCTGATTCGAGTCGCGGCCTCGCTGGATCTGGCGCCACGGTTGGCCGCGCATCTCGCTGATGGGGTGGTCTCGATCGAGCATGCCGATGCGGTGATGCGTGGGATCGTGCACATCGGGACCCGACGCCGCGAGCCTCTCGACGATGAGTCGCGCCAACGGTATGTGACCGATCTTGTCGCGCAAGTGTTCTCGGGGGCCACCCCGGCTGAGGTGGCTGTCCGGGCCCGCACTCTGGGGAACCTTGAGGCCGACGACTCCGCAGCGGGGGTGCCGGCAGGGGAGGACCGCAGTGTTGATCGGTTGGATGTGACGGTGACCGCGGATGGTCGGGTGGCGATTGTCGGGGATGTGGATGCGGTGATCGGCGCGAAACTCGCGAGCGCGGTGGACGCGCTGTCGGCGCCACGCCCGCAGCCGGATGGGTCACCCGATGCCCGGTCTGCGACTCGTCGTCGGGCCGAGGCATTGGAACAAGTGTTGGATGCGGCGGCGATGGCTGCGGAATCGGGTGTGTTGCAGGGCATGCCGAAATATCAGAC
>NZ_JASXSH010000013.1 GCF_030315745.1 Gordonia heveisoli | reverse complement strand
ATATCGCCAAACCACCACCCTGACCCGACTTCTGTCCACAACCCGACCTCATCCGCTCGACCGACCGGGACGGATTTCGGCGACGCCCGTCGAGCGCTGGCACCTACGCTGCACACATGCGTCGAATTGGCCTCGCGATCGTTGCCGCACTGTCCCTGACGGTGGCGGGTTGCTCCACGGCGGACTCTGTCGACGGCGAGGCCATACCGGCATCCGAGGTGGGGTCGTCGACGACGACCACCCCGGCAAGCGCCAGCCCGTCGAGCCCGACCCCCGGGTCGGAAAGTCCCGTACCGGGATTCAAGGCAACGTTCCGGGCGGCGACCGGGTCACTGCCGAACGGCACGAACTGGAATCTCAGTCTGCCCCAGGTCGAGGCGGGTGCGCCGGGTCCGCGTGCGGCGTTCAATGCCCAGATGGACTCGATCCTGACGAAGCTGACCGGGTCGGCGACGACGGACTATCCCTTCACTTTCACCGACGGATCGTTGACACCGACCGAGAAGTCGCGCGCAGTCGTCGGGTCGAGGGTGCTGTCCGGCGCGGTGATCACGCTGAGTAGCGCGCCGCGTGCCGCACATCCGAACACCAATGTCGAGACCGTCGTCCTCGATATCGCGTCGACGAAGCCGATCACCGATCCGTATGTGGATCCGGCGCGGGCGAAGTCGGTACTCGGACCGCTGGCAATCGCCGCCGATCCCACACACCGGCTATCCGCGATCGACGTGGGGTACGAGGATTTCAAACTGTGGATTCCGCTACCCGAAGGCTTTCACGTGTACGTGTCGGTCTCGCACGCGCTGGGCGACTATGTAGCGGTGACGATTCCGTGGGACAAGGTCACGCCGATTCTGAAACCTGAAGTGGCGCACGCAGTCAGCCCGTGATTCACGGGTAGGACGCGAAACGGTCCGCCGAACGCGGGGTTCGGCGGACCGTTTTGCTACTGCGTTGTCAGAGGCGGTGTCGCGCACCAGCGGTTTCGGAGGACACCTGCGGCAGATCGCCTGCGGCGGCTTCGACCGCGATCTCGACCTCTTCGGCGAGCGGCTCCTCGATGTCGATGGTCTTGCGCAGCGGCCGATTCGGGATTGCCAGCACGGCCAGCAGTGCGACGATCGCGGCGATGGCGGCGACCACGAAGATCGCGGCGGTGGCATCACCGTAGGCGGCCCGCACGACGTCGGCGATCGGATCCGGCAGCACCGACAGGTTCAACGAACTGCCGCCACTGTGTTCGGAGGTCGGAACCCCCAACCGCGACAAACCATCTGCCGATAGGGTCTGCACCCGCGACGCCAGGATCGAACCCAGCACCGACACGCCGATCGCACCACCGAACGTCCGGAAGAACGCGACGTTCGACGAAGCGGCACCGATGTTCTCGACACTGACCGTGTTCTGCACCGCCAGCACGAGGTTCTGCATCAGCATGCCGACGCCGAGGCCGACGAGGAACATGAACAGGCCCATCAGCCACAGCGAGGTGGCGTGGTCGATCGTGCCGAGCAGGGCGAATCCGACGACGAGCGTCGCGGCGCCGGCCACCAGGAACGGCTTCCACTTGCCGAATCGGGTGATCAGCTGGCCCGACACCACCGAGCCACCGAACATGCCGATCACCATCGGGATGGTGAGCACACCAGCCACTGTCGGGCTGTAATGGCGGGCGGTCTGGAAGTACTGGCCGAGGAAGGTCGTCGAACCGAACATGCCGACACCGACCGCCACGGACGCGAGGATCGCGAGGGCCGTGGTGCGTTCGGTGACGATCTTCAGCGGGATGATCGGGGACTTGGCGCGGGCCTCGACGAACACCGTCGCGATCAGCAGCAGCACACCGCCACCAACGTAGTAGAGCGTCTCCTTGGAGATCCAGGCGTAGTAGTCGGACTTGCCGGCGAAGGACACCCAGATGAGCAGCACGCTGACACCGGCGGTGAGCAGCGTCGCACCCAACCAGTCGATGGACACGCCTTGCTTGCGCACCGTCGCGATATGCAGGGTGCGCTGCAACAGGATCAGCGAGATGATCGCGAGCGGCACGCAGACGAAGAAGCACCAGCGCCAGCCGAGCGGGCTGTCGACGATGACACCGCCGAGAATCGGACCACCGGACATCGACACCGCCATCACCGCACCCATGTAGCCCGAGTAGCGGCCGCGTTCACGGGGGGACACGATCGTCGCGATGATCGCCACGGCCAACGCGGTCAGACCACCCATGCCGATGCCCTGCACGGTGCGCCCGACGAGCAGGAACGGAACATTGTGCGCCGCACCGGCCATCGCCGAACCGATCACGAAGATGACCAACGACGACTGAACCAGCGTCTTCTTGTTGAACAGGTCGGCAAGCTTGCCCCAGATCGGCGTCGACGCCGCGTTGGCCAGCAGGGCGACGGTGATGACCCAGGCGTACTGGGTCTGGGTGCCATCGAGATCGGCGATGATCGTCGGCAGTGCCGTGGCGACGATCGTCGTCGACAGCAGTGCGGTGAACAGACCGGCAAGCAGACCCACCATCGCTTCGAGCACCTGACGGTGCGTCATCGCGGGCGTGTCACCGGCTGCGGCCGTTGGGGCGGCCACCTCGTTCGGTGCAGTGGACATGACAGTTCCTTGCTTCGGTAGGGCTGTTGCATCTATGGGTGAGTGATCACCCCGACCGGCGCCGCAGACCCGACTACAGGTCCGGCGTCGGCCACGTTCTCATTCGGCGAAGGCCTCGCGGATACGTTCCAGCGACGTGATGGCGTCACGGGCGTCGTTCTCGCTCCAGCCGCTCAAGCGGGGGATGACCCGGTCGAATCGGCTTCGCAGCGCCGACGACATCGCCTCCCGTCCGGCGTCGGTGAGCGCGACGACGCAGACCCGACCGTCCTCGGCGAGACGACCACGTCCGATCAGGCCGTCGGCGACGAGCTTCGAAATCTGCCGGCTCAGTACCGACTCGCTCACGCACAGGATTCCGGCGAGCTGATTCTGTGGCATCGGCCCCCGCGTCTCCAACGCCCACAGGACACCCAGCAGCGGCTGCGGCATACCTTCGACGTCGGAGCCTTGCCGAGCGATGTTGACCCGGATGAGCCTGCCGAGCAGAAACAACTCGTCGACGAGTTCTGCGACGGTCTCATCCGTGAGTGTCACCGGCAGCCTCCGTTCAACTAGTTGCTTACTGCAAGTAACGGTCCTCCTCGCGGATGCATTCCCGCAAGTTTCGATGCTGCGTTTGTGGGCAACGACACCCCGAAGGCGTGCAAACCCGACAATTCGGCGGGCGGCCGACAGGCAGGAACAGGAACACAACGAAAACGACCCCCTGTCGTGAGACAGGGGGTCGTTCGCTGCGGTGGCGGAGGGATTTGAACCCTCGGTACGGGGTTACCGTACACAGCATTTCGAGTGCTGCACCTTCGGCCGCTCGGACACGCCACCGCGGAAGACTGTACCGCAGGACGGCCCCAGCCCTAAATCGGCTGGTCAGCGAGCCACCGAAGGGTGCGCGATCAGTGGCCGGTCAGCTTGTCCTTGACGTCGTCGACCTTGCCCTTGACCGCGTCCGCGGCCTCGCTGATCTTCTGTTTGCCTTTCGCGACGCCCTGCTCGCCTTGGCCTTCGTCCTTCAGATCCTGGTCGTCGGTCAGATCGCCGACCGCTTCTTTGCCACGGCCCTTGAGTTCGTCGGCCTTGTTCTTGGCATCGTCGGAGATTCCCATATCGCCTCCTCACATCGAGGCCCGGCACGGCCGGTGTGCCGACCGGGTGCTGCACAGGGGAAGCCGAACTCCCCCGACCTCCACCGTGCCAAGGAATCGGCGATCGGCCCAGTTCTGCTGGTCAGCGCGTCGCTCCAAACGGATCAGTGACCGGTCAGCTTGTCGGTGACCTCGCCGACCTTCTGCTTGGCCGTGTTGATGGTGTCGGCGACCTTCTCGTTGTCGGCGACCTCGCCAAGCTTCTCCTTGACGACGCGGATCGCCTCCTGAACCTTGTCGTTGTCGGCGATGCCGCCCAGCTTCTCTTTCAGCGTCGCGATCGCTTCCTCGATCTTGTCGTTGTCGGCGAGATCACCGAGCTTCTCCCGGACGGCGGTGATCGCTTCCTGGACCTTCTCGTTGTCGGCGAGTTCACCGAGTTTCGCCTTCGCCGCGTCGACGGCCTCCCCGATCTTGTCGGTGGGATCCTTGTCGGTGGCATCTGCCATGGTTGCTCTCCTCAGGTCGGATTCGGACATCCACACCCATCTTGCGCCGCACATGCGTCGGCGTCATCGGAGTTGTACCCCGATATTTGCCCCGACCGACGACACAGAACTCAGGGGGTACGCCGGGGGGTGAAGAAGTCGAGCAGCAGCTGCCGGCATTCGGCGTCGAGGATGCCACCCCGAACCTGGGGACGATGGCTGAGCCGAGGGTCGCGGACGACGTCCCACAACGACCCGACCGCGCCCGTCTTCGGTTCCCAGGCGCCGAAGATCAGTTGGTCGACGCGAGACAATGTGATGGCGCCCGCGCACATGGTGCACGGTTCGACGGTCACCGCGATCGTGCAGCCGGGCAGACGCCACCCGTCGCCGAAAGCTGCGGCCGCCGCCCGCAACGCGATGATCTCGGCGTGGGCTGTCGGGTCATCGTCGGCCTCACGACGATTGGTGGCCCGCGCCAGTTCGATGCCCGACGGGTCGAAGACGACGGCGCCGATCGGGATGTCGTCGGGGCCGGTGTCGGCGGCCGCGGACAGCGCGACCCGCATCATCGACTCCCAGAGCGCTGGACCCGGCAGTCGATCGGCGGCCGCGGCGTCGGTCAATGTCCGAGCTTGTCGAGAACCGCGGCGAGCTCATCGGCGAAGCCCAGTCGCGCGGCGATCATGCCGATCTGTTCGTCGGCGTAGAGGTCGGTGTCGTCGACGATCACGCTCATCACGGCTTCCGGCAGCCCCAGATCGCTGAGCAATGCGAGCGACCCCTCGGCCCACGGTTCGACGTCGTCGAGGTCGTCCGGGTCGAGATCGGGGACATCGATGTCGAGCACGTCGAGAGCGTCGGCGGCCACGTCGTAGTCGATGGCGGCAGTGGCGTCGGAGACGAGGACCATCGCCCCCGACGGCGCGGGCCGCAGCACGATGAAGAACTCGTCATCGATGTCGAGCAGACCGAAGGCGGCACCGGCCGCGCGCAGCTCACGGAGCTGGAGTTCAGCGTCCGCCAGGTCGGTCAGCGCGCTCGGCTTCATCGCCGAAACCTTCCACCCGCCCTCTTCACGGACCACGGCAACGGCGAAACCGTCGATGTCGTCCTCCTGCGGATTCGTATCCGTCTTCTGCGCGCCGGCACCAGCCATGCAGGTCACGGTAGCCGTAATCGCGCACCGGCCCAAGTCCCCGAGTCCACCGGCTCCGACGATGCGCGGGCTGTCACCGCGATGTGGGAATCTGAGAGGGTGACTACCCCGGCAGCCCTGCGTCCCGTCTGTGTGCTCGGTCTCGGCCTGATCGGCGGTTCGCTGCTGCGGGCGCTGCATGACGGCGGTCATGAGGCGTTCGGCTACAACCGGTCGGCGACCACGGTCGCCGAGGCCACCGCCGACGGCTACGACGCCTCCGACGACCTGACCGCGACGCTGCGACGTGCGGCCGCGGCCGACGCCGTCGTCGTGCTGGCGACTCCGGTGACCACGCTCGCGCCGCTGGTGCAGGCGGTCGCCGACCACGCCCCCGACGTCCTGCTCACCGATGTCGTCAGCGTCAAACAATCCGTCGCCACGATCATCGCCGAGACCTATCCCGGCGCGCGCTTCGTCGGCGGGCATCCGATGGCCGGTACCAGCCGATCGGGCTGGACCGCAACCGATCCCAACCTCTTCCGCGATGCGATGTGGGTGGTGATGACCGAGGATTCGACGACGGTCGACGATTGGCTGGCGGTCGCCGCCATCGCGCGTGCGACGGGCGCCGCGGTGGTTCCCGCCGCCGCCGACGCCCACGACCGGGCCGCCGCCGCCATCTCGCATGTGCCGCATCTGACCGCCGCGGTCACCGCGGCCGTCGGCGGTGGCGAAAGCGACCTGGCCCTACGGTTGGCGGCCGGCAGCTTCCGCGACGGCACCCGCGTCGCCGGCACGGCACCCGCGCTGCAGCGCGCGATGATCGAGGCCAACCGGATCGCGGTACTCAACGCGCTCAGCGAGATCATCGACCGGCTCGTCAACGCCCGCGACGACCTCCGCGACACCGGCACCGTCGAGGTACTCATCGACGACGGGCATCGCGCCCGGCAGGCCTACGCGGCGGTCGCGAACGGACCGATGGAACCGATCGTCGACGTGGAGATCGGCGCGGCGGGGTGGCAGGAGGAACTCCGACGCCAAGGGCACCTCGGTCGCGTCTGGCTCGGCTGACCCCGACGCGGTATCGCGTCAGACGCGGGTGGCCAAGCCCGGGTAGTCGACGACGAAACCGTTGTCGTCGACGCTGAGGGTCGACGTGGCTACCGGGGAGACGATCGCGATGCCGTTCTCCTGCGGTGTGTAGGTGAGCTTGGCCGGTTCGACGGCCCCGTCCGGCAGGTAGACGTAGACGACCGGAACCTCCACCGCGGGACTCCCCGCGGTCAAACCCAGGCGGCGGATCGGCAACGCGTTGAACAGCGGGGACAGCGCCAGATCGACGTCGAGAGCACCGTCGAAGTCGCTGCGCACCGACTCACCGCCGGGAGCGTGCACGAGCCAGTGGTTCTCCATGTCGCGGCTGATCGCGAACTGGGTTTCGCCGCTGGCCCGGACGAGATGAATCGACAGCCTGCGGGTCACCCCGGTGTCGGTGGTGACGAGTTCGTAGGAAGCCGAGAACGCCTCGTGCGCATCGGTGGCGGCCGCGATGATCCGGCCGTATGCCTTGATGCGCGGGCCGTTGACCTGCAGACGAACCTGTTCGAGCCGGTCGGTGCCCTCGCCACGCCAGGTCAGCATCGCCTTGAAGTCGCTCGGCGTCGTGTTCTGCGGGGCTGCTTGCGGAGAACTCACGGCTCTACGGTAGCGACCGCGACGCGATCACACACATCTGAATTGTCGGCGATGCCGGCTCAGGCCCCACAGGCCAGGGACGGGCGGCCCGAATTCGGTGCCACCGAATCCGTGGCCACCACCTGACCGTCGACGGTGATCTCGCAGGTTGCGCCGCTGCGTTCGCCCAGAGCGACGATCACACGCAGCGGGTTGCGACCCCCGATGAACGTCACCTTCCACACCGGGGGCGGCGCGAACTCGCTGCGCACCGACACCGCGTCGAGGTAGAGGATCGTCGCCGAGCCCTCGATACGGACCTCATAGGACACGACATGCCCGCGAGCGTCGATACCGCCACCGCGGCGGGGCTCCGACGGATCGTCTTCGGTGGCCGACGGCGGATCGAAGGTGTGCGGCGACTGCGGCTCGTCGAGCGTGGTCAGCGCATCCGAGCCGCTGTAATTCCCGGACGGCTGACGGTCGCGCAGCAGCGTCATGCCTGCCAACACCACGAAGATCATCAACACCGCGAGCGCCACCGTCCCGAGCGCGGTGGTCGACACATTCGGGACCAGCGACCGCGGCGACTCTTCGGACGGCGCGCTCGCCCGATCCGCCTCCGCCGCACGACGTTCGGCGGCCTGCCGGGCCCGGGCCTCGGTGCCGGTCGGCTGACCGGGCCAGAACAGCGGGGTGCCGTCGGAGGCATACCCCAGCGGTGGGTAGATCTGCTGTAGCGGCCGGTAGACATCACCGACAGACGGATCGGGGTTGTCGGCGGAGGGCGTCGGGTCCCGATCCTCGTGCGTCTCGACCATCACCCGCCTCACTCTCGCCCCGTGTCACCCGTGTTCCCCTCGACACTACGTGGGAGCGGCGGGCCGCAGGTTGACGACGCGGGACGCGTACGCGCTACAGGCGGCTGTCCAGACGTGCCGAGAGGCCGGCTTCCTGAAGGTCGAGACGTTCGAGCATGGCTCGCACCGCCTCGTCTTCGATGGCGCCGTTGTCGCGGTTCTCGACCAGCGACTCCCGCTGCGCGGCCAGCACATCCCGGTACAGCCTGCCGAAGGCCTCCGCGCGGGCGGTGTGCGCCTCCGGATCGGGCATCTCCTCGGCATCCTTGGACTGCCGGGCCACCGTTTCCTGAATGTAGGCGACAGTGTCGTCGTCGAGGCCGGCGGGCGGATTCGCGACGAAGTCGGCGATCACCACCTCGGCGACGACGTTCGCGATCCGTTCGGCCCGCGCGGTCTGTTCCTGGTCGTAGCGTTCTTCGTCCTCGTTGTGCAGGTTGAGGCGATTGATGAGCCACGGCAGCGTCGGGCTCTGGATGAGGATGGTGCCGACCGCGACGACGAAGGCGACGGCCTGGATCGCCGACCGTTCCGGGAAGGGATCGCCGTTCTCCAGCACCATCGGGATACCGGCCGCGGCCGCCAGCGTGACCACACCGCGCATACCCGTCCAGCCGACAACCAGCGACTCCTGCCAGGTCAACGGCCGGTTGTCGATGCGTTCGCGCCACCGGCCGAGCAGCCCGTCGCCGTTCTTGCGTTCCGCCCAACGGTGCCGACCCCCGGATCGTCGGGGGCTGGCGTGCACGTCGACGTTGACCGCGCGTTCGATACGTCGGCTCACCACGCCGCGACCGAACATGACGAACACACAGAGCGGCCGCACCAACAACACCACCAGCAGCACGATCACCGACACAAAGGCGATGTGGGCCAACGATTCCCGCGCTTCTCGCAGATCTTCGATGATGAAGCGCAGTTGCAGACCGATGTAGGCGAAGACGAATGCTTCCAGCAGCACGTCCACCGAATGCCAGACGTACCGCTCCTGCAGCCGCGTCTGGTAGCCCGCGTGCACCGATGCGGTACCGACGACGAACCCCGCCATCACCACCGCCAGCACACCCGAGGCGTGCAAATGTTCGGCGGCCAGGTAGGCGGCGAAAGGAACGACGAAACCCTGCACGGTCTCCAGCGCCGGATTCTTCAGGTGTTTGCGAATCCACAGCGTCAGGAACCCGAGGACCGCTCCGACGACCGGCCCGAGCACGGCGTTGTAGCCGAAGAGCAGCAACGGGTTCTCGATGAAGGCGTGGGTGTTGGCGATCTGCGAGATGGCGATCGCGAACAGCGACAGCGCGGCCGCGTCGTTGACCAGACTCTCGCCGGTCAGGATCGCCATCAGCCGTTTGGGCAGCCCGAGTTTGCGGCCGATCGCGACTGCGGTGACGGCGTCGGGCGGAGCGACGATCGCGCCCAGCAGCAGCGCCAACAAGAAGGTGAATTCGGGGATGAGCAGGGATGCGATCAACCCGACCGCAAAGGCCGTGACGACGACCATCGCCACGCCCAGACCCAGGATCGGCTTGATGTTGCGCAGAAAGTTGGGGAATGAGAAGCCCAGGGCCGCCGAGTAGAGCAACGGCGGCAGGACGACGGTCAGCAGGATCTCGGAGTCGAGTTCGACGTGCGGCATCCCCGGGATGAACGAGACACCCAACGCGATGACGATGATGACCAGCGCGGGCTGCATCCCTTTGCGGTCGGCGACGGCGGTGACGATGATCGCGCCGACGAGGACGAGAATGAGCAGCTCCATGGCTGCAGATTCTTTCAGGCGATGTCCGATTTCGCCGGAATGGGTCGGCCGAACGTACGGTTTGCGTGACCGGAGCGGGTGCCTGAGCAGACCCCGACGATTGCGATACCCACAGGACCCCCAAGTACCTGTGGGCATCGCAATCCGCGACAACCGAGTTGCCGGGCCTCATTGCGCGTGCAGGCTGTCGATGCCCGGTCAGACCTTGCTGCCGCCCCCACCCCACGTGGAGGGCGGCACCCCTCTGACCAGGGTCGTCTCTCGTTCACCGACGTGAACTACAGAGACCTTCACACACCTTTCATGTTTGGGCAAGGAAAACTGGGTCATTTGTCCAAAGTGGCACCCGGGTCCGGTTCACCGCGGGTCGCGATGAGTACCGACCGGTGGCCGGGACACAACCTGCGAATCCCCCGCATCCGAGGAGAACGCCATGGACCCGACGGCCACCACTCACACCGGACGACTTCCGATCGTCGACCTCGCCACCAGGGCCCGACCAGCCGGCCCGTCCCGCAGTGGACCCGCCCCGGCGCGACGCCGGTCACCGGTCCCGGCCAACTCGGCGGACGAGGACGGCTGGTTCGTCTCCGGACATCGCCACCCGAAAGGAGTCGCCACCCGGAAGTCGGGGACGAATGTTCCTCCCCGACCTTTGTGCTCCTCCCCGAGTTGCACATCGAGGACGAACGCGAAACTCGGGGACGAACCGCCGCGGCAAAGAGAAACACCCGCGACGCCGTCGCGGGTGTTTCTGGTGCGCCCGTAGGGATTCGAACCCCAAACCTTCTGATCCGTAGTCAGATGCTCTATCCGTTGAGCTACGGGCGCGTGCTATTTAGTTGTACCGCAGGCGGCGTACCGCTTCCGGTGGCGGAGGCGAGAGGATTTGAACCTCCGGTCTCGTTTTAAGCGAGACAACTCATTAGCAGTGAGTCCCATTCGGCCGCTCTGGCACGCCTCCTTGGCGGAGTCCTTTCGAACTGCCGAGTCGAAAGGTTACACACCCTTCGACGCCAGACGCAAACCGGTTGGTCAGGGGCGGTTTCGCCGCCGAATCCGGGGCGTCCTAGATTTGACGGGTGAGCTTGCGAATCCGCCCCGACCTCGACGACCTGCCCGCGTACGTGCCGGGTAAGACCTTCCCAGGCGCGGTTAAGCTGGCCAGCAACGAGGTCGTCGACGGCCCGTTACCCAGCGTGCTCGACGCGATCACCACCGCCGCTACCACCGTCAACCGCTACCCCGACAACGGGATGGTCGAACTGACCGCGACGCTGGCGAAGTCCTACGGCGTGACCGAGGAGGAGATCCAGGCCGGGTGCGGGTCGGTGATCCTGTGCCAGAACCTGATCCTGATCACCAGCGGCCCCGGCGACGAGGTCGTCTTCGGCTGGCGGTCCTTCGAGACCTATCCGCTGGCCACCCGGGTGGCCGGCGCGACCCCCGTGCAGGTCCCGCTGACCGACGACCTGGTCTACGACCTGCGCGCGATGGCGGCCGCGGTCACCGACCGCACCCGGCTGATCTTCATCTGCAACCCGAATAACCCGACCGGCACCGTCGTCGGCGCCGACGACCTGCGCGAGTTCCTGCAGACGGTGCCGTCGGATGTGATCGTCGCCCTCGACGAGGCGTACTTCGAGTACGTCCGCCCCGACGACACCCAGCGCTACGATGCCGTCGAGCTGTACCGCGAATTCCCGAACCTCGTTGTGCTGCGCACCTTCTCGAAGGCCTACGGACTGGCCGGGCTGCGCGTCGGCTACGCGATCGGCAACCCGCAGATCATCACCGCTCTGGGTAAGGTCCACGTGCCGTTCTCGGTCAACAGCCTCGCCCAGCACGCCGCCGTCGCCAGCCTCGCCGCCGCCGACGAACTCCTTGCCCGCACCGACGCCGTCGTCGCCGAACGTACCCGCGTCACCGCACGACTCCGTGACGCCGGTTACCGGGTGCCGCCCTCACAAGCCAACTTCGTCTGGCTCGACCTCGGGGACGCGACCATCGATTTCGCCACCGCCTGCGTCGCAGCCGGTGTGGTGGTGCGCCCCTTCGCCGGCGACGGGGTGCGCGTCACCATCACCAATGAGACCGAGAACGACGCGTTCCTGGCTTTCGCCGAGTCCTGGGACGGCGCGCGAAGCTGACCTCCCGGGTCAGTACAGGCCGCGCGAGATCGTCGGCCACAGAACCGGCAGGTCCTGTTCCCAGTACGCCCAGGTGTGCGTTCCGATCAGTCGGAAGCCGTCGGTGTAGCGGACGCCGTGGGCGCGCATGGTGAGCGCGAACTCCAGCGAGCAGCGATAGGCACCGAGTTCGAGCGCCGACGACGACGCCGTCACCGCTGCGCGCGGCCCTTCGCTGGGTTCGATACGCCGTTGCAGGTCGAGCGGACCGACCGCACCCGAGCCTGCGGCGATGAAGATGTTCTTTCCGCGTAGCGCATCAAGATGCAGGCTCGGGTCGTGGGCACGCCAGTTGGACGAGCCGAAGGGACCCCACATGTTGGTGGCGTCGCCGCCGTCGCGGCCGACCGTGGTGCGCACATACGCCTCGTTGGCCGGACCGGACACCGGCGGGCACCCCGACAGCGAGGCGACACCGGTGTAGAGCTGCGGATTGCGGATGGCCAGCGCGAACGCGGCCTGGCCGCCCATCGACAGGCCGATCACCGCGTTGCGGCCGTTGCCGTTGAATCGCTTGTCGACTAGACCTGGTAGTTCCTTGGTCAGGAAACTCTCCCACATCGGCTTGCCCAGTTTGGGGTCGGTGGCAGCCCAGTCGGTGTAGAAGCTGCCCTTACCGCCGGTGGGGAGCACGACGTTGACGTTCTTGTCGGCGAAGAACCGGCCCGCCCGACCCTTGGTGATCCAATCGCTGACGTCGCCGTCGGCACCCGCTCCGTCGAGGAGGTACACGGTTCCGCGCGGTCCGGAGTCGGTGGCGGGGGTGAGCACGGACAATTTGACGCGGGTCTTCATCACCGGCGAATACACCCAGATGTCGGTGCGCAGCGCGCTCATCTTGACCGATTTCGCGATCCGGGCGACCGAATGCGGTTTCGGCACGGCGTGCGCGGCCGCGGGCACCCCCAGCGCCGTCACGACTGTGGCGGCGACCGCCGCAACCCAACGCTTCATCGCGGTTCCATATCCTCGTTCTCTTTGGTCACACCAGACCGACCCGACAGCAGATCGATAACGCGCCTAGACACGGAGAGCTCCGCGACCCCAGCGGACAAACCCGACTACCGAATGACAGACTACCCGCGGGTAGCGGGGAGCGGGAGGCCCAAAGGGGACTTCACGATCACACATACGTAAATCACAGGAGAGTTCAGTAGTGACACCGCAGACGAAGACCACATCCCATGGCGACGACTACGCGTTCGTCGCCGAGGTCGTGGTGCGGTGGTCCGACATGGACGCCTTCGGTCACATCAACCATGCGCGCATGGTGACGCTGATGGAGGAGGCGCGGATCGAATGGCTACTGTCCGCCGGTGAGGAATACGCGCCGCTGATCAAGAGCGCGATGATCGTGCACGTCGACATCCGCTACCAGAGCCAGCTTCGCCACGACGATTCTCCTTTGCGGATCGGCATGTGGATCAAAGGTTTTCGATCGGTGGACTTCACGATCGGCTACGAGATTCACGGCGCGCACGCACAGCCCGGCACCCGCCCGGCCTGCGTGGCGAGCACACAGATGGCCGTCGTCGACATCGAGGCACACACGCTCCGGCGGCTGACGCCCACCGAGAAGGACTACCTGCGTTCCTGGTCACGCACCGGCGACGGCTCGTAGCGTTCCGGCAGTTCGCGTGGCAGGGCAATTCGGGCGATGTTGCCCTGCAACACATCCCGATAGACACGGAGCTGCTCCTCGCCGCTGCGCACCTGTTCACTGAGTCGCTTCGAATTATCCACCGACAGTTCACGATCCCCCGACCGTGCGATGAGGGCGTCGATGCGGTCGTCGATGGTGAGCGCCTTGTTGTACTCGTCGAGGACCCGCAGTTCGATCGCCGCGGATTCGACGACGTTGGCCACCTCGGCCAGCGCCTGCACCCGGTCGATGAGTTCGGTCCATACCGGACGCAAGGACGTCTCACGACGGTCGATCTCCTCGGCGAACCGGGCGTCGAAACCACCGTTGCGTTTGGCCCGGTCGAGGTCGATCCGCACCGCCCGCAAGGCGATCGCGTCGGCGGCGATCTCGGCGAGTTCGCCGTGCAGATTGACCTGCGTGCGCTGCACCTCGAAATGATCCGACCGCCACGCCCGGTTCCCGACGATGCGGTCGTAGTAGTGGCCGGCCACGTACAGGATCGTCTCGTAGCCGTCGATGAACTTCGCGGTCCGCGGCCCAGGCACGACGGCCTGTCCCGACCGGTTCTGCGGCGCCGAACCCGCATGCAGCACTTCGTCGGCCCACTGACCAACATCGGCCCGGCCTGCCTTACCGGCGACCTGGGTCACGACGTCGGCCAGCCGATCGATCGCCGCGCTTCCAGCCC
Source organism: Gordonia heveisoli (assembly GCF_030315745.1). Taxonomy (GTDB): domain Bacteria; phylum Actinomycetota; class Actinomycetes; order Mycobacteriales; family Mycobacteriaceae; genus Gordonia. Next base: position 133,144 of record NZ_JASXSH010000013.1, on the reverse strand, counting down.
GGCGCATGTATCCCGACGACTGAACGTTCGGCGTCGGGGTGCACAGCAGCCCGGAGAAGAGGCGTTCGCGCTCCTCCAGCTCCAGGTAGACGTTCTCGCGTCGCTCGCGACGGATCGCGCGGGTACCGCCGGGGAAGGTCCCCTTGCCGATGACGACCGCCTTGCGCGCATCCTCGCGACGACGGGTCAGCGCACCCAACCGACCGCGCACGATCGGGGTCACGAAACCCGGCACGACCGGGCTGACGGACTGGTTCTCCAACTGGGAGATGGCCCGTTGCAGGCGTCGGAGTTCACCGTAGCCCGCAGGCAGGGAGGGCGCGGGCAGGCCCATCGAGATGCGGCGCACCAGTACGGCCCGTCCGGCCGGGGTCAGAAAACCCGATGCGACCAGCAGTGCCGCGGTATCCGACAGCTCGGGGCGGTCCCCGGGCAGCTGGGAGGAATCACACCATTCTCGGATCTCCGCGGCGGTCCGCGCCCGAGTCCGACGGTCCGGAGTCCGGTTCTCGACCATGCACACACCCACCCTCGCGATCAGCAGAACAGTAGCGATCAGCACCACAGCGGCGATCACACCGCACTGGGCGCGACGCGATCCACCTGCGAAACGAATTGACCCTCTCGATGCTACCCGCGTGCAGGGACAAGCTCGGGTGTCCGCGCACGCCACAGGGGTGCGGTCGCACGATGCAGAGCCCACGCGACGGGAACGCTCACCGCGGTCGCGGCCAGGAACGACACCATCATCGACCCGGTGAAGTCGTCGTAACCCAGCACCGCCATCACCAGCTCCAACACCAGCACGTGGACGAGGAAGAACTCGTAGGAGATCTCCCCGAACCAGACCATCGGCCCGCAGCCGCAGAACCTCGACCACCAGTTCGGCCGGTCGTCGCCGGCCTCGATCCGCGCGGCCACGACGGTCAGCGGGCCGATCAGCCCGACGGCGACGACCAGGTACAGCAGGTGTTTGACGACGGCCGCCGACGCCGAGGTCGGGACGATCGTCGGCTCACCGGCCAGCTCGCCCGCGCTGACCAGGAAGATCAGCATCGCGACCGGCACCGACCAGTTCGGCGACCACCGCCGGAACATCGGCGCCACGACCGCGAGGATCATGCCCGCCGCGAACCAGCCGATGAAGGCCGGCGCCCATAGCCGCGCCGTCGGGTCTGCGCTGTCGGAACCGGCGACCGCCACCAACCAGGCCGGGCTGATAGCCAGCACCGCGAGTAGCCCGATGATCAGCAGGTCCGGCCGCCACCGGCCCCGCGACACCCCGATGAGAACCACCCCGATGAGCGGCAGGACGAGGTAGAAGACGACCTCGGCGGCGAGACTCCACATCTGAGTGAGTCCCCCATGCAGGTGCCCGAACCCATAGACCTGGGTGAGCGTCATAGTGCGCAGATATCCGCCCCAGCCGGTCCCGGTGGCCGATTCGACCACTCCGGGTGCGGCCGCGGAGATGAGGTAGACGATGGTCACGGTGATCCAGTAGGCGGGCAGAATCCGTCGTGCGCGGTGCCAGAAGTACCGGGTTCCCGACGGTAGGTCGGTGCGTTCGCGGGCGGCGGACGCCCACGGCCGGAACAGCAGGTACCCGGAGAGGACGAAGAACAGCGCGACACCGATCTCGAAGCGTGCGAAGAAACGGCCCGGCAGGTCGTCGGTGTAGTTGCCGGTCCAGAATGCGGCGTGGGTCAGGCAGACCGCGACCGCGGCGACAGTCCGGATGCCGGTGAGCGCACGCATGCGCTGCGAACCGCCGGAACCCGCCATGGCTCACGATCCTGCCATCCACGGCGAACGGCGATCACGATGGCACGATTGGCGCATGAATGCCGAGCGGGTCCGCGGACAGATCTGGCAGGACGGCGAGCGCGTCGAGGGCTTCTCCCTGGATGCGATCTCGGACAACCTCACCGAGCCGGGCCGGCTGATCTGGGCCGATCTGGAATGTCCGAGTCACGAGACGCTGAGTCGGCTGGCCGCCGAACTCGATCTCGACACCTTCGCCGTGGAGGACACCACCGCGGCGGTCGAACGGGTCAAGACGGTCACCTACACCGGACACACCTTCCTCATGGTCTACGCCGTGACCATGCGCAACGGGGTCACCAAGGACACCGACGAGGCCGACGGCGCGCCTGCCGAGCACACACGGCCCGAGAACGACCACCGCAATCGGGCCAGCACCTTCGATCTGCGCCGGATCTCGATCTTCTTGAAGGGCAACGCGATCATCACCGTTCGGCGGTCGCCGGGCTTCGACATCGAGGAGGTGGTGCGGCGCTGGGACGACATCGGCGGCCAGAACCACGGCATCGGCGCCCTGTTGCACGGCCTGCTCGACGTCGTCGTCGATGGACATTTCGATGCGGTGCAGCGGCTCGACGAGGAGATCGAAGATCTCGAGGAGTTGCTCTTCGACGATCGGATCGCCGGTCGGGTGCTGCAACGCCGGACCTACCTGCTCCGTAAGGATCTCGTGGTGTTGCGCCGAGTCGTGCTGCCGATGCGGGAGGTGATCGCGGGCATCCAACGTCGACGATTCGAGAACAATGCGCCTCCCGAACTCGACCCGCATTTCTCCGACCTCTACGACCACGCCCTGCGCGCCGCCGAGTGGACGGAATCGTTGCGCGACATGATCACCACCGTCTTCGAGACGAACCTGTCCCTCGCCGACGCCCGGTTGAACACGGTGATGAAGAAACTCACCGGCTGGGCCGCGATCATCGCGGTTCCGACCGCGATCACCGGGTACTACGGCCAGAATGTCCGTTTCCCGGGGCTGGCGACCCACATCGGGTTCATCACGAGTACCACGCTGATCGTCGTCGTGGTGCTGGTGCTGTACATCAGCTTCCGCAAACGCGACTGGTTGTGACGGACTCGTCACTCCAAGGTCTCGGCGCGGTCACACCATTAACCACATTGACCACACCTGTCACATACTGGATCGGTGAACTCTCAGTCCTCGACCACCGGTCCCGCCTCGCTCGTCGCCATCGTCATGGCCGGTGCGCTCGCCGCCCTGTCGCTGGCCGGCAGCCTCGTCGTCGCAGGTCCGGCAGTCGCCGAACCGGAGTTCACCGGCAACGGTGCAACCCCGGCTGCCGCGCGAGCGCATATCGTGTCGAAGTCGAGCAACTCCGGCCGTGACCGGCTCGAGGTGTGGTCGGCCGCCATGGGCCGCAACATCACCGTCGAAGTGCAGCATCCGAATTCCGACGCACCTCGCCCGACCTTGTACATGCTCGACGGAGCCGAGGCACACGAGGACGAATCGGGCTGGTACGCGATGACCAACCTACAGTCGCTGGCCTCGGTGGAGAAGCTCAATGTGGTCACCCCCGTCGGCGACCCACACAGCTATTACACCGACTGGCGCGCAGTCGATCCCGGCATCGGCCGCAAGTTCATGTATGAGACCTTCCTGACTCGCGAACTACCCCCGCTGATCGATTCGACCTATAACGGCAACGGCCGCAACGCCATCGCCGGTGCGTCGATGGGCGGAGTCGCAGCCCTCACGCTGGTCGCGCGCCGACCGTCACTCTATTCCGGCGTGGCAGGCTACAGCGACTGCGCCAACGTCTCCAGCCTGCCCAACCAGCTGATGACCCGCTGGGATGTGGCCCGCGGCGGCGGGAACGTCGACAACATGTGGGGGCCGTTCAACGACCGGGAATGGGCCGCTCACGACCCCTATCTGCTGGCGGCGAACCTCCGCGGCAAGACGATCTACATGTCCTCGGGCAACGGCGTGCCGGGTAAGTACAACAACCTGCTCGCCGACCCGCTGGATGAAACCCTGGCCGGCATGATGGGTGAGGCGGGCTCGTCGTTCTGCACGCGCCAGATGAGTTCGCGGCTATCACAACTCGGCATCCCGTACACCACCAACCTGCGTCCCACCGGAACCCACAAGTGGGGGTACTGGCGCGACGAACTGAACGTGTCCTGGCCGATCCTGATGCGGTCGCTGGGGCTGCGCTGATCAGGCCGGTCGGGCCACTGCCGCGGCCGTACTCTGCCCGATCCAGCCGGGCACGGCACGACTGATCGCCGCGGGCGCGTCGATCTCGATACGGTTGTCGCGCAAGGCATCCTGCCAGCCGATGTCACCGCGCCAGATCTCGGTCAAGGTACGCAGATCACTGGCGATGTCGGCGTCGAGGTCGTAGCCGGGATCGAAGTCGCACACCTGCGGCCGGCCCGCGTCCACCACCAGCCACCAGGTTCCGGCCTTGCCGATGACGTCGTGGAAACGAAATCGAATCATCGTCCGGCGTCGAGGCCAGGCCTCGATCGGCATGCTGCGGTGGATATCCCACATCAGCAGATGCGGGTCGAGGTCGGCGTCCCCGAGTTCGCCGATCCATCGGGTCCCCCACACGCTCAGCGCCATCACCACCTGGTGCAGTTCCTGCCCCATGTCGGTGAGTGTGTAGGTCGACCGGCCACCGACCTCCGCACGGCGTATCACGCCCGCACGCTCCAGACCGCGAAGCCGTTTGGTGAGCAGCGCTGGCGACATCTTCGGCACACCGCGGCGGAGTTCATTGAAATGCCTACTGCCCAAAAGCAATTCACGCACTACGAGGATGGTCCAACGCTCGTCGAGCAGTTCCATCGCCTTGGCCACCGGGCAGAACTGGCCGTAGGACGTCATGACCTCACCTCCGCGCTTGCGTGGCACATCGCCGCCCGGCCGACATCCGGACGATTTCCAGTACACACCCGTCCACCGGCCGACACCAGTACAGAATCTGAACCACTACCGGTTCAGATGTTGGTCTGGAATCGGCGCCCCACGGCGCGGAGGCTGGAAGCTGCCATCAGTTACGACGACTCAGGAGCCTTGTCATGTCCACCCAGTCCTCCCCCTCCTCAACACCGCTGCACGCGGCGACCGCCGACGACGCCGACACCGAGCTGAAACGGCGGCATCGCACGATGTGGGCAGCCGGCGACTACCCGGCCGTCGCCGACGTCATCGCTCCGCTTGGTCGGCGGCTGGTCGACGCATTGACTCTCGGCACCGCCGACCGGGTACTCGATATCGCCGCAGGCGCGGGCAATGCCGCGATTCCGGCCGCACGCACCGGAGCGCGTGTAGTGGCCACCGATCTCACCCCGGAACTGTTGACCACCGGTGAGGCCACCGATAGCGGCGCGATCACCTGGCAGACCGCCGACGCCGAGCACCTGCCCTTCGACGACGACAGCTTCGACGTCGGGATGTCCTGCGTCGGAATCATGTTCGCCCCCGACCACCAGCGCTGCGCGGATGAACTCGTGCGGGTGGTGCGACCGGGTGGCCGATTCGGCCTCATCGACTGGACCCCGTCGGGCTTCATCGGCGAGATGTTCACGCTGATGAAGCCGTACGCACCGGCCCCGCCTCCGCACGCGCGGCCGCCGGTTCTCTGGGGTGACGAAACCCATGTACGCGGCCTGTTCGGCGACCGGGTGCTCGACCTTGACGCCACCGCCGAGGAACTGACGGTGGACCGATTCGCCGACGGCGCCGCCTTCCGCGACTTCTTCAAGGCGACCTACGGCCCCACCATCGTCGCCTACCGCACCATCGGCGACGACCCCGCGCGCGCTGCCGAACTCGACGCCGCGCTGGCCGATCTGGGCGACCGGCACCTGCGCGACGGCCGGATGAGCTGGGAATACCTGCTCGTCACCGCGACCGTCGCCTGACCGGCGACTCGAGCGCGACGGTCAGCGGATCGCCCCGGCAAGACGACGCAACACCTCGGCCGCGGCGACGGCCTCGGCCAGCAGCGCGGGGTCGGCCTGCCGTAGCCGCTGCGCCCAGTAGTCGTGCAACCGGTCCAGATTCGCCTCGGCGAGTTCGGTCGCAACGAGTTCGACGGACCGCCCGTCGCCGTTGGGGTGCTCGCGGACGACCATCCCGCGGCCCTCCAGGGCGCGGACCGCGGTGGAGATGTTGCTGCGTTTGAGGCCGGTGTCCTCGGCCAGCCGGCTCGGGGTGATCCGCGGCCTGCGATGCACCTGGCGGATGACGGCGACCTCGGTGCCGGTCAGCGGCAAGATCTCGCGGGCATCGGGACTTCGGGGGTCCAGCTTCGCGGCGAGTTCCAGGACGGTGTCGGCGAAATCGGCCAGATTCGGGCCGTCGGGCTCGGGAACACGGGTTTGCACAGGTCCACTCTAAGCTGTTACTAGCTATAGTTACATAACTAGAACTAGTTGGAGTACTGCCTGTGCCCACGACCCCCGGGGCGACCACGACCGCCGATCGCACTGCACCCAGACCAGAGCCAGACGGACATCGAACGACTCCGGCGCACACCGCACGACCCTGGGCCACCCTGATCGCGGTGAGTTTCGGCCTGTTCATGGTCGGGCTCGACTCCACCGTCGTCCACATCGCCAATCCGGCTATCCAGGCGGACCTCGGCGCCAGTTTCGCCGAGTTGCAGTGGATCATCAACTCCTACCTGCTGGCCCTCGCGGTGCTGTTGATCCTCGGCGGCAAACTCGGAGATCGCTTCGGCCGCAAGAAGATCTACCTCGGTGGCGTCGCCCTGTTCGGTCTGACCAGCATCGGCATCGGTGTCGTCGGCAGCATCGAGGGCGTGATCGCGCTCCGCGCACTCCAGGGCGTCAGCGCCGCCCTGCTGATGCCGCAGACCATCGCATTGCTCCGCGCGACCTTCCCCCGCGAAAAGTTCGGTATGGCCGTGGGCATCTGGGGTGGGGTGTCGTCCGTGGCGATCGCTGCCGGCCCACTCGTCAGCGGCGTGCTCGTCGAGCAGTACAGCTGGCCGTGGGTGTTCTACATCAACGCACCCATCGCGCTCATCGCGCTCATCTACGGACAGGTGGTCATCACCGAGACCCAGCCGATCAAGGCCGGCCGCTTCGACGTCGTCGGGGTCCTACTCCTCGGAGCATTTCTGTTCGCACTCGTCTTCGGCGTCGTGCAGGGGCAGTCCTGGGGCTGGGGTTCGGCCAAGACGATCGGCACCTTCGTCGCCGCAGCCGTCGCGCTGGCGATCTTTGTGCTGGCCGAGAACCGGATTCGCAATCCCCTCCTGCCGCTGTACCTGTTCCGGTCGACCGGGGTCAGCGTCGGCGGGGTGGTCTTCGTCGCGAACGTCTTCACCATCCTCGGGCTGACGTTCCTGGTCACCCTGTTCCTGCTCAACACGCTCGGCTACTCCACCATCGAAGCCGGGATCCGGATGCTGCCGTTGAGTGCCTTCTCCATTCCCGCCGCGCCACTCGGCGCCGCGCTCACCGCCCGCTTCGGGCCGCGCCGAATCGCCGCGCTGGGGTTGACCCTGATGGGCGTCGCCCTGGTGCTGCTCACCCAAGTCGAACCGGGATCGAGTTATTGGCTGCTCGCCGTGCCGTTCGTGATCCTGGCCTTCGGCTCCGGCTTCGCCATCCCATCGGGCGCCGACCTTATCGTCGGCGGCGCACCCGTACATCTCGCCGGCGTGGCCAGCGGCTTCCAGACCACCTGCATCCAGGTCGGCGGGGCGATCGGCACGGCCGTGCTGTCGGCCATTGTCGCCGCACGCATCGGAACCGCCACCGACGGACTCGACCTCCCACCCGGCACCGAGGAGGCCGCGGCCGCCGGGGTACCGCTCGACGGGGTGCCGCAGGTCAACGATGCGTTCATCAGCGGAATGCACATCGGCATGCTGGTCGCCGCAACGCTGGCCTTCGTCAGCGCGGCACTCACCCTCCTCGCGATTCGCGACGGCCGGCGACACGACGTCGCGACCGTCCTGGCGGAGACCGCCGAAGGGGAGGCCGGCCACCGCTGACCGGCTCTCGGCAGACGCTCCGGGGTCATTCCGCCCGCCGACATTCAGCCGACCGACATTCGGTGGTAACCATCTCGACGTTTACGCTGTGCTACGTGCTCGTCGAAGATCCGAAGACCTCATCGGGGCGGCGTGGGCTGTTCCCCTCGGTTCGGATAGTCGTCGCGCTGCTCGCAGTGCTCTCCCTGCTTATCGGTCTGCAGCTCTACGCACATCAGGAGTCGACGCTCGGACCGCTGGAAAGTCTGTGGCGTGACTACGCCGGCACACCGAAATCGATGACTCTGCCCTGGGCGGGTCTGCTGCTGGCGCTGGTCGGCGTGTCGTGGCGGCGGCGGCTGATCACGCTTGCCGCCGCCGTCGGGATCGACATCCTCTATCTGATCCCGCGGCTGGTGAACGGCGAGGAGTTCGCCGTCGGCAACGGCCCGGTGATCGCGCTGACCGGCCTGGTGCTGGTGGCCTGGCTGCGCTGGACCGGCGTGGAACGACGCAGTGCGCTGCATGCGGCCGCGCTCGGCGCCCTGCTGATCGTGGCGACCAAGGTCGGCGACATCTGGCTCGGCGTCACCATCCGCACCCAGGATCACGTGCTCGACGAATACGTGATGCTGGTCGATCACGCGTTGGCGCAACCGTCGTGGCTGGTCGGACGGCTGCTCGACGACCTAGGCCCGCACGTCACCTGGGTGTTGCACTGGGTCTACATCGAACTGCCCGCCGTCGCCGCGGTCGTCGCGGTGTGGCAACTGCGCAAGGTGGCGTCGTCGGGTCGCTGGCCAGGTCACTACCTGGTCCGCACCTTCCTGGTCCTCGGACTCGTCGGGCCGCTGTTCTATGTGCTGTTCCCGGTCATCGGGCCGATGTTCGTCTTCGGCGCCGACGGTGAGGGTCAACAGCTCGGCAACTTTTGGCCGATGGTGTCCCCACCCCTCGACCTCACCCCGACCTCGCTGCCGTGGGAAGGCGGGCCGCCGCGTAACTGCATGCCGTCCATGCACACCGCCTGGGCGACAGCGGTCTTCCTGCACAGCCGCCGTGACATCGACGGCACCAAGGCGCCACGATGGATTCGTTTCGTCGGCGCGTTCTGGCTCATCTGCACGCTGACCGCCACCCTCGGCTTCGGCTATCACTACGGTGCCGACCTCATCGCCGGCGCGGTGCTCTGTCTGACCATCGATTCCGCACTTCGTGATCCCCGGCGCGGCTGGGGCTGGTTCCGCATCCGCCTCGTCGCCGGAGGCGCCGTGCTGTTCGCGGCACTGCTGACTTCCTACCGATACCTGGCGCCGGTCTACGCCGACCACCCGATCATCGGCGGGATGCTGCTCGTCGGCGCGCTGGTCGCGCTCGCGGTGACCTACAAGGTCACCTGGTTCCCCCGCGACAATGCCGCCACCGACGCCCACGGCTCCGCGGACATCGACGTCGCCGATGACACCGTGTCGACGACCGTCACCCGCTGACCCGACGCCTGTTCAGTCGATCTTCGGCCGCCTGACGTCGATCCCGATGACCACCTCGTCGGCCACTTTCAGCGTGCCCATCGCCAGCGAATAGGGCTTCACCCCGAAGTCGGTCTGGGTCAGCCGTGTCTCACCGGTGACGTGCCATGCGGCGCCCTCATCGGCGACGTCGAGTTCGACGATCTGCGGCCGCGTCCGGCCGCCGATGGTCAGGTCACCGGACAGCCGGTAGCCGGAGCCGGTGGGTGCGATGTCGTCGGCGCGGTAGCTGATCTCGGCGAACTTCTTCGCGCCGAGCGACTTCAGCGCGTTGGTGCGTGCCAGCGCACGCTCCGGACCCGACATCGGTGTCAGACCGCCCTCCCCGGAAACCACCTCCAGCGAATTCACCACGACCGTCGCGACGACGGCGACCGGACGGCCGGCGTCCCAGGTGACCTCGGTCCGCCAGTCGCGCAGCACGATCCGCAGCCGATGGCCGGTGCGGGCGGCCGGCCCGGTGACGCCGGTGCGGATGAACAGGTCACCGTCTGCGGCACTGAAGTCGGTCGGTTCGGTCACATGCGCGAGCGTAGCGAATCGGCGGTCGCCGCAGAAGGGTCCATGCCGGCTTGCACCAGCTTCCGGTATTCGCGCGGCCCGACACCGTACTGCGCGCGGAATCGGTTCCGGAAGGTCGCCGCGCCCGGGAACCCGGCCGCCTGCGCGATCTCCGCGATCGACAGTCCGGGCTGGGAGATGAGCAGTTCACGTGCGGTCTCCGCGCGTCTGGACGCGATGAGCGCGGCCAACGACTCACCGGCCTTCTCGAAGTTGCGGTAGATCTGACGGCGGCTGACGTGCAGGTGGGCCGCGACGGTGTCGGGTGCGAAGTCCGGGTCTCGATGATGACGTTCGATGAGATCGCGCGCGGCCTCCTGAATGAACAGTGAGTCGTCCGCCAGGCGGTGCCGGCTATCGCTCTGCACTTCGGCCAGGGCTGCCGTGATGAGGTCGATGGCCGCGAGTTCGGTGTCCACCGGTGGGGCAGGCCGGCCCGCGATGGCGGTGTCGATCGCGAACCTGGTGACGAAGGCCGCGGCGGCGCGGGAGAGCACCGTGTCGGAGCCCACCGGACGACGCGCGCGTTCGGCGACGTGCCGCTGTCGGCCCAGGAGGTCGAGTGGGATGACCATGCCGACCGGGTCGGAGACCGCGTCGCAGTGGTGACGGTAGGGCACCGCGAGGTTGACGAACACCAGTTGTCCGGGCCGATACGTGTGCTTCTGCGGTCCCTGCTGGACCGCGGAGTAGCCGCGCAGGGTGTTGACCAGGACGATGAGATGGTCGTAGGGGCGTTCACGGACGAGTGCGGGCGTGCGTTCGAGTCGGAACGGCGTGTGCAACGTGCTGTAGGTGGAGCATTTCGTCAGCGTGCGGGTGTACATCATCGCGCCGAACTCGGCTGGGCGGTCGGCGCTCAACTCGACCAACGGGTTGTAGGTGGCCATTCCGTCCACCCCCGACCACCGCATATGCGGATCCCCGGCCTGCCCGCCGACACGGGCGCCGAGGCGGCCTCGCCACTGATTGACCAGATCGGGGGTGAGTCGTCTCTGCACCTGCTCCGGATGTCGCCCGGCGGCCGTCATGCCGGTGCCCCGTCGAGATGATGGTGGCGTGGCAGGACGATGGCCGAGGCGAGGAAGAAGCACACAGCTCCGATGAAGGTCGCGGTATTCGCGAGCACGGCGTCGACGGTGACCCCGGTGACGGTGACATAGGCGGCCACCGCCGATACCCCGAAGGCCACACATCCGATCCAATTGATCTGCAGCGACCACCAATCCGCGCGCCGTGGTGCCCAATAGGTGCAGTTCGCCCGGTAGAACGCGAGATAGGCCACTGCCCCGGATATCAGGAATGCTATCGACCCACCCGCGTCCGGCGTCCAGACCAGATGACGCTGTCCGGCAACGGTGTGAGCGGTGATCGCCGCGGTGGTACTGACGTTGAACATCACCGTGCCGAGCGACTGCGACACCGCCGTCAGCCACTCGGCCCGCACCATGCGGCCGGTGCCGTAGGCGACCTCGACCAGACGGGAACCGCTGCGTAACAACTGAATCAGACCTGCGTACGTGAAGAACCAGGCGCCGACGAAGTAGCAGATGTTGGACCCTGACGCACCCGCCCACTGGCCGAATCCGGGTGCCGACCCGAGCGCGAACAGCGCTGAACCGATCATGAAGCCCCAACACTGCTTCGTCGCCGTCGGGGTGAGGAGCCGAGAGGTTCGATCTCCCGCGATGGGGGTAGGCGTCATCTGCGCTTCGTCCGTCTGTCCGGTGGTCTGCTCAATGGTGGAAATGCGAGCCTTCGCCCTCGCGCGGCAACGGCGCCTCGAGGTTGTCGAGGAAGGTGACCTCGCCTTCGAGGTCCCGCAGCAACGCCGCGGCCAGGTCGCGGCTGAGGCCGGCCCGCACGACGATCCGCTGCACCGTCAGTGCCGCCAGGTCGTCGGCCATCGGATAGGCGGGCACCAGCCAGCCTTTCATCCGCAGCCGATCCGACAGGTCATAGAGACTCCACTTGTCGGTGTAGCCGTCTTTGAGTCGCCACGCGAAAACCGGAATGGTGTCGCCGCGGCTGACGAGTTCGAACGGTCCGATCTTCGCGATCTCGGCCGACAGATACTGCGCGACGTCCAACGAGCCCTGCTGGACTTGCCGATATCCTTCACGCCCCAGCCGTAGGAACATGTAGTACTGCAACAGCACCTGCGCGCCCGGTCGCGAGAAGTTCAGCGCCAGCGTGGGCATGTCGCCGCCGAGGTAGCTGCAGTGGAAGACCATACTGTCGGGCAGCGCGGCGGTGTCGCGCCACACGATCCAGCCCACACCCGGGTAGACGAGACCGAATTTGTGTCCGGAGGTGTTGATCGAGGCGACCCTGTCGATGCGGAAGTCCCACTCCAGTTCCGGCTGACAGAACGGCGCGATCATGGCACCCGACGCACCGTCGACATGGATCTTGACGTCGAGCCCGGTGTCGGCCTGGATCTGATCCAGCTTCGCGGCGATCTCCTTCACCGGCTCGTACATGCCGGTATAGGTCTGACCCATGATCGCCACCACACCGATGGTGTTCTCGTCCACATACTTCTCGAGCTCGTATCCGTCGAGAACGAGGTGGTCGGGCGAGATGGGCACCCAGCGCGGTTCGACCTCGAAGTAGTTGCAGAACTTCTCCCAGCACACCTGAACAGCGGTGGACAGCACCAGATTGGGCTGCTCCGTCGATTTCCCCTCAGCCTTGCGGCGTGCCTGCCAATGGCGCTTGAGTGCGAGTCCGCCGAGCATGCAGGCCTCCGACGATCCGATGGTCGAGGTGCCGATGGCATTGTCGACGTCCGGGTTGTGCCACAGGTCCGCCAGGATCCGCCAGCAGCGGTCCTCGATCGCAGCCGTCTGCGGATACTCGTCCTTGTCGATCATGTTCTTGTCGACGGTCTCGGCATAGAGCCGCCTCGCCTCGTCGTCCATCCAAGTCGAGACGAAGGTCGCGAGGTTCAGACGTGCATTGCCGTCGAGCATCGCCTCGTCGTGCACGATCTGATAAGCGGTCTCCGGCAGGATCTGCCCCTGTGGCATCTGGAATTTGGGCAACTCGGTCGCCTCACCCGGACGGACGAAGACGTTGTTGAGATAGATCGAGTCGGTGTTGTTGGTGGTCTGCCGGGCGTTGGAGTGCTTCTTGGTCATTCGTCCTTCTCCGAGTTGATGGTGTGGGGAGTTCGAGAGCGGATCGAGATCAGACCTCTACCGGGGGATAGAGCCGGTCCATGGTGTACTGCCGGTTTCGGCGAGCGGCCCATGTCGAGACCGCGAGGAACACCAGCGTGGCGACGGTCAGTACGGCGATCGCGATCCACAACCGGTGGTCGATGCCGCCCAGCGTCAGCTGTCGAAGTCCGGTGACCGTGTAGGTCATCGGGTCGACCCAGTGGATGTACTGGAAGGGTTTGGTGGTGGTCGGCACCGGGTAGATGCCACCGGCCGATGTCAACATCACCATCAGGAATGCCAGTGTCACAACGCGTCCCACCGCAGGACCGAACAACGCGTTGAACATTTGTATCAACGCGAGGAACACCGCCACCATGAGCAGCATGAACCCGAAGGTAGCCCATGGATACGCGGGTTCGAGGCCAACCGCGAAAACAACGACCAGGTAGAGGATCGCGGCCTGGAGCAGGCCGACCGCGAAGGTCGGTGCAAATGACGCAAGTACGACGCGCAACGGATGTAGTCCCTGCGCGATGGGCCGTGACTGCAACGGGGTGAACAACATCCACGCGATGATCGATCCGACGAACAGGGCCAGGCCGAAGAAGAACGGAGTGAAGCCGGTGCCGAAGGTCTTCGCCTCGTTCATGGTGTCTTCCTGCAGGGCGACGGGCTGAGCCAAGGTCGCCGCCAGTGCGTCGCGCTGTTGCTTGGACCACTTGGGGATCGCCTGCACACCCTCGTCGACCTTGGTGGCCAGTTGTTTGGTGCCCGCGGCGAGCTGGGTGGTGCCTGCGGCGAGCTCGGTGGCACCGTTGCTCAGTTCGACGAGCCCCGTACTGAGCTGGGTGGCACCCGAGCTGAGTTCGCCTGCGGCCGTGCGCACCGCGACGAGATCGTTGCGCAGACCGCCGTTCTCCACCAGCGTCAGCCCGATCCGCGCGGGACTCTGCGGATTCGCCAACGCCGTCGACAACGCGCGAGCGTCATCACGAACCTGCGTGAGTTCGTTACTCGCCTGCGGCCCCAGTCCCTCGGTGGCCAGGAAGCGTTTGGCCGGGGCCAACAACTCGGCGAGCCGTCGCACCGCCGGGTCAGGATGCGCACGCATGACGGCGACCGCGCCGGCGACCGCGGAACCGGCTTGGGACTGCGCCGTCGACAGCCCACCGAGACGATTGGCGACGGCCGCAGATCCGGTGGCCAGCCGCCGCGCGGTGGCGTCGAGCTGCGTCGCGGTCAACCCCGGCCCGCTGCCGTTGGCGAGCGCGTTGACCAGTGGATTGGTGGCGTTGGTCAGTGCCGTATCGAGACTGCTGAGGGCGCCGGCCAACTGTCCCGCCCCATTCTTCGCGGTGACCAGGTTGGTCGCCAGCTCCTGTGCGCCGGTATTCGCCGTGGCCATACCCGCATTGAGTGTGTCGACACCCTCCTTCGCTTCGGTCAGTTTGGGCATCAGCGCGTTCACGTCGTTGAGCACGATGTCAAAGGTCTGCGAACCGACCTGGGCACCAACCTTGTTCACCACCTGCTCGGCGGCGTCCTGCCCCATCACCGTGGACAGATAGTTGTTCGCGTCGTTGTAGGTGAAGATCAGCTGCGCCGACCGAGCATCGCCGGTTGTCGGCGAGGCGATTGCGGCGCTGAAATCCGCCGGCAGGGTGATCGAGAAGTAGTACTTGCCGTGCGCGACGCCGTCCTTGGCCTCGGCCTCCGAAACCACATGCAGATCGAGCTGTTTGGAGTCGATAAGGCCTTGCGCCACCTGCTCACCCGCGTTGAGGTGCTTCCCCTCGATGGTGGCACCGCGGTCTGCATTGACGATCGCGACCGGAATCTTGTCGACAGCATTGAACGGATTCCAGAATGCCCACAGATACAGTGCGCCGTAGAGCAGCGGCATCAGGATGATGACGATCAGGGCGAGTCTGGGCATGCGGCCGCGGTAGTACCGCTTGAAGTCACTGCCCGGCGAGAATGCGGCAAGCATGTCAGATCCGATCTTCTTCTTCGAGCTTCACGAACTCGGCGTCGGTGAGGTTCTCGACCTGGATGACGTCGCGGACAGCGCCCGCGCCCTTCGCGCCGTTGACGTCGGCGGTGACGACGGTCTGCGATCGACCGAGATCGATGAGTCGATCGAGCAGGATCGTGGTGTTCTCGTCTCGGGCCATCCGATCGATTCCACCCACCACCAGTAACGGTGGCCGCCTGAGATTTGCCATCGCGATTCGGAACAGCGCCGCGGTGAGTTCCGGAAGTTCCTCGACGTAAGCGCTCATCGGCGGCAATTCGAGGTCGCCGAAGACGGCACGGCAGTGCCGCTCCAAGTCGGCCGCCCGGGCCGGGCGTACCCATGTGTACCAAGGTGCGGCCCAACGCATCTGCTCGGTGAGCACATCACTGACCCGAATAGTCTGTTCGATGCCGTCCACCTCGTCGACATCGGCGATTGCTGCCCGCGAGAACAGATGGTTGGCGTCGCCCGTGCGACCGAAAGCGGTCAGTTTGCCCGACGTCGGACGCATTCGTCCGGCGAGCGTGAGCAACAAGGCGGTACGACCGCGCCCGCCCGAACCGGCGAGCACGGTAACCCCACCTTCGCGCACCCGCAGGCTGGTCGGTCCGTAGATGTGTCCCCAGCTGGCGCGAACCCCGATGCCCTCCGCGACGATCAACGATTCGGTCGGGTCTGATTCATCGGTCACCAACCCAAGCGGAGCGGTGTCGGTGTCCTCGTAGCCGTAACCACTGGTCATGGTCGTCCCGTCTGATCGTCACGGCGCGGTCTCACCATTCACCATGCGGTTGAATGCCGGATCCATAATCGGCATCGGCGGCCAGGCCGTTCTTGGCAGGAATGTAGCGCGCGATACTGAATTCTGTCGACACGTGAGGAAAAGGTCTTTCGACTCTGGAAAGGCGAGTCCAAGAGGATATTTCGGCTGTCAGGCGTTGCCGCCGAGACGAGCGAGAAACAAGGATAGCAAACACCTCACCATAGGAAAGGGGAATGTGTGAGCTGCGGACGATTCTGGCACTATTCGTCCCTTTCCTCGCGACAGGCCGGCTTCGGGGAGCGTGAAATCTGTGACAGGCGCACGGCACGAATTTGTGTCCGATTGGCACGATTCTTCCGACCGGCCGATGCGCCCTGTCCGAACCGCCAGGTTGCAGTAACGTTGCAACCGGCGGAAGTACCAGATGAATTGCGGCACAGCCGCGTTGATCAGGGCAATGCGTCACCGAGCCGGCAGGGGCGCGGCATCCTTCCTCAGCGCCTTACCGAAAGTTGCACGGACCCGACGATTCTCACGTCATCGGCACATCGACGACCGCTCGCCGGTCACCCGCACCCCGGCCGTCGAAGTGCCACCATTCACCGGAGTAGACGGTGAGGCCACCGGCCGACATCGCCTGACGCAGCCGCACACGCGCGGTTTGCGCCGACGGCGAGACCCCCGCCGTCGCATAGGCTCCCGCGCGCGGCGTGAAGGAGTCGAAGTCGGTCCCCATGTCGACTTGACACCAGCCGCCAACCCGCCGCGGCGCCGGACAGTTGGGGGTCCGAGCCGCGACTGTCACGTCGACCGACCGCCCCGACTCATGACTGCGCGAGTACGGCCCGGGTTCGGCCACCCACGCGGGATCGGGCACCTTCTCGAACATTTTCTGCTGCACCGAATGCGGCCGATAGCAGTCCCAGAACACCAGCACCTCGCCGCGGGCGCGCAAGATTCGTGCAGCCGTACTCAGGCCCGCTCCCATCGACCGATGGACGAGACAGCGGGCGTTCTCGGGGTACAGCCGCACGCCGACGAAATTGCGGGAGGTGGCATACCGCAGATCCAGCACCGCGTCGGGAACGACGGTCCGGACATCGATGAAGCCGACCGCGGCCGCCTGCCTGTTGATCGACCCCGACGGCGTCGCCGATGCGGTCGGCGTTCCGCACGGGGTTGCGGTCGCGCAGACGAGCGTGAGGGCCACCGCGGCGGCCGCAAGCCCCGAACGCAGAGCTGCTCGTAGACGCATCCTTGGGTTCTACCACGCCGTACCGCACCAGCCCGTTGCGGCGACCGTGAGCTGCACGGCCTGACGTCGGGGCCGCCAGCCGCATCCGACAACGTCTCAATATCCATTGATGTGATATCAGTCACCGCGGCCAGGCCTGTGATTCCCCTCACGAAAACAGCTCGGAAACGTCGCGCCGGAGGGCCGAAGTCGGACGCCCGAGGCCGGAGTATCCAGTTTTCGGCGAACTGCGGTGACCGCAATCACATCGGTTTACAAACCGGGGTCGCGTGTCCGGTCGGCCGACACGTAGTGTCCCAACTCGTTCGACCCTATGCGACAGATCCCCTAGTCCGTCTCATCGGGACTGGTTCTGTTCGAAAGGCACCCCCCTGTCTTTGTGTTCTCCCTTTACCCGCGTCCGCCGCCGAAGGCGTCTCATCGCGCTCGCCGCCCTCACCGCTACCGCCGTCCTCACACCACTCGCCCCGAGCATCACCCCGGCCGCCTCTGCGGCCTCGACACTCGATCGGGTCCTGGATCTGCCGCTCGTCAACCGTGACGCCGCGCACGGTCCCGGCGGCATCAATCCGGCGTTGCCGACCGATCCCACCGTGCTGAAACCACTGCTCGACGAAGCGCGGGCACGCGGGCTCGCCCCCACCTCCTACCGCGCGCTGCTACTCCAGTACTGGCTCGCCGACACCACCCGAGCCGCCGGGATCGACCTGGCGTCCTGGAATCCGCGGGCCGGCGTCACCGCCAACCGGGGCAATCTGATCAAGTCGTATCGCTTCTACGAGAACCTGCAGCTGAGCCATCGTGAGCTGCAGTGGGCCGGAATGGGTGGAATGGTCGGCGCCGACTTCGGTGGCGGCCTGCTCGACTTCGAACTCGGCACCAACGTCTTCGATTTCACCCGCCTCGCACCCGTCGCCAATGCGATTGTGCACGAGACGAATCGGATACTCGGACCGGCCTTCGTCGACAAGTTGCCGTCCGGACTTCGGGCGCTCGGACGGTTCGGTGCGACCATCACCGCCGCCGATCTCCGGCGCATCCAGGCCGACATCCTGGTGATGCAGAAGAACATCTTCACCGACCTGATGCCGATGCATCGGGCGTATGTCACCGCAGGTATGCCCGCATTGGTGGAGATGCGCGACGCCGGACTGTACAACGACGAGATCCTCGCCGCCTGGCGCAACATCGCGGGCAAGACGCCCGACGGTGTTGCCGCGGGCAACTCCCGGCTCCTTCGCCGCGAACAGGGTGAAGTCGTCAAGGACCAATGGAATGCCGTGCGCCACTACAAGGGTGACGTCGGCGAGGCCATGACCTACGCGACCACCCTGGCGGGGTCACCCTCCGTCGCCGGCGTGCCGGCGCCGCGTTCCTACAACTCGCTCACGATGCGCGGCACCGCCCCCGACGGTCGGCGCGTCGAGCTGACCCTGCCGCTGCCCGACTGGAACTGGTCGGTCTTCGACGATCGATGGTCCTACATCAGTTCCCAGCTGCTGCCCAGCTATCGCCGTCTGATCGAACGTGACTGGCCCGGTCTGCGCGCCCAACTCGAAATCCCGTACGAACGCCAGATCGAGAGCCATCGGCCGATCTGGAATATCATGCCGACCCTCCAGTCGGCGCTGGCGACGCTGAAGGTTGAGGTTCGATGAAACGCCTGCTCACCACCCTCACCGCCGCACTGGTGGCGGCCGCGCTCACCGGCGCCGTGGCCGGGCCCGCGACGGCCTCCCCACCCAACCGCACTCCGTCGCTCGGCGAAGTGTTCACCGGGTACACGCTGGGCACCTTCCGCGACGGCCGGATGGCGAGCCCCGAGGAGATCCTCAAGCCGCTGCTCCCCGACGACCCGTTCTATCGGGAACCCACCCTGACCGGTACGGAGAAGCCTGGCACCCTCCTGAAGGCGCAGCGGGTCGCCGTCCAGTTCACCGGGTTCCGGCCCGGCAATCTCGATGCGTACAAGACGATGTTCGTGACCCGCACGCGGACCGGCGAACCGGACATCAGCACCGGCCTGATCATGATCCCGCGCGACGGCAAGCAGAACTCGACGCGCAAGATCATCGGCTACCAATTCGCCAATGACAGCGTCGGCGGCTACTGCCATCCGTCGGGCATGATGACCGGCTCCGATCCGCTCGACGGCGCGTCGTGGTCGGCGCTGGGCCCGCTCGCCCTGATGTTCAACAAGGGCTATGCGGTGGTGATCTCCGATGTGGGCAACAACGGCGACACCTCGCCGCACGGGGTCTTCGCAGGCAAGTACAACGCCCGGACCACCCTCGACGGTCTGCGGGCGGCGTTGAGCGTCGACCAGGCGCACCTGTCGAAGACCGCGCCGATCGGACTGTTCGGCATCGCCGGTGGCGGGGTCGGCATCGGTTTCGCCAGCGAGCTCAAGGACAGCTACGCACCCGAGCTGAATATTCGCTCGGCCGTGCTGGAGGGACAGGTCGTGAACTACAAGAACTTCATCCGCACCTCCGACGGGTCGGTGGGTTCGGGGTTCGCGATCGCGACCCTGCTGGGCCTGGAACCGTCCTATCCGGAGATGAAGATCAACGAGAAGCTGACCCCGGCCGGACGGGCGATCGCCGACTACTACCGCGGCCAGTGTCAGAGCCCGGGCTACTTCACCCTGCCCTTCGTACCGCTCAACACCCTGTTCACCAGCGGTCAGCACCCGGCGGACATCGCCGACTTCCAGCACGCATACCGCGACAACATCATGGGTCGCGGAACCCCGGGCAAGGGCATCCGGACGCTGATCGCATCCTGTGTCGCCGACGACTCGCCGATGTCGTTGGTACCGGCCGAGGATTCGCGGAAACTGGTGCGGCAGTGGCGTGGTCGCGGAGCGAAGGTCGACTACCAGCCGACGAACTGCAGCATGGTCCAGTTCATCACCAACATCTACGGTTGGGGAACCGACCTGCTCGGGATGCAGACCATCGACTGGCTCGACGCCCACACGCGCAACTGAATCACGTAGAGAGTCAACGGAGGCCGATCCCGACGACCGGACCGAGTTCCGGCCGTTTGGGATCGCGTCCGTCTCCCAGCGACACCCCACGAATCTTGCGGATCGCCCACGGAGTGAAAAACTGTACCGCCCAGCGCATATCGCGGACGGCCGCCGAAATCGGGTGAGGCGCCTCGACCGGCGGCAGCGGCGCACCCCAGTCCGCGTCGCTGTCGGGCAGTCCCAGCGCATGGGCGGCGCCGTCGGCGAAACGCTGGTGCCCGAACGGCGAAGCGTGCAGCCGATCCGTGGACCACGAGCGCAGGTCGACCAGCACCGGCGCCGCATGCAGGTCGACGAGGACGAAGCCGTATTCGGCGGCGAAATCACGCATCATCTGGTTCAACGCCAACAGCCGCGCTTCTTTGCGTGCGGCAAAAGGGATGGTGCGCACCATATTCGGGAAGGTCGACACCACGACGGTCGCGCCGGCCCCGGCCAGTCGCCGATAGATGAGATCGAGGTCAGCATGTACTTCGGCGAGATCACCATTGCCGATCACGTCGTTCATGCCGAGCGGTGCGGCAATCAGATCCGGCCGCAAAGCCAGCGCGGGTTCGAGTTGGTCGTCGAGGATCTGGCGGGTGCGCTTGCCGCGGATCGCCAGATTCGCATACTGCAGCTCTGGGTTGAGGGCCGCCATCCGCTCGGCGAGCCGATCGGCCCAGCCCCGGAATTCGTAGGACGGGTGTGGATCTCCGAGGCCCTCTGTCTGACTGTCGCCGATGGCGACGAACCGCGTGTACTGCACGAATGCATGATAGGGCGCCCGACGTTCGGGCCGGCGCCGAGGGTCCGCGGGCGCGCCCAGCGCCCGGTCAGCCGTAGTCGACGATGAGCGCCGCATGATCGGACAGCCGCAACTGCGCCGACGGTTCCTTGTCGACGGTGACCCGCCGCGCGCGGCGGGCCAGGGCCGGGGTGGCCAGCTGATGATCGACGCGCCAGCCGACGTCCTTGTCGAACGATTGACCGGCCCAACTCCACCATGTCAGCGGGCCGGGGCGGTCACCCTGCAGCTGACGCACCACGTCGACCAGCCGCCGCGGTCCGGTGATCTCGCCGAACCACTCTCGTTCCTCGGGCAGGAAGCCATCCATCTTGCGCGCTGCCCGCCAGTTGGTCACGTCGTGTTCCAGGTGCGCGATGTTGAGGTCGCCGAGCAGGATGAACTCGCGGCCTGCGCGTCGAGCGGCGACTCGGTTGCGCTGCAGTTCACGCGCGAAACCGGTTAGGAACCGTTGTTTGCGGGCGTATTTGGCACCGCCGTCGGGTTGCTCGCGCATCGACCCCGGACGCTGGAGTTCGGCGGGCAGCCCACCTTTGGGAAGGTAGAGGTTGGCCACGGTCAGCGGATGATCGGCCAGGTCGACCTCGATGTAGCGTCCCTCGCCGGCAAACGCCGACAATCCCCGGGCGGCGGGCCGATGCGTCGCCCAGGTCCGCACGGCCGCCGGCTGTCGCCGGGTCAGGATCGCGACGCCGTTGCGGCCCCGGATCGAGCCGATGTCCACGGACGCGACGTAGCCGTCGAAGTCGCCGACATCGTCGGCGTCGCACCGCAGTTCCTGCAGTCCCACCACATCAGGTGCCCGGCGCGCCAGCCAGTCGTCGAATCCCCGGCGGCGGGCCGCCCGAATACCGTTGACATTGAACGATGCGACGCTGAAGGACCCGGTGCTAAACGATCCGGCGCTGGAATCGCCGGCCGTGGCCTCGCTCGATGTCACGATCCCCTCCGGTCACTCTTCCCCCGCCGGCGGTGCGGGCAGTTGCGCGAGTGAGAATACCGAAGCGGCCGCGGATCGTCGCCGCCCGCTTTGCACCCCGCCCCCACCCCCCCTGCCCCCACCCCCGGCCGAAACTAGGGGACGAAGTTCCTCCCCTACCTTCGGAACCTTCCCCGACTTGCACATAGAGGACGAACACGAAAGTCGGGGAAGAACTACTCGTCCCCGACTTTCGACAAGGGGCTCAACGAACCGGCTTTCAGCCACTGTGCGGCCCGAGGTGGGATGCGCCCATGCACCCGAGCCTCGACGGCGGCCACCACCGACGGCGTCAGCGCGACGACCATCGCCGCGCTCCCGACCCCGATCACCAGTCCTGCGCTCACATCGGTCAGCCAGTGCACGCCGAGATAGAGGCGCGTACAGGCGATCAGCACGGTCACCGCGAGCGCCGCGAACAGAGCGCCGACGCGCGCGGCTCGTGCGGCGGTCGCGGTGAGCACCAGCGCGACGGCGACCAGCAGGGCCGCGGTACCGGTGACATGTCCGGACGGGTACGACAGGGTCGCCTCGAAGCCGTTGATCTGGTCGAGTGCCGGCGGCCGCGGGCGCGCGACGATCAGCTTGATGACCTCGGCGACCGCCGACGCCACGACGACCGACCCCAGCACCGCGACCCCGCGCTGCACCCGACGATCGATCGCGAACATGCTCACCGCGAGGGCCACCGCCCACACCGGGACCAGAGCCGGGCTGAACAGGGCCGTCAGGATGAGCACCACCGACGTCACGCCATCGCCACGGACGCCCGCAACCGCATCCATCACGGCGCGGTCGATGCCGGTCGGCCCGCCGGCCACCAGAAATCCGACCCCGATGACCCCGACGACGAGTACCGAGTAGACCAGTACCCATGCCTTCCACTTCGTCTCCATCCCCCCAGGATGAGCAACCGGTGCTTAGTGGAGGCTTAACAGCGCGCGGAGCAGGCTCGACGCTGTGCGGGCGCCTGTCCCGCGGAACCCGCCCGGTGCGCACCCGCCTGACCCTGATCGCCACCGCATTGGTCACCTGCGCGCTGCTGGTGGCGGGCACGGTGCTGGTGCTCGTGTTACACAGCGTCCTGCTGCGCACCGCCGACGGCGCCAACTCCGCCCGGGCGAACGAGGTTGCCGCGGCGCTGGCCGACAGTAGCCCGGCCGGCGTTGACGAAGCACTGTTCAACACCGACCAGAACGTCGACCTCGTCCAGATCCTGAACGGCAACGGGCAGGTGGTCCGCACCAGCCGGTCGCGCGCGGGCGCCGGCCTCGGCGGTCCGCTACCGCCAGGCACTCATGTCGTCGTCGACGGCGCACAGGCGGCCCCCTCGGATGCCGAGTATCGCGCGCGGCGGGTCGGGGTCCGCGACGTCGGCGGCAACGACGTCGTCGTCGAGGTGGGAACGGCGGAGGAGGGCATCAACCACCTCGTCCTGGTCGTCGCGGCCCTGTGCGCGGCGGTGTTCCCGATGATCGTGCTGGCGATGGCGGTGCTGACCTATGTGTTCGTCGGCCGTGCCCTCGCCCCGGTCGAGCGGATCCGACGCCGGGTCGCCGAGATCAGCGACGCGGATCTGGCCGAGCGCGTACCCGTGCCCGCCACCGACGACGAGCTGGAAACCTTGGCGCACACCATGAATGCGATGCTCGCGCGACTTGAAGCTGCGCAATCCGCCCAGCGACGGTTCGTCGGCGATGCTTCACATGAGCTGAACAGTCCGCTCACCTCGATCTATGGACTGCTCGACCTGGCCCGGCAAACCGATACCGCGATCGACATGGACACGGTCCGAACCCTGCTCCTACCGGAAGCCGAACGGATGCGGCGGCTGGTGGCCGACCTGTCCGTGCTGGCCCGCGCCGACGAAGGCCGCCCACCGCGGCCGCATGCCGCCGTCGCCCTGGACGATCTCGTTGCCGCCGAGATCCAACGCCTGCGAGCGGCCGGTGGCGTGGTGGTCGAGGGCGGGACGGTGCCGGCCACCGTGCAGGGTGATCCGGGCCAGCTGTCGCGGGTGATCCGCAACCTCACCGACAACGCGGCACGGTATCTCGACGAATGCCTGAGCGTGACGATGTCGGTGACTGACACGCGGGTCACCGTTTCGGTCACCGACGACGGGCCGGGTATCCCCGAAGCCGACCGCGAGCGTGTGTTCGACAGATTCGTCCGGCTCGACCCGGCGCGCGCCCGATCCGGCGGCGGTTCCGGGCTCGGGCTGGCCATCGTCGCCGAGATCGTCGCAGCGCACAACGGCACCGTCGGAGTGGAGTCCGGTAGCGGCGGCGGTGCGCGTTTCTGGTTCACCCTCCCGCTGGCACGATCCGATAGCCGACGCCTCTGACGGTCTCCACCGATGCGCACCCGAACGGTCCGTCGATGTGTTTGCGGAGGTGATGGATGTACACCTCGACGATATTGGCGTCACCGTCGTAGTTGACGTCCCACACCGATTCCAGGATCCGATGTTTGGCCACCGGCGTACCCGCATGTCGCATCAACAACGCCAGCAGTGCGAATTCCTTGGGCGCCAACTCGATTCGAGTGTCACCGCGGTGCACGGTGTGCGCGGCGGGATCGAGCCGTAGGTCGCCGACGGTGAGCACCGCGGGCCGTTCGGGCGCGCCTCGCCGGGCGAGCGCCCGCAGCCGGGCTACCAGCACGGCGACCGAGAAGGGTTTCGTCAGGTAGTCGTCGGCGCCGAAGTCCAGTGCATCCACCTCGTCGAACTCACCGTCCTTCGCGGTGAGCATCAGCACCGGCGTCCACACCCCGGCCTGCCGCAGATCGCGGACCACCTCATATCCGTTGCGGCCGGGCATCATGATGTCCAGCACGATGATGTCGAAGTCACCGGCTTCGGCCTTCTCCAACCCGGCCACCCCGTCGGCCACGACGGCGACCGTCCACCCCTGCGTGACCAGCGTCCGCCGCACCGTCTCGGCGATGGCCGGATCGTCGTCGATCACCAGCACTTTCACGCGGACGCACCCATCGTCGGGGCGGGCATCGTGCGGGCGCGGACAAGCATGTCTGCGAGGGTAATACCGCCGCGCTTCGTCCGGGGGTGCCCGACTACACGCTCACGACCACGGTCCCGGATAGTTCCCGTCGACGTCCTTGATCAGCTGCTGGCCGCAGTCACTGGACAGGCAGGTCAACTTCGGGGTCACCATGGTCCAGCCCTTGAGTCGCAGTCGGGGAATCGTCGAGAACGAGGTGGCGAACTCTTGTTGATCCGGCAGGGTCATCATCGCCGAGTGAGTGGTCTCCGAACCGGACACGGTGTCGATGTACATCCGGTTCTGGAAGATCAGAAGGTGACTTACGCGAACTTCGTTCTGATCGTCACTGGTGCGGTTGATGATCGTCTTGCCGGTGTCCATGTCGATGATCACGACCTGCCCGTCACCGACGCAGGCATAGTAGTTTTCGTAGACGTTGGGCTGGCATCCCCCGATGGCCGCACCGACCGGCGTCGCAAACTTTCGGCCATCACTCGACCGATACACCAGCATGTTTTTGGGTTCGCGCGCCAGATAGCTCCCCTGATAGGTGTGAATCGGAGCACTGGGCATGGTGAACCGCACCTTCCCGGTCACCGGATCGTGGACCGAACCCGGTGCGCCGGGCCGTTTGGTCAGCACGATCGAGTCGTCGTTGACGTCTGCAACCTCGAGATCGGATTGCCACAACTGACGGAGCGTGGTGGGGTCGTAGGCGACCGTGCGGCCCGGGCTACTGACAGTCTCCACGAGCACCGCCCCCGGGGCCCCGATCAGTTCGACGGAGTCGTCACGCGCGATTCCGGCGACTTCCACCGTCGCGACCGGGGTTGCCTGGCCGAGGTCGTGAATGCTCAAGCGATACCGGTTGCGTTCTGCATCAAGGCCTCTCGCGGGCACCACGGACGTGACCAGGTAGGCGATTTGATGTTTGCTCCCATTCCAGGTGACCGCGCAGCTGAGATCCTTCTGCGTTTCGCCACTCGGCGTTTGGGGAACCGGAGTCGTCACGTACTGGCCGATGACGACGTCGAACACCTCGGTGGGTTGACCGTGGCAGGGCTGACTCAACGTACCGAGGGCGGGCTTACCACGAACCTCGACCCGCGCCGCGGCGGGCGCCGCGGTCGGTGCGCCCGGCGGCCGAGTGGTCAGATCGGCGACGAGGCCGGCTACCGGTTCCCCAGCCCCGCCGCCGCGACGATCGGTACGACCGTGACGACCAGCACGAACACCCGCTCACTGAGTCCAAAGGTTCTGCTCCGCAACGGCGGTAGGACTCTGGACACAACCAGCGCCACCAACGCGAGAGCGGCGACCGTCGCGAGCGCCGACAGTATCCGGGCAGGCAGGTCCCCGCCAACCACCCGAGACAGCGGTTCGATGGTCCGGTAGGCCAGCGCGAACCACACGATCGCCATCAGCAGGTGCAACCGCCCACGCATAGTCATCGACACGCCCGGACCGTCGGTGGGCACCAACGGAATTGCCCCGACGACGACGGCGAGCGCCACGAGTTGCCAGCCCAACGCCACCTCGCCGTCGATGAGCAGTCCGACACCCAGCAGGGCCCAGCCGACTGCCGCCGCCCACGACGCGGCCGCCGCGACCGTCCGGGTGGTGGGTGCCGATGCCCGCGCATAGTCGCTCACCGCGTCGCGGATCGGATCGATCCCGCCCGGACGTAGATGCGCGACCACCAACAAGATCAGCCTCACCGAGAACAGGAAGATCACCGATACCGCAAGCATTTTGACTGCCATGTCCACTCCCACCCGCTGACGCGCACCGCCACCGACCGACTTTCGACCGACGACCGAAACGCTAAACTTTCAAGTAACTTGAAGGTCAAGAGGAGAAGAGATGCGCATCGGAGAACTCGCGCGCCGAACCGGACTGGCACCGTCCGCGATCAGGTACTACGAGGACCGCGATATGTTCAGCCCCGGCCAGATCGTCCGGCTGCCCAACGGATACCGCGACTACACCGACGCCGCCCAGCAACGCATCGAGCTCATCCTCGCCGGTCGCGCGGCCGGGTTCTCGCTCGACCGGATGCGCACACAGATGCAGCACTGGATCGCGATGGACCCTGGCGAGAAGTCGCAGATCCTGTCCGAACAGCTCGCCCGACTCGACGAGCAGATCCGCGCGCTCGAACGCAGTCGCGCCGCCGTCGCATCCGCATTGCAGGGATTGCGGGCCCACCCACCCACGAATCGGCGATAACCGGGTGCGATGATTTGCGCCATGACAGAACGTAAGACGGTTTCCTCAGGTTCCGAATGGGAGGCCAAGATCGGCTACTCCCGCGCTGTCCGTGTCGGCGACCACATCTGGGTATCGGGCACCACCGGGACCGGCGACACCGCCGCCGAGCAGGCCCGAACCGCTCTCGCCCGCATCAGCGAGGCACTGGAAGAGGCTGGCGCATCGGTGGATGACGTCGTGCGGACTCGCATGTTCGTCACCGACGTCTCGCAGTGGACCGCGATCACCGCCGAACACGCCAAGGTGTTCGGCAACGCACGCCCGGCCTCCACCATCGTCGAGGTGGCGGCACTCATCGATCCCGAACTCAAGGTCGAGATCGAGGTCGACGCCTTCATCGGCTGATCGGCGACTTCACCACCGGCCGACCGCCGGTGTGCGTCGTCGGTTACGCACGCGGCATCGGGACCCGGCGGTATCCGTAACACCAGGCTTCTAGCGTCGAGCCGTCCACCGACCCGACACAGGAGTCCCGAGTTCCCATGACCTATGTCAAGCCGCCCGAGCTGGCCCAGACACTCATCGACGCCGGCGCGTCGAAGCTGGCGCTGTCCACCCGCGACACCCTGATCCGTGCGTATATGGGTGGCGCAATCCTGACGTTGGCGGCCGCATTCGCGGTCAAGATCACCGTCGACACCGGTTCGGCACTCGTCGGCGCGTTGCTCTTCCCGATCGGCTTCGTGCTGCTCTATCTGCTCGGCTACGACCTGCTGACCGGGGTCTTCGTCCTCGGCCCCCTCGCGTGGATGGCCAAGCGACCGGGCGCGTCGGCGAAAGCGGTGCTGCGCAACTGGGGGTTGGTGTTCCTCGGGAACTTCGCCGGCGCACTGACGGTCGCCCTGTTGATGTCGGTCATGATCACCTACGGATTCGACACCACCATCGAAGATCAAGCCAACCAGTTCGCCGACTTCGGGTCGAAGCTGGCCGCCATCGGCCACGACCGGACGGTCGGCTACCAGGAACACGGAGTCGGCGGCTGGATCGCGGTCTTCGTGCGCGGCATGCTGTGCAACTGGATGGTCTCGACCGCGGTGATCGGAGCGATGATCGCCAAGGACGTCGTCGGCAAGATCATCGTCATGTGGCTGCCGGTGCTGCTGTTCTTCGCGATGGGCTTCGAGCATTCCGTGGTCAACATGTTCCTGTTCCCAGTCGGTCTGATGCTCGGCGCGGATTTCACCGTCACCGACTACCTGCTGTGGAACGAACTGCCGACGGTGATGGGCAACCTGATCGGCGGGCTGCTGTTCACCGGCCTGGCCATCTACTTCACCCACTACCGGACCGCACCCAAACGCAGTACACCGGAGCAGAATTCGGCGACCACCGATCTGGAGACCGTGCCAGTCCAGACCAAGACCAAGGCCTGATCAGACCGTTACGACGGCGACCGGATCCCTGCGTTCACACCGAACGCGGGGATCTTTCGCATCAACGCATGATGCGGGCGAGGAATGGCGTCGAGTCGGGCATCGACGCCAGCACCGTCCCGGAGTGATCCTCGGCCGGATACACCCGCAGCTCGACCGGCTGGTTGTTGGCCCGCATCTGCAGATACAACGACAACGCCGAGGGCGCAGGCACATCGACGTCGCGCAGCCCCTGACCGAGGAAGATCGGCCGGTCGTAACCCTTGTACGGGGTGGCCATGTAGCGGCGCAGCGCGACGTCGGCACCCGGGATGCTCGCCAACGGTCGGATGAACCAGGTTCGCACGGCATCGCCGGTCAGCTCGTCGCGCAACGCCGGGAAGCAGGTGGTGCGGCCCTGCTCCAGTCGGTGCAGTCCCTTCGCGGTCAGCACGGAGGTGAGATGCAGTTCGGGGCGTGCCTCGTCGAGTCCGGCGAGGATGTAGGCGGTGTACGCGTTGAGTGCGCCGGGCAGGTTGACCGGCGGAACAACCGGCCCGAGCGTCGAGTACAGATACTCCAGATTCGCCGGGATCCCGGTGGCCACCACACCCCGATAGTCCAGTCCGGTTCCCCGGGAGAAATCCGTCGCATACCGGGCACCGTTCAATGCTGCTGCCGCACCTTGTGATTGACCGATGATCGCCCACTTCTTCGCCAGTGGCAGATCCATCTGCTGGGCCGCGACGACCACGTCGACGATGGAGTGGGCGGCGGCAACCCCGTTGAGGTAGCTCATCAGACCCGGCG
Source organism: Gordonia heveisoli (assembly GCF_030315745.1). Classification (GTDB taxonomy): domain Bacteria; phylum Actinomycetota; class Actinomycetes; order Mycobacteriales; family Mycobacteriaceae; genus Gordonia. Next base: position 103,800 of record NZ_JASXSH010000013.1, on the reverse strand, counting down.
TCCCCAACCCGACGTAGTCGGCCGCGACGACCGCGTAGCCCTGCTCGATCCAGTGTCCGAGGTACGCCTGGTCGCGGGCGCTGCGCGGGAAGGCCGACGGGGTGCAGTCGTCGTTCATACCGACCGTGCCGTGCGCCCACGAGATCACCGGCCAGCCACCCTTGGGCGCGCGACCCTTGGGCAGGAAGACCGCGCCGGTCCCAGTCGCCATCCGGTGATGCTGATTCGGCGTCGAGAACTGGATCCGGTAGGCATCACCGGCCGCGGGCAAATTGAGCTCCGAGGCCAGCGGAACCCGCGCCATCAAGGTGCCCGCCTTCGCGGGGATCGGGCCGTGGAAATCGGTCACGTTCAGCCCCGACCAGTTCGGGACACCCGTCGACACCTCGTCGTCGGCGTTCGCGGGACCCACCCCGACGATCGCCACCGCGATCGACATGGCCATCGACACGGTCGTGGCTGCCGCGACAACGGCCAGCCGACGGCTCTTCACCTTGAATTCGGACACGTCGCGAGCGTAAACCGGAATGGCCCGGCCGACGGGCACGGTGTCATTTCTCGGCACAGATGTTTCGTTCGCAGTGCGCCGGGCCGGTCAGCGCACCACCAGCACCGGACATCGGGCGTGGTGCAGTAGCGATCCGCTGACCGACCCCAGGATCGCGGCAGCCAGTCGTCCCCGGCCCCGACTTCCGACAGCCACCAGCTGCGCGTGTTCGGAAACCTCGGTCAATCCCTTGACCGGCGTCGTGTCGGCGCGGACGGTACTGGTGTGCACGTGCGGGAAGTCCTTGGCGATGGGCGCGATCAGCGCGGCGACCTGCTCGGTCTGTTCTGCCTTGAGGACGCGCTGCAGATCCCAGTCGGTCGGACCCGCGGCGTAGCCGAGGCCGACCGCGGCACTCGTCTCCCACATGTGGATCGCCTCGATCGGCGCGCGCAGCACCTTCGCGACCTCGAAGGCGGCACGCACGGCTCGCTCGGCGTTCTCCGACTCGTCGACGCCGACGGCCACCGGCAGCGGCGGGCCGGTCCGTTTGGCCAGCGATGCGCGCCAGACGAGCACCGGCGTGGTCGCCCGGTTGACGATCTTGGTGACATGCCCGCCGAGCAACGACGAACTGCCCGACGCGATCACGAGCAGCCGCCCACCGTCGGCGACCTCGGCCAGTTTCTCAGCGACCGGGCCGTCGGGGACGATTCGCTCGACGCGCACCCCGGATTCGGCTGCACGCGCAGCCTTTTCGGCACCCGCCAGCACGGCGTCGGCCTCGGCGAGCAACTTCGACTTGAGACCGTCCGGGCTGAAGGCGTTGGTGGCCCCGAACATCCACTCGATCGGCGCGATGACGTGCACCAGCTTCAGCACCGACCCATCGGCGACGGCGAACTTCGCGGCCCACGCGACCGCCTCCAAGGATTCGGGCGACTCGTCGACGCCGACGGTCACGAAGGTCGAATCTGTGGTGGGACTGGTCACGGCGGTTCCTCTCCCAGGGTTGAGTAGTGGGCTGACAGTAGCGTCCGCGGGTGCGTGGGAACCGTCATCCGAACGATCTTCTGCCCGGATTCCCGGCACCCGGCGCTAGAAGCAGCGCGCCTCGGCGAACTCTCCTACCACCGCTGGCATGATCGTCGGAGTGACGAACACCGACCCCGTCTCCCGGTCGTACTCCGCATGGTCGGAGAAGTACATCGACGTCTGCGGCTCCATCTCCCAGACGCACCCATCCGATCGCGCACTCGTGCGCACCTGGGCCGGGAGCCAGACCGGCACGGTGCTCGACGCCGGAAGCGGCCCCGGACAGTGGACGAATTTCCTCGCCCAGCACGGCGTCGACGTTCGCGGCATCGACCTGGTCCCCGAGTTCGTCGACCACGCGACGACGACCTATCCCGGCCTCACCTTCGACGTCGGCAGCTTCGAGCAGATCGACGTCGCCACCGGATCACTCGGCGGTGTGCTGACGTGGTACACGACCATCCACCACCGGCCGGAGGACCTGCCTGCCGTCTTCGACGAGTTCGCGCGCGTGACCAGGCCCGGTGGCGGACTCTTGGTCGGGTTCTTCGAGTGGCCGGATCTGGAGCCGTTCGGGCATCTCGTCACCCAGGCCTACCGCTGGCCGGTGGGACAGATGGGTGAACTGATCGAAGCTGCCGGGTTCGATGTCGTCGAGACGCACACCCGCACAGGGAAAGATGTCCGCCCCCACGGCGCGATCGTTGCCCGGCGCAGAGGTGCCGCGGCATTAGGGTCCCAGATGGTGCCCGCCACAACTGCAAACTAAGTTCACTTGCTGCCAGAACATGTAGAAATCTCGCATTAAACTTTACATATTGGGGTGAGCTGTGCAGGGGCTGGATGCGATCGGGCCCGCCCCGGGGACCGTCACCCGGTAGACCGCCTTCCAGTACTTCTCGACCTGGTCTGCTCGGGTTCGAGGGCGAACCGTGCACACACGGTTTTCCCGATCGCGACGACGCAGGTCCTGCGAACAGCGCGGACAGATCACAGGACCCTCCCGGTGACGCGACAGACCGCGTGACCCGATGGTCTATCAGCAATGGCGACGGCGGATCAGGTGACGAACATCGCCGGTCCCCGCGCGACGATGACGCAGACCCGAGGTCAGCGCGCCTCGACGCCGAGAGCAGAAGGATCGGACAGGACCGCCTGGGTGGTGGTCGTCCAGATGTGGGTGAGGTGCTGCACGAACTGATCTCGAGTCAGCTCCAGGCGTCCGTCGAGCCAGTCGAGCATCGTCCGGATACTGCCGTTGACCAGAACTGATGCGGTGACCTCGACGATCGGATCGGTGGTCTGGTGAACGGTCCGACCGTCAAGGACGAGAACGTCGATGATTCGGCGCACCGCCTCCGACCGTCTTTGCGCCGCAGCCGCGTTGGTGCCGAGATCGTCGAAGAGCACCTGCACGCGAGCGGGGGATGTCACCGCATGATCCACCAAGGTCGCGACCATGACCTCGATCAGGTCGGAGGCCGGTCCCGAGAGATCCTCGACCACAACCAATTCGAGGATCTCGTCGGTCAACCGGTCCACCATCGCGACCGAGAGCGCGTCCAGACTCCCGAAGCACTCGTAATAGTAGCGATTGTTCAAACCCGCCGCGGCACAGACCTTCTCCACCCGGAGAGCGGCCCAGCCCTGCTCGCCGACGAGGGTGATCGCCGCATCGACCAGGGCATCACGACGCCGCACGGCCCGCTCCGTGGCGGTCTCACCGGCGTAGGTCCGGCGCGGGGTATCGGCCACCGCACACTCCTGTCATCGAGGTCTTGACGCGACCCTACCAGTCTGGCAAGGTGCCCTACCAGAATTATTCTGGCAAGGATCTCTACCAGATAGGTCCGTGAATCCTGGGAGGTGGCCCGAGTGGCCTCTGCACGCACGCTGACGGCGAACGAGGTCGGGGAGGCAGCCGACGGCCGACCACATCCGGTCGAGTGGTGGTACGCCAATCTCCTCATCGACGCACCGGGAACCCCGGTGGACGGCATGGCGCTGGTCACGATCTTCTCCAAGTTCACGAATGTGATCGAGGAGGTCCGACGGCTGCTGATCTCCCCCGACGCCGGACTGATCGCCGACTTCGGCTCGGGCCCATTGCCGAGTGGATCGATCCGGGCGAGCGCATCGGCGATGGACGTGAGCGCGGGATCGTCCCGACTCTGCGGCTCCTACCCGAACTATCACCTGCGCAGCGAAGGCGAATCGGCCAGTGGCGCACACATCGTCGCCGACATCACCTACACCGCCGAGGTTGCGGCCGAGCGTGAGGGCTACATCGACGACCAGTTCAAGCACTGGGTCGTCTACCGGCTCAACGGCTCCGGCACGATCACCTTCGGTGACGTCGAGTACCAGGTCGGTGGCCTGGGCTACGTCGAGCACCTGTTCGGCACGCTCGGCTGGTTCGAGCCGTACCTCGGCGAGGTCAGCCCGCCGACCTTCGTCAACGGATGGAACTGGTACTGGACGCCGAGCGCGGGACCCGACGGCGTCGTCGTGCAGGCCGGTGGCTTCGTCACCGAGGGTGATCCGGTTCCGTTCGCGTCGGTCTCGGTGGACGGTTCGAACCATCACCACTTCATCACCGGCCGCTTCGACGTCCTCGAACGCCGACGCTACGAGGGCGTCGAATACGTCCACAAGTTCCGGCTCACCGACCAGAACGACTCGGGCAGTATCGATCTGACCTTCACCCGGCGCGATGCCTCGAGCCGGGCCATCAAGGCGGCCCCCGGCAGCAACAAGGTCGCCTTCGTCAGCGGCTTCGCCACCCTCGAAGGTCACGCCGTGATCGACGGCACCACCCACACGGTGTCCGGCCGCGCATTCGGCAGCATCTTCACCGTCTCGCTGAGCGGTCCCGTGGTGGCGATCCGCTCCCTTCCCAACGCCGTCCGGGTTCCGTTCGGCCGACTCCTCCGCGCCCTCTCCGGCATCCTCGCAAAGGTTCGATAAGCATGGCCGCAACTCACGTCACAGACCCGCAAATCCCCGCCGGTGCCGACACCATCGCGGTGCGACGCCCCAGCGACGGAAGCATTCTCGGGGAGATCCCCCTGCACGACGCCGACCAGGTCGGTGCGATGGCCGAGCGCCTCCGCGCGGCCCAGACCCAATGGGAGGCGCTCGGGGTCAAGCAACGCACGCACTGGATTCGGAAGTTCCGCCAGTGGTTGCTCGACAACGCCGACGAGTTGATCCGGATCGGCCAGGACGAGGGAGGACGGCCGGCAAACGAACCGCTCCTCGAACTCACCCTGATGGTCGAGGTGATCGACTATTACACGCGGGTCACACCGAAGCTGATGGCCACCACCACCACTCGCGGCTCGTCACTGCTCGTCCTGGGAAAGAAGTACACGGTCCACCGGACCGCCAGGCCCCTCGTCGGCGTGATCGGCGCCTGGAACTACCCGCTGCTGTTGACCTTCGGCGATGCCCTGCCGGCGTTGTTCGCCGGTTCCGCGGTGATCCTGAAGCCCTCCGAGGTGACACCGCTGGGCGTGAAGGCCCTGGTACGCGGGTGGCGGGAGATCGGCGCGCCCGCGGTGGTGGACGTCGCCTTCGGCGGTGGCGAGACCGGCCAGGCGCTCGTCGACGTGGTCGACTTCGTCCAGTTCACCGGTTCGGTCGCCACCGGGAAACGCGTGGCCGCCCGTGCCGCCGAGACCGTCACTCCGGTGAGTCTGGAACTGGGCGGCAAGGATCCGCTCCTCGTGCTCGACGGTGCCAACGTTCCCCGCGCGGTCAACTGCGCCCTGTACGGCGGCTACACCAACAACGGTCAGGTGTGTATGGGCATCGAGCGGGTGTATGTGGCCGCGGGGGTCTACGACGCCTTCGTCGACCAGCTCACCGAGAAGGTGCGCTCGCTGAGGTCGGGGGTCGGGGACAACAGCGACGTCGGCGCGCTGACCCATCCGCCCCAGATCGACGTCGTCGACCGGCAGGTCACCGACGCCGTCGAGAAGGGTGCCACGGTGCTGACCGGTGGCCACAAGGTCGACGGGCCTGGGACCTGGTTCGAACCGACCGTTCTCGTCGACGTCGACCATTCCATGCTGATCATGCAGGAGGAGACCTTCGGTCCGGTCCTGCCCATCGTCAAGGTCGCCGACACCGAGGAGGCCATCGCACTGGCCAACGACTCCGACTTCGGCCTCAGTGCAACGGTTTTCGCCCACAGCACACAGGAGGGCGAGCGGGTCGCGGCACGTCTGGACGCGGGTGCGGTCAACATCGACCAGTTCCTGGCCAACATGATGTGCGCCGAGGTCCCCCAGAGCGGCTGGAAGACCTCGGGGATCGGCGGACGCGCCGCCGAGCAGGGTCTGCTCAAGTACACGCGCACCAAGGTGGTGGCGACCAGCTGGATTCCCGTCCCCGTCAACGATCTCAACTGGTTCCCCTACACCCCGAGGCGACGTGCCCTGTTCCGCGCCGCCACACGCTTCGCACACCGCCGCGGCCTCGCCCGGTTCGGACTCTGAGCACCCGAACGACCATCTTCGACGAAAGAACCTCATGTCATTCTTCGTGAAATACCCACGCATCGACATCGAACGGGCGGTGGTCGCGGTCACCGGCGGCGCACGCGGGATCGGCCGCGCCACCGCGGCACGATTCGTGGCCGCCGGCGCGGCCGTCGTCCTCGGTGACCGTGACCTCGAGACGGCGACGGCGACCGCCAGGGAACTCGGTTGCCAGGCACTGGCACTCGACGTCGGATCCCGCGAATCGTTCGCCGGCTTCCGTGCCGCGATCGAATCGGCACATGGACCGATCTCGATCCTGGTCAACAATGCCGGCGTGATGCCGCTGGGCAACTTCCTCGACGAGGCCGACTCCGTCACCGCCACCCAGATCAACGTGAATCTGTGGGGACCCATCAACGGGATGCGAGAAGTGCTGCCGGGCATGATCGAACGACGACGCGGCCACGTCGTCAACGTCGCGTCACTGGCCGGCAAGATGCCCACTCCCGGCGGGTCCGTCTACTCGGCGACCAAGCACGCGGTGGTCGGACTGAGCGCCTCGGTCCGCGACGAGGTCGCCGACCACGGCGTGAGTGTCACCACGATCCTCCCCAGCCTGGTAAACACCGATCTCGGTGCCGGACTGTCGATGCCGGCCGCGGTGACCGTCGAACCGGAGGACATCGCTGCCGCCATCGTCGAATCCACGCTCCACCGCAGAGCCGAGATCGTGATACCGGGCTGGCTCGGTGCCGCCGAACGCACATCACATCTGTTGCCCAACAGCGTCTTACAGGGGCTCCGTCGCCAGGCCGGCGGTGCAGAACTGAGCACCGAGGCCAATGCCGATCCCCGTCGTGCCGAATACCTGACCCGACTCGGCAAGCAGGTGAGCGACGCGTGAGCGACACCATGACCCGGACGATGACCACGCTGCTCGCCCGGGCGACCCGTACCGTGCACCGGCCCGCACGCGAACTCGCCACCCCACCTGCCGATTCCACGCTGCGGCCGGTCCTGGGTGATCCGGGGCTGCCGATCGCCGGCCACACCTTCGAGGCCTTCGAGGATCTCCTGGCCCTGCATCGCCGCCAGTACGAGTTGTACGGACCGGTCTTCTGGACCCGCCTGGCCGGCCGGGATGTGGTGATGGCCGTGGGCCCCGATGCGGTGGGGCAAGTACTGTCCCATCGCAGCAAGACGTTCGCCGGCTCCGGCTGGGAGCAGTTCCTCGAACCCTTCTTCCGGCGCGGGATCCTGCTGATGGACTCCGATGAGCATCTCTACCACCGTCGTACCCTGCAACAGGCGTTCACCCGGCCCCGGCTCATCGGCTACCTCGAGACCATGACCACCACCATCGATCACACGCTGACGTCGTGGGCGCCGGACACCGAATTCATGAGTTATCCCGCCGTCAAACGCCTGACCCTGCAGATCGCCTCACAGGTGTTCATGGGCGAGGATCTCGACGCGCAGTCGCAGGATCTACGAGATGCCTTCACCGCGGCGGTGCAGGCGACCCTGTCGGTGGTGCGCCACGACGTCCCCGGCGGTAAATGGCGTGCGGGGCTACGCGGACGAAAGACCTTGGAGGACTTCTTCCGCGCGAAGCTCCCCCAGGCCCGCGCAAACCCCGGCACCGATCTGTTCAGCGTCCTGTGCAACGCCCAGGCCGACGACGGTGCCGAGTTCGGCGACGACGACATCATCAACCACATGATCTTCCTGATGATGGCCGCCCACGACACCACCACGACAACGGTGTCGATGATGATCTACAACCTTGCCGCACATCGCGAATGGCAGGATCGGGTCCGTCAGGAGAGCGAGGCACTCGGCCGCAACTACCTGACCTACGACGACATCGACAAGCTGCCGTCCCTGGACCTGGTGTTCAAGGAGAGCCTGCGCCTATGCTCTCCGGTCGGCGCACTGGCCCGCAAGACCACCGAGGACACCGAACTGCTCGGCCACTTCATCCCCAAGGGCACCCTCGTCGGCGCGGCGGTATCGTCCGGCCACCGGATGGAACCGTGGTGGCGTGACCCGGACACCTTCGACCCCAACCGCTTTGCCGAGGACAACCGCGAGGACAAGGCCCATCGTCATCAGTTCACCCCGTTCGGCGGCGGAGTGCACAAGTGCATCGGGATGTACTTCGGCGGGATGGAAGCCAAATCCATCCTGCACCGCATGCTCCTCGACTTCGAATGGTCGGTACCCCAGGGATATTCACCCCGCATGGGATATCTGACTGGACCGTATCCGGCAGACGGACTGCCGATCGTCCTGCGTCGGCGCACGCGGACCGAGGAGCACACATGACCTGCCCACGCGCGTCGTCGGCCTTCGACGACTTCACCGGGGAGGCCCGTGCACTGACGGTCGGGGACGACTCGCACCGAGCCACACCTCCACTGGGACCCGACTCGCTGATCTGGCGGTACTACGGCGATCTGCGCGTGCAGCTCCTGGGTTTTCAGCGGCTCGCCTCCACCGAGAACTCCATCGCCCAACTGGCCCAGGCCGTCGACGACCACTCTGTCATCTTCGGAGACTTCGTCGGCCGTGCCCGCCGGACGGCCATCCCCGTCCTGCACACGGTGTACTCGAGCGATCCCCACACGTGGGGGCAGAAGGTGCGGGACTTCCATCGCCCGATCAAGGGTCAGATGCCCGACGGGTCGCGCTATCACGCGCTCAATCCCGAGCTGTTCTACTGGGCGCATGCGACATTCATCGATCAGGTGATCTACGGCGCCGACACCTTCATCCGGCCGTTGTCGTATGCGGAGAAGCAGCAGATCTTCGAGGAGGGCAAGGCGTGGTATCGGCTCTACGGGGTCAGTGCGCGCAACCAACCGGAGACCTACGACGAGTTCGTCGAGTACTGGGATGACATGCTCGACCGGATGGCACCCAATCGGGTGGTCCGCTACGGCGCAGGCTACATCCGTAAGGGCGTGCCCCGCCCAGGTCCGATCCCCGCATGGTTGTGGTGGCCGATCGCCACCCCGATCAATGCGTTCACTCGGACCGTACTCGCGGGGACCCTTCCCGCACAGGTCAAAACAGCTGTGGGCATCGAGTGGTCGGCGAGCCGGGAACGCAGATTCCTTCGGGCGGCTCGGGTGATCAGGGCGCTCGCCCCGATCTTCGACCGCCTTCCGATCGGCCTCGCCTATCTGCCCTGGGCGGCAAAGGAGATCAAACGCAGCGGACATGACCCGCGACGTCCCCGCGTCATCGGAGGCGCGGCATGATCACGCGATGCCTCTCTCCTGGTCGGCGACCTGTCGGCGCAATCGAGTCAGCTCGTCACGCTCAGCAGTTGTGAGCGGCTCCTGCCCGGTCTGATTGGCGGCGTCAGGCGCCGACGTTCATCAGCGGGCCCACACCCGATGACCCCCCACAAACGCAATAAGCCGCGACATCGTCTGTCAACGATGTCGCGACTCATCACAATGGCGGAAGCGGAGGGATTTGAACCCCCGGTGGTTTTACCCACGCTCGCTTTCAAGGCGAGTGCATTCGGCCGCTCTGCCACGCTTCCCTGACCTGCAAGAGTACGTGAGCACCCGACACCCGGCGCCGACCGGTCCCGCCGATCGGGGCGGCTGTGACACGATCGGGAGAATGAAGGCAATCGTGGTCACGGATCAGAATCTCTCGGTCGACGATGTGCCGGCACCGCGGGCGGGTGCCGGTGAGGTGGTCGTCGACGTCGTCGCAGCCGGGGTGAATCGGGCAGATCTGTTGCAGCGCAAGGGTTTGTATCCACCACCGCCGGGCGCTTCGGATACGCTCGGGCTGGAGGTCTCGGGTCGGATCGCAGAGCTGGGTCCCGACGTCGCGGGCTGGGCGGTGGGCGACGAGGTGTGCGCATTGTTGGCCGGCGGCGGCTACGCCGAACAGGTCGCCGTGCCCGCCGCGCAGTTGCTGCCGGTGCCGTCCGGGGTGAGTCTCGTCGACGCCGCCGCGCTGCCCGAGGTGGCCTGCACAGTGGCGTCGAACGTATTCGGCATGGCCGGACTGCGGGGCGGGGAGCTGCTGCTGGTCCACGGCGGGTCGAGCGGCATCGGGACGCACGCCATCCAGGTCGCACATGCGGTCGGCGCGCGGGTGGCGGTGACCGCTCGCAACGCCGCCAAACTCGATCGCTGTCGCGAGCTCGGCGCCGACCTTCTGATCGATTACACGACAACAGATTTCGCCGAAGTTCTGGCTGCCGAGGGGGGCGCCGACGTCATCCTCGACATCATCGGCGCCAAATATCTGCGCGGCAACATCGACGCGCTGGCCACCGGTGGTCGACTGGTCATCATCGGGATGCAGGGCGGCACCAAGGCCGAGCTGCCGATCGGTCTGCTGATGGCCAAGCGGGCCACCGTCGCCGGTACGACGCTGCGGTCGCGACCGGTGCACGGCGCAGGCGGCAAAGCGGAGGTCGTCGAGCACACCCTCGCGACGACGTGGCCGATGATCGAGGGTGGCCGTGTCGCCCCCATCGTCGACACGGTCTTCCCCCTCGATCGGGCCGCTGCGGCCCACGCTCACCTCGACAGCGGCGACGCGATCGGCAAGGTGCTACTTCAGGTGAGCTGAGTCGGCCCTTTCTCCTTGGCCTGCTCGCCGATCACCGCATCCCCGATGCTGCGGAAGGCTCGCCCGAGGCAGGCATACTCCTCCGGGCTCAACACGTCGACGACGTAGCGTCGGATCACCGCGTCGCGCACCCGGACGTGCTCGTTCAGGGTGGCGCGGCCCTTGTCGGTGAGACGCACCAGCCGGTGGCGGCCGTCGCCGTCGGATTTGAGTTTCTCGACGTCACCATCCTCGATGAGACGGCCGATCTGCCGCGACACCGTACTGACCCGCATATGGACGGCACCGGCCAGTTCACTGATACCGCGCTGCGGTGCGCCGGCGAGGGCTTCGAGAACCCGCATGTCGGCGACGGACAGTCCCTGGGCGCTGAGTTGGTCGGTGACCAACGCGAACAGCGCCCAGCCTCCGTCCACAAACGCCGACCACGTCTCACCCTCGGTGGGGGTGAGCGCGCGGTGCTCTTCCTCGCCAACATTCATTGTCGACAACCTAACCGTGACGATCACACAGTCAAAACCGATTGGAGATTTCGTGCTCCAATCGACCGACAAATCAGCCCAGCGAGCCCAGTGTCCGGACCAGGTGATCGACCTCGTAGGGCGTGGAATAGGGCGCCAAACCGATGGTCACCGCACCCCCGAAGTCGGTCACGCCCATCCGGGTGAGCGCCCGGCTGGGCACGTCGGCGAGCGCGCAGATGCCGTTGTCGGCGAGCCGGTGCACCACTTTGTCGGCGCTGACACCCTCGACCGCGAAACTCACGATCGGCACCCGGTTCTCCTCCGTGCCCACGACGTTGACCAGGCTGTTCTGCGACAGCGACGTCGTCAGATAGTAGGTCAGCCTGCGGAGATACTCGTAGACACCGTCCATCGCGGAGACGACCCGACGACGCCGCTTGCCGATGGCTTCCTCGTCGAGTCCGGCCAGATGTTCCACCGAGGCGACCAACCCGGACAGCAGCCCACCCTGATGCGGTTCGAGTTCCAGGCGGGCCGGACCCACCGCGTGCGGATCCATCGAGATCGACCGCAGCCGGTCGATGGTGCGCGGCTCGCGGAACGCGAGCGCCGCCATCCGCGGCCCACCCCAGCGTTCGGCCGAGACCATCAGAACGTCGGCGCCGAGGTCGTTGATGTCCAACGGCAGGTAGGGGGCGGCGCTGGTCGCGTCGACGACGAGCAGCGCCCCGGCCGCCCGGGCCAGCGGCACGATCTCGCCGACATCGGTGATCGCGCCGGTCGTCGACGAGGCCAGCGTCACCGCGACGATCGCCGTGTTCTGGTTGATCAGATCCTTGTACTGCCAGACCGGCAGTCCACCGGTCTCGACGTCGACCTCGGCCCAGCGCACGCGCGCCCCGTATCGGTCGACGACACCCAGCCAGGGCACGATGTTGGACTCGTCGTCGGCGCGGGACACGACGACCTCCCCGCGCAACCAGGTGTTGGGCGTGACCGCATCGGCGAGGGCGCCGACCACGGCCGCCCGGGACGGCCCCAACACCACCCCGGCCGGGTCGGCGGCCAGTAGATCCGCGATCGCGCGGCGCGCCCCGTCAACCGCATCGGCGGTCTGCCGGGCGGCGGGATAGCCACCGCCGGGCGCCGACACCAGCTGACGGAACCCGCGTGACACCGCGGTGGCGACGGAGTCGGGGATCTGCATCCCGACCTGCGGATCAAGGTGAATCCACCCGTCGCCGAGCGATGGAAACAATCCACGCACGTGGGCGACGTCGAACGGCATGGCCTAAACGATAGACGTCGTGTCCGCGCGGCCTCACCGTGTCCACGATCAGCCCGGCACCCGGGCCTGAACGGTGCCTGCGTCGCCATTGGGCACAATGGGGACATGGTTACCGATGGCAGCAACCCCAGCCCGTTCGGCTCCCCGATGTCCGGCGACACCGACGGTGTCATCGTCGTCGGAGCTGGCGCGGCCGACGGCAAGGCGACCGAAGAGCAGAGCAGCGTCGCCGACATGGTCGAGCAGCCGGCGAAGGTCATGCGGATCGGCACGATGATCAAGCAGCTCCTCGAGGAGGTGCGGGCCGCTCCCCTCGACGACGCCTCCCGGGTCCGGCTGCGGGAGATCCACCAGTCCTCGATCCGCGAGCTCGAAGACGGTCTGGCCCCCGAGCTGCGGGAGGAACTCGAACGTCTCGCGCTCCCGTTCACCGACGACGCCACCCCCTCGGACGCCGAACTCCGCATCGCCCAGGCCCAGCTGGTCGGCTGGCTGGAAGGACTCTTCCACGGCATCCAGACCGCCCTGTTCGCCCAGCAGATGGCTGCCCGCGCCCAGCTCGAGCAGATGCGTCAGGGCGCGCTGCCCCCGGGTGTGACCGGCGCCCCGCACGGTCCGAGCACCGGCCAGTACCTGTAACGGAGGGCACGGGCGTCACCGGGCGTTTCGGGCCGGGCACCCGCGGACCAGTACAGTGGGACCCCGTGTCAGCGGTAGTGGACGACGACGCGATCCCAGCGCGTCCGACGAGTTCTGGATCACGCACGTTCAAACGGGCGATCCGTGATCTACGCGACGGTCTGAACAACCGCGAACTGTGGCTCCACCTGGGCTGGCAGGACATCAAGCAGCGGTATCGCCGCTCGGTCCTCGGCCCGCTCTGGATCACCATTGCGACAGGTGTGACGGCGGTCGCGATGGGTCTGCTCTACGGCGAACTCTTCGGCCAGGACATCAAGGTCTTCCTGCCGTATGTGGCGCTCGGTTTCATCTTCTGGAACTTCATCCAGAGTTCGATCCTCGACGGCGCCGAGGTGTACGCGAAGAACGAGGGCCTGATCAAGCAGCTGCCCGCCCCGGTCAGCGTGCACGTGTACCGCGTGGTGTGGCGGCAGTCGATCATCTTCGCGCACAACGTGGTGATCATCGTGGCGATCTTCATCATCTTCCCGCCACCGATGCACTGGTCGATCCTGCTGGTGTTCCCCGCCATCGCGCTCTACCTGCTCAACGCGGTGTGGGTGGCGATCGTCTTCGGCATCCTGTCCACCCGCTTCCGCGACATCGGTCAGCTCCTGACCACCGTCGTACAGCTGATCTTCTTCATGACGCCGATCATCTGGAGCACCCAGAGCCTGGGTTCGACGACCGGTGAGGAATCGTCGCGGCTGCGGATCGTCGAGATCAACCCGATGTACCACTACCTGGAGATCGCCCGCGGACCACTGCTGGGCGAACATGTGGACTTCTATCACTGGGCGATCGTGATCGGCTGCACGCTGCTGGGCTGGACCGCCGGCCTGTTGGTGCTGCGCAACTACCGCGCCCGCGTGGCGTACTGGGTTTAGGAACTACACATGGCTGCTAATGAGGTTCGCGTCGACACCTGGGATGCGTGTGTCGACTTCCCCATCTTCGACGCCAAGACCCGCTCACTGAAGAAATCGGTGATCGGTGCCGCCGGTGGCGTCATCGGTTCGACCGATTCGAATGTCGTCGTGGTCGAGGCGCTGCGCGACATCAACGTGCACCTCAAGCACGGCGATCGGGTGGGTCTGGTCGGCCACAACGGCGCCGGTAAGTCGACGCTGCTGCGGCTGCTGTCGGGGATCTACGAGCCGACCCGCGGTGACTGCCGGATCCGCGGTCGCGTCGCCCCGGTGTTCGACCTCGGCGTCGGCATGGACCCGGAGATCTCCGGCTACGAGAACATCATCATCCGCGGCATGTTCCTGGGGATGAGCCGCAAGGAGATGCTGCGCAAGATCGACGACATCGCCGAATTCACCGAACTCGGTGACCACCTGCAGATGCCGTTGCGCACCTACTCGACCGGTATGCGCGTGCGCGTCGCGCTCGGTGTGGTGACCTCCATCGACCCCGAGATCCTCATCCTCGACGAGGGCATCGGTGCGGTCGACGCCGACTTCATGAAGAAGGCACGTGCGCGTCTGCAGGCGCTCGTCGAACGATCGGGCATCCTCGTCTTCGCCAGCCACTCCAACGAGTTCCTTGCCCAGCTGTGCGACCGGGCGCTGTGGATCGATCACGGCCAGATCCGGATGGAGGGCGGTATCGAGGAGGTGGTCGGCGCCTACGAGGGTCCCGCGGCCGCCGCACATGTCCGCAAGGTGCTGGCCAGCGTGGAGAAGTCGTCGTGAGCGACCCGAACACCGCCGCAACGGTGGTCGCGGTGGTGGTCACCCACCGCCGCGTGGAACTGCTCGCCCAGTCACTCGCGGTGGTGTCCGCGCAGGACCGGCCCGTCGACCATCTCGTCGTCGTGGACAACGCGAACGAACCAGCGGTTGCGGAACTTGTTGCCGCGCAGCCCATCCCGACGACCTATCTAGGATCCCAACGCAACCTGGGCGGCGCGGGCGGGTTCGCGCTCGGCATGCTGACCGCGTTGTCGCTGGGCGCCGACTGGGTGTGGTGCGCCGACGACGACGGTCGTCCCGACGGCCCGATGGTGCTCAGCACTCTGCTCGAATGCGCTGCACGACACCGCCTCGACGAGGTGTCGCCGGTGGTCGCCAACATCGACGACCCGGACACCCTCGCCTTCCCGCTGCGCCGTGGGCTGGTGTGGCGACGGAAGCGGTCGGAACTGTTCGCCGACGGACAGGCCGACACCGACGACCTCCTACCCGGAATCGCCTCCCTGTTCAACGGAGCGCTGTTCTCGGCGAAGGCCCTCGATGAAGTCGGCGTGCCCGACCTGCGCCTGTTCTTCCGCGGCGACGAGGTGGAGATCCACCGCCGCCTGGCAAGGTCGGGGCTGAAATTCGGCACCTGCCTACGCGCCGGCTACCTGCACCCCGACGGATCCGACGAGTTCCGGCCGATCCTGGGTGGCCGGATGCACACGCAGTACCCGGACAACCCCACCAAGCGGTATTTCACCTACCGCAATCGCGGTTACCTGATGAGCCAGCCCGGCATGCGCAGGCTGATCCCCCAGGAGTATGCCCGCTTCGGCTGGTATTTCCTTGTGCAGCAACGCGACCCGAAGGGTTTCGCGGAGTGGATGAAGCTGCGCGGATTGGGTAGGCGGGAGCGGTTCCGCCGACCCTGATCCACCGTCCACCCCGGACCCGGGTCAGCCGAGACCGGCGACGGCAGCAAGCCGATCCCGAGTTCGAGCCTCCCGCCGGATGCTCGCCGCGGGTCTGTGCACCGAGGTGATCCGCCGCGTCCTGCCGTGCACCAACGTCGGCGCCCCGCAGATCCAGCCCTGCACCGAGGTGGTCGCGGTCCTGCTCGCCGAACTCGGTCGGATCGACGGTCTCGCCTCAAAGTTTGCGGACTCCAGGCGACTGCTCGCATCGATCCTCGATGAAGCGGGGTATCGGTGCCTGCCCAACCACCGCACGCCGAGGAGACCGGAACGCCGACGAAGAGCGTCACGACGGGGCCGAAGCCGCGCGGGGTGTCATCCCAAGCGCGGCGACCGCGGCCAGCACGGCGACACTCGCAAGCACCCACCATGACTGCTGGAATCCGTTGTGCGCGGCCACATATCCGATCGGTGTCCCCAGCACCGCGACGAGCACACTGACGCCGAGCGCCATGCCGATCTGTCGACTCATATTGATCACCGCACTTCCGGTGGCCGACTGATGCGTGGCGAGGTCAGCGGTCGCCGACGACAGGATCGACGGCAACGCGAGACCGACCCCGACACCGCCGATGAGCCAACCCGGCAGGATCTCGGTGGCGTAGTCGGGTGTCTCGTCGACCGACAGGGCCATCAACACCCCGCCCGCCGCGAACAGCAACGATCCGGCGGAGACGATGACGCCCACCGGGATTCGCGCCGACAATCGGTGTGCGACGGCGGCGAAGATCGGCACCAGCAACGGCCCCGTCGACACGGCGAAACCGGTCTTGATCGCCGAGTAGCTCCACACCTGTTGCAGCCACAGGATCGTCGCCAACAGGCCACCGGCGAAGGGGACCGCGAACAGTAGCGCGGTCACATTCGCGAAGGAGAACGTGCGCACGCGCAGCAGGGCCGGGTCGATGACCGGTTCGGTGTGATGCATCGAGCTGAACACGAAACCCGCGAAAGCTGCGATCGCGAGTACCCACGCAGCGGTGATCTTCGGGTCCGTCCAGCCCCAATCCGTACCCTGCACGAGTCCGAGAGTCAGCGCGCCGATCGAGATCGTCAGCAGGACGGCACCGACGAGGTCGGGGAAGTCGGTGATGGTGGTGTTTCGGGACAGGACCAGGACGCGCACACCGGCGATCAGCGCGATGATGCCGACCGGCAGGTTGACCAGGAAGACCCAGCGCCACGAGGCCTCGACCAGCAGGCCGCCCACGGCCGGCCCGAGCGCGGCGGCCAACGCACCGGTGGCCGCCCAGATGCGCACCGATCGCGCGCGCAGCTCGAGCGGCATCGTCGAGACCACCAGTCCCAGACTGGCCGGGGTGAGGATCGCCGCACCGATAGCCTGCAGCACCCGGAACGCGACCAGCCACCAGATCCCCTGTGCGCCCGCACATGCCGCGCTCGCGATGGTGAATAGGGCCAGTCCGAGCAGAAAGCCGCCCTTCCGGCCGTAGCGGTCGACGATCCGCCCGGCCGGGACCAGCAGCGCGGCGTAGACGATCGCGTAGGCGCTGAGCACCCACGACAGCTGGGACAGTCCGGCGTCGCCGAAGTCGCGCCCGATGTCGTCGAAGGCCACGTTGACGATGAAGACGTCGAGGCTCGCCATGAACGCGGCGAGCGACAGGATGAGCAGCGTCAGCCCGGGCCTACCCGCCGGCCCCGACGCGGCGACGGGCGGTGACACCGGCGCAGGCGGTGACACTGCCATCGCATCGTTCTTGTCCCCGATGATCTCGGTCATGAATACTCCTCAACGCTCCAGCGCAGGCGTAATACCTGCTGGGTTGTTTGACGAAACCAACCAAAGCACAGTTGAGTTGCGTCACGCAACCCACTAAGATGGAAGCATGAGGCGCGCAACCTTCACCGAAATGAACTGTTCGGTCGCCCAGACCCTGGAGATCGTCGGGGAATGGTGGACGCTGCTGATCATCCGCGACGCCCTCTTCGGCGTGACCCGCTTCGACGAGTTCTCCACCCGGCTCGGGATCGCCCGGAATGTGCTGACGCAGCGACTCGACACGCTGGTCGAGCACGGGATCATGACCAAGGAGCCCTACCAGGACAAGCCGGTCCGCCACGACTACCGACTCACCGAGAAGGGGCGCGGACTCTGGACCGTCATCGACGCACTGCGTCAATGGGGCGACTCCTGGGCGGCGCCCGAGGGACCACCGATCGAGACCGTGCACACCACCTGCGGCCACGTCATGTCCGCGCGCCCGTTCTGTTCGGCCTGCCGCGAGCCGGTCAGCGTCGACGACCTCAAGGTCCGGCGCGGGCCGGGTGCACGAGTGAACAACCCGCTGCCAGCCCCCTGAACTGCGACTACCATACATCCACTACTCAGGAACTAGAACATGTTCTAGTGTGGGTGGCGTCCGCCACACCGCAGTCCCGAGGAGCATCGATGCGCTTCACCTTCGCCGAAGCCATGACCGACCCGAGCTACTACGCGCCCTTGGCGCAGGCCGCGGAGAAGGCCGGATACGCCGGGTTCACCATCCCCGACTCGCTCGCGTACCCTGCCGAGTCCGACGCCACCTACCCCTACACCCCCGACGGTGACCGCGAGTTCCTCGACGGCAAAGCCTTCATCGAGACCTTCATCCAGTGCGCCGCGCTCGGTGCGGTGACCTCGACGATCCGCTTCACCCCGTTCGTCCTCAAACTGCCGGTGCGTCCACCGGCGCTGGTCGCCAAGCAGGCGTCGTCGGTCGCCTACCTCACCAACAACCGCCTAGCACTCGGCGTCGGCACCAGCCCGTGGCCCGAGGACTACGACTTCATGGGCGTCGACTTCAAACGCCGCGGCAAGCGGATGGACGAGTGCATGGACATCTTCCGCGGCCTCACCAGCGGTGAGTACTTCGAATTCCACGGCGAGTTCTACGACATCCCGAAGATCAAGATGACCCCCGCTCCCACCGAACCGATTCCGCTGCTGGTCGGCGGGCATGCCGACCTCGCGTTGCGTCGGGCCGTCGTCCGCGGAGACGGCTGGATGCACGGTGGCGGACCGGCCGAGGAACTCGACGCGCTGCTCGACAAGATCGCCGACATCCGCAAGGCCGAGGGAAAGACCAACGACCCCTTCGAGATTCATGTCATCTCGATGGACGCCTACACCGTCGACGGCTGTAAGCGGCTGGAGGACAAGGGCATCACCGACGTCATCGTCGGGTTCCGGCTGCCCTATGTGAAGGGTGACGACACCGAACCGCTCCAGACCAAGATCGATCACCTGAACTGGTACGCCGAGAACGTGATCGCCAAGGTCAACGGCTGACCCTATCGGGGGCTATTCGCCGCCGAAGCCCCGCAGGGCGGCCTCGGCGGCGCGGAAGCCGCACATGCCGTGTACACCGCCACCCGGCGGCGTCGACGACGAGCACAGGTACACCCCGGGAACGCCGGTGGCGTACGGGTTCGGCGACAGTCGCGGGCGGGCCACAAGATGCCACAGATCGTTGGGGCCACCGCCGATGTCACCGCCGCGATAGTTGGGATTCTCATACGCCAGGTCGGCCGGTCCGCGACGGTGAACGGCGACGACGCGCGCGGCGAAACCCGGTGCGAAACGCTCGATCTGGGCGGTGACCAGCCCAGTCGCGTCACCGGTGTAGCCGGTGGGCACATGGGCGTAGGCCCACAGCGGCCGTCGGGTTCCGGCCGCCCGGGTGTCGTCGGCGACCCACTGCTGCCCGACCAGCACGAACGGATTAGTCGGCATCCGGCCGGCGATCACCTCGTTCTCTGCCCGCACGATCTCCCCGATCCGCCCGCCGAGGTGGACCACCCCGGCCCGGTCGAGTCCGGGAGCCGTCCACCCCACCTCGCCGTCGATCACATAGTCCACCTTGAACGCAGCCGGACCCGGCCGGTGACGCCGGTATGCGCGGGCCACCCGTCGGGGCAGGCGACCGTCGAGAATCGTGGTGGCGGAATCCGGTCCGACGTCAAGTAGCACGACGTCGGCGGAGACTTCCGCGATACTGGCGATCGTGGTGCCGGTGACGATCCGGCCGCCGAGGTCGGCCAGCAGCGCGGCGAGCGCCGCACTGATCGCCGACGAACCACCTTGCGCCACCGGCCATCCCCGGCGATGCGCAGCCGCGGTCAGCAGCAGACCACCCGCGGCCGAGCCGGGCCGGTCGAGCCGCACGAACGGGTGCGCGGCGATACCAGCGAACAGCGCCCGCGCCTGCGGGGTGGTGAAAGCCCGCGCCAGCACGGTCACCGGCGGGAGCGAGCGGAGCCCGAAGTCCAGGAAAGCCAACGGATGTCGAGGAAGCCGAAGCATCGGACCCAACGCGTCGGCGGCGACGGCGTCGAACCGGCGAGCCGGCCCAGCAAAGATCGAGCGCCACCGCGACCCGTCCACCCCCAACCCGTCGGCAGTCTGGTGTACCGATCGATACAACAGCCCCGCCGTGCCGTCATCGAGCGGGTGGGCGGCGTCGATCTCCGGCAGGCACCAGCGCAGCCCATACTCCTCCAGGCGCAGCGACGACAGATACGGCGAACCCACCCCGAGCGGATGGAAGGCCGAACACAGGTCGGCGCGCACACCCGGAATCAGCTCCACAGTTCTTGTGCCGCCGCCGATCTCGTCGGCGGATTCGACAACGGTGACATCGAATCCCGCCTGCGCGAGCCGCACGGCACCGGCCAGCCCGTTCGGACCGGCACCGACGACGATCGCACTACCCGTCATCGTCGGCGGTGATCGAGCGCGGACCGGATCCGGGCGAGAGATAGGTGTTCACATAGCGGTCACGGATGGCGAGACCCGCGTCCACCGACCGCAGTACCGGCGCGTAGAAGGATCGGTGATGTTCGGATTCCAGCGTGATCGACCCGACGAAGGAGATCATCGCGACCGCGGAGACGATCATGCACAGCTGCACCAACACCTGCGGTATGTCGGCGGGCAGATACAGGCCGAAAAGGCTTCCGTCGGTGAGTCTCTCGTTGGCCGCATCCCACATCCAGGGATCGACGTCGGAGCAGTCCGGGTCGCACACCCACTTCGTCATGGTCGCGCGCGGCACCATCGCCAGTCCGATGAGCAGAAAGAACACGAAGGTGACCGCGGCGACGACGCACATCTGGATGACCTGGGCGATCGTGACCAGACTGACCGCATTGACCTTCTCCGACCGTTTCAGCCCGAGTCGCCGACCGGCGGCGCGGCGCTGCTGATCGCTGGTGAGGTTGTCGGTCGCCGAGATGATGATGACGAGGAGGCTGACGGCACCCAGACCGGCGACCGAGGTCCACATCCGCGCCCGGCTCTGACTGGCCGCGAGCTGCCAGGCCTCAGGTGCGCACAGAAAGAACAGAACCACGATGACCAACACCGGAAGCATCTGACCGACGAACGACCACACCGACTTGACCTGCCGTTTCGCCTGCCGCGCCGACCATCCGATGATCACCCCGGCACCGGTGTAGGCCAGCGCGACCGCCACCACCGCCAGGAGCAGACCCGAAGCTCCCGACACCGCCGCCCAGGTCGCATGCGTCCCGGCGAGTGCAGCGGCCATCGCCGCGGGCACCACCACCAGCAGCACCCCGAAGATCACCGCCGCCGCACGACGTCGGATGGTCGGCGCCAGCGCGGCCAACCCGCGCCCGACCAGCCGACTGACCGCGAAGGGCGCCGCCACCGCGGCCACATTGACCAGCAGATACGCCAGATGCAGCCGGGACCTCAGCGCGCCGAGACCGTCCTCCCAGAACACCGTGAACAACGCCACCTCGACGAAGGCGACCATCAGTCCCGCGAAGATCGGCACGGTGCGGACGAACAGGCTCCGCCGCCGGACCGTCGCGGCCACACTCGCCGGGAAACCGTGCGCGCGCAGCTCGTCTTCGAGCGCCCGACGGCTGTTCACCTCATGATTGCGCCCCACGACGACAATTGTTCCCGGCTTCGGGCGCCGACGCCGGGAGGACACCCTGATGTCGATTCGGGGACCGACGACGAAGCCCCTCGTCGGGATGCCACCGCCTTCGCGCGGCCGTGGGAGCGACCCGTCAGGAGATACGGAAGATGACGACTCGCTGCACCACGAAGTTGATGACCGTCGCGGTGCCCTGGGCGATCACGTAGGCGACGAGGCTGTAGAGAATCGTCTCCGGCCACAGATGCGACAGCCAGGAGTACAGGCCGACATTGACGAAGAAGGTCACCACATAGAGCAGCAACACGGCGACGAAACGCGCGACGCTGGGTTCGGCGCGGAAGGTCCAGCGCCGGTTGATCAGGTAGGCGGTGGTGGTGCCCAGGATGAAGCCCAACGACTTGGCCAGCCAGAACGGTGCGCCGAAGACATACTGGAGCAGGATCGTCAGCCCGAAGTCGAGAACACCCGACCCGGCGCCGGTGATGACGAAACGGACGAGCTGGGTCTTCAGGTCGACGTCGGTCGACGCCTCTTCATCGTCAAACGGAATCTCGATGGGCATCGGCGCGTGCCGGGTGCTGAAGTCCTCATGCCGCAGCCCGTCCCCATGTACGTCGGGGTGGGCTTCATCGGCGGATTCGGGTCGAGACACCCTGCCACCCTAGACGAGGGGATACTCAGAACTCCTCTTCGACGTCGGAGTCCCGTGCCGCCCGCTCACCGCGGTCGAGGCCGGCGAGCGCCGTCATGTCGTCGAGGTCGAACTCGAAATCGAAGAGGTCGACGTTCTCGCGCTGCCGACCGGCGTGTGACGACTTCGGGATCACGCCGATGCCCTGCTGCACCGCCCAACGCAGCGAGATCTGCGTCGGCGACTTGCCGTACTTGCGCGCCAGCCGCAGGATCTCCGGTTCGCCGAGCATTCCCTCCTTACGGCCGGTCGGATGCCACGCCTGGGCGTGGATATCGTGGTCGGCCATGAAGGCGCGCAACTCGGTGCGGGCCAGTGACGGCGAGCACTGGATCTGGTTGAGCGCGGGCCAGCGCCCGGTCTCGTCGAAGAGGGTCTGCAACTGATGCTGTTTGAAGTTCGACACCCCGACCGTCCGCACATAGCCCTCGTCGGCGAGAGTGAGCAGCGCCTTCCACGACTCGACCATCCGGCCGAGAGTCGGGTTGGGCCAGTGGATGAGGTAGACGTCCAGGTAGGAGACACCGAGACGCCGGGCGCTCTCCTTGGCCGCGGTGATGGCCTCGTCGAAACCCTGGTCGCCGCCGCCCAATTTGGTCTGCACGAGAACCTCGCCGCGCGGCACACCGGAATCGCGCAGCCCCATGCCGACGCTCATCTCGTTGTTGTAGCGGC
Source organism: Gordonia heveisoli (assembly GCF_030315745.1). Lineage (GTDB taxonomy): Bacteria > Actinomycetota > Actinomycetes > Mycobacteriales > Mycobacteriaceae > Gordonia. The sequence goes on along the minus strand of NZ_JASXSH010000013.1, from coordinate 80,810 downwards.
TGGCGGTGTCGATCAGGCGGTAACCCTGCCGCAGCGCCGTCGACACCGCGTGCACACTCGGCTGCCCGAGGAGCCCGGAGGTACCGAGGCCGACCAGCGGGATCCGCACCCCGCCGTCGAGCTCAACGTCGGGGATGGCGGCGGTCTGCGCAACGTCCATTCGCCCAGACTATGGACCGTCCGACACGTTTGCGTCGCGGTTGGTATGCGATAGCGCACACAGCGTCTACCGATTCCATACTCGCGCCGCCGATCGGCACGCCACACTGGTGGGGATGCGATTCGACGACATCATCATCGGGGCCGGACACAACGGCCTGACGACGGCCGCCTATCTCGCGCGGGCGGGGCGTCGGGTGCTGGTTCTCGAACGCTCCGACCATGTCGGCGGGGCCGCGGTGTCGGCGATGCCGTTCCCCGGGATGCCGGCGCGGCTGTCGCGATACTCCTACCTCGTGTCGCTGCTGCCGCGGGAGATCATCACCGACCTCGACCTCGACATCCGGCTGATCCGGCGTCGGTACTCGTCGTACACGCCGGTACCCGGCGATCCGACGACCGGAATCCTCGTCGACAACGGCGACCCGCACGCGACCGAGGCGTCCTTCCGCCGCGTCACCGGCGACGACTCGGCCTTCACCGCGTGGCGGTCCTTCTACGACCGGATGGGCACGATCGCCGCACGCGTCTTCCCGACCATGACCGAACCGCTCCGCTCCGCCGCCGACCTGCACGACCTGGTGTCGGGCGGCGACTCCACCGAGGCGGAGCTGTGGGAAATACTGACCAGCAAACCCCTCGGTGAACTCCTCGACCATTACTTCGACGACGACCTGGTGCGCGGCATCGTCGCCACCGATGCCCTGATCGGCACCTTCGCCGACATCGGTGAGGCCTCGCTGCGCGCCAACATCTGTTTCCTTTATCACCTGATCGGCGGCGGCACGGGCGACTGGGATGTGCCGGTCGGCGGCATGGGTTCGGTGTCGGGGGCACTGTATGCGAGCGCGATGTCGGCGGGTGCGCACATCTGCACCGGCATCGACATCGTCGGCATCGACCCGGCCGACGGGACCGTCGAATACACGGACCCCGACAGCACGACCACGACCGTGCACGCGGAGATGCTGTACGCGGCGTGCGCACCGACCGTCGTCGACCGCTATCTCACCGAACCGATCGCCACCGAGACCGATCCGCGCGGCGCCCAACTGAAGATCAACCTGTTGCTCGACCGGTTGCCACGCCTGCCCGGCGAATCGATCCCGCCCGAAGCCGCCTTCGCGGGCACCTTCCACATCAACGAATCGGCATCGCAGCTGCACACCGCGTGGCAGCAGGCGCGGCGCGGACAGGTCCCCGACCTTCCGCCCTGCGAGGTGTACTGCCACACGCTGTCCGACCGCAGCATCCTCGGCCCCGAACTCGACGGCCACCACTCGCTGACGTTGTTCGGGTTGCACATGCCGCCCGAGGTGTTCGACGCCCCGGGCGCCGTCGACCACGCCGTCGGGGCGACACTCGCGTCGGTCAGCAGCGTGCTCGCCGAGCCGATCCAGTCGCTGATCAGCCACGACGCCGCCGGGAACCCGTGTATCGAGGTGAAGACCCCACAGGACCTCGACGACCAAATCGGCCTACCCGGCGGCAACATCTTCCACCGCAGCCTGCAGTGGCCGTGGGCCGAAACCGAGTCCGACGTCGGCGCCTGGGGTGTGGAAACCAGCCATCCGCGGCTGCTGATCTGCGGTGCCGGCGCCCGCCGCGGCGGCGGTGTCAGCGGCATCCCCGGCCGCAACGCGGCGGCCAAGGTGCTCGCGGGGTAGTCCCGGGGCCAGCTTCCCGCGCATACGTTCGGTTCCCGCTTATTGGATCCCATAAGCGGGAAGGGAACCGGTGAGCGACGAGTCGCCCCAAATCACCGCACTCCTGATAACCCGCTGAGATCTGCTGCGGTCCCCGTCACGAGATGATGGGAAGGCGCACCCGGGCGGGTACCCTCTTGGGCGATGTCTAGAGAAGAATTGCTGCCGATCACCACCCGCAAGCTGGTGGGATGGTCCCGCACCACGCCGGTCCAGGGGCATGTGCTGTCCACGCCGTACCCCGAGGTCATCGCCGACGCGGTGGCACGGGTCGCCGACGACAACGCGGACAAGCCCGACTATCTCAAGCGCGGCGTCATCGCGCGCGGTCTCGGCCGCTCCTACAACGAGTCCGGCCAGAACACCGGCGGGCTGACCATCGACATGACGCCGTTGACGCGGATCTACGAGATCGACGCCGAGACCGCGACCGTCGACCTCGACGCCGGTGTCAGCCTCGACGCCCTCATGCAGGCGGCGCTGCCGTACGGCCTGTGGGTTCCGGTGCTCCCGGGTACCCGTCAGGTCACCGTCGGTGGTGCGATCGCGCACGACATCCACGGTAAGAACCACCACAGCCAGGGCAGCTTCGGCAACCACGTCGTCGAGATGCAGTTGCTCGTCGCCGACGGCCGCATCCTGACTCTCACCCCGGACGGCACCGCCGACGATCCCGATGCGTCGATCTTCTGGGCCACCGTGGGCGGTATCGGTCTGACCGGCATCGTGCTGCGCGCCAAGATCGCGATGAAGCGCACCGAGAGCGCCTACTTCATCGCCGACACGGCCACCACGAACACCCTCGACGAGACCATCGCGCTGCACCTCGAGGACGGATTCGAGGACGGCTACGAGTACGCCTCCGGCTGGTTCGACTCGATGAGCAAGCCGCCGAAGCTGGGCCGCGGCTCCTTCAGCCGCGGCAACCTTGCCCGGGTCGACGAACTTCCCGCGAAGCTGCAGAAGAACCCGCTCAAGTTCGACGCGAAGCCGCTCGCGGCGCTCCCCGACGTCTTCCCGCGCGGACTCGCCAACAAACTCGACTTCACCTTGATGTCGGAGTTCTACTACCGGCTGGGCTCGAACAAGAAGGGGGCCGTCAAATCGCTGCCCGCCTTCTATCACATGCTCGACATCCTCGGGAACTGGAACAACGCCTACGGACGCGGTGGCGGCTTCTGCCAATACCAGTTCATCGTTCCCACAGGTAACGAAGGCGAGTTCAAGAGTCTCATCGAGGACATCCAGGCATCCGGTCACGTCAGCTTCCTCAACGTCATCAAGCTGTTCGGCGAGGGCAACAAGGCCCCGCTGAGCTTCCCGTTCAAGGGCTGGAACGTCTGCCTGGACTTCCCGGTCAAGGCCGGGCTGGCCGAATTCCTCAACGAACTCGACCGTCGCGTCATGTCCATGGGCGGACGCCTCTACACCGCCAAGGACTCACGCACCTCCGCGGAGAACTTCCACGCCATGTACCCGCGTATCGACGAGTGGCTGGCCGTGCGTCGCCGCATCGACCCGACAGGCGTGTTCATGTCCGACATGGGTCGCCGGTTCGAGCTGGGCTGAATTCCTCAGGGACCCACCGCACACTCTCCGCAATCGAAAGCGAGTAGCAATGTTGAACGCCGTCGGCGCACCCCAGTCCATCCTGGTCCTGGGCGGTAGCTCGGAGATCGGGCTGGCCATCACCGCCGAATACCTCAAGAAGGGCGCCGCCCGCGTCATCCTGGCCACCGTGCCGGGCGACCCGGCGGCCGACGCCGCGGTGGAGAAGGCGAAGGCCGCCGGAGCGTCGAGCGTCGAGCTGATCGACTTCGACGCCCGCGCCACCGACACCCACCGCGAGGTCGTCGACAAGGCGTTCGCCGGCGGTGACGTCGACGTCGCGATCGTCGCGTTCGGCATCCAGGGCGACGACGAGCAGGCCTGGCAGGACCACAAACTCGCGGTCGCCGAAGCCGAGATCAACTACACCGCCGCGGTGTCGGTGGGTGTGCTGCTCGGTGAGAAGCTGCGTGCCCAGGGCCACGGCCAGATCATCGCGATGAGTTCGGTCGCCGGTGAGCGCGTGCGTCGCAGCAACTTCGTCTACGGCTCCACCAAGGCCGGTCTGGACGGCTTCTACCTCGGCCTCGGTGAGGCGCTGCGCCCGTTCGGCGTGCGCACCCTGGTCGTCCGCCCGGGTATGGTCCGCACCCGACTGTCGGCGCATGTCGCCGAGGCTCCGATGACCGTCGAGAAGGAGGACGTCGGACGCATGGCCGTCGCGGCGGCCGCCAAGGGCAAGGAGATCGTCTGGGTCCCCGGACAATTCCGCTTCGTGATGATCGTGTTGCGGCACATCCCGCGCGCCATCTTCCGCAAGCTGCCCATCTGACCGCCGCCGGCCCCCGCAGAATCGCCACTTCCGGCCCGAATCGCTAGCTAGAGCTGGCGCTTCTCGTCGAAGGTGGCGATTCTGCGGGGCGGCAAAGCCTGCTAGGACTGATGTCGTGACCGCAACCAGCTACCGCCGAGACGTGATCGACCTGGTCACCGCGGTCGTCGTCGGCGGGATCGTCGCCTTCGTCGGCCTCAAGGTGATCGACAAGGTCGACTGGCCCGCCTACAACTCGTCGAATGTGACACGGTCCCTGACCACCGCGGGCCAGGTCGTCACCATCGCGATCCTGGTGGCGGTGGCCCTGGCGTACCGGGCCGGACGCGCCCGGCCGGTGCTGCCCGCATTGTCCGCGGCGGCGATCTCCGGGTTCGTCACCGTCACCATCGGCATGCCGTTGGGGGCTACCAAGCTCTACCTGTTCGGCCTGTCCGTGGACCAACAGTTCCGCACCGAGTATCTGACCCGGATGACGTCGAGCCCCCGGCTGGCCGACATGACCTACGCCGACCTGCCGCCGTATTACCCGGCAGGCTGGTTCTTCTCCGGCGGGCGCTACGCGAGCCTGATGGGGTTGCCCGGCTGGGAGGCCTACAAGCCGTGGGCGATCATCTCGATGGCGGTGGCCGCCGCGGTCGCCGCGATCCTGTTCAACCGCATGTTCGGCGCCGACCGGGGTGCCGCGCTGGTCCTCGCGGTCACCACCGTCACCCTGCTGTACGCCTCCCCCGAACCATATTCGGCGGTGCTGGTGCTGCTGGCCGCCCCGATGCTCATCACCCTGACCTACGCGCTGCGCGGACGATCCCGCGCGGCCGACGGCCCGGTCGGTGGATTGGGTACGGCGGCGACGAGTTGGCCTGCCGTCGTCGCGTCGGGTCTGTTCATCGGACTGGCTGCGACGATCTACACGCTCTACACCGGCCTGTTCGCGCTGACCGCCATCATGCTGACGCTGCTGTTCGCGGTGCAGGCGTGGCGCGCGGCCACCAACAAGGCCCGCCCCGACGATCAGGTCCGGAAGCAACGCCGGGCCGTCATCTTCTCGATCGCGGTGCGACTGATCGTCGTCGGGGCCATCTCGGGGGTCGTCGCGCTGACGGTCTGGGCTCCGTATCTGCTGGACCGGGTCACCGACAAACCGGCCAGCGGCGGCAGCGCCGAACACTATCTGCCCGAACGGGGTTCGATCCTGCCGGTGCCGATGTTCCAGCTCACCCTGGTCGGCGCGATCACCATGATCGGTCTGCTGTGGATTCTGCTGCGCTTCCGGCAGCGGACGGTCGCGCTCGCCTTCGGGGTCACCGTCGTCACCATCTACCTGTTCTGTCTGCTGTCGATGCTGCGCACCGCGACCGGCTCGACGCTGCTGTCCTTCCGCCTCGACCCGCTGCTGGTGGCGGTGCTGGCCGCGGCCGGCGTCTTCGGTGTCATCGAGATCGCGCGCTGGCTCATCGAACGTTTCGGTGATGTGCGGGTGCTCGTCGGTGCCGTCGCCACACTCGCCGCGATCGCCCTGGCACAGTCTATCCCGGGCCATCTGAGCACCGAGATCTCGACCGCCTACACCGACACCGACGGCCACGGCGAGCGCGCCGACCACCGTCCGGCCGGCGCCGAATCCTATTTCCCCAAGCTGGACAAGCTCATTCGTGCCCAGAGCGGCGGTGAACCCACCGACAACGTGGTGCTGACCGCGGATTACGGATTCCTCTCCATCTACCCGTATTGGGGTTTCCAGGGATTGACCTCGCATTACGCGAACCCGCTCGCCGAATTCGACAAGCGGGCCGCGACCATCGAACGCTGGTCGGAGACCGAATCCGCGGACGCGCTCATCGACAAGCTCGACCGCTCACCGTGGCGGGCACCGAATGTCTTCCTGTTCCGCTACTCCGCGGACGGCTACACGCTCCGACTGGCCGAAGATGTGTACCCGAACGACCCGAATGTGAAGCGTTACACGGTCACCTTCGACCCGAAGGTCTTCGCCGATCCGCGGTTCACCGTCACCGAGGTCGGCCCCTTCGTGCTGGTCGTCCGCAACGGCGGTCACCGATGAGTCACTTCCGCATCGGGCGGGTGGAGTCCGACACCGGTACCGCCTACCTCGTCTACACCGAAGTGGCCAATTGGGTTCTGCTACAAGAGGGTTCCGACCTCACCCTGATCGATGGCGGCTATCCGGGACAGGCGAAGACGGTCCTCGAATCGATCCGGGCGATCGGCGCGCGACCCGAGGACATCCGCGGCGCCCTGCTCACCCACGCCCACGTCGACCATCTCGGCGGCCTGGCAAAACTACAGGCCCGCTACGGTTTCGACGTCTACATGGACCCGATCGAGGTGGCCCACGCCCGACGCGACTATCTGCAGCAGGCCGACGTCGGTGACATCGCACCGATCGCCTACCGGCCGCGCGTGCTGCGCTGGCTCACCGCGGTGACCCCACTCGGTGTCCTCAGCCGCGCCGGACTGCCCGACGCACAGGCCTTTCCCGAGCCGCTCGACCTGCCCGGCCGACCGCAGCCGGTCGCCGCGTACGGCCACACCGACGGCCACAGCGCCTACCTCGCCAACGACGGTGCGGTACTCGTCTCGGGGGATGCGCTCGTCAGCGGGCATCCGATCTCGTCGGTCGCCGGGCCACAGTGCATCGGTGACGCCTTCCAGCACGACGTCGACGAAGCGCGCCGGTCGGTCGAGTCCTTCACCACGCTCGACGCCACCACCCTGTTCCCCGGGCATGGCCCGATGTATCGCGGCAGTGTCGCCGAGGCCGCCGATCGGGCGCTCAACCGCTGACGGTTTCGTCCGGCGCGTGATGAAGCTCCGACTCAGCCGAGGATCTCGGCCAGCCGACGGATGGCGAACTCGTAGCCGCGGATGCCGTAGCCGGCGATGACACCCTCGGCGAGCGGCGATACATAGGAGTGGTGCCGGAAGGCCTCCCGCTTGTGCACGTTGCTGATGTGCACCTCCATGATCGGCACCCCGGGGACGACCAGGGCGTCGGCCAGCGCCACCGAGGTGTGCGTCCAGCCGGCCGGGTTGATCACGATGCCGCTGATCCGGCCCACCGCCTCGTGGATCCAGTCGATCATCTGCCCCTCATGATTGGTCTGCGCCGCACTCAGGCCATAGCCGACCTCGGCGGCCGTCCGTTCGGCCAGCGCCACCACGTCGGCGAGGGTGTCCGAACCGTAGATCGTCGGCTCCCGCGTACCCAACGTGTTCAGGTTGGGGCCGTTGAGCAGCAGAATCGGCAGGACGTCGGCGTTCGCGGCCGCAGGCTCAGACATGGATCAACCATAGAACGCCGACGGCTGACCAGCGTGAATCGGCTCGCCGCACCTGCCGCGGCCGGGCTGGTGAGACGTCCCGGTTAACATTTCTCTCTGTGCCAGTCCAGACCGTCCGTCGAGCCAAGCTCATCGCCATCGTCACCGGGCTGCTCGGGCTGGTACTGGCGCTGGCGACGCCGCTCATGCCGGTCAACGAGAAGACCGCCGAGATCAACTGGCCGCAGCCGGTCGGCAACCAGGCACAGATCGATTCCGTATCGGCGCCACTGGTCACCTATGTCCCGATCGACCTCGACATCACCGTGCCGTGCGCCGCGATCGAGCAGCTTCCCGCCGGTGCGTCGGTGCTGCTGTCCACCACGCCCAAGCAAGCCGAAAAATCGCCGCAGCGGGGACTGTTCATCCGCGTCACCGGCGCCGCCAACGATCCGTGGGACAGCCGGACCGTGGAAGTCGTCAACCGCAACGTGCCGCTGTTGTCGGCGACGCTGGCCCAGATTCGCGCAGGCGATTGCCGTGAGATCGTCGTGCACGCCGACTCCGACGCGGTCACCGCCGAATTCGTCGGCCTGCGCACCGAGGACGGCAAACCACTCGCGGCCAGTACCGCCGACCGCGAGCAGTACCGCTACTTCCCCGACCAGCGGCCACAGGTCACCGGGCTGTTCACCGACCTCACCGGAGCGGCCGCCGCGCTACCCGGCCTCCGCGCGCACGTCACCATCGACACCCGGTACAACACCACCCCGACCATCCTCAAATGGCTGGTCATCATCGTCGGTGTGGGCGCCGCGCTGCTGTCGCTGAGCGCGCTCGCCGCCCTCGACGCCACCGACGGACGACGCCACCGTCGCTTCTTCCCGGCACGGTGGTGGCGGCTCAACGCCCGCGACTATGTGGTCATCGGTGCGCTCATCGTCTGGCACATGATCGGGCCGAACACCTCCGACGACGGTTACCTGCTGACCATGTCGCGGGTGGCCCAGGACACCGACTACACCGCCAACTACTACCGCTGGTACGGCGCCCCGGAAGCCCCGTTCGGCTGGTATTACCAGGTCTTCGGGCTCCTCAGCCACATATCGGTGGCCAGCCCGTGGATGCGGTTGCCCGCCCTGCTGTGCGGCATCGTCACCTGGCTCATCGTCAGCCATGAGGTACTGCCCCGCCTCGGCCGCGCGGCCATCGCCGCGCCAGCGGTGGCCTGGACCGCCGCCTTCGTCTTCCTGGCCTACTGGTTCCCCTTCAACAACGGCCTGCGCCCTGAACCGATCATCTGCCTCGGCGCGCTACTGACCTGGTGTTCGGTGGAACGCGCCATCGCGACCGGCCGACTGCTGCCCGCGGCGGCCGCCTGCCTGATCGGGGCGTTCAGCCTCGCCGCCGGACCCACCGGTGTGCTGGCCGTCGCCGCACTGATCGCCGGCGCCAGACCGATGATCATGGCCCTGATCAAACGGGCCCGCGCCATCGGCGGCGGGATCTGGTCGTATGTCGCACTCATCGCGCCGATCGTCGCCTCCGGCACCTTCGTGGTGTTCGTCGTCTTCAGCAACCTGTCGCTGCGCTCCTTCATGGAGGCGTCGGCGATGAAGACCGAACTCGGACCGTCGCGCAAGTGGTTCTCCGAACTCGACCGCTATTCGGCGCTGTTCGCCTTCTCCGCCGACGGCTCCATCGCCCGACGGTTCGCCGTGCTGATGATGATCATCGCGATGGTCGTCTCCGCCGCCGTCCTGATCCGCAAGTCCCGCATCCCCGGCACCGCCCTCGGGCCGTCGCGGCGCATCGTCGGTATCACCTTCGCGTCGCTGGTGTTCCTGATGTTCACCCCGACGAAGTGGACCCACCATTTCGGTGTGTTCGCCGGGCTGGCCGCCGCCCTGGCCGCCATCGCCGCCATCGCCGTCGGCCAGCAGGCCATGCACTCACGGCGCAACCGGACTCTGTTCGCGGCGCTCGTCCTCTTCGGCACCGGCGTCGCCTTCACCGCACCGAACTCGTATTACTACTACTCGGCGTGGGGTATGCCGTGGGGCTTCGGCCAGGTCATGGTCGGCGGCCTGATGCTGGGCAACATCCTGCTGTACGCCGCGCTGGCGCTGCTGTTGCTGGCGCTGTGGTTCCATTTCCGCGAGCCGTTCACCGGCAAGGATCCCGCCGCCGAACCCCACAGCGACACACCCCACAGCGACACACCCCACAGCGACACACCCCACAGCGACGAACCCGCCGCCCGGCCGTTCAGCCGGGTCGGCGAATCGCTGGCCGCCGCACCACTCGCCTATCTGGCCGCGGCCGTCGTCGCCTTCGAACTGATCACCGCGGCGTTCGCGGGTCTGCATCAGGCGCAGTCGTTTTCGACGGTCCGGTCGAACTTCGCTGCCGTGGCGGGCAAACCGTGTGCGATGGCCGATCTGATCTGGGTCGAGGAGGATCCCAACCGGGACATGCTGCTCCCGGTCGACCGCACCCTCGCCGACCCACTCGCCGGTCCGAACAACGCACTGGATTCCGCCGACCGCCCGGCCACCGTCGGCTTCGACGCCAACGGCATCCCCGACGACCTGTCCGCCACCGCCAGCGAAGCCTCCCTCGGCGTGCTCGGCGGCAACGCCGCCGCCGACCCCAGCGTGCTGACCGCCAATTCCGGTGGCACCGGCGGCGGGGTGTCACCGGTCCGGGGTGTCAACGGAAGCCACGCCATGCTGCCGTTCCTGCTCGATCCGGCCCGCACCCCGGTTCTCGGCAGCTACTCCAAACTCGATCAGGTTCCGGCCCGTCTGACGTCGGGCTGGTATGCCCTGCCGCCGCGATGGCAGGACCGGCCGCTGCTGACCATGTCGGCCGCCGGACAGTTCGATCCGAACAACCTGAAACTCGAATACACGGTGCAGCAGTTCACCCCCGCCACCCGCGACCGCGCGCTGCAGGCGGCAGGCACGGTCGACCCCATCGATCCCGGACCCCGCCCGTCCTGGCGCAACCTGCGGCTGGACACCGAGAACCTGCCCCGCAACGCGACCGCGGTGCGGATCGTCGCCGACGACGACAATCTGGCCGACGACAGCTTCATGGTCGTCACCCCACCGCGGCTACCCCGGATGACGACGCTGCAGGCGGTCGTCGGCAGCACCGATCCCGTGCAGGTGGACTGGACCTCGGGACTGGCCTTCCCCTGCCAGCGCCCGTTCATCCACGAGGTCGGCGTCGCGGAGATCCCGAAGTGGCGGATCCGGCCGGGAGCCGACCTCGGTGCTGCGGTCTCGGCGTGGCAGAACCAGTTCGGCGGCGGCCCGCTCGGCTGGATTCAGGTATCCCAGCAGGCCGACACCCGCGCGACCTATCTGCAGGGCGACATCGGCCGCGACTGGGGAGCGCTCGAGCAGTACACCCCGTACGACGACGCCACCCCGGCCATCATCGACCAGGGCACCGAGGTCCACAGCGGCCTGTGGAGTCCGGCACCGATCCGCCGCTGACCGACCGCGCGCCCGGCCCCGGGGACCGAACAATCTTCCCCGACTTTCGACTTCGTCCCCCGGTTGTAACTCGGGGAAGGTTGCGAAACTGGGGGAGGAACGTTCGTCCCCTACTTTCGGTGGGCGACGATGCCCCGCCCCGCCCGCGCGCCCGGCCCCGCCGCCGACCCCGGGGACCGAACTATCTTCCCCGACTTTCGACTTCGTCCCCCGGTTGTAACTCGGGGAAGGTTGCGAAACTGGGGGAGGAACGTTCGTCCCCTACTTTCGGTGGGCGACGATGCCCCGCCCCGCCCGCGTGCCAGGGCCCGCCGCCGAACCCGGGGACCGAACATTCTTCCCCGACTTTCGACTTCGTCCCCCGGTTGTAACTCGGGGAAGGTTGCGAAACTGGGGGAGGAACGTTCGTCCCCTACTTTCAGGAGCCGGGGTCAGTTCTTGACCGCGCGCATCGGTCCGGGGGTCCACCAGCCGGGCCGGACGTCGTCGGTGACGACCAGTTCGGCGGGTACCTGCGGCTTGAGCGGGGTCAGCCGCTGCAGGCTGCCCCAGTCCTTGGCCCAGTCGTTGCGCAGGTATGACGGCAACACCGTCGGACGCAGCTCGTTCTCGACGATGCCCAACGGACCGCCGTAGTCGCCGGCCATCCAGCGACGGGAGTTGACCCGTTCACCCTCGGCGTCGGGGGTGATCCGCCACTTCGGCGTCTCCAGCACCCCATGCACGACCGTCGCCGGTCGCTGGCACGGGAAGGCAAATGCCACCTCCCAGTCGAGCAGCACCGGATCTTCGCTTCCGACAAGCGAATTCAGAGTCACCAACTCCGTCACCCGCGGTGGGGTGAGCGCCAGCCACTGCCGGGGGTCGGCGGAGGTGTCGTCCGCGACGACGCGCACCACGCTCGCCCGCGGCGGCGCCTGGTCGAGCGGGAACCGCAGATTGCGCCATTCGGGTGCCGCATCCAGGTCGAGCGGGATCATCGAGGCCACCGTGGTGACCCGACCGTCCGGTTCGACGCGGCCGAACTCCAGTCGCAGCTTCTGTCCCGGGTGGCGGACCGCGAGTTCGTCGATGTACTCGATGTATCCGGCCACCGAGATGGTGACCAGTGGACGGTCGGCGCTCCGCTCGGGCAGCTGATACCAATCAGACTGCAAATGACCACGGCCACCAGGGATTCCGGAGGTGCCGAGCACAGGCACGCGCGTCGGGTCCAGGTTGAACGGCAGCCGCACCGACGATCCGTTGACACCGCGCGTACCGGTGGTGCCGCCTCCCGTGTCCGCCGAGCCCGCGGTTCCGGTCGGCTTCTCCTGCGGCTTGGTCGGATCGGTCTGCGTGCGGTCGATCTCGTTGGATCCGTCCGCCTCGGTCTCGGCATCGCTCTCCAGGTGTGCCGACACACCGTCGGGGACGAAGCCGGTCAAACCGGTACCGGCCAGCGCTGCTCCAGGTGACGGATTCGACTGTCCGGCAACCTTCGCCGGATTCAGCAGACCGGTGTTGGGGTCGGCTTCGACGAGTACCGCCTCCGCCAGCGCACACGGTTTGCCGCGGAAGGCGTCCACATTGGCACTCGCCCACGACCACGAGTCACGCTGGGTGTTGATCGCCTTGGCGAAGGAGACGAAGGTGAAGGCGATGGTGAATCCGGCGATGATCGCCAGTGAATAGGTGGGCACTGCGCGCACCGCACCTGTGACGCGCGAACCGGTTTCGGCCGGCGCCGGGTCTGCACCGGCCGCCGCGAGACGGTCATCGCGGTAGTACTGCCAGGCACCGTAGGCGGTCAGCGCCACGGCGACGAGCAGGATCGGCACGAAGAGCCCGATGCCGCGAACATTCGGGGTGTCGTCACCCCACGGGATGCCGTAGCTGCCGACGTACCACCACTGATTGCGGCCGGCGAAGGCCACCGCGAGCGCATAGGCGGCGGCCGCGGCCACGAAGGTACGGTTGCAGCGGCGTCGCATCACCGCGGGGGTGAGGAAAGCCGTTGCCGCCGCGGCCAAGACACCGGTGAGGGCGGCGAAGGCGCCCATCTGATGGGTGGCCTTGGTGGGGACGAAGGCGAGGACCGCGACCGCACCGGCAGACACCGCGAGCAACCGCCACAGCGGCGCCGACGCCACACCCGGAACGCGCCGCTTACTCAGCAGGACGAGGACGATGATGGCGGCGGCCAGGAACGTCACGAAGATGCCGATGCGGCGGGCGATCGAACCGTCGGGCGTCGGGTTGAGCAGGATGTAGTAGCGCATCCCCTCGGTCCACCACTTGTTGGTGGGCCCGACGATGCCCTGCACCGTGATGCCCTCGCGGATGGCGGCCAACGGCTGGTCGGCGAAGATCTCGAACAGCACCGCCATCCCGGCGGCGAGCACCGGGATCAGCAACGGCAGCAATCCATCGCGCCGTGCCCGGATACGCAGCCGCTTGACCAGCGGCCGTAGCGCCGCCAGCAACGGCAGGATCGCGATCGCACCCGCGGGATGGATGGTGAGGGTGAATGCGGCCGACAGGATCGCCAGCGTGAGCGGGAAGAACCGGCCGGTGGCGATGGACCGTTCGACCAGAATCCAGGTCAGCAGGACCCCCACCGACAGGATCGGCTCCACCCGCAGGCCGTTGTTGAACGGCAGCCACACGGCCAGGAAACCCAGTCCCGCAGCCCAATAGGCGGCCTGGTTGACGCGGACGGAACGGCCCAGACGCGCAATGGCGATGCGGCTGATGAGGAACCAGGCGACCAGCGCGAACAGCAGCGGAAGCAATCGCAGCCACGGTGTCGCCGTGCTGACCTGCATCCACAACGCCAGATACTGGTAGTGCCAGCCGAACGGGTCCTGCGGCGCACCGAAATACCGGTAGTAGTTGTCCAGATAGCCGGCGTCCGGGGCGACCCGGCCGACGGTGACCTGATATCCGTCGTCGGCGGTGTTGCCGCCGATGAACAGCCACAACACCAGCGCCCCGACGACGACCACGTCCACGATCCGCGGCCGCCACCAGCGGCGCGGCAGCCATCGTCGCACCCGACGTCCGTCGCGGGCGTCGAGGACGGCCAGCGCGAGCATCGACACGATGGTCGCCAGGACGCCGATGATGAGCAGGGTGCCCTTGAGCGCGGTGGGGCTGGAGCTGAACCGGGTGTCGATGGTGGATCGGAACGAAAGACCCTCGGCGGACGCCGTTTTCGGCAGTCCGGTGTAGACACCGATGATCTGCGGGCGCGCATCCGGGTCGTCGAGGGCGAAGTTCTGGGTGCCGTCGTCGCCGGCGAATCCCTGCACCGAACCACGTGTACCGCTGGTGTCGGAGGTGATCTCCACCCGACAGCCCGGCGTCGACTGTGCCTGTGCGCGCGGCACACTCAGCAACACACCGTTGCGCTGGGTGACGATGAGGCGGTCGGAGGTGGCCCGGATGAACAGGCCGACCTTACCGGCTTCGACACCGGTGTCGGGGACCGTGGACAGCAGCACGCCACCGGATTTCGGCAGATCGGCGGCCAGCGCGCAGGGCACCGAGATGTCCATGTCGACCGGGACATAGGACACGTTGGGCGCGGCGACGTTCACGATGCCGCCCGATTGCGGCCACACCAGTTCGGTCTTGCTGTACTTGACCGGCAGGAACGGCGCGGCCAGGGCCAACAGGATACCCAGCACACCGGCCACCACCGCGACGATCTTCGCCGTGCGGACAGTTCGGTCAGTCATCTTGCGGCACCACCCTGATCGCGCCGGGGCGCGCCAGCCCCGAGGTCGTCTTCTCTCCGGTTGTCACCCTGGCCGGTATCGCATCGGGTACCAGCGGTGAGAGTCGTTGCAGGCCACCCCAATCCCTGTACCAGTCGTTGCGCAGGTAGGTCGCCATGGTGGTCGGCGTGGTCAATGCCTCGGACGTGGTGAGCAGGCCGCCGTTGATGGATGCCTGCCAGGTCTTCGACTTGGAGTTGGTGGTGGTCTGATCGGGCACGATGCGCCACATCGGGACCTCCACGATGCCGTGGCGGGTGGTCATCGGACGCTGGCACGGGAACTGGCTGCCCACCGACAGGTCGAGAAGCACCGGATCCGACGACCCGACGACATCCTGCAGCGTGTCCAGTTGCGGGGCGCGCGGCGGGGTGAACGCGAGCCACTGGTCGGGGCTGACGTTGGTGTCGGAGGCGACGATCCGCATCGCCGTCGCACCCGCGGGCACCGCCGACATCGGGATGCGCAGATTGCGCCACGGGCGATTCGGACGCACCGGCCCGGGATCGATGGGCGCGACACCTGGTCCGGTCGCGGTGAACCCGTCGGGGCCACCGGGACGACCGAACTGGATCCGCAGGGAGCGGCCGGGGGTCGGGGCACCGTCGGCATCGACGGAGAAGATCGGTCCGGCTGCGGTGACGACCAGCAGCGACGACGCGTCGCGCGCGGGCAGCCGGTACCAGCCGGAGGTGAGCTCGGCGGATTCGTTGTCGTGGCCGAAGCTCCCCAGCACCGGTGTGGTGTCGGGGTCGAGGCCGAAGGGCAGGGCGGCGGTGGAACCGTTCACCCCGGTCGGTCCGACGCCGCCGGTTGTGCCGGGCGGGCCGCCGGCCACCACGAAGGGCCGGGCCAGGTTGCCGGAGGTGTTGATGGTGCCCGCACCCAGCGAGGTCGGATCGGGCATCAGGTCGGGTGCGACGCCGTCGGGCGTGAAGCCGGTGGACTTCCCGGCCAGGGCCGCGGAGATGTCGGTGGTCCCGACCGGGGTGAGCATCCCGCGGTTCGGGTCGCGTTCGACGAGTACGTCCTGCGCCATGCCGCAGGTATCCCCGGTCAGCGCGCGGATATTCGCACTGAAGGTGGTGTAGGTGTCGGTGCGGGTGGCGGCCGCCTTGGTGAACAGCGCCAGTTCGGCGAGGACGACCAGCACCGCGATGATCGCCATCGGGGACGACGCCACCGCCGTCTGCAGTCGCGACGACGGTGCCGGCCCATCGCGGACCACCCCGCGTTCGGCGTCGACGTCGATGCGAAGGTGGAACCACACCGCGACGGCCAGCCCGACCACGGCCAGGACGAGGAAGACCGACGACAGCGGGATGCCGGCAAGTTCAGGGGCCTTGTCGAACCACGCGATGCCGAAGTCGTAGGCCCAGCCCCACGCGTTCTTACCCGCGGTGGCGACCGCGCACGCGAACATCAGCACCGCCACATACATCGACAGGTTGCGTGGTGAGCGTCGGGCCGACTCGGCGACCGCGACGGTGGCCACCGCGGCCATCGCGGCCGCCAGCCCGGCGTAGATGCCGAATTGCACCGTCCACTTGGTCGGCGTGAACGACAGCAGCAGCACCGTCAGCAACGACGCCCCGATCAGCCGCCACACCGGACCCGGGTCGACACCGCGGATGTGTTTGCGCCGCAACATGACCGCCAGCGTCACGAACACTGCCGCGAAGAACAGCAGCAGCGGGACGCGACGCACCAGACTGCCGTCTTGGGTGGTCAGCGACAGGAAGTAGAACCGCAGCAGTTCCTGATACCAGACCAGCGTCGGGCCGACGGTGTAGCGGATCCGTACCGCCTCGGCGACGGTGGCGAGTGTCTGGTCGCGGAACACGACGATGATCACCACCGCGGCGGCGGCCGCGATCGGAGCGAGCAGCGGTAGCAGCCCGTCCTCGGCACGGCGGCGGCGCAGCGTGCGCAGCATGGGCCGCGATCCGGCGATCAGCAGGGCGACGGCGATCAGACCGTGCGGTGCGACGGCCAGGGTGAGTCCGGCGGCGAGCGCCGCACTCGCCGCGGGCAGCATTCGCCGGGTGGCGACCGCCTGTTCGACTCCCCACCAGGTCAGCAGCGAACCGAGCACGATGATCGCCTCACTGCGCAGCCCACTGCACAGCGGCATCCAGAACGCCACGAAGACGGCCGCCGCGGTGAGCATCGCCCACTGGGACCGACGCACCGCACCACCCAGCCGGGGCAGCAGGATGCGGCTGAGGATGAACCAGGACACCAGGCCTGCGACGAGTGCGGGCAACCGCATCCACAGCCCGGAGGTGGAGATGTCCGACCAGTGCGCGAGGAAGGAGTAATACCAGTCGAAGGGGGCTTCGGGGATGCCGTGGAAGCGGTAATAGTTCGACAGGTAGCCCGCGTCCTGGCTGTTGCGGCCCATCGCCAGGATGTAGCCGTCATCCGAGGATCCGGCACCGAGGAAATGCCAGATGACGAGCACCGCGGTGACCGCGATGTCGGCAACGCGGGGGGCGAACAGCCGCCGCAGGTCGATGTTGCCGACGCGGCGGTGATAGCCGCGCCGGACGTCGAGCACGGCGATCGCGACGAAGGTGACGATGGCGGCGATCACACCCAGGATCATCACCAGCAGTTTGAGTACCGACGGGGACGACTCGAACCGGTTGTCGACGTCGATGCGGACGGCCAGCCCACCATCGACCGCGCGGGCCACGGCAGCCGGTTCCAACGCGGTGAAGACACCCGACACCTGCGGGTTGTTCGCCGGATCGTCCGTCCCGGCCAGCGGTGTACCGATCGCCTTCGCGCCCAGCGCCGTCGGCGACGCCCACACATGCAGCGACGTGCACGAGGCGAGCGTCTTGGTCGGGATGCGCAGCAGTTCCTTGCCGCGGACGTTGACCGTCGTCGCGTCGGCGCCCGCGGTGACGAACAGCGCCTTGTCCGCGGCCCGTTGCCCGGCCGACGGCATCGTCGCCACCACCACGACCGGCTTGTCTGTCGCGCCGGCGGCGGCCGCCCGCAGAGTCGGACAGCCGACGGTGATGTCGAGGTCGGCGGCCGTCTGGGTGACCAGCGATGCCGTCACCGACGTATTGCCCGCCTGCGGCCAGTCGATGGTCGCGGTCTGCACGGTCACCGGTAGCAGCGGCGTGAGGATCGCGGACAGGATCGCGACGGCAGCGGCGACAACGGCGGCCAGCGCCCACGGGCGCGTGCTCGCCACGGAGGGCTCGGTTCTCGGATCGACGGTCTCGTCCGAGGCCGGTTCCGTGGCGGGTGAAGTCATCAGAGGTGAACCCTAGTGGAGTCGGCGCCGGGAATCGGCGTCGGTCGGGTTCGCGCACGTCAGCCACCCGCCACACAGAGCCACCGTCTTAGGTCCTCTCAGACGCGTCGCATACCATCTGACAACGTGCCGCAGACAGATCCGTCCCCCGTTCCCGAGACGGCCCGGCCGACGAAACCGGTCTCCGCGGGTACGGCCCGACTGGTCGCCATCGTCGCCGGCGTACTCGGCGTCGTCTTCGCCGCGCTCACCCCGCTGCTGCCGGTGCACACCACCGACGCCTCCTTCGACTGGCCGCACGGCCAGGACCTGTCGGCACCGACCGGCTCGGTGTCCGCACCGCTGATCGCGCAGACCCCGCGCGCGCTCGACGCCACCATCCCGTGCCCGGTCCTCGCGGCGTGGGCCCAGTCCCCCGCGGCCACCGGCGCGCCGCTGCTGTCGACGATGCCCGCTACCGCCCCCAAGAGCCGAGCGTCGGCGCTGTGGGTGAGCGCCACCTCCGACACCGTCTCGGTCAGCTTCCGCAACACCGTCGCGGCCACCGCGAAACGCAGCGACCTGGCACACTGCCGCGCTCTGCACATCTTCTCCGCCCCCACCGGTCCCGGCGCCCAGTTCGTCGGACTCGGTCCGGCCACCACGCTGGCACCGGAGAAGCGCCCGCAGGTGGACGGCGTGTTCACGCCGATCCCGAGCAGCCAGGTCAGCGCGGATGCCGCCGCCGGGCTCCGCTTCCACGTGCAGATCGACAACCGCTATGAGAGTTCGCCGTCGGCGATCAAGCTGGTGGTCATGGCGCTCGCGGTCATCGCGGTGATCGTCGCGCTCATCGCGTTGTTCCTCCTGGACCGGATCCACGGCTATCACCGGCGCGTGTTCGCGCGGACCGGCGCGTGGTGGCATGCGCTGCGGCCGCGCCCGACCGACGTGACGGTCACGGTCGTCCTGCTGATCTGGGCGCTGCTGGGCGCGGGCGGACCCGACGACGGCTACATCCTGAACATGGGGCGCACCGCCGACGGCTTCGGCTACCTGGCGAACTACTACCGCTATTACGGCATCCCCGAAGCCCCGTTCGACTGGTATTACTCCTTCCTGGCGCACTGGGCATCGGTCTCGCCGACGATCTTGTGGATGCACATCCCGTCACTGGTCGCCGGGCTGGTGTCGTGGTTCATCCTCAGCCGGGTGCTGCTGCCGCGCCTGGGACCGGCGGTCCGGGCCGGCGGCTGGCCGATCTGGGCGGCCGCGCTCACCTTCATCGCCTTCTGGCTGCCCTACTGCAGCGGTCTGCGCAGTGAGGGCATCATCGTGCTCGGTTCGCTGCTGACCTGGTGGGCCGCCGAACACGCCATCGCCACCCGCCGCATGTTGTCGGCGGCGCTGGCCGCGCTGGCCGCGATGGCGACCCTCGCGCTGGCCCCGCACGGTGTCATCGGGGTGGCGATTCTGCTGGTGGCCGCGCGGCCGCTGCTGCGCATCCTGATCGACCGGCGCGGCGAGTCGGGGTTACCTGCCCTGCTGGCGCCGATCGCCGCCGCCGGATCGGTCATCGCCGTCGTCGTCTTCCGAGATCAGACCCTGGCCACCGTCGCCGAGGCGATGAAGCTGCGCTATCAGATCGGCCCGGTGATCAGCTGGCATCAGGAATTCCTGCGCTACTACTTCATCACCGTGCCCACCGACGACGGTGCGCTCACCCGGCGCGTGCCGGTGTTGCTGCTGCTGGCCGCACTCATCGTGACCGTGGCGGTGATGCTGCGGCGCAACAAGATGCGCGGCATCGACTTCGGTCCGACCTGGCGTCTGATCGGCGCGATCGGGGTGACACTGCTGCTGTTCGCGTTCACCCCGACCAAGTGGACCATCCAATTCGGCGTGCTCGCCGGACTCGGGGCGGCGATCGCGGCCACCGCGACGCTGGCCGTCGCCCAATCGGCAGCCCGATCGGCGCGCAACCTCACCGTCTTCGTGTCGGGTCTGCTGTTCGCGCTCGCCGCGGCCACCGCCGGATACAACTCCTGGCCCTTCGTCTACGAATACGACATCTCCTGGTTCGACCGTGCCCCGGTGCTCGCCGGCTACGAGGTGTCGACGCTGTTCCTGGTGCTCGCGGTCATCGCCGGTGCGATAGCTGTCTGGCAGCACCTGCGGCTGGACTACGTGACCAACCGGGGCCTCGCCCACACCGACGACGGCCCCGGCGAAAGCACCGCCGACCGCCGCCGCCTGTTCGTGGCATCGTCGCCGATCGCACTGGTCGCCGGCCTGATGGTGGTCGCCGAACTGCTGTTGTTCGCCAAGGCCGCGGTCGCCCGTCACCCCGCACCCACCGTGCTGTCGGAGAATCTCGACGCCCTGCGCGGCAACAGCTGCGGGCTGGCCGACTCGGTGCTCGTCGAACCCGATGCCAACGTCGGCATGCTCGTCCCGGTCGGCGGGGCGTCGGCGTCTGCCGCTCTGGCAGGCGCGGGCAGCGGCGTCGAATCGGTGGGCTTCACGCCGCAGGGCATCGCACCGAATCTGCTGCCCGAACCGGGCAGCCAGCGTCCCGGTCAGATGAATGTCTCGGCGAGCTTCTCCAAGCCGTTCGCGATCACCGGCGGTCTGGGTGCCGGCACCACCGGCGGCACCGGCCCCACAACCGTCAACG
Organism: Gordonia heveisoli; assembly: GCF_030315745.1. Lineage (GTDB taxonomy): Bacteria > Actinomycetota > Actinomycetes > Mycobacteriales > Mycobacteriaceae > Gordonia. Next base: position 60,084 of record NZ_JASXSH010000013.1, on the reverse strand, counting down.
GGTCGACCGCGGCACTGCCGTTCGGACTGAATCCGGCCACCACACCGGTGCTCGGCAGCTTCGACCATCCGGGTGAGGCCCGGTTGACGACCGGCTGGTACGAGTTGCCCACCGACCGTTCGGTGTCGCCGCTGCTGGTGTTCTCCACCGCCGGCGCCGTGTCCACGGTCGACACCTTCGGCGTGCGGACCTTCGGACAGAAGCTGGTCGTGCAGTTCGGTCGGCCCGGCGCCGACGGATCCTTCCAGCAGCTTGGCCCCGACGTGCTGCCCATCGATCCGGGGCCGGTCATCACCAACCGTCCGTGGCGCAACCTGCGGGTGCCGATGGCTGCCGCACCGCCGGCCGCCAGGGTCATGCGGCTGTCCCTGCTCGACAACAACCTGGGCAAGTATCAGTTCATCGGGATCACCCCGCCTCGTGCACCGCGCCTGCGCACCCTGCAGGAGGTGGTCGGGCGGGACACCCCGGTGCTGATCGACTTCAGTGCGGCCGCACACTTCCCGTGCCAGCAGCCGATGCAGGTGCGCCACGGGGTGGCGCAGGTACCGGGCTGGCGCATCCTGCCCGACTACCCGACGACCAACTCGCAGTCGAAGACCTGGCAGGCCACCGTCGACGGCGGTCTGCTGTCGGTGTCGGAGGCGATGACCAAACCGATGGCCGTCCCCACCTATCTCAAGGACGACTGGGCGCGCGACTGGGGAGCGCTGGAACGGTTGACCCCGCTGGTCGAGGCGCCGATGGTGCGCACCACGACCCGCGACGTCACCGACTGGGGCTGGTCGCGGTCACCGTCGATCCGGGTGGAGCCGCAGTCCGATGAGTGATCACCCGACACCAGACCAGCCAGCCACCCCCGATAACGATGCGGAGCAACCGGTGCAGGACGCAGACGCGAACGGCGCGGTGAGCACGGATGCGGCACCGCCGTCGACGGGCGCCCGCAACTACCGTCGGGTGCAGCTCATCGCGGCGGTAACCGGCCTGCTCGGCTTCCTGATGGCCTTGGCGACACCGCTGCTCCCGGTGAATCAGACCACCGCGGAACTGAATTGGCCGCAGGGTGACGGGGTGTCGAATGTCGCCGCACCGCTCGTCTCCTACGTCCCCATCGACATGGATGTGGCGGTGCCGTGTGCGCTGGCCACCCAACTGCCGCCTGCCGGTGGGGTGCTGCTGTCGACGATTCCCGCGCAGGGCGCCGACGCCGCGGCCCGCGGACTGTTCATCGTCGCCACCCCGGACACCATCACCGTCACCGACCGTGATGTCGTCATCCTGGACACGCCGCGTCGGCAGGCCCAGTCGAACCCCGACTGCCGCATCGCGATCCGCGCCGACGGCGACGGTGTGACAGCGAAGATCGAGGCTCCGGGCAGTGACACCGGGCGGCACGATTTCCGCAATCCCGACCAGGAGATGCGTCCGCAGGTCGTCGGCGTCTACACCGATCTGCCGTCCGGCGCCTCCCGCGACGGCCTGTCGCTGCACGCGACCATCGACACCCGATATGTCAGCTCGCCGACGGCACTGAAGATCGCGGTGATCGTCGTCGGCATCATCCTGACCATCCTGTCGTTGGTCGCGCTGGGCATCCTGGACCGGCGAGACGATCGCGCGCACAAGCGTTTTCTGCCCACCGGCTGGTGGACGATCCGCGGCCCCGACGTCGCTGTCTTCGTCATCCTGGCGCTGTGGTGGTTCATGGGCGCCAACACCTCCGACGACGGCTACAACTTCGTGGTCGGACGAATCACCGGTGACGCGGGCTACGCGGACAACTACTTCCGCTACTTCGGCGTCCCCCAGGATCCCTTCGGCTGGCACTTCCAGGTCATCGCCGCCATGTCGCACATCAGCGTCGCCGCACCGTGGATGCGCCTGCCCGCCTTCCTGCTCGGGCTGCTCGGTTGGTGGCTGATCAGCCGCGAGGTCATCCCCCGTCTGGGCCGTGCGGTGCGCAACAGCACCCCGGCTGTATGGTCGGCGGCCTTCGTGTTCCTGGCAATCTGGTTGCCGTACAACAACGGTCTGCGTCCCGAACCCGCCGAGGCGGTCGGAGCACTGCTCACGTGGTGCTGTGTGGAGCGGGCCATCGCGACCCGACGACTGCTGCCGTACGCGGTGGCGGTGGTCACCGCCGCCTTCACCCTGGCCCTGGCACCGGGCGGTCTGATGGCCGTGGCCGCCCTTCTCGCCGGTATCCGTCCGATCGTCAAGACCGTGGTCACCCGCCGCAAGCGGGATGGGCTGGTACCGATGCTCGCCCCCATCCTGGCCGCCGGGACCGCGGTGCTGTTCCAGATCTTCGCCGACCAGCCGCTCGCCCCGCTGATCGCGGGCAACAAGGTCGCCACCGATGTCGGCCCGACGCTCGAGTGGTGGCAGGAGCCGGTGCGCTACTACTACCTGATCCTGCCGACCGCGGACGGCACCCTGGCGCGCCGTTTCGGCATCCTGGTCATGATCTTGTGCCTGGTTGTCGTGCTGCTGCGGCTGCTGCGCCGCGAACACCCCAATGGGGTTGCCCGCGCCCCGATCTGGCGTCTCGTCGCGGTCACGCTCGGCACCATGTTCTTCATCTCCTTCACGCCGACCAAGTGGACTCACCATTTCGGTGTGTACGCGGGTATCGCGGCCGGCCTGGCCGCCGCCGCGGGCGCGATGATGGCTCCGGCGATCCTGCGGTCGAGGCGCAACCGGACCTTCTTCGCCGCTGCCGTCCTCGCCGTCACCGGCATTGCGTTCACCGGCACCAACGGCTGGTGGTTCGTGGGCAGCTACGGCATTCCGTGGTGGGATCGGCCGCCTGCCCTGGGACCGATCAAGTTCGGCTGGGCCTTCATGGTCCTCGCCATCCTCACCGCCCTGGTCGGCCTGTGGTTCCACTTCCGCGACGATTTCGTCGACGAGCGGACCCGCACCCGCGGTGGCACCGGTTGGTATACGCGACTGAAGTTCTCGCCTCTGCCGGTGATCGCCGGATTCGTGGTGGTGTTCATGGTCGCCTCCTTCGCCAAGGGCGCCTACGAGCAACGCGATTCGTGGTCGTGGGCGAAATCCAATGCCCGCGCACTGACCGGAAACTCCTGCGGTCTCGCCAATGATGTTCTCGTCGAATCAGATCCGACTGCCGGCCTGCTGGCTCCGGCGGCGGTGAACGGCGCACCGGCACCCACGGTCGCGGCCGCACTCGCCGGGGCGGACCCCGCCGGGTTCACCCCCGACGGGGTCCCGGACAAACTGTCCGTCGACGCCACTGAAAAGGGCGACAGCACAACCGGACAGAGCACCGCCCCGGCGTCGACCGACGACGGCGGAACCGACGGTGGGGATGGCGACGGTTCGGACGACACGTCCGGCGCCAATGCCTCCGACGACCAGAACGCGTCCGCCCAGGGCGGCACCGAAGGCGGCAAGGGTGGTGTTCGCGGCGTCAACGGATCGTCCGTCCGGCTGCCGTTCGCCCTGGACCCGGCCAAGACCCCGGTGCTCGGTTCCTTCGGGTCACCGACGGGTACCGCCTCGCTGACCACCGACTGGTATCAGTTGCCGACGCGCGCGGAGAATGCCCCGCTGCTGACGATCGCGGTCGCCGGCTCCGTCCAGGCCGTGGACGGCATCGGCGCAATCCATCAGGGGCAGAAGGTGACCGTCCAGTTCGGGCGTGTCGGCGCCGACGGTCGCGTCACCCCGGTCGGGGTCATGTCGCCCATCGATATCGGCGAGGCACCGACGTGGCGCAACCTCCGCTTCCCGCTGGCCGACGCCCCGTCCAAGGCCACGGTCGTGCGGGTTCAGGTCGCCGACACCGCGGGCGCACCATCGGAGTGGGTCGCCATCACGCCGCCACGGGTGGGCGCGCTGGCCACCCTCAACGACGTGGTCGGCACCACCGACCCGGTGTTCATCGACTGGCTGCCCGGCTTCGTGTTCCCCTGCCAACAGCCGATGAAGGTCAGCAACGGCGTACTCGAGGTGCCCAAGTGGCGCATCATGCCCGACGCCGAAGCCACTCGGAAGAACAGCCAGACCTGGATGTCGGGGAAGGCCGGTGGGCCGCTGGGTATCACCGAGGCGATGCTGCGTCCCACCCTGCTGCCGACCTACCTGCGCAACGACTGGGGCCGGGACTGGGGCGGACTGCAACGGTTCACCGAAATCGCCCCGGCACCCCCGGCGGAACTGAACCTCGGCACCGCCCGGCGGTCGGGGATGTACGACCCGGCGCCGATGCGTTCGAGCGGGTACTGACGAGCTACTTCCTGAGGAGCCCCAGCCATCGTCGGGGTTCCTCAGGGCACAGGTCCGCCCCTAGCCGTCGCGACCCCAAACAGCATGTGCGCCAGAGTCACCCACCCGGATGACCGCGACGATGGCTGCGATGGCGACGACGACGGTGAGTACCCCGACGACGATCCGAACCACCCGCACAACCGCGGGCGACAGCGGGACGCGGTCGATGACCTTGTCGTAGAACAGCAACCACCACAGCGCGATGAGACCGAACAGCGGCCCTACCGCCAAGATCAGGGTGTCGCCCTTCTCCGCGTGATCGGCAACCGCTTGCGGAACCGGGCCCTGTGCGGCGATCTGGTCCTCCAGCCATTCGCCTGCCGAGGTGGTGATCGGGACCGCGATCAGCGTCAGCAACGCCAGGATCGCCGGGAAGATGCCGAGGTAGCGCCGGGCGGCCGGCCAGCAGACCACGACGATGGCGAGCAATGCGGTGACCGGGACTGCGATCACCACAAAATGAACGAACAGCGGATGCGCAGGTATCCCGTTGATAGTCGACACCACTAGAGCGTAAGGCGGTCGGTGGCGTCTCGCCGCGTTCCGGCGGTAATGCCCGAAATGCGAAGCCGCCGGTCGAGTTCGGCGCGACCGGCGGCTTTCGGCTCAGATGAAACTGATCGGGCGGATCAGATCGGCATCAGGAAATGCTTGCGCGGGGTGCGCAGCATCTCCTTGTCACGCAACTGCGCCAGCGCCTTGCGCAACTGGAGCCGGGTCTCGGCGGGTTCGATCACCGCATCGATGTAGCCCCGCTCGGCGGCCAGATACGGTGTCGCCATCATGACGTTGTAGAAGTCGATGAAGTCGCGCCGCACCTTGTCCGCGTCCGCTGCCGAGAGACCCTCGGTCTGGCGACGGGTCAGCACCGCAGCCGCCGATTCGGCACCCATCACGGCGATCTTGGCCGTCGGCCAGGCGAAGTTGATGTCCGCGCCGAGCTGCTTGGATCCCATCACGGCGTAGGCGCCGCCGTAAGCCTTGCGCAGGACCACGGTGATCTTCGGGACGTCCGCCTCGACGTAGGCGAAGATGAATTTGCCCGACCGGCGAATCGTGCCCTTGGCCTCCTCCACCAGGCCGGGCAGGATGCCAGGCGTGTCGACCAGGAAGACCAGCGGGATGTTGAAGGCGTTGCAGATCCGCACGAATCGCGTTGCCTTCTCCGACGAATCGGTGTCGAGGGTGCCCGCCATCACGCTCGGCTGGTTGGCGACCACACCCACCGAATGGCCGTCGACGCGGGCGTACCCGGTGATGATGTTGGGCGCGAACAACTCCCCGACCTCGTGGAAGGCACCGTCGTCGAAGAGCCGAATGATGATGTCGTGCATGTCATAACCGGCGTTGTCGTTATCCGGCATGAAGCTGTTGAGCGACAGGTCCGACTCGGTGATCTCGGGTTCGAGCCCCGGGTTGATCACCGGCGGCCGCTCATACGCGCTCGACGGCATGTACTGCAGATACTCGCGCACCCAGCTGAACGCGGCCTGCTCGTCGGCGGCCACGTGGTGGATGTTGCCCCATCGCGCCTGATTGTGCGCGCTACCCAGATCCTCCGCCGAGATCTCTTCGCCGGTGGTCTGTTTGATGACGTCGGGGCCGGTGACGAACATGTAGCTCTTGCCCTCGACGGCCACCAGGATGTCGGTGTTGGCGGGGTTGTACACCGCGCCACCGGCACACTTGCCCAGGATCACCGAGATCTGCGGGGACAGACCCGACACCAGGTCACCACGGCGACCCATCTCGGCGTACCAGGCGAGTGAGGTGACCGCGTCCTGGATTCGGGCGCCCGCCGAGTCGTTGATGCCGACCACCGGGCAGCCGATCTTGCCCGCCCACTCCATCAGTGCGGCTACCTTGCGTCCGAACATCTCGCCGACCGTGCCGCCGAACACCGTCTGGTCGTGGGAGAACGCAGCGACCGGACGGCCGTGAACCAGGCCGTGTCCGGTGACGACACCGTCGCCGTAGCCGCTCTGCGCCGCACCCGGCATCTTCGCCAGGGCACCGATCTCGACGAAGGTGCCGGGATCGAAGAGCATGGCCAAACGTTCCCGCGGAGAGGCAATCCCCTTGGCGGCCCGCTTGGCGATCGCCTTCTCCCCGCCCGGCTCCAAGGCCGTTTCGAGCTTCTGCCGAAGATCGGCGAGTTTGCCTGCGGTGGTATCAGTCACGCTCATTCACTTCCTTGTGCTCGACTCCCCGACGGGACTCGCACTCCTTCATATCAAGACCGCTCGCTGCCGAGGCCGCGCATACGGTCGGAAAGGTCGGCACCGATCTTCGCGATGTAGGGCTCGTCGACGATGGACAGGTGGTCACCACCGATGTGCAGGATCTCCAGGTCGTCGACCACCTCACCCCAACGGCCGTCCTCGTCGATCTCGGCCCACTGCGGTTCGAGTTCGATCGCCCCGGCGTGCATTTTGTCGGCCCGGTACAGAACCACCTTGCCGCCGTAGGGAGTCGGCGCGATATTCGTCAGCGCCCGGTTCTCGATGAACGAGGTCCGCTGATGCTCGATGATGCCGCCGGGGATCTTGGTCCCCGACATCGACATCATCTCCATGATGATCTGGAACTGACCCTCGTCGTCGGCTTCCACCAGTCGGTCCATCGGGATCGGGATGTCGGCGTCCAGGTCGTAGTTGCGGATCGCGAACTCTTTCCACCGCTCCAGGCGAGCACGCTTGGTGTCGGCGTTCTCGGTCATGTCCTCACGGGGACGGACCACGTCGATGAGACCGACGAAGGCGACGTCCTGCCCCTGCTCGCGCAGGACCTGGGCGCAGCCGTAAGCCAGTGCGCCACCGAAGGACCAGCCGACGAGCACATACGGCCCATTCGGCTGCACCTCACGCAGACGCGGCAGGTACTCGCGCACCCGGTCCTCGATGGAACCCTCGACGCCCCGGTCGAAACCGATCACCGGCTGATCCTCGGGCAGCCGCTTGAGCAGCGCCTCGTAGGCCGAGGTGTTGCCGCCTGCCGGGTGGAACAGCAGGATCGGCGTCGGATCACCGGCGGCCGGATCGTAGGACTTCTTGTCACCGTCGAGGCGGAGGTACCGCAGGAAACCGTCGGTGTCGGCGGAGGCGTCGAGGAATTTGCGGACGTAGTCCGACATCTCCTCGATGGTTTCGGAGTCGAGGATGTCCTCGACGTCGAGTTCGCCGCCGGTGCGTTCGTTGAGCCGGTCGGTGAGTTGCTGGGCGACTTCCTCTTCCAGCACGGGCAGCTTGTTGAAGATGCCGCCCGCCGACCGCTTGGTGACGACCGCGTACACGCCGAAGGTGAGACGCTCGGCAGCGTCACGCGGCGGCACATCGGAGCCCGCCGCTTCGGCGACGGCGCGCTGATCGGTCAGATCGGTCTTCGCCGGTGCGGGTCGGGCGACCGAATCCGTCTCAACCGCAGCAGATTCTGGCCCAACAGGTTCCGGCCCAACAGGTTCCAGTTCGGCAGATTCCGGTTCGACGGTGACCGGCTCCGGTGCCGTCTGGACGGGTTCCGGGGCGCTCGCGGCGGCCTCGTCGGCCGCCGTGGACTGCTGGGCGGCCGCCTCCTTGGCATTCTGCTCGTCGATGTAGGCGTTGAGGGCGGCAGTATCGAGTTCGCCACCGCCGGCGGCATTGTCGAGATCGTCGAGCTGGTCACGATGGGTGACCGCGAACTCCACGAACTTCTGCACGTCCGCCAGATTCGCCTGACGCATCGCCTGCAGCTGCAGCTGCGGGATCTCGAACTCGAACTCGACGCGGTTCTTGATACGGACCGCCATCAGCGAGTCGAGGCCGAGCTCGATCAGGGGAATCTCGCGCGGCAGATCCTCGGGGTCATAGCCCATCGACTCGCCGACGATGATCGCCAGCCGATCTCCGACCGACTCACCCGATGCCGGATCCCACCGATTGCCGATGTCATCGACGACCTCATCTTCGACGACAACCTTGTCGTCGGCGAAAACCTCGGCACCCCTGGTGGTCTGGTCCACCGGGACCGGAGTACCGGCAGCGTCGGGTTCACCGGTGATGTCACCGGTCACCACCGCCTCGTACAGCAGCGCGAAGTTGCGATCCGCCTTGGCATGCACGGTCACCGACGCCCCACCCGGATGCGGGGACAGCGTCGTGGTGACGGTGCCGGCGGCCGGGATCGGGGCATGGGTCACGGCGGCACCCACCGTGGCAGCGGAAAGCACCTGCGCGGCAGCCGATCGGACCAGCTCACGCGGATCGGTGACGGCGGCGGCGTTGACCTCCCAGGCGTGCCGGCCGTCGGGCAGCGCGACATGCGACCCCGGGACACGACCCGCCGAACCACCCGACGCGAGTACCGCCTTGAGCCAGTAGGGCTTACGTTCGAACCGGGTACGCGGGATGTCGGCGAACGCACCGGAACCGAACAGCGAACCGACGTCGACCGGATGCCCGTGGACATACAGCTTCATCAGGGCGTTGACCAGACCGAAGCTCTCATCCTCCTTGCGGCGCAACGTCTCGATCAGCTCGGCGTCGTGTAGACCGGCCGAGAAGGTCACCGCGGCAACCGAGATGAGGACCGCCGGATTCGGCGACAGCTCGATGAAGGTCCGGTGTCCGTTCTCCACCGACTTCGCGATCGCCTGCGAGAACCACACACTGTGGCGCAGGCCCTTCAGGAAATAGTCGATGGTGTGGACCGGAGCGTGGCCGGGCCGGTAGAAGGTCTCGCGGTCGACCGACGAGTAGAACCCGACGGTCGGCCGTAGCGGCTCGATTCCGGTGAGCTCGTAGGCGAGTTCGCCGAGGATGGGGTCCATCTGCGAGGTGTGGCTGGCACCCTTGGTCTGCAGCTTTCGACCGAGTTTGCCCTCCTGCTCGGCACGGGCGACGATCGCGTCGACCTGCGCCTCGGGGCCACCGATCACCGTGTGGGTCGGCGCCGCGTAGACGCAGATCTCCAGGTCGGGGAAGTCGACCAGGACGTCGTTGATGTCCTCGGCGCTGTACTCGACGAGTGCCATCAGGCGGATGTCGTCGCCGGTCAGCATCGACTCGCCCTCACCCATCAGTCGCGAACGCTGGCAGATCACCCGGGTCGCGTCCTCCAGCGACAGACCGCCGCTGATGTAGGCCGCCGACGCCTCACCCATCGAATGCGGAACCAGCACACCGGGTTCGGCGCCGAAGTGACGCAGGGTGTCGGCGAGCGCGACCTGGATCGTGTAGATGCCGACCTGCGAGGTCTCGATGGCGTAGGTCTGCTCGTCGTCGAGGAACATCGCGGCGATCGAATAGCCGAGCTCGTTCTCGATGAGAGCGTCGACGCGGTCGACGTACTTCTGGAACACCGGATTCTCGGTGTAGAGCTGTTTGGCCATCTTCCGATGCTGCGAACCGAAGCCCGACAGGAGCCATACCGCCGACGCGGCATCCGGCGAATCCGCAACGTACACAAGCGGATTGGCCTTGCCCTCGGCGACCGCGCGGACACCCTTGACCGCATCCTCATGCGTGCGTGCCATGACCACGGCGCGGGAACGGCCATGATTGCGGCGCGCCAGCGCACGCCCGATGTCGGCGAGCGGGGTCGACTGCCCGGCATCGGAGTCCAGCCAGGCCAGCAGATCGGCGGCCGACTTGCGGCGACGCGACGGCAGGAAGGCCGAAATGACCAGCGGCACAGCCGAACCCTCGGCGGCGCAGGGCGCGAAGCCGGCGGCCGGATCTACCTCGACGGCCTCGACGACGGCCTCGGTCTGCCGGGCTTGCGCGGCCAGGATGGCGCGTTCGGCCTCGGTCAGGTAGTCGTCGTCATCGTCGTCCGTCGTGACGTCGCCACTCGTTCCTTGCTGCGACTCCTCCGCGAGCAGTTCGGATTCGCCCAGCTCCGCGGGTCCCAGGGCCGGGTCGGCGAGATCGGTGGGCAGCACCTCGCGGACGACCAGGTGCGCATTGGTACCACCGAAACCGAAGCCGGAGACACCGGCGATGGCGTGGCCGGAGTAGCGCGGCCACTCGGTGATCTCCGGGATGACCTTGAGACCGTTGGCATCGAACTGGATGTACGGATTGGGTCCGGCGTAATTCAGCGACGCCGGAATCTGGTTGTGCTGCAACGAGAGCACCACCTTGGCGAGCGCTCCGGCACCGGCCGCCGACTCCATGTGCCCGAAATTGGTCTTCGCCGAGCCGAGCAGCGCCGGGGCACCCAGGGTGCGGTTACGGCCGACCACACGGCCGAGGGCGTCCGCCTCGATCGGATCACCGAGGATGGTTCCGGTCCCGTGCGCCTCGACATAGTCGACGCTGCGCGGGTCGATCGCGGCATCGGTGTAGGCGTCGCGCAGGACGTCGACCTGAGCCTCCGGATTCGGCGCGAAGATGCCGTTGGAGCGGCCGTCGGAATTGACCGCCGATCCGGCGATCACCGCGAGCACGTCGTCGCCGTCGCGACGGGCGTCGGCCATCCGCTTGAGGACGAACATGCCGCCGCCCTCCGACCGGACCATACCGTCGGCATCGGCCGAGAAGGCCTTGATGTGCCCGTCCTTGGCGACCGCGCCGATGGTGTCGAAACCGACGGTCGCGGCCGGGGTCAGGATCAGGTTGACACCGCCGGCGAGCGCGACGTCGGACTCACCCGAGCGCAGCGACCGGACCGCCTGATGCACGGCAACCAGCGACGACGAACACGCGGTGTCCACCGCCAGCGACGGTCCGTGGAAGTCGAAGAAGTAGGAGACACGGTTGGCGATGATCGACGTCGCGGTACCGGTCAGCGCGTAGGCCGCGGTCTCGTCGGATCCCTCGCCCAGACCCAGCGCGGCGAGCAGCTGATAGTCGTTGGTGGAGGTACCCACGAAGACGCCGACCGCCCCGCCCTTGAGATCACTGGGCGGGATGTGCGCGTGCTCGAGCGCCTCCCAGGTGAGTTCCATCGCCAGCCGCTGCTGCGGGTCGACCATCTCGACCTCACGCGGACTCATCTGGAAGAAGTCGGCGTCGAAGGACTTCACATCGTCGAGGTAGCCACCGCGCAGATTGCGCTTGTCGAGTACCTCGGTCATCTGCGGATCCGACCAGAACTCGGCCCAACGCCCCTCGGGCAGATCCGAGATACCGTCTCGGCCGGTGATCAGCGCGTCCCACGTCGACTCGGGGGTATGCCCGGCCTTGGGGAAGCGGGTCGACAACCCGACGATCGCGATGTCGTCGGCGTCGTTGCGGTCGCGCTGCCAGAAGGTGTCGGCGACGTCGTCGAGACCTTCGTCCGGATCGCCCTCGATGATGCGCTTGGCGAGCATCGCGATCGTCGGATGGTTGTAGGCGGCCGTCGCGGTCAGGATGACACCGGTCTTGTCCTCGACGTCGGCGACCAGCGCCACGGCGTCGCGGGAGGACAGACCGAACTCCTCCATCGGGCGGTCCTCGGGGATCTGGTCGGCGGGCAAACCGGTTGCCGTGGACACCCAGTCACGCAGCCAGTCGCGCAATTCGGCGACCGTCAGGTCGCCTCCCGCCGCGTCGCTCACGGTCTCCCCGGAGGTACCGCCGGCCTGCGCGGTCTCCGACGACACGGTCTGTGTGGTCGACTGCTCCGCATCCGTCGTCTCGGGGGACGCGGATGTGGCATTCGCTGGCTGGTCGGTATTCAGTTCAGACATCGCTTCCACACTACTGATCGGGGGAACCGGCTCGGAGCAGCCGGGCGAAAATGCCCCGGGCGTTGCTTGCCCGGGGCATCTTTCGTGGACGGGGGACGCGCATCGGCGGTCGGCGGTCAGCTCTCCGCGTCGGGGAACGCGGTCTGCTTGTAGCCGCCGCGCAGGCTGCCGTCGATGTAGGCCGCCTTGGTCGCGCGGCGCGCGATCTTGCCGGAGCTGGTGCGCGGGATCGAACCGGCCGGAACCAGCAGGATGTCGCGAGCCATCACACCGTGCCGCTGGGCCACCGCGGCCCGCACGATGTCGGCGATCTCCTGCGGATCGGTCTTCTTACCCGGACCACGCTCGGCCACGATGACCAGCTGTTCGGCACCGTTGTCGGGGTCGAATTTGAGACCGCTGGTCGCGCTCTCGAACACGTCCGCGGGCAGCTCGTTGGCCGGCACCGCGAAGGCCGCGACGAAGCCGGGACGCAGCGCGGTGCTCGACTCCTGGGCGCTGAACTCGAGGTCCTGCGGGTAGTGGTTGCGGCCGTCGACGATCACCAGATCCTTGACCCGGCCGGTGATGTAGAGCTCACCGTCGAGCCAGACCCCGTAGTCGCCGGTACGCATCCACTGCGCCCCCTCGGGTGCGCCCAGCGAGTGGCTGCCCTCGGGAAGAGGGTTGGCCAGCGCGTTGTGGAAGGTCTCCTTGGTCTCCGCGTCTTTGTTCCAGTAGCCGGCGCCGATGTTCAGACCGTGCAACCAGATCTCGCCGACATGGCCGTCGGGGACCTCGGTGGCGGTGTCCGCGTCGACGATGGTCGCCCACTGACTCACCGCGACCTGACCGCAGGACACCTGTGCCACCGCGTTCGGGGTGTCGGCGTCGACGACCTTGAAGTGGCCCGCGTTGAGCTCGTCACGGTCGACGTAGATGACCTTGGCCTCGTTGTTGCGCTGGGTCGCGGAGACGAACAGCGTCGCCTCGGCCATGCCGTAGCAGGGCTTGATCGCCGTCTTCGGCAGACCGTACGGCTCGAAAGCCTCGTTGAACTTCTTCATCGAGCTGACCGTGACCGGCTCGGAGCCGTTGATCAGGCCGATGACGTTCGACAGGTCGAGTTCTTCACCCGGCTTGGGCAGTCCGCGCGCGGCGGCGTGCTCGAAGGCGAAGTTCGGCGCGGCCGCGTAGGTCTCGGCACCGTCGCTGGCCGCGGCCAGTTCCTTGATCCAGCGACCGGGACGGCGCACGAAGGCCTGCGGGCTCATGATGGTGATGTACTTGCCGCCCAGTGCGGGCAGGATCACGGTGAGCAGGCCCATGTCGTGGAACATCGGCAGCCAGGTGACACCGCGCGCGTTGCGGTCGATCTCGATGCAATCGTAGATCTGCAGGACATTGGCCGCGACGGCCTCATAGGTGATCTCCACGCCCGCCGGGACCCGCGTCGAACCCGAGGTGTACTGCAGGTAGGCGACGGTGTCGCGGTTGTGGTCCTTGCCTGCGACCGGTGCCACCCAGCTCGACCCGACCGAGTCGGGGACCGCGTCGACGGCGATCACGCGCGGACGTTCCTTGGCGGGCAGATGGGCGAAGAAGTCGCGGACCGCCTCGGCGGATTTGGTGGAGGTGAGGATCGCCGACGGTTTGCAGTCCTCGAGCACCGCGTGCAGCCGGTCGGTGTGGCCGGGCTCGTCGGGCGAGAACAGCGGAACCGCGATGTTGCTCGCGTACAGCGCCGAGAAGAAGCCGATGACGTACTCCAGCGACTGCGGCGCAAGAATCGCCACCCGGTCGCCGGGTTTGGTCACCTGCTGCAGACGTGCCGCGACCGCGCGCAGACGTTTGCCGAACTGCGCCCAGGTGAGGTCCTGGGCTTCACCGTCACGCTCGCGGCTGTAGTCGATGAATCGGTACGCAAGCGTGTCGGCTTCTTCGCGCACGTTGCGTTCGACATAGTCGACCAGGGTCGCATCCTCGTTGAAGTGCAGGTTGCCGTTCTCATCGAGGAACTGCTCAAATTCAGTGTTCAGCATTCATACTCCTGTGGCCCCCTCGTGGAATCCCCCGCCCGGGCGCGTATGCGCCCCTGGTGGCTTGTCGCCGCGGGTCACTCCTGCGGCGTAGCCCTCCACGTCCGGTGACTACCGCTGTTCGGTAGCTCACGTTGTCTAACGTTGGAACTAGTTGTGATCGTCAACCGATCGTTCGCGTTCACGCACCGTCGCCGGTTCGTGGGCGCTGCTGACCCGTGGCCTCTCACCTCGCGGTTTTCGACGCGAGACCGTCGGTCATCCTACTCCCCCGTTGCCGGGGCTTTACTCCCCCTTCAACAGAGAGATGACGGGTGCGAAGGCATCCATCTGGGTGGGGAACACACCGACGTAAGACATCGACGTCCGACGACGAACCTCACGGATCTGGTCGGCGATCTCCTCGAACGAACCAATCGCGATATACGGCGAGGACAGTACGTCGTCGACGGTGAACTCGCAGTCACGTTCGATATTCGGCGGATATCCCTGGGCCAGCGCCTTGAGTGCCATCTCGGCGGTCGCCTGCCGGTCGTCGGTGATAACGATGACCGCGATGGTCCAGTTCAGCTCGATGTCGGCGAACCGATCCCCGGCCGCCACGCGGATACGATCGACCCGCTCGGCGGTCTTGTCGATGGTCATATCCGACAGCTTCATCTTGCCGTCGGGGGTGGTACCCGGGGCCACCGAGATGATGTCGGCATGTTTGGCGGCCAACGCCAGCATCTTCGGGCCGCCACCGCCGACCGCGATCGGCGGGCGCGGACCCTGACGCGGACGAGGCGTCCCCTCCAGACCGTTGATCTGGTAGAACTCGCCGTCGAAGTCGACCTTCTCGCCACGCAGCAGCTTGTCGAGGATGGTCAGCGACTCGTCGAGGCGACGGATGCGCGTACCGGGTGACTCGAAGGGGAGGCCCGCCTTGTCGAACTCCTCCTTCATCCATCCCGCGCCGATACCCAGTTCGAGGCGCCCCTTGCTCAGCACGTCGATGGTGTTGGCCTCTTTGGCCAGGATCGCCGGGTGGCGGAAGCCGTTGGCGAGCACCGAGGTCCCCAGCCGGATCCGGCTGGTCGCCTGGGTCAGCGCGCCGAGTGCCGCGAGCGGGCCGACCTGGTTGCCGAGATGATCGGGCACCGCGAAGGTGTCGTAGCCGTACTCCTCGGCGGTCTGCGCGAGCTGCACGAACTTGCGGGCTCCGCCCTCGTCCTTGTTGCCCTCACCACCGGCACCGAAGCGGAACTTGCGCGGCTCCGGTGAGGTGCCGTCCGTCTCGGGTTGCGTCATTCGTGCGTCTCCTTGTTGAACGGCGTCGTTGACCGGCGTCGTTGTCTACCGGTGTCGGCGGCCCACCATCGGTGGTATCGGACCCGGCAACACGGTAATGCAGTACAGGTGCCGTTCCAAACCCCGGTGGGCCTTTGGTCCCGGGCCACCCGCGGTCATCCTGTCCCGGACCAAACGCCGAGGTAGGGCTCGGCTGCCGTCATCTGACCGGGCGACACGAGTCGTCTCCCCGATCTAGTTCGCCGATACCGGTGTGCGCGTTACACACCCACCCGCCGAGTGAGCCCGACAGCGGCGTACGGGCGGTGGGTGGCCACCGTCTCCTACTCGTGTTCGGGCTGCTCGGCGCCGTCGATGACCGCACGCGCCCAGCCGTACATCCACTGGGTGGCGCTGGCGCCTTCGTACTCCCAGTGCGACGTCGTCGCGTACAACGCATGGATCGGATTGGCCGCCGCATTCGACAGCTTCGCCAGGGCGGCCAGCGGATTGGTCACCGACGGTGCGTCGCAGATCAGGTCGCCGGGCGCACAGATCGACTGCACCCGATCGGACAGCTCCCCGAAACCACCGTTGCGGGATCCGGTCATGGTGATGCCGGGCACCAGCCCGCCGAAGCCGGCGAGACGAACCTCCGCGCCCACACCGTCGGGGCTCGGACCGATGTCGTGCTGTTCCCCCGGCTCCCGACGACCGTCGGCGATCAGCCCGACGCCGAGCACCAGATCCTTGTCGGCCGGATCGAGCACTCCGCGACCGTTGCCGATGTTGCTGGCCAGGTCGCCGGCGATCACGGCGCCCTGCGAGAACCCGAGCAGCACATACCGGGTCAGCGGGCAGTGTTTGTTGGTGGCGATGATCTTGCCCGCGGCCCGCTTGTAGCCCTGGGTCCGCGAGACGTTGTAGTCGGCCTGCCGGTCGCCGAGATTCGTCGGATTCCGGAACTCCGCGGTGTAGGGCACCGTATAGACCTCGGTGCGGCCCGGCTGGTCGGCGAAGGCGCCCTGCAGCGACTTCGACACCCGCAGCATCAGCGACCGCGGATTGGCGGTCGGGTGGATCGGATCGTCGCCGGCCGACGATTCCCAGGTGCCCGGCACGACCAGGGTCAGCACATCCGGACAGTCCGCGGGCTGCGCCTGCGGACGTTCCTTCGACGGCGACGTCGGCGGTGGAGTCGGGGTGAACGGCGACGGCCCCGGTTTGAAGATCTGGATCACGGCGACGACGATCAGCACGATCGCCAGAATCGCGAGCGCGCCCAAGATCACCGGCAGCTTGCGAGAACGGCGCCGGGACTTGCCCCGTGACGTCGGGCGAGAGGACTTCCGTGCGTTCAACGATCAGCAGTAGTTCTCGTCGGCGGCTTTGATGACCTTGTCGGCCTTGGCATTCGCCTCTTCGACGGTCTTGGTGCCCGGCCCGACGGAAGCGGTGACGAAGGCCTTCATGGTGACCGGATCGGTGCCCTTGGACTTGGCGCCGCACACGTACTCGGCCATGGTGAGCGCCACCGAGTTGTCCGAGTCACCCATGAAGGTGACGTTCTGCGCCTTGAGCGCGTTCAGGTAGTTGCGCGCCTTGTCCGACAGCGGCTGGCCGCTCGGACCCGGAAAGTTCGACGGTACGGTCGTCGTCGAATTCGGTCCGGTGGCCGGCAGGCTGGCCGACGGGGCGGTGGTGACACCGGGGGTCGGGGTGCCTTCGGCCGGGGTCGACGCCCCGCTCGGCGGCGCCGAGTACATCGAGGTGGTCGTGACCGGGGCGTTGGTGATCGGGGCGGACGCCGTCGAGTCGTCGGTACATGCGGTCACCGACCCGAGGGCCAGTACCAGTCCGGTTGCGGCTACCGCCACCTGAACGAACCTTCGCGTCATGCCCACTTCCTCGGTCGTCTGCACTGCCCGGCTCGCCTGCGGAGGCAGGCGGCGCCACTGAGCAACGTTACCGCCCGGCGGGCCGGACAATTGCCATCCGACCCGCCCCACCTGCGGAAACACCCTGATTCCTCAGCGAAGTTTCAGGACTGCCTCATCACTTCGTCACTTTCGCGCCGCCGCGGGCGGTCCAGGTGATCTTGCCGTGCTCGAAGGTGTTGAACCGGCCCTTTCCGTCGCGGGTGCTCAGCTCGCTGCTCGTCGGCAGGCCCAACCGGCCTCCGGAGCCGCCCGCGGCCGCATATGCGCCGCCGATCGCGCCGGTGACGACCTGCGGTCCCTTGGGTCCGCTGAAGATGCGGCCACCGAAGAAGTCCTGCGCCCGCCCTCCGGGAACCGGGTACTCGGGGGTGAGGCAGCCACCCAGCTGTGCCTTGTTGCCGTCGTACACCTTGCGGAACTTGCCGCCGACACGGCAGGCGACGCGATCACCGGCCAGGCCGAGCGCACCCGCGGCCTGCGGCCATGCCTGGATCATCTCGAACTCCCAGTACGGCCAGGTGTGGGTACCCGACGGACGGTAGTTGGCCTGCCCGGGGATGCCCTTGCGGTTGAGTTCGATGGCGAACTGTTGACTGGTCACGCGGCTGAGCATCTCCAGCCCGACGCCGGAGTAGTTGGTCGCCAGCAACGGGATGTCCGAAGGCTTGTCATGCGGGCCGACCATGCCGTTGCCCGACGAGATGTAGAGGCTGGTGCCCTGCAACTTGTCGGCGAGGACGTACGGGTCGTGTTCCTTCCAGGCCGGATCGCTCGGCTGGCCGAACATCTTCATCGAGTCATAGCCGCCGCCGTCGCGCAGCGCGAACTGGACCGCCTGCGGCATGCCGTAGGAGGTCAGCTGCAGAATGCCCGAGAAGGAGGCCGCGAACTTGTAGTAGCCGGGGTTGCGGGCGGCGAGCATCATCGCGGCCGAACCGCCCATCGACAGACCTTCGACGCCGCGCACGTCGCTGGAACGCCACTCGTTCTCGAGTATCGGCGGCAGCTCGCGCATCAGGAAGGTTTCCCACTTGTAGTTCTTGCCGCGGTCGGGCTGCTTCCAGTCGGTGTAGAAGCTGGACTCACCGCCGATCGGCAGGATGACGTTGACGTTCTTGTCCTTGTAGAAGTCCACGATCTTGGTGTTGATGACCCAGCCGCTCTGATCGTCCTGCGCGCGCAGTCCGTCGAGCATGGTCAGTTGCGGGAATTTCGCCTTCGGCTTCGCGTACCAGTCGCGGGCCAGCAGGATCTGCACCTGGATGTTGGTGTTCATCGACGGCGAGTGCACCCACAGCGCGACCCGACGATCGGTGTACCAGTAGGTGTTGACCACCTTGCCGGGCTGGGCCGGCGCGGCGGCCGGGGGCGCGGGAGCCGGGGCAGGGGCCGGGCCGGGCGCCGGGGCGGGTTCGGACGAGGGCGGTGCGGCAGGTGCCGCACCGGCGGGTACCGTGCCCGCGAAGACCAGCGCGCAGATGGCCGCGAGAACGGTCACCACCGTCGCGGTCAATTTGCCCGTTCGCGATCGGCGTCCCCGCCCGCCGATCACCTGTTCACCCTGCACCGCTCGCATTCCTGGTACCGCTCGCATAACTCCATGACTCCTTCGTGCCCCGTCCGGTGGCATTCGCGGAGCGCGCGCGACTGGTTCCCCTCCAGTCACACATGCATCACAAACAACAAACGCCTCAGGTGTTTCTTACACGGCGCGGCCATCGAAGTGTGCGCGCCACGCTGGGGCGTGTGGGATTTGTGTGACACAAGTTGTTTGGGAGTGGCATTCACACCGTCCCGGACGACAACGACGCCCCGCCCAGAAAGGGCGGGGCGTCGACGTCGCTTCAGGACGGACTCAGCGGAAGAAACCGCGATTCTTGGCGTTCCAGACCATGTCCTGCCAGTAGCCCCATGCGTGGGTGCCGTTGGCGTAGTAGGTCATCACCGGCAGGCCCGACACGAAGGCCGCGGCCTCGAAGGCCTTGGACTGGGTGAAGGCCAGCAGTTCCAGGGTCGAACCCTTGAACAGATCGTCGAAGACGTTGGGCAGCGCGTTGTACTTGCCGAACAGGCCGTTACCCGAACCGACGAAGATCTTCATGCCGCGCATGCGGTTGATGTTCCACATCGGATCGTTGTCGAACCAACGGAGGCTCCACGGCGGGCCCCACATGCAGTCGATGTTCCACGGCTTCGGGTCGACGTCGAGCATCGCCAGACGCAGTGCGGTGCGCATACCCGGCGCCGACAGGAAGTTGTAACCCGACAGCGAGCCGGCGCGGTCGAAGGCGGCGCGGTTCTGCGCACCGATCACCAATGCGGCGTTACCACCCGAGGACAGACCGAGGATCGCGTACTTCTTGCTCTTGCCGACGCGGAAGCCCTTGCGGTCGAGCGCGGGCACCAGGGTGCGGTTGATGACGCAAGTCCAGCGGTAGCGGAACTTCTGGCCGTTGAAGTTGCTGGGGGCATCCCAGTCGGAGTAGAAGCTGGCCGGACCACCGATGGGCTCGACGACGTTGACGCCGGAGCGGACCATCTCCTGGATGTTGGTGTTGATCTCCCAGCCGCTGTAGTCGTACTGGGCGCGCATACCGTCGAGCATGATGACGGTCTTGTAGTTGCCCGGACGCTTCCAGGCGCGGACCTTGACCGAGGGCATCCCACAGCCGTTGACCCAGAACTCCTGCTTGCCGTACTGCGTGCCGCCGATCCTGGCGTTCGCCTGTCCGGCTCCACCGACGACGCCGGCCAGGCCGATCACCGTCATCATGGCGATCGCCGCCGCCACGAATCGGTTGCCCCAGCGGCCCCGCCCCGCCGGTTTCGGCGCACATACTGCTTCGCGCATGGACTCAAATCTCCCTTGTCAACCGGTCGGCCAGCGGAAAACCGCGGATCAACCGTGAACGGTTAAGCGACCACTCGTCGCCATGTCCCCCGAGTGCACTCTGCGGCGCAACGATAACTCTCAGCTCACTCTCGAGCGTTGCTCACCGTTTGCGCAGCCTATTGCAATCGCAAAGCACAGACAAACGCTGTGATCGCAGTCACATCAGGCCCTCCCACGACAATTCGGACAACGCCCGGCTTGTCGTGGACGACTAGTTGTTCATCGCCACCCCGGCGCGCGACGTTACCGATTCGATATGTAACACGGCAAACCGGACGTTCTCCTACTTGATGGGCGGCAGTGGCGGCGGAATCGGAATCCCGCAGCGCTGCAGCTCATACTCCGGATTCCGCTGGATGCGGTAATCGGTGTAGGTGAACGACTCGCGCAGGTTGTGTTTGAACCGGGCGAAGGTCCAGGGTCCCGTGAAGGAGGCATACCGCGCCTTCGTCTCCGGACAGGTCAGCGCCAGCCTGGCCTGCGCGACGGTGTCCTCGTCGAGATAGCCAGGCAGCACCGGACTGCGCGGATAGGCACCCGCCTCCGCGACCACCCATTCACTGGGCAGGATCTTGTCGTGTCCGATGCGCCCGTCTTCGAGTCGTTCGGTATGCGCGGCCAGTGGATAGGCCAGGCCCATCTGGTCGATGACCCGCACATCGAGCGGCGCGTTCATACTCGTCATCCCCAGATTGAGGAAGTAGACGGTCACCTGACGTTCGACACCCTTGGGCATGATCCCGGGCATCCGGGCGACATACCACTCGTCGTAGCTCGACGACGGCAGGATGACGCCACCCTCCTCGTGGTACTTGTCGATCATCTCGACCATCGCACGCATCCGCGGATAGTCCAGATAGTCCTCGGCCGTCACCGGGTTCTCGTTGCCCATGTTGGTCACGTAGAAGCGTCGCTCGTCGACGATCCCACTGCGGCCGATGTCGATACCCGCGTTCGGCAGCACCGTCGAATGCGACGAGATCGCCCAGACGAGCGTCGCGACCCACACTCCGGCCAGCAACGCCGACCCCACCAGCTGCGCACGGATCAGCCCGCGATGGGACTCGACGTCGGCGCCGGTCGGCCCGACGGCGCCGGCCGTGACCGTGGCCTCGGACTGGGCGGGAGCCTCGAAGGCGACGGTCTCGGCGTCGGCGTCGGAGGTGTCGGCGTCGGAGGCGGTCTCGGCGTCGGAGGCGGCCGGTACAGCGTCGGCGTCGACGACCTCCCGAGGACCGCGGCGGAAGGCCTCGGCGATATGGGCCGGGATCGTGATCGGAACCACCATCATCGGCAGCAGCAGGATGAACAGCGGGGTGAGCAGCACACGGCCGTGCATGAAATCGCCGCCCTGACGCACCCAGTAGGTGCCGCAGATGAACCCGGCGACGAGCACGGTGACCGTCACCGCCGTCGGCGTCTGCAGCGACCGCGAGAATCGGGCCAGTCGTTCGCGCGCCGAGGCGGGCGACGATGCGGCAGGCTCGACGCCGAGCGCACGCTTACGCAGCCGGTTCCCGACGATCAGCACGACCCCGGCGACGACGGCCAGGATGACCGGCAGCAACAGCACATACGGGCCGAACAGGTTGGTCAGGTAGCGGCCACCCTGTGCCCACTTCGAGCCGCTGGCGTCCTTGGCGACCGCCGGGTTCGGCACGAGCAGGGCGTAGTAGCCCATCCGGAAGATCTGGTAGCCGACCGGCAGGATCGCCGCGACGACGATCATGCCGATACGCATCCGCGCACCGATCGGGGCGCAGAAGACCAGCAGCAGTGCGAGACCGCCGACGACCGCCAGCTCGGGCCGGATGAGCGGCGCCAGTCCCGCGGTGAACGCGAGCAGCAGGGTCCACACCGCGGCCGAACGTGTTTGGTGCGGACCGCGACGCGCCCACGCCACCAGTTGGGCCCACAGCACCGCGACCCAGAAAATGCACAGCCCGTTCTCCAGGCCGCTGGTCGCGAAGTCGCGCGCAGGCGGAACGGCGATGTAGACGACGGCACCCAGCGGCAGCAGCAGCGTCCAGCCGTTGCCGGTGAGACCGCCGAGCCGGGAGCCGTACAGGCGGGCGGTGCCGTACATGGCGATGGGGGTAGCCGCCACCGACAGCACCAGCGCCACCCACAGGGCGACGTATTCGAGCTGACCGTCGGTAATCCAGGCCCAGAACCACAGCACATAGGTCCACGCGGTCGAGGTGTTGGCCTCGACCCGCTCACCGGCGTTGAACACCGGACCGTTGCCTGCGAACAGGTTGCGCAGGGTGCGCAGCACGATGAGTCCGTCGTCGGCGATCCAGCGTCGCTGCCACGCGCCGATCGCGAAGAAGGTGGCCACGGTCACCGCACCGATGACGAAGCTGCCGACCGGCACCCACTGGCGGCTGCCCCACGACCGGACACCGGTGCGGGGCGCGTCGACACGGCGATCGTCGGCGCCGTCCTCGCCGGTGCGGTCCTCGGCGACCATGTCATCGTCGGAGACGGTGTCGGTGGCCTGCTCGTCGGCGACCGGCTCGTCGGCGACGCCGGTCCCGACGGACTGGCGGCGAGATGATGGGGGGCGAGGTGACGGGGTCAGCTCGCTGATCGAGAAGTCTTCCGGATCGTCGGGCCGGCTCCCGTCAGGAGAAGGCATAGACCGCGATACCCACGCAGACGACCCACGCGACCGCCAGCAGTTGCAGGACCCGGTCTCCCAACACGATCTCCTCCGGTTCGCCCGCCGCGCCGCCGTCGACGTCGACGGCGTAGCGCAGGATTGCGATGGTGAGCGGCACCACGGAGATCGCGTAGAAGACGTTGTCCGGACGGTCGCCACCGTGCGCGCTCGCGTCCAGCGCCCAGAGCGAGTAGGCCAGAACCACCGCCGTCGCCGACAGCGTCCACACAAAGCGCAGGTAGGTAGCGGTGTAGTACTGCAACGACTTGCGGATCTTGGCGCCGGTCCGCTCCGCGTAGACCAGCTCGGCGTAACGTTTGCCCGCCGCCATGAACAGCGAACCGAAGGCCATCACCAGCAGGAACCACTTGGACAGCCCGTGGTCGAGTTCGGCGGCCACACCACCGGCGATCGCGCGCAGCACGAAGCCCGACGACACGATGCAGATGTCGATGACGGCCTGATGCTTCAGGCCGAAGCAGTAGCCGAGCTGGATCGCGAGGTAGACCGCGATGGTGACGGCGGTCTGCCAGTTCGCGAGGAAGGCGATACCGATCGACGCGGCGGCCAGCACGACCGCCAGCCCGAAGGCCAGGTTGCGCGGCACCACACCGGCTGCGATGGGCCGGAATCGCTTGGTCGGGTGATTGCGGTCGGCCTCGACGTCGAGGGCGTCATTGATCAGGTAGATCGACGACGCCACCAGACAGAACGCCACGAAGGCGATGCCGACGCGCAGCATCGACGCACCGTCCGTGAGGACCTCGGTACCGGCGGCCATCGGTGCGGCGAGAACCAGCACGTTCTTCACCCACTGGCGTGGGCGGACGGCCTTGATCAGCCCGGATGCCAGATTCTTCGGCGGTGCCAGCACCTTGCCGTGCTCGATCGGCTCCTCGCTCATGCGTTCTCCCTGCTCTTCTTCCCCCGTCCGAAAGCGAACCGGGCCGGCTCACATCGATCGGATCCGAGCAGAACCTTATCGCCCGCCACCACGGCGGCCGCGCTCGCGGCACCGATCACGGCACCGGCGGTCACGTCGGTGGGGTAGTGCACACCCAGCACCAGACGGGAGAGCAGCATCGGCGGGACGAGCAGGGCGGGCAGTGCCGCCGGCGGCAGACCCGCGGCCCGTCCGATGAGGATGGCGGCGGCCGTCGTCGACGTCGCGTGCGAGGACGGGAAGCTCAGCTTGCTCGGGGTGGACACCCCGACGTCGATGGCGGGGTGGTGCGGCCGCGGGCGGCGCACGATCCGCTTGATGACGACCGATGCGGCATGCGCGCCGAAGGCCCCGACACCGGCCTCGATCCAGCGACGCTGGGCGGCGGCGTCGCCGCGGGTGCGGGCGAGTCCCCAGCCGGCCGCCGAGATCGCCAGCCAGCCCAGCGAGTGTTCGCCGAAGTGCGACAGTCCGCGAGCTGCTTCACGGGCACCGGGGAGCGCGCCGACCGTCGACTGGATCGCGACCAGCGCGGCCACCTCACCGGTCGGCGCGGATGCGCTGGTCGTGGTCGGGTCGTTACCGACCATTCCATCGCTGAACACCTCAGTCGATTCCGAAGACACCGGCCCAGCTCTCCTTGCTCGTCAGTTCCTGATGTTTGGCCCGATAGGCGTCCTTCATCGCGGGGAACCTCTCGTTGAGTTCCCGCACGAGCGCCGCGGATTCCTTGGCCAGTGCGATCATCTTGTCCCGGTCCCGCTGGCGGTAGACCACTCCCCGACCGTCGGCGGTGGTGACGGTCACGCCGTCCACCCGGCCCAGGCTGAACCAGCGGGCCTCGATCGGCGGATAGTTGGCCTGCGGCACCTCGTGGTGGCGCGGGTCGGCCGGGCGGGCGTTGTTGCGCATCGCGGCCAGCAGCGCCTTGGCCTTGGCCACCTTGCCGGTCGGCGGGTGCGTGCCCAAATGCGTTGCCTCGCCGCTGGTTCGGGGTAGTTGCTGCGCTGACGGCAGGACGACGGCGTCGGGGAACTGCTTACGCATCGCGGCGATCTTGGGCAGCGCGGTGGGCAGCAGGCTGCGCACGTGGTCCGGTCCGGCGAGGAAGTCGCGGATCGCCTCGTTCTGGATCGCCACCGTCGAATACTCAAGGCAAAGAAGATGTTTCGCGGTTGCCTTGGCCATCGACTTCAGGATCCCGTTGATCGGGCCGTCGTGATGCAGTGCCGCGACCACCAGCCGGTTGCGCAGGTGGAAGTACGCCTGCCAGTCGATGGCGTCGTCCTTGTCGCTCCAGGCCATATGCCAGATCGCGATACCGGGGATGGTGGCGGTGGGATAGCCGGCCTTGGCCGCGCGCAGCGCGAATTCCCAGTCGTCCCACTTGATGAACAGCGGCATCGGCAGGCCGATGGTCTCCGCGCATTCCCGCGGGATCATGCACATCCACCAGCCGTTGCCCTCGACGTCGATGCGCCGGTGCAGGTTCTTGGAGTTCTCGCGGTCGCGCAGCGGGTACTTGGAGAAGTTGTGGTCGTATTCGACGAAGGGTGCCGCCGTCCACATGAAATTGCCGCGGTTGATGACCTCACCCATGCAGTGCAGATGACTGCGGTCCTGCAGGTTGAGCATCTGTCCGCCGACGAGCATCGGCGACTTCGCGAACCGCGACATCGCCAACGCGCGCAGGATCGAGTCCGGCTCGATCGCGATGTCGTCGTCCATGTAGAGCACATACGGGCTGTCGGTGAGGCGCAGCGCCTCGTACATGATGCGCGCATATCCGCCCGAACCACCGAGATTGCCCTGGTCGAAGATGCGCAGCCGGTCACCGAGGGCGGTGGCGGCGTCGTCGTAACCGGGTTCGTCGACGACCTTGCGGGTGCCCTGGTCGGGCATCAGCACCGCATCGATGACCCCGTCGACGAGCGGGTCGGAGGTGAGTGCGGCCAGCGCGTTGACGGCGTCGGTCGGCCGGTTGAAGGTCGGGATGCCGACGGTGACCCGCTTGGTGTCGGGGTCGAGTCCGGCCGCAGCCTCTGCGGTCGCATACCAACCGGCCGAGACGATCTCGGTGTCGGTGTCGGTGGTGACGTCGAACCAGATCCAGCCGCCGTCCTCGAAGGGGTCGAGGTCGAGTTCGAACTCGATGGCGCCGCGACCGTTCTCGTCGGTGGGCACCAGATCGCCGCCGATGCCGATACGTGAGCCGTCGATCTTGGAGCGGTAGAGGTCGACGCGGGCCGTCCCCGACACCTCGACGCGGAGCACCACCGACTTCAGGATCGACCAGCGCCGCCAGTACGCCGCGGCGAAGGCGTTGAAGTAGGTCTCGAAGCTGACCTCGGATTCGCCCGCGAGATACACCGATGTCCGGCTGGGCGCATGTGCCCGACGATGGTTGGTCGACGATTCGACCAGGTAGAGCGATCGGACATCGAGCGGTTCACCCGGCCGCGGGAAGATGACCCGCTGCAGCAGCGACGCCGCCTTCGAGTGCCCCTCCCCCGCTTGGGTGTCGTGGTCGTGGGTGGACGTCACCGTCATCTACTCCGCCCTCATCGTTTCTGCGCTACTCGCGGCATCCGCCGTCGAGAGTGCTCGTCTTCTGCTTGTCGCGCCGCTCATTCCGCGGTCAGCGGTGCGCCGTCCCGCAGGTGCGGCGCCAAGGTGTTGTCGAACATGGTCAGCGCGCTCGCGATCGCCATGTGCATGTCGAGGTATTGGTAGGTGCCCAGCCGACCGCCGAAGAGCACCTTCGACGACGCGGTCTCGGCCTTGGCCAGCTCGCGGTACGCCCCCACCATCGAGCGATCCTCGGGGGTGTTGATCGGGTAGTACGGCTCGTCGGTGGTCTCGGCGAAGCGACTGTACTCGCGCATGATCACCGTCTTGTCGGTCGGGTAATCGGTGCGTTCGGGATGGAAGTGCCGGAACTCGTGGATGCGCGTGTAGGGGACGTCGGCGTCGTTGTAGTTCATCACCGGAGTGCCCTGGAAATCACCGGTCGGCAGCACCTCGGTCTCGAAGTCGAGGGTGCGCCAGCCGAGCCGTCCGGCCGAGTAGTCGAAGTAGCGGTCCAGCGGGCCGGTGTAGATGACCGGGGCGTCGGGGCTGGCGGCGCGCAGTTCGTCGCGGACGTCGAACCAGTCCGTGGACAGGCGCACCTCGATGCGCTCGTCGGCGGCCATGTTCTCCAGCCACGCGGTGTAGCCGTCGACAGGCAGTCCCTCGTGGGTGTCGCTGAAGTAGCGGTTGTCGAAGGTGTAGCGCACCGGCAGTCGGGTGATGTTGCCCGCGGGCAGGTTCTTGGGGTCGGTCTGCCATTGCTTGGCGGTGTAGTGCTTGATGAACGCCTCGTAGAGCGGCCGACCGATCAGGCTGATCGCCTTTTCCTCGAGATTCGCCGCATCTTTGGTGTCGATCTCACTGGCCTGCTCGGCGATCAGCGCACGGGCATCGTCGGGGCTGTAGTACTTGCCGAAGAACTGTGACACCAGGCCGAGCCCCATCGGGAACTGATAGGCCTGGCCGTTGTGCATCGCGAAGACGCGGTGCTGATAGCCGGTGAAGTCGGTGAACTGGTTGACGTACTCCCACACCCGCTCGTTGGAGGTGTGGAACAGATGCGCGCCGTAGCGGTGGACCTCGATGCCGGTACTCGGCTCTGCCTCGGAGTACGCGTTGCCGCCGAGATGATCGCGCCGTTCGACGACCAGCACCCGCTTACCCAGCTGGGTTGCCGCTCGCTCGGCGACGGTCAGGCCGAAAAAACCCGACCCGACGACGATCAGGTCGTAACTGCTACTGGTTGCCACGGGTTCTCAGGGTAACGGACGCAACCTGAGGATTGTCCGAGCGCATGGTGTGGGCCACGGGCGCCGTGGTGTACAGCGCACCCGGGGTTCAGCGCAGCACGTCGCGAGTCGGGAAGCCGAGCACGGCGATCCCGCCGCGCGCCTGGTAGCGCGCCAATCCGGCGCCGACGAGGGCGTGGGCGCCGGTCTGCCGGGTGAAGAACAACATGCCCTGTTCGAAGAGCTGGGTGACGCCGGTGCCGTCCAGGGTCAGCGCGGGCAGTCCCAGCGCCTTACCCAGCGGTCCGGTGATGCCACCGAGGTCGCCGACCTTGCCGTTCATCGCGTCGGTCGCCAGGCTGAGCAGCTGCGACGCACCGGGCACGACCTGGTCGACGAGCTGATTGAGGCTGCCGAAGTCCAGGCTCCCGCCCGCGCCGGGGCCGGTCGGGGGTGTGACGATCTTCGGGCGCGTGGTCTGTCCCTTGATCGCGAACCACGACGACTTCAGACCCAGTTTGGTGCGGGCCTCTTCGCCGGTGGTCTCCACGGTGCCCGCCGAGCCGACGGCCCGCACCTTGATGGCGCGGCCGTTCTCGGGTCCGAGGCCGTTCGCCTCGATGACCTCGAAGCTGCGCAGGGCGCCGACACCGAAGGCAGAGCCGATGCTGCCCGCACTGACCTCGGCGGTCCAGTTGTGGTTCGGTGACGCGGAGTCGCCGGCGTCGGCCACCGCCGGGAACCGTCCGCCCGCGGTGTAGCCGCCGGTGGAGGCGGAGAACTCGGTGAACGCGGGCCGACCGTTCTGCAGCCGGATCTGCCCGGCGGTCGCGTCGGCGGCCTTGTTGGTCCGCGGGTCCTCACCGGAGACCCCGCCGTATACCTGCGAGTTCTGGGTGTCGTCGATCTTCTTGCCGCCGGCGATGGCGGCCAGCGCGTAGGTGCGGGCGGCGACCGCCTGCGCCTTGAGCGCCTCCATACCGCCGGAGTCACCCCATGCGGGTACCGATTCGCGCGGGATCACGCCTTTGACGTAGTCGTCGACGTGCAGCTTGTTGGCGACGCCGCCACCGTCGTAGCCGAGCGCACCGCGATAGGCCGTGTTGGATCCGCAGAATTTGAGGAATTCGGCCGGCGGGCGGCTCGGTCCCATGTTGATCGGCTCCACGAAGGGCTGCGGGACGCGCACGGTTCGCACCGCGCCGCCCCCGCAGCCACTCAGGATGGTCGCGGTGTTCCCGGAGAGGCTGACCGCCTGCCCGGGAGCCACCGGCTGCCCACCGACTCGCATTCCGGCGTCCGCGTGCACATTCACCGAGCTCTGTTGGGTGAGTTTCACCAAGATCTCGGGCCTGTCCACCTTCCCCGCGGTGGTGCCGCCGTAATAGTGACGCAGAATCTGGTTCGCCGACCATCCTTTTCGTGCATAACCGTAGGCACCCCACTGCCCGAGACCGCGGCCGTGTCCGTGCCCGTGTCCGATCAATGTCACCGTCGAGCCGACCGACAGTTCGACGTTGCCGACGTCGGTCGGACCTTGCGATCCGGCGACGGCGATCCCGCCGATGAGGAGTGCGGGCGCGAGGCCGATGCTCGCCCACGACCAGGCACGCCGACGTGCGTGACGCGGCCGGACTCCCGGCGCGAGCCAGCCCGTCAGCCGCTTGTGCGGTGCGGAGATCTTCACGAGGTGAACACATCCTTCGGTCGAGCTCACACGCGGCGCTGAGCCGTTACGTCTGTGACTCGTGTGACGATTGGGACTTAAGTGACGATAATGAAGTTGATCGTTAACTCCAACCTCAGGAGATAACAACAGCATCACGAGTTGTGCCGAGGCGGCGTGTGTGAATGAGACATAACGGTCCGCCTCGCCACGATGACTGCCGAACACCCCAGCCCGAGGAGAGTGCCCACCGTGCGTCATGCCCGACCGAAACCGTCGATCATGCTGGCCGTCGTCGCCGTCGCGGCCGTCGCCGCACCCCTGATCGTGAGCGTCGGCGCCGACGATCCGTCGCTGGTCGACCGCACCAAGCGGATCGGGAACACCGCGATCGAGCAGGTCCCGCTGCGTGAACTGCCAGCCGCCGTCCTGGACATCACGTCCTCGGGCCTGGACGCCGTCGGCGTGAAGCTGCCGGAAATCGATCCGAACGTCTTCACGCTGCCCGACGGTCTGCCCGACGTAACGGTGCCGTTGCCCGCCACACCGCCATCGGGGTCGACGACGTCGCCCGCACCGGCCTCGAGCGATCCGACGCCGAGCAATCCATCATCGGCGCCCACGCAAACCCCGACGCCGAGCAAGACGCAGACCCCGAGCAAGACGCCTCCGAAGACCGGCCCCCGGCCCAAGACCCCCGGCGGGTCTACACCGCAGGCGACGATCCCCCGGCTGGCCGACGGCCGGACCGTCGGCGCTGCGGTGACCACGATCGTCCGCGACAAGCCACTCAAGATGGTGGCCTTCACGTGGGATCGTCCCGTCGACGTCGATCTGGTGATGCGATCCCGTCGGGCCGATGGCGGCTGGACGCCGTGGTCGGTACTCGAACCGGCACTCCACGGCGCTGTCCCCTCCGCAGGCAAACCGGTCGGTACCGAACCGGTGTGGGTCGGCGACGCCCGCGAGGTGCAGGTCGCCGCCACCGATGAGGGTCTCGCGATCCCAGCCGCCGAAACCCAGGGCGGGGATCTCGCCCAACTCGGTGTCGGGATGGCCGGTGAGGTGGTGACCAAACTCGTGACCACCGCCCTGTCCGCGGTCAAGGCGACCCTGATCAGTCCGGATTCGATTCTGTCACTGGGCTCGTCGTTGCTGACCCCGCTGCTCGGCGGGCCGTCGGTGGTAGCCCGTGCCCAATGGGGTGCCGACGAATCCATCCGCTGTTCGCAGCCGATCTATTCGCCGACCGTCGGTGGCGCGATCGTGCACCACACCGCGGGCAACAACGACTACACCGCGCAGCAGTCGGTGGAGATCGTCCGCGGTATCTACGCCTATCACGCGCGCACCCTCAACTGGTGCGACATCGGCTACAACGTGCTGGTCGACAAATACGGCCAGGTCTTCGAAGGCGCCTTCGGCGGGCTGGACCGCAACGTCGAGGGCACCCATACCGGCGGATTCAACAAGGCGACAGTCGGATTGTCGTTGATGGGCAACCTCGATCAGGTGCCGCCGACCGCCGCGATGATCTCGGCCGCCTCCCGTTTCCTGCGATGGCGTCTGGGCAAGGCCGGCCTCAACGCGGGCGGGACCGCTCACCTCACCGCGGAGTACTTCTCCGACAGCAAGTTCCCCGCCGGCGCACGCACCCAGTTGCCGATGATCGCCGGCCATCGCGACTACAACAACACCAGCTGCCCAGGTGTGCACGGCTATTCGGCGCTCAACCAGATCCGCGCCATGTCCGGTGCGGCGCCGGCCGCGCCGGCGGCACCCGCCTCTCCGTGAACACTCAAGCCCGTATTGTCGGACCGCAACTCATCATTGATGATGTTGCATACCAGCAAAATCCGACGTTACGATCGCGCGTGTTGCCGCGGCGTATCGAGCGCCGCCACAGCAGAACCCGGAGCTGCCATGAGGCGCCTGTTCGTGATCGCATTGTTCTGCCTGTCGTTCGTCGGGGCACTGACCGCCTGCGACAGCACGGAGGAGTCCGCAAGTTCACCCTCGATCGACAACAAGGCGGCCGGAGGTACGTGGAATCCCCAGGGCAAACCGGTCAACGGCGGTCCGCGCGGCGCCGACGGATCCACCGGCAACAATCTGACCCGGGACTTCTGTGCGCACAACCAGGATCCCGGGTGCCCCCGCGGCAGCTTCTACGGGCCGCAGGCCCACGTCCACCCCGCGGCCGGTTACTGGGATACCAACGGCAAGCCCGTAAACGGCGGACCCACCGGGGCGGATAGGTCGACCAACAACAACCTGACGCAGGAATACTGCGCCCGGAACCAAGATCCCGCCTGCCCGAAAGGCAGTTTCGTCGCACCGAATGCGATCCGCAATCCCAACGGCAGCCCGTCATACGTCAAGTGCGAGGGCACGATCTGCACCAATCCCAACCACGGAGGCGGCGACGGCGTCGGTGTGTGGGGACCCGACGGCCGGCCGGCCAATGGCGGCCCGATCGGTGCCGACGGTTCGACCGACAACAACCTGACTCGCCAGTACTGCGCGGGCAATCAGGATCCCGCCTGCCCGGTGGGCAGTTTCGTCGCCCCCGGCGCGACGTGCGAGGGCACCGTCTGCAACCCGAACCATGGCGCAGGGACCGACCCCGACGAGAACGGCGGCGACACCACCACCCCCGATTCGACGCCGGGCGTGACACCGCCGCCGGACGAGGGCACCCCCGGTGTCCCGGCCCCCGACGACACTCCAGTCCCCGACGACACTCCAGTCCCCGACGACACCCCCGAAGCCGATCCGGATGCTCCCGATGCACCCACGACCACCGACATTCCCGACGACGATGGCGGGTACTGACCCGAGTCAGCCGCGGTAGACCCACCACCGATGGGCAGACAGCTCAGCCGAACCAACGCTCCAGGACCCGCGCGACGCCGTCGTCGTTGTTGCCGATGGTGACCTCGTCGGCGGCGGCCAGCGCGGCGGGGTGCCCATGACCCATCGCCACGCCGTGGTGAGCCCAGGTGAGCATCTCGGCGTCGTTGGGCATGTCACCGAAGGCGACGACGGCATCGGCTCGCAGCCCGGCTTCGGCGACCAGCAACTGCAACCCCGATGCCTTGTGGGTGCCGGGCACCGACAGTTCGACGAGCCCGTTGTCGGTGGAGAAGGTGACCTCCGCCAATCCGTCGGTCAGTGGCGAGATACGTTGTGCCATTTCAGAACTCGGCATGCCCGGTGAGCGGACGAGAAGCTTGACGGCCGGCTCGGCGAAGACCTCGTCGTCGCCGACCTCGACGTGGTCGGGGTTGAGCCACGCGTGCTGGTACCCGGCGGTGGCGACGAAGGGCGCGGTCGCGGCGTCGTGCGCCGACCGCCCGGCCCGTTCCGAGGCGATGCCCGCACCCGGAAGCTGCCGGTAGATGACGTCGCCCAGGTGCCGCAGGACGTCGGGGGCCAGTGTCGACGCGGAGATCACCCGATCGGCGACGACGTCATACAGGATGGCGCCATTGGCGCACACCGCATATCGGACGTCGACCGCGGTGCCGACGAACTGATCGGTGATCTCGGCGATCCAGCGCGGCGGTCGGCCGGTGGCGAGGACGAACTCGGCTCCGGCCGTGCTCGCTGCGGCGAGCACGTCGATGGTGCGGGCCGAGACCCGGTTGTCGTCGTCGATCAAGGTGCCGTCGACGTCGCTGGCGATGAGTACGGGTGGTCCGAACGCCATCAGCGCGTCCCGCGGCGGGCCTTGTCGGCCTTGGCCGCCCGCGCCGCCGCCTTGCGCTGCGCCTCGTCTTCTTCGATCACCGCGGCCTCCTCCGGGGTCGGTGCGCTTCCGCCGAGTCGGGTCGGCACCCAGAATGCGCCGTCGGGGTGTTCATAGGACTCCTGGACCTCGTGCAGCATCGTCGTCATGACCTCGCGCAACCGATTCGTCTCGGCCACCGGGTCGGCGGTGGGGTCGGCGTACAGCGGCAGTCCGAAGCGCGACAGCACGCGAGTCTTGCTGCGCCCCATGTTGCGTTTGCCGCCCTTGGTCCACTGCCGGTGCGCCCCCCAGACGATGACCGGGATGATCGGGACACCGGCCTCCGCCGCCATCCGGACCGCACCGGTCTTGAACGCCTTGAGTTCGAAGCTGCGCGAGATGGTGGCCTCGGGATAGATTGCGACGATCTCACCGGAGCGCAGCGACTCGACGGCTCGCCGATAAGCCTCGATGCCATCGGACCGGTCGGTGGGCACGGTGCCGGTGTGATTGACCAGGAACCGCATGATCCCGACGTCCATCACCTCGGATTTGATCAGGAAACGCGTCCGCCGCCCGGCCCGGTACACACCGAGCGCGGCGGGCAGGAAGTCGACGTAGCCGGTGTGGTTGATCGCGAGCACCGCGCCACCGGTCTCTGGGATGTTCTGGATACCCGTATAGCGCCGATCCAGTCCCTGCGCCCAGGACAGGCTGCCGGCGATGATCTCCAGGGTCCGGTAGACCGGCTCCCGGCGCCTGTGCACTGCCCTTCCCATGCGACAAGCCTAAACACTAGGGTGCAGTGATGTCCGCATCCGTCCCCAGCACACGTCTGGCACGTCCGGCGGCGCTGTTGTCGGTCGCCGCGATCGTCGTCGCCCTGGCAACCGGCTGCGCCGACGCTCCGGGGTCACCCCCGCCGACCTCGTCACCCCCGCCGACCTCGTCACCCCCGACGACCAGCGTGTCCGGAGCCCTCGTCGTCGGGCTGTCCCAGACCGTCGACCTCGGCGGCGGCGTCCGGCTCACCCCGCTGCGCGTCACGCAGGACAGCCGCTGCCCGACCGACGTCGAATGTGTGTGGCCGGGCACCGTCGAGCTGTCGGTTCGCGTCACGTCGGGTCCGTCATCGGCTGAACACGTCGTCGAGCTGGGGAAACCAACCCGCCTGACGGTCGGGACCCTGCTGCTGCGGACGGTGGAACCACCACCACACTCCGACACCCCGATCGCCCCGGCCGACTACCGGTTCGGATTCACCTGGCAACCGGCCTGATCCGGCCGGGCAGGGCTCAGACCTCGCCGAACCCCGTCCCTGTGCCGTCGGATGCCGTGCCGTCGGATGGGGCGGCCGCTCGGCGTGCGGCACGCGCGGCCTGTTCCTCGGCGTCGAGCCGGTTGGCCTCGTCCAGCGTCGGAGCCGAGCCACCCAGCCGTGCCGGCACCCAGAACTCCCCCTTGGGGTGCTCGCCGTAGGCATCCTGCAGTTCGAGAAGCTTCTCGCTCATCACCTTGTGCAGCTTGGCGGTGAGTGCGTCGGCGTCCCCGGTCGGCTCGAGCGGCTCACTCACCCCGATCGCGATCTTGAAGTTGTGACGTCCCAAGCTGCGCGGATGCCCCTTGGTCCACACCCGCTGAGCTCCCCAGATGACCGTGGGGATGATGGGGGCGTCGGCCTCCAGCGCCATCCGCGCGGCCCCCGATTTGAAAGCCTTCAACTCGAAGCTGCGGCTGATGGTGGCCTCCGGGTAGACGCCGACTAGTTCACCGCGCTTGAGGTATTCGACAGCCTGCTGGTAGCTGGCGGCACCGTTGGCCCGGTCCACCGGAATATGCTTGAGCGCACGCATGATCGGTCCGGAGACCTTGTTGTCGAAGACCTCTTTCTTCGCCATGAACCGCACGTAGCGTTTGCCCTTGAGGAAGGCCGGGATACCCGCATAGGTGAAGTCGAGGTAGCCGGTGTGATTGAAGGCGACGACGCCCGGACCGGAGTCCGGAACGTGCTCCACCCCCGACACCTTGAAGTCGAGTCCTTCGGCGAGCCAGAGCAGACGCGCAGCGGTGATCACTGTGCCGTAGACGGGTTCCATGGGTCGAGCTTAGTCATCGGTTCTTCGGTCCGGCAGGGTCGCCCGACGGTCGATGGCGGCACGACTGGGGGTGAGCATCGTCACGGCGACGCGGCGAGGGTCCCAAGCCCCACGACGACGGGCATCGGCACTCGATAGATTGGATGGTCGAGAGCACCACCGCGTGTCACCCCGCACGCCCACTGAAAGGCCCAACGTGCAGATCACCAGCATCGGTCATGCCGGTTTCCACATCCAGACCGCCGCCGGCTCCATCCTCTGCGACCCCTGGGTCAATCCGGCCTACTTCGCCTCGTGGGTGCCCTTCCCGGACAATTCCGAACTCGACTGGAAGACGCTGGGTGACTGCGACTACCTGTATGTCTCCCATCTGCACCGCGACCACTTCGACGAGCAGAACCTGCGCGACAACGTCAACAAGGACGCCACGGTCCTGCTGCCGGACTATCCGGTGCCCGACCTCAAGCGCGAGCTGGAGAAGCTCGGTTTCCACAAGTTCGTGGAGACCACCGATTCGGAGAAGACGACGGTCAGCGGACCCAAGGGCGAGCTGGACGTCATGATCATCGCGTTGCGCGCCCCTGCCGACGGCCCGATCGGCGACTCCGGACTGATCGTCGCCGACGGTGAGACGGTCTGTTTCAACATGAACGACGCCCGGCCCGTCGATCTGGACGTCATCGGCGAGGCGTTCGGACATGTGGATGTGCACCTGCTGCAGTACTCGGGTGCCATCTGGTACCCGATGGTCTACGACATCCCGCGTAAGTCCAAGGCCAACTTCGCATCCCAGAAGCGTCAGCGCGGCATGGACCGAGCTCGCTCCTACATCGAGCAGGTCGGGGCGACGTGGGTTGTTCCGTCGGCCGGCCCACCGATGTTCCTCGATGACGACCTGTTCGGGCTCAACGACTTCGGTTCCGCAGACACCGCCGACGAGACGTCGATCTTCCCCGATCAGGAGACCTTCCTGGAGCAGATGCGCATCCATGGCACCGACGACGGTGAGCGTCATCGCGGCCTGATGATGGTGTCCGGCTCGGTCGCCGACTTCACCGGGTCGACCCTCAACGAGATCTCCCATCCCTATGCGCCACACGATGTTTTCGGGGAGAACAAGCGCGCCTATCTGGAGCGGATGAAGGAGAAGTTCGCACCGGTCATCGCAGCGGAGAAGGCTTCCTGGGCATCGGCTGACGGCGATGCCCTGCTGGGTGCGCTCCGCGAGAAGTTCGAGCCGATCATGGCGCAGTCCGACCTCATCTGCGATGGCATCGGATACCCGGTCGGCCTGGTCATGACCCCGGGCAGCACCAGCAAGGAGACCACCGAGGCCACCGAGATCGTCGTCCTGGATTTCCCGAACCGGATCGTCCGCGAGCCCAAGGAGGGAGAAGGCAAGTACCGCTACGGATTCCGGATCCCGACCGAGATCGTGCGCACCGTCCTACGCGACGACGAACCGGATTGGGTCAACACGATCTTCCTCTCCACCCGCTTCACCACCTGGCGCATCGGCGGTTACAACGAGTTCCTGTACACCTTCTTCAAGTGCCTGACCGATGAGCGCATCGCCTATGCCGACGGCTGGTTCGCCGAGGCGCACGACGACACGGCATCGACCACCAAGGACGGCTGGGAGATTCAGCGTCGCTGTCCGCACCTCAAGGCCGACCTGGACAAATTCGGCGTGATCGAGGGCGAGAAGCTGACCTGCAATCTGCACGGCTGGCAGTGGGATCTGCCCACCGGCCGCTGCCTGACCTCGAATGGACACGAGCTGCGTGCCCAGCGTCTCGGGAGCTGACGGAGCGGCCAGCGAATGCACGGTGTCGTCACCGGGTTCAGCCGGAGGCCACCTCGACACTCTCCACCGCGGACGAGGTGGCCACCACGACCGCCCCGATCACCGCCGCGGTGAAGGCGATCACGGCCACCGGACCCCACCCGTCACGAACCTGGTCGCCGAGCAGGACGATGCCGACCACACCCGGGACGACGGTCTCCCCGACGACGAGTGACGCCGAGGCCGCCGCCACCGATCCGGTCTGCAGGGCAACGGTGAACATGTAGAACCCCCCGACGCCACAGATCAGCAGTGCGTAACACGCCGGGTCGCTGAGCAGGGTCGTCGGATGGAACGGATCGAGGCCGTCCAGGATCCGCACCGCGACGGCGAGGATGCCGAACAGCACACCGCCGAGCAGCCCCGCGGACACCGCAACCCACCGCCCGGGCGGGGTGAGTCGCATCGCCACCACACCGCCGATGACCAGCACAATGCCGACTACAAGCACCGTCCAGTGCAGCCACGGGTCGTCGTGACCGTGGCCTTCCGGCCCGGAGGCAAAGCCGAGGAGCACCAGCGCTCCGACGACGACAGCGATCGCGGTCCACTCGCGCGGGGTCAGCCGGGCCCCCAGGAACAGGACCGCTCCGACGGCGGTGACGATGAGATTGGCACTGACGATCGGCTGCGCGAGAAACAGCGGTAGCTCTCGGGCCGCCACCAGGTTGCCGATGAATCCGAGCCCATCGAGACAGAGTCCCGCCAGGTAGGACACGGTGAGTACCGTCGCGATGGTCGAGGCGACCGTCGGCGCCCCACCCGCACCGGGGGTCGCCGTCGGCTCGCCACCGGCGGATACGCGGCTCGCACCGTGGGCCTGGAGAAGTGACGCGGTGCCGTAGCCGAACGCTGCGACGATTGCCGCGAAAATGCCCAGGATCACCGGTCAATTATTGATCCTGGCCGGGGCTCAGCGGCCGGGATCGGCCGCCTGGGTCGGTTCCGCGGCCAGCCCGAGGTGACCGTGCGCATGGCTGTGCGGGAAACGGTCGTCGGTCGGGAGCGGGTGCCCGTAGCCGCGGGGACCGTTGGTGAGGTCGGCCTGTTCGACGGCGACGACTGCTCGCGAGGACGCCAGCACGACGCCACCGACGACCGCTGCGGTGAACGCGACCACGGCCACCGGACCCCAGCCCGCCCGGGTGGTGTCGCCGAGCAGCAGGATGCCGACCACACCGGGCAACACCGTCTGACCGACGACGAGTGCCGCGGCCGCACCGTTCACAGATCCCGTCTGCAGGGCGACGGTGAACAGGTAGAACCCGCCGATACCGCTGATCACCAACCCGTACAGCGCCGGGTCGGTGAGCAGAACCGTGAGATCGAACGGGTCGACGCCGACGAGCAGCCGAGACGCCACCGCCATCACGCCGAACACGGCGCCGGCGATGAGTCCGGTGGCGGTGGCGATATGGCGGTGCAGCAGACGCATCGCCGCGATGCCGAGCAGGAACAGGAGTGGGCCCGCGGCCAGCACCACCCAGCTCATCCACGAGTGATACGTGACGCCCTCACGTCCGGCCGCCACCGCCAGCAGTGCGAGGGACACGACGACCACCGCGCCGGCGATCCAGTCGCGCATCGTGAGCGACAGATGCAGCACCACCATGGCCAGCAGCGCGGTCGCCACCAGACGCGCCGAAATGATGGTCTGCGACAAGAAGAGCGGGATCAGTCGGGCCGAGACGATCGTCGCGACGAATCCGACGATGTCGAAGATGAAGCCGATCATGAACGGCACGGTCAGCATCGTCGCGACCGTCGAACGCAACGACGGATGCGCCTTCGCCGACCGGCGCCGCTCCTCGCGGACGGCCGCGCGCTGCGCGACCTTCCCCGCACCCAGTGCCTGCAGGACTGCGGCTGCGGCGAAGGCGAAGGCACCGATGACCGCGACGACGATACCCATCGTCATCGCGATCGTCCTGCCGTCATCGCGGTGTTCCCGGCATCAGTTCGGGGTCAGCACATCGGTGCCGACGTAGCGGGCGAGTTCCGGCGGCAGGTGCACCGAACCGTCGGGTTGCTGGTGGTTCTCCAGGATCGCGACCAACCATCGGGTGGTGGCCAGTGTGCCGTTCAGTGTGGCGGCGACCTGTGGTTTGCCGTTCTCGTCGCGGTAGCGGATCGACAAGCGACGCGCCTGGAAGGTCGTGCAGTTCGAGGTCGAGGTGAGCTCGCGATAGGTGTTCTGCGTCGGGAACCATGCCTCGCAGTCGAATTTGCGGGCGGCGGACGAGCCGAGATCGCCACCGGCGACGTCGATGACCCGGTAGGGCACGTCGATCGCGGCCAGCATCTCCTTCTCCCAGGCGAGGATTCGCTGATGCTCGACTTCGGCGTCCTCGGGCTTGCAGTAGATGAAGCCCTCAACCTTGTCGAACTGGTGGACACGGATGATGCCGCGGGTGTCCTTGCCGTAGCTGCCTGCCTCGCGGCGGAAGCAACTCGACCATCCCGCGTACCGCTTGGGGCCGTCGGAAAGGTCGAGGATCTCGTCCATGTGGTAGCCGGCCAGTGGAACCTCGGAGGTGCCGACCAGATACAGGTCGTCGGCTTCGAGGTGGTAGACCTCATCGGCGTGGGCGCCGAGGAATCCGGTGCCGCCCATGATCTCCGGGCGGACCAGCACCGGCGGAATCATCAGGGTGAAGCCGTTCGCGGTCGCCTTCTGCGCGGCCATGTTCAGCAGTCCGAGCTGCAGCAGCGCACCCTGTCCGGTGAGGAAGTAGAACCGCGACCCCGAGACCTTGGCTCCCCGCTCCATGTCGATCAGTCCGAGCGATTCACCGATTTCGAGGTGATCCTTGGCGTTCTCGATCTCCCGCGGTTCACCGACGTGCTCGAGCACGATGTAGTCGTCCTCGCCACCCGCCGGGGCACCGGCGGCGACGATGTTGGAGATGGCGCGGTGGGCCGTCGAGGCGGCCTCGTCGGCCGCGGACTGGCGTGCCACGGCCGCTTTGACCTGTTCGGCCAGCTCCTTGCCGGTGGCCAGCAGCGCCGCCTTCTCATCGCCCTGGGCCTTACCGACCTGCTTGCCCAGAGCCTTCTGCTCGGCGCGCAGAGTGTCGGCCTCGACGATCGCCGTCCGGCGTGCCGCGTCGGCGTCGAGCAGCGCGTCGACCAGCCCGGGATCCTCGCCACGGGTTCGCTGCGACTCGCGCACAAGGTCGGGGTTCTCACGCAGAATCTTCAGGTCGATCACGTCTGAAACCCTACCGGTCCGGCGGCCCGGCCCTGATGCGCCGGGTCAGTTCACCCCGAACTTTCCGACCGGCCCGACGGCCGAGAGATCCACGCGTGGTGACCGCGCCCGACGGCACCGACCGGTGGCACACGCGCGGGTCGCTGCGGACCCGCGAAGGCCGTCATGACGAGTGTTGGTGCTGCCCGGTCGTGACAACAGGCATGATGGAACCCGATGAACGCCGACGACGAGCGTCGCGATGCCGGCGAGGCAAGCGAACAACCGATTGACCCCACCGTCACCGATGACGCGGTGGCGGACTCGGACGGTGGCCGCAGTGACGCCGCCCTGAGTGACGCCGCCCTGAGTGACGAGGCCGCCCGCGCCGAGGACGATGCGACTGTCGACGAGGACGAATGGTCTGACACGGTCGACGAGGACGACGTCCCAGACGAGCCCGCCGATCCGGAGACCACCGACGCACCGTCCGGGTGGCGCGACTCGGTAGCCCGCAACCCGATACGCCTGGTGCTCGCCGCCGTCGTGGTCGGCGCGCTGGTGATGGGAGCGATCGCCTTCGCCGTCGGACTGTTCGACGACAGCGGCAGTGTCGGTGACAGCGACATCGGCGAGCGAGAGCGTCTCGCCGAGAACGCCTTCACCAAGTCGGTCGCCGGGGACTGCCTGGATTGGCCTGCGGGCAACCCCGGGCAGCCGGTCAAGGTGCCCTGCGAACAGAAGCACCGCTTCGAGGTGGCCGGACCGGTCGACACCGCAGTCATCCCGGGCGCCGAATTCGGGGACGACGCGCCGTGGCCGGGTGCGGCGCGCTTCGCCACCATTCGCGACGAACAGTGCCAGGTGCTGGTCGACCAGTATCTGGGCGGACGCCTCGATCCGCAGGGCCGTTTCGCCGTCGGACTGATGAATCCGTCGCAGTATCAGTGGGAACGCGGCGCCCGCGAGTTGCGGTGCGGCCTGCAGGAGACCGGACCCGACGGCCTGCCGCTGGCGTTCTCCGGTCGCGTCGCCGATCAGAATCAATCCCGGATCTGGCCCGAGGGCACCTGCATCGGCATCATTGCCGCCAACCGCAAACCAACCGGGTTCGCGGTCGACTGCGCCGAACCGCATGCGTTCCAGACCACCGGGATCGTCGACCTCGCGGTTCACTTCGGTGACCGCCTGGCCGGTAAGCCGTGGCCGAACACCAAGGCGCAGAACGACTATCTGCAGGGCATCTGTCCCGGCCAAGCCGAGCGGTTCGCCGGCGGCAAGGCCAAGCTCGACGCCACCACCCTCAACGTGCAGTGGTCGGTGCTGAGCGAGCAGAGCTGGCTGGCCGGCAGCCGCAAGGTCGTCTGCTACCTGGGTCTGCCGGATAAGCGCGGCGGCTTCGCCACGCTGGTCGGCGACCCCCGCCAGGGTGTCCTGCTGATCAACGGAAAGGCGCCGGTCGCACCGCCGCAGGCCCCGCCGGGCCGTGCGTTGCCGACCCCGGTTCCGCTGCCGCCCGGTGTCGCGCCCAATCCCGTCGAAGTTCCAGCCCCGGCAGGCTGAGCCGATGGCCGTAAGGATGTCCGACGACGAGTTCGACGGGCTGGTCTCCGATGCTCTGGACACCATCCCGACCGAGCTGACCGATCAGATGAACAACGTGGTGATCCTGGTCGAGCCGGCCAACGAGGAACATCCCGACATCCTCGGTCTGTACCACGGGGTTTCCCTCACCACCCGCACCCACGATTACGCGGGATTCCTGCCGGACACGATCACCATCTACCGCGACCCGATCCTGTGGATGTGTCATTCCCGCGAGCAGGTTGTGCGCGAAGTGGCGATCACGGTGATGCACGAGATCGCCCACCATTTCGGGATCGACGACGACTGGCTGCACGCCAACGGTTGGGGCTGACCGAACTCGATGTGCCCCGGCTCGCAGGCTCAGCCCATCGGTTCGCCGAGTCCCGGCTGGTCCACGAGCGGTTCGTTGACGGGCCCGAAGGGCGCGG
Source organism: Gordonia heveisoli (assembly GCF_030315745.1). GTDB lineage: Bacteria > Actinomycetota > Actinomycetes > Mycobacteriales > Mycobacteriaceae > Gordonia. The sequence continues at coordinate 18,057 of NZ_JASXSH010000013.1, read as the reverse complement.
TCTGGGCACCCCACCGGTGACAGACCCATACGCCGTCGAGGTATTCGAGTTCGATGCTGCCCGTGTTGCGCAGGTGGGTCGAGGCCGCGAATCGCGCATCGATCCCCGACAATCGCGAGGCGATCAGCCGGATCGCCGCACCGTGGCTGACCACGTACACGTCGCGCTGATCGGGTCCGACGAGGTGGTGCTGGGCCAGGTCTTCGACGACGGGAAGGTAGCGGTCGTAGACCATCGCCAGCGACTCACCGCCGGGCAGGCGGGCGTCGAGATCACCGGCGTGCCAGCGGTCCATCACGTCCTTGAAGACGCGGTGGGCATCGGTGTCGGTGCGGTCCTCGAGTTCACCGACCTGGACCTCGTGCAGACCGTCGAGGACGTCGTTGCCGATACCCCAGACCGAACCGATGAGGTCGGCGGTCTGTTCGGCCCGGCGCGCCACCGAGCTGACCAGGACGGCGGGTTCGGTCCGTTGGTTCTCCAGGCCGAAACGCACTCCCTGCCGGACGCCGAAGTCGGTGAGGCCGGCGCCGGGCAGCGCAGTGTCGAGTCGGCGCATCACATTGGACGTCGTCTCCCCGTGCCGGACCAGATGTAGTCGGGCCATCAGGACTGTTCCCCGCCGCGCTGGTCGTGGTCGGCGCCACCGCGGCGCATGGCTGCGAGCCAGGCCCGCGACTCACCGTGATCGGGAGGCAATGACCCGTTCGGACGGTCGGCGGGCCAGGAACCGAGGAACACCAGCCGGGCGCATGTGCGGTGCAGGGCGGCAAGCGCTTCCGCGACCGCGTCGTCGTCGATGTGACCGACCGCGTCGAGGAAGAAGCGATACTCGCCCGCGTTGCTGCGCCCGTGCTCGACCTCGCGGCGCGGACGGGATTCAATTCTGGTGAGATCGACTCCACGCGAAGCGAATTCGTTCATCGCCGCCATCAGGCTGCCCGGCTCGTTGGACAGTTCGAGGATGACCCCGGTGCGGTCGGTGCCGGTGCGCGACGGCGGCGGCGCGGGCGGCCCGACGATGACGAAACGAGTCACCGCGTCGGTCGCGTCGGACACCCCCTCGGCGAGTGCCCGCAGGCCGGACAGGTCCGCCGCCAGGCCGGTGGTGACGGCCGCGTCGGCCCGGCCGGCCGCGACGTCCTCGGCGGCAGCCGCATTCGAGGCGGCCAGCACGAAGCGTGCGTTGGGGAACAGTTGCGCGATCGACGTACGCACCTGTGCCTCGGCGACCGGATAGGCCGCGATGGTGTGCACCGCGTCGGGGGCCAGGTCGGTGGCCGCGGCGATGGTGAACGCGATGTCGAGCACGGTCTCGGCGAACACCTGAACCCGACCGGCGGTCGACGTCGGCACGAGCGCGTCCATGGTGACCGGGACCGAACCCTCCAGGGAACTCTCGATCGGGACGCAGGCGTAGTCGGCGTCGCCTGCCCGAACCATCGCGATCGCGGCGGCTGGGCTTCCCATCGGCACCCGACGAACCTCGTCGGTGGTGTCGAGGCCCGCTCCGGCGCGGGCCTCGTACTGGGCCAGCGCCTGATCCAGAGCCATCTCGGTGAAGGTTCCGGGCGGGCCGAAATACGCGATCAAGGGCACGTCAAGAAACATTACGGGACAGCGCGCGGGAGTCGCCGGACCAGCACTGGCGCCTGCACCGGCCACCGATTTTTTCTCTGCGGTTCCATCCATTGACGGACCACTCCCACTAATTTAGGTTAGGGTTACCTCATCACGACGAGAACAGACCGGAGAGACGCGAATGACACCTGCCGCCGTCACCGACCGCCCCACCGATGCCGAGATGATCCAGACCGCATGCCGCCGGGTCGAGAACGCCATCCTGGCCGTCGAGGGAGCCGAGACGACGCCCGTCGACGTCGTGCACCTGTTCGAGACCCAGGCCTTCATACTCGTCCCCACCGACGGTGACGCCATGCAGAGCCTCCTCGACAGCGGCTACGGCGCCAACGCCGGCGACGGGGTGGCGGCCATGCTGGAGATCACCGACTGCGCGCCCATCGACCTGCGCGAACGTGTCCGGTCACTCATCTGGCTCAAGGGCGACGCCTTCGCGGTTCCGGCAGATCTGGAACGCGACCTGGCCATCGAGATCGCGGATGATCAACCGCACTCGGGCCTCCTCGACATCGGCCACGGCCGCTCGATGCTCCGCCTGCAGATCGACAGCGCCGTGATCGCGTCGGCGGCCGGTGCCGCGGCGGTCACTGCCTCCGACCTCGCCGGTGCCACACCCGACCCGTTCTGGGAATACGAGAACGACTGGGTCGCCCACCTGGACGAGGATCACGCCGAACTCGTCGACCAGCTGGTGCGCAAGTTGCCGCGCCACCTCCGGCGGGGCCGGGTCCGGCCGCTGGGGCTGGATCGGTTCGGCATCCGATTCCGCATCGAGGACACCGACGGTGACTCCGACGTCCGGTTGCCGTTCTCGCGGCCGGTCGCCGACGTCTACGAGCTGTCGCATGCCCTGCGTTCGCTGGCAGGCTGCCCGTTCATGAACAGCCTGCCCGACTGAACCGACGCGGGTCCGTACGCTCACGCCATGGGCTTCTCCCCGCGTGAGGTGCTGAATCCGCCGGACCCGCCGGATATCGCGGTCATCACCGACCCGAGTCAGCGGCGCGCCCTCTGGCTCGAATTGGGCATCGTCGGCGTGCTCACCTTCGGGTTCTCCGCGATCTACGCGATCCTGTCGCTCATCGAGAGCGAGCTGACCGGCGGTATCGAGGGCACCACGGTCGCGCTCAACCCCAGCCGTTCCAGCGTCGAGGCCATCGATGCCCTGCGGCAACTGCTGAGCGGCATCCGTCTTTTCGCAATGGCGGGCCTGGGTGTCTACCTACTCTGGCGCAGCGGCGTCGGTCGTGACCGCGTCGGACTCGGACGCTGGTCGCCCCGGCGCGATATTCCCGCGGGCCTGGCCCTGACCGCGATCATCGGCATTCCGGGCCTGGCCGTGGTGGCCACCGCGCGGGCACTGGGTCTCAACGCATCGCTGGTGCCGAGTACCGCGGACGCCTGGTGGGAGTGGCCGGTGCTCATCCTGGTCGCGATCGGCAATGGCGCCGCCGAGGAGATCCTCGTCGTCGCCTACTTCATCACCCGGCTGCGTCAACTCGGTTTCGGTGCGAACTCCGCGCTGGGCGCCAGCGCCGTGCTGCGTGGCAGCTATCACCTGTACCAGGGCTTCGGCGCAGGCGTGGGCAACCTCGCGATGGGCCTGGTGTTCGGACGGTTCTTCCAGGTCAGCGGTCGAACCTGGCCACTGGTCATCGCGCACGGGGCGATCGATGTGATCGCCTTCGTCGGGTACGCGCTGCTACGCGATCATCTGCCGTGGGTCGGCTGAAGGTCCACCTCCCGACCGACCCGGCGGCCCGCGACTAAGGGTGATCACAGGCGCCGGTCGCTACATTGGATCGGATGAACGAACCGGACCCGCCGATGATGCGCAGGCCGGGTCCACCCCGACCCGGCCCGCCACCCGATCGCGCGCCCGGACCCCAACCCCAGGCTGGGCGCCCCGGTTCACCGCCGCGTCGGCCACCCGCACCCGATCCTGGGCCCCAGCGCCGCGCGAACGAGGTCTATCAGCCTCCGCGCGCATGGTCGGCGAGTCCGAATCCGCCCGCCCCGTCGCCGCGTCAGCACACCCTGCACGAAGAACCCGCCGGCCCTCCCGGCCCTCGCCCCGGTTACGCCCCCCGGCAGGAGCCTGAGCCGATTCCGTCCGATTCCCGACATCCGCGGGATCGGTCGGGCGGACCGCCGCGGCACGGGTCAACCCACCCGGCCGGCACCAGCCCGCCTGGTTCACCGCCGCCGGGGAAACGGCGGTCGGCTTCCCGGCGGGCGCGGCCGCGGCGACGTGGCTGGGTACGGATACTTCGTGCGCTGCTGATCGTGCTGTTGATCATGGTCCTGGCCTCGATCGGCGCCATGTTCTACTACGACAGTCAACTGCACCGGGTCGACGCCCTGGTCTCCTATCCGGGCCGGCCCGGCGACACCCCCGGTACCAACTGGCTGATCGTCGGCACCGATTCCCGCGCGGACCTCTCCAAGGACCAACGCACCGACCTGTCCACCGGCGACGCCGACGGCGCGCGCACCGACACGATCATGCTGGTGCACATTCCGCCGAGCGGGCGGGCGATGATCATCTCGCTACCCCGCGACCTCTATGTGCCGATTCCCGCTCAGGGTGAGGGAAAGATCAACGGCGCGTTCAACTTCGGCGGGCCTCAGCTGCTGGTGCGCACCGTCGAACAGTTGTCCGGGGTGCGTATCGACCACTATGCGGAGATCGGGTTCGGCGGCTTCGACACGCTCGTCGACGCAGTCGGCGGCGTCGACATCTGCCTCGACCAGGCGATCAACGACCCCAAGGCCGGTCCGCCATTGAAGAAGGGCTGCCATCGGCTCAACGGCAAACAGGCCCTGACGCTGGTGCGCACCCGCGACTTCCCGCAGGCCGATCTGATCCGCGTGGTCAATCAGCGGAAGTTCTTGTCCGCCCTGGTTTCCCGGGCCACCAGCCCGGCCGTGCTGCTCAATCCGTTCCGCCTCTTCGGGTTCGTCGGCGGCGCCGTCGACGCCCTCACGGTCGACTCCGGTGACCACATCTGGAATCTCGCGATGCTGGCCTGGGCGCTGCGCGACGATCCGATCACCACCACCACCCCGACCGGGGACGCGACCTTTGTCGGCGAGGAATCTGTCCTTCCGCCCGATGCCGACACCACCAGATTCTTTGAGTACCTGAAGGCAGGCAAGCCGGTCCCCGACGACCTGCTGCACAGCACCGGAGGCGTCATCGGAGCTCGTTGACGCAGGTCAGACTACCCTTATTTAGCCTGAGCTGGCTCTCCGCTGCCGCATACCGCCCCGTAGGATCGTGAAGATGACCACCGAACGCACCAAGTTCCAGCAGCTCCTGCACGACCAGATCAGCAACGAGTTCTTCTCGTCGCAGCAGTACATCGCCGTGGCCATCTACTACGACAATCACGACATGCCGCAGCTCGCCAAGCACTTCTATCAGCAGTCGGTCGAAGAGCGGAACCACGCGATGATGATCGTGCAGTACTTCCTCGATCGTGGGCAGGCCGTCGATATCCCCGGAATCGATCTGCCCCGCAACGACTTCGATGACTACAAGGCCCCGATCGAACTCGCCCTGGAACAGGAGCACGCGGTCACCCAGCAGATCGTCGACCTCGCCAAGGCCGCCCGCGACACCGGCGACTACCTCGGTGAGCAGTTCATGCAGTGGTTCCTCAAGGAGCAGGTCGAGGAGGTCGCGACGATGACCACCCTGCAGACCATCGCCGAGCGAGCCAACGGCAATCTGTTCGACCTGGAGAATTTTGTCGAACGCGAACTCAACGTCGCTGAGGGCACCGATGCGACGGCACCCCCGGCGGCCGGCGGAAACCTGTAACCACCGCCCCGCCAACGCCATACGACGAACCCCCGGCTGGCTGAGGTGCGATGAGCACCTCAGCCAGCCGGGGGTCGGAACGCCGGCCGCTCCGATCGCCTAGCCTCGCAGCGTGACCTGACGGCCCCGGATACCGTCGCGCGAACTGAGTTCGGCGGTGGTCAGCGGCGCGGTGTCGGCGAGCGCCTCGGTCAGTCGCGCGTCGAAGTCGTTGAGACCGTCGTACCACTCCTCGTGATGTAGTTCGTTGTCGAGATCGAAGACCGGTACCAGCAGCCCGTGGGTGCGGAAGGATCCGGCGAACCGTGAACCCTCACCGAGGGTCAGGTGACCGGCCGCATGCAACCGGGCCAGCGCGGTCATCAGATCGTCCTCGTCCTCCGGACGGATCCAGCGGAGGTGGGCGCGTTCACCGGCGTCGACCCACCACGGCGCACCGATGCCGCTGGCCGGGTTGAGGCGGGCCGTCGGCATCACCGATTCGTTGGCGCGCGCGAACATCTCGGCGATCTCGGCGGGAACGTCGACCCCAGCGGCGAACCACCAGGAGAAGTCCTCGTGCACGATGATGTCCAGCGGCGCATCGGCATCGAGTAGTTCGGTCAACGGTGCGACCTCGTCGGCCGGTGCGTAGTCGGCGCCGGGGGTGGCGTGCGCAGCCCAATCGAGGGCGGCGGCAAGTTCACCGTCGAGGTCGATGCGGTCGGGTTCGGTCTGCAGCGCGACCAGGCCCTCGGGTTCTCCCCGGTTCTCGCGCACGAGCGCGGGTCCGGCGCCGGGCAGCACGGTGGCGAACAGTACTTCGTTGCGGACACCCGCGGGCAGTTCACGCGGCGGCGGGTTGTCCGCACCGACAACCGAGGTCAGTTCGCGTGGCGATGGTCCCGGCTCGACGAGTGCCGCCCGAGCGGTTGCTGACGCGACGAAGGTTCGCAACGCGACGAGATCGCATTCGGCGGCCAGGCCGGCGAACGGACGCGGCGGAGCGGCCAGCGCGGAGAGTTGACGGGCCTTGCGCGCGGCGACCCGCTCGGCACGATTGCTACCCGGGCGCGGTCCACTGCCGCGCTTGCTCTTCTTACCCATCGGACCAGCTTCTCACGTCAGTCGACGGTGACGAGCCAGTCCCTGACCTTCGCCGGATGGTTGGTCGCGACCCAGCGCACACCGAGGTCGGCGCACAGCTGTACGTCGGCGAGTTCGTCGACGGTCCAGCAGTAGGTCACCCGGCCGGCGGCGGCAGCACGATCCACCAGGTCGGGGTAGTGCCGCAGGGTGGCCACCGAAGGACCGATGCCGGTCGCACCGACGGCGGTGGCCGCGCTTCCGCCGAGGACGCGGGCGGTGTCGCCGAGCAGAATGGTTGGCAGCATCGGCGCTTGCCTGCGCACCCGCCACACACCGGCCGAGGAGAACGAGATGACCACGGCGCGACTGTGATCGGCCGACGGCGGTGATCCGACGCCGAATTCGTGCAGCAACTCCAGGAGCGTCTGTTCGACGAGGCTGCCGTAGCGCACCGGATGTTTGGTCTCGATGAACAGCCGGACGGGTCGTTTCCAGTCCAGCGTCAGCGTCAGCAGGTCGCGCAGCGTCAGCACCGACGCCGACGTTCCGGCGGGATGCCAGCTACCGAAGTCGAGTTCGGACAGCTGCGCCAACGACATCTCACTGACCGCCCCGACACCGTCGGAGGTGCGCTCGACGGTGCGGTCGTGGATGCACACGAGCTGGTGGTCGCTGGTCAGCCGAACATCGCATTCGAGGCCGTCGGCACCCTGGCTGAGGGCGAGTTCGTAGGCGGCGAGGGTGTGTTCGGGCAGATCGCCCGATGCGCCCCGGTGGGCGACCACCGCAGGTTTGCCGGAGCGGGAGACCTTTTCGGCTGCGCCGCCCGAGATCACGACACCACCACCCAGCGGCGGTCGGGGACCGGCGCGGCCGGCGCGGCGGTGAACAGCCGGGGCAGTCGCGTCGCGAACCAGAAGGCGAACGCCGCCGAGACCGCCGAGCTGACCATCACCATGGCCACCGCGTCGGCGCCACTCTGGATGGTGCCGCTGCGATGGTCGACGATCCGCATCACCACCGCGATGATCGCGACGACCGTCACCAGCGTCCAGGCGAGCCACACCTTCTTCAGCCGTGCCCGCACGAGTACGGCATCCAATTCGAGATCTGTTCGCACGGCGGCGGCTTCGAGGATCAGCATCGGCGCGCCGATCACATTGACCAGCGGTATCGCGGCCAGCGGGACGACGATCCATCGGCGGTGACGCGGGTCGGTCCGGTCCACCGACGCGTAGGCGGCGGCGCGCAGGTCGATGACCCAGCGGGTGAAGGCGGCGGTCGCCACCACGAAACCGATCAGTCCGGCGAGACCGCAGACGACGACCAACCCGCCCGACAGGTCGATCAGCCACTGGGGCAGCACCTTGCTGCGGTTGATCATGGTCAGCACATAGCGGAACAGATGGGCGAGCGCCGCCGCGGTGAGCGTGCCGCCCGCGAGCAGCAGCGCGCGCTGCAGCCGATCACGGGACTCGAGTTCGGGTTCACGTTCGGTCGTGGCGACGACCGGCAGGTCTCGCAGCCCCCAGCGCGGCAGATAGCCGTATCGGGGTATCGGGCGTGGCCCCGACGGGCGGCGGGGGCGACGCGTCACGATCGCCTCCGGCGGCCGGCGCGCGACCCAGCGCAGATGCGGTGCCCGGTAGTAGGAGCGTGGGGTGTGGGGTCGGGCCGCGGCTACCCGGTTCGCCGGTGTTGCCGAACCGGCGGTGGCCTGCCCGGCGGTTGTCTGCCCGGCGGTTGTCTGCCCGGCGGTGGCCGCGGACGGTTGCCCGACGAGGCCGCGTGCCTGGGCGGCGTCCTGAGCGACGCGCAACGGCCCACCGCATCGTGGGCACCGGTCACGCCCGGGCCGGTGCGGCGCCTGGATCCGGCACCGCGGACAGACGTCGATCATCAGTTGCCGTTCTCGGCGGGTCCGACCTCGACCGGTTTTCCGCCCTGCACCCAGGCGAGCATCCCGCCTTCGACGCAGGTGCCCTCATAACCGAGCTGCTGTTTGAGGTATTGCAGGACGCGCATGGAACGGCCGCTGGCGTGGCACACGACGTACAGGTCGGCATCCTGGTCGATCTCGTCGTACCGGACCGGGATGTCACCCATCGGAATGTGGATCGCGCCGCGGATGTGTCCGTTGGCCCATTCGTCGTCCTCGCGGACGTCGAGCATGACCGCGTCGGTCACCGCGGTGAAGTCGTCGGGTAGCTCGGTGACCGATACCTCGGGGATGTCGCCAATGCTCACGTTCCCATGGTGGCACAGCGACCCGGCCCCACGGGCGCGAGCGTGCTCCCTACGACCGAACCCGTTGAGGATGTGTCACCGGAATCCATTCGTTCGGACGAACTGTGGAGAAGTCCCCAGATTTGTCCCCAAGCGGACTATGTGGACCTACATAAAGTTATCCACATGTGAATGCTCTCGGCATGAACACGTTCCACACTCTGACCGTGAACCTGTGGATGAGGTTGTGGAAACTGTGGAAAACCGCTGGCCAACCCGCATCGGATTGTGAGCACCGTCACTCAATTTGTGCAGTGGCGGGCGATGTGATTTACCAGAGTGCAGAGCGCGGTCTGGGTCACAGAATATTCGCGATGCACACGATCTGTGGATAACTTGGGGAACAACTCGTCAGAACTCAGCGCCGGAAGGTGAACGACGTCGTCATGTCGGGCGCCCGGTCCAGCGCGGCGAGCACTCCCGACGTGATCGCCTCGGCGACGCCGAACACCGATCCGCTCGCGGTGGCCGGACCACCCACCAACCGTGCGAGCAGCGGCTTGGGTGCGTCGACGATCGTGATCTCGGCATCGGGATAGCGCTCGGCGATGACCGACCGCATCACGCCGACCCCGTCGACCAGACCGAGTTCGGCGGCCCGACCACCGACCCACACATCACCGTTGAACAGTTCCTCGTCGGCGGCGGTGAGCTTCTTGCCGCGCCGCTGCCGCACCCACCCGATGAACTCCTCGTGCAGACTGCGCTGCAGCGATCGGATCCACTCGACGTCCTCGGCGACCGCAGGGGAGAAGGTGTCCAGACGCGCCTTGTTGTCGCCGGAGGTGTAGAGCCGACGTTCGACGCCGAAACGCGACAACACCTCGGCGACCCCGAATCCCGACGACACCACGCCGATCGACCCGACGAGCGATGTGTGCGCGGCGAAGATCTCGTCGGCCGCACAGGCGATCCAGTATCCGCCGGAGGCGGCGACGTCCTCACAGAAGGCGAGTACGGGCACGCCCTTCTCGGAAGCCAGCTGGCGGATCCGGCCGGCGATGTACTCCGACTGCGCAGGCGACCCGCCGGGCGAGTTGATTACCACGACGACGGCCTTGAGGCGCTCGGTCTCGAAGGCTCGCTTGAGGATCGGTTCCACCGATTCGGTGGTCAATCCGGGACGTCCCATGCCGCCGCTGCCGATCAATCCGTCGAGGCGGACCACCGCGACATGTTCTGCGCGTGTCTTCGCGAGCTTCTTGCCCACCTTGGCCAGTGCGTTCATCCCGCCGAGTCTAGTTGCGCCGCGACGTAGTCCCGCCCTCCGACGACATCTGGCCCTACACTGCTGGAATGCACGTGCGGTGGCTGAGTGCGTTCCTGGATTTTCCCGCTGCCCAGTTCGGTCCCGAAGTCACGTTCTGGCGGGCGATCGCGGGCAGTACGGTGTCGCCGCCGCGTGGCGCGGCACGCGAGTTCGCGTCGCTGGAGCCGTTCAACGGCGATCCCCACCTGCGGGTCCAACGGATCGTCGACGGTCCCGGCGGCGTCCACCTCGACCTCCACGTCGACGACCCGCGGGCTGCCTCTCTGGAGGCGACAGCACTCGGTGCCGAGGTCATCCGCGACTCGACCGACTACCTGAGTCTGCGATCGCCGGCCGGTTTCGTGTTCTGCCTGGTGCAGTGGGCCGGGGAGTCCACCCGATCGCGGCCGATCCGGTGGCCAGGCGACGCGATCAGCATCATCGATCAGGTTTCCATCGACGTTCCCCGCGACCTGTTCGACGCGGAGGTGATCTTCTGGACCCGGCTCACCGGCTGGGCGACGCGGCCCGGCACCCGCCCGGAGTTCGTCGCCCTTCGCCGCGAGAAGTCGCTGGCCCTGGGCATCCTGCTGCAGCGGCTCGACGACGTCAGCGCGCTGGACACGAACGGACGACCCACCCAGGCCACCGGACACCTCGATCTGGCAACGAATTCGGTGACCGACGAGGTCATCCGACACGAGGACTGGGGCGCCCGGGTCGTCGAGAAGTTCGACAACTGGACGACCATGGCCGACCCGGTCGGACGTCGCTACTGCATCACCAACCGCAATCCCCGGACCGGCGACTGACCGCGTCCACCCGTCAGCCGGTCACGAAGTCACGCAGGAGTTCGAGTTCCGCGTCGATCTGGGCCGCTGCCGTCCGCGAGATCTCACACAGCAGGTCGACGCCGATCGAGTCGTCCGCCGCCCGCCGCCAGGTACCGACCAGCCTGCCGTCGACGAGGACGAATCCCGGTGAGCGGCCGTTGGGGGTGGCGGTGGCGCGGTAGAGCTCGGGGTCGGCGATCCGTTCCCGGTCGGCGGCGATGAAGATCGCATGGTCGTAGGGGGCGATCAGACGAACCGGGGCGGGAGTGTCACCGTCGATGATGTCGAGGCCTTCGAGGTCGTAGAGCTCCTGACCGTCCGGGCCGCGTAGTCGCGTCAGCTCCCAATCGGCTTCCATGGCCTCGATGAGCGGTCGGAGCCCGGTGAGTCCCGACCACGCCTGGATGCCGGCGATGGTCGCCGGCCCGAAACCGCGCAGGTACAGCCGCACGAGGTCGGCGCGGGCGTCGTCCCCGGTCACCGCCGGTTCGCCCGGGCCCGCCCACTCGTCGAAGAGCCGATAGGTTGGCGCTCCCCGACCTCGCCAGGTGCCGCGCGGCGGGACCTGAACCAACGGCAGGGCACTGCGTGCGATGGCGGTGAGGTTCGACGCCGATTCACCCGGAAAGTGTTGTACCAGTTGCGCTCCGAGGTCGGCGCCGGCGAGTTCGGTCCCCGCCAGCAGTTGTGCGGCGTGATCGGCCACCTCCTCGGCCGTCGTCGCGACCAGTGCGGTGCCGTGATTCCGGGCGGCCGCGGCGTCGAGGGTCGGCTGGGCGAGCGGCCGGACCCAGCGGGCGTCTTCGGCATCCATCGCGAAGACGGTCCCGCGTAGTAGCGCCGTTCGCACCACTTCGCGCTCGACGAGCAGGTCGTCGAATTCGAGTGGGTCGAAATCGGTTATCCGCGACCACATCCCGAAGAATGCGGCCAGCGGATCCTGGGACTGCATGCCGACGCACCGGTCGAGGACCTCGATGGCATCCTCGGCGACCCGCTCGAGGAGGTGCTGCCGGTGCAGCAGGGTGCGGTTCCATTGCGCCGCAGTGATCTCCCGGTCGCCGGTCGTACCGGCGCCACTGGTCTGGGTCACCGCGAACTCAGTTGGCCGGGTAGCGGATTCCGGTGGCCGCATGGCAGCGGTAGCCGTGCGGATTCTTCGCCAGGTACTGCTGGTGATAGTCCTCTGCGTAATAGAACCGACCGTCACCGGCGGCGGCCAGCGGAGTGATCTGGGTGGCGACCGCACCGAGACCGGCCTCGCTCAGTGCCGTCTCGAAGGTCTCGGCCGAGGCGCGGGCCAGTTCGGCATCGGCGTCGGACAGTGTGTAGATGGCCGATCGGTACTGGGTGCCGATGTCGTTGCCCTGTCGCATGACCTGGGTGGGATCGTGATTCTCCCAGAAGATCTGGAGGATCCCGTCGAGGTCGATCTCGTTCGGGTCGAAGACCACCAGCACCGCCTCGGTGTGTCCCGTACGCGCCGTGCACACCTCTTCATACGTGGGATTGGGCGTGTAGCCGCCCGCATAGCCGACCGCCGTGGTGTACACGCCCGGGACCTGCCAGAAGATCTCCTCGATCCCCCAGAAGCAACCGCCGCCGAGTACCACGGCCGACAGTGGCTTGTCGGCCAGGCCCGACAGGTCACCGATACCCCCGTTGGGTTCCGTCGGTTCACCTCGCATCGGGTGTCCGAGCACGAGATGTCTCCCGCTGAGCGGCATCTGCGCGTCCCGCCCGGGCAACGCTCCGGACTCGTCGACGAGATCCTGCTTGTGCGTACGGGCCGATAACAGCTGGTCAAGCCATGACATGGGACAAGTCTACGCGCGCATTGCGCATGGTCCGGGTGTCCCGGTACGCCGACGCGGGGTTGAGACAAAGTTGGACATTTGGTTGAATGATCCAGGTCACAGTGTGATGGCTCACACCAAGCCGGTGAGCTGTTCGACCAGCACGGTCCAGCGATGAAGGGTGGCAATGGCGACGCACGCGAGCACACATCTGCGGGCCCCGCGCTCGCGGACGCAGCCGCGGCTGACCTACAACGTCGGCGCGAGTTGCCGCGCCACCGCACTCAGCATTCTGGCCCTCGCCGTCCTGTTTGTTCTGCTGCTTCTCATCTGAAGCGAACCGCGCCGCCGAAGCCGTTTGCGCGCCAGTTCCTTTCGCTTCACCCGGCACGCCCCCGCACCTGGGCAATACTTCAACCGCGGTTGAGGTAATTTCGCGCGCGTTTGTTGCATAAAGCCAAGCTCTGCGGAAGGGTGGAGCTATCCGCGCCGCAGCCCGCGAGGCGGCTGCGATTTCGCGCGTGAACAGTGGAATAAAGCCGCACCCAACCGGTGCGGGTAGAGAGGATTACCGTGGCTGATTACACCCTGCCGGATCTCGACTACGACTATGGCGCCCTCGAGCCCCACATCTCCGGCCGGATCATGGAGCTCCACCACAGCAAGCATCACGCGACCTACGTCAAGGGTGCCAACGACACCCTGGCCAAGCTCGCCGAGGCACGCGAGGACGGATCCATCGCGGGCAAGGTCTACGGACTGTCGGCGACCCTGTCGTTCCACCTCGGTGGACACACCAACCACTCCGCCTTCTGGAAGAACCTGTCGCCCAACGGCGGCGGCGAGCCCACCGGCGATCTCGCCGAGGCCATCGGCGCGCAGTTCGGTGGTTTCGAGCAGTTCAAGGCCCACTTCACCGCTGCCGCCACCACCCTGCAGGGTTCGGGCTGGGCGATCCTGGGTTATGACACCATCGGTGGCAACCTGGTCGTCCTGCAGCTCACCGACCAGAGCGGCAACATCCCGGCCGCGATCATCCCGGTCGTGCTGCTCGACATGTGGGAGCACGCCTTCTACCTCGACTACCAGAACGTGAAGCCGGATTACGTCAAGGCCTGGTGGAACGTCGTGAACTGGGACGACGCCGCCGACCGCTTCGCCCGTGCGAAGAGCCAGGGCGCCGGACTCATCGTCCCCGCCTGAGTCACCGACTCGCGTCGACACATCAGCGGCGGTCACTTCCTTCCGGAAGTGACCGCCGCTCGTGTTGTGCCGGCCGGCCGGTGTTTGCCGCCGTGCCGGATCGGGCCTACTTCAGATCGCTACTGGACTTCCCGAGCACCCGTCGGGCGATGATCAACTGCTGAATCTGCTGGGTGCCCTCGAAGATGTCCAGGATCTTGGCGTCGCGCGCCCACTTCTCCAGCAGCGAGGTCTCCGAGTAGCCCGCGGTGGCGCCGACCTCGACGGCCTTGTTCGTCGCGTCGGTGACCATGCGGCCGGCCTTGGCCTTCGACATCGATGCCTCGGTCGAATTCGGCTGCTTGTTGTCGGCCATCCACGCGGCCCGCAACGTGTGCAACCACGATGCCTCCCAGTCGGATTCGAGTCGGATGAACTCCGACACCGACGCGTGCTGGGCAGCGGCGGGCTGGTCGTAGTCAATGGTGTGCCCGGCCTCTTCGAGCATGCGGCGCAGCTCTTCGAGGGCCGCGCGGCCCACGCCGATCGCCATCGCCGCAACCACCGGCCGGGTGTTGTCGAAGGTCTGCATGACCCCGCCGAAGGCCTTCTTGGTGTCGATCTCGGGTGAGCCGAGCAGATTCTCCCGCGGTACCCGCGCGTTCTCGAAACGCACCACCGCGGTGTCCGACGCCTTGATGCCCAGCTTGTGTTCGAGACGGGCGACGGTCACACCCTCGGTGTCCATCGGGACGACGAAACTCTTGATCGCCGCGCGGCCGACGCTGCGGTCGAGCGTCGCCCACACCACCACGTGATCGGCGCGGGATCCGGCGGTCACGAAGATCTTCTCGCCATTGATCAGGTAGTCGTCGCCGTCGGCGGTCGCGGTCGTCGACACCGCCGCCGAATCCGAGCCGAAGCTGGGTTCGGTGATGGCCATCGCGGCCCAGACGTCACCGAATCGTTCGAGCTGCTCCTCGTTGGCCACGGCCGCGATGGCCGCGTTCCCCAAGCCCTGGCCGGGGATGGTGAGGAAGAGCCCGACGTCGCCCCAGCTCATCTCGTGTGCCGCGATGAGTGCACGAAGGTTGGCTCCGTTGACCGTCGGGGCATCGGTGGACTTCTTCGCCGTACCGTCGGCACCCTTGTCCGCCGAGCGGGACTGCTTGGCGAGTTTGCCCAGTTCATCCAGTTCGACGGGGTATTCGTGCTCGGCCTTGTCGTACTTGCGCGAGATCGGCCGGAACAGGTGTTCGGCCGCGAGGTGGGTGCGCTCCACCGTCGAGTCGAAGCTCTTCGGGAGCTCAAGGTTGATCGCCATACCAGCATCTTACTCAAGAGTAAGGTTTCTGACCAGTATCAATCCCGGGCAACGGTGACCTGCACGGTCAGAATCCCCAGAAAAGTGCTGAAAGTGCTCGGCTACAACGTCTTTGGTGGCAGACAACAATCCGGCAACGGGACGCGACGGCGGTACGTCCCAAACAGTAGGCTCACAGGGTGCCCTACGACGAAGACCTCGCCTATCGGATCCGTGCCCTGCTGGCCGCGGAATGCGGTCTCGACGAACGGCTGATGTTCGGTGGTCTCGCGTTCCTGATCAACGGAAATATGGCGGTCGCCGCCAGCGGATACGGCGGCCTGATGGTCCGCGTCAAACCCGAGGACACCGCCGGCCTGCTCGAACACCCGCACACCGAACCCATGGTCATGTCCGGCCGGGAAACCCGGGGCTGGCTCCGCGTCTCCGACGCCGGGATCAGCGGCGAACGCGCCCTGTCCCGCTGGGTCAGCATCGGCGCGGACTACGCCCGCAACCTACCGCCCAAGTGAGCAGGCGGCGCCTGCCCGACTACGCGGAGGGCAGACCGCCGCGGGTGGCGGTGTAGAAGGTCAACAGATCGTCGATGACGCCGCGGCGCGTATCGGCGGTGATCTCGGCGGCCTGCAATTCGGCGATGACCACCTCGAAGATCCCACCCACGATGGCAATGGTCACCCGTCGCGGCGGAATGGACAATCCGCGCCCCTGCCACAATGACTCGATGTAGTCGGCGGTCCACACCCGGTTGGCGTGACGCGCCTCGTCGATCCGCTCGGAGAACGCCCGGGCATGCCCGAAGGTGATCAATGCCTTGCGCCGATCCGCGATCAACAGATCGACGAATCCCTCGATGATGAACTCGGCTTGCGCCGACTCGTCGACGTGCGGGACGGCGAGCGCGGCGGACATCGCTGCCCGGAACTCGGTGGCGGTGCGGTTGTACAACGCCAGGTAGCAGTCTTCCCGGTCCCCGAAGTTCTGATAAAAGCTCTTGGTGCTGACGAATGCCGTCTGACAGATCAACTCCACCGACGTATCGGGATAGCCCCGCGACGCAAAGAGATCCAGGGCCGCATCCAGGATCGACTGTTTGCGCTGTTCACGCCGCTGCTCGGCATCCAGCCCGCGAATGCGCCGCGGCGCGCCCTTGACAGGCGGGGTCGGGGATTCGGCTGGCACGAGCCGACGGTACACCACGGTCGAGCCCCCGTGACACCACTCTAGAAACGCTTGCAGGTTATGGAAACGTCGGCTTGTCTTAATTGGGCCAGGCGTGCTTGACTCTGGTGATGCGCGTCACGTGTGTGGCGCGTACGACAGATCAGGGGGGCCAGGAATGGCATCACACAGGGTTGGCAGATGGACTCGAACACGCAGGCTGAGCGTGCTGGGCGCCGGATTCATCATCGCGCTACCGCTCGTCGCCGGCGGCATTGCCGACGCGGCCCCGGCGCACCGCACTCCGCAGGCGACGCACGCGCAGTACGACCAGGTCACGGTGCGCCCCGTCACCGGCCTGCCGGTCCCGCCCGAGATGGATCCCGGGTTCTACGACCCGCCGCGTTCGGTCATCGCCACAAAGATGACCGGGCAGATCATCGCCGCGCGCCGGGTCACCATCGCAAACCTCTCGCTGATCCCGGTTCCGGTCGACGCATGGCAACTGTCCTTCCGATCCTCGGATACCCGCGGCAATCCGATCGCCGCGGTGACCACGGTGCTGCGCCCGCGCAGTAACAAGACACCGGACGGCAAACCACGGCGTCTCCTGGCCTTCGACTCGGCCGCCGACAGCCTCGCGCGCTACTGCGAGCCGTCGTATCAGTATCAGCTGGGTTCGGTGCCGTATCAGATCACCGGCTCCTCGGTCGTCGGCAACGAGATCCTGCAGGTCCAGGCGGCCCTGGCCCAGGGCTGGGCGGTCGTGGTGCCGGACGCACAAGGCCCGAAGTCGGCCTACGCCGCGGGTCCGCTGCAAGCGCGCATCACCCTGGACGCGATCCGTGCGGCACAGCGCTTCGCGCCGATGGGACTCGATCAACGCACTCGCGTCGGTGTCGCCGGATACTCCGGTGGTGCCATCGCATCCAACTGGGTCGCCGAGATCGCGGACTCCTACGCTCCGGAGATCGACCTCGTCGGTGTGTCCTCGGGCGGCAGCCAGCCCAACCTGGCCTCGACGCTCAACATGGCCGAAGGACAGGCCACCGCCGGCCTGGTACTCGCCGCGGTCATCGGACTCTCACGTGAGTACCCCGAGCTGAAGGACTACGTCGACACCCACGTCACCCCGGAGGGACGGGCACTGCTGAACGCCAAGCAGAATCTGTGCGTCACCTACACCACCCTGCTCGTGCCGTTCCTACACAACAAGGCAGTGCTCCGTGGCGGCGATCCGCTGCGTGCGCCGCAGGTGCGACGGGTGATCGAGAAGACCCGAATGGGCAAAACCACACCCACTGTCCCACTGCTCCAACTGCATTCACGTTATGACTGGATCGCACCACTCCCTCAGGTCGACAAGTTGGTGGCGACCTACTGCCGTAACGGCGCGAACGTCACCTACATCCGCGACCACGCGAGTGAGCATCTGATCCTCGCGGTCGCGTCCACCCCGGTGTGGATGATGTGGCTACGCGACCGATTCAACGGCGTGCCGATCCATGCCGGCTGCACCACCAAGGACGTCAACAGTGTGGCGCTCGACCAGCGCACCTGGCCGGTGTGGGTCGACACCGTCGGCGACCTACTCGCCGGAGTCTTCCAGCGCCCGTTGGGTGTTCGATGACCGCAACTGACATCTGACATCTCACGCGCCAGCGACGAGGGGTGGGGGGGGGGGGGGGGGG
>NZ_JASXSH010000012.1 GCF_030315745.1 Gordonia heveisoli | reverse complement strand
GGGGGCCACGCCTTTTTATTCCTGGGGGATCATGAACGACCACGAGCTCGACGAACTGATCGCGCGGAGCATCGCCGTCGGCGCCTCGCCGGGGCCGCCTGCGACCGACACGATGATCGCCGACGCCGAGCACCGGCTCGGGGTGCGCTTCGACGATCAATACCGCCGGTTTCTGCGCCGGTGCAACGGAATCGACAAGATCGGGTCATTCGATCTCTATCCCGTCGACGAACTGGGTGTGTCCCAGCGCTGGACGTCGGTGAACACCTTCTTGGCCGGCGAGTACCTGACCTACGATCCGACCTTCGAGATGCGCGGCGATGAACAGATCGCGCCGGAGTTCAACCCGCCACCGCCCGGGTACGTGCCTGTGTTGATCGGCAACGACAGCAATTTTCCGACGATGGTGGTCGGCAACTTCTCGATCGCCGACCCGGCCGCGTCGCCCGGTGAGGTGGCGCTGTGTCGCTACGAACCCGAACTCCTCGGGACCTTCGACGATGCGCTGAGGGTCTTGGTCGCCGAGGCCGAGGGGCTCGCCGACGGGTGACCGGATACCACTTCCACGACCCGAACCCCACCCCGTCGATGGTGCGGGAAAGCGTCGCCTACACTGTTCAATGGATCCCGCGCGGCGTGCATCCTGTGAACTCCCCCAGGGCCGGAAGGCAGCAAGGGTCAACGGGCTCTCTCGGGTGCGCGGGGTCCCCTATATCCCATCACCTGGCCGCCGCGCAGTGACACGACCGCAGTCGACACGACCGCAGTTGACACGACGAGGTGGGTAACCGCGCCGGCCTTCGCGAGAGGTCCGAGTTGAACTTCCACTCGATGAGTGCCGACCAGCTTCGCGCCACCCAGCAGGATCTGCGAAAGCTCTACGACGAGCTGCGCGCCGCCGGGCTGAATCTGAACCTGACCCGCGGCAAGCCCTCGCCCGAGCAGCTCGACCTGTCCAACGGACTGTTGTCGCTGCCGGGCGAGGAATACCGCGACCGCGACGGCACCGACACCCGCAATTACGGCGGTGTCACCGGATTGCCCGAGCTCCGCGAGATCTTCGGTGAACTGCTCGCCGTGGATCCGGGCAACCTGATCGCCTTCGGCAACTCCAGCCTGGAACTGATGCACGACCTGATCAGCTTCGCGCTGCTGTCGGGCACCGCCGACTCCGACGTGCCGTGGCACGGCCAGACGGTCAAGTTCCTGTGCCCGGCACCCGGCTACGACCGTCATTTCGCGATCACCGAGCACTACGGCATCGAGATGATCGAGGTGCCGATGCTGCCCACCGGCCCCGACGTCGACGCCTGCGCTGCGCTGGTCGCCGACGATCCGTCGATCAAGGGCATCTGGCTGGTGCCGACCTACTCCAACCCGACCGGCGTCACCATCACCGAAGAGGTCGCCAAGGCGCTCGTCGCACTGCCCGCCGCAGCCGAGGACTTCCGCATCTTCTGGGATAACGCCTACGCGGTGCACACCCTCGTCGACGAGGCGCCTGCGCCGCTGCCGATCCTCGACTTCGCGGCGACCGCCGGCCACCCCAACCGCGTCTACGTCCTCGGCTCGACGTCGAAGATCACCTTCGCCGGTGGCGGCGTCGCCTTCTTCGGGTCGTCGCAGGCCAACATCGAGTGGTTCACCAAGAACCTGTCGTTCAAGACGATCGGCCCGGACAAGGTCAACCAGCTGCGGCACGTGAAGTTCTTCGGCGACGCCGACGGGGTGCGCGCGCACATGGCCCGGCATCGGGAGATCCTGGCGCCGAAGTTCAAGCTCGTTCTGGAGATCCTGAACGATCGGCTGTCGGAGTCGAAGGTCGCCTCCTGGTCCGAACCGGAGGGCGGCTACTTCATCAGCCTCGACGTCCTCGACGGCGCGGCCGCCCGGACCATCGCACTCGCGAAGGATGCGGGTATCGCGCTCACCGCGGCCGGCTCGACGTACCCGTACAAGAAGGACCCGCGCGACCAGAACATTCGTCTGGCGCCGACCTTCCCCGAGATCGACGACCTTCGAGTCGCGATGGACGGGGTGTCGACATGCGTGTTGCTGGCGGCCACCGAGACCCTGCTCGACGCCCATCACGACTGACGGCTCGGCGGCCGTTCGCGGCT
Organism: Gordonia heveisoli; assembly: GCF_030315745.1. Lineage (GTDB taxonomy): Bacteria > Actinomycetota > Actinomycetes > Mycobacteriales > Mycobacteriaceae > Gordonia. Next base: position 154,793 of record NZ_JASXSH010000012.1, on the reverse strand, counting down.
GTGGGGCAGGCTCGAAACGTGTCAGCGGGCGCCGGTAGTCTCGACCCGTGGCTCTTTATCGCACCTATCGCCCGGCAACCTTCGCCGACGTCGTCGGTCAGGAGCACGTCACCGATCCACTGAGCCGTGCGCTCGACTCCGGGCGCATCAACCACGCCTACCTGTTCTCCGGGCCGCGTGGTTGCGGCAAGACGTCGTCGGCGCGCATCCTCGCACGCTCGCTCAACTGCGCGCAGGGCCCGACGTCGACGCCGTGTGGTACCTGCTCGTCGTGTGTGGCGCTCGCCCCCGGCGGGCCGGGCAATCTCGACGTCATCGAGCTGGACGCGGCCAGTCACGGAGGTGTCGACGACACCCGCGAACTGCGCGACCGGGCGTTCTACGCGCCGGCCGAGTCGCGCTATCGCGTGTTCATCGTCGACGAGGCGCACATGGTCACCAATGCGGGCTTCAACGCACTGCTGAAGATCGTCGAGGAGCCACCGGAGCATCTGATCTTCGTCTTCGCGACGACCGAACCCGAGAAGGTTCTTCCGACGATTCGTTCACGCACCCACCACTATCCGTTCCGGCTGCTGGCGCCGCCGGTCATGCGAGGGCTGCTGGAGAACATCTGCGCCAAGGAGAACGTGACCGTCGGCGCCGACGTGTACCCGTTGGTCATCCGGGCCGGTGGCGGCTCGCCGCGTGACTCGCTGTCCATCCTCGACCAACTGCTGGCCGGTGCCGACGAACGTGGCGTCACCTACGACCGCGCGCTGGCCCTGCTCGGCGTCACCGACATCGCGCTCATCGACGACGCGATCGACGCCCTCGCCGCAGGCGACGGATCGTCGTTGTTCGGCACGGTGGAGAAGGTGGTCGACGCCGGCCACGATCCGCGCCGGTTTGCCGTCGACCTGCTCGAACGACTACGCGATCTCATTCTGCTGCAGGCGGTTCCGGATGCCGTCGATCGTGGTCTGGTGGAGGCGCCCGGCGATCAGCTGGCCCGGATGGCCGCTCAGGTCGCGGCGTTGGGGAGTGCGTCGCTGACGAGATTCGCCGAGATCGCACACAACGCGCTCGGCGAGATGCGCGGCACCACATCGCCGAGGCTGCTGCTGGAAGTGATGTGCGCGCGCATGCTGTTGCCCGCGGTGTCGGCGGATGACGCCGCACTGCTTCAGCGGTTGGAGCGGCTGGAATCCGGCGCCGTGGCCGTCAGCGCTCCAGGAGCGGCCAACGCCCCTGGCGGGAATGTCGGGGCCCCCGGTGGGAATGTCGGGGCGCCCGCCGCGCCGCCGTCGAAACCTGTTGAGCCGGAGGTCGAATCGAAGTTCGTCCGACCGTCGCAACGCAAGGCGATGGAAGAGGCGAAGGCGGCCGCCACGTCGCCGACGGTGAGCCCTGAGGAGCCCGCCGACGGAGGAGCTGAGCGTGACGAAGGGGCGGCCGCCCCCGCGATGGTGCACGGCGGCGGCACGCCGACCGCCCCGCAGCCCCCGGCCCGTCAGCCCGCAGACAGGGTCGACACAGACAGGGTCGACACAGACAGGGTCGACACAGACGGGGTCGACACAGACACGGTCGACACGGACAGTTCCGTCGCAGATCCGCTCGTCGACGGGTCGGTGCGCGATGATGTCGTCCCGACGGCTGAGGTGGTGGATGTTGAGTCTTCCGCACCCGAGGTCGTCGAGCCGCTCGTCGCGCAATCGCCGCGTCCCGAGGTGGAGTCCTTGCCGGACAAGGAGTATCACCACTCATCGACGGCCTTCGACGACGGTATCCCGCTGCCCGAAGAACCGGCCGACGACGACGAGGCCCCGCCGGACGAACCCGGCGTTCGGCGTCCGGCACCCACGCCGCCGCCCGAACCGGAGGCGGAGGCGGAGCAGCCCACGTCGACCGGACCCGACCTGGAGACGATCCGTAAACGGTTCCAGGATGTGCGCTCGGCGGTCCGGCAGCACAGCGCGCAGGGCAAGACCGTCGAGGCGATGCTGTCGGCGGCCGTCGTCGCCCAGGTCTCCGATGATGCCGTCGTACTGTCGCATCCGGTGGAGGGTTTGGTCGGGCGGTTGTCGGCACCGCATTCGGTGGAGATCATCCGCAATGCCCTGCGTGAGGTCTTCGAGGTCGATCTCGACGTCTCGACCGTGCATCAGGCCCCGGGTGCCGCCGCGGCCGCGGGTCCGGCTGCGGGCGCGAACACACGGCAACAACAGCCACGGAAGGCGCAGACCTTCTCGCGGCCGAGCCGTACCCGCGAACCCGGCCCCGACACCACAGGTGCGCCGACCCCACCGCCGGAACCTGAACCCGAGGAACCCGAGCCACCCCGCGCCGACGAGGACATCCCGGACGCGGAGCGGGCCGAGATGGTCGCCGAGGCCAAGACGGCCTCGCCAGACGGCCGACTCGATCCCGACAAGGTGGCCCTGGAACTGCTGAAGTCCGAACTGGGCGCCCGCGTCGTCGAGTAGCGCGTTTTCTTAGTACGACACCGCGCGAAACGCGGTGTCGTACTACGAAAACTTAGGGGTCAGGCGTCCCACCAGGGTCGCAGGGGCAGGTCGTTGCCGCCGCGGTCGTCGAGCTTGGTGGCGAGCACGTGGTGCAGCTGGATGATGTCGCGCTCGAAACCGATCCGGCAGCCGGCCATGTACAGACCCCACAGGCGGGCGGTGCCCTCGCCGACCTCGGCGACGGCCTCGTCCCAGTGCTCGACGAGATTGCGGTTCCAGTCGCGCAGGGTCAGCGCGTAATGGTCGCGGAAATTCTCCTCGTGGACGACCTCGACCCCGCCGATGTCCTGCAGCTTGGAGATGATCTTGCCCGAGCCGGTGAGTTCGCCGTCGGGAAAGACGTAGCGGTCGATGAACGATCCGGCGCGGTTGCGGGCCGAATTGTCCGGACGGGTGATGCAGTGGTTGAGCAGCATGCCGCCGGTACGGAGCTTGTCGCGCATGAAGCTGAAATAGGCGGGATAGTTGCTGACCCCGATGTGCTCGGTGAGTCCGATCGACGAGACGGCGTCGAACTCGGACTCGGTGACATCGCGGTAGTCGCTGTGTCGCACCTCGGCAAAGTCGCCGAGGCCCTCGTCGATGATGGCCTGCTGCGCCCACTGTGCCTGTTCGGCAGAGAGTGTTGCACCAAGCGCATGGACGCCACGTCGGGCCGCATATCGAACCATTCCGCCCCAGCCGCAACCGATGTCGAGCAGACGGTCGCCGGGTTTGAGGCGCAATTTTTCGAAGATCAGCCGGTACTTGTTCTCCTGGGCTGCTTCGAGTGAGGCATCGAGGTCGGGGTACACGGCGCACGTGTAGGTCATCGACGGCCCGAGTACCCACTCGTAGAAGGTGTTCGACACGTCGTAGTGGTAGTGGATGGCCTCGGCGTCGCGGGTCTTGCTGTGCCGCAAGCCCTCGGCGAACCGGCGCCAACGCGGGACCGCCTCCTGGGGCGGCGGGGCGATCGGCTTGAAGTGCTCCAACCCGATCGACCGGGCGATCTGGGCGAGTTCGAGCGGCGACGGTTTGCGGAACTTGAGATCGCCGGCGAGGGCCCGCAAGGCCGGATACGGATCGCCCGGATGTGCGCCGACCAGCGCCAGGTCGCCGGCGATGTAGGCACGGGCCAAGCCGAGATCTCCGGGTGCGGTCACGAGATAGGTTGTGCCGCGCGGGGTTTTGAGTTCGAGGCCGTAGGGTGCGTCGGCCGGGCCTGCCGAGCTACCGTCGTAGGCGCTGATGCGGATGGCCAGATTTCCGCCGAGGAGGGCCTCGAAGATCTCGGCGAGTGGGAGCTTGTGTGTATCGGGAGATCGTCCGTGGGATGAGCTGGTCGAGGTGTCCTTGAATGTGGTCACTGTTGCTTCACCGCCTTGGCGTAGAGGTCGAGCAGACGGCCCTTCGGGTCGTACTGCTTCTTGAGTAGCTGATAGTGCTCGCCGCCGTAGAGCTCATCGAAATCTTCTGGGCTGTAGAAGGATTCCGAATACAGCGACTTGTGGCCATCGAGCTCGGCCACCTTCGTCTCGATTCTCTTGTTCGTGTGGCCGGGCTGCCCGGGCGTGACCGGGACGGCCGACCAGAACCCGACGTTGACGTAGGTCCGCCCCGGCTCCAACGGGTACAGCGGCCACGGGCGGACAGGATCGGAGCCGGGGAGAGCCGGTTCGCGAAGGCGCAACGGGCACAGCCAGATCGGCTCGATGGGAATGTTCTCCAGGAACCATTCGAGGTAGCTGGTGGTGTTCTCGATCGGCACCTCGATATCCTGTACGACCCGTTCGCCGGGCGGCAGACCTTTACGGGCGTTGAGGCGATCACCGATGTCATAGCGCTGGTCGAGGCCGATGAGCTTCCAGTAGAAACTGCTGCGCAGGTAGCGTTTTGGCCATAGTCGCCGGATCCGGGGGTTCTGCGCCCCGAAGGCACGTGAACACCAGAACCAGTCGGTGTCCCAGCGCCACAGGTAATCGTGGGTGGTGAGGACGTCGGTCTTCTTCTCCTGGATGGAGCGGTAATAGATGTCCATCTCGGTGTAGTCGCTGACCGATGAGGGCCCGCCGGGGGCGTCGGCGACCTGACGGCCCAGCGTCAGATAGGACTCGGTCGCGGTGAACACGACGCCGTCGAGATAGTCGACGCGGCGGCCGTCGTGCCTGCCGGTGTCGACGATGTCGGTCATCGCCGCCTGCAATTCATCCAGTTCAGTGAATCGCAGATGGGTCAACTCGACATATGGCTGGACGGTTTCCAGCTCGATCCGCAATCGGACCGAGTAGCCCAGCGTTCCATATGAATTAGGGAAGCCGAAGAACAGGTCGGCGTGCTCGTTGGTGGGTGTCGCGGTCAGGATCTCGCCGTCGCCGGTGAGGACGTCGACCTCCAGTACCGATTCGTGAGGCAGCCCGTTGCGGAACGATGTCGACTCGATCCCGAGTCCCGTGACAGCGCCACCGAGGGTGATCGTCTTCAGCTGCGGGACCACCTTGGGCGCCAGGCCATAGGGAAGCGTCGCCGCGACGAGGTTCTCGTAGGTGCACATTCCCGCGACATCCGCGGTACGCGCGTCCGGATCGACCGAGATGACGCGATCCAGGCCGGAGACGTCCAGTCCGGGATGCGGGTTGGCGGCCCGCTTACGGAACAGATTCGATGTCTTCTTCGCAAGACGGACCGTGGCCTGCGGCGGGATGGCGCGATAGCTCGCCAAGAGCCGCTCCACCCCGTGATCGAATCGCTCTGCCCCCATCTCTAACCGGTCAGAGTTCACTTGGCTAGCCTAGGACGGAAGCCGTGCACCCGCCAACAAATCGGGTGGGGTACCCGCCACATCGTCGAAGGAGTCACCGCCATGGGTCAGATTTCCGCATCGCAAACAGTCGAGGTCGCCGCCAGCCCGGACGCGGTGATCGCGGCGCTGGCCGACTACGTCGAGGTGCGCCCGGCAATCCTGCCCGAGCAGTATCGCGACTATTCGGTCGTCAGCGGGGGTAACGGCGATGGCACGGTGGTCCATTGGATCCTGCAGGCCACTTCGAAGCGGCAGCGTGACGTCCAGGCCACCGCCAGCGTCACTCCGGACACCATCACCGAGACCGACGCCAACTCGACGCTGGTGACCACCTATCAGGTCGCGGCGGCCGGTTCGGGCGCCACGGTGACCACCACCACCACGTGGACCAGCAACGCCAGCGGGATCGGCGGCTTCTTCGAGAAGACCTTCGCGCCGAAGGGCCTCAACCGGATCCAGGCCCAGTTGCTGGCCAACCTCAAGGCACGCGTCGAGGGCTGAGCACAGTCCGACGGCGAGTGGCCTTGCGATGGCCGATGAACCGGTCCGTAGGCGTCGCGGGCGAGCACGGCCGTCGCCCCTGCCATTGCGTGACGGGGTGGACGCCACCCGGGTCGTCCTGCGCGCCGGGACCGGCCACACGGTCGGCGAATGCCTGCTCGCCGCACCGACTCTCGACGGCCTGAGCGAGGAGGATCTCGTCGCTCGGGCGTCGGCGGGCGAGATCGTCGACGCGGCCGGACATCCGGTCGACCTCGACCGGCCGGCGATCCCGAACACCTCGATCTATCTGTATCGGGATCTGCCCGACGAAGTGCAGATCCCCTTCGGGCTGCCGATCATTCACCGCGACGAGAACATCGTCGTCGTCGACAAGCCGCATTTCCTGGCCACCATGCCGCGCGGTAGGCACGTCACCGAGACCGCACTCGTGCGGCTGCGGCGTGCGCTCGGTTCCGGCGACGTCGCACCGGCTCATCGGCTCGACCGGTTGACCGCCGGGGTCCTGCTGTTCACCCTGCAACCCCGGCTGCGGTCGGCCTACCAGGAACTGTTCGCCGCGCGGCGGGTGTCCAAGGAGTATCGCGCGCTCGCATCCCGCGACGAGGCGTTGACGACAGCGGTCACCGTGCGCGACCGCATCGAGAAGACCGCGGGCGACCTGCGGGCCCGGGTCATCGACGGCCCGGTCAACGCGATCAGCACGATCTCCCTGCTCGACGAACCGGCCCCACCCGGACTCGGTGTCTATCGGCTGATCCCGGAGACCGGGCGAACTCACCAGCTGCGAATGCACATGGCGTCGCTGGGCGTGCCGATCGTCGACGACCCGCTGTACCCCGACATCCGGCCCGAACTCGCCGAACGCCCAGATCACGGGGATTTCGGGGCGCCACTGCGGCTGATCGCCCAAGTGCTGGAGTTCGACGATCCGGTCACCGGCGAGCGGCGGCGGTTCGAGAGCGCACGGTCGGTGGCCGACCCACCACGATGAACCGTTCGGGCTAGCCTGGCCGTCATGACCATCCGCGCATCCTACGAACGCCATCCGGACCTCGGATGCGAGGCCGTCGTCTTCATCGACGACGAGTCGATGGCGTGTTTCCAGATCCAGCGCGATCTGGTCGGTGGGCCGCGCGCCGACGAATACTGTGTGACGACCGGGGCCAGCGCACCCATCTACGGTGGCATCACCCAGTGGCGCCGTATCGAGGATCGGTTCGAGTTCGCGCTGACCACGCGCGCCGGACGGCTCTTCGGCGACGAACTGCTGTCCTTTGAGGTCAGCCCGGCCGACGACCAGACCGTCGACGAGCTCGCCGAGCATGTCGACCGGTTGCTGCGGTGACCGGGCGACTACTCTGTAACCCGTGACTCAACCTTTCGATCCCAGCGCACTCTTCGGTGGCGGCGACGGCGGCGACAACCCGATGGCCGGGCTGCTCGCCCAGGCGCAGCAGATGCAGTCGCAGCTGCTGAACGCACAGAACGAGATCGCGGCGACCGAGGTCGTCGGAACCGCGGGCAACGGCCTGGTCACCGTGACCGGCAACGGTGCCGGTGAGATCAGCGCCGTGACCATCGACCCCAAGGTCGTCGACGCCGACGACGTGGAGACCCTGCAGGATCTCATCCTCGGTGCGCTGTCGGACCTGGAGTCCAAGCGGACCGCACTGGCGAGCGAGAAGATGGGCCCGATCGCCGGCGGGTTGGGCGGCGGCCTGCCCGGTCTGGGCTGACCGCGGACACCGAAGGACGCGTGACCCGCGGATGTATGAAGGACCGATCCAGGATCTGATCGACGAACTGGCCAAACAGCCGGGGCTGGGGCCCAAGGGTGCCCAGCGCATCGCCTTCGCGCTGCTGGCCGGGGAGAAGAAGGACATCGATCGGCTGATCGCTGCCCTCGGACATGTCCGCGACAACGTCACCTTCTGCGCCGAATGCGGCAACGTTTCGGCGAACCGGCTGTGCCGGATCTGCTCGGATGCCCGCCGCGACGCCACCAAGATCTGCGTCGTCGAAGAACCCAAGGACGTTCATGCCATCGAGCGGACCAAGGAGTTCCACGGCCGGTACCACGTCCTCGGTGGTGCCCTCGACCCGTTGTCGGGGATCGGGCCCGACCAGCTGCGCATCCGTGAGTTGCTGCGACGGCTGGCCAATCAGGAGGACGGCGCCGACGTCACCGAGATCATCGTCGCCACCGACCCGAACACCGAGGGTGAGGCGACGGCCACCTATCTGCTCCGGATGCTCAAAGACTTCCCCGGATTGTCGGTGACCCGGCTGGCGTCAGGCCTGCCCATGGGCGGTGACCTGGAGTTCGCCGACGAACTGACACTCGGCCGCGCATTGTCGGGTCGGCGGATCCTCGCCTGAGGCCGACCGAGTCCCGACGCACGCACCACGGTGGCCGGCCGATGGCCGCGGCGCCGGTCTGCTAGAGATATAGGGTGCCGAGCAGGGGAGTCGTGTTGAGTCATCGTTTCCGAGCGCGTGCCGTCGGTGCGGTTCTGGCCGTCGGAACGGCTGCGGGGGTGATTGCCGCGACGCCGCAGGTGGCGGCCGCCCCACAGCTCAACTGGGGGCCGTGCGCGAAAATCCACGACGCCGACAAGGCGCAGTGCGCCACCATCAAGGTGCCGCGTGACTACGCCAACCCGCACGGCCCGACCATCGACGTGACGATCAGCCGGCTCCCAGCCCGTGATCCCAGCCGCAAACGCGGTGTGCTGGTGGGCAATCCCGGCGGTCCCGGTGGCGATGCGATCGGGCTGTTCCAATGGGCCCCGCCGCCGGCTGCGGTGCGCGACGAGTTCGACCTGGTCGCGGTACAGCCGCGCGGGCTGGTCGGCGGCACCCCGCTCGAATGCGCGCCGTTCACCGCGGCCGACGACTTCGAAGCTCTCGCCAACTACGGTGCGATCAACCGGAATCGGTGTGAAAAGGCCAGCGGCGGCTACGTTCGGACCATCACCACCGAGAACACCGCCCGCGACATCGAGATGGCGCGACGGGCACTCGGTGTCGGCAAGCTCAGCCTGTGGGGCGTCTCCTACGGCACCACGCTGATGTCCACCTATGCGACGCTCTATCCCCAGCACACCGATCGTCTCATCCTGGACTCGGCGGTCAACCCGGATGGGATCTGGAACGACATGGGCCTCGTCCAGACCCCCGGGTACAAGGCTCGGGTCAACGCGATGATGGTGTGGATCGCACAGCACGACAACATCTATCACCTGGGTAAGACACCGCTGTCGGTGTACCGGAAGTGGAGTGCGCGGGTGACGCGGGAAGCCGGTGTGCCGCCGTCTCTGGCCGCGCCGCCCGCACAGGTCGGCGATGTCCCCCCGGGGCTGCGGGCCTGGTCGGATCTGTACCTCGCCGGAACCAATCTGACCGCGGCGTCGCGGGCGGCCTACGAGAACTTCGTCGCCACCATGCTGACCGGCAAGAATCAGGCGACCTCGTCGATGCTCTCGGCGACGCGGATCGTCGCACCCAATCGGGATCTGTGGCCGATCGTCGCGTTGCGGCTGGCGGGTAAGGTCCCGACCCCCAAGAAGCGTCAGCTGTCGGCGCCGGAGAAGGCCGCCACAACGGCGTCGAACAACATGTTCGACGCAATCCTGTGCAACGAGAACCAGTTTCCGGCCCGGCCGGAGCTGATCCCGGCCGCGGTCTACACGAATCTGATCTCCGGCGACATCTTCGAGGCGCCCGGCCTGTTCCGCGCCTCCGGTATCGGCTGTGCCGGTGCCCCGGCGATCGTGCGTCCGGTGCGCACCTACAACCGCGGGCTCCCGGTGCAGCCGCTGCTGATCAACAGTCTCGGCGATCCGCAGACGCCGTACGCCGGGGCGCTGCGGCTGCGTGACGCGATGCGCGCGCATCTCATCACCGTCGGCGGCGGCGACCACGGTCAGATCGGTCGCGACAACCCGAAGCTGAACGCCGCGATCGCGCAGTATCTGACGACCGGACACACCGGCGTGACCTATACCGACCAGGCGCGGATCACCAATCCGTTGGACCGGTTGCCCGCGCCGTCCGGTTCGACCGGGATCGGCCCGGCGCTGCCGGTCGACTGAACGTGATCCGACGCCGATGACCTTCCCCCGCCTCGACGCCGGTCTGGCGAGTCGACTCGACGAGCTGGCCGACGAGATGGCGTCCGGGATCGTCGCGATCGACGGGCCGTCGGGGGCGGGGAAATCCACTGTCGCCGACGCGCTGGTGGCCCGGCTGCGTGCGCGCGGTGTCGGGGTGACGCTGATCCGCACGGACGAGTTCGCCAGCTGGGTCGATCCGGTTTCGTGGTGGCCGGAGCTGGAACGCGATGTGCTGCAAGCCTTCACGCGCCGTCGCGACTATCAGTTCCATCCGCGGGTCTGGCAGGGCGACCGCGCTGAACCGGGGCCGCAGGTATGGCGGCGCTGGGAACCGCTGCTGGTCCTGGAAGGCGTGTCGTCGGCGCGCGCCCGGGTCGCCGATCGGCTGACCCATGCGTTGTGGCTGGACGGGCCGTCGCCGGAGGAACGTCTGGAGCGGGCGGTGGCGCGTGACGGTGAGCAGACGCGGGGCCACCTGCGTCGATGGCAGGAGTTCGAGCGAGGCTGGTTCGCGGTGGACCGAACCCGGGATCGGTGCCTGATCCTGGATTAAGCTGGGCGTCATGGTGGGACGGAGAACTTCCCGTTCGCCGGGCGGGGTGGGCCGCTTTCATGACCTGGCCGAACTCGACGCGGAACTCATCGAATGCCGGGCGTGCCCCCGGCTGGTCGCCTGGCGCGAGCGGGTCGCGATCGAGAAGCGGGCAGCCTTCGCCGACCAAGAGTATTGGCAACGGCCGGTTCCCGGCTTCGGCCCCGACGATGCGGCGTTGCTGATCATCGGTCTCGCGCCGGCTGCCCACGGCGCCAACCGAACCGGGCGGATGTTCACCGGCGATCGCAGCGGCGACTTTCTGTTCGCGGCGCTGCATGCGGTGGGGCTGGCATCGCAGTCGGAGTCGATCTCTGCCGACGACGGCCTACGACTGTACGGAACCCGGATGACCGCACCGGTGAGATGTCCTCCGCCGCAGAACAAGCCGACCGTGGCCGAACGTGACCGGTGTGCGTCGTGGCTGCACGCCGAGCTCGAATTGCTCGCGCCCACCGTGCGATCGGTGGTGACGCTCGGATCGTTCGGCTGGGCGGCAACCCTGCGGACCTTCGGGGCGCTGGGCTGGGAGGTGCCCCGGCCTCGCCCGAAGTTCGCGCACGGTGCGACGACCACCCTCACCCGCGACGATGCCGCCATCGAGGTATTCGGCTGCTACCACGTCAGTCAGCACAACACCTTCACCGGTCGGCTCACGCCGCAGATGGCACAGGAAGTGCTGGCCGCGGCCGGTCGGCATGCGGGTCTGCGGGTAGCGGGCCCTGAATGACGTCCTGCGCTATCGCTCCGCACTCCTGAGGGAGCAGGACGACGCTCAGCCCCGACGACCGGCGGCGAGGCGCTCCCGGCGGAGGCGGTCGACCTGGGGGAGTTCCAGGGGCGGAAGGTCGTCGCGGCCGAGGGCGCGTGCGAGCAGCAGGTCGGCGAGTTCGGGATTGCGGGCCAACGCCGGTCCGTGCATGTAGGTGCCGATCACCGATCCCTGCACGACACCCTCGGTGCCGTCGCCGACACCGTTGCCGACCCCGTGGCGAACACGGCCCAGGGGTGCCGCACCGGCGCCGAGAGTCGTTCCGCCGCGGTGATTCTCGAACCCGCTCAGGGGAGCTGTGAGTCCGCCGAGCACCGGTTCGGTGACAAGCTCGCCGATACTGCGCTCGGCCTGAGGGGCGGTGGTCAGGTCGAACAGCGAGATGCCGTCGACGCGTTCACCGGCCGAGGTCTCGTACCAGTGGCCGAGTACCTGGATGGCCGCACAGATGGCCAAGACCGGACGCCCGGCGGCGGCCGCACGCTGCAGTCCGGGGAACCGGGTCAGATGGCGGGTGGCCAGACGTTGGGCGTAATCCTCGGCACCGCCGAGCGTGTACACGTCGAGAGAGTCGGGCACCTCGTCGTCGAGGGTGATGTGAATGATCTCGGCGTCGATGCCGCGCATCCGGGCGCGCTGACGCAGGATGAGCGCGTTGCCGCCGTCACCGTAGGTGCCCATCACATCGGGCAGGACCAGGCCGATCCGCAGCGTCGACTCACTCATCACTGCCCCTTCCGGGCGCTGGCGGCGCGATCGAGGGCCAATCCGAGGTCGCGGAAGGCGGTGTAGTTGGCGAGCACTTCGACGCGGCCGGGCGGGCAGGACTCGATCGCCTTGAGCGGGTCGTCGATGGTGGTGTGTTCGGCACCGGCGTAGAGCAGCCGAACGGAGAGGTCGGCGGCCCGTTCTCCGGCCGCGACGACCTGCATCGTCTCGAAGGCCTCGAACCGGACGTCCCACAGCCAGGACAGATCCTCGCCGTCGGGGACCTGCCCGTTGACCGCGATGACCAGGCCGTCGGCGTTCTGGTCGATCATCGACAGCGCTTCCTGCCAGCCTGCCGGGTTCTTGGCCAGGAGTGTGCGCACCGAATGGTTGCCGATGTGGTGGATGCCGTAGCGGCCCGCGACCTCGCCGACCGTACCGACCCCAGCGACGGCCTTGGCCGGATCGGCGCCCATGGCGACTGCCGCCGCGACCGCCTGCGTCGCATTGCCGCGGTTCGCCCGGCCTGGTACCGACAGTTCGAGCCGCGCTTGGAAACCGTGGGGCCCGTAGATGTTCTCGTCGTCGAACCACCAGTCGGGGGTGGGGCGGCGGAACTTGTCGTCACCGGTGGACCGCCAGTCCTCGCCGGACCGGATGATCGGTTCACCGGTGCGCGGGCAGCTCACCGAGTCGCCGACCCAGCTCGCACCTGCGGCCACCCACACCACGTTCGGGGCGTCGAAGGCAGCCGAGGTGACCAGCACGTCGTCGCAATTGGCGACCACGATTGCGTCGCGGTGACGGGCGATACCCTCGCGGAGCCGGCGTTCGATCAGGTTGATCTCGCCGACACGATCCAGCTGATCCCGGGAAAGGTTGAGCAGCACAAGAACTTCGGGGTTCACGGCGTCGCTGACATGCGGTACGTGCAGCTCGTCGACCTCGAGTGCGGCGATCGGCGCGGTGCGCTGCAAGCTCAGTGTGGCGATGATGCCCGCGTCCATGTTGGCGCCGTCGGCCTGAGTCGCGACCTCGCCGAGTTCGCTGAGCGCGGCCGCGGTCATGCGGGTCGTCGTCGACTTGCCGTTGGTGCCGGTGATGATCGCGGTGCGTTTGCCCGCGGCGAGGCGTTGCATGATGTCGGGGTCGATCTTCGCGGCGATCAGGCCGCCGATCATCGACCCCTTGCCACGTCCCGCGGTCCGCGACGCCCAGCGAGCCGCAGCGGCTGCGGTGAGAGCGATGGAGGTACGGACGGGGACGCGATCGGGCATAGCGACGAGTCTGTCACAGGTGATGGTGTGGAGCGCCGGCGTGGCGGGTCGGCCCGAGCGCGTAAGCTACCCGGCTGTGAGCCGTGCCACAGAACTGAAGCTATCGTGGTCCGCGCGCGTTCGTCGCGCCTTCCTGATGCCGCTGGCCAAGATGCCGGCGCTCACCGCGCCGCTGGCGCGGCGGACCAAGGTCAACGCCGACGGTGAGCAACTGGCGCCGGAGGTGGCCTTGGTCGGCTGGTCGGCACAGAACCTGCCCGGGATGGGCCTCGGCGGTCGGGAGGTCGGGCCATCGCGCACGCAGCTCGATGAGACCGCGGCGATGATGGCCGAAGCCCAGCCGCCGTTCGCCGTGGAGGAAGACCTCACCTTCGACGGGCCGGGCGGGCGCATCGGCGTCACCCGGTACCGCGCCACCGAGGCGTCCGCCGGGGTTCTCCTCTACTTCCACGGCGGCGGGTGGGTGCTCGGTAGTCGCGTCAGTCACGACGGGATCGCCCGTCGACTCGCCGTCGGGGCCGGCGTGGACGTGGTGTCCGTCGACTACCGGCTGGCACCGGAGAATCCGTTCCCGGCCGCGGTCGAGGATGCGGTCGCGGCCTGGCACTACGTCGTCGGGATGGCGCAAACCTGGGGGGTCGATCCGCACCGGATCGTCGTCGCGGGTGATAGTGCCGGCGGCAATCTCGCGGCGGTGGTCGCCGCGCAGGTCCGGGGTGAATCGGTGGTCCCGGCGCTGCAGTTGCTGATCTATCCGGTCACCGACCTGTCCACGCGGCATCCGTCGCGGGTGGAGTTCGAGTCCGGACATTTCCTGACCGAGGAACGAATGCACTGGTTCACCGAGCGCTATGTGCCCAATATTTCCTCCCGTACCGACCCTCGGGCGTCGCCCCTGCTCGCCGATAATCTGTCCGGGCTGCCGCCCGCACATGTGGTGGTCGCCGGTTTCGATCCGCTACGCGACGAGGGCCTGGCCTACGCCCGGCGCCTCGAGCAGGCTGGGGTGCCGGTCACCGTACAGCGTGAGGGCTCGATGATTCACGGCTTCGTCAACATGACACTGCTCAGTGCGGGCGCGCGGGCCGGGGTCGACCGCATGGTCGAGGCGATCGGGTCTCGGCTCGCCTGAGCTGACGGTGCTCGGGGTCGGGACACGGGTGCGGCGAGTACGCCGGTGGCGCACCCGACGATGACGATGGCGGCCCCGATCAGCGCGATGACGGTCGGTGCCTCGCCGAGGAGTGCCCAGGACGCGGAGATACCGACGACCGGCACGAGGAGGGACAGCGGGGCGACCCGACTGGCCTCGTAATGGGCAATCAGTGACATCCAGATGCCGGCACCGGCGATGGTACCCAGAACGACCAGGTATGTGAGTCCGCCGAGCGCAGCCAACCCGGAGTGGCTGCCGAGCGTTGCCATCGCGTGGAAACCGGCACCGGGCCCTTCGACGATCAGGCTGAGCAGATAGAGCGGGATCGGCGGGATCACCGACATCCACAGGGTCATCCGCAGTGCGTCGTCGGGGCGGGCCATCCGTCCGGCGATGTTGCCGACTGCCCATGACAGCCCGGCCAGCACGGTCAGGCCGATCGGAATCAACGCACCCACACCGGCGGAGGTGCCGGTTGCCTGATCGACAGCGATGAGGGCCATTCCGCCGACGGCCGCGACGATGCCGAGCGTCTGCAGCGGGTTCATCCGTTCACGGAGGAACAGCACCCCCAGGATCACCGTGAACGGCGCAGAAGTCTGCAGGACGAGCGAGGCCAGTCCGGTCGGCATACCCACATGCATGGCCAGGAACAGGAAGGCGAACTGCAGTGTCCCGAACCCCGCCCCGTAGAGCAGAAACCATCCGATGCGCACCCTCGGGAACCCGACGAACAGCATGACCGGAAGGGCCATCACCGCGAAACGTAAGGCGGCGAAGAAGAACGGCGGGAAGTGGTCGAGCCCGAGGTGGATCGCGATGAAGTTGACTCCCCACAACAGGACGACGACGAGTCCGAGGCAGCGATCGCGGGTGGTCATAAGGCCATGGTCGCGGGTCAATTATTGTAGGACAATCGAATTTATTTGGAACAACGATTCAGTTATTCTTCACATAGTGCCGACGGTGCTTCGTTGAGTGGACGGTGGCGATGGATATCAAGCGGCTGCGAATACTGCGCGAGTTCGCCGATCGCGGGTCGGTCGGCGCGGTGGCGGGCGCCCTGCACATGACGCCGTCAGCGGTGTCGCAGCAACTGAAGGTGCTGGCCAAAGAGGCCGGGGTCGACGTGCTGGAACAAGATGGCCGTCGGATTCGCCTGACCGCCGCCGGCCGGGCTCTGGTCCTACGCGCCGACGACGTGATCGCCGCGGTGGAGCGGGCGCAGGAGGAGATGGCGTCGTACCGCACGGGCAACGCCGTGGTGCGGCTGGCCATGTTCCCGTCCGGGGCCGCCCTGCTGCTGCCGCAGGTGCTGACCACCGCGACGACCGCGGGTGTCGACATCCGTGCGTCGCATCTGGATGTCGGATACGCCGATGCACCACCGGCTTTGGCTGACCATGACATCGTCGTCACACACCGCGACGAGCGCACCGCGCCGGTGAGTCTGCCCCGCGTTCAGGTGACCGAACTGATGCGGGAGCCGCTCGACGTGGTGGTGTCGCCGACCTCGGGTCTGGCCGGACGGGACACTGTCTCGGTTGCCGAACTGGCCGACTGTGATTGGATCAGCGTCGAAGGTGGTTTCCCGGTAGATGATGTGCTGCTGTCGATTTCGGCGGTAACCGGGGTAGCGCCGCGGGTGACGCAGCGGATGCTCGACTTCACCACCATCGAGGCGTTGGTGGCTGCCGACCACGGGATCGCCCTGATGCCCCGGTTTGCGGTGCGCCATCCGGGAGTGAAGCGGTTGGAACTCAAGGGAGTTCGGGCCGCCCGTGTCTATGAGGCGCTGGCCCGTCCCCGAACTCGTTCCGCCGTTGGCCGGGTGGTGGCTGCGCTGGTCGCGGCGAGTCGGCAAGCGCAGTGACGGCGCCGGTCGAAGCCTTCTCGCGGTGTCGCTCAACTCGGGCATGCCAACACGGTTCTCCTGGCCTGTCGGCTGTGGCATCATCGGCAGCTATGAGCAAAATCGGGGTAATGCTTGCGGCGGGGATTCTCACCGTGGGGATCGGTGGAATCGGTATCGGGTCGACGGTCGGTGCGGGTGATGCGGAGGCGGTGGTCGGTCCGCGGATCGCGGTCGCCGCCGACGGTGTCACCAACTGGCAGATCACCTACGACAAGGGGGATGCACGCCGGACCGACTGCACTCTGTTCGTCGCAGGCAAACGTGTGGTCAAGGACTCGGCGTCGGGGTCGGTCACCTTGCCCGGCGCGGCGGTGACCGCCGGCCGCCACGCCGTGCAGATGCGTTGCGGCGCACAGGTCAGCCCGACGCTGTGGCTGTACGCGCCGCGCGGCCAGATCAACGACATCGCCACCTGGGGCAGCAACTTCACCGCGGGCATCCTGGGGTTCTGAACGCGCGGTGAGTTACCGCCAGCCGAGCGCCGGTGCGACGTGGGTGAGGATCGATTCGATCACGTGCGCGTTGTAGTCGACGCCGAGTTGGTTGGGCACGGTGAGCAGCAGCGTGTCGGCGGCCGCGATGGCCTCGTCCTCGCGGAGCTGTTCGATGAGTCTGTCGGGTTCGTCGGCGTAGCTGCGTCCGAAACGGGCCACCGAGTTGTCGATGACGCCGACCTGGTCGTCCTCGGCGCCGCGGCGTCCGAAGTAGGCGCGGTCCCGGTCGTCGACGAGTGCGAAGATGCTGCGGCTCACCGACACTCGTGGTGTCCGGGAGTGTCCTTCGGCGGCCCAGACGGTGCGGAATCGTTCGATCTGTTCGGCCTGCAACTGGTGGAACGGGACGCCGGTGTCCTCGGTCAGCAGCGTCGACGACATCAGATTCATGCCCTGGCGTGCCGTCCATTCCGCAGTTGCGCGGGTGCCCGCACCCCACCAGATACGGTCACGCAGTCCGGGGGATTGCGGTTCGATGGGCAGTGGGCCGGGCGGATTGGGGAACATCGGGCGCGGATTCGGCTGGGCGAAGCCGTGTCCGGAGATGACCTTGAGAAAGACATCGGTGTGTTCGCGGGCCATCTCAGCATCGGAAGAACCGTCGGGTGGGACATAGCCGAAGTACTTATAGCCGTCGACGACCTGCTCGGGTGATCCGCGCGACACTCCCAGCTGTAGCCGCCCGCCCGCGATCAGGTCCGCGGCGCCGGCGTCCTCGGCCATGTAGAGCGGGTTCTCGTACCGCATGTCGATGACCCCGGTGCCGATCTCGATGGAATCGGTTCGTGCGCCGATGGCAGCGAGCAGCGGAAATGGGGAGGCGAGCTGGCGGGCGAAGTGGTGGACGCGGAAGTACGCGCCATCGGCGCCGAGCTCCTCGGCAGCCACCGCGAGTTCGATCGACTGCAGGAGGGCGTCGGCACCGGAGCGTACCGCCGATCCCGGGGTGTCGGACCAGTGGCCGAAGGACAGGAATCCGATCTTCTTCATGATCAGCTAAACGTACCGCGGTCCGGTTAATTCCCGGAAGGGCATGGTGCAGCTGGTTCTCACTCGTCCTGGTCGGCGGCGGCCTGTTCGCGCTCGCGCCGCTGGTCGGCGTGCAGCGACCGGACCCGACGTTCCTCGCGCAGCACCTCGACGTGTTTGGCCCGCTCAGCGGCCAGCCAGTCGGGCATCTCGTCGAGCAGCGCGGTGATCTGTGCGGTCGTCAGGGCGTCGGTCACCTCGCCACGGGTGAGGCCCGAGTTGGAGATGCCGAGCTTCGCGGCGACCAGGTTCTTGGGGTGCGGGCCATTGGCACGCAGATCGCGCAACCACTCCGGCGGATCGGCCTGCAGCGCGGCCAACTCGGTCCGGGTGATGGACCCGGCGCGGAACTCCGCAGGGGTGGCCGGCAGGTAGACGTCCAGCTTCTTGGCGGCCGTGGCCGGCTTCATCGACTGAGAGCTCATATGCGCAGCGTACGGTAGCTCGGCCCCCGGTCAGAAACCGTTTGCCCCGGGGTCGTCGGGGACCCGGCCGAGCGCCACGCGAAAGGCCGGTGACGGCGGCGTCGAGGTTGGGAGAACTCCGATACCGACCGCCACCGGCCTTGTCGTCGTGACTGGACTAGACGCCCAGGTCGCGACCGATGATGTCCTTCATGATCTCGGTGGTACCGCCGAAGATGGTCTGGATGCGAGAGTCCTTGTAGGCGCGGGCAACCCGGTATTCGTTCATGTAGCCGTACCCGCCGTGCAGCTGCAGACAGTTGTCGATCACGCGCTTGGCCAGCTCGGTGCACCACCACTTGGCCTTCGACGCGTCCACGGCACTCAGTTCGTCGTCGCCGACGGCCTGCAGGCACCGGTCGATGTAGACCTCGGCGAGGTCCAGTTCGGTGGCCATCTCGGCGAGCGTGAAACGGTTGTGCTGGAAGGTGCCGATCGGCTTGCCGAACGCCTTGCGGTCCTTGGTGTACTGCAGGGTCTCCTCGAAGATCGCGCGGGCACCGGCGATCGCGCCGATCGCGATGGACAGGCGCTCGGACGGCAGATTCTGCATCAGGTGGTAGAAGCCCTTGTTCTCCTCGCCGAGGAGGTTCTCCTTGGGTACACGCACGTTGTTGAAGTGCAGTTCGGCGGTGTCCGCGGACTTCAGACCCATCTTGTCGAGTTTGCGACCGCGCTCGAAACCTTCCATGCCGCGCTCGACGACGAGCAGGGAGAACGCCTTGTGGCCGGCGCCCGGGTCCGGGTTGGTGCGGCACACCACAACCACCAGGTCGGAGTTGATACCGGCCGAGATGAAGGTCTTGTTGCCGTTGATGATGTAGTCGTCGCCGTCCTTCTTGGCGGACGTCTTGATGCCCGCGAGATCCGAGCCGGCACCCGGCTCGGTCATGGCGACTGCGAGAATCGTTTCGCCGGTGGCGATTCCGGGCATCCAGCGCTTGCGCTGTTCGTCGTTCGCCAGGTGCAGGAAGTACGGCGCGAGGACGTCGTTCTGCAGGCTCAGGCCAGGGGCCGCGCCGTCGAAGCGGGCGAACTCCTCGACGACGACCGCGTTGAAGCGGAAGTCGTCGCTGCCGCCGCCGCCGAACTCCTCGGGAATGTTGAAGCCGAGCAGTCCGGCGTCGCCGGCCTTCTTGTACACCTCGCGGGCGACGACGCCGTCACGCTCCCACTCCTCGGTGTGCGGTGCGCATTCGCGGGCCAGGAATTCGCGGGCGGACTGCCGGAGGGCTTCGTGTTCAGCTTCGAAGATGCTGCGTTTCATGGGTGTTCTCCTCGATCTCTTGTCGTCAAAGTCGTTGTGGGACAGATGATTGTCAGGTAGCGCCGACGGCGCGCAGCGAGGTGGCCGCATAGGATCTGGCCACCTCGGCCGGTGTGCGGGCGCCGTCGGGTCGGTACCAGATCGTGACGGCCTGGCAGGCGCCCAGCAGGTAGCGCTGGGTTTCTTTGATGTCCTGGTCGATGTGGAAATCTCCGGCGTCGATGCCGCGACGAAGGATGTCGGAGATCAGATCCTCCATCTCGCTGCGCACCGCGACATAGTCGGCGCGTCGGGGGTGGTCGGCTTCGACGTAGCGGAATTCGCCTGCGGTGGCGGCGAGTTCGAGGTCGGCGGTCATGTGGATGACAATCGCCTCGATGGCATTCGACAACTGCTCGACCGGGGTGTGCCCCTCGGCGACGGCGGCCCGAACCCGGGCGAGGCTCGACTCGACCCCAGCCTGCAGGACGGCGACCAGGATGCCCTGCTTGTTCTCGTGGTGGTAGTAGAGCGTCGGCAACGACACCCCGGCCCGCGATGCGATATCGCGGGTCGAGGTGCCGTGGAAGCCGCGCTGGTGGAAGGCCTTCTTGGCCGCCACCAGAATCGGACTCAGGGTCGTCGGCCTGGTGCTACGCCAGTCGGTGAGTTCAGGCACCACCGGTGTCTACAGCCGCTCGATGATGGTGGCGTTGGCCATACCCGCACCTTCACACATGGTTTGCAGTCCGTACCGGCCGCCGGTCACCTCAAGGTGGTTGACCAGCGTGGACAGCAGACGGGTGCCCGACGATCCCAGCGCATGACCGAGGGAGATCGCGCCGCCTCGCGGGTTCAGCTTGGCCGGGTCGGCACCGAACTCGTGGGCCCACGCCATCGGCACCGGTGCGAACGCCTCATTGACCTCGTAGGCGTCGATGTCGTCGATGCTCAGACCGGAACGCTTGAGGATCTTGTGGGTGGCCGGGATGGGGGCGGTCAGCATGAAGATCGGGTCGTCGCCGGCCAGCGAGAACGAGTGGAATCGGGCGCGCGGGGTCAGACCCAGCTTCGAGGCCATGGTGTCGCTCATGATCAGCGCTGCCGACGCACCGTCGGTCAGCGGCGACGAGTTGCCCGGCGTGATGTGCCAATTGATCTCGGGGAACCGCTGGGCGGTCTCCTCGGTGTAGAACGACGACTTGAGGCCGCCGAGTTTGTCCGCGGTCGTGCCCGCGCGAACGGTCTCGTCGACGGCGTGGCTGCGGAGGTTGCCATCGGCGTCAGGGACGTCGATAGGGATGATCTCGCGGTCGAAGAAGCCGTCGGCGATGGCGGCCGCCGAACGTCGATGGGATTCGGCGGCGAATGCGTCGAGGGCGTCGCGGTCGAATTTCCACTTGGCGGCGACGAGTTCGGCCGAGATCCCCTGGTTGACCAGGCCGTCCGGGTAGCGGGCGGCCATACTCGGACCGTGCGGCTTCTGGCCGGCCGAGGCAAAGCCCATCGGGACGCGGCTCATCGACTCGACGCCGGCCGCGATGACGATGTCGTAGGCGCCGGCGATGACGCCCTGCGCGGCGAAGTGGGCGGCCTGCTGGCTCGAACCGCACTGACGGTCGACCGTGGTCGCGGGCACCGATTCGGGGATACCGGCGGACAGCAGCGCCGAACGGGAGATGTTGAGGGCCTGCTCACCGGCCTGACTCACACAGCCGCCGATGACGTCGTCGATCTGGGCGGGATCGATGTCGTTGCGTTCGACGATGGTGCGCAAGACGTGGGCGAGAAGTTCGACGGGTTTGGTCTCCGACAGTGCGCCGCCGGGCTTGCCCTTTCCGGACGCGAGGCGTGCGACATCGACGATGACGGCTTCGGGCATGGTGTGTCCTCTCGGTCGCGAACGCGTGTTTGATGGCACGCGGCGGATGAGCATCGTGTGGCGATGCGGGTCCGCGGCTCGCCGATCTAACGCTCGTTCTACTGGTTTAGCACGGACGATCGCGAGGATTCAAGGGTTTGGCGAAGAGAGTGGAAACGGCCGTGGTCAGATCACGGCTGTTCCGCCGGTGAATCAGATGGTGCCCTGGTCGGTGGTGCCGGCTGCGACGGCGGTAAACGTCTTGACGTCCAGCGGTCCGGCGAGCAGCCCGCCGATCTTGGCACCCAGCTCGGTCAGCGCCGGCGCGCCGCCATGGGTGGCCAGCGCCTCCATCGATTCCCAGCGCTCGATCATCACCAGGTCGGTCGAGTCGCCGGTCGCCTCATGCAGGGCGTACTTTCCGCAGCCCGGCTCGTCGTGCACCTGCGGGATGGCGGCGAGGACGGCGTCGCGGACCGCGGCCTCCTCGCCGGGCTTGGGGGAGATGGTGGCGACGACGATGATGGCGGTCATGGATGGTTCTCCTGACGACTTCTGGTGGGGATGCTCCGAACGGGTGTGAGGTTAGGCGAAGAACGCTGGGGCCGGGCGGGTTTGGGACAGCGAATAAAGACGGGCCGGACATGCCGACGGGGATCTCCCGTGTCGGGTGGCATGTCCGGCCCAGTCGTCACGACGTATGCGGGGGTAGCCCGCGCGTCGTGGGTCACAGGGGGTGAGCGGCTTCGGAGCCGCGTGTCGGGTTACGGCGCCCAGGTGCGCGGTGCGGCGGCGGCCTCCTCGGCCGGAGCCGCGGCCAGGTAAGCACGGTTCACCGCGGATACGACGGCACGCAGGCTCGCGGTGGTGATCGATGATGCGACACCGACACCCCACACCGTCTCGCCGTTGACCTCGGCCTCGACGTAGGCCGCGGCGCTGGCATCGCCACCGGCGGTCAGCGCATGCTCGCTGTAATCCAGGACGCGCACGTCATAGCCGGTGGTCGACAACGCATCGACGAAGGCGGCCAGCGGTCCGTTGCCTGTGCCGGTGATCTCCCGCTCGTTGCCCTCGACCTTCACGATCGCGGTGATGGTGTCCTCGCCGCCGTCGACCTCCGCGGCGTCGACCTTCTGGCGCATCCGCTCCAGCGGCCAGATCGGCTGCAGGTAGTTCTCCGCGAAGACGTCCCACATCTCCTTCGGGTTGACCTCGCCGCCCTCGCCGTCGGTGATCTTCTGGATCTCCCGGCTGAACTCGATCTGCAGGCGCCGCGGCAGATTCATGCCGTGGTCGGCCTTCATGATGTAAGTGACGCCACCCTTGCCGGACTGGCTGTTGACGCGGATGACCGCCTCGTAGCTGCGTCCCACATCCTTGGGATCGATCGGCAGGTAGGGGACCTCCCAGACGATGTCGTCGACGTCGGAGTCGGCCTTGTCCGCGGCGATCTTCATCTCGTCGAGACCCTTGTTGATCGCGTCCTGATGGCTGCCGGAGAAGGCGGTGAACACCAGGTCGCCGCCGTACGGGTGACGTTCGGGAACGCGCAACTGGTTGCAGTATTCGACGGTGCGACGGATCTCGTCGATATCGGAGAAGCTGATCTGCGGGTCGACGCCGCGGCTGAACATGTTCATACCGAGCGTCACCAGGCACACGTTGCCGGTGCGCTCACCGTTGCCGAACAGGCAGCCCTCGATGCGATCGGCGCCGGCCGCATAGCCCAGCTCGGCAGCGGCGACGCCGGTGCCGCGATCGTTGTGCGGATGCAGGCTCAGGATGATCGAGTCACGACGCTCCAGGTTGCGGTGCATCCACTCGATGGAGTCGGCGTACACATTCGGCGTCGCCATCTCGACCGTCGCCGGCAGGTTGATGATCATCGGCTTGTCCGGGGTCGGCGCGATGACCTCGGTGACCGCGTCGCACACATGCTTGGCGTAGCTCAGCTCGGTGCCGGTATACGACTCCGGCGAGTATTCGTAACGCCAGGTGGTGTCCGGATACTTCTTGGCGGTCTCCAGGCACAGACGGGCGGCGTCGGTGGCGATCTTGGTGATCGCGTCCTTGTCGGCACGGAAGACGACACGACGCTGCAGGATCGAGGTCGAGTTGTAGAAGTGGACGATGACGCTGGTGGCGCCGCGGCAGGCCTCGAAGGTGCGCTCGATCAGCTCGGGCCGGGACTGGGTCAGCACCTGGATGGTGACATCGTCGGGGATGGCGCCGTCCTCGATGATCTCGCGGACGAAGTCGAAGTCGGTCTGGCTCGCCGACGGGAAGCCGACCTCGATCTCCTTGTAGCCCATCCGGACCAGGAGTTCAAACATGCGGCGTTTACGCGCCGGGCTCATCGGATCGATGAGGGCCTGGTTACCGTCACGCAGGTCGACCGCGCCCCACAGCGGCGCCTTCGTGATGACCTTGTCGGGCCAGGTGCGATCGGGCAGCGAGATCTGCTCGACCTCGTCGGCGAACTGGCGGTAACGGTGCACCGGCATGGCCGAACTGCGCTGCGGATTCCAGCTGGGCTGATCTGCGGGAATAGGGCCGGCCGGCTCTACGATGCGGCTGGCTCCGGAAGTGAAGGCGTCTGCTGCTGCCATTTGAGGTCAATCTCCATGTATGGAAGGGGAGTGACCGGCGCGTGATTGGGCCCCGCGACGGAGAGCCGGTCGTTTCAGACCCCGCCGCGGCAACCGAGAAGGAGTGCACGCTGCATGCAATCCAGAGTAACCCCGATCCATCTCGAAAACCAAAATCTTTCACCAGGGTGGATTCGATGGAGGACGTGTCCGGCGACGTCACTACCCTCGGTGGCGTGCATGAACTGATCAGTGGTCGATGGAGTGCCCGCGGATACGACGACCAGGCGACGATCACCGCCGCCGAGGTGGCCACGATCCTCGACGCGGGCCGCTGGGCGCCGACCTGGGGTCGCATCCAGCCGGTGCGTTTCATCGTCGGGTTGCGCGGTGACGACACCTTCGATCGGCTTGCAAAAGCGTTGAGCCGCGGCAACATCGGCTGGGCGCCGCGAGCATCGGCGCTCGTGCTGGTGTGTACCACCAACGACGTCGAGGACGCCAAGGCGCAGACCTACGGTGCCGTCGACCTCGGTCTCGCGGTGTCGCAGATGCTGATCCAGTCGGAGGCGCTCGGCTACAACGCACATCCGATGGCCGGCTTCGACGTTTCGGCCGTCACCGAGGACTTCGCGCTGCCCGTGGACAAGCGTGCCCTGCTCGTGGTCGCCGTCGGGCGACTGGCCGACAGTGCATCGTTGCCGCCGGAGATCGTCGAACGCGATGCACGCCCACGGACGCGGCTCGGCCTCGACGAGGTCGCCTTCACCGGGACGTGGGGACGGGCCTTCGGGACCGGCTGAGCCGTCGCCGCTACTGCGGGAGGATCGGCTCCTCGCGCCGCACCGCGGTATCGCGCAGCACGAAGGCCATCACGACTGCGAGGACGGCGAGCAGGATGGTCGACGTCGCCACCGCGGCGTGCAGCCCGTCGACGAACGCCTCGCGGGCCGCACTCGCCACGGCGGTGCCGGCCGCACCGGCTCCCTCGGCGTGGTCGAGGGTGGCGCCGAGTGTGTCGTCGAAGTCGGTGCCGTTCGCGCCGGCGCGAAAGACCGCGGTGGCGAGCGAGCCGAGAAGGGCCAGGCCGAGGGCGGTACCGAGTTCGAAACTCGTCTCCGACACTCCCGACGCGGCGCCGGACCGTTCCACCGGGACCGATCCGAGCACGATGTCGGAGACCAGGCTGAACTGCACGCCGTAGCCGATACCGGCGATCACCGTGGCAGCCAGATAGATCCACAGCGGGCTGGTCGTCGACGACAGTAGGAGCGTCGCGTTGCCGATCGCGGCCAGGGCGACGGCACCGACGAAGGTGACCCGCGTTCCCAATGCAGCCGAGATGCGCGTCGCTCCGATGGAGAAGACTGCGACTGCGACCGCCATCGGCAGCCCGGCCAGGGCCGCGGCGAGGACGTCATGACCCATCACCGACTGGAGATAGATACTGGTCAGGTAGGACATACCGCCGAGCGACATCATGCCGGTCAGGGCGACCAGGATGGCGACGGTGAACTGCGGGTTCGAGAAGAGTGTCAGGTCGAGCAGTGGAGACGTGATGCGCCGCTGGTGGACGACGAAGACGCACAGCATCCCGACGCCGAAGACACCCATCAGGGCGGTGGGGACGTCGAGGCCGTCGGCGGCGATCGTCTTGACGGCATAGACCAGGGGCAGGATCCCGAGCATCGACAACCCGATGCCGACCACGTCGAAGGGGCCGGTCGCGCCTGCCCGGTACTCGGGGATGAGCCGGGGCGCGAGGATGAACAGGATCGCCAGCACCGGCACGTTGATCAGGAAGACGACGCCCCACCAGAAGTCGTGTAGCAGGAATCCGCCGATCACCGGGCCGAGTGCGCTACCGCCCGCGAAGGCGGAGGTCCACACGCCGATCGCGCGGCCGCGATCGCGGGGGTTGGTGAACATATTCGCGATCAGCGAAAGGCTCGACGGCATCAGCGTCGCGCCGCCGACACCCATCAGTGCGCGTGCGGCGATGAGGACCCCGGCGGTCGGCGCGAAGGCGGCGATGACCGACGCGATGCCGAACAGTGCGGCACCGGCCAGCAGCACGCGCCGACGGCCGATCCGGTCGCCGAGGTTGCCCATGGTGATGAGCAGTCCGGCGATCAGGAAGCCGTAGATGTCGACGATCCACAGTTGTTGTGCCGCCGACGGTGCGAGGGCTTCGGTGATCGCCGGGGTGGCCAGGTAGAGGACGGAGAAATCCATCGACACCAGCAGCACCGGCAGTGTCAGGACGGCCAGGCCCCACCACGCGCGGTGGTCGGTGCCCGCGGATTGCGGTGGGCACTGCTGCGACGGGTCGACCTGGGTGGACATGCGGGAAGCTCCTGGGATATCGGGTGGCGTGCGGCGCCGCGACCTGGGGTGCGTACGCCGTACGCGTGAAAGGTACCCAGGTGGGTACGCTGTACGCAACCCGAATATTCCCGCACCCCGCGAGAGGAACGCCGCGTGACGCCGTCCGACGCCGTCAAACTGACCTTGCCCGCGATCGTCGACGCCGCCATCGCGGTCGCCGACCGTGACGGCATCGGCGGGTTATCGATGCGGCGGATCGCCGACGAGATCGGTGTCGGCGCGATGTCGTTGTACCGCCACGTGGCGGACAAGGACGCACTGGTCGTCGCGATGGCAGAGGAACTCGGGCGCAGGTTCTCCTACCCGGAGGAAGGTTCAGGAGACTGGACCTGGCATGACCGTGTCCGGATCGCCGTCGACATCGACTGGGAGCTCTACCGGCAGCATCCCTGGGTGGTCTTTGCCTATGCGGCGCCGCGCTACAGCTTCGGAACCGAATCGCTGGACGGACTCGAGTGGCTGGCCGCCGGTTTCCTCGACCTCGGCGTCGACGCCACGCGGGCCACCGAGATGGCGCTGACGGTGTGGAACCACGTCAACGGGGTCGCGCTCGCCGGAGCGAGTGAGCAACTGCTGAACTCGGAGCCGTCGCGGGACCACACGAGCGGACTCGCCGAGGTGATCGCCGGGCGCGTGGCGAGTGCGCGGCCGACGCTGGGTCGCCTCGCCGACGACCCCGCCGCGGGCCGACTGACCGATCCTCGCGCGATCCTCGACGCCGGGATCGCCGCGCTGTGCGCGGGCTTCGAAGCCGAGGCGCGCGGTACATGATCGTCGGGGACCGATTGTCGCGCCGCCGGCGATGTGGTGACATCGGGCGATGGCCGTCATCCACAACACCACGATGGTGCCGGGAAAACTCGATCTGCTGACCGAATGGCTGCCGACCCGCGAGTGGTATCGCGGATTGGCAACCCCGAACCTGCGCAAGGCCGGTGGCTTCCGACTCGACGACCCGGCCGGGCAGGTCGGTATCGAGGTGATGATCGTCGTCGATCTAGACGACGCCGCTCCCACCGCAGAATCCCCGGCCTACCTGGTCCCGATGACCTACCGCGACGCGCCGTTGCCCGGTGCCGAGCTGATCGGCACCTCCACGCACGGTGTGCTGGGTCTGCGCTACATCTACGACGCGACCACCGATCCCGTCTTCGTCGACCAGTTCGCCGCGCTGGGTGCGGGTCGAGTCCCGGCGCAGGCACAGTCGGTGAGCAATCAGCCGGACCCGACCGTCGGGGTGAGCGTCGAGTCCGGTGGGCGGGCGGGCGGATGGAGCGTCGTGCGCGTTCTGGCTCCCGGTTCGGCGCCGGACGCGATCCTGGCCGACTGGACCGATGCCGCCGGGCTGGTCCGCCGGGGACCGGTCGCCATCGCCCGACCCTCGTAGCCGCAGAACCGCGACCGGGACGGGTTCAGATGGCGTTGGGGAACACCGTCAGCATGTGCGCGCCAAACCACGAACTGCCCAGCACGATCGGAACGAGCAGTGCAACCCCGAGTCCGCGGCGTACCCGCGCCAGCGCCATCGCCAGCGGCACCAGCAGTACGAAAGCCGGCAGCAGCAGCCGCGGCCGACTCATCATCAGCCCGGTCGAGATCAGGATCGACACCACCACCAGCGTGCCGTAGACCAGGACCGGCCACGGCATTCGTGCCCACACCGCGACGCCGACCATCACGATCGACGCCAGGATCACCATGGCGGTCGCGGTGTGCGCGACAACATCGGAGTCGCCGAGGGTGTCGTTGACGAATCGGTAGGCAGCCACCCCGAAGTCCAGCGAGGTGTCCCAGCCGTCCTTCTGCACCTCGAACCAGCCGGTCGGGCTGCCGGTCTGCGCCCACACCACCGACAGATATCCGAGGTAGCCGAGCGGAGCGAGGATCACCGCGAACCATGCGCGCGGTTCGTCGCGGCGGACCAGCGCGATGATCGCGGCAAGCATGACCACACCGATGAGCACCACCGACGTCGGGCGGCAGGTGCCCGCGAACAAGGTCATGACACCGGCCAGCAGCCATCGGCCTTCGAGCACCCCGACCAGTGCCCAGACGGCCAGCGCGCAGAACAGCGCCTCGGTGTAGGCCATGTTCAGCACGACCGACATCGGGGTGGCGGCGAACAACGCCACCAGGAACAGGCCCGTCGCACGGGGATCGGCCGCACCGATCGGCGAGCGCCCCGACATCTGCGTCGCGCACAGGTGGCCGAGCCGAGCGGCCCCCACCGCGGCGAGGCATCCGAGCACGACGTTGACGCCGATGGCGGCCCCGAACGGCGAGACCAGCGGCAGCCGGGCGACCGCCCCGACGAGATACGGGTAGCCGGGGAAGAAGGCGTAGGCGGTGTCGGCGGTGTGCACCCCGTAGGCGTCGGTCAACGTGGCGGGCACACCGCCGTAACCGTGTGCGGCGATCGACAACATCCATTCGCCATCCCAGACCGCCAGACGACTGCGCAGCGTCTCCGAGTGCAGTGTGGCCATCCGGGTCAACGTCAGCACCCCGAGCAGGCGGATCAGCAGGAAGACGAGAATCGCTTCGACCCACCAGGCGTGCGGGTGTGCGTGCAGTGTCCGGATCCGATCGCGCAGGTTCGCCGATGGTGGTGGACGGTCCTGAGTATCTGGGCGCGACGGACCAGCGGTGCCGGTGTGCGCGGCGTCGGATGGGGTGCCCACCCCAGCGATCGTAGGGCCTGCGGCCCGCGCGCCCCGGTGGGCGCTCCGTGACCGAGCTCACCGGGAATCGGCGCCCGGGAGCCGCGCCGGTAAGGTTGTCCCGAGCAGAGGACGGCAACGGCGCCGCCAAGAGGTCGGTTCCGATGCCGACGACCGCCGTTCACGATCGGCGGCAGGGTGGTCGAGCGCCGACCGCCGACAAGACTTGACTGCCGACCTCAGGTCGGCGAGGAGGTAGCTCGACGTGGCACTGGTGGTGCAGAAATACGGCGGATCCTCGGTCGCGACGGCCGAGCGGATTCGACGGGTCGCCGAGCGCATTGTCGAGACCAAGAAGCAGGGCAACGACGTGGTGGTCGTCGTCTCGGCGATGGGCGACACCACCGACGAACTGCTCGATCTCGCCCAGCAGGTCAACCCCGCGCCACCCGCGCGTGAGATGGACATGCTGCTGACCTCCGGCGAGCGGATCTCGAATTCGCTTGTCGCGATGGCGATCAGCTCGCTCGGTGCGCAGGCGCAGTCGTTCACCGGCTCGCAGGCGGGGGTCATCACGACCAGCAGTCACGGCAAGGCGAAGATCATCGACGTCACGCCGGGGCGCGTCCGCACCGCGCTGGACGAGGGCAATATCGTGCTCGTCGCCGGTTTCCAGGGCGTCTCGCAGGACACCAAGGACGTGACCACGCTTGGTCGCGGTGGGTCGGACACCACCGCGGTCGCACTCGCCGCGGCCCTGGAGGCCGACGTCTGCGAGATCTACACCGACGTCGATGGCATCTACACCGCCGATCCGCGCATCGTGCCCGATGCTCGCCATCTCGAAACCGTCTCCTTCGAGGAGATGCTGGAGATGGCCGCCTGCGGCGCCAAGGTCCTGATGCTGCGCTGCGTCGAATATGCCCGCCGCTACAACGTTCCCGTTCATGTGCGCTCGTCGTACTCGACCAAACCCGGCACGATGGTGACCGGATCGATGGAGGACATTCCCGTGGAAGAAGCCATTCTCACCGGAGTCGCGCACGACCGCAGCGAGGCCAAGATCACCGTCGTGGGCCTCGAGGACAAGCCGGGTTACGCCGCGAAGGTGTTCCGCGCGGTCGCCGAAGCCGAGATCAACATCGACATGGTGCTGCAGAACATCTCGAAGGTGGAGACGGGCAAGACCGACATCACCTTCACGCTGCCGCGTGAGCTCGGACCGCTCGGCGTGGAGAAGCTCAAGAAGCTGCAGGCCGAGATCGGGTTCACCGATCTGCTCTACGACGATCACATCGGCAAGGTGTCGCTCGTCGGTGCGGGTATGAAGTCCCATCCGGGCGTCACCGCGACCTTCTGCGAGGCGCTCAGTGAGGCAGGCATCAACATCGAGTTGATCTCCACCTCGGAGATCCGTATCTCGGTGCTGTGTCGTGACACCGAACTCGACGATGCGGTGCGCGCGCTGCACGCCGCCTTCGACCTCGGCGGCGATGAGGAAGCCGTCGTCTATGCCGGAACGGGGCGATAAGTCATGGGTGTGAAGATCGGTGTTGTCGGCGCGACCGGACAGGTCGGTGGCGTCATGCGAACCCTGCTGGCGCAGCGCAATTTTCCCGCCGATGAGGTGCGATTCTTCGCGTCGTCGCGGTCGGCGGGCAAGAAGCTGCCGTGGGGTGACGGTGAGATCGTGGTCGAGGACGCGGCGACCGCCGACCCGTCCGGACTCGATATCGCGCTGTTCTCCGCGGGGGCCACGATGTCGCGTGAGCAGGCTCCGCGGTTCGCGGCGGCCGGGGTGACGGTCATCGACAATTCGTCGGCCTGGCGCAAAGACCCCGACGTTCCGCTGGTGGTCTCCGAGGTCAACGGCGAACTGGCGAAGAACCCGCCCAAGGGCATCATCGCCAATCCGAACTGCACCACGATGGCCGCGATGCCGGTGCTCAAGCCGCTGCACGACGAGGCGGGTCTCCGACGACTGATCGTGTCGAGCTACCAGGCGGTCTCCGGCAGTGGGCTGGCCGGTGTCGCCGAATTGGCCTCGCAGGCGCGTGCCGTCGTCGACGACGCCGAGAAGCTCGTCTACGACGGATCGGCCGCCGACTTCCCGGCGCCGGACAAGTACGTCGCGCCGATCGCCTTCAACGTCGTCGCGCTGGCCGGTTCGCTGGTCGACGACGGTTCCGGTGAGACCGACGAGGATCAGAAGCTGCGCAACGAGTCGCGCAAGATCCTGGGATTGCCCGAACTGCTGGTCAGCGGCACCTGCGTGCGGGTGCCGGTCTTCACCGGGCATTCGCTGTCGATCAACGCCGAGTTCGCCGATCCGCTGTCGGTGGCCCGCGCCCAGGAGATTCTGGCGTCGGCGCCCGGCGTCGACCTGGTCGATGTGCCGACCCCGCTGGCCGCGGCTGGTCAGGACAACTCGCTGGTGGGCCGGATCCGGCAGGATCCCGGTGCTCCCGAAGGTCGCGGTCTCGCGCTGTTCATCTCGGGTGACAACCTTCGAAAGGGCGCTGCGCTCAACACGATCCAGATTGCGGAGCTACTCGTCTGAGCTTCGGCTGAGGGCGCGCGCACCATTCACGAACGGGACCACCGGTTCATTTGAACCGGTGGTCCCGTCGTCTGTACGGGGGGTGGCTGGTGCCGCTCCAAAAGTTGGACGGGACCCTGGTCACACGTCCAGATTACTGTGCGGTAGCTTACTGTTCATGAAACAAAACGGGGGATACCTCTCTATGAAATGGCTGCGGCGGGGGGCTGTCGCAACTGTCATCGGCGCGGTGGTCGCCGGCGGATCGCTGGTCGCGGCGCCGTCCGCGGACGCTGTCGGAGACTTCTACACTCCGCCGACGACGATCTCGTCGACGCCGGGTTCGATCGTGCGCAGCCAGCCCAGCCCGCTGCTGCTGCAGATCCCGGGCGCACCCAACCAGTGGCCGGGGACCGCCAAGCGCGTCATGTACACCTCGACCTACCAGGACGGAAAGCCTGCCGCCGTCACCGGAACGTTCATCGAGCCGACCGCCGCATGGCGCGGCAAGGGTGCGCGGCCGACGGTCGTCGTCGGACCGGGCACCATCGGCCAGGGCGACCAGTGCGCGTCGTCGAAGATGATGGCGCTGCCGATGTCGGTGGACATCACCCAGCCGAGCATCGGCGTCAACTACACGGCGCCCGAGATGTACTACATGCTGCTCAACGGGGTGCGGGTCTTCGTCACCGACTACATCGGTATGGGTACGCCTGGGATCCACACCTACGTCAACCGGCTGGAGAGCGGTCACGCGATGCTCGACGGTGCCCGCGCGGCACTCCGCATCGCCGGTGCCCCGGCAGGTGCTCCGGTCGGCTTCGCCGGCTACTCGCAGGGTGGCGGTTCGGCTGCCTCCGCCGCCGAACTGGCGTCGACCTACGCACCGGAACTCAACGTCCGCGGCACCTATGCGGGCGCCCCGCCCGCCGATCTGCTCAAGGTCATCCCAGCTATCGACGGCAGCACCATCGCCGGTGCGATCGGCTTCGCGATCAACGGCCTGACCGCCCGCTACCCGCGGGTCGGCGAAGTCGTGCGCGCCGAGACCAAGCCCGCGGGCAAGGCCGCGCTGAAGAAGTTGTCGCGTCAGTGCATCGGCGACATCATCATGAGCTTCCCGTTCGCCAACACCAAGAGCTGGACGCGGACCGGTGAGAGCCTGTCGTCGCTGATCGCCCGCTACCCGGATGTCACGCGCATCGTCGGCGAACAGCGGATCGGTACGCTCAAGCCGAATGCGCCGGTGTTCGTCGAGGGCGGTGTCGCCGACGACGTGATCCCTTACGGCCAGGTCGTCTCCCTGGTGCGTGACTGGCGGGCGCAGGGTGCGCAGGTGACCTTCCTGCCCAACACGACGCCGCCGATCCTGACCAAGTCGATCATCAACCATGTCGTGCCGATGCTGGCGACGTTCCTGCCGGGGATGGAATTCCTGCTGGCACAGTTCAATCGCTGATCGTCGGACAACGACCCAACCGGGCGCGGACACCTTCGGGGTCCGCGCCCGGTCCTTTTGTTCCCGGAGGAGCCGGCGCGTTGGCGGAGGGCGGTTCACCGCGGGCGCAACCGGTGTGCGGGCGGCCAAGATGTGCTTGGGTTGGTCGGTGCGCTGGCGTATGACGATGAAAAGTGGGATCCGGCGACTGCTGCTCGTGGCGGTCGTATCCGGTGCGGTGGTGTCGGGAACGATCGCGGGTGGACTTGCGGAAGCGGTGCCGACGCCGCCGATCGGGCTGGGGCCGGTCGGCACATCGCTGATGCACGGCGACCTGTGGTCGACCGACTCGACGCCGTTCCCCGGCCCGGGAGCCCATCCGCGACTGGCTGCCTCGTCGGTTCCGGGCGGGGCCTGCGCGGCGACCTTCGTCGGCCGCGACGGCCTGCCGGTATCACTGTGCACTCGTTTCATCGGTACCCAGCGCGGCGGATTCGTCGTTCCCTCCGTGACCGTTTTCGACGAGCGGACGGCGGCCCCGATCGGTCAGCTCGAACTGACCAAGGGCGGACTCCTCGGTGGCGTCTACGGCTATCTCGACGACCGCGATCGGGTCGTCGTGGCGGATGGTTCGGGCGCGATCCTGTTCGTCGGGCATCGTCGTACCTCCCACGGCGCGACGGTGTTCGTCGACGACCGTATCGACGTATTCCGGCACATCCCGCGGGGCGACGCGATCACCGGCCTGGCCCCCGACACCGCAGGACGGATCTGGTTCGCCACCACCGGTGGTGTGATCGGCATCGTCGACCGGCGGCGCGCCATCCGATCGGTCCACCTGCCCCGCGGTGAAGAACTCGGCAACGGATTGTCGATCCGGGACGCCGGGGCGTCGATCCTGACCACCCATGCGCTTTACGAGATGGCCGCCGATCACCTGGGGCAGCCGCGGATCGTCTGGCGTCGCACCTATGACCGCGGCAGCGCCCGCCGGCCGGGGCAGCTCACCTGGGGTTCTGGCACCACACCCACCTACTTCGGACCCGGCGGGGACGGCTGGGTCGCGATCGTGGACAACGCGGCCCGGCCGCGGCTGCGGGTCTTCGACAGCGACACCGGCGCGCAGATCTGTTCGACACCCGCCTTCGCCCGGTCGGGTCAGGGCACCGAGAACTCGCCGATGGCGTGGGGTGATTCGCTGGTCATCCCGAGCACCTACGGCTATCAGTACCCGCCGATGGCGGTCACCGGTCCCAGCGTCCCGTCCGCGGCACCGTTCACCGGTGGTGCCACCCGCATCGACGTCACTACGCAGGGCTGTCGGCGGATCTGGGAGAACGACGATCGGCTCGCCACCCTGCCGCGATTGTCGCGGGCAGACGGACTGATCTACGGCCTCGGATACGGGCCGTACCGGCCCGGGGTGCAGCAGGTCGGCCCGATCGACGTCATCGTCACCGACTTCGCCACCGGGCGACGCGTTGCGACCCGTCAGGTCGGGTTCGGTCCGTTCGACGAGCCGCTCGAACTCACCGGCACCATCACCGCCGACGGCACCCTCTGGCAGGCCACGGTCGGTCGGATGCTCAAGATCACGCGCTGACCGGCGCCCCCGTTACGCCTCGCGGTCGAGGTGGCAGGATCGAGGTATGGCGGAGCAACCGGATCGCGGGGCGGAGTGGGACGACGACCCCGACCGTATCCCCACCCAGGCGGAACTCGACGCCGAGGACCTTGCCGAGATGGCCCGCACCTCGCGCGATCGTGACTTGAGCGCGCTCTATCCCGGACGGCTCGACGACCCCGGTGCGCCGCCGCGTCCGCTCGTCGTGCACGCCCGGGTCGCGTGGTGGGGTGCCGCGATCTGCGGGGCGATCCTGGTCGTCTACGGCTTCCTGAATCTGTCGATGATCACGGATCTGTTGCGCCAGCGCCTTCTCGACGGCCTGGCCGATGACCCGCGCAACTCGGCTCCGGAGGATCGCGTGGATTCGCTGGCCGGCTTCTTCCCGCCGTTCATGCTGGTGATGATCGTGGTGCTGCTGGCGATCCAGTACCCGCTGCTGGTCGCCATCGCCAATCATCACAGCCGCTCGTGCCGGAGCTTCTTCGTCGCGACGATCATCGTCAACCTGCTCTGCGTACCCATCGGCGTCGACCTGCTCTTCCGCTACGACGAGGTGTGGTCGGCGATGGTGGTGATCTCCTGGATCGAGTTCGCCCTGTTGCTGCTGGCCGGGCTGCTGACGATGCGACGGGTCGTCGACCGATGGCTGCCGCCGTCGACGCGGATGCAGCCGTCGAAGATGTTTCGGGCGCGATGAGAACAGGAATACTGGCCTGCGCCTGGACTGTTGTTGATTGACAGCTGTTGATGGGCCGGTAGTTTCGCCGACAGTAGGACGGTTTCGCAAGATGAGGTTCGTCGTCCCGGCGGACCCGATAAGGAGGAATTCGCACTCATGGCAATTGACGTGGCATACACGATTTCGTCGAAGGCGGCCGGCGGTGGACGCGACGGCGAGGTCGTGTCCGACACCGGCCGGATCGACCTGGAGCTGCGGCCGCCGAAGGAACTGGGCGGTAGCGGTGACGGCAGTAACCCGGAGGAGCTGTTTTCGGCCGGTTATGCGGCGTGCTTCCTCGGTGCGCTGCGGGCGACCTCGAAGAACGCTGGATCGCCGGTGCCCGACGAGTCCACCGTCACCGTCACGATCGGCATCGGCAAGGACTCCGCCGACGGCGGCTTCGGGCTGACCGCGGCGATCGAGGTCTACATCCCGGGCGTCGACGAGGCCAAGGGC
The DNA here is from genome assembly GCF_030315745.1 of Gordonia heveisoli. Taxonomy (GTDB): domain Bacteria; phylum Actinomycetota; class Actinomycetes; order Mycobacteriales; family Mycobacteriaceae; genus Gordonia. The sequence goes on along the minus strand of NZ_JASXSH010000012.1, from coordinate 118,948 downwards.
AAGGAACTCGCCGATGCGGCGCACGCCTTCTGCCCGTATTCGAAGGCGACTCGCGGCAACATCGACCAGACGGTGACCGTCCGGGTCTGACGCCCGCACTCCACCATGCGAAAGGGGTGTGTTCCGCCGTGGTCGGCGGGACACACCCCGTTCGTTTTGCTTCTCGGCGCCGGGACTCAATCCTCGGCGGGCACCTTCTTGTCAGCTGGCTTCTTGTCGGTCGCCTTCTTGTCAGCGGCAGAGGTCGCCCGCGTGGGTATGGCAGTTCGGGCCGGGGCGGGCTCTGGCTCGTCGTAGTCGGCGTAGGAGTCGGTGAAGGACACCCGGGGCGTCGTCGCGGTGTGGAAGGCGGCCAGCCCGACGAAGGCCAGCGTGGCCAGACCGAACAGCACCGTGGCGACGATGGCGACGACGTAGAGGCTGTTGGCGAAGGTTCCGTCGAGGGGGCCGAGCGCGATCGCCCCGGATCCGGACAGCACCGTCGCCAGGAGCGACCAGGCGGCGCTGCGAATCCACGGCGCGACCACCGACGCGAAGAACAGTCGCTGGTAGATCGTGGTCTCGAACTCGTCGACCGCGGCGAGCCGCACATCGTCGTCGCCGGCCAGTTCGCGTAGCTTTGTGGCCAATTCCGTCTGGCGGGTGAGCGTCACGCTCTCGCGTTCGCGATAGCGAACGAAGGCGACCACTGCGATCGCGGCAGCGATCAGGCCCCACCCCACCGAGGCTCCCCAGATATTCACGGTCACACCGTACCGTCTGCCGAGATCCGACCGTGAAGCAGGTCACAGCTGGGGCTCATCGCCGATCTGGCTGCCGAACCGCGCGTGTGCTGGGACAATCCCTCTGGTGAGGATTCACCTGACTCTGTTGCCGGTCCGGGTCGCGTCTGGGCGTCCGAACCGGTTGGGCCGTCCTCCGCAGGATTGTTAGTCGGATTTGCCCGTTTCTGGCAAGGAGATGCCATGTCCGCCACCATTTCCGTCCTCGATATCGCCGCCTGCCCGACTCCGGCGGAACGCACCGATCCGCTGAGCATCCTCGACGCCGCAGCCATGCGCCGGGTCGCCGAACTGGTGCCCGTTCGCAACGCGCGCATGGCCGCCACCCCGTTCACCTTCTATCGGGGGGCGGCAGGCGTGATGGCCGCCGATCTCGCCACGACGCCCAACTCGGGGATCATGACGCAACTGTGTGGTGATGCGCACCTGAGCAATCTGGGTCTGTTCTATACGCCGGAGCGGCGAATGGTTTTCGACCTCAATGATTTTGACGAGACGTTCGTCGGCCCCTTCGAGTGGGACATCAAGCGGCTGGCGGCGAGTTTCGTCGTCGCCGGGCGAAATAACGGATTCGACGACGACATCAATCGGCGGTACGCCAAGGAGGTTGCCAAGGCCTACCGCAAGGTCATGCGTGCCAGCATGTCCCGCACCACACTCGAATGCTGGTACGCGCGCGTGGATGTCGACGACATTGTGACCACGATCGGAAATCGGCTGGACACCGCGGTCAACGAGCGGACCCAGAAGGCATTGCGTAAGGCGCGGCACCGCGACAGTGCGCAGGCGGTCGGCAAACTGTGTGAGGTCGACGCCGACGGCCGACTTCGAATCCTCAGTGACCCACCGCTACTCGTCCCGCTCACCGAACTGTATCCGGAACACGACGCGCAGGTGGTCGCCGATCGGGTGGATGAGCGTCTGCGCAACTATCGAGACGCGGTATCTGGGCACATCCGAAACCTGCTCGATCAGTACACCGTCGTCGAGATGGCCCGCAAGGTCGTCGGTGTGGGCAGCGTCGGGACGCGTGCGTGGATCGTCCTGCTGGTCGGCCAGAGCATTGACGACCCGCTGTTTCTGCAGGTCAAAGAGGCACAACGCTCGGTGCTCGCGGATTTCGTCCCGGTCAGCGGATATGCACATGAGGGGCAGCGCGTGGTCGACGGCCAGCGGCTGTTGCAGGCGTCCAGCGACATCTTCCTCGGCTGGACCGGCGGCACCGACGAGAACGGTGAGCGACGCGACTTCTACGTTCGTCAGCTTCGCGACGGTAAGGGGTCGGTGGTCATCGAGGCACTCGAGCCAGAAAGCATGAAACTCTATGCGCGACTGTGCGGGCAGACGTTGGCGATGGCGCATGCGCGTACCGCGAGTAGAGCGCAGATCGCCGAGTTTCTGGGTAGTCTCAAGGGGTTCGCCGATGCGATAGCGGAGTTCTCGGTTGCCTATGCGGATCTCAACGAGAAGGACCACGCGGCGATGCTCGCCGCGATCGACGCAGGCACGATGGAGGTCAACGACCTCGGTGCCGGCGGGTAGAAGCCGGTGTGCCGAAGTAGGTGCGCGATGATCGGCGCTGGATCGCGCCGGGTCGACGCCCATCGCACCCGAGTGAACACGATGCTCGGCGAGGCGATTTCGGGTCGTGGGGGCGTCGGTTCGATCGTTCTGATCAGCGCCCCCGCCGGTACCGGCAAGTCGATGGTGGTGCGCCGTTGGCAAGACGCGGTCGACGCGTCGACAGTCGTCGTGCGCTGGGACGTACGGACCGGCATCGCCGAGATGTGGCGTCGGATGCGCATCCGGTTGTTGTCCTCGGCACCGGACGTGCCGGAGGTGTACGGCGGCAACAACAGTGGGTCGATCGTCCCAAACTCCGGAGGTGACGAGAGCTGGGTTCGCCTGCGGCTCGGGCAGTCTGCGGTACGCGTCGTCGTGATCGCCGACGATGCCGAGACGATCACCGATCCGGTGGCGATCGCCGAGCTGCGAGATCTGCTCGACGGTCTACCCGCGGGTGTCGGCATCATCCTCTGTGGCCGATTCGATCCGCCGCTGGCCTGGGAAGCCTATGCCCGGCAGGGGCGATTTGTCCGCATCGGCGAGCAGGATCTCGCGATGACCAGTGTCGAGATAGCGGAATCACTTGTGTCCGAGGGGATCAAGGTGACCACGACCGAGGCCGTGCGGATACGCGAGCTCACCTCCGGCTGGATCTCGCTGGTGCAGTCGGTGGCCGCGCGGTTGGCGGACGGGCGCGCGGCGTCGTCGGTGCTCGACGAGATCGAGTGGTCACCGCGACCGATCGCCGATCTGGTGGTCGGCGATCTCATCGCCGAGTTGCCCGCCGAACTGCGGACGGTGGTGTGCCTGACCGCCGCGCTGCCACGATTCGACGACAAGCTCGCCACCGAACTGTGCGGTCCTACGGCACCTACGAGTCTGGCGCGACTCGCCGAGCGTGGCTTTCCCTTGGTCCCGGTTGCGGATGCACCCGGCCCCGGTTACCGGACCTACCCGGGGGTGATCCGCGCACATCTGCGCGCTGAGCTTCGGCGGGAGGGGGCACGAACAGAGGACGACGTCCTGCGGGAGGCCGTCGGATGGTCGCTGGCGCAGCGGCGCGACGACGATGTGCTGCTGCTCGCGCTGGCGCTGCGCGACCGTGATCTCCTGCGCGACGTCCTTCTGGCCGGCGGGGTGCGGCTGGTGGTCGCGGGCCGGACCGACCGGCTCATGCCATTGCTGGAGGATGCGTGTCGGTTGCTGCCCGGAGCCTCGGCGGTAATCCTGCTCCGGGCCATGGTGGCGGTGGAACACTCCGACTTCGACACCGCCCAGATCCATCTCGAGCAGGTGGCCCGCTCGGATCAGACGGATTCGGAAGTCGAACGGTATCTCGGCCAGGTGCTGCGCGCCGATGTTGCGCTGCGGCGTCGGGTCGGCGACGATCCGGTCGGCCTGATCGGCGCGCTGACGTCACCTCCGATCGATCTGATGCCGGAAATCAGGGTTCTTTCGTTGTTGGCACTCGCCGAACTCCATTCGCTGCTGGGGCACCGCACCGATGCCGAAGGGTTGCTGACGGAGGCGATGGCCGTGAGCCGGGCGTGGGGGCTGATGCTGCAGCGGCTGCGCACACAGGCGTTGCAGGCCGTCGTCGCCGGTCACCGCGGCCGGGTCGCGGTGATGCGCGAGCGTGCGCAACAAACGATTGCCGAAGCACGGGAGGCCGGCTGGTCGGCCGACCGACTGGTCATCCGCTGCACCGCCATGGTCGCCAATGCACAGTATTTGCTCGGCGAGCCCTACGACCCGCCGTTGACCGAGACGACGCCGTCAGTGGTGTCGTGGGCCGGGCACGCTGTCTGGGCAACCGGCCCCGGCGCGGCGCTGGTGCTGCTCGTCGCGCAGTTCCGGGATTCGGATCGACGATTCGAGATCGCCGATCAGGCCAGGGTGGCACTGACCGAGATGCTGCGGACCGAGCGATATCCGTTGCCGGCCATGGTGTTGCTACCACGAGTCGCGAATATGGCCGCCGTGGTCGGGCACGAGGAGTGGATCAAATCTCTGGTCGGCCGTGCCGAGGCGAGTTTCGGACGCACACCCGAGACGGTGATCGCGACGGCCATCGAACAGTGCGCGCACGGCCGATTCGACGCGGCCAGAACCACCCTGGCCCCGGTGCTCCCGAAACTCGATGGCGCCTACGTCGAAACCGCCGTCACCGCCTGGGTATTGCACGCGTATGTGTCCGCTCACTGCGACGACGTGCACGGCACACACCGTGGTTTGCGTGAATCCCTGATCGTCGCCGCACCCAACCGGATGGTCGCGCAATACGTGGAAGCGGGCGCCGTGATCGCCGACGCACTTGCCCGGGATATCGGGACCTTCGGTCACCTCGACGACTTCGCCACCCATGTGCTGGGCGTCGTGCGCATGCATCAGGTCCCCGACGCGGCTCATCTGACTCCGTCGGAGATGCGTGTCCTGGAGTTCCTGCCGTCGGGCCGGACTGTCGACGAGATCGCGGCGATGCTCGCGGTGTCGGTGAACACGGTGAAGACGCACTGCCGCAGCGTCTATCGAAAACTCGGGGTGGGGACCCGGCGAGACGCGGTCACCGCTGCGCGCTCGGCCGGCCTGATCTGAGATGGTGGGCGGTCGTCAGGGGTAACGCCGGAACGAGAGCAGTGTCAGGCCGAGGCTCTCGATGCGTGCGATGACCCCGCGTGCCGCGGCGATGTCGGTGAGTTCTCCGGTCAGTCTCGTCGACGAATGCCGGACGTCGACCCGCGCAGTCAATTCCGGGAACAGCAACAGCACTCGATCGGAAACCGCGCCGTCCACAATGAATTCGTACTCGCAGGGTTCGTTCATCGCAGCCGCCTGAGGTTGTCGTCGAATGTAACTATGGACCGGACGGGGTCGCGACCGCACCACCCTCCTCGGGTGAGCTTCGATGCCGTCTCCATCGACGGCCGAGGGCGGGTACCCCGAATCCGACCACGGTGGCGACCACCAGGCCGAGGACGGTCTCCCCGACACGTTCGGCGACCCGGCCGGCGGCGGTCTCGGCATCTGGGTAACTGATCAGCGTGATGACCAGGAAGGTGGTGAAAGTCGGCAGGATGTACCAGCGGCTGCCCCTGGTGCCTGCGGCGAGTGTTAGTGCCAGGCCGATGGCTACGGCTATACCCCATGGTGGACAATCGAATTCGATCAAGATGCCCGCGCTCACCGCACCGAAACACACCGAGCAGAAACGCCCGGCGGTACGCCATTCCTGCAGTCGTGCCTGCGGTCTCATCACGAGCAGGGCGGCGGCGCACGCCCATCCGACATGGTCGAAGTCGAGCGCGTATCCGATGCCCGCGGTGATCGCACCGACAAGTCCCACCAGACAGGCATAGGCCATCGTGGGTGTCGGTGGGTCGGCGCGGGGAGCGGGGGCGGCGAGCCACGCGGGCGGGAGGGCGATGGCGACGGCGAAGGTGACGATGGAACCGGCGATGAACAGAGCGGTGACACGTAGCCCGGAGGTGAAACCGTCCAGGCTGAGACCGACGCCGATCAACGCCGGTGCCAGTACCACCAGGAGGGTTGAGAGTCGTTGTGCGCGTGCGCGGCCGGTGATGAACACCGCCAGCGGGGGCAGCAGAAGAAGGGTGGCGAGCGCGGTCAGCGGCCAGGGTGACACCGAGGCGCCGACCAGGATCGGAACCCCGAGCACCAGCGCGGCGACCAATATCACGATCCGCTTCCGGCGCTGTGCCGGGATACCGACGACCAGCGCCGGAATCATGCCGATACCGAGGGCTGCGCCGGCGCCGACATCGACGACGCCGGCCGCCACGATCGCCGGCAGCGCGGCAACCAGGGCCGCCCCGGCGGGTAGCCACCGCCACATGAGCAGTGGCGGTGACGAATTGGTGGACACCACCGCACGATAGACCGGTTGCCGCGCCAACGCAGGTGCATCGGGCCTGTTCTCGCCGCGATGGCTGTCCGGAGCGTCGTCGGGCAAGATCACCCCGAGCGGGTGATGTGTCCGTACCCCGACGGATGCGATGCTACCCAACGTCGACCGGAGCCGACCGTCGGACACCCGCGCCACCGAGGGTGTTGGTGGCGGCCGTGACGATGAGGAGATGCGCATGGCCGAAACACCCAGTGCCGAACCGTCACCCGGCATCAAACAACCTGGCGCGGCCGCGCAGACGCTGGCCAAACACCCGGCGGCGAGTTACATCACCTGGACCGCGCTGTCGCTGATGACGGTTTCGTCGGTCGCCAGTCTGCGCCCGGCGCCGACGATGGCCGTCTACGGCCTGGCCTGCGTATTCCTCTATGTGCTGCCCGCGATCGTCTTCCTCGTTCCCACGGCTCTGGTGTCCGCCGAACTGGCCTCGGGGTGGTCCGGTGGTGTGTATCGGTGGGTCACAGAAGGAATTTCGCCGAATATGGGATTCGCGGCCGCATGGCATCAGTTCGCGATGACCATCTTCTACTACCCGACACTACTTTCATTCGTGGCCAGCACCCTGGCCTACGTCATCAATCCGTCGTTGGCGTCCAGTGGTGTGTTCACCGCGGTCGTCATCATCGTCGTCTACTGGTCAGGTGTACTCCTGGCGCTGCGCGGCGGTATCGGGGTGATTGCGAAACTCGCGTCGAGTGGTGTGCTGATCGGGACCCTCATCCCCGGCGCACTTCTGGTCATTCTCGGTATTGTTTATCTCCTGCAGGGCAATCCGTCGGCGGCTCCGATGGACGGTGGTCATATCCTGCCGGCCTGGACGGGAATCGCCAGCATTGTCCTCATCGTCAGCAACTTCGGCGCCTACTCGGGTATGGAGATGAACGCCGTCCATGTCAACGAGTTGAAGGATCCCGCCAAGCAGTTCCCGCGCGCGATGTTCGTCGCAGTGCTGCTGGTGCTGGTGATCCTGATCCTGCCGCCGTTGGCGATCTCGTGGGTGGTGCCGTCGGACCAGATCAGCCTGACGGCGGGCGTCATGCAGGCGATCGAGGTGGTCTTCGCCCACTTCGGGATGCAGTGGCTGGTGCCCATCATCGGCCTGGCCATCGTGATTGCCTCGCTGGCAGGCTTCATGACCTGGTTGTCGGGGCCGTCACGTAGCCTGCTGCTCGTCGCGAAGGACGGCGGATACCTTCCGCCGTACTTCCAGAAGACCAACAAGGTTGGTGTACAGCAGAACATCCTGGTAGTCCAGGGCTGGGTCACCACGCTACTGGCCCTGCTCTTCGCGCTCGTGCCTGCGGTCTCCAACGCATACTGGATCTTCATGACCATCACCACATCGGTGTATCTGCTGGTCTACCTGTGGCTGTTCATCGCGGCCTACCGCCTCCGCAAGATCGCACCGGATCATCCGCGCGGCTACCGTGCACCCGCGCTGCCGCTGCTGTGTGCGGTCGGGTTCATCGCATCGCTCGCCGCCATCGCGATCAGTTTCGTACCCCCATCACAGTTCGGAGACGGTAGTCCCTGGCTGTTCGTCGGGATCGTCGGCGGCGGTATCGCGATCCTCGGCCTGATCATCCCGTGGCTGCTGATCACGTTACGAAAAGCCAGCTGGAAGATCGCTGACGACCACGTCTCGGAGGAAACAGCATGAGCCACAAGGTGATCTACTGGACAGTCGGAGGTGTGCTGCTAGTACTGCTCGTCGTCATGCTGGTGACATACGACTACCACCGCGACAACGCCGAGGCGGTCGCCAAAGCGAACCAGTTGATCGGGGCGTTCCAGGCGAATGGACTCGCGACACCGGCGTCGGCCGAAGAGGTCGCCAAAGTGCTCGGTGACGACGGTGGCAATGTCTGTGAGGCGACGTCGAGCACCGAGCAACTCGGCTACCTCAAAGCAGAGCTGGCCGTCGGCGGAGCGTTCTACACACGCGCGGTCATATTGCCGGAGAACGTCTTCGAGGGAATGCGGCTGATCGTCGACATCTACTGCCCGGAGAACCGGCAGAACATTCGCGACTTCATCGACGAACAGCGCTACGCACGGTGACGCAACCGGCCATGGACACCTCCGCGCGACGTTGGGTCTCGCTGGCCGCAACGTGTACCGCTGCCGGTCTCGTGTGGCTGGCCTTTGCCGACTTTGGTGTCGCCACCCCGACCGTCGCCGACGAGATGCACGCCGATCAGAGCAGTTTGCAGTGGGCCAATAACGCTTTCAGCCTCACCGCCGGTGCCCTGGTGGTTGCGGCGGGTCGCTTCGGGGACATCTTCGGACAGCGTCGCGTTCTCCAGATCGGGATCGTCGTCTTCGCGTTGTCCTCGATCGTCGCGGCACTGGCATCGGGAGTGCCCGCGTTGATCGGGGGCCGTGGCCTGATGGGTATCGGTGCGGCACTGATCCTGCCTGCCACTCTCGCGCTGATACCTGTCCAGTTCGGTGGTGCTGCCCAACTGACCGCATTCGGAATCTGGCAGGCCGTCGCCTGGGGAGGTCAGGCGCTGGCCCCGGCGATCGGTGGGGTCATCACCGACGGACCCGGATGGAGTTGGCTGTTCTGGATCAATCTTCCGCTGGGCGCGCTCGCAGTCGTCGGGATCAGATTCAGCACACCGGAATCCAGCGATCCGTCGGCGAGCCGTCGGATCGACTGGCTGGGACTGACGACCATCGGACTCGCGGTCTTCGCATTGCTCTACGCGTTGACCGACGGTCCGGTCGCCGGCTGGACCAGCCCGGTCGTCGTCGGGCTGCTGGTGGCGACAGTGGTGCTGGGCATCGGCTGGGTGATGATCGAGCGCAAGGTTCGTGAACCGCTCGTCGACCTGTCACTGTTCCGGCTACGCCCCTATGACGGCGCGCTGACCGCCAACCTGACCATGAACCTCGCCTACGCCGGAATGAGCTATGTGCTGGTGTTGTGGTTGCAGAATGCTCGCGGATTCAGTGCGGTCACCGCGGGGTTGCTGATGCTGCCCGCTACCGCGGGAATCTTCGCCCTCATCCCGCTGGGTGGCCGCATGGACAGCCGGGTCGGTGGCAAGAAGCCGGTACTCGTCGGTCTGGTGGTGCTCGCGATCGGGATGGCAGCGTTGTTCCCGCTGCATGCCGACAGCTCCATGTGGCTCGTCGTCGTCGCGCTGATAGTCCTTGGCTGCGGGCAGGGGTTGCTGTCGACACCGGTCTCCAACACGGCGGTCGGCGATGTACCGGAGCGGCTGTCGGGTACAGCGGCCGGAGTGTTCAAGATGTCGAGTATGGTCGGCGGTGCGCTGGGTGTGGCAGTGCTGGCCGCTCTCGCTCGTGGTCTGACCGTCGCGGATTCGCATCGGGTGGTGGAGGATTCGGGGATGTCGCAGGCCGAGATCGACCAGGCCCATGCGGCGTTGGTCAACTCGTCCTCCTTCGCCGATGCGCTGAGCAGCCTGCCTGCCGACCTACAGGCCAAGGTCACCGCTGTGGTCGTCGACGCATTCTCTCGCGGACTGGGCCAGACGATGCTCATCACCGCAGTGCTGATCATCGTCGCAGCGCTGATCGTCTGGCGGTTGTGGCCGGCACCGTCCCCGGTCGGCGAGGACCCTGACGCAGACCGCGACCACGCACGACCGCAAACGTGACAAGCTGAAAGACGTCCGCTCTAGACGAGGTGAACAGATGACTGACGAAGCCCTGGCGCAACGCGTACGCACACTTATGCCGCAGGCGAAATCGGATCTGACCGAGATGGTTTCGTTCCGCTCGGTGCATGATCCGGAGCAGTCGCCACCCGAGCAATGCCAGGGCATGGTCGATTGGCTGCTGGAGGCGTTCACCGCGGTGGGCGTCGCCGATGCCGCCGAACATGAGACATCGGACGGCAGCAAGGCGGTCACCGGTCACATCGACGGCCCCGACGACGCGCCCACCGTGCTGCTCTACTTCCATCACGATGTGCAGCCGCCGCTCGGTGATGACGAATGGGATTCGCCTGTTTGGGAACTCACCGAACGGTCCGGGCGCTGGTATGGGCGCGGTGCGGCCGACTGCAAGGGCAACATCGCCATGCATCTGACGGCGCTGCGTGCATTGGCCGGCGATATCCCGCTGAACATCAAGATCATCGGGGAGGGGTCGGAGGAGCAGGGTACCGGCGGACTGGAGGACTTCGTCCCGAAGAATGCCGACCTGCTGCGGGCCGACACCATTCTGGTCTGCGATTCCGGCAATTTCGCCGTCGGAAAGCCCAGTCTGACCACCACCCTGCGTGGCATCGCGAATGTGGTCGTCACCGTCGAAACATTGGGATCGGCGATGCATTCCGGCATGTTCGGCGGTGCCGCGCCGGACGCGTTGGCGGCGCTGATCGCCATGCTCGCCACGCTGCGGGATGCCGACGGCAACACCACCGTTGCGGGGCTGGACAACACCCAGGTGTGGAGCGGCGTCGACTATCCGGCGCAGCAGTTCCGCACCGATGCCACCGTGCTGGACGGAGTAGATCTCGTCGGTTCCGGATCGGTGTCGGAAATGGTTTGGGCACGACCGGCTTTGACGGTGCTCGGGATCGACTGCCCGCCGGTCGTCGGCTCATCCGCGTCCATCGTTCCGCGCGCCCGGGCCCGTCTCAACCTTCGGGTGCCACCGGGTATGGACTCCCAGTATGCGCAGGACGCGTTGATCACCCACCTCCAGCAGGCCGCACCGTGGAATGTGCGGGTCGGTTTCGACCGCGAGGCCGTCGGCTCACCCTTCGTCGGTTCGACCGAGGGCATCGGCTACGACACCCTCGTCGATTCGATGCAGACCGCATACGGCACCGACGTACTGCTACAAGGGCAGGGCGGGTCGATCCCGCTGTGCAACGTCTTCCAGAGCACCTTCGCCGACGCGGAGATCATGTTGATGGGCGTCGAGGAACCGCAGTGCTTGATACATGCCCCCAACGAGAGCGTCGATCCGACGGAGATCGAACATATGGCCCTCGTCGAAGCGCTCTTCCTGCGCGACTACGCCCGGCGATTCCGGCAGGGCTGAGCGTCGGCAGACATACACCCGCCCCCCGTCCGCCTTGTTGGCGGTCGGGGGGCGGACTGGTCGATCAGGAGGTGAGGTCGTTGGGCTGCCAGGTGGCCACCGCCCAGATGACGATCAGATCGATCGCGATGATCAGGATCGCCCACCACGGGTAGTAGGGCAGCCACAGGAACTGCGCGATGATCGAGATCGAGGCGATGATGATCGCCGAGACGCGTGCCCAGCCGGCTCCGAAGGCTAGGCCGCCCGCGACGAGCAGGCCGATGATGCCAAGGACCAGATGGATCCAGCCCCAGGTGGTGAGGTCGAACTGGAAGACATAGTCGGGCGTGGCGACAAACAGTTTGTCCTTGGCGATGGCCGAGATGCCCTGGAACAACGCGATGAGGCTCGCGACGAACAGTAAGGCCGCCGCGACGATCGAGATGCCGAACGCGAATCCCTGTTTGGCGGAGGACTCCGCCTGCGCACTGTATGGGTTGCTCATGGGGGGTCCTTTCGAAGGAAGCTTCCACTCCGGACGGGCGTAGCGTCCTCATCGTCGCCCATACGTCAGGGTGTGGAATCGTCCGAAAAGGATGATTTCGCTGGCCGCGGCCGCCGACACCGGTTCTGGCCGGCAGTGCAGATCCACCCGATTGCGTGCCTCTGAGCAGCCGATTTAGTAGTCGGCGGTCGTCGGGGGTAAGCTATCGCAGGCTACACACGGGGTGTGGCGCAGCTTGGTAGCGCGCTTCGTTCGGGACGAAGAGGTCGTGGGTTCGAATCCCGCCACCCCGACGCTTTGGTTGAGAAGCAGTAGAGGCCCTGGCCTGCGGAAACGCAGGCCAGGGCCTCCTCGTTTCTGCGGGCGGCCCTTCTGCGGGCCGGACCTACCGAAAGTAGGGGACGAAGATTCGTCCCCTACTTTTCCGTTCGTCCGTGGGTTGTAGCTAGGGGATGTGCGGGAAGTCGGGGAAGAGTGTTCATCGCCGACCTTCGGGGAACGTGGCTGCGTGGTGCCGGGTCGTCGTACACCCCGACCGCCCCGCCGCCATGAAGCGACGTTCGTCCCCGACTTTCGGGTTCGTCCGTGGGTTGCAACTCGGGGAGATGCAGAAAGTCGGGGACGAATCATTCGTCCCCGACTTTCGTGGGTCGCTACCGCGACGAGTGCCTACCTCAGCGAACCGGCCCGGTCAGCGGGTGCTTTCGGAAGAAGTCCCAGATGATCGCGGTGGCGCTGACCGACGAGGTGATGGGGCCGGTGATCGGCGTGACGGCCAGTGTCGGGTCGCCGCCGGGCCAGTTGTGGCCGCCCCCGAAAACGGTGTACAGCTCGACGGAACTGTCTGCGGCGCAACGGTAGACGGTCCGCGAGACGTCGCGGGTGACCTTGCGGGTGGTGGGCGTGGCGGCGCATCCGTTACGAGCGGCCCAGGCCGCGGTCTGGTTGGGGATGCTGCTGCGGCTCGGGAAGTACTTCGGGTACGTGCGGCTGTCGGCCTGTTCCTGGCCCGCTGTCCGGAGCGATCCGTCGAGGGCGGGTAGGTACTTGCCGCGCGGGCCGATTCCGCCACTGTAAGGCAGGATTTCGTCGCCGGTGCCGTGGAAGGCAATGACCGGGACATGGCGCGACGGCTTGCACCAGGTGTAGTTCTGCAGGCCGGCGACGGGGGCTACGGCGGCGAACCGGTCGGCGAGCTGGCAGGCGACCGACGAGCTGGTGAAGCCGCCCATCGACAGGCCGGTCATGTAGACCCGACGCTTGTCGACACAGAGCGTCTTCTCGACATGATCGAGCAGCGCAGCAAAGAAGCCGATGTCCCGACCGTGCTCACCGATATCCCATTTTGGCGGCAGCACATGGGTTTCCGGCGTCACGACGGCGAAACCGTGGCGAGCGCCGTAGTCGGCCATCTGGCTCCACGAACTCTGGATCACGCCCGGCTGGAGATAGCCGTGCACGTCGAACACCACCGGCACCGGCGTCCGCGGCGCGACCCGCGGGACCTCCAGAAGATAGTCGCCGCTGCGGCCCACCGCCGAGAACGGGTGGATCGAGTGACCGGGAGCCGCAGTGCTCGTCTTGCACCCCGACGACGGGACCGGCGCCAACGAGTTGTCCGGGCTGGATGGTGTCGCGGCAGCGGTGGCGCCGATGGTCATCGCGGCCATCACCGCGACGGCCACCGGGCCGAAAATGCGCAGGGCGGAACGTCGGAACAAGGGTTTCCTCCTCGATAGGGGTGGTGTGCGCCGGTCTTTCGGCGCGGATCGGACGCCGACGATCAGTCGACGCCCAGGGCACCGAACATTGCGCCCGCCATCCCGAGTAGCCGATCTGCCATCGCCTCGGGATCGAGATGGTCGTGTGTGTCGTCGTCGAGCCACTGGGTGAACAGCGCGAAGCATCCGCCGACCACGAAGGTTGCGACATCACCGGACAGGCCATCCATCAACTGACCGCCCCGGCGGGCCTGCATCTGGTCCAGTGCCGCCAGGACCGCCTGCTTGGCCGGGTATGCGCAGGCGCCGGTGCCCAGCGCGCGGTAGTACTGCCGATGCTGCGCGAGGTGTCGGGTTGCCAGCACGACCATCTCGCGCCAGGCGTGTTCGGCGCATTCGCTCAACAGTGGAAACAGGTCGCGTTCGAGCAGGTCGATACCGGCCTCGACGATCAACGCATCCCGATCGTCGAAGTGTGTGTACACCGCCTGACGGCTCACGTCGGCGGCCGCGGCGATCTCGGTCAAGGAGATCGCGGTGGTCCGGCGTTCGGACACCAGGTCGATCGCCGCGGCGAACAGCGCTGCGCGCGACCGGCGTACGCGTCGGTCGGGGCTGGTCCGCACGGCTTCTACCACGCCAGAAAGATTATGAGCTGGTTCACTTATAGCGCAACTGTCAATTAACTGACACTTGTCATCTAGTTGAGGTGATCGCCGTCTGGGGGGCGTTCCTCCTCGGGTTTCGTGTTCGTCCGTGGGTTGCAACTGGGGAACGTGCGGAACGTCGGGGAAGAACGTTTGTCCCCTAGTTTCGGCGGCGTATCGTCGCGCCCATGACAGTCACGGTGAGAGTCGACGGTCCGGTGACCATCGTCGGGATCGACCGGCCGACGGTGCGCAATGCCGTCGACCGCGACACCGCGGACGCCCTGGCCACGGCCTTCCGAGACTTCGACGCCGACCCCGCGCAGTCTGTCGCGGTGCTCTACGGCGAAGGTGGCACCTTCTGTTCGGGCGCCGATCTGACGGCGATCGCCGCGGGGCGGGGCAATCGTGTCGCGCCGGACGGGGATGCGCCGATGGGGGTGTCGCGAATGAAGCTGGGCAAGCCGGTGATCGCGGCGATCTCGGGTCACGCGGTCGCGGGCGGATTGGAACTGGCCCTGTGGGCCGACCTCCGGGTCGCCGACGCCGATGCCGTGCTCGGTGTGTTCTGCCGGCGATGGGGGGTGCCGTTGATCGACGGCGGGACGGTGCGCCTGCCCCGCCTCATCGGACGCAGCCGGGCGCTCGATCTGATCCTCACCGGCCGCGCCGTCGAGGCCACCGAGGCGCTGGCCATGGGTCTGGTCAATCGTGTTGTGCCCAAAGGTGAGTCGCTGACAGCTGCGGTTGCGCTCGCCCATGAACTGGCCGCGCTGCCGCAGACCTGTCTGCGGCATGATCGCCTGTCTGCACTCGAGCAGGACGACTTCGACGAGGCTGATGCGCTGCGCAACGAGTTCGCTCATGGGATGGAATCCCTTGCCGCCGATGCAATCTCCGGGGCTGCTCGCTTCGCGTCGGGTGCTGGGAGGCACGGCGCCGCGGAGCGCGGCGACCGTTAGGGCGCGTCGAGTCGCTCGGCGAGATCGATGAGGTCCCGGGCGTGGACGTCGTTGTGCGGCGACCCGGAATCATCCTTCGGTGCCCCGCCCCACTCGTCGGGGCGTTCGATGAAGGCGGTGCGCAACCCGAAGCCGCGGGCGGCGTCGAGGTCACTCTGGTGGGTCGCGACCATCATCACCTCCGACGGTTCGCATTCCATGAGTGTGGCCAGGCCGCAATAGGTTTCGCGAGCCGGCTTGTAGTGGTGCCACAGGTCTGAGCCGCCGATGAAATCCCAGCCGAAGTGGTTGTGCCTGGCCATCTCGGTCAGTAGGGCGACACTGCCGTTGCTCAATGCGCAGATGGTGTAACGCTCGCGAAGGCGGGCCAGTCCGGGGACGGCGTCGGGCCAGCCCGGAATGGTGCGCCACGCGCGGACGAGACGGGTGGCAGTGGCGTCGTCGATGACGATCCCGAATTCGGTGGCGACGTCGTGCAGGGTCTCGGTCTGCAGATCGTCGAGGCCCCGCCAGGGCAGCGCACCTGCTTCGACCCGTCCCATGATCGGGGCGTAGCGGGTGCGCCAGGCGCGGGTGAAGGCGGCGGCGTCGACGGTCGGCGCCGCATTGCTGACCGCGGTGGTGATTCCGGTGAACCAGTCAGTGACGGTACCGAAGGTGTCGAAGGCGAGGACTCGAACGTCGTCGAAAGCGGCCACGCGGCAAGGATAGTCGCGACCGCCGGCAGATGGTCAGCCGACGCGTTGCCGGGCGAGCATCGTGACCAGTTCGTCCACGAGCTCGTCCGTGGTCACCGACACCTCGCCGTTGAGCCAGGCGGCGATGGACTGCGCGACGCCGCCGACGACGAAATGCGCGGCCAACGGCGGTTTGCCGTCGCCGCCGACGGTCGGGCTGGTCACCGCGCTGAACAAGTTCACGAAGGTCGACGTCGACTCGAAACGTTTGGCCACCACGACGGAGTTGACCTGATGGGGACTGAACAGCAGCTGGCCGACGCGCGGGTCGGCGGCCACCCGTCCCACCAGCGCGCCGATACCGATCCGCGGGCCGTCGGATGCGCTCGCGCCGCTGAGCGCCCGCTGGATGTGGTCGATCAGGTCGGTCAGCGCCCAGTCGTAGACGGCGGCCGCGAAGACGTCCTTGTCGGCGAAACTCTCGTAGAAGTAGCGCTGGGCGAGCTGGGCGCGACCGCAGATGGTCCGCAGGGTCAGTTCGTCGTCGCCGAGCGGGTTGCCGAGGATGTCGAGGCCGGTATCCAGCAACCGTTGCCGACGCTGTGCGATACGCGCGTCGGTGTCGAGTCCGTTGTATGGGCGGTTGCTGGTCGTCGTCATGCCGTTGCCATTCTGTCAGACGACACGTTGAGGACTTGTGAGCGGGATCACCGAGATTGCGCGTGAATCGGGGCCGACACTCTTTACTATCTGAATGCATCTGTAATCAGATTGGTTAGGGGGATACATGAGCGCAGAGGTGGGACGCCGCTCGCTTCGGTGGCCGGCACTGATCGCATTGTGCTTCGCGGAGCTTCTCATCTTCGTCGACAACACGATCGTCAACGTCGCCCTACCGACGATCGCCGACGACCTCGGCGCCGACAACAGCGGGCTGCAGTGGGTCGTCGACGCGTACACGCTGGTTTTCGCGGGGCTCCTGCTCGCGGGCGGCTACCTGGGTGACCGCTTCGGCCGACGAATGATCCTGCTCGCCGGCGTCGCCGGGTTCATGGCCTTCTCCGCGCTGGCCGCCATGTCCGGCACGCTCGGCCAGCTGATCGGCGCACGTGCCGGTCTGGGGCTGTTCGCCGCCTTGGTCTTCCCGGCGACGCTGGCCATCGTGGTGGTGATCTTCGACGATGTGCGTGAACGGGCATTGGCGGTCGCACTGTGGGCAGCGGTGGCCGGCGTGGCGATCGCCATCGGTCCACTGCTCGGCGGCTGGCTCCTGGAGCATTACTCCTGGGGTGCGATCTTCTGGGTCAACGTGCCTGCCGGGGCGCTGACCATCATCCTGGTGGCCACCCTGGTCCCGGCCAACCGCAATCCCGACATCGGCCCTTTCGACTGGTGTGGCGTGCTGTTGTCCACCGCGGGGATCTCGCTCTTCGTCTACAGCGTGATCGAGGCGCCGAGCCACGGCTGGTTGTCGGCGCGCACGATCCTCGGGATCGGCGGTGGCATCCTCCTGATCGCGCTGTTCGCTCTGTGGGAGCGGCGAAATCCGCACGCTCTCTTCGAGGTTCGCCTCTTCGCAGATCGTGGCTTCGCGGCTGCCGCGCTGTTGATGGCCTTTGGCTTCTTCGCGCTGATGGGCTTCGTGTTCCTGGTGACGCAGTACTTCCAGGGCGTGCGTGGCTACAGTCCGCTGGAGACCGGCATCGCGACCCTTCCGTTCGCGGTGGTGATGGCGGTGCTGGCCGGACCCAGCATGTGGCTCGCGGCGCGTGTCGGCGCTGGGCGGAGCGCGGCCTTCGGTTCGCTGGTGATGGCGATCAGCTTCTGCTTGACGGTGCAGTACGACGCCGACTCCTCATACTGGACGGTCATCTTCATTGCGATGACCACGATGGCCGCCGGTGTTGCCCTGATATCCGGTCCGGCGACCCTGCTGGTGCTCAACGAACTGTCGACCGGTCAGGCCGGCGCGGGGGCCGCGGTGAACGACACCAGTCGCGAACTCGGCGGGACGCTAGGCGTCGCAGTCCTCGGGTCGATCCTGGCCTCGGTCTATTCTTCGCGCGTCGCCGACGACCTCGCCGGTCTGCCGCTGCCCGAGCAGGCCCGTGAGGTCGCCCAGAGTTCGGTGATGGCCGGCGTGCAGGTGGCGCAGTCGATCCCCGGCGAGGTCGGTCAGCGGCTCGAATCGATCACCACGAGTGCCTTCTTGGACGGTTTCCACACCGCGTCGTGGGTGGCTGCGGCGGTGGCTGCGGTGGCCGCCGAGATCGGGTGGCTGCTGTTCGAGCGTCGGGAGGCCGACGAGGTCTTCGAGGAGTTCGGAACGGTCCCCGATGCGGGGGCAGGCGAATCAGTTGATCTCGGTGGCCAACTGCGGCAGTGACTGATCGGCGTCGAAGTCGGCGTCGCCGTGTGACACCGGGGTGAGGGTGAGCAGGCTCGCCTCCGGGCGGCAGCAGAACCGGGCCGGCGCATACGGTGAGGTACCCAGTCCGGCGCTGACGTGCAGCTTCATCGTCGAACCCCAGTTGGACGCGCCCTTCACCCGGGAACGATCCAGGTGGCAGTTGGTGACGATGGCGCCGAAGAACGGTAGACACAGCTGGCCGCCATGGGTGTGTCCGGCCATCACCAGGTCGTAGCCGTCGGCGGCGAAGCGGTCGAGCACGCGCGGCTCGGGCGAGTGGGTCAGGCCGAGCCGCAGGTGGGCGAGCGGGTTGGGGCGGCCCTCGATGGTCTCGTACCGGTCCCGCTCGATATGCGGGTCGTCGACTCCGGCCGCGACGACGCGGACGCCGCCGACCTCCAGTTCACGCACGGTGTGGGTGGCGTCTAGCCAGCCGCGTTCGGTGAAGGCGGCACGCAAATCCTGCCACGGCAGCGGTTCACCGTGGCTGCGCTGATGGTCGGTCCGGAAGTACTTGAACGGGTTCTTCGGCTTCGGTCCGAAGTAGTCGTTGGACCCGAAGACGAACAGGCCCGGACGTGACAACAGCCCGCCGAGCGACTGGATGACCGACGGCACTGCCTGCGGATGGGCGAGATTGTCACCGGTGTTGACGACGAGGTCGGGTTCGAGCGATTCCAGCTCCGATACCCACGCCTGCTTGAGGTGCTGACCGGGCAGCATGTGCAGGTCGCTGAGGTGCAGCACGCGCAGCGGTGCGGCGCCGGGCTCGAGGACCGGCAGCGTCGTATGCCGCAGCGTGAAGGCGTTGCGCTCGATCAGCGTCGAGTACGCCACTCCGGCGGCCGCCAGCCCCGCGGCACCGACCAGCGCGCGTTTACCCGCACCCCATGATGCGGGGCGGGCAGAGATCGATCGGGCGGTCGTGGGGCGGATGTCGAGACTGGCCATCACATCAGGATACGCACCGCTGTGGGGGGCGCCGTGGCAATCGTCGCTCGGCGCCCGCGCGGTCAGCCCGGCAGCTGGATGACGACCGGACCGACTCCGGGCACGATGACCGTGGTCTCGGTGGGGCCACCTCGTTCGGTGGTCGAACGACGGCCGTTGCTCACATAAATGGTGATCATGCTGCCCGGCATCGCCGAATCCGAGGGTGCGGTGAACACCACCGTGCCCTGCGGCCGACTGCTGTCGACCTCCAGCTCGCTCACCTTGAACCCGGCGGCCTGCAACCGCGCTGTCGCCTGGCTGGCCGGTAGACCCGACACCTGCGGGATGCGACCACGGCTGCTGCCGTTCTGATATTCGGGATCGATCGGGGGCAGCCGCACATCGCCGTACTTGGTGGCCACCGGCTTCATCGCCTGGTACCACGTCCGGGCCGGTTCCATGCCGCCGTACAGGTCGCCGTCGTAGCAGGATCGCAGCGGGCTGCTGCAGATGCCCTGCGGGTTCGGTCCGTCGCTGTAGACGTAGGCCGCTCCGGCGATCTGGTTGGTGAAACCGATGAAGGCCGACGAGCGGTGCGCCTCGGTGGTGCCCGTCTTACCGGCACTCGGCAGGGTCCATCCGGTCGACCCGGCCGCACCCGCCGAGGTGCCGCCGCCCTTGTCGTCCTGGCTCATCGCGTTCGCCAGGGTGTCGGCCAGTCCCTGTTCGACGACCTGCTCGCAGGCGGGCGCGTTGAACGACACCGCGGACAAGGCGGGCTTTCCGTCCTGGCCGATGATCGGGTTGCCGTAGGCGTCGCGCTTGATCCGGCTGATCGAGGCGATCGGGTTCGGTGGGCACCAGACGCCGCCGGAGGCCAGCGTCGCGGCCACATTCGACAGTTCCAGGGCGTTCAACGGCAGCGGCCCGAGGGTGAACGAGCCGAGATTGCCGTCCTTGACGTACTGGGCCATGCTCTTCTCGCCGAAGCCCGACGACCCGGGGCGGGTGTAGGAGCGCAGACCCAGCCGAACGGCCATATCCACCGCGGGTTTCACACCGACCTGCTGCAGCAGCTTCACGAAGGCGGTGTTCGGCGACTGCGCCAGCGCCTGGGTGACCGACATGGTGGCCGGATACTTGCCGTCGTTCTTGACGCAGTACGACGCGGCCGGACAACCGTTGGCGCCGTTGCTGTTACCCATGCCCTCGACGGCGAGGAAGCCGGGAACCGGGATGCTGGATCCGGCGCCGAGGCCCTTCTCCATAGCGGCCGCCACGGTGAAGATCTTGAACACCGAGCCCGCGCCGTCGCCGACCATCGAGAACGGCTGCGGTTGCACGGTCTGCCCGGCACGCAGGTTGAGTCCGTAGTTGCGGCTCGAGGCCATCGACAGCACGTCGTGGCTGCGTTTTCCTGGGCGGATCGAGCTCATCACGTCGGCGACGCCGTCGGCCGACGGACTCGACTGCGTCTGCACGGCCCGCACGGTGGAGGACTGGATATCGGGGTCGAGGGTGGTGCGGATGATGTAGCCGCCGCGCAGCACCGAGTCCCGGGACATTCCGTTTTCGGCGAGGAACTGCATGGCGTAGTCGCAGAAGAATCCGTTGTTCCCGGCGGCGATGCAGCCCTGTTGCGGCAGTCGCGGCTTGCGCAACACTCCGAGCGGCTTCTCCTTGGCGTCGCGGATCTCCTGGGCGCGGCCGGGGAAGTTCTGAATCATGGTGTCGAGCACCGTGTTGCGCCGTGCGAGGGCACCTTCGGGATTCACGTAGGGGTCGAGTGCGGAGGTCGACTGCACCAGGCCGGCGAGCAGTGCGGCCTGCTCGAGTTGGAGATCCTTCGCGCGTACGCCGAAGTAGGTCTGCGCGGCGGCCTCGATGCCGTACGCGTTGTTGCCGAACGGCACCACGTTCAGATAGCGGGTGACGATCTGCTTCTTCGCCTCCTGCTTCGCCTCGGCGTCGTTGAGGCCCTTGTCGCGTTTGGCCTGATCGATGAGCGACTGCTCCATGGTCAGCGCCATGCGCACCTCGCGCAGTTTGCGTGCCGGGGTCGTCTCGATGGCCGCCTGCCGCTCGGCTTCGGTGCGGGCTAGGACGAGGAACTGGAAGTTCTTGATGTACTGCTGATCGAGGGTCGACGCACCCTGCTGGACCTCACCCGACGACGAGTTCTTCAGCGCCGCGCGGATGGTTCCCTTCCAGTCGACACCGTCGTGTTCGAGGAAACGTCGGTCTTCGATGGAGATGATGGCGCCGACCATATTCGGCGAGATGTCGTTGTAGCCGACTTGATAGCGGTACTGGTCGAAGAGCACCGCAATGGGCTTGCCGCGGACGTCGGTCATCGTGGTGACCTCGGGCAGCGTTCCGTTAAGGAGTTCCGAGGAGACGTTCTCGACGGCGGCGGCCGCACGGTTGGAGAGGACCCCGATACTGCTCGCCAGCGGGTACAGGAGGCCGGCGACGAGTACGCCGGACAACAGGCACGCCCATGCGAGCGACCACAGCTTCTTCGAGATCACACCCGACAGGATACGTGTGATCGTCGCAACTGGACGTCAGCCCGCACCGTGGTTGTGGGGGAATCCCCGGGCAGATGATTTTTTGGCCGATGACCTGCGGAAACGGTAACGGTTAGGACGAATGTGCCATTTTCTTCGGTTCAGGACTTGCGCGCCCATGCACAGATCCTTAGATTGAGTGCAGAATGTGACTCACGTAACAAGTACCGGGAAATGTGGTCTGAGCAGCCCTCGCGGGATATCGGACAACTGACCAGGTTTCGGCAGCGGGCACATCGGCGTTTCGGATACCGACAGACAGGGGTCGACGGATGGCGACAGCGGCAGTTTCGACCGGAGAAGAACGTTTGGCGTGGGTTTCACGAGCACGTTGTCGTGGTGGAGATCCGGACGAGCTCTTCGTTCGCGGCGCCGCGCAGCGCAAGGCGGCGACCGTCTGCCGACACTGCCCGGTCCAGTTGGAATGCGGCGCTGACGCCCTGGACAATCGCGTCGAATTCGGCGTCTGGGGCGGCATGACCGAACGCCAGCGTCGGGCGCTGCTCCGCCAGCATCCCGAGGTCACTTCGTGGTCGTCCTTCTTCGAGGCGCAGCGTCGCAGGCATACCGCCGACGCAGTCTGACCAGAACAATGGGGTGCGGTCGACGACCGCACCCCATTGCTTTACCGGTTCGACTTCTTTGCCGGTTCGATTTCAGCCGCGGCTGGTGATCTGCTCGGCGACGGCCCGCAGGGCGACTGCGTCGGCCACCTCGAAGGGCAGCGACGGCACCCCGACCATCGGCACGTGCGGATGCGATGCGGTGAACCGCTGCAACAGATGCAGTTCCCGTTTTCCGGTGGCGGCGCGATCGGCGTGAATCTGCAGCACCCCGCGCGTCAGTGAATCGGTGGCCGAGTCCAGCGCGACCCGTGCCGATTCCTCGGAGACCGACGTCAGGTTCGGATGGGTGCGGTTGAGGATCAGACCGGCCAGTGGCATGTTCTCCTCGGAGAGCCGATCGACGAAGAACGCGGCCTCGCGCAGCGCGTCGGCCTCGGCGGCCGCGACCACCGCGAACTGGGTGCCCGGCTGCTTGAGCAACTCATAGGTGCGGCCGGCGCGTTCCTGGAATCCGCCGAACATCGAATCCAGCGACTGCACGAACGTCGCAACGTCCCGCAGCATGTCGCCGCCGATGATGGTCGAGACCCCGCGCATGGCCAGGCTCATCGCACCGGTCACGACGCGTCCGACACCGCGGCCGCCGCCGACCAGCACCTTCATCAGCCTGCCGGACAGGAAAGACGTCATCCGCTGCGGGGCATCGAGGAAGTCGAGTGCGTTTCGCGACGGCGGGGTGTCCACGACGATGAGATCCCAGTGGTCCTGCTCGATCAGCTTGCCGAGCTTCTCCATCGCCATGTACTCCTGCGTGCCGGAGAAGGACGACGCCATCGTCTGATAGAAGGAGTTCTCCATGATCGCCGCGGCGCGGTCGGGGGTCGAATACTCCACGACCATGTCGTCGAAGGTGCGTCGCATGTCGAGCATCATCGCGTCCAGCGAGCCGGTGCCGTCGATCTCGACCGGCTGCGGTTCGTTGGTCAGCTCGGACATCCCCAGCGACTGGGCCAGACGCCGGGCCGGGTCGATCGTCAGTACCGCAACCGTGCGGCCCTGTTCGGCGGCGTACATCGCCATCGCGGCGGCGGTGGTGGTCTTGCCGACGCCGCCTGCGCCGCAGCAGATCACCACGCGGGTGGCCGGATCGGTGAGCACCGACCCCATCTTGAGGTCGAGCGTCATCACGCCCCCGCTTTCTGCAGAAGATTGGCCAGCTCGTAGACGGAACCGAGGTCGATTCCGCCGTCGCCGAGTTCGGGCAGTTCGATGGGCGGCAGGTCGACCTCGTCGAGCTGGGCCTTGGCGACCTGCTGCGCCTGCAGGCGGGTGGCATGCTCGATGGTCTCGGTCAACAGGCCGGCGAAGTCGTCGTCGCCGAGTTTGAGTCCGGCCGCGGCCAGTCCGTCCCGGATACGGCCCGCGTCGATCTGGCCTTCGGCGATGTCGTCGATCTCGGATTCGGGCAGGTGTGACGGACGTACCCGATTGATGATCAGACTGCCGATGTTGAGGTCCTTGCCGCGGAGTTCGGCGACCGCCTCGATGGTCTCCTGGATCGGCATGGCCTCCAGCAGGGTGACCAGGTGGACGACGGTGTCCGGCGAGTGCAGCAGGGCGACCACACCTTCGCTCTGTTTCCGGATGGGGCCGGTCTTGGCCAGATCCGACATCGCCTTGGTGACGTCGAGGAAGTTGCCGATCCGGCCGGTCGGCGGGGCGTCGACGACGACGGCGTCGTAGACCCGCTTACCGGACTTGTCGGTGTGGATGATGCGTTCCTTGATCTTTCCGGTCAGTAGGACATCGCGTAGTCCGGGTGCGACCGTGGTGACGAAGTCGATGGCACCGATCCGCTTCATCGCACGGCCGGCGAAGCCGAGGTTGTAGAACATGTCCAGGTATTCCAGCAGTGCGTGCTCGATGTCGATGGCGAGCGCGGAGACCTCACCGCCACCTTCGGCGGTCGCGATACGGGTGTCGGTCGGGGGCAGCGGAGGCATGTCGAAGAGCTGCGCGATGCCCTGTCGGCCCTCGCATTCGATGAGCAGGACGCGTTTGCCGCCGGCCGCCAGCGCCAGTGCCAGTGCGGCCGCCATGGTCGTCTTGCCGGTGCCGCCCTTCCCGGAGACGAAATGCAGTCGGGCCTGCGATGCCGCGTCCGGCCAGGTGTTCGCCGCGACGATGGTCTCGACCGCGTCGGCCGACGGTGCGGGGATAGCTGTCACGGCGGGATCGGCGACATCGGCGGATGCGGAGCGCGCGCCTGGTTCTTTGGCCACTGCAACACCATAGCCACAACGTCTCACCCGATAGGCTGGGTCCATGAGTGAAGTGACCGCGTGGGAGTACGTGACCGTTCCGCTGCTGACGCACGCGACCAAGCAGATTCTCGACCAGTGGGGTGCCGACGGCTGGGAACTGGTGTCGGTACTGCCCGGCCCGACCGGCGAGCAGCATGTCGCATATCTGAAGCGTCCGAAGGGCTGAGGCGATGACGTGGACCGAGAAGCTCGCCGAACTCGGCATCGCTCTTCCACCGGTCGTGCCGCCGGTGGCCAGCTACACCCCGGCCGTGCGGACCGGGAATCTGGTCTACACCTCCGGCCAGCTGCCGATGGTCGACGGTGAGCTCACCGCCCGCGGCAAGGTGTCCGACGGTGCGGAGGGCATCGTCGATCCGCAGGTGGCCACCGCGGCCGCGCGCGTCTGTGCGCTGAACGCGCTGGCCGCGGTCGACGCGCTGGTCGGTATCGACTCGGTGGTGCGGGTGGTCAAAGTTGTCGGCTTCGTCGCGTCCGCGCCCGGTTTCACCGGTCAGCCGGGTGTCATCAACGGGGCGTCGTTCGTGCTCGGTGAGATCTTCGGAGACGCCGGTGTGCACGCGCGGTCGGCGGTCGGTGTGTCCGAGCTGCCGTTGGGTGCGCCGGTCGAGGTCGAGCTGATCGTCGAGGTCGCCTGACGGCGTGGATGTCGCGCTCCTGATCGCGGCGGCGGCCGGGGCGGGCTGGGTCGACGCGGTCGTCGGCGGCGGCGGACTGGTCCTGATTCCGGCCCTCCTCATCGCCGATCCCGGACTCGCCCCGGCGACCGCGATGGGTACCAACAAGCTGGCCGCGGTCTTCGGGACGGCGTCGGCGGCCTGGCGGTTCTCCCGTCATGTGCCGATGAACTGGCGTCGGCTGCTGCCGGTCTTCGGCACCGCGATCTTCTTCGCGGGTGTGGGTGCCACCGTCGCATCGGTGTTGCCGAAGGCGATCTTCACCCCGATCGTGCTCGCTCTGCTGGTCGCGGTCGGGCTGTTCGTCGCCCTCAACCCGAGCTTCGGCGGGCATGGCACGCAGGAGAAGTCGCGGTTGTCGGTGTTGGCCGGACTGGTTGTCGCCGGTGTCGTCATCGCCTTCTACGACGGTGTCATGGGGCCGGGGACCGGCACCTTCCTGATCATCAGTCTCACCGCCCTGGTCGGTACCAGCTTCCTGGAGAGTTCGGCGATGGCGAAGGTCATCAACACCGGGACGAATCTGGGTGCACTGGTGGTCTTCGCGATCGGCGGTCATATTCTGTGGCTACTCGGACTGAGTCTGGCCGTGGCCAATATCGTTGGAGCGCAGATCGGTTCGCATATGGCGATCGGCCGGGGCAGTGCTTTCGTGCGGTGGGTGCTCCTCGGGGTCGTCGTGGTGATGGTCGGCAAACTCTCCTACGACATGCTGACCTAGACCGGCTCGGGTGGGTCACTAGGCGGAGCTGACGCGAAAGTTGTTCCGATAGGCGCTGGGGGACAATGCCATCCGATTGCGGAACTGGACGCGCAGGCTCTCGGCGCTCAGGCCGACCGCGGCCGCGACCTGATCGACGGGGAGGTCGGTCCGTTCGAGTAATTGTGCGGCACGGCGCAATCGCTGTCCGGTCAGCCACTGGCCGGGTCCGGTCCCGTGGGTTTCGTGAAATCGCCGGTTGAAGGTGCGTAACGACATGCCCGCGTGTGCCGCCAGGTCGGCGACGCCCAGCGGTCGGGTGAGGTCGGTCAGCGCCCAGCGGGTTGTCGCGCCGAGTGGGTTGTCGCCGGAAGTCATTGCCTGGTGTGAGATCTCGCCGATCTCCGCGTCATCTTCTGCTGCGGTGGGCGGCATGAACTGGGCTTGGCCACCCGGCCGGTGAAAGGCGACGACGGTGCGTCGGGCGAAGTCGCGGGCGACGTCGGCGCCCTGATCGAGCTCCACCAGATGCAGGCACAGATCGATACCCGCGGCCAGGCCCGCGCTGGTCAGGATGTCGCCGTCGTCGACGTAGAGCACCGCCGGATCGACCCGGATCGACGGATAGCGACTCGCGAGGGTGGCCGCGTCGATCCAATGGGTGGTGGCGGGCCGGCCGTCGAGGAGTCCGGCTTCGGCCAGGGTGAAGGCTCCGACGCAGATCGACGCGATGCGGGTGCCGCGCCGGTGGGCCGCGCGCAGCGCATCGGTGACCACGCGCGACGGGGTGCGTCGGGCGGCGTCGTGATAGCCGGGGACGATGATGGTGTCCGCGGACTCCAGTGCGTCGAGTCCACGGTCGGCGTGGACGGTGATACCCGCGCAGGTGCTGACCAGGCCCGGTTGTTCGGTGCAGATGACCACCTCGTAGCGTGGCCGGCCGGTGTGGCCGAAGAGCTGGACGGGCGCGGCCATATCCATCAGTACGAGCCCGTCGGTGATCAGCACGGCGACGCGGTGCGGCTGCTGGTCGGGGCCGGATGTCGGGGTTGGCATGAATCAAGGGTATATGGGCAGAGATGCCACTGGCTGTCGTTCGGCCCGACGTCGATGCTGAAGGCATGGTTGACAAGAAACTGGTGGCCGAGAAGATGATCGGCGACTCCGGCAGTATCGATCTGGCGCGCGTCCGGCTGCGGACTCTCATACTGCTGTGTGCCGCACAGATCCTCGGTGGGTTGTCCATGGGCGCATCGCTCGCTCTCGGATCCATCCTCGGGGAGGAATTGTCGGGGAGCGGATCGCTGGCCGGGGTCCCGACGACGGTGCTGACCCTGGGGGCGGCGGCGGCCGGGTTGCCGCTGGCGGCCCTCGCCCAGCGTCGTGGTCGCCGCCCGGCGTTGGCCACTGGTCTGCTCATCGCGGCCTGCGGTGCTGTGGTCGTCGCCGTGGCGGTCGATACCCGATGGTTCCTTCTGCTGCTGATCGGCATGGCCGGCGTCGGAGCGGGCACCGCGGTGGGGTTGCAGGCTCGTTTCGCCGCAACCGACCTGTCCGCGCCGACCACGCGTGGACGGGACTTGTCCCTGGTCGTCTGGATGACGATGGTGGGTGCGGTTGCCGGACCGGCACTGATCCCCGCGGGTGCGCGGGTCGCCGCCGCCCTCGGCCTCGACGACCTCGCCGGGCCGTTCCTGATCGGCGCGGCTGGATCGCTCCTCGCGGCCGGTGTGCTGATCGTGGGCCTGCGTCCGGATCCGCTACATCTGGCCGGTTCGACGAGGGAGAGTGCCGACGACACCACCTGGGCCGACGTGGTTTCCGGTATCCGTCGGACGCCGCGGGCGCGGGCCGCGGTGGCGACGGTCGTCTCGGCTCATGCGGTGATGATCGCGGTGATGGCACTGACTCCGGTGCACCTGCACCACGGTGGTGCGAGCCTGACGATCGTCGGGTTGTCGATCAGCGCCCACCTGGCAGGCATGTACTTCCTGGCCCCGGTGATGGGCGTGAGCGCCGACCGATTCGGGCGGGTGCAGACCATTCTCGCCGGACAGGCGATCCTCGTCATCGCCTGCCTCGTCGGCTTCTTGGGCGCCGATTCGCGGCCCGGCCTGGTGGCGGCGCTCATCCTGCTCGGCGTCGGATGGTCGGCGTCCACGGTGGCCGCCGCCGCGTTGCTGACCGAGTCGGTCGACGTCGCGATACGGACACGCGCACAGGGCTTCTCCGACACTGTGATGAGCCTGGCGGGCGCGGTCGCCGGAGCTGTTGCCGGGGTGGTCGTCGGCGCTTTCGGTTACCCGGTGTTGGTGCTGGGGTCGGCTGCGGTGGCCGTCGTCACGGCGGTGCAGGTGGGCATCGACGGTCGCCCCGCGAGGTGGAATCCGTTGTCGAGTAAGGACATGTGCGCTTAAGCTTGCGCTGGGAACTGTCGTCGACACCAACAGATCGGCGTGGCCCGTTCGCCGAGAGGCGGTGGCGATGACCGAATTGTCTGGTGCCGGAGATGGCGCGCGGGGGGACGATGGCGACGGCGGCGCGGCCGACGAATTGGTAGGCAAGCGAATGATTCTCGCGGTCCTGCTCTCCATGGCGATGTTCGTCCTCGTGGTCGACACCTCGCTGATGAATGTCTCGATCTCGGCGGTGGTTCGCGATCTGGACACCACAGTCAGCGGGGTTCAGTCGGCGATCGCCCTGGAAGCACTCGTCTCAGCGGCCTTCATCCTCATCGGCTCCAAGGTCGGGGACCTCATCGGCCGCAAACGCGCCTACGTTATCGGCCTCCTCGGCTACGCCGTCGGTGCGTCCGCGATGGCCGTCGCGCAGAGCTTGCTCGTGGTGGTGATCTTCTGGGCGGTGATCGGTGGCATCGGTGCGTCGCTGCTACTCCCGGCCATGCAGTCACTGATCCACGGCAACTTCGCGGGACCCGCCCAGAAGCGGGTCTACGCCCTGGTCGGGGCGGCCGCGGCCATCGCCGCGGCAGTCGGCCCGCTCCTCGGCGGATTCATCACGACCTACCTGTCGTGGCGCATCGCATTCGTCCTCGAGGTCGTCATCATCGTGATCGTGCTCGTCGGCATCAAACTGGTGCACGACTCCCCCTACGAGGGTCCCCGCGGCGTGGATGTCGTCGGTGCGCTGCTGTCGGTCGTCGGTATGGGCGGCATCGTGCTCGGTGTCCTGGTGTGGCAGGAGGGCGGCGAGTCGGTCGGCGCATTCCTGGCCGTCGGTGCCGTCGCGATGGGATCGTTGGTGTACTGGCTGATTCGCCGCCATCGCGCGGGCAAACCGTCGCTGATGAACCCGGAGATGTTCCGGTCCAAGCCGTTCCGCATCGGGGTGACCCAGCAGATGCTGCAGCAGATCGCGCTCGGTGGCATCATGATCGCGCTGCCGATCTACCTGCAGATGGTGCTGGAGTACAACGCGATGCAAGCCGGTCTCTCGCTGGCGCCCCTGTCGCTGAGTATGTTCGTCGTGGCGCTACTCGCCGGTCAGCGTGCCGGCCACATCCGCGCAGGCATCCTGGTCGCCGGCGGCTTCGGTTTGTTGACTCTCGGTGTGGCGGTGTTGATTCCGCTGGTACCGCGAGCCGACTTCGGCTGGAGTCTGATCCTCCCGCTGGTCGTCGCCGGAAGCGGCCTGGGGCTGCTCGTCTCCCAGCTCAACGACTACACACTCGGGCCGATGAGTGAGGAACAGGTCAGCGAGGCAGCCGGGACCAATTCGGCGGCAGGTTCTTTCGGGCTATCCTTCGGTCTCGCGATGGCCGGTGCGGTCCTGCTCGCCACACTCGCGATCGGCTTCACCGATCAGGCCCAGGACAGCGACGTCCTACCCCCGGCGGACAAGGATCACGTCGCCCAGGTCCTGGAGGACGACGCCGAGGTGATGAGCAATACCGCCCTGCGCGAGACCCTGGTCGGCCAGCCGCCGGCCGTCGCCGACGAGATCATTCGCATCAACACCGACGTCCGGCCGGTCGCGCTGCAGTTCGCACTGCTGGTGCCGTTGGTGGCCGGTGCTCTGGGCCTGCTCAACTCCATCAGGATGATTCGCACCGACTCGGCGCCCGCTGCCACCGGATCCAGTCCGCCCGTGTGACGTTTTGTTCGGCGGTGTCTACGGTTGAGTCGTGCCCCGGCGGTGGGCCGACGATCGGCGGTGAGAGACGGTGGACGTGATCGGATCGACGGGTGTGGTGGTCTTGGCGATCGGCGGCGGTGAATCGCTGGGGGAGGTCGAACTGTCCGTCGGCGGCGGCACCGAGCGCTACCTGGCCCGATCCGCCGAACCGGTCGCTCTCGACGCGACGGTGCTGGTCGTCGGGGTCCTGCCCGGCCGGATCGTCGACGTCGAGCGCTGGGTACCGCTGGCGTTCTGATCGGCGGACGGAGGGGATCGTCCCACGTCGCCCGACCGACCGACACCTCCGGTTCGTCACCGTAGGATGACCTCGCGAAGGAAGTTCCGTCGCCGCGGACCAGTGGGGCTCGATCTTCCGCGGCCGAAATGCAGGAGGGGCATATGCTCGGCTACTACGTTCCCGAACCCGATGAGGCAATGCTGATCTCGGGCAAGAAGTCGGCGCAGGGCAATGCCCCGTTCGACGTCGTTGTCGGACACGGCAAATGGGTTATGCCGATCTTCCGTAAGGTGCGGTTCCTCTCGATGGCCATGCACGAGGCGCAGATTCGTGAGGTCTGTGTGACGACCCAGGGCATCCAACTGAACGTGCGGGCGGTCATCGCTCACAAGGTGGGCGGCGACGTCGTCTCCATCGTCAATGCCGGCCAGCGGTTCATCTCCGAACAGGAGGACGAGATGAATCAGCTGACCGGACAGATCTTCTCGGGTCATCTGCGCTCGATCGTCGGTTCGATGACCGTCGAACAGATCATCCGCGAACGCGACACGCTGGCCCGCCAGGTCCTGGAGGCGTCGAAGCGGGAGATGGGCTCGATCGGGCTGATGGTCGATTCCTTCCAGATCCAGTCGATCGACGACATGGAATCGGGATATATCAACGCGCTCGCCGCGCCGAACATCGCCAAAGTGCAGCGCGAGGCCGCCGTCGAACGCGCGCGTGCTGAGCAAGAGGCATCCAAGGCGCAGCAGGAGTCGTTGCGTAATCAGGCCGACTACGAACGGGAAACCTCGATCAAGCGGGCCGAGATCAAGTCCGAGACCGACAAGGCGAATGCCGAAGCGGCACAGTCGGGTCCGCTCGCCGAGGCGCGGGTCAACCAAGAGGTCATCCGCGAGCAGTCCGAGCTCGCCAAGGCGCAGGCGGATCTGCGTGAGCAGCAGCTGATCTCGGAGGTCGTCAAGCCGGCGGAGGCGGAAGCGCGGCGTACTCAGATCATCGCCGAAGCAGATGCCCGTGCGGTCGAGATCTCGTCGGCGGCGGCCGCCAAGAACAACCGGATCGCCCTCGACCAGCAGCTCATCGAGCAACTCCCCGCCCTGGTCGGCGAGGTGGCCAAGGGACTCGGCGGCGCCAACCTGACGGTGTTCAACGGCGCCGAAGGCGTCAACGAGATCATGACCGGCGTGATCACGCAGGGAGCCGCGCTGCTCAAGGCGTTGCAGAGCGAGGTCACCCCGACCGTCGTCGATGGCACTGCGGAGCAGTCCGAGTCCATCTGACCGGATCCGGCTCATCGGATCGGGGTGGGCCGGGGCATCGACTCGCCGATGCCCCGGCAGATAGGGTGCGACTATGACAGGTGCCGACCCGAACGACTCGCCCGCCACCCCGGATGCCGGTGTCGCGCACCCGGCGTACGGAGCGCTGCGCGAGGTGACGCCGTTCGCGTCGGTGCTGCTGTGCGACAACCCCGGGATGATGGAACTCGACGGGACCAACACCTGGGTGCTGCGGGCCCCCGGACACGACGAATGCGTGGTCGTCGATCCCGGTCCGCCCAAGCACGGCAAGCACAATCGGCGCATCGTCGACCAGCCGGGCGTCGCGCTGACTCTGATCACCCACCGGCACCACGATCACGTCGGCGGTATCAACCGGCTGCACAAGCGCACCGGAGCGCCCACCCGGGCCCGGCTCGACGAACATTGTCGGGACGCCCCGGCGCTCCGCGACCGCGAGATCATCGAGGTCGCCGGGCTGACCATCCAGACGTTGTACACCCCCGGTCATACCGGTGACTCGGTGAGTTTCCTCGTTGAATGCGACGGCCGGCTCGCCATGATCACGGGCGACACCATCCTCGGTAGTGGTACGACCGTGCTCGATCCTCGTGACGGCACCCTGCGTGACTACCTGAACTCACTGAATCGACTGATCGTCGAAGGTGAGGGTGCCACGCTGCTCCCCGCGCACGGACCCGACCATCCCGACCTCGGACCGGTTGCGCGCTACTACAAGGCGCACCGTGAGGAACGCATCGACCAGATCCAGGCGGCGCTGGAGGAGATGGGTGTAGCGGCCCGCAAGGCGAAGCCGATGAAGGTGGTCCGCAAGGTTTACTCGGACGTCGACAAGAAGCTGTGGCCTGCCGCCCGCATGTCGGTCAAGGCGCAGCTGGAGTATCTGCGCGACCGATAGACGAAGAACTCCCGTCCGGGTGTGGACGGGAGTTCTTGGTCTATCGAGGTTGCGGCTCAGCGAGCGCGGCGGGCCAGGCGCTCGGAATCGGCGATCAGCACGCTCTTACCCTCCAGCCGCAGCCAGCCACGCTGGGCGAAGTCGGCGAGGGCTTTGTTGACGGTTTCGCGGGAGGCGCCGACGAGCTGGGCGATCTCTTCCTGCGTCAGGTCGTGGGTGACGCGCAGTGCGCCACCTTCCTGGGTGCCGAAGCGTTGGGCGAGCTGCAGCAGCTGCTTGGCGACGCGGCCGGGCACGTCGGTGAAGATGAGGTCGGCGAGGTTGTTGTTGGTGCGTCGCAGACGGCGGGCCAGCACGCGCAGCAGCTGCTCGGCGATCTCGGGGCGATCCTTGATCCAGGCTTTGAGGGCGTCGCGATCCATCGAGACCGCGCGAACCTCGGTGACGGTCGTCGCCGACGACGTCCGCGGGCCCGGGTCGAAGATGGACAGCTCGCCGAACATATCCGACGGACCCATGATTGTCAGCAGGTTTTCCCGACCGTCCGCGGAGCGGCGGCCGACCTTCACCTTGCCGGACAAAATGATGTACAGACGGTCGCCGGGCTCACCTTCGTGGAAGATGACATGTCCGCGAGGGAAGTCGACGGGCTGAAGCTGCTTCGTCAGCGCCGCGACGGCGGAGGGCTCGACGCCCTGGAAAATGCCTGCCCGCGCCAATACTTCTTCCACCGAGGGAGCCTTTCTCATCAAATCCGGATCACACGAGATCGCGCGACCGGTGTCACGCTACTCTGCCGCCTAGCGTAGGTGTTGAATGGGTCACTTGCCGGGACAGCGGTGGCGTGTCCTGACGACAGTTTGAAAGTTTGTGGTCGGTAATACACCGGTGGTCGTCCCGAACAGGAACCTTAGCTGGCCCGCTGCGGTGATCGATGGGGTTCGTCGAATTCGTCGCGGCCCCCGGTCGCGGTCTCATGCTTGGTGACGCGGCGCGTCCGCAGTTCGTCCAGGGCGGCGGGCATACCCTCCCGGGCAAGCGTGTCGACATCGTCGCTACCTGCGGTGGCCAGGAAATCCTCGACGTGTTCACGGGAGACCGCGAGTCGGTCGAGACGGGATTGCACCTTGTCCATGGCCATGGCGAAAAGCATCAGGACGGCCGGGAACAGCAGTGCCAGTAGTCCTTGCATGGAGAACAGTTAACACAATCGGGGGACGAAGAGCGCTATCGCGACCGGCGACGTCACTGAGTTGTTACCCAACGAGTGGAACGGTCACGTCGTAATCGGCCCTGGTCGGGGTGCGCAACGCGAGGTCGGCGCGGCGATCGGGCTAACCTGAATCGGGTGAGCGCACGAAAATCGGCCGGGACGGATGCATCGTCGGCATCTGCGGGTGGCGGGGCGCCGACCTCGGGCATCCGGCGGCCGAGGAGCCGTGCGCGCTCCGAGACCCACCTCGGACTCGTGCGTCGTGCGCGCCGGATGAACCGCGAGCTGAAGGTCGCCTTTCCGCATGTGTACTGCGAACTCGACTTCACCGACCCGCTGGAACTGTCGGTGGCAACGATCCTGTCGGCGCAATGCACCGACGTCCGCGTCAACCAGGTGACACCGGCGCTGTTCGCGAAGTACCGCACCGCGCAGGACTACGCGGGCGCCGACCGCACCGAACTCGAGGAACTGATCCGTTCGACCGGCTTCTACCGGAACAAGGCCAACTCGATCATCGGGTTGGGACAGGCGCTCGTCGAACGCTACTACGGTGAGGTGCCGGGCAAGCTCAAAGATCTGGTCACCCTGCCCGGTTTCGGGCGGAAGACCGCCAACGTGGTGCTCGGAAACGCCTTCGGCGTTCCGGGTATCACCGTCGACACCCACTTCGGCCGGCTGGTCCGGCGCTGGCGGTGGACCGAGGAAACTGACCCGGTGAAGGTCGAACACGCGGTGGGTGAGCTGATCGAACGTAAGGAATGGACCGATCTGTCCCATCGCATCATCTTTCACGGAAGACGCGTCTGTCACGCGCGCAAACCCGCCTGCGGGGTATGCATCCTGGCCAAGGATTGCCCGTCCTTCGGCGAAGGCCCGCTCGACAAAGCCGAGGCGGCCGCGCTCGTGAAAGGCCCCGAGACCGAACATCTGCTGGACCTGGCGGGGATGTCGGCGTCATGAGTGAGCAGTTCGACGCCGACGATGCGCGCGACAGCGGCGCTCCCGGCGAGACCCCATCCGCCCACGCCGCATCGCGCCGACCGTCGCGCTTTCCGCCCGCCGCCCGGTGGACGATCGTGTTCGTCATCGTGATGATCGCGATGATCGTCGCGATCTGGCCACGGGGTGAGGACAGCTCCGATTCCGACGGCTACACCGAACCGGTGGCCGGCGCGCCGCGCGCCACC
Source organism: Gordonia heveisoli (assembly GCF_030315745.1). Lineage (GTDB taxonomy): Bacteria > Actinomycetota > Actinomycetes > Mycobacteriales > Mycobacteriaceae > Gordonia. The sequence goes on along the minus strand of NZ_JASXSH010000012.1, from coordinate 83,993 downwards.
GATGCCCCGGTCAGCGACGAAGAACTCGCGCAGGCCCACCGCGAGGCGAAGATCGCGCCGTGCCCGAACACCGGCGGGACGCCGGCCGCGCAGTCGGTACTGGCCGGGGTCACCGCGCCCTGCCTGGCGACCGGCACGGGTATCGATGTCGGGGTCGCGACCGCGGGTAAACCACTGGTCATCAACATCTGGGCGGTCTGGTGCTACCAGTGCCGTAAGGAACTGCCGTACTTCGAGGAGTTCGCGCGGACGGCGGGCGACCGGGTGTCGGTGTTGGGCGTACATGCCGAACAGGGCGCGAGCAACCCGGTTCTCGTGCTGAAATACCTCACCGAGATCGGTGTGCACCTGCCCAGCGTGCTCGACACCAAGGGTCAGGTGGAAGCCGCGATCGGTTCTCCGCCACTGTTCCCGTGCACGGTTTTGATCCGCGCCGACGGCACGGTGGCCAAGATCCTGCCCCGCCTTTTCCACAGTCCAGAGGAGATCGCCGACGTGGTGGACGAACATCTCGGGGTGCGGGTGTGAACGACGGTGAGATGCCGATCGGACCGCTGGTAGCCGAGTCCGAGATCCCGCCGTGGCTGCGCGCGATGACCGCCAACGTCGACGCGGTCAGCCAGAGCGTCCTCAACCGTGGCGGCGACCGTGCGCGCTGGACCTCGCTGGCCGGACGCAATCGCCGCGCGGCCGCCGTGCTGGTGCTCTTCTCCGGGTCGTGGGACGCCGACCCCGATCATCCCGGTGGCGTACCCGCCGACGCCGAGGTACTCCTCACCGAACGGGCGTCCACGCTGCGTCAGCATTCGGGACAGGTGGCCTTTCCCGGGGGTGCCGCCGATCCGGGCGACGACTACCCGGTCGGTACCGCCCTGCGCGAGGCGTGGGAGGAGACCGCACTCGACGCCGCCGAGGTGAAGGTGGTCGCCACCCTGCCGACCTTCCCGGTACCGCCGTCGGGTTTCGACGTGATGCCGGTCGTCGCGCACTGGCCCACACCCGGCACGGTGCGTGCCGTCGACGCGGGCGAGACCGCGCGCGTGGCACGGGTCAATCTGCGTCGGCTGCTCGATCCGGCGAACCGCTTCCAGGTGAGCCGCTCGATCCTGGGTGGCCGGGTCTACAAGGGGCCCGCCTTCCTTGTCGACGACCTGCTCGTCTGGGGCTTCACCGGCGGACTCATCGCGGCGATCAGCGACGCGTCGGGCTGGGACCGGCCATGGGATACCGACGATGTGCGGCCGCTGGACGAGATGGTCGAACGTGTCGGCAGCCGCCAGGACACCGGCTTCTCGGCGGTGACCGCTCACCTGCTGGGGCACCGACACGGGCGTGAGTCCACCGACCCGGCCGGCGGTACCCGATGACCGGGTCGACGTGGGTCGACCTTCTCCTCGTCGTGCTCGCGGTCCTCGCGGCCGCCAGTGGTTACCGGCAGGGCGCGGTGTCCTCCGCGCTGGCTTTCATGGGCGTCGCGCTCGGCGCGGTGGCCGGGCTGCTGCTCGCCCCGCACCTGATGTCGCGTTTCGACGATGTGCAGACGCGGCTGCTCGTCGGGGTGATCCTGCTCATCTCGCTGGTCGTGGTCGGCGAGGTCGCCGGCATGGTGCTCGGCCGGGCCGCGCGCAGCGGTATCCGGTCCCCGTCGTTGCGAACCGTCGACAGTGGGGTGGGATCGGTACTGCAGGTGGTTGCGGTATTGCTGGCGGCCGGTCTGCTGGCGATCCCGCTGCGCGAATCGGCCCAGCCGAAGATCGCCGAGGCGGTCGACGACTCGCGGGTGCTGGGCGGTGTCGAGGTGCTCTCGCCGCAATGGCTGAAGGATCTGCCCTCCGACTTCAAAGCCCTCGTGGAGAGCTCGGGTCTGCCGAAGATCCCGTATTTCAACACTCCGTCGACCAAGGTCGATCCGCCGGACGACGCGCTCGCACAGTTGCCGGTGGTCACCCAGGCGCGGGCCAGCGTGGTGAAGATCGAAGGGGTGGCGCCGAGCTGCCGACAGGCGTTGGAGGGCAGCGGATTCGTGGTGTCCGCCGAACGCGTCATGACAAATGCGCATGTGGTGGCCGGCACCGAACGGCTGGAGGTCGAGACGTCGACCGGGGAGAACCTACCCGCGAAAGTCGTGCTGTTCGACTACAACACCGACATCGCGGTCCTCGACGTGCCGGGTCTGGATGCTCCAGCGCTGAAGTTCGCCGAACACGGCGCCAAGACCGCCGACGACGCCATCGCACTCGGCTTCCCCGAGGGCGGGCCGTTCCACGTCAGTGCAGCGCGCGTGCGTTCGGAGTTCATGCACACCGGCGAGAACATCTATCGCAGCGCCAACGTCACCCGCGAGGTGTATGCGATCCGCGCCGACATCCGCCAGGGCAACTCCGGTGGCCCGCTGCTCAGCACCTCCGGCGAGGTCCTCGGTGTCGTCTTCGGTGCGGCCGAGAATCCTTCCGACGAAACCGGTTTCGCGCTCACCGCGGCCCAGGTGCAGGCGGCCTTCGCCAAATCCGAACGCAGCAACCAGCGAGTCAGCACCAGCACCTGCGTGCACCAATAGCCGACGGTTCATCGGCGGGGGCGTCAGTTGTCGTGCTCGAGCAGTCCGACGATCCTCTCGGTGACGTCGTCGGGACGCTCCTGGTGGGCGAAGTGCCCGCTGCCCGCGATGTGGTGCAGGTCGAAGTGTGTCGCCCAGCGGCTGCTCGCCGACATCACGTCGTCGAGGATGAACGGGTCGTCGGTGCCGCGCAACGCCAGCACCGGGATGTGCAGCTGCTGGTTCATCAGTTCCATGAAACGCATACCGTCGGTGCGGAACTGCGAGCGAAACGCCCAGCGCCGATACTCCAGGCTGCAGTGCGCGACGTTGGGGATCTGGATCGCGGAGCGGTTGCGGGTCAGGGTTTCGGCGTAGTCGTCGGTGGCCTGCCATGCCGCCGACGATCGGCTGCCGAAGTACTCGTCGACGAAACTGCCGTCGCGCCGGGTCAGGGCACGTTCACCCAGACGTGGCAGCTGGTTGTGCAGGAATCCGCCCAGGAACGTCGACCGCTGGTGGCGTCCGCGCAGCACTTGCGCGCGCAGCGCCCGCGGATGCGGGGAGGCGACGACGGCGATCCGGTCGACGACACGCGGATGCAGTGTTGCGGTCGCCCAGCAGACGAGACCGCCGTCGGCGTTGCCGACCAGGGTCGCCGAGTTGTGGCCGAGAGCGCGGACCAGGCCGTAGGTGTCGCCGGCCAGCGTCCAGCCGTCGTAGCCGCGGGGCGGCTTGTCGGTGTCACCGTAGCCGCGTAGGTCGACGGCGACCGCGCGGTATCCGGCGTCGGTCAGTGCCGTGAGCTGATGCCGCCAGCCCCACCAGAACTCGCCGAAGCCGTGTAGCAGCAACACCAATGGCCGATCGGTCAGACCTCGATGGTCCTTCTCGACCGCGTGGAAACGCAGTCCGTTGGCACGGACGTCGAGATGCTGCCAGTCTCCGGCGATCCGCACACTCGACGGATCGGGCGGGGTAGTCAATGCGGTACTCGGTTCAGCCTTCGCGGGCGGGCGGGGTCCGCGGATGGGTGATCACGCCGGCCGCCTGCCGCTCGCCGCGGTGCGGGAGTACGGTCTGGACCTCCTTGAACGACTCGATCGTCTTCTTCGGTCCCCGAACACGTTTGAAGAGGAGATAGCCGACTGCCGCGGCCGCGATGGTGACCAGCAGCAACAACACGAAGACGATCAGGAAGGCGGCCCACGCGGGCAGCCAGACGTCGAGCAGGACGCCGAGGAAGATGAAGAAGAACAGGCTGGAGTACAACGCCATCACGCCGGCGACGACCAGCAGTCCGGTACCCGCACCGGCCTTCTTGGCCTCACCCACCAGCTCCGTCTTGGCCAGCGCCACTTCCGAACGGAAGAGGGTGGACATACTCGCGGTGGCATCCTTGACCAGGTTGCCGATGGTCGGTTCACCGTCGCGGCCCAGACCGGCGTCGGTCAGTGGAATCGACGGGACCGAACCCTTGGCGGGCTCCGGCAGGCCGTGCTCGTTGCGGCTCACAGCATCCTCCGTAAATCGGTGATGGCCCATATGTTGCCATGGGCGAGGTCTTCCGGTTGCGTGCCACCCGGACTTGAACCGACGACGGTGCCGCCGGACACCAAGGTATCCGGCGGCACCGATGGTCCCGACGATCGGTCGGGTGCGCCGTGTGTCAGCCTCGTCGGGCTCGGATCGCCTCGAAGACCGACGGGTCGACGAGCGTCGAGGTGTCACCCAGGTCTCGGCCTTCGGCGACGTCCTTGAGCAGGCGGCGCATGATCTTGCCGGACCGGGTCTTGGGCAGTTCGGGGACGACGTTGATCTCGCGCGGTTTGGCGATCGGCGAGATCTCCACCGAGACCTGCTCGCGCAGTTCGGCGATGAGTTGATCGCCGGTGTTCTCCACACCTTCACGGAGGATGACGAAGGCGACGATGCCCTGGCCGGTGGTCTCGTCGGCGGCGCCGATGACCGCCGCCTCGGCGATACCGGAGTGCCCGACGAGCGCGGATTCGACTTCGGCGGTGGAGATCCGGTGGCCGGAGACGTTCATGACGTCGTCGACGCGGCCGAGAACCCAGAGGGCATGGTCCTCGTCGTAGCGGGCGCCGTCACCGGCGAAGTACCAGCCCTGCTCGGCGAACCGCGACCAGTAGGTGTCGCGGAAGCGTTCGTCGTCACCCCAGATGCCGCGCAACATGGCCGGCCACGGCTCATCGAGGACGAGATAGCCCTGTTCGCCTGCACCGACCGGGTTGCCCGCGTCGTCGACGATGTTGACGCTGATGCCGGGGAGGGGACGCATGGCCGAACCGGGTTTGGTGGCGGTCACCCCGGGTAGCGGGGAGATCATGATGCCGCCGGTTTCGGTCTGCCACCAGGTGTCGACGATCGGGGCCTGCCCGCCGCCGATGACCTCGCGGTACCACCGCCAGGCTTCTGGGTTGATGGGTTCGCCGACGCTGCCGAGCAGTCGCACGCTGGACAGGTCGTGGGCGTCGGGGATCTCGCGACCCCACTTCATGAAGGTGCGGATCAGCGTCGGGGCGATGTAGTAGATCGTGACGCCGTACTTCTCGATGATCTCGAAGTGGCGGTGCTCGTTGGGCGAGTTCGGGGTGCCCTCGTAGATGACCTCGGTCGCACCGTTGGAGAGTGGCCCGTAGACGAGGTACGAGTGGCCGGTGACCCAGCCGATGTCGGCGCCGCACCAGAAGACGTCGCGGCCCTCTTTGTGGTCGAAGACGTAGTGGAAGGTGTACGCGGCCTGGGTGAGATATCCACCCGAGGAGTGCACGATGCCCTTGGGCTTGCCGGTGGTGCCGGAGGTGTAGAGCAGGAACAGCGGATGCTCGGCGTCGAAGGCCTCGGGTTCATGGGTGGTCGACTGTTCGCCGACGGTGTCCTCCCACCAGACGTCGCGGCCCTCGACCCAGTTGAGGTCGGGGTCGTGGTTGGTGCGACGCACGACGAGCACCTTCTCCACCGACGGTGCGGCGTCGGAGCCGGTGCCGAGTGCCTCGTCGACGTTGGTCTTCAATGGTGCAGGGTTGCCGCGGCGGTACTGGCCGTCGGTGGTGATGACCAACTTGGCCTGCGCGTCGTCGACGCGGGACCGGAGGGCGCCGGCGGAGAATCCGGCGAAGACGACCGAATGGGTGAGGCCGAGTCGGGCGCAGGCCAGCATCGAGACGATGGCTTCGGGGACCATCGGCATATAGATGGCGACGCGGTCACCGGCGCGCAGACCGATCGCGGTGAAGTAGTTGGCCGCGCGGGAGACATCGTCCTTGAGCTGGCTGTAGGTGATGTCGCGGTGGTCGCCGGGTTCGCCGACCCAGTGGATGGCGACGCGGTCACCCTTCCCGGCCGCGACGTGGCGGTCGACGCAGTTCACCGAGACGTTGAGTTTGCCGCCGACGAACCATTTCGCGAAGGGTGCGTCCGACCAGTCGAGTACCTGGTCGAAGTCGGTGTCCCACTCGAGGCGGCGGGCTTGTTCGGCCCAGAACTCGAGACGGTCGGCGTCGGCGCGTGCGTAGAGCTCCTCGGTGCCGTTGGCCTGCGCGGCGAACTCGGGGGAGGGCGGATAAGCCTGAACGGGCTGTGCGGTCGTGGACATCGTCTGCGGTGAGCCTTTCACTACTCGGCGCGGACCGCGTACCCGGCATGGTGACGCGGTGTCGTGATGGCGTTGATTGTGAGCGTAGTCACGTTGGGTGAGGGTTGCAGGTGCTGGTCGGGCGAACGCGTTCTATTGCACGACGAGCGGCGCAACGGCCGCGGCGAACGGCATCGCGGAGTCGGGACGTGCGGCTCCTGAGCCTCGGGCCGCGCATCGCAGCCACTATCGTCGTCATCTGTGAGTACCGATCCGCTGGCCCCGCTGCTCGATCTTCCCGGGGTTGCCGCTGCCGCCGAATCCGCACGTGACGCACTGTCGGCGGTACATCGGCATCCGGCCAACCTGCGCGGCTGGGATAAAACCGCCACCGAGGCGTCGTGGCGTGCGGGCCGTTCGTCCGCGGCGATCGACGGCGGCAGCGTGGAACTGCGGCGCGACGGCGACTACGACGACCCGATCCTGGCCGGGGCGATGCGCGTCGCGCAGGCACTCGACGGGGACTCGCTGGACAGCCTGACCACCGTCTTTCGCCGAGCGCCCGCGCAGGCCTTCGCCCGGCTGCACATGCTCGCCGCGACCGGTCTCGTCGACGACCCCGACGACCTGGGGCGGCCGCGGACCGGGGCCGATGTCGCGTCCCGGCTGGATCTGCTGGGTCAGCTCATCACCGGCGCGACCTCGGCGCCTGCGCCGGTCCTGGCGGCGATCGTGCACGGTGAACTCCTGGCCATGGAGGCATTCCCGACGGCGAACGGCATCGTCGCGCGGGCCGCATCCCGGTTGGTGAGTACCGCCACCGGCCTCGACCCGCACAATCTGGGAGTACCCGAGGTGACCTGGCTCAAACGGGTCGCCGACTATCGGGTGCTGGCGCAGGGTTTCGCCACCGGCTCCGAACGTGCACTCGCGGAGTGGATCGTCTTCTGCTGCGAGGCGCTCGAAGCCGGTGCGACCGAGGCCCGGTCGATCGCCGACGCCGCGCGGGCGGGCTGACCGAGGTCTCGTCGACGTCGTTCACTGCATGAGCGGGCCTGCCCTCACAGCACCAGGCCGCCGTCGACGGCAGGGTGACGCCGGTGATGAACCGGGACTCGTCGGAGGCCAGGAACAACGCGGCGTAGCCGATGTCCCATCCGGTGCCCTCGACGCCCAGCGGTGCGGCGTTGCGTCGCGCATCGCGCATCCAGTCGGCCATCGGACCATCGGTCTGGTCGGGACGCGCGCCCTTGGCCCAGGCGTGCGGCGTGTACACCGCACCGGGCTGGATGCAGTTGACGCGGATGGCATCGCGGCCGTTGTCCAGGGCGAGTGCCCGGGTCAGCGCTTCGACCGCACCTTTCGTCGCCGACCAGAATCTGGGCGGGCTCTCCGGGCGCCACGAAGAAATGGCGGCAGCCGGACTCGCGCACGTCGCCGAGGCGGCCGACGAACTCGCGGTTCTCGACCATGACCGGGAGTTCGACTTCGGTTTGCGGGTGTTGATCGCCGGTCTGCAAGCTCAGCTTCCGCCCGTGGAGGTGTGAGGGCGGCGAAAAACGTCCCCGGACAGCACTGCGGGCGGCCGCCTCGCCGTCTCCGGCGCGGTTGCCGCCCGCGTAGCACGGACCCAAGTTACCAAGCGTGCTTGGTGGGTTGTGTGATCACCTCGGCGAGGGATTACGAGTTTGGTTCGCGGTGGGCCGCGCTGCAGTGCTGCCGCTCTCCATCGTGGCTGCTCGTCCCGGGCCGTGCTCGGGTCTGGGCGCTCGGAGGGGCGCTACCGTCTCGCAGGTCGCTTACCAACCGTAATGTCGCAGGTGCACAACGCTTTTGCCTTATTGCGGCGCGCTCCGCGTGGGTGCTTGCCGCCCGTGCTGGGAAGTGCTCGGCGTGGGGGTTCGATCCTTCTCTTCCGGGTCGGACTTTGCCTTCCGAGATTTCCGTAAGACCCTTTCTACACCGTGACCGCCGTCACAGCAAGCGATTGGGGGGATGTGTGCGTGTGGGCGTGTTGCCGACTATCGGGCGGTGGGCTGATAGTGGTGGATGGCTCTGTGGCGCAGGATGATTGCACCGATTGTGAGCCCTGCCGCTGCCGCGCCGGCGACTGCGACGCCGACGGCCGGTGCGCGTTTTCTGAGCCTGCGATGTAGCGCGATCGGATGACTGAACCGGAGAACACGCCAGCCGTGTTCGACGGCATGTTTGCGGAGCTGTCGATCCGGGTTCACCACGGCCGGATGGCCCACCGCGGCGAGCATCGGGATGTCGGTGATCGAGTCCGAATAGGCGTAGCAATCCGCGAGTCGATAGCCGTGCGTCCGCGCCATCGACTCCATCGCGCGGGCCTTCTTCGGTCCGTGGCAATAGAATTCGAGGTTGCCCGTGTAGTGCCCGTCCACCATCTCCATTCGGCTCGCGCGCACATGGTCGACACCCAGCCACTCGCCGATCGGCCCGACCAGTTCCACGCCGGACGCCGAGATCAGCACGACGTCGTGCCCGCGCCGGTGGTGGTCGGCGATCAGTTCGGCCGCCTCGGCGAAGACCAGCGGCGACACCACCTGGTCGAGGGTCTCGCGCACGATCGAGTTGACCTGCTCGACGTTCCAGCCGCGGCACATTCGCGTGATGTGCCGCCGAATCTGTTCGATCTGGTCGTGGTCGGCGGCGGTGAGGAGGAAGACCAGCTGGGTGTAGCTGGATTTGAGCACGGTGCGGCGATTGATCAGGCCGCTGTCGAAGAAGTGCCGGGAGAAGGCCAGTGCGCTCGACTTGGCGATCACCGTCTTGTCGAGATCGAAGAACGCGGCCACCGTCGGCGGCGAGTCCGTCGCCCGGGTGGTGGTCGAGGTCGGTGCCTCCGGCGGCGGATCCGACGACGACGCGCCGACCGGCGTGCTGTCGGTCATTCACATGAGCGTACGACGATGGCGGCGGTCGGTGTGCGTGAATTGTCGGATGGCGTCGTAGCGGGGCGACTCCAGAAAGTGCTGGTGGCGATATGAAACCGTTACCTGGTAAACATCCTTTGTTGTAGTTGCAATCAATCGGCGGGCGTGTGTATAGTCGGTTCTACCCGGTTGGTTTCCAACCGGTGCCTTTCAGCCCGACCCCCCGGGGCTGAAACGCGACGACCCCGGCCTCCTCCCCCCCTGGCCGGGGTTGTCCTCTGTCTGGGGTCGTTTTCTTCCCATCCTCTCTGATGTACAAGTCGCACTCTAAGTGGGATGAGAGACGGTCGGCGAAATCTGTCCACAGCCGGACCGCGCTCCACAGATCTCGCTTCCGGCGCCGTCATCGGGCCTGTTCGATCGGTACGTCGGCGCAACATCGGTGCATGACAGACGACCTGTTGGCTCTGGTGGGCGCCGAATTCCGCGAGGATGTCGCACGCTGTGCAGCTGCTGCCGGATACCGGCCAGACTTCGGCGATCCGCGTGATTGTCGCCGGCTGTGGCGGACAGCGGGCGCGGTGGTCCTCGACCCGACCGCGGTCGACCTGGTCGCCGGCACCTCATTGTCCCGGCGTGCCGGGGTCGTCCTGGTGTCTGCGGACGAACCACCACCGGTGACGTGGCGCCGTGCGCTGGATCTCGGTGCCGGAGATGCGATCACGCTGCCCGACGAGGAGGACCGGCTGGTGCGTGCGCTCGGAGAACTCCGGTCGCCGCGTCGCCGTTCGGTCGGCACGGTCGCCGTGCTCGGTGCGCACGGCGGGGCCGGCGCGTCGGTGCTCGCCATCGCTGTCGCGCTGATCGCTGCGCGGGGACAGACGCAAACGCTGCTGGTGGACCTCGACGAACTCGGTCCGGGCGCCGATCTGCTACTCGGCGCCGAACAGGTTCCCGGCCTGCGCTGGCAGGATCTGGCGTTGGACGGTGGCGCGGTGTCCGGGGCGGCGCTTCACCATGCCCTACCCACGGTCGGCGAGAAGTTGTCGGTGGTGTCGTCGCGCCGCGAACAGCAGCTCGACCTGCGTGCGGATACGGTCTCGGCGGTCATCGACGCAGGTCGGGCCAACGGCGACCTCGTAGTTGTCGACCTCCCCCGCGCCAGCTCCGGGGTGGTTCACGCGGCGCTCGCCGCGGCCGACCTGGTCGTCCTGGTCAGCACCGCCACTGTGCCCGGCTGCGCGGCGGCGCGGCGCACCGTCGACCGCCTGCTCGATCACGACGTGCGAGTCGAACTCTGCGTCCGTGGTCCCTCTCCCGGCGGGTTGCGCGCCGGACAGCTCGCCGAGGCGGTCGGGGTTCCGCTGCTGACCGCGTACCGGCCCGATCCTCGCCTGCCCGCGCGTCTGGAGGCGGGCCGACCCCGGATAGGCGCACGAACTCCACTCGGACGCGCCGCCCACGCCATTCTTCGCCGGGTTCATGCGCAAGAACGGATGGCGGCGTGAATCCACCCGCCGACGAACTCCTCGACCGGGTGCGGGCACGGCTGGCCGCGGAGGCCGCCGAACCCACCGCCGAGATGATCGCCGCGGCGATTCGTGCGGAATCCGCCGGCATGCTCGGGGACACGGAACTGCTTGCCGCCCTGCGGTATCTGCAAACCGAACTCACCGGGGCGGGCAAACTCGAACCGCTCCTGGCCGAACCCGACATCGCCGACATCCTGGTCACCGGCCCCGACCAGGTGTGGGTCGATCGCGGTGAAGGGCTGCACCGCACGACGATCACCTTCGCCGACGAAGCGTCGGTGCGCAGGCTGGCCACCCGGCTGGCTCTGAGTGCCGGACGTCGGCTGGACGACGCGCAGCCCTGGGTCGACGGCCAGCTCTCCGGGGTGGGTCGCCGGGGCTACACGGTCCGGTTGCACGCGCTCATTCCGCCGCTGTCCGCCGACGGCACCTGCATCTCCCTGCGGGTGCTGAGGTCCGCGGGTAAGGACCTCGACGATCTGATCGCCTCGGGAACGATTCCGTCGTCGGTCGTGCCGGTGATCGCCGATATTCTGCGCGCCCGGCTCGCCTTCCTGATCATCGGCGGCACGGGCTCGGGGAAGACGACTCTCCTCAACGCGCTGATCGGCGCGATGGATCCGGCCGAGCGAGTGCTGTGCGTCGAGGATGCGTTGGAATTGTCGCCACGCCACCCGCAGGTGGTGCGGCTGGTCGCGCGTGCCGCGAATGTCGAGGGAGTGGGGGAGGTCACGGTACGCACATTGGTCCGCCAGTCGCTGCGGATGCGACCCGACCGCATCATCGTCGGTGAGGTACGCGGCGGTGAGGTGATCGACCTGCTCACCGCCCTCAACACCGGGCACGACGGTAGCGCGGGTACGGTCCACGCGAATTCCACCGCTGAGGTGCCCGCCCGGATGGAAGCCCTGGCCGCACTCGGCGGGATGAACCGGGAGGCACTGCACAGCCAGCTCGCCGCGGCGCTCCAGGTGGTCCTGGGAGTGGCGCGGGGTACCGACGGGTGTCGGGCGTTGAGCGAGATCGGCATGGTGTGCCGAGGTGCTGACGGGCTGGTGCACATCGTCCCGATCTGGTTGCGCGCGAGCGGTTTCACCGACGAGGCCGCGAGTTTCGCCGAACTGGTGGCGTCGAGATGACGGTGCCGGTGATGCTCGCCGCTTGTGCGGTGGTGACAGTGCTCTGGCCGGCCTCTCGTGTCGATTGGCGGTTGCGGGAGCTCTGCTCCCGTGGCGTCCGCCGGTGGTCCTGGTCGCCGACGCTGGTGATCGCCGGTGGCGTCGCAGCGTCGGCCGCGATGGTGTGCACCGGGTCGGCAACCGCCGCGACGGCGCTGTTTATCGCGGTGACGACGCTCATCTTCCTTCGACGAAAACGCATGGTGGAAAGAAGTTCTGGGCGTACGGCCGACGACCTGGTGCGTGTGCTGTCGGCGATGGTCGCCGAACTGTCGGTGGGCGCGCCACCGGTGCGCGCATGTCGGGCCGCGGTGACCGAACTCCGCGAGCACGGTCATGGTGGTGCGGTGGTCGAGGGGGTGGAACGGATGGCCTGTCGCGCCGAACTCGGCGGCACGGTCATCGATCTCGCCGACACCGCCGTTGCCGCTGAAGCCATATCGTGGCAGCGGATCGGGGTGGCCTGGCAGATCGCCGAGCGGCACGGTCTCCCGCTGGCCGATCTGCTCTGCGCGTTGCGTTCGGACTTGTTGGCGCGTAGAGGATTCGTCGACCGCACGCGTGCGGGACTGGCGGGTCCGCGGGCGACCGCCGCAGTGCTCGCGGGCCTCCCGGTCCTCGGTCTGGCGCTCGGCCAGGCAACCGGTGCCGACCCGGTGGGGATACTGCTCGGTGGTGGTCTGGGCGGTGTTCTCCTGGTGATCGGCACGGCCTTGGCGGCCGCGGGTCTGCTGTGGGCCGAACGCATCACGAGTAAGGTGCTCACCGCGTGAACGGGTCAGCGGCGGTGTCGATCGCAGTGATTCTGGCAGCGATCGCGGTACTGGTGTGGACGCCTGGACCACCGCCCGCCGGACGGGTTCTGGCTGGGTCCACGCGTCGCCGACGATCCGAACCGCGCTGGCTTCGTCGTAGTCGCCCGGACGATCCGTTCGCGGTGGCGGCGGCCTTCGAGTTGTTCGCGGTGTGTTTGCGGTCGGGGATGCCGGTGGGGACGGCGGCGGCAACGGTCGCCGGGGCCGCACCAGCGTCGCTGGCAGCGCCGTTGAATCGAGTCGCCGAATTGCTCGGCCTCGGCGCCGATGCCGAACGGGCGTGGTCGGCAGTGGATGACGCGGCTGATCGGGGTGGCCGCCGAGGGTCGCGGCCGACGCACTCACACCTGCAAGCGCTGTCGGCGATGGCCCGGCGTTCCGCGCGGTCCGGGTCGGCTCTGGCTGCCGGGCTGGACGAACTCGCCGCCGACATCCGGCGTAAGGCTGCCGACCGCGGTGTCGCCGCCGCCGAGCGGGCCGGGGTGGCGATCAGTGGGCCACTCGGCCTATGTTTCCTGCCGGCGTTCGTCTGTCTGGGGATTGTGCCGGTCGTGGTCGGATTGGCGTCGGGAGTACTGTCTGGCTGACGACTGAACAACCCATGCTTGAGCGGGGATGCGAGGCTACCTGCCGGCCGGCCGGCCGGCGTCTGTCGATCGACTGACGTTCGAACGCGGACGGCTCGCCCCGGCTGTGGATATCCGCTCCGCGCTGATAGATTCTGCCCTGAACTGGACGTCGTTCGAGGCTCCGGTGCCAACGAGGAGGGGTCTCAATCATGTTGCAGCGAAGCAGTAAAGGCGTAGCGCCCAGCGCATCCGGATCGCGGGGACCGATTGCGCCGCGCAAGTTGTTCATCGTCATTGCAATGCTGTTCGTCGCGAGCATCGGAGCGGTGATCGTTCCGGGAGCCGTCGCACCGGCACCTGCACACGCCCAGACCTACTACGGCGCGATTGCCATCTCCGGTGACGGCAGCTGGGGCCGTGCCCTCAATTACCCCTCGGCGGGCGCAGCCAATCGTGCGGCCTGGAACGAGTGCCCGCGCACCGACTGCAAGGTGGTCGCCACCTTCGCCAACGGTTGCGGCGCGGTCATCAAGCACACTGACTACTGGGGCTTCGGCAGCGAGGGCGGATCGAAATTCCAGGGCGGCATCGGCCGGACGCAGCGTGCCGCTATCGCAGACGCGCAGCGACGCGCCCGTGGCGGATCGTTTGTCGTCGGAGGATGCACGATTCGGGGCTGATCGAACATCATCCTCAGTGGCGCCGTCAGCACTTCGCTGGCGGCGCCACTTTTTGTGTCTGCCGCGAGACGTTCCCGGAGCTGCGGCGATGGCTCGATCGCCTCGGATTGCGATCCGATGCGATCGGAATGCGAGCGGTGCGAACGCATATCGACAGGTACACCTCCACCATGACCCTTGCCGATGGATCCGAAATCGGTTCTGGTGCGTCCTAGTAGATGAACACCGACGACCAGGAGGAAAGACCATGTCGCCCATCGAGAACTGCCGTGCACTGATCGGCCGAACCAACACCTGGCTGCTGGGGATGGCCACCGACGAGGAGGGGATGAGTACCGCCGAGTATGCCATCGGCACCGTCGCCGCTGCGGCCTTCGGTGCCATTCTTTACACCGTGGTGACCGGCGACAGCATCGTCGGCGCCCTGACCGGGATCATCGACAAGGCACTCAAGACGTCGGTCGGCTGATCATGGCCGGACGATTCCGGTTGCAACGGAAGCGGCTGTGTCGCAGCCTTTCCGATGAGCGCGGCATGGTGACGGTCGAGGCGGCTTATGCGATCGCCGCGCTGGTGGCCGCGGTCATCCTCGCGGTAGGCGTGGTCGGTGCGATGGTCGCGCAGATTCGGTGCACGGATGCGGCACGGGAGGTGGCGCGGCTGTCGGCGGCCGGCGATCGCGGGGCACGGGAGATCGGGACCCAGATTGCGGGGGAGGGGGTCGATGTGGCGATTACCGAAGGCGGTGAACGGATTACGGTGACCGTCCGGTCGAGGATTCTGCTTCTCCCCGGGTTGAAGGTGTCCGCGCGCGCGGTCGCGGCACGGGAGCCCGATGGCGCCGATCTCGTCGACTTCGCGCCGGGAGTCGGTCCATGAGACCGGTCGCGGGGCTGGTCGGGAACGATGATGGTTCGGCGACGATCGTGGCGGCCTTCGCCATCGCGGCGCTGGCGGCGGTGGTGGTCTCGGTGCTCTATGTCGGGTCTGCGGTCCTGGCTCGTCATCACGCGCAGTCCGCGGCAGACCTCGCGGCGTTGGCGGCGGCGAGTTCGCTCGCGCAGGCTCACACCGAACCCTGTCAGGTCGCGCGGTTACTGGCGGACGCTCAGGTGCCGCCGGCGCGGGTCACCGCATGCCGGGTCGACGGTGACGACGTGCAGGTGGAGGTGGCGGTGCGAGTGGAGATGGGTAGGTTCGGGATTCACGACGCCACGGCGCATGCGCGGGCGGGCCCGGCCTCTTGAATCGTGGACGGCGATCAGTCCTCGACGACGATCTTCTTCGGGTACACCCGTACCGACTTCATCGGTGCGAACCACAACTGGTGAAAGTGCACGTCGGCATCACCGCGGTAGGCCAGTTGCAGGGTCTCGCCCAAGGTGAGCGGTATTCGGGAACGGACGGCGTGCACGAACGCCGACCAGTGGATGAGCTCACCTTCGGTGAGGAAGCCTCCGGCCGCCGCCCACGGTTCACCCGACTGGGCGTCGGCGCAGGCGAGATACACCTCGCCGAGGGACGGCGTGATGCGTGGGCCGACCATCGCGGTCTGCAGATACCACTGGGCGCTGGTGACGAGCTGGTTGTATCCACCGGCATCGGCGGCGCACCAGGCGAAATGGAGGTCGAGGGCATCCAGGGCCTGTTCCTCGGAGAAGAACACATCGCTCTCCCCGATGGACGACGGCAGCTTGTCGGCGTTCTGGGTGGGCCGTGCGAGCAGGAAATACGCCTGGGTGGGCCGCACGATCAGTCGCGAGGTGTCGACCTCGCGACGGAAGGCATCCTCATGCATCGTTCGAGTATTGCCGACTCAGCAGCGTCAGGACGGAATGTGCGCCATCTTTATCCAGCGGTTCGTTGCCGTTGCCGCATTTGGGGCTCTGCACGCACGACGGACAGCCGCGCTCACACCGACAGTCGGCGACCGCGTCGCGGGTGGCGTCGATCCAGGTGCCGAACGCCTCGTATCCGCGGTCGGCGAAGCCGGCCCCGCCCATATAGCCGTCGTAGACGAAGACGGTCGGTAGACCGGTGTCGGGGTGCAGGTCGGTGGACAGGCCGCCGATATCCCACCGGTCGCAGGTGGCGATCAGCGGGAGCAATCCGATCGCAGCATGTTCGGCGGCGTGGAGGGCGCCGGGGAGTCGGCTGGCGTCGATACCGATCGCCGCCAGGTCGTCCTCGGGCAGCGTGTACATCACCGCGCGGGTGTGGAGCGTCTGGCGTGGCATGTCGAGCGGAATCGCGTCGAGGACCTCCCCGGACAACAGGGTGCGCAGATAGCCGACGACCTGATGGGTCACGTCGACCTCGACCAGCGCGACGGTCAGCGGGCCGAACCGTTGCTGGGCGACGGTGTCGGTGATGGCCACCTCGGTGGTGTCACGCGCCGACGTCGTCCAATCCGGCTCCTCCGGATGTGTCAGCGCCAGACCATCTTCGAGGTCCAGCTCGTCGACGACGAAGGTTCGGCCCTGATGGATGTGTACCGCGCCGGGGTGGACGGTGGCCGGGGCCCGCCCGGAGTCGACGGTGCCGAGTAGCTGCGAGGTCGTCGAATCGACGATGAGTATCTGACCGCCGATGCCGCCGCGGATGTCGACCTCGGCGTGTGGCTCGACCCCGGCCGCGACGTACCAGCCGGCCTTGCGGCGGCGGAGTAGTCCCTGGGCGGAGAGGTCGTTGGCGACGTCGACGGCTCCCCAACGCTCGATCTCGGTGTCGGACAACGGAAGTTCGGTGGCCGCGCACAGCAGGTGGGGGCCCATCACGTAGGGGTTGGCCGGGTCGAAGACGGACGCCTCGACGGGGGTGCGCAGCAACACCTCCGGGTGGTGCACCAGGTAGGTGTCGAGCGGGTCGTCGCGGGCCACGAGCACGACCAGCGAGTCACCCGACTCGCGTTGGCGTCCGGCGCGTCCGGCCTGCTGCCAGAATGACGCGACCGTGCCGGGATAGCCGCTGACGATCACCGCGTCCAATCCGCTGATATCCACCCCCAGCTCGAGCGCGTTGGTGGTCGCGACGCCGATCAGTGTGCCGTCGTTGATGGCCTGTTCGAGGCGACGGCGATCGTCGGCCAGATAACCGGCACGGTAGGCGCCCACCCGGTCGACGAGTTCGGGTGCCGACTCCCGTAGGAGCTGCTGTGCGGTCAGTGCGGTGATCTCGACACCGCGACGGCTTCGGGCGAAGCACAGGGTGCGCGCACCTTCGATGACGAAATCGGCCAGGAGGCGCGCGGATTCGGCTCCGGCGGATCGTCGGACGGGGGCGCCGTGCTCCCCGGTCACGGCGGGCAGGAAATCCGGCTCCCACAGTCCGACGGTGCGCTCTCCGCGAGGAGAGCCGTCGTCGACCACCGCGACGGCCGGTTCGCCGATCAAGCGGCTCAAGGATTCTGCGGGATCGGCGACGGTGGCCGACGCGGCGATCACAGTCGGGTCGGCGCCGGCGGCCCGTGCGACCCTCAGGAGCCGCCGGAGGACCAGCGCCGTGTGGGCGCCGAAGACGCCGCGGTAGTGGTGGCATTCGTCGACGACGATATAGCGCAGGTGCCGAAAGAACTGTCGCCAGCGCGGGTGGCCGGACAGGATCCCGATGTGCACCATGTCGGGGTTGGTGAAGATCCACCGCGAGTGTGCCCTCGCCCATTGCCGGATTTCCGGATCGGTATCACCGTCGTAGGAACATGGTTGCAAATGAGAATATTCGGCGCGACCCGCGATGAGTCCTGCGACGGAGCGGATTTGGTCGGCACCCAATGCCTTTGTCGGCGAAAGATAGAGTGCGGTCGAAGTTTTATCCATTGCCAGGTGTGTGAGTATCGGCAATTGGTACGCCATTGATTTTCCGGACGCGGTGCCGGTGCAAATCACGACATGCTGTCCGCCGTAAGCGAGATCGGCGGCGCGGGCCTGGTGGGTCCATAGTCGTTCGACACCGTCGTCGCGGAAGGCTTGGATCAACGATGGTGGAACCCAGGTTGGCCATTCTTCGAAATCCGCTGAGCGGGAACTGATTACCTCGACGTGGGTGAGGGGCGAGCTCTCTGCATCGGCGGCCCGCAGTGAGGTCTGCAGCAACTCGGTTCCGTACGTGTGTGAATGCATTGGTGGTGTGGATCTTCTCCGACAGCTGCACGTTCAGACGTGCGAAATGGGCCGTAGGTGTTACCGCGTGATGACTATTGGCTGAAATCTGCCAGGTTTTCGCTCTCTTTGGTTGGTGTGACTATCGCTGCGCGTCCGAACATGGTTGACTACGTACGGCCGCAGCTTTCGCGCACCGCCATCGGCAGTGACGACGGAAACGTGTTGCAGCCGTGGTACTGAGGTTAGTTTGGCGGATCACGATGATCTTCGCGGGGCTCTAGAGGTATGGCGGTCAGACCGGCCACGACACGGTGACCACCGTTGTCGCGACAGAGGATGTAAAGGATTTCAGCAATGGCACAGGGAACTGTGAAGTGGTTCAACGCGGAGAAGGGCTTCGGCTTCATCGCTCCTGATGAGGGGTCCGACGACGTGTTCGTCCACTACTCCGAGATCCAGGGATCCGGTTTCCGCACTCTCGAAGAGAACCAGCGGGTGGAGTTCGAGGTGGGCCAGGGCACCAAGGGCCCGCAGGCCACCGGCGTTCGCGCCGTCTGAGCAACTCACGTGACTGCGCAGCGCGCAGCTCGCACCAGGACCGCCCCGTGCTCCCCGTGAGCGACGGGGCGGTTCTCTCTTCACGGTCCTAATCTGCGGACCGGCCCTGTCTATCGAGGTGAACCATGCTGCGCGTGGTGTCGTGATCGCCGTACCGCCCGCCGCATGAGTAATCTCGACGGTGTGGGTCAGTTGGCGTTCTTCTCCGCGGAGACCGAACAACCCGCGTCCGACGATCTGGCCGGCTTGCTGGCCGCACAAGGGCAAGCCCTCGGATCCGATTCCGGTACGCGGGTCTCGATCGTGGTCGCCGACACCTGGCGCGCCGAGGAGATCGCGCGCGAGATGCGGGCCGCCGGGCTCGACGCCACGACGACGACCTCCGACGAAGGCAGTCCACTCGTACGTACGGACTACAGTCATGACCTGGACTCGCTGCGTCGGGCGTGGTCGGCGGGTGCGGTGAAGGCGATGCCTGCCGGGTGGGTGCCGACGCCGCGAGCGTTGCGGCTGTGGGTGCTCGCGGCCGGTCATGGCGACGCCGACCGCTATCTGCTGGGGCTGGATCCGCACGCCCCGGAATCGCACGGTCCGCTGTCGACCGCGCTGATGCGGGTGGGCATCGCCCCCACCCTCGTCGGGACTCGCGGCCCTGCGCCGGCCCTGCGTGTGGCCGGACATCGCAGGCTGGTTCGGCTGGTCGAGTACGTCGGCGCACCACCGCCCGGCGCCGGTATCGGCGACTGGCCGGATGCAGTGTGAGATACCTACTCTTCGTCTCCCTAAACACGTCTCTGACCTGGGATGTCTGGTGAAAACTTGGCTGTCGTCGGTGGTTTTGGGTAATAGTGGCGACAAATCAGATGTGCAAACAGCGCTATACATAAGGTACAAACCAGTCGAACAGGCTTGCTCGACGTAGCGGCCGGATTCGAAAGGACTCTCGGTGGCCGAGACCAGCACCGCAGCACCCGGTGGGCGGACAATCCGACGACTCGTGATCGTCGAGTCCCCGACCAAGGCCCGCAAGATCGCGGGTTATCTCGGGTCCAACTATGTCGTCGAGTCGTCACGCGGCCACATCCGCGACCTCCCACGCGGCGCCGCCGACGTCCCTGCCAAGTACAAGGGCCAGCCCTGGGCCCGGCTCGGCGTCAACGTCGACGAGAACTTCGAACCGCTGTACGTGGTGTCCGCGGACAAGAAGTCGACGGTCACCGAACTCAAGTCGTTGATGAAGGATGTCGACGAGCTCTACCTCGCCACCGACGGTGACCGCGAGGGGGAGGCGATCGCCTGGCACCTCCTCGAGACGCTCAAGCCGAAGATCCCGGTCAAGCGGATGGTCTTCCACGAGATCACCGAGCCGGCCATCCGTGCGGCCGCCGAGAACCCACGCGACCTCGACATCGATCTCGTCGACGCGCAGGAGACCCGCCGTATCCTCGATCGCCTCTACGGCTACGAGGTGTCCCCGGTGCTGTGGAAGAAGGTCATGCCGAAGCTGTCGGCGGGCCGCGTGCAGTCGGTGGCCACCCGCATCATCGTCGAGCGTGAACGTGAGCGGATGGCGTTCCGCTCCGCCGAGTACTGGGATATCGCCGCCACCCTGAACGCCGGCGCCGACGCATCGCCGTCGACCTTCGGCGCGCGACTGGTGGGTGTCGACGACGCCCGGGTGGCGGCCGGGCGTGACTTCGATGCGAACGGTGCCGTGAAGAAGGCGGACGTCGTCGTGCTCGACGAAGCGCGTGCGACGGCGCTGTCGGCCGCCCTGCGCGGCTCGCAGCTGCGGGTCACCTCGGTGGAGGAGAAGCCGTACACCCGTAAGCCCTACGCACCGTTCATGACCTCGACCCTGCAACAGGAGGCCGGCCGCAAGCTGCGTTTCACCTCCGATCGCACCATGCGGATCGCGCAGCGGCTGTACGAGAACGGCTACATCACCTACATGCGTACCGATTCGACGACACTGTCGGAGTCGGCGATCAACGCGGCGCGCACTCAGGCCCGTGAGCTGTACGGCGACAGCTTCGTCCATCCCACCCCGCGTCAGTACACCCGCAAAGTGAAGAACGCGCAGGAGGCGCATGAGGCGATCCGCCCCGCAGGCGAGACCTTCCGAACCCCCGGTCAGGTCGCCGGTGCGCTCGAGGCCGACGAATTCCGTCTCTACGAGCTGATCTGGCAGCGCACCGTCGCCTCGCAGATGGCCGATGCCAAGGGCACGACGCTCAGTCTCCGGATCGCCGGCGATGTGTCCACGCCCGACCTGCCGTGGAAGTCGGCGACCTTCGCGTCCTCCGGTCGCACCATCACCTTCCCCGGCTTCCTGTCTGCCTATGTCGAGACGGTCGACGATCTGACCGGCGGCCAGGCCGACGATGCGGAGAACCGCCTCCCCAATCTCGTCGAGGGTCAGGCGCTCACCGCCGACGAGTTGCAGGCCGACGGCCATTCCACCAACCCGCCGGCCCGCTTCACCGAGGCATCGCTGGTCAAGGTGCTCGAAGAGCTCGGCATCGGTCGTCCGTCGACCTATGCCTCGATCATCGGCACCATCCAGGACCGCGGCTACGTGGTCAAGAAGGGCAGCGCGCTGGTCCCGTCGTGGGTCGCCTTCGCCGTCGTGGGGCTGCTGGAGGCCTACTTCGAGAGCCTCGTCGACTACGATTTCACCGCTTCGCTGGAGGATGATCTCGACGAGATCGCCTCGGGGAACGAGAACCGCACCTCGTGGCTGACGGAGTTCTATTTCGGCAACGACACCGCGAAGTCGAATATCGGCAAATCCGGTGGCCTCAAGAAGCTGGTGGGTGTCAACCTCGAGGAGATCGACGCCCGCGAGGTCAACTCGATCCGTCTCTTCGATGACTCCGAGGGACGCCCGGTGTATGTCCGGGTCGGCCGTTTCGGGCCGTATCTGGAGCGCAACGTCGCGGCCCAGGATGCCGAACCGGATCTGCAGCGCGCGAACCTCCCCGCTGATATCACCCCGGATGAGCTGACCCTGGCTGTCGCGGAGAAGCTCTTCGCGACTCCGCAGGAGGGTCGCTCACTGGGTGTCGACCCGGTGACCGGACACGAGATCGTCGCCAAGGAAGGACGTTTCGGTCCGTACGTCACCGAGATCTTGCCGTCCGACGACGATGAGGACGGCGGCGACGACGAGCAGGGTGGTGCCGCGCCGGCGATGATCCCGGCCGGCCCGACCCCGCGTGACGGTGGTGACGGCGTCCCGTCGACCGGTGACATCGTGCCGCTGGACGACCTGCCCGCGGGCGGCGGCACCGCGACGAAGACCGCGAAGAAGGCGCCCGCCAAGACCGCGAAGAAGGCGGCCAAGAAGGCAGGCCCGAAACCGCGCACCGGCTCGCTGTTCAAGACCATGGACATCTCCACGGTCACCCTCGACGACGCGCTCAAGCTCTTGTCGCTGCCGCGTGTGGTCGGCGTCGATCCCGAATCGAATGAGGAGATCACCGCGCAGAACGGCCGCTACGGTCCGTATCTGAAGAAGGGCACCGACTCGCGGTCGCTGGCCGGCGAGGAACAGCTCTTCGAGGTCACCCTCGACGAGGCCCTGAAGATCTACGCCGAACCCAAACGCCGGGGTCGGCAGGCCGCCGCCCCACCGCTGCGTGAACTGGGCAAGGACGACGAGGTCAGCGGCAAGCCGATGGTCATCAAGGACGGCCGTTTCGGTCCGTATGTGACCGACGGCGAGACCAACGCCAGCCTCCGCAAGGGTGACGAGGTCGCCACCATCACCCCGGAACGGGCGATGGAGTTGCTCGCCGATCGTCGTGCGCGCGGCCCGGCCAAGAAGGCGGCCAAGAAGGCCCCCGCCAAGAAATCCGCTGCGAAGAAGACCGCCGCGAAGAAGACCGTGGCGAAGAAGGCTGCTGCGAAGAAGACCGTGGCGAAGAAGACGACCGCGAAGAAGACGACCGCGAAGAAGACGACCGCGAAAAAGACGGCGGCCAAGAAGACAGCGCCGGAGTCCGCTCCGCCCGCCGAGTAGCCGGGCGCGGGGCTCAGTCCTGCGCGACCGGCGTCGTCAGCGGTCGGGCCAACAATGTCTCGATGCCGCGTCCCCGCAGCTCGACGCCTTCGCCGATCTCCCAGTGCGCGGCTTCGGCGTTCGACGCGAGGAACACCGCACGCGCCGACCCGAGGACCCGGGTCGGTTCGTCCTTGGCGAGTTCGGTGAGGCGGGCGGCCTCGTTGACCGGGTCGCCGATGACGGTGTATTCGAGGCGCTGTTCGG
This sequence comes from Gordonia heveisoli, assembly GCF_030315745.1. Classification (GTDB taxonomy): domain Bacteria; phylum Actinomycetota; class Actinomycetes; order Mycobacteriales; family Mycobacteriaceae; genus Gordonia. The sequence goes on along the minus strand of NZ_JASXSH010000012.1, from coordinate 61,260 downwards.
CGCCGATGTGTCCGGCGATGGCCTTACCGGCCGACACCCCGATACCGATGTCAGTGTCGCCGAGGGTCTGGTCGAGTTCGGTGCGCAATTCGCGGGCCGAGGCTAATGCCCGTCCGGCGAAGTCGTCGAGGTCGAGGGGAGCGCCGAAGATCGCGAGGGCCGCGTCACCCTGGAACTTGTTGACGAAGCCGCCATGTTTGCCGACGACGGCGACGACGACCCGGAAGAACTCGTTGAGCAGGTCGACGATCTCGCGCGGCGGGCGGTTCACCGCGAGGCGCGTCGAGCCGACGATGTCGACGAACAGCACGCCGACGTAGCGTTCCTCGCCGCCGAGTTCGGTGCCCGTCTCAATGGCCTTGCGGGCGACGTCTTCACCGACGTAGCGGCCGAACAGGTTGCGTAGGGTCTGGCGTTCACGCAGATCGGCGACCATGTCGTTGAAGCCGGCCTGCAACAGCCCGAGGTCGCTGCCGTCGTAGATCTTCACCGAGACGTCGAGGTCACCGGCGGAGACCTTGCTCTGCGCGCGGCGCAACTGTTTGATCGGGTCGTTGATCGCCGACACCACGCGGATGATGGCGAGCAGACTGAATGCGAGCGCCGACAGCGCCATCCACAGGATGGGCCGTTCCAGGCCGGTCGCGTCGGTATCGATGAAGTCCAGACGGTGCAGCACGATCAGTCCGACGATGACGAGCATCGGTGCGACCGCCGAGATCACCCAGAACGCGGTGATGCGGGTGGTCACGCTCGGTGCGATCGCGCTGTCGGGGTCGTTGGCCATCGCGGTGACGGTGATCGGGCGCAGTACCTTCTCGGCTTGCATATAGCTGAGCGCGCAGGTGACCATCGCGCCGATGAAACTCGCGATCGCGACGATCAGTGCGTTCTTGTTCGAGACCGTCAGGTTGACCAGCGTGAACAGTGCGCCACCGACCAGCCAGAGACCGGCGTTGACCACCGACAGGAGCATGGGTAGCGCAAGGGCCCGTCGTCGGGCACCCTCGTTGTCGAGGCGGCTGCGCCGGCGATGCCAGATCAGCACCGGCAAGGACAGTTGGATACTGAGGAAGCCGCCGACCAGCATCGCGATGATCAGGTACACCGCGAAGATGACCTGATTGATCGTGGTGATCTCGCCGAGCCGGAAGGAGTCCTGTGGGGGCATCCCGAAGCGCAGGAACGCGAAGGTGAACAACGCGCCGATGAGATTCGCACGCAACATGTCGAGCGCGAGAATCGGCCACGGCGTATGAACCAGCCATCGGGCCAGATGCAGGCCCTTTGACCACCTCGACCGTTGTTGAACCACGAGAACAAAGGTAGCGGGCTGCTTGCAATTGTTAAACACGGATTGGCCGACGCGGCGTGTCCGAACTGCGGATTAGGGTGTTCGTGTGACAAATGTCTTTGAACGGCTGCTCGGTCAGTCCGCGGTTTCCGCGGAACTGCAGGCCGCGGCGCGTTCCGCCCGGGGGCTGGCCAACCGGCTCGACGAGGGGGACAGCGGCGCGGTGTCGATGTTCGGGTCCGACCCGAACGAACCCGATGCAGACGCTGCCGACGAGTTCGCCGCCGCGAACCGTGCGTCGATGACGCATGCCTGGCTGTTCACCGGTCCGCCCGGCAGCGGTCGGTCGGTCGCCGCGACCTGTTTCGCCGCCGCGCTGCAGTGCCAGTCCGAGGACGCATCGGATATCGGCTGCGGCGACTGCCGGGCCTGCGTCACCGTGATGGCGAAGACACATGCCGATGTGCGCCACATCGTCCCGGACGGGTTGAGCCTGTCGGTGAAGGCGATGCGCGAGATCGTGCAGGCCGCTGCGCGCCGCCCGGGTACCGGTCGCTGGCAGATCGTCATCGTCGAAGACGCCGACCGGCTGACCGAGCAGGCTGCGAACGCGCTGCTGAAGGTCGTCGAAGAGCCGCCGTCGCGCACGGTTTTCCTGTTGTGCGCGCCGTCGGTGGACCCCGAGGACATCGCGGTCACGCTGCGCTCGCGGTGTCGGCACGTCCCGTTGACGTCACCCGGTCCCGCCGACATCGAGCGGGTGCTCGTCGAACATGACGGTCTCGATGCGGAGCAGGCGCGATGGGCGGCTGCGGTCTGCGGTGGACATATCGGCCGCGCGCGGCGATTGGCGACCGATCCGGATGCCCGCACCCAGCGGGAGAAGGCGCTCGCACTGGCTCGGGCGGCGACCCGGGACGCGACGGCCTATGCGGCGGCAGAAGATCTGGTGAAGTCGGCCGACGAGGCGGCCAAGGCGATCGCCGCCGAGCTGAACGCACCCGAGGTCGAGCAACTGAAGACCGCGCTGGGCGCCGGTGGCACGGGTAAGGGCACTGCGCGTGCGCCGCGTGGCACGGCAGGGGCGATCAAGGAGTTGGAGGCGCGCCAGAAGTCACGGGAGACCCGTGTCGGGCGCGACATGCTCGACCGTGCCCTCGTCGACCTCGCCGCGCTGTTCCGTGATGCTCTGGTGGTCCGGATGGGGGCGACGGTGACCGCCATGCACCCGGACAAGTCCGACGATCTCACCCGGCCGATGGCCGGGTATGCGACGCCGGAACAGTTGCTGACCTGCGTCGAGGCCGTTCTCGACTGCCGGGAGGCGCTGGACATGAATGTGAAGCCGAAGTTTGCCTTCGACGCGATGGTGGCGTCGATCGGGCAGTCCCTGGCCGGCCGCCGCGACAACTGACACGACGACCGGCCGGTGAGTGTCGGTCAGGCCGGGGTGGCGGCCAGCGGGGGTGCTTCGATGCCGAGGTGTTCGGGGCGGATGGACCGTTCGCCGGTGACCTGCGCGGCGATCCGGCCGAGTCGTTCCAGATGGTCGGATTCCAGCACCACCGAGGTGGCTTCGACGTTCTCGCGCAAGTATTTCAGGGTGCGGGTGCCCGGGATGGGGACGACGTCGGAACCTTGCGACAGCAGCCAGGCCAGTGCGACCTGCCCGGGGCGCACGCCGAGATCGCCTGCGAGCGAGGTGACTTCGGCGGCCAATGCCTGATTGGTATCGAAAACGTCGTCGGCGAACCGTGGATGGTGCCCCCGGCGCTCGCCGACGTCGCCGCGGGAGGTGATGGCGCCGGTCAGCCAGCCGCGGCCGAGTGGCGAGAACGGGACGATGCCGATACCCAATTCCCTTGCCACCGAGAGTGTTTCGCTCTCTATGTCGCGGGTGAAGATCGACCATTCGTTTTGGATGGCGCTGATCGGGTGGATGGCGTGGGCTCGGCGCAGCGTATCGGGGCCGGGCTCGGATAGGCCGATATGGCCGATCTTGCCGGCCTCGACCAGTTCCTTGAGCGCGCCGACCGTCTCCTCGATGGGCACCCGTGGGTCGACGCGATGCTGGTAGTAGAGGTCGACGTGGTCGACTCCGAGCCTGCGCAACGACACGTCGATGGCGGTGCGCACGTACTCCGGTCGTCCGTCGAGGTCGCGTGCGTTCGGGTTGGTGTCGCGGTCGAGTGCGTTGGCGAATTTGGTGGCGATCACGACCTCATCCCGACGGCCCGCAATCGCCTTGCCCAGCAGGATCTCGCTGTGTTCGGGGCCGTAGACGTCGGCGGTGTCGAACAGGGTGACCCCGCTGTCGATGGCCTCGGCCACCAGTTCACTGGCCACGCGCTGCTCGGCGTCGTCGGAGGAGCGATTGAAGCTCATGAACCCGAGTCCGATCGCCGATACTTCCGGCCCGTCGGTGCCGAGGACGCGGCGTTGAGTGACTGGCATGTGGCAGTTCCCTTCTGACGAGATGCCGCTCTGGATGGTGAGCGGCGGACTTGCACCACGATGGGGTATGCCCCGGTGGGCGAACAATGAAATTGCGCTACCTGAACCGATCAGCAGCGCTTGCCGTGGTCGGCCGTCGCCGGTGGTGGGTGGTCGGCGGCTTTCGGTGTCCGCGCTCGGCGGCGTCTCTATAGTTGAGGTCAATCCGGGCGTGCAGTGGTGGCCGGTAACGCAGTGAGGGAGCGTAGCGATGTCGGACTTCGTCAAGAAGATCAAGGAAGACGTGAAGGCCGTCTCCGCGGCGATCGACCAGGAGCTGACCGTGCTCGAAGGTGTCGACGGCTTCGACGCGCTGGCGCCCGACCGTGGCGCCGAGGACTTCAACGGTGCGCCGCAGGAGGCCACCGCGGAAGAGTAGGCGCCGGACGCCTGGTCCGGCACCTTCCCCTCGTGAAGGTGCCGGACCGCGTCCTACTCGCGCCAGATGCGGCAGCGCGAGGATGGATGACGACGGGTCGGCATGAATGCACAACTCCTTCGCCAGGTCTGGGGTCAGCGGGATGACCGACCGTCCTCGGGCGACGACGGTCGTATCGCGACCGTCCTCGGAAATCCGGAGAAACGGGAACATCCACCTGGCGAGGTGCGCGTGAAGCAGGAGTCTAGCATCGGGTCCGCCGAGCGTCCGGCGGTGCGTCCTCAGTCGTCGTCGGCCGTGAAACGATCGGACGGCGCCGCGTCGTCGAGTCGACTGAAGCGACCGATGTGCAGGACCTCGCCGACACCGCCGGGATAACGCCGCAGGCTGAAACGAACCTGGACCCACTGTCCGTCAGCGCCGAGAAGTCGTGCCGGGAACGGGATTTCGAGGTCGTCGGCGCCGTCGGCGAGTTGCCGGGCGGCGTCGGTGAAACGGGGCCAGTCGTCGGGGTGGATGAGATTGCCCGCGACCGGGATCGAATCGGCGTGGTCGACAGCGGACTCCGCGATGTACCCGGGCCGGGCCGACACCCAGTACATGATCGCGGGTGTGCTCGGTGACGTCGCGGTCGCCGGCCGGTACGCGACGAGGACGGCAGGCGCCGCGTTGTCCTGCGATTCGACGTCGCTGAGGCGGAGCGCGGTGAGCAGTCCGATCTGTGGAGGTTCGGTGTCGGTGACGTCGTGGAACATGCCGCGGACCTCGGTGCCATTCGGGCCTGCGGCTCCACGTGCGAGGGCTCGCCACGCCATCAGGTGACTGTCGTCGTGCAGTACCGTCAGCGATCCCTGGAACTCGGTCCGCCGACCGTTGTTCAGGCAGAGGTCGGCGAGTTCGTCGAGTGCGTCGAACTGCACCACCTTGCGCAGGAACTGGCCGGGGTCGCGGGTGTGCCGAATCCCTCGGCGTCGACCGAACTCATCAGATACGACTCGACGGTGTGGCGGGCCGTGAAGGTCTCGATGTCCCAGTTCACCGAGGCGATCGCCCGCGGCGGTGTGGGCGGTTCGTCGACCTGCCCGACCCATGTCTTGATGCCATAGACGTCCCCCTCGAACCCAAGGACCGGAATCATGATGACCCGGCGCGGTCCCATACGGCCGTCGACGATGCGGTCGAGCCCGGTACGCCCGTCCCGTACCTGATGGCACAGGTCTTCGACAGTGTCGATGCCGTCGGATCGGGTGATGGCCCGGACCGAGGTCCAGTCACGCGGTCGACCGTCGGTGAAGACCACCGAGAGCGTCGGTGGCCGCAGGCATTCGATGAGATACCAGGTCGCCATGGTGACCTCACTTCACGTTGTCGGTACTCAAGATCGGGGGCGGACGGACAGGGTGAACGGTTCCGGACGTAGCGTCGCACGTTCGATCATCGCGGGTTCGGTGCGGTCGTCGGTCGGTTCCCAGCGGAATCGTGAGGCCGCGGCGCCGACCAGGAGCGCCGCCTCGTGGAGGGCGAACTGCCTGCCGATGCAGGACCGGGGACCGGTCCCCCACGGCGAGAAGAAATGGCCGGAGTTCGCGGTCACCCGGGTGTTGAGGAAACGGTTCGGGTCGAACTCGTCGGCGTTCGCGCCCCACACCGCCGGGTCGCGTTGCGCGGCCAAGGCGAGTACGAAGACGCCACGACCAGCCGGGATGTGATAGCCGTCGAGGTCTTGGTCGGTGCGCGCGATCCGGAAGAAGCCGGGTGCCGGTGGCCACAGTCGCAGGCATTCGTTGAGGAAGGCGCGGGTGGCGCGGGCCTTGGCGACTGCCTCGAAGGTGATGTCGCCGGTCGCGGGGAGTTCGGCAGCGATGGCGTCGGCTGCCTCGGGATGCCGCGCCAGATAGAACAGGGCCACCGACATCAGCGCGGCCGTGGTCTCGTGGCCCGCCGCGAGGAAGGTGATCACCTGGTCGCGGACATTGTCGTGGGGCAGGGCGTCGCCGGTGTCGGGGTCGACGGTGTTGAGCATCAGGCCAAGCAGGTCGTCGGTGTGGGTGGCGGTGGTGTCGTCGGCGAGGCGGTCGGTGATGATGTCGTCGATGAAGGAGCGGGCGAGCTGGACGTCGGCGCGACGCTGAGACGTGGACATGAGTTCGCGGATCGGGCCGATCACCGGAAGGTCGTTGGCGGACTCGCTGGCCCACCGCAGCGTGCGGTCGAGCGCGGCGAGGAAGTCGCCGGTCGCGGACTCCTGGTCCGGCTCGTCGGCGGGGCCGAGTAGGCCCATCCGGCGGGAGAATCCGGCCCGTCCGATGACTTCCAGCGTGGCTGCGGTCATGTCCGAATCGACTGCGACTTCGTTTGTCGCCGACCACTTTTCGGCGAGGTCATCGACTACGGTTCGCATCGCCTCGTGGTAGGTGCGCATGGCGTCCGCGCCGAATCCGGGGTTGAGGATGCGCCGCGCCTGACCCCACAGTGGGTCGGAGCTGCGTGCGGTGAACAGTCCCGAACCGGCGACCGCTCGCAGCTTCGCCAGCGGCCCGACGAGCACACGGCCCCAGTTCTTCTCGTTCAGCGTCTGACCGGCCGGACCCGCTCCGCCGACCACGATCAGCACGTCGCCGAGGAGTTTGCGCTGATAGATCGGGCCGAGTTCACGCGCCAGTGCGGCCTCATGCTGGGTCGGCCGGCGACGGTCGGCCGAGGTGATGTCACCGAGAACCGGGACGCGTCCCCTCGGGTGCGGCAACTGGGCGATGGTGCGGGTCACGGCGACCAGTGTGGCATGTCCGAAAGCGCCACTTCGATCAGGAAGCGCCAGTTCTAGAATGCGCTTTCTGGTTCGAAGTGGCGCTTTTGCGAGGGGTCCGACGAAGAAGTCGCTGGTGATGGAGCCGCCCAGGGGAATCGAACCCCTGACCTATTCATTACGAGTGAATTGCTCTACCGACTGAGCTAGGGCGGCGTGCTGCGTAAGCAGCGCTCACGAGTGTAGCGAGTGTGTTCGGCGGCGCAAAACCGGCCCTGACTCGGCGTAGGGTGCGGTTATGGCCGGATCAACCAGAACTCCGATGTCCGCGGCCGCAGCCACCGAGACGGTCGGCGACCCGTGGCGGGTGCTGTCCAACAAACTCGTGGCCGGCTTCCGCACCGGGTCGATGGTGAAGGGGCGGGACTTCATCTCCCGGATCATCGATGCCGCCGAAGCGGCCAATCATCACCCCGACATCGATTTACGTTATGGCACAGTTCATCTCGTGCTGACTACGCACAGCGAACATGGGCTTACCGAAGCTGATGTCGCACTGGCGAACACCATTGTCGGGATCGCGGCGGACCTGGGGATCGAGGCCGACGGGAAACCCGTGGCGCAACTCGACATCGCCATCGACGCCCTCGACATCGACGCGATCCGGCCGTTCTGGCGGGCGGTCCTCGGCTACGGCGACGCCGACGCGAAGGAACTCATCGACCTCACCGACCCGGCCGGCCGGCTACCGGGTGTGTGGTTCCAGCAGATGGGGGAACCACGTCCGCAGCGCAGTCGTACCCACCTCGACCTGTGGGTGCCGCACGACGTCGTCCACGAGCGTCTGCAAGCGGCGCTCATGGCCGGGGGACAGTTGCTCACCGATCGGCACGCGCCGTCGTTCTGGGTGCTGGCCGACCCGGAGGGCAACGAGGTGTGTCTGTGCACCTGGCAGGAACGCACAAACCCCCACGAGTGAAACGCAGACTCGCGGGGGGTTCGGGCGGAACGACAGGTCAGACGAGACCTTCGGCGTGTGCGGCCGCGGCGACAGCAGCGGCGACCGCCGGTGCGACGCGCTCGTCGAGGGGACTCGGCACGATCTTGTCGGTGCTGAGTTCGTCGGCGACGACCGAGAAGATGGCCTCGGCGGCGGCCAGCTTCATCCGCTCGGTGATCCGGCGGGCACCGGCGTCGAGCGCGCCCTTGAACACGCCGGGGAAGGCCAGCACGTTGTTGATCTGATTCGGGAAATCGCTGCGCCCGGTGGCCACGATGGCCGCGTACTTGGCCGCGACCTCCGGGTGGATCTCCGGATCGGGGTTCGACAGTGCGAAGACGATCGAGTCGGGAGCCATCGTGGCGATGTACTCCTCGGGGATCTTGCCTGCCGACACGCCCAGGAAGACGTCGGCGTCCTTGAGTGCCTCGGCCGGTCCGCCGCTGACCGCGCGCGGGTTGGTGCGTTCGGCCAGTTCCTGCTTGAACTCGTTGAGGTCCTCGCGGTGGAAGCTGACGATGCCCTTCGAGTCGAGCATCACGATGTCCTTGATGCCCGCGGCGATCAGGATGTTCGCGCAGGCCACGCCGGCGGCGCCGGCGCCGGAGACGACGACACGCAGCGAGGTGATGTCGCGCTGGAGTGCGGCGACCGCACCCTTGAGGGCGGCGAGCACCACGATGGCGGTGCCGTGCTGGTCGTCGTGCATGACGGGGCAGTCCAGGGCCTCGATGACGCGCTGCTCGATCTCGAAGCACCGCGGCGCGGAAATGTCTTCGAGGTTGACCGCACCAAAACTCGGGCGCAGCCGGATCAGCGTTTCGACGATCTCGTCGGGATCGGTTGTGTCGAGCACGATCGGGATCGAATTCAGGCCGGCGAAGCTGCGGAACAGGGCCGACTTGCCCTCCATGACGGGCAGTGAGGCGCGCGGGCCGATGTCGCCGAGTCCGAGCACGGCGGTACCGTCGCTGACCACCGCGACCAGCCGATCGGTCCAGGTGTACTTGTTCACCAGGTCGACGTCGGCGTCGATGGCGCGCGAGACCTGGGCGACGCCGGGCGTGTAGGCGATCGACAGGTCACGCTGGGTATTGATCGGTGAGCTCAACTCCACCGACAGCTTGCCGCCCACATGTGCGAGGAAGATCTCCTCGTCGGTGATGGGCAGATCAGCGGTCGTCGGTTCGTCGATCGACTCGCCCGTGCGGGCGTTGTCCTCCGTGCTCGTCAACGTGGGTCCTCCTGGCTTCCGCGCCGTCCTGGCGCGGGATGCGTCGTGCGAGGCTGCGCTGCCTCGATTGGTGCGCGCGGCGGATACCGCGCGGCCGTGTGGCGGTTCGGTGCGAGCCTCGTTGCTCGTCATGCGTCGAACGCGCCGCCGTGTCGGGCAGGGGTGTCGCCCCGGCACGGAACCTGTCCAGTCTTTCACCGAACCGAGCGCTCGGACAAGGTGGGTGTCCCACTGGGATTGGCACTTCCGGGCATCGGTGGAGTACAACTTGTATCTATGTTGCATGGCAGTACGGAATCCGCTGCTGAGCGGGTATATGCCGAGGTCAAAGAACTGATTCTCACAAACGGCATCGCCGGCGGTGAGCTGATCAGTGAGGGTGAGATCGCCCAGCGGTGCTCGGTAAGCCGAACCCCGGTGCGCGAGGCGTTCCTCCGTTTGGAGGCCCAGGGCTGGATGCGGCTCTACCCCAAGCGGGGTGCGCTGGTGGTGCCCATCGGGGACCGCGAGGCGCGTGACGTGGTCGACGCACGATGCCTTCTGGAGGGGCATGCGGTGCGGTCCGTCGTCGACCGTTCCGGGGCGCTCGCCGATCTCGCGCAACGGCTGCGCGCCAACCTCGACAGCCATCGGGCCGCCGAAGCCACCGACGTCGCCGAGTTCTCCCGGATCGACGCGCAGTTCCATCAGCTGATCGCCGCGGCCGGTGACAACCAGCTGCTGGAGGGGTTCTTCGTCAGCCTCGGTGAGCGTCACCGTCGGATGACCACGGCCAGCGTGCATCGCGACAGTGCGATCGCCGCGCGGATCCTCGATGACCACGACGAGCTGGTGCGGGCGATCGAGGCCGCCGACGCCGATCTGTTCGACGACGCGCTGGCCCGGCATCTGGTCGCCGTCCACGATCTGGAGGGGAAATGAGCACCACGCGCATCCGCCGGGATCTCGGCTGGTCCGCGGTCTCGCTCGCCGTCTTCGCCGCGGCGTGGGGCGGAAACGAGTTCACGCCGCTCCTGGTGATGTACAAGCAGGATTCGGCGATGTCCACGGTGACCGTCGACGCCCTGCTGTTCGCCTATGTCTTCGGCATCGTGCCCGCGCTCCTCATCGGCGGCCCGCTGTCGGACCGCTACGGCCGACGTCCGCTGATGCTGCCCGCGCCGGTCCTGGCGGCGATCGGTTCGCTGCTGCTGGCCACCGGCGCCGACTCGGTCGTCCAGCTCGGCGTCGGGCGGGTGTTCAGCGGTGTCGCCCTGGGATTGTCGATGGCGGTCGGCGGCAGCTGGATCAAGGAACTCAGCGATCGGGACGGCGCCCGGACCGGCGTCGCCGCCAAACGGGCCGCGATGAGTCTGACCGCGGGATTCGGGATCGGCGCCGGTGTCGCCGGTGCGCTCGCCCAGTGGGCGCCGTGGCCGCACGTACTGACGTATGTCATCAACATCGCGCTGTCGTTGCTGGCCGCACTGGCGCTCCTCGGCGCGCCGGAGACCCGGCAGCGTCGGCAGACATCCCGTCCGTTGCGGGCGGATCTCCGGATCCCGTCGGCCTCCCATCGTCGCTTCCTGCTGGTGGTGCTACCGGTCGCACCCTGGGTGTTCGGTGCCTGTGCGTCGGCCTACGCGATCATCCCCGCGCTGATGTCGGCGCGGACGGCGGGCGCCCCGATCGCCTTCGCCGCGCTGTGTTGCGTGCTCGGACTGACCGCCGGGTTCGGTATCCAATCGCTGGCCCGCCGCATCGACGACCCGCACGGCAACCGCGGCGTCGTCACCGCGCTGATCTTCCTCGCCGTCGGCATGGTGTTGGCCGCGATCGCCGCGCACGCCCTCACCATCTGGCTGTCGCTGGTGGCCGCGGCGGTGCTGGGCTGCGGCTACGGTATGGCACTGATCGCGGGTCTGCTGGAGGTGCAGCGCATCGCCGGGCCCGACGACCTGGCCGGGCTCACCGCGGTCTTCTACGGCCTGACCTACCTCGGGTTCGCCGTTCCGGCGGTGCTCGCCTGGATCTCGCAGACCTGGTCATCGATCGGCTATCCGGCGATGTTCGGCTTCGGTGCGGTCGCGGCGGTGGTGTGCCTGGCGGTCACCATCGCCGGGCATCACCTGGTGCGACGCGAGATCGTCGAAGAGAGGCTGGGTCCCGCCACTGCCGACCGCCGGGAACTGTCGGGCACACGGTGACGGGTAACCTTCTGGTGTTTGATCGCTGGGCGGCAGGAAGGCGCGGGTGATGATGCTGGGGGCGTGGGTCGTCGTGGTGACCGCGCTGGTCCTGATCGTGCCGGGAGCACTGGTCGGGCGCCGGATGTCGTTGCCGTGGCCGGTCGCATTGGCGGCCGGTCCGCCGATCACCTTCGGGCTGGTCAGCATCGCGACGGTCCTCTACTCCGCGGTCGGTTTCGAATGGAATCCGGTCAGCGCCCTGGTCGCGCTGGTCATCGCTTTGGCGGTCGCCTGGGGATACTCGGCGCTGCTGGCCACGCGCCTCGGCCGACGGCTGGCTCCGGTGCCCGGCTCGACCGCAGGCTCCGACGATCGTCCGGCCGGCCACACCGCGATGCTGCGCGCGGGGGCAGGCGTGTTCGTCGGCGGTGCGATCATCGCGCTCACGTGTATCCGGCCGCTGGTCAACACTGGGTTCGCCGGGCTGAACACACCCTCGCAGGTGTGGGATTCGCTGTGGCACGCCAGTTCGCTGCGCTGGATCCACGAGACCGGAATCGGCTCGGGTCTGCGGATGGGTGAGCTGATGAACTACGACACCCACGGGTTCAACTACTACCCGAATGCGTGGCATGCGCTGGGCGCGTTGCTCTTCCCGATCACCGGTGCCAACCCCGTTGAGCTGTACAACACCTATTCGCCTGCCGTACTCGCGATCACCGTGCCCCTCGGTGTGGCCTCGTTGTCGTATTGGTTCGCCCGTCATCGTTTCGACGTCGACGCCTCGGCGCTGATCGCCGGTATCGGCGCCGCGATCAGTGCGCTGTTCCCGTCGCTGCCCTACGTCGAGATCGCCCTCACCTCGGTGCCCAACGCGGTCGGCGTGAGCCTCGCGCCGGTCGCGGCGGTCCTGACGATCGGTGTGGTCGCTGATAGACGACGGATCGGTCCGGCTGCGCTCGCCGTCGCCGGGGTCACCGCCACCCATCCGTCGGGGCTGATCCTGATCGGCGTCATCGTCGGGCTGTGGTGGCTGTGCGAAGGATTGTGGCGGCCCGCCGCCGGACGACTGCGCGACTTCGCCGCCCTGGCCGCCGCGGGTGCGGTGACGCTGGTGCTCATCGTGCCGGTCGTCTGGGGCACGATCAGCGTTGCCGACACCAACGAGCTGCCCTTCTTCGACTTCCGTGTGGAGACGGTCGGCGTCGCGAAGGGTCTCGCGCAGGCGGCCTTCAACGGCACGATCCCGCTCGGCCCGTTCTTCCCGGTGTGGCCGCTGATCATCGTCACCGTCGCGGGCCTGGGTGTGCTGGTGTGGCTGCGATGCTGGGCGGGGCTGGCCGCCTGGATCGTCTTCGTCCTGGTCACCGCGAACTCGGTGGTCGAACTCGGCCCGCTGTCGTATCCGCTCGGTGCCATCGGCGGCTACTTCTACAATTCACCGCACCGGCTGACCTTCGTCGTCGCGCTGCTGTCGGCGGCCGCGGCGGGGGTTGCGGTCGGTGCGGCGACGCTGTGGCTGGCCACGACGGTGCGCGAACGCTGGGCACCGGGACGCGCCGCCGCGGTCGTCGCCTCGGCGGCGCTGGCGGTGATGCTGGTGATCGTCGCCGGGGCCGGTGTCTACCGCTATCCGCCGAACGCCCAGATCGCCACCAAGGAGCGCGGCGAGAAACTCGTCGGTGCCGACGATCTCGCCGCCTACGACTGGCTCGCACAACAGCCGGGGGCGCGCGATTCACTGATCCTCAACAACCTCGACCAGGGCACCGGCTGGATCTACCCGGTCACCGGCCTGCACCCGATGTTCCCGTTCTATCGGGCCAACGAGTTCTCGCAACGCCAGCGGGACCTGTTCTGGGGTGTCACCAAGATCGGCGCCGATCCGGCGATCGACAAGATTGTGCGAGATATGAACGTGCACTTCGTGATCGACTCACCCCCGAGCTACTGGGCCTTCCAGCGCGGCGTCCCCGACCCGGAGCACGGGGTCCAGGGCGACCCGTTCCTCGCGTTGCGTGAGCACGGGGCGCCGGGGCTGACCGTCGTCTACACCCGCGGGAACGTCACCGTTTATCGGGTCGACGAGGAGGTCTTGGCCGGACGCTGAGTCCGCCGACGGGGGAGGCGAGCCTCACGACGGGTCCGGATACCCCTGCGGATTGTTCGACTGCCAGCGCCAGGTGTCGGCGCACATGTCGTCGATCGTCTTGTGCGCGAACCACTTCAGTTCGGTGTTGGCACGGGTGGGATCCGCATAGGATGCGGCGATGTCGCCCGGGCGACGCGGTGCGATGTCGTAGGGGATGGGCTGTCCGCTCGCCCGTTCGAAGGCCTTGACCACCTCCAGCACCGAAACTCCTTGTCCGGTACCGAGATTCCAGGTCGACATACCCGGTTCGCCGACGCTGATCCGGTCCAGGGCGGCGACGTGGCCGGCAGCGAGATCGTCGACGTGGATGTAGTCGCGGACACCGGTGCCGTCGGGGGTGTCGTAGTCATCGCCGAAGATGGACAGCCGTTCGCGCCGGCCAACCGCGACCTGCGCGACGAAGGGCATCAGGTTGTTCGGGATGCCGCTGGGGTCCTCCCCGATCTGGCCGCTGGGGTGCGCGCCCACCGGATTGAAGTAGCGCAGCGCGGCGATCCGCAGCCTCGGGTCGGCGGCGGCGACGTCGGTCAGGATCTGCTCGATCATCACCTTGGTCCAGCCGTAGGGGTTGGTCGCCGAGGTGGGTAGGTCCTCGGTCATCGGCAGTTGCGGCTCGGCGCCGTAGACGGTGGCCGACGACGAGAACACCAGGGTGTGGACGTCGTGGCGGGTCATCGCGCGCAGCAGGGCGAAGGTCGAGTCGAGGTTGTTCTGGTAATAGTCGAGCGGTTTGGCCACCGACTCACCGACCGCCTTGTATCCGGCGAAGTGGATCACCGCGTCGACCTGCTCGGTGGCGAAGAAGTGTTCGGTCTTGTCGACATCGGTCAGGTCGAAGGCGTGCACCGGGATCGACGTCCCGGCCAGCCCCTCCAGCCTGCCCACGACCGTCGGTTTGGCGTTGGAGAAGTCGTCGACGATGACCACCTGGTGGCCGGCGTCGATCAGGCGGATCACGGTATGCGAGCCGATGTAACCGGCGCCGCCGCTGACGAGTACGCGCATGCAGACCACCGTATGCGGCGAACCTGTGCGACGACCATGTGTACCGCTATGGCGCCGGACACGCTGAGGTCCTTGTCGGCGTCGAGTGCGAAGGCTAGGGTGCGAGGAACTGTGTCATTGATCGATGACATGGTCGGGGATCGACGATAGGGGACTCAGGTGTCGCGCACCGATGTGGAATTCGACTCCGGCGACGCGAGTTGTTCGGCCTGGCTGTACCTGCCCGACACCCCGACCGCCGATGCTGCGCCACCGCCGATCCTGGTAATGGCGCACGGCTTGGGCGCGGTGCGCGAGATGCGGCTCGACGCCTTCGCCGAGCGGTTCGTCGCCGCCGGATACGCCTGCCTGGTCTTCGACTACCGCGGCTTCGGTACCAGTGAGGGGACGCCGCGCCAGCTGCTGTCGGTGAAGCGGCAGCTCGCCGACTGGTCGGCCGCGATCGACTACGCGCGGTCGCGCCCGGAGGTCGACCGCAATCGGGTGATCCTGTGGGGGACGTCGTTCTCGGGCGGACATGTGCTGGTGGCGGGCGCGCGTGACGGAAGGGTGGCGGCGGTGATCGCGCAGTGCCCGTTCACCGACGGCCTCGCCTCCCTGCGAGCCATGGAGCCGAAGGTGGCCGCCAAGGTGACGGTGCGAGCGATCGCGGACCTGGCGTCGGTGGCGGCCCGTCGTGCGCCGGTGACGGTGGCGCTGGCCGGCGAACCCGGTTCCACCGCACTGATGACCGCGCCCGACGTGGTGCCCGGTTATCTGCCGCTGGTACCCGACGGGGTGCCGTTCGTGAACGCGGTCCCGGCCCGGGTGGGTCTGGCGATCCCGACCCGATTCCCCGGCCGATCGGTGCGCAACCTCGACTGTCCGACGCTGATCTGTGCGTGCGACCAGGATTCGGTGGCTCCGGTCGGTCCGACGGTGAAATACGCGGCCACGAATCCGAAGGTTCGTCTACTCCGCTACGACGAAGGGCATTTCGACATCTATGTCGGCGACGCGTTCGAGAAGGTCGTCGCCGACCAGCTCGCCTTCCTCGGTGAGGCCGTCCCTATCCGGTGATCTGTTGGGTGGCGGCGTAACCGGCTTCCACCGCTGCTTTGCCGGGCTGCCACCAGTCGGTGTGGCCGCGATACCAGTCGATGGTCGCCGACAATCCGGCACGGAAGTCGAGATAGTTTGGCCGCCAGCCTAATTCATCCCGAAGTCGGGTGGAGTCGATGGCGTAGCGGCGGTCGTGGCCGGGTCGGTCGGTGACGAAGTCGAAGGCGTCGGCGGGCCGGCCCAGCAGTTCGAGGATGGTCTCGACGACGGTCCGGTTGTCGACCTCGCCGTCGGCGCCGATCAGGTAGGTCTCACCGATGGTGCCGTGGTCGATGATAGTCCACACGGCGTCGTTGTGGTCGTCGACGTGGATCCAGTCGCGGACGTTGCGGCCGTCGCCGTAGAGCTTGGGGCGGATCCCGGAGAGCACGTTGGTGATCTGCCGCGGAATGAACTTCTCGATGTGCTGGTACGGCCCGTAGTTGTTGGAGCAGTTCGAGATGGTCGCCGCGATGTCGAAGGATCGTACCCACGCCCGCACCAGCAGGTCGCTGCCCGCCTTCGTCGACGAGTAGGGGCTCGACGGGTTGTACGGGGTCTGCTCGGTGAAGCGGGCCGGATCGTCGAGTTCGAGGTCGCCGTAGACCTCGTCGGTGCTGATGTGGTGGAACCGCACCCGATGGCGGCGGACCGCTTCCAGCAGCGTGTACGTGCCGACCAGGTTGGTCTGGACGAAGGCCGACGGATCGGCCAGGGAGTTGTCGTTGTGCGACTCGGCCGCGAAATGCACCACCAGGTCGGTGTCGGCGACCAGCCGGTCGACCAGCTCGGCGTCGGCGATGTCGCCCTGCACGAGTTCGACGCGGTCGGCGACCGCGCTCAGCGTTTCCGGATTCGCCGCGTAGGTCAGTTTGTCGAGCACCCGAAGTTGCACATCGGGGCGGGTGACCAAGGTGCGCAGGACGAAGTTGGCGCCGATGAACCCGGCCCCGCCGGTCACGAGTACTCGTGTCGTCATCTCTGCTCCCGTCGTCGGGATGCGCATCGCCGGGTCGACCTGTCCGCAGCACTCCCGTCCGGGCGCATCGTCTCGGCTCACGATGGTACAGACGGCGGGGTTGCAGGCGGTGGGCCGACACCTGTCGGTGCCAGGTCCGCCTAAGCTGTTCGGCATGCGCGGAATCATCTTGGCCGGGGGGACCGGAACGCGGCTGCACCCGATCACGCAGGGCGTCAGCAAGCAGCTGGTGCCGGTGTACGACAAGCCGATGATCTACTACCCGCTGTCCACGCTGATGCTGGCCGGGATCTCCGACATCCTGATCATCACCACCCCGCACGACCGGGCGGCCTTCGGGGGGCTCCTCGGTGACGGTTCGCAGTTCGGTATCAGTCTGTCGTATGTGACCCAGCCGTCCCCGGACGGGCTGGCACAGGCGTTCATCCTCGGGGAACACCACATCGGCGACGACTCGGTGGCGCTGGTGCTGGGCGACAACATCTTCTACGGGCCGGGTCTGGGCACCCAGCTGCAGGGTTTCGAGAACGTCGACGGTGGTGCGATCTTCGCCTACTGGGTGGCCAATCCGAGCGCCTACGGCGTGGTCGACTTCGACGAGAACGGCATCGCCCGGTCGCTGGAGGAGAAGCCGGCCACCCCGCGCTCGAATTTCGCGGTGCCCGGCCTGTACTTCTACGACAACGACGTCGTCGAGATCGCCAAAGGTCTGTCCCCAAGTCCGCGTGGCGAATACGAGATCACCGACATCAACGCGCACTATCTGGAGCGGGGCAAGTTGTCGGTGACCGTGCTGCCGCGCGGTACCGCGTGGCTCGACACCGGCACCTTCGACTCGCTGCTCGACGCCGGGAATTTCGTGCGCACGGTGGAGCAGCGGCAGGGCCTCAAGATCGCGGTGCCCGAGGAGATCGCCTGGCGGCGTGGCTTCCTCGCCGACGACGACTTGCGTGCCCGCGCGGAAGGACTGCGCAAGTCCGGCTACGGCGACTACCTGCTGGAACTGCTCGAACGTGGAAAGGGTTTCTGATGCGGGTGCGGCCGTTGGCCATCGACGGGGCGTGGGAGCTGACGCCGGTCCAGCACGGTGATTCGCGGGGATTGTTCGCGGAGGCGTTCAAGGCCGATCTGCTGGCCGAGGTCATCGGGCACCGTTTCGACCTGGCCCAGGTCAACCTGTCGGTGTCGGCGGCAGGTGTGCTGCGCGGCATTCATTTCGCCGACGTCCCGCCTGGGCAGGCCAAGTATGTGACCTGTCCGTCTGGGGCGATCCTGGACGTGATCGTCGACATCCGGGTCGGGTCGCCCACCTTCGGGGCCTATGACACCGTGCTCCTCGACGACGTCGACCGTCGCGCGGTCTACCTCAGTGAGGGTCTCGGTCACGGATTCTGTTCCCTTGCCGACAATTCCACGGTCACCTACCTGTGCTCGACCGGCTACAACCCGGGCGCCGAACACGGCATCAACCCACTCGACGCCGACCTCGGTATCGCGTGGCCGACCACCGCGCGGGACGGCTCGCCGCTCGTCTACGAGCTGTCCGAGAAGGACACCGCCGCACCCGGATTGAGCGCCGCTCGGGACTCGGGACTGCTGCCCGAATATGCCGATGTGACGGCCTACCTGCGGTCGCTGGCGGACTGACCCCACCCGGCCCGCCCACCCGGCCGAAAATAGGGGACGAAGTTCCTCCCCCACTTTTTTGTTCTTCGCCCAGTTGCACCTCGGGGACGAACCCGAAAGTCGGGGAGGAACAGACTTCGGTCGGCGGCTGCCGTCGACTAACCGTCGCCGTTGTTCTCCTGGCGGGCGTTCTGCAGGGCGATGGCCCGGGCCAGCCGGGCGTAGCGCACCTCCAGGTCACGGAAGCGCAGATAGGTGGAGATGGTGGTGAACGCGAAGGCCAGGACCAGCAGGAACAGCACCAGGTCCAGGCCGCGTTCGATACCGAATTTCTTGGCCACCCAGGTGACGTCGTCCTGGCGGAGCATGGCGTAGGCGCCGAAGACCACGAATGCGACGAACAGCAGTTTGACGCCGGCCGAGGCCTTGGCGGTACCGCGGTTGACGAAGAAGAACCCCACCAATGCGACGATCCCGAGGATCGCCAGAATCTGGAACCAGATCATCGTCGCTTCTCCTCGCTCACTTGCGCATCCGGCTGTGGAACAGCCCGTCGGCGACGATGTTGACCCCGTTGATGAGTGACTGCCCCTTGGCCCGCGAGTACTCGGTGTAGAGGATCGTCACCGGTTGTTCGGCCACCCGCCACTGGTGGTGGTCGATGAGGGTGACGAACTCCGACGCGTGACTCATGCCTGCCATCAGTAGATCGAGCTGATCGGCGACCGTCTTGTTGAATGCCCGTAACCCGTTGTGCGCGTCCGACAATCCGAGGCGACGAGTCCGCGGGGACAGGAAGACGATGGTGCGCAACGCCATCCGGCGCAGCGGCGGCACCGAGGCGCTGCGGCCGTCGGCGAAGCGAGTGCCGACGATGATGTCGACCGGTTCGGTGCGCAGCCGGGCGATCATCGCCGAGACATCATCGACCTGATGCTGTCCGTCGGCATCGAAGGTCACGAAGTAGCGGGCGCCTGGCTGGGTACGCGCATATTCGACGCCGGTCTGGATCGCCGCACCCTGCCCGAGGTTCACCGGATGACGCACCAGGTGGGCGCCGGTCGCGCCGATCTCGGCTGCCGAATTGTCGGAGCTGCCGTCGTCGACGCAGACGATGTTGGGGAAGACCTGCCGGGCGTGGTCGATCACCTCGCGGATGACCTGCCCCTCGTTGTAGACGGGTACCACCAGCCACACGTCGTCATTGGTGGTGTCGCCGGTCATGGACGTAACCCTAACGCGTGCGGGGAGGCGGCCCCGGATCGGTGGTGACTAGGCTGATCGGGTGCCGATCGACGTGATGATGCCCTTCTATGGAGACGTCGGACAGTTCCAGCAGGCGGTGCTCAGTGTCCTCGACCAGTCCGAGCCGGATCTCCGTCTGACGGTCGTCGACGACTGCTATCCGGATTCGACGCCGCGCGAGTGGCTCGACGGCCTGGGCGATGCTCGGGTGCGATATCTGCGCAACCCGACGAATCTCGGGGTCAACGGCAATTTCCGGCGGTGTGTCGAGCTCGTCCAACACGACTGGTTCGTGGTGATGGGCTGCGACGATGTCATGCTGCCCGACTACCTGTGCACCGTGCGCAGCCTGGCGGAGATGCATCTCGACGCGTCGGTGATCGCACCCGGTGTCGAGGTCATCGACTCCGACGACCGGCCGGTGCGCCCCCTCGGCGACCGCATCAAGGCGATCCTCGCTCCGCCGCGCGCCACCGTCCTGCACGGCGAGAAGCTCGCGACCAGCCTCTACCACGGCAACTGGACCTACTTCCCGTCGCTGCTGTGGCGCACCGAGGCCGTGCGCGAGGTCGGTTTCCGTCCCGGCCTGGAGGTCGTGCTGGATCTGGCGCTGCTGGTCGACCTGGCGTCGGTCGGCGGCTCCCTGGTCTACGACCCCGAGATCGTCTTCCGCTACCGCCGCCACCGGGCGTCGGTGTCGTCGGTCCGGGCCGTCGACGGTCGGCGGTTCGACGAGGAGAACAGTTTCTTCGCCGAGGAAGCCCGGCGCTGCGCCGACCGCGGCTGGAACCATGCCGCCCGGGCCGCCCGATGGCATGCGACCTCCCGCCTGCATCAGTGGCAGGCCCGCGCCGGGTCGGTGGTCGCGCGGCGGGGATGAGCCGCTACGTGCGACGCATGAGCCCGGCCACATGGACGGCGATACCGGCCAGCGGCCCGATGACCAGTGCGGCGCACGAACGGGTGTCGACGTCGGCGGGGATGAGCAGGATCAGAGCCGAGGCGATGGTCGCCACCCACCAGCCGGTCGCGTACCAGCGGTGGGCGCCGGCGGCGACGGTCGCGGCACCGGTGACGGTCAGTAGGCCGAGGGTCGTCGCACCGAGCGTGAGCAAACCGACGACGGCGCCGTCGAGGTCGTAGTCGTCGCCGAAGATCGTCGTCAGCAGCCACGGACCGATCAGCCAGGCGGCCACCGACCCGAGCACGCCGATCGTCGCGACGACGGCCAGCGGGCCGCGCAGGGCGCGCCCGATGGCGTGGCGGCCATCGACGAACCGGGAGATCAGTACGCCCTGAAAGCTGTTCAGCGGCACCAGCAGTGGCGCCCTGGTCAAGGTGACCGCGAGGATCACCGCGCCGATGAGTCGGTCGTCGTCGGCGGCGTGGCCGAACGTCTCCGAGCCTGCGGTGACCTTGATGAGAACCGGGAAACCCATCACGAGAACCGCGCTGGCCAGAGCCGCGGCCATCGCGGTCAGTGTGTTGGTGGTCAGCCTGCGCGCGTTCGCGTCGCCGGGCAACCCGACGGCGGTGCGGGCCGCCGCCGATGTCAGGAGCAGCACACACCACGACGCCGACCCGGCAACGGTGATCACCAGGAAGGCGGTCAGGCCCCAGCCGAGGGCCGCGGACATGACCGCCCCCACCAGCCGGATGAGCGCGTCGACCGACAGGAGAACGGCGAAGGCCGACCAGCGCGATGCCCCCGACAATGCTCCGCACAGATGCGCGTACACCGCGAAACTCGCCACCCCGCCGGCCAGCAGCAGCACCGACAGCCAGCGCTGCTCGTCGAAGACCGACCCGCTCCACAGCGGTGCGGTGACCGCGACGAGCGCGGCCAGCACGAAGCCGATGGCCACATTGATCCGCACCGGGCGATCGGCCGGGGTGTCGATGCCCAGAGCGTCGCGCCGATGATCCTGGGCTGAACGGATCGCGCGGGTGGTCTCCTGCAACTGTCCGTTCTGGGCGCCGGTCACGATGCCGTAGGCGGCCCAGAACACCGCGAACACGCCATATCCCGACGCTCCGAGATGACGGGCGGCGATCAACAGCACCAGGTAGCCCGACGCGGCCGCGATGATGGTGGCGACGGTGACCCGACCGAGAGTGCCGGCGAGGGAATCTGAGTCGGTGTTGTCCGGTGCGGTCATGGCCGACAGGCTCAGGCGGGGCCGGGGTAGGGCGGTAGTGCGGGTGTGAACAGCCACGCATCCCACAGTTCACGCAGCGGCGTCGCGGAGTAGTTGGCGGCCAGTGCGATGAAGTCCTCGGTACTCACCGACCCGTAGCGGTATTTGTCCGTCCACCGCTGCAGCAGCGCGAAGAACTGTCCGTCGCCGATGGCCAGGCGCAGGGCGTGCAGGGTCATAGCCCCCCGCTTGTACACCCAGTCGTCGAACATCTTGCGCGGACCCGGGTCGGCCAGCGGCACCCGAACCGGGTTGGCGGCGAGTTTGGCGTAGTAATGCCGGGCCCACTCGTCGGCGCTGCGGCCGCCGGATCGCTGGCTCCACAGCCATTCCGCGTAGCAGGCGAAGCCCTCGTGCAGCCAGATGTCGCGCCACCGCGCGATCGTCACCGAGTTGCCGAACCACTGATGCGCCAGTTCGTGGGCGACGAGGCGTTCGGCGGTGCGGGTGCCGTCGCAGTGGTTGGCGCCGAAGGTGGAGAAGCTCTGCGCCTCGATCGGGATCTCCAGGTCGTCGTCGGTCACCACGACGGTGTACTGCGGGAACGGGTAGGGCCCGAACATCTCGACGAAGGCCTCGACCATCTCCAGCTGGCGACCGAAGTCGACGCCGAAGGTCGCCTGCAGCCGCGGCGGGATCACCGCCTGGACCGGAATCGGCTTGGTGGCCAACGTGATCTGCTTGTACTGGCCGACCTGGATCGACGCCAGGTAGCTCGGCATCGGCTCGACCTGCTGATAGACCCAGGTGGTCTGCGCCGCACGCACCCGCTTGGATTCCAGGACCCCGTTGGCCAGGGCGTAGTAGGGGCTGTCGGTGGTGATGGCGAATCGGTAGGTGGCCTTTGCGCACGGATGGTCGTCGCAGGGAAACCACGACGCCGCGCCGTTGGGCTGATTGGCGCACAGTGCGCCGTCGGTGAGTTCCTCCCAGCCGACCTCACCCCACGGGCCGTGGATGGGCCGTGGACTGCCGTGGTAGCGGATGAGGATGGTCATCGCCCCGCCCGGTGGGATCGGTGATTCCGGTGTCAGGGTCAGCTTGTTGCGGCGGTGGCTGTAGCGCGCGCGTTTGCCGTTGATCAGTACCCGGTCGACGGCGAGTGTCGCCGCCATGTCCAGGGTGAACTGTCTGAGTTCGGCAACCGAGGTCGCGGTCAGCGTCGCGCCGCCGGACAGTCGGTTACTGGCCACCTTGTACTCGAGTTCGAGGTCGTATCGGGATACTCGATAGCCCAGATTGCCGTTGTGCGGCAGATAGGGATCGAGGATGTCGGCCGGTGACCCGAGTACCGGCTGACCTGAGTTCGCGTTTCGTGAACCAGAGCCAGATTTTCCCGGCACGTACTCTCCTCAGCTGATCTCCGGCCCGACGCGTCCAGATATCGATCGCGCGTTCTCGCCACGGCGTGTGCCGCGGTCACGGACACTCACAGTACCTGCCGAACCCGGAACTCACCGGGTCCGACGCTCTCAGAAGGAGATGAGCATGGCCGGTTTCAATCATCTTGCGCAGTTCGTGGCCAGGGCGATCCTCGGAGTCATCTTCATCGCCCATGGATGGCAGAAACTTACCGACACCGGTGTGGACAACGTGGCCACCTGGTTCAAGTCCCTGGATATCCCGTTGCCGACGTTCTCGGCCTACCTGGCGACCTGGGCGGAACTGATCGGCGGCGTCTGTCTGATCATTGGGTTGCTGTTGCCGCTGGTGTCGCTGGTGCTCATCGTCGACATGATCGGCGCGATCTACTACGTGCACGGCGACCACGGATTCTGGGCCACCGATGGCGGCTACGAGTGGCCGTTGGCGTTGATCGCGGGCCTGCTGGCGGTGGGTTTCGTGCCGCACGGCATCAGTGCGGCGGACACCTACATCCTCAAGCGACGCAATCGCGATACCGCGGCACCGACCCCGTGATGTTGCGGTTCAGGCCGGCGCGAAACCGTCGAAGGTGAC
The DNA here is from genome assembly GCF_030315745.1 of Gordonia heveisoli. GTDB lineage: Bacteria > Actinomycetota > Actinomycetes > Mycobacteriales > Mycobacteriaceae > Gordonia. The sequence goes on along the minus strand of NZ_JASXSH010000012.1, from coordinate 37,702 downwards.
CTCACCCTCACGATCGGAGCCGTCGGGTACATCCGCGATCAGCTGGTTGATCGTCGAGAGCAGGTCGCGGCTGTGGGCCAGCTTGACCCCGTCGATGAGGCCCGGCGCCACCAGCGACGCGGGGTCGGTGCCGTGGCGATACACCGCCGCGGCACCGAGAAGGCGCAGCGCCTGCTGCGGATCGGCCTCCCAGAGCGCGTCGGCGGTGGTGAGGTACAGCCGCAGCGCCGGCGGGTAGTCGTGGAGATGCACCAGCGCCCACGCCCAGTGTTTGGCCACGTCGACGGTGTCACGCTCACCCCGACCATGGGTCCGGACGTACTTTCCGTGGAGTTCGCTGCACAGTGGGGTGCAGTCCGACCACAGCTGCAATTGCGAGGTGCACCGGACGCAGTCATGCAGGTTGGACAGATACATCGGCGAGTAGGGGCCTTCACGGCGGGAACGGATCTCGCGGAGCACCGAGAACTCTGCCAACGCGTGCGTGTACTCGCCCGCCGAGATCAGGGCTTGGGCCTCGGCCTGCATTTCCTCGATCATCTCTCCGATTGTGGCCGATCCCCGGTGGCGTCGAGAGGTGAATGGCCGAACCGGACACGGGATGCGACCTATCGTTGAAGGCATGAACGACATCGCACCTTCAGACGGTGACTACAGCCTCGACGATGACGATCAGTTGCAGCCGGGCGACACGCTCGACGATCGGGGCGTCGACGACGTCCTGGACGAGGGGTACTCGCCGCCCGACCACAAACCCAAGGGTGCGGTGCACGGTTTGACCGCGCAGGAGATGCGGGAGGGTGAATCCCTTGACGAGCGACTGCGGGAAGAGGAGCCCGACGTCGACGACGGCGATCCGCTGGATCGGATCGACGCCGACGAACGCGACGAAACTCGTTGGCGTTCACACGAATCTGACCACGACAATGAGTTCGCCGAGGCCGTCGACCAGGTCGGCGACCGACGGTCGGGACGACTGGTGGCACCCGACGCGGGCTTCGGCCCCGACACCGAGAGCGAGGCGTTCGCCAGTGATGTCGGGATCGACGGGGCGGGGGCGTCGGCCGAAGAAGCTGCCATGCACTACCTGGACGAGGACAACTGACCGGAGGTCAGGGTTTGTCCAGCACCTGAGCCAGGGCGGTGACGAGGTCGGTGCGCAGTGTCGCGGCGTCGAGGCCGATGGCGGTCAGCGTGGCGGCGAGTTCGTCGTCGGCGAACAGGCCGAGCAACAGATGTTCGGTGCCGGTGTAGCTGTGGCCGAGTTCGGCGGCAACCGCGACCGTCGTCTCCAGGACCTTCTTCGCGCCCGCGTCGTAGGGCGCCAGGGTGGGGCCGTCGGATGCTGCTGCTGCGGTGTCTTCCGGGCCTGGAGCGGGGACGAGCGCGGCGAGGGTGGCATGTAGACGATCGGCGTCGACGCCGCGACCGCTGAGGAGCGTCGCTGCCAGACTGCCGGTCTCGTCGGCCAGGGCGTCGGCGATGCGGGCGGCGGTGACGGTATCGGCGGCCGCCTCGACGGCGCGCGCATTCGCGACCATCAGAACATTCGCGGCGCGCGGGGTGAATGAGGCGAACGGATTGTCGGCGGGCGCCTCGGCGCTGGTGCGGGTGACGAAGCGTTTCTGGGCTGCTTGTTTGCTCACGCCCATGCCGGCCCCGATGGCGGTCCACGACGCCCCCGCGCGGCGGGCCTGGTCGACGAAGTGGCCGATCAGATGGTCGGCCATTTCGCCGAGATGATCCGCGGCGACCATGGCGGCGGTCAGTTGGTCGAGCGGATCGTCGTGGGTTGCCCGGATGGCGTCGATGAGGTCGTCGAGACGGATACGAGCGGCGGGATTCGGGGGGGACGCGTCGGTCATGTCGTCAACCGTAGGTTGACGCCAGCGCCATCGTCAACCCCTGGTTGACGATGGTTGTCGGCTGAATGTTCGTTGACACATGCCGACTGTCTCGACACGATGGAGAGCGATGTCGACGCCCCGGGCGCCCGACCGCTCGGCGCCTACATGTGGAGGTTGTCTATGAGCATCACTTCGCCGGTCACTGCCGACTCTCCGGTGCCGGAATCTGCTGATTCCGGTGTGCCCTCGAAAACGCCGCTCCTGGAACAATTTCGCGAGGTGCGTGCACTGACCGATCGCCTCTCCTCGACGCTGTCGGCCGAGGATCAGACGCCGCAGTCGATGACCGAGGCCAGCCCGGCGAAATGGCATCGGGCGCATGTGACCTGGTTCTTCGAGGAGTTCGTGCTCCGAGCCGATCCCGAGTACGTCGTCTACGACAACACCTTTCGCTATCTGTTCAACAGCTATTACGAAGCGGTGGGTGAGCGTCACCCGCGCCCCGACCGGGGCCTGGTCACCCGGCCGGGCGTCACCGAGGTGACCCGCTACCGCGAGCATGTCGATGCGGCGGTGGTCGATGCGCTCGACCGCGGGCGGCTGGACGATACGGCGTTGGCGCTCGTCGAACTCGGGTGCAATCACGAGCAACAGCATCAGGAGCTGTTGCTGATGGACATCAAACACCTCTTCTCCACACATGCCTTTGCGCCGGTCTATGTCGATCGCGCACCGGATTCCGGTGCGACGACCGCGCCGCAGACGTGGCGGTCGGTATCGGGTGGAATCCGGGAGATCGGCATGGCCGGAGCTGGTTTCGCCTACGACAACGAAGGCCCCCGGCATCGGGTCTTCCTGGAGGACTTCGAGATCGCCGACCGTGCGGTCACCAACGCGGACTGGCTGGAGTTCATCGCCGATGGCGGATACCGGCGTCCGGAGTTCTGGTTGTCCGACGGGTGGGCCCATATCCGACAAGCCGGGTGGCAGGCGCCGGAGTACTGGCGCGATCAGGACGGCGAGTGGACGACCTTCACGCTGTCCGGACGCCGCCCGGTCGTTCCCGACGAGCCGGTCGTACACGTCTCGTTCTATGAAGCCGACGCCTTCGCTCGGTGGGCGGGTGCGCGGCTCCCCACCGAATTCGAGTGGGAGGTCGCGGCCGCCGAAACCGGAACGGCCCGTGGCCAACTCCTCGACCCCCGTCGATGTCATCCCGCCCGGGCCGGGAGAGCGATGATCGGTGACGTCTGGGAGTGGACCGCCAGTGCGTATCTGCCCTATCCGGGATTCGTGCCCGCCAACGGTGCGGTTGGGGAGTACAACGGCAAGTTCATGTGCGATCAGCATGTGCTGCGCGGCGGGTCCGCGATCACCCCGCCCGGCCATGAGCGGGCCACCTATCGCAACTTCTTTCCGGCCGCCTCACGCTGGGTCTTCGCCGGACTGCGGTTGGCCCGATGACGGCCGGGGTGGATTCGCCGCTGGCACTCGACGCGCTGGCCGGCCTCTGGCAGGACCCGCCGACGCTGCCGGTGAAGTGGCTCTATGACGAACGCGGCAGTCGGCTCTTCGACGAGATCACCAGGCTGCCCGAGTATTACCCGACCCGACGCGAGACCGAGATCCTGACCGCACGCGCCGCGGAGATCGCGGCGACGACCGGTGCGGAGATGATCGTCGAACTCGGGTCGGGGACGTCGACCAAGACGCGTCTGCTGCTCGACGCCTTCGTCGCCGGCTGTGACCCGGGCGGTTCGCGGATCTCCTACGTTCCGGTTGACGTGAGCGACGAGATGCTCAGTGTCACAGCCGAAATACTGAGCGCCGACTATCCAGATCTCGATGTGGTGCCGGTGGTGGCCGACTTCACCGAGCCCGGTTTGACGCTACCCGTCGCAAACGGCCCGCGGCTGGCGGTGTTCCTCGGCGGCACGATCGGCAACTTCACGCCAGATTTCCGGGTCGAGTTCCTCGACCGGCTGGCGGCGGCACTGGCTCCCGGCGACTACTTTCTGCTCGGTGCCGACCTCATCAAGGACACCGGCCGCCTGGTGGCCGCTTACGACGACAAGTCGGGTGTCACTGCCGATTTCAACCGGAATCTGATCGAGGTGCTACGCACCGGGCTCGACGCGCGCAACCTCTACGCCGACGACTTCGAGCACATCGCGCGCTGGAATCCGGCCGAGCATCGGATCGAGATGTGGCTGCGGACTCGACGAGATGTCAACGCCTGGTTCGAGGTGCTCGGCAAGGCGTGGCACCTGCCCGCCGGTGCCGAGATCCATACCGAGATCAGCACGAAGTTCGAGCCGGCTGCCCTCGCTGCGGAGTTGGCGTCGGTGGGCCTGCCCGCAGTCGCGCAGTGGACCGACGTGGCGGGGGATTTCCTGCTCACCCTTGCCTGTCGGCGAGAATCTCCCTGACTCGTGGAATGACCTGCGTGCCATACAATTCCACGCTCCGCATCAGATTGCGGTGCGGGAGGGTGCCGTGCGAGTACTTCATGTCGAATCGGCTCAGGCCCAGCGCGGTCACGGTGCCGGCGATCTTCTGGGCGACGGTCTCGGGTGAGCCGACGTAGAGCGATCCCGACGGTCCGGTCGAGCGCTCGAACTCGATCCGGGTCGGCGGCGGCCAGCCACGTTCGGCACCGATCCGGGCCACATAGCCGCGGTAGTGCGGCCACAGCTCTTCGCGCGCCTGGTCGTCGGTGTCGGCGACGTGGCCCGGCGAATGGACACCCACCGGCAGTGTCTCGGTGCCCAATTCGGTTGAGGCGCGATGGAACAGGTCGACATAGGGTTTGAATCGCAGTGGGTCGCCCCCGATGATCGCGAGCATGAGCGGCAGTCGGTAGGTGGCCGCCCGCACCACGGATTCGGGGCTGCCGCCCACCGCGATCCAGGTGGGCAGTGGTGGCGTCTCCAGAGCGGGAAACACCGATTGGGAACGCAGCGGCCCGCGCGTGGCCCCCGACCAGGTCACCGGCTCACCTTCGCGCAGCCGCGCGAACAGCGACAACTTGTCGGAGAACAACTCCTCGTAGTCGGCCAGGTCGTAGTCGAACAGCGGAAAGGACTCGGTGAAGGAACCGCGTCCCAGGATCACCTCGGCGCGGCCGGAGGAGAGTGCGTCGAGCGTCGCGAACCGCTGGTAGACCCGGATCGGGTCGTCGGAGCTGAGCACGGTCACCGCCGAACCGAGCCGGAGGCGGCTGGTCCGCGCGGCGATCGCGGCCAGCAGCACCTCCGGTGCGGATACCGCGTAGTCGTCGCGATGGTGTTCGCCGACGCCGAGAAAGTCGACCCCGACCTCGTCGGCGAGCACCGCCTGGTCGAGGACGTCACGCAGCGTCTGGGCGTCGCTGACCCGATCCCCGTGGTCGTCGACGGTGTTGTCGCCGAAGGTGTCGAGTCCCAGTTCGGGACTGGATGTCGCTGTGTCGTGCATGGCCTCACCCTAATTTGATGAATTGGCGGTTGAAATCCGACATTTCGCACTGACAGCCATCTGTAGGGGTATGGGCTGTGAGATGCTTTCGGCAATGGTCATCCGCGGAGTTGACCTGCACTCATTAGTGAAGGAGCCGGCCCTATGTGGGACTCGTTCTGGGATTTCATCTGGTACACGATCGTCATTTTCGCGTTCATCGCGTACCTGATCATTCTCTGGCACATCATCTCGGACCTCTTCCGTGACAAGGCGGCATCGGGTTGGCAGAAGGCGGTCTGGGTCGTTTTCCTGATCATATTCCCGTATCTGACGGCATTGATCTATCTGCTCGTCAAGGGCAAGGGAATGGCGGAACGGCAGCGAGAGGCTTACGCCGAGGCGAAGCAGGCGTCCGACCAATACATCCGCTCGGTCGCCGGCCATTCGCCGACCCAGCAGATCGCCGACGCCAAGGCACTGCTCGACTCCGGTGCGATCAGTCCGCAGGAGTTCGAGGCACTCAAGGCCAAAGCTCTGGCCTGATCCGGCACAACCGACCACAGGGTCCCGCATCGATGCGATGCGGGACCCTGTTTTTCGCGCTCCTTCGGTGGTGCCTTCGCCACGCCCGAGACGGAAACAAGGCACCAGCGTGCTCGCGCTGACAGAATGATCACCTCAGCCGTACACCAGCTCTGTACAGCGAGCCCGACCGAAGCCTGTCCGTACGACACCGTGGAGCGCATGTGATCGCATACCTGTGCAAGCGCATCGGGGTGTGGGCTGTCCTGGTATTCGTCGCAACCAACCTGACGTATTTCCTTGCCACCGCCATGCTCGATCCGCGCTCGAATTACGCGGTTCGTCGCCCGCCGTTGCCGGAACACGTCGTCGACGCGACGCTGGACACCTACAACCTCAATGACAAGGTCCCGCTGCTGGAGCGGTGGTGGACCTGGCTCACCAACATCCTGCTGCACTGGGATTGGGGCAACAGTCCGGTCGGCCTCAGCGTCAACGAGCAGATCTCCTTCCGGGCTTGGTCCTCGGTCCAACTCCTGGCGGCGGCGACGATCATCTCCACGCTGCTCGGCATCGCCCTCGGTGTCTACACCGCGCTGCGGCAGTACAAGGTGTCCGACCGCGTGCTGCAGTTCGTCTCCCTGGTGACCATCAACCTGCCGGTCGCGGTGGTCGGCCTCGGCATCGTGCTGGCGGCCATCTCGCTCAATCAGGCCGCCGGCGACTCCCTGGTCTATGTGTCCGGCGCGAAAAGCCTCGACGTCCACGGCTTCTGGCCGGTGCTGTCCGATCGGGTGCAACATCTGATCCTGCCGACCATCACACTCGTCATCACCAGCTATGCCGGTCTGCACATCCTCCAGCGTTCGCTGCTGCTGGACACGATCAACGCCGACTACGTGCGGACCGCCCGGGCCAAGGGCCTCACCCGTGGCCGGGCCGTTCGGCGGCACGCCCTGCGTACCGCCATCATCCCGGTCGCCGTGGGTATCGCCTTCGCCATCCCGGCGGTGTTCACCGGAGCGGTGCTGACCGAGACCATCTTCGGGTGGGAGGGGATGGGCCGCTATTTCGTCACGTCGATCAACACCAACGACATCCACGGTGTCGTGGCGGTCTCGGCCTTCGGCGCGGTGGCGACCGCGGTCGGCGCGATCCTCGCCGATCTGTTCGTGGTGTACCTCGATCCGAGAGTGCGGGTGAGCTGAGATGACGATGATGCCCCCCGAACCGCGGCGCGGCGCCCCCGGAGCCGGGGATACCGCGTCCGCGCCGATCATGGGTGAAACCGGCGGACTGCTCGCTGAGAGCGCCACCCCGCCGGCACCGATCGCCCGGCATCGAGGCGGTCGAACCCGGATCCTGGCCAAGCGGTTCGCACGTAACACCCTGGCGCTGGTCGGCCTGGCCATCTTCGTGTTCCTGGTGATCTTCGCGATCTTCGGCGGCATGATCGGCCAGTGGTCCTACAGCGACGCCGACTTCTTGGCGATCGGGTTCCCGCCGTCGACCGAACACTGGTTCGGGACCAACGACGCCGGCAACGACCTGTACGCGCAGGTTGTCCACGGTCTACAACGATCGCTGGTGATCGCGGTCTCGGTCTCGGTGTCCACCACCGCGATCGCGGCGTTGCTCGGCGGGTTGTCCGCCTACTTCGGTGGTTGGGTGCAGCGGATCATCTTGGGATCGATCTACATCCTGCTGGTGGTGCCGTCCTTCCTGATCCTCGCGCTGGTCTCCAACAAGACCGGCGGCGACTGGCGGTGGCTGATCGTGGTGCTCGTCGCCTTCGGCTGGATGATGCTGGCCCGCGTGGTCCATTCGATGGCGCTGACCATCCGCGAACGTGACTATGTGGCCGCCGCACGCTATCTGGGTGTGCGTCCGGTGACCATCATCGTGCGGCACATCCTGCCCAACATGGCATCGCTGCTGGTGATCAACTTCGCGCTTGGCATGGTCGCCACCGTGCTGACCGAGACCGGCCTATCCTTCCTCGGCTTCGGTATCAAGATTCCCGACGTGTCCCTGGGGTCGCTGCTGCAGGCCGGAACCGGCTCGCTGGCCGCCTCGCCCTGGCTGTTCTGGTTCCCGGCCGGGGTGCTGGTGCTGCTGACCGTGTCGATGGCGCTCGTCGCCGACGGGCTGCGCGATGCCTTCGACCCGACTTCGACGAAGGGACAGGCGAAATGAGTCTCGACACCGAGATCCTGGCCGACGCCGTCGGCACGCCGGAGCATGGCGACGTGGTGCTGTCCGTCGCCGACCTGACCGTCTCGTTCGGCAGCGAGGCCGGCCGGGTCGACGCGGTGCGCGGACTGTCCTACGACCTGCGCGCGGGCATGACCACCGCCATCGTCGGCGAATCGGGTTCTGGCAAGTCGGTCTCGGCGATGGCCATCCTCGGGTTGCTGCCCGACAGCGCACGAGTCGGTGGGTCCGTACGCCTGCACGGGCGTGAGCTGAACGGCCGGTCCGACAAGGAGATGTCGACGATCCGGGGCCGGGAGATCGCGATGGTCTTCCAGGATCCGCTGTCCTCGCTCACCCCGGTGTTCACCGTCGGCGATCAGATCGTCGAAGCCCTTCAGGCACACCAGAAGCTGACGAAGAAGTCAGCCTGGGTGCGAGCGGTGGAGCTGCTCGGACTCGTCGGCATCCCGGATCCGGCGCGTCGTGCCAAGGCCTTTCCGCATGAGCTGTCCGGCGGTATGCGTCAACGTGTGATGATCGCGATGGCGATCGCCAACGATCCGTCGGTGATCATCGCCGACGAGCCGACCACCGCACTCGACGTGACCATTCAGGCGCAGATCCTGGAACTGCTCGACACCGCGCAGCGGGAGACCGGCGCCGCGGTGCTGCTGATCACCCACGACCTCGGGGTGGTCGCGGGCAGTGCCGACGACGTGGTGGTGATGTATGCCGGCCGCGCGGTGGAGACCGCCGACGTGGACACGCTGTTCCACGCGCCCCGGATGCCGTACACGGTCGGCCTGCTCGAAGCGGTCCCGCGTGTCGACCGGCGCTCGGACACGTTGACCCCGATTCCGGGTACGCCACCGTTGCTCATCGACCCGGCCGACGAATGCCTGTTCGCGCCGCGCTGCCCGATCGCCCGAGACGAATGCCGCAGCACCGAACCTGCTCTGCGTGCGATCGGAGCCGGCCGGGCCGAGTCCGTGCCCGACCATCTGGTCGCGTGCGTGCGCGCCGACGATATTGCCGATGGTGCGATCGATGGTTCGCCGATCTATCCTCTGCCGCAACCTGATTCGCGAGCCGATCGGGCACCTCGGGACGACCGGCCACCGGTGCTGCAGGTCGAGAATCTCCGTAAGGAGTTCCCACTGACGAGCGGGCTACTCAAACGCCGGGTGGGTACGGTGCGTGCGGTCAACGGTGTGACCTTCGACATCCGGCGCGGCGAATCGCTGGCCATCGTCGGTGAATCGGGCAGCGGCAAGTCGACGACACTCCTGGAGGTGATGGACTTCGCACAGCCGGCGGGCGTGGTCCGCATCGGCGGTGTCGATCCGGCCGCGGTGCCCAAACGGGAGGCGCGGTCGCTGCGCCGTGAGGTCTCCATCGTCTTCCAGGATCCGGCCGAGGCCCTCGATCCGCGTTTCACCGCTTTCGACATCGTCGTCGAACCCCTACGCGCACTGGGGGTGCCGCGTGCGGAGGCCGACGCCAAGGTCGAGGGGCTGCTGCGACGGGTCGGTCTGGATCCGGCCCATGCCGACCGGTTTCCGGCAGCCTTCTCCGGTGGGCAACGTCAGCGGCTGGCGATTGCCCGTGCGCTGGCGACCGAGCCGTCGCTGATCATCCTCGACGAACCGCTGTCCGCACTCGACGTGTCCGTGCAGGCCGATATCGTCAACCTCATCCGCGAACTGCAGTCGGTTGGCGATGTGGCGTATCTGGTTGTGGCACACGATCTATCCGTGGTTCGTCACCTTGCCGACCGGGTGGCGGTGATGTACCTCGGCGAGTTCGTGGAGGTCGGCGAGACCGAAACCGTCTTCGACGAGCCCGCGCATCCCTACACTCGGGCACTGTTGTCGGCCGTGCCGATTCCGGATCCGGTGGCGCAACGCAACCGCAACTACGTCCCGCTGACCGGTGAGCAACCCAGCCCGACCGCCGAGATCGTCGGCTGCGCCTTCGCCGGGCGGTGTCCGTTGCACGCCCGGCTGGATCCGGATCGGCAACAACGCTGTCGCACCGAGGCACCGACGCTCCGTGCCGAGGTACCGACACTTCGCGCTGAGGCCGCCGCATCCGCCGATCACGAGGCGGCCTGTCACTACCTGGGGGTGGACGCATGAAACGCCTACTGATTGTGCTGGTCACGGTCGGTCTCGTGGTCGCCGGTGCCACCGGATGTGGGGTCTCGCTCGACAGCGGACCAGTCAACACGACCGGTGCCGACCTGAATCCGCAGCCACGTGACAACATCCGCGACGGTGGGACACTCACCACCGCCATCGGCGAGGTCACCGCGCAGTGGAACACCTTTCACGCCGACGGCACCGCCTACACCCGAACCCTGTGGAACTGGTACAACCCGGTGCTCGCCTTCTTCTCGCCGGACGGGATCTATTCGCCGAACCCCGACTATCTGACCAAGGTGGACAAGGCGCTGGTCGGCGGGCGCACAGTGGTCACTTACACCGTGAATCCGAAGGCCTACTTCAATGACGGGACACCGATCGACTACCGCGCCTTCGTGGCGACCTGGAAGACCAGTGCGGGCACCGATCCGAGCTACATCGTCAGTTCCACCGACGGCTACGACCAGATCGAGTCGGTGACGCGGGGCGTCGACGACCGGCAGGCAGTGGTGCGCTTCAAGGGGGTGTGGGCATGGCCGGACGGTCTGTTCAACTCGGTGTTGCACCCCAAGGCCGCAGTCCCCGACTTCTACAACAAGGGCTACGTTCAGCAACCGCACCCGGAACTGGGCGCCGGGCCGTACACGGTGGCCTCCTACGACCGAAACAATGCCATCGTCAGTTTCAAACGCAATCCGAAGTGGTGGGGAAAACCGGGCAAGCTGGATCGTCGCTGGTTCCGGCAGATGGAACCGCAGGCGGCGATCAACGCCTTCCGCAACGGTGAGTTGGATGCGATCGGCGTGGGCAGCAAGGATTCTCGCGCGCAGGTCATCACCATGAACGACATCGACATCCGTACCTCAGGGTCGCCGTCGCAGTCACTCATCGTGGTCAATCTCGACACCCCGACCCTCTCGGACATCAGGGTGCGTGAGGCCTTGCTGCGCGGGGTGGACCGGGCGACCCTGGCTCGTATCGATTTCAGCGGACTGAACTTCACCGAGCCGCTGCCGGGCTCACTCGCCATGTACTCGTTCCAGCCGGGTTATGAGGACAACGTCGCCGGGATCATCGACTACGACGAGGCTCGGGCCAAAGCCATTCTGGATGAGGCGGGTTGGCGTCCCGGAGACGACGGAACGCGGGAGAAGAACGGGCAACGACTGTCCCTGACCCTGCCGATTCTCGGTGATTCGCCGAGTTCGCAGAACAGTGCGCGAGCGCTGCAGGTGATGATGGGGAAGATCGGTATCGACCTGCAGATTCAGCAGCGACCGACGTCGGACTTCTCCAAGGTGATCGTCAACAAGGAGTTCGACATCTTCCTGATGGCCTTCTCCTCCAGCGATCCGTTCGGCATGGCGTACCTCTGTCAGATCTGGTGCAAGGGATCACAGTTGAACAAGGCCGGTGCCGGATCGGTCGAACTCGACGCCGAGATCCGTCGCGTCGCGCAGATCGCCGATCCGATGGCTCAGATCAAGGCAGGCAACGAGGTGGAACGCAAGGCGTTCGCGCAGTATTCGGACCTGCCGTTGACCAATGGGCCGACGATGGTCGCGGTCAAGAAGGGCCTGGCGAACTACGGCGCCGGCCTGTTCTACATCGGACCGATCGAGGACATCGGCTGGCAGAAGTAGTCCGACGAAAGTAGGGGACGAATCTTCGTCCCCTACTTTCGTGGTCGTCCCCTGGTTGTATCTGGGGGAGGAGCCGGAAAGTGGGGGAGGAACTCTTCCCCTACTTTCGTGTGGGGGCTCAGGCGGGGGTGGTGGCCTCGGAGTTGGGGAGGGCTTCGTCCCCTACTTTCGTGGTCGTCCCCTGGTTGTTCCTAGGGGAGGAGTCGGAAGATAGGGGAGGAGTGTTCGTCCCCTACTTTCAGGCGGGGGTGGTGGCCTCGGTCAGGCGGCCACGCAACGCGACCTTGTCGATCTTGCCGACCGCGGTGACCGGCAGGGCCGAGACGAACCGCAGGTCGTCGGGGAGTTTGAAGGCCGCGAGGCCGCGGTCGGCGAGGTAACGCCGGAGGTCGGCGAGCCGGGGTAGTTCATCGCCGAATCCGATCGGCGAGACCGCGGCCACGCAGATCTTCTCGCCGAGAACGGGATCGGGCAAACCGACCACGGCGACCTGGGCGATGCCCGGATGGGTGAGGAGGTTCTCCTCGATGTCGTCAGCGGCGACGTTCTCCCCGGCCCGCACGATGGTGTCCTTGATCCGGCCGGTGACGATGAGGTCCCCGGTGGGTAGCCGCCGGACCAGATCGCCCGACCGATAGTAGCCGTCGGCGGTGAATGACCGCTGATTATGTTCGGCCGCACGGTAATACCCGCGAATGGTGTACGGGCCGCGGACCAGGAGTTCACCGTCGACGCCGTCGGGCACCTGGGCGCCGTTCTCGTCGACGATGCGGACGTCGTCGGCCTCACACATCGGGCGGCCCTGGGTCCGATGGATCGTGGCCCGGTCGTCATCGCGTCGCGTGTAGCAGATGAGACCCTCCGCCATACCGAAAACCTGTTGGACGACGTCGCCGAAAGCCAGGTCGATGGCCTGGGCGTCGGGCTCGGCGAGTTTGGCTCCGCCGACCTGGAACAGACGCAGGGACGACCGGTCGGCTTCCTCCCACTCGGTTGCGGCACACCAGAGTTGGGCCAATGCCGGGACCAGTGCGACTGCGGTGACCCGGTACTTCTCGATCACCTCGAAGGCGCTGTCCGGACTGGGATTGTCGGTGAAGACGGTGTGGCCGCCGACGGTGAGGATGCCGAGGAAGCCGGGGCAGCACAACGGGAAGTTGTGGGCCGCCGGAAGTGCGACGAGCATCGTGTCGGCATTGGTCAGTCCGCAGATCTGGGCCGAGCGGGTGGCGTTGAAGGTGTAGTCGGCGTGCGTACGCGCGATGAGCTTCGGTAGGCCGGTCGTCCCGCCGGACACCAGGAACAGGGCCGGCAGGTCGGGATCGGCGGAGTCGGGCAGCGAGATCGCGGCCGGATCGGCATCGGGCAGAGGGGCGAACTCGGCGTGGTCACCGTCGATGAACACCATCGTGAGGCTGTCGGTCAGGCTGACCAGTTCGCGTGCGAGGTCGCGGAAGTCGAAGCCGCGACGTCCATCTTCGCTGATGTAGGCGACCGCGTCGGCGCCCACGGCCAAATGTGCGATCTCGGCGATCCGGTGTGCGGGCAGCGCCATCACCGGGACGACTCCGGCGCGGATCAGGCCGAGCGCGGTGACGGCGAAGGTCAGCGAGTTGTTGACCTGCAGGACGACCCGCTGTCCGGGCCGCAGGCCTGCGGCGGCAAAACCGGCAGCTCGGCGTCCCACCGCCGCGCCGAGTTCGGCGTAGGTCAGGCTGCCGAGCTCATCGACGGATGCGTCGGTGACGGCGAGTTGTGTCGGCCGTGCGGCGACCTGGGCGTCCAACAGTTGCCAGAGCGGCGCGGTGGCCAGCAGTCCGGCCTCTCGGTAGCGGATGGCCGAGTCGATGGGGTGCGGGGTGAACCCGGTGGCGAGGTCGGCCAGGTCGGTGGCGTGAGACATGCCCCCATTGAACCATCAATTAGGTATGCCTTACCATAACCAAGGTTCGCTTAGGCTGTCCTTCGCAATGGCTGATGGTCGCCAACCCAGTCCGGATCTGCGTTACATGTCGAGACAAGGGGCATCGCACATATGTCGCTGACCACCACCCGGTCGAGCATCGAGTCGGCCACCGACGAGCACCTTCCCCCCGTGGACCCCGCGCGCGTCTGCGCGGCCTGGGCGGCATCCGGCGAGTTCGGCGACCACGTCGTCTACGAGCAGGCGCGGCGATGGACCTTCGCCGGCGGTGTCCGCGCCCGCATCATTCTCACCGCCTCGGGAGCACAGGTCGCCCATGGCGAGATGATCGTGGAGTATCCGGCGGCGGCTTCACCCGCGACCACGCTCGCCACCGTGCTGGCTGAACTCGACATCCCGGACTGGCGCGTCTTCGGGTGGGTCGGCTTCGACTTCTGTGCCGACCACTATGCGGCGAGCGCACACGTCGGGCGCGACGCTGTCCTGGCGCATCTGATCGTCCCGGAGTTCGAGGCGGTCGTCGACGATGCCGGCATCGACACCGGTAACGCCGACCCGGTGACCGCCGCCCGGCTGTTCGAGATCGCCGCCGCCGAATTCACGCCGGGGAAGGCTTCGCCGGTTGCCGTCGGCCTCGATGCCGACGACTATCGCGGTCGAGTGGCAACCGCGATCGAGGAGATCGGCAACGGCGCCTACGCCAAGGTGATCCTCTCGCGGCAGGTGCCGATCCCGTTTGCCGTCGACATGCCTGCCACTTATGCCCTCGGTCGAGCAGGTAACAATCCGGCACGCTCCTTCCTGCTCTCCCTCGACGGGTTCGCCGCCGCAGGCTTCAGTCCGGAACTGGTGGTCGCGGTCGACGCGGAGCGCGGCGTGGTCACCGAGCCGCTGGCCGGTACCCGAGCGCTGGGCCGTTCCGCCGAACTCGACGCCAGCGCCCGCGACGAACTCCGGACCGACGCCAAAGAGATTGCCGAACACGCGATCTCGGTGCGCGCGTGTTTCGAGGAAATCGCCTCGGTCGCGACCGCCGGGAGCACCGCGGTCAGTGAGTTCATGGTCATCCGTGAACGCGGCAGTGTGCAGCATCTGGCATCCACCGTGCGGGGCATGCTTTCGGAGGAGGCCGACGCCTGGCAAGCCCTCGCCGTCCTGTTCCCGTCGATCACCGCATCCGGGATTCCCAAGGCACCGGCGATCGACGCCATCTACCGGCTCGAACCGCATCGCCGCGGGCTGTATTCGGGCGCGGTGCTCACCGCGTCGTCGGCCGGCGACCTGGAGGCCACCCTGGCGCTGCGCACCGTGTATTCCGAGGGCGAGCGTTCCTGGCTGTGTGCCGGTGCCGGTGTGGTCGGCCAGTCGACCCCCGACCGCGAGTTCGAGGAAACCTGCGAAAAGTTGGCCAGCGTAGCGCCTTTCGTGGTTGCGGCGTCGCCGCGCGCCGCGGCGGGAGAGCTCTCATGACGGCAGTGGCGCCCATCGGCGAGGCCGCCGCCCTGGCCGACGATCCGATCGTCGTGGTGGGTATGTCGGTGGAGGCGCCCGGCGGGATCGATACGCCGGCCGCCTACTGGTCAGCGCTGACCGAGGGTCGCGACCTCATCGGCCCGTTTCCGCGTGACCGCGGCTGGGATGTCGACGAACTTCTCGGTCTGTCGGCCCGGCACGGTTGGGGTCAGGTGGCCGATGCCGGTGGATTCCTGGACAAGGCAACAGAATTCGATCCGCTCTTCTTCGGCATCTCGCCCCGGGAGGCTGTCGCGATGGATCCGCAGCAGCGGGTCATGTTGCGGACCGCTTGGCGCGCAGTCGAGAACGCCGGGATCAACCCCCGGTCGCTGGCCGGGCAGGAGGTCGGCGTCTACGTCGGTGGCTCGGCGATGGAATACGGGCCGCGCGCTGCCGAGGTCAACGAGTATTCCGGCTATCGGGCGGCGGGATCCGCACTCGGGGCGATGGCCGGACGGATCTCGCACTGCATGCAGCTGACCGGACCGTGTATGACGGTCGACACCGCCTGTGCGTCATCGCTGACCGCGCTCGACCTGGCGGTCAAGGCACTTCGTGACGACGACGCGCAACTCGCACTCGTCGGCGGTGTGTGCGTGATGGGTTCTCCCGCCGCGTTCTACGAGTTCTCCAAGAACAACGCGCTGGCCGCAGGCGGCCAGTGCCGCCCCTACTCGTCGGAAGCCGACGGCACCCTCTGGGGTGAGGGAGCAGGCCTGATTGTGCTGGAACGTCGGTCCCGGGCGCTGGCCGCCGACCGGCGGATCTACGGCGAGATCCTGGCCACCGGTGTCAATCACAACGGGGGCGGCGCAGGCATCGCGCTACCCAGCGCCGCCGCACAGCAGCGGCTGATCGAACGGGTGGTGCAGCGCGCGGGTATCGCCCCCGAGCACGTGGACCTGATCGAGGGACATGGCACCGGCACTGCGGTCGGCGATCCGCTCGAGTTGGAGGCGCTGAGCGGGGTGTACGGGGCCGCGCGGCGCAACGCTCCGGCCGCCGTCGGCTCGGTGAAGTCCAATCTCGGTCACGCCCAGGCGGCTTCGGGAATGCTCGGACTCATCAAGGTTCTGCTCTGCGGTCTGCACGGACAGATCGCCCCGACTCGCCACGCACAGCAGCCGTCGGACTCGGTCGACTGGACCGACGTCGGGCTGCGACTGCCCGCCGCCGTCGAGGACTGGCCCGATCGGGACGGTGTGCGACACGCGGCGGTGTCCTCCTTCGGCATCGCGGGCACCAACGCCCACGCGATCATCGCCATGCCTACCGAAACGAGTGACAACAATGCGTGATGTCTACCTGGCCGACGGTTCGGCGGCTGTCGTCGTCTCTGCGGGATCGCCGGAACAGCTTGCGGCCGACGCCGCGGGCTGGGCGGCTTACCTCGACACCCATCCCGACGTGACGCCTGCGGCGGTTGCGGCACTGGCCTTCCGGGCCAAGGTCATCGAGCCCCATCGGGCCATCGTTCGCGGCCGGTCGGCGACCCAGCTCGGGGAGGCGATGCGGGCTATCGCGGCCGGTGGCGTCCACCCCGATGCGGCACGGATCGCGGGCCCGGCGCTGCCGCGCCGAATCGCCTTCGTATTCCCCGGACAGGGCAGCCAGCAAGCCGGGATGGGTCGCGACTTCTACGACCGCAGCGCCGACTATCGCGATGCGGCGGATGAGATCAACGCGGAATTCGAAGCCACGGTGGAGATCTCACCTCTGGACTATCTGCTCGACGACACTCACGCCGAGGATGTGCGCATCCTGCAGCCGGCGATCTTCCTGCACACCCTGGCGTTGGCGCGGATGTGGCAGGCCGTTGGTATCCAACCGGCAGCGGTCATCGGACACTCACAGGGAGAGATCGCCGCGGTCGTCGTCTCCGGTCATCTCGGTCTGCGTGATGGCATCCGGATCGTGGCCGACCGGGCGCGGGTCGTCTACCGGTCTGCCTATGAAGACGGCCACGACACCTGCGCCATGGCCGTGGTGGGTGCGGACCGCGCGACGGTCGAGGCGAAGCTGGCCCGACTGACCGGCTGGGCCGAACTCGCGGTGGTCAATTCCGCCACCGTGCACGCGATCAGCGGTGATGAACGGGCGATCGACACGATGGTGGCGGCCTTTGCCGCGGATGGGGTGTTCGCCCGCCGCATCGGCGTCGATCATCCCGGCCACACCTCCTTCGTGCGCTTGTACGAGAAGGAGTTCAACGGCACCCACGCGGAGATCGAGGCGACCGGGTTCGCCGCCGGTGACATCCCGTGTTTCGGCGGAACGCTCGGCGCCGAGATCACCTCGGATCTGCCCGTCGGCGACTACTGGTTCTGGAATCTGCGCAACCGTGTCCGCTTCGACCTGGCTATCACGGCCGCGGCCGACGCGGGGATCAACACCTTCGTCGAGATGTCCGAACACCCGACGATGCTGCTGTCGATCACCGAAACCCTGGGCATTGCCGGTGTATCCGCGGTAGTGGTCGGCACCGGCAAGAAGAAGTCCGATCCGCTCGATGCCTTCGCGGCGAACCATTCTCAGGTTCTCGTCGGTGACGCCGGTTTCGCCGGACCCGCGGTGATCGCCCCGGCAGGCGCGGTGCTCCCCGACTTTCTGCGCGACCGCGCGAGGGCGGTCCGATGACCGGGGCCACCACGGACCGGCTGATCGTCGTCGGGGCCGGCCCCAAGGCGATCGCCGTGGCCGTCAAAGCCTTCGTCCTGGCCGGTCTGGGTCTGCGGACTCCGCAGGTGACGGTGATCGAACCCAATGCCGTGGGCGGGAACTGGCTGGAATCCGGTGGCTGGACCAACGGTCGCCATCGCCTCGGTACGAGTCCGGAGAAGGATGCCGGATTCCCCTATCACTCCACCGCTTTCGGCGGGCGCAACGCCGAGATCAACGATCGGATGCGCGCCTTCAGCTGGAACGCCTTCCTCATCGACCGTGGCACCTACGCCGAGTGGATCGACCGTGGCCGTCCTAGTCCGCAACATCATCTTTGGGCCTCCTACCTGGGCTGGATCGCGCGCAAGATCGACCTCGACCTGGTGCGCGGGCGCGTCGAATCGGTCGGGGTCGACGACGGGCGCTGGGCGGTGCGGGTGATCGCCGCCGACGGACGGTTGGCGGACTTGGCGGCCGATCGGCTCATGATGACCGGTCCGGGCAGCAGCGAACGAACACTCGCCGACCATCCCCGTGTGCTCAGCGTCGCCGAGTTCTGGCGTCTGGCCGCACGATCGGAGCTGCCGTCGTCGTCGCGCGCGGCGGTCATCGGAGGCGGCGAGACCGCAGGATCCGCACTCGACGAACTGTTGCACCACGATGTCCTCACCGTGTCGGTGATCTCACCCAATGCGACGATCTACACGCGCGGCGAGAGTTACTTCGAGAACTCGTTGTACAGCAACCCGGTCAAGTGGCGTTCGCTGAGCCTGGCCGAGCGCCGGGACGTGGTGCGCCGCACCGACCGTGGCGTCTTCTCCGTTCGGGTTCAGGAGACGCTCCTGGCCGACGAGCGGGTTGCGCACCTGCAGGGCCGGGTGACCAGGATCGTGCCGGAGGCAGACGGCCTCGCGCTGACCCTGCACAATGAGCTGCGCCCGGATCAGACGCACGCCTTCGATCTGGTCATCGACGCAACCGGCGGCGATCCGCTGTGGTTCTTCGAGATGTTCGACCAGGGGGCAACCGATCTCGCGGAACTCGCGCTCGGCGGGCCGATCAGCCAATCGCGGGTCGAATCCTCGATCGGGTACGACCTGGCCCTGGAGAACCTCGAGCCGCCGCTGTATCTGCCGAATCTCGCCGGTCTCGCGCAGGGGCCGGGATTCCCGAACCTCAGCAGTCTCGGCGAGCTGTCCGATCGGGTACTCGCACCGGTGAGCGTCGGCGGCGTAACCCAGGAACTTCGCGACCCAGCCCATTTCCCCACTACCGCAAGGACATAGACCACGATGCGTATCGTTTCATTCGGCTACCAGACCTGGGGTCGTCGCACGCTGCAGGCGCTGTTGGACTCCGGTCACGAGGTCGTACTCGCCGTCACCCACCCGGCGAGCGAGGATTCCTACAAGGGCATCTGGTCGGATTCCGTCGAGGACCTCGCCCGGGAGAAGGGGCTGCCGGTCCACCTGACCGAGCGTGCCGACGCCGAGACCATCGAACTGGTCCAGCAGGCGCAGCCGGACGTGATCGTGGTCAACAGTTGGTACACCTGGATGCCCAGGGAGCTGTGGGATTTCCCCACGTACGGCACGCTGAACCTGCACGATTCGCTGCTGCCGAAGTTCACTGGCTTCTCGCCGGTGCTGTGGGCGTTGATCTCCGGCGCCGACGAGATCGGACTGACCGTGCACCGCATGGACGAGGACCTCGACACCGGCGACATCCTCGTTCAGCACGCGCTGCCGATCCCGGCCGGCATCAACGGCACCGACCTCGTGCTCGCCGGGATGGAATTGATTCCCGGTGCGATCAATGAGGCGTTGGCGGCGCTGGAATCCGGTGATCCGCAGTGGCGTCCGCAGGACAAGTCCGAGCGCACCTACTTCCACAAGCGTTCCGATCGTGATGGCCTGATCGACTGGCATTCGCCCGCAGTCGATCTCGAGCGTCTGGTGCGAGCGTTGTCTGCGCCCTATCCGCCGGCGTTCAGTCATTATCGCGGCGAGCGCATCGAGATCCTCGAGTCGCGGATCTCGGATGCGCGCTACGGCGGCACCATCGGGCGCGTGATCGTGCAGGAGGGTGGCGGTGCGGTGGTCTGCGGACCGAACCCGCTTCGTGGAGAGAATCCGGCGCTGGTGATCACCCGGGTCCGGACCTCCGACGGGGTCGAACATGACGGGGCGAAATTCTTCCGGCGCGGAGGGTATCTCACCGACACGCTGTGACGAGCACCGAGACCAGGAGAGCAGGGGACAGCTGAGGGTAGGGGACAGTATGACGGCTTCGATGGCAGGCGTGGCGCTGACCGATCCGCAGCGGCGGATCTGGTTCGACGTACACGGGGTGACCCCCGGTGCGCCGTCCGGATGCGTCAGTTCCGCCGTACGGCTGACCGGGTTGCTCGACAACGTGCGGCTGCAGGCCGCGGTGGCCGAAGTGGCTGTCCGACATGACGTGCTGGGCAGCGTGTTCCGGACCGGCCACGACGGTGAGCCGTATCGGGTACCGGGTGCCGTCGATCCGCAATTGGTTCGCCATGATCTGGCCGGCCTCGACCCGGAGACCGTGCGCCGACGTGTTGCGGTGGTCCGCCAACGCGATTCACAGACCGGCTTCGACCTGGAACGGCAGGCACCGCTGCGACTGTCGCTGCTGCGGTTCGCCGATACAGATCATCTGCTGCTGGTCACCGCCCATCCGATCGCGTGGGATGACCGTTGCCTGGAGCTTCTCCTGTCGGAGCTGGGCGTGCACTATGGCGCGGCCGCCGACCGGGTGACCACCCGACCCGCGGGCATTTCGATGCCGGATGCCGCGACGGGCGAGGCGCCCGAGCAGATCGGTGACGGCGGATTCTGGGCCGTCGAACTGGCCGACGCGCCGATACCGGTCGAGGTCGCAGCCGCGGCACCCGATCGTGGTTGGGTGCCAGGTTCGAACCGGGCCGACGAAGAGATGCGCGTGGCGGTGCCGATCGACGGAGAGATCCTCTCCGCGGTAGCCGATTTCGCCGCACAGGCTGGAGTATCGGGCACGGCGGTGTGGACCGCGGCCCACAGCGCCCTCATCGCCCGCCACACCGGAGCGGTCGACCTGATCGTGGCGATGCCGACATCGGTACGCCCGGCGGCGGATCGCCGAATCGGCCAACACACCAATACCGTGCTGCTCCGTACTCGGCCGGTATCGGCGCAGACCTTCAACGACTACGTCGTCGAGGTCGCGGCCACCCTCGACCGGGTGCATGCGCATCGTGGCGTGGGCATCGATGCCATCGTCGCGGCCGCACGTCCGGGGCGCACCGCCGATCGAGACGGTTTGGCACACCTCACCCGCATCGGTTTCGCGGTCGGCGAACCGGTCCGAATCCCGGCGCTCGGTGCCGTCGCCACCGAGGTCGAGACGATGGGCCGCAGCCGGCCCCAGGTCTCGTGGCATGTCGCCATCGAGCCCGACGCAGTGGTACCGCACGCCAGCGTGACGACCAGCGAAGCGGTCTCGGAAGATTTCGCCCGCGCCTATCTGGGCCACCTGCTCACGATCACGACGTCGGCGATCACCGATCCCGACTGTGCGCTCGGTGACCTGCCGGTGATGAGTGCCGACGAACAACGCATGGTCACCGAGGCGTCGCGCGGCCCTCGCGCGCGGCCGGTGTCGGCGCACACGCTGCCGGAGATGCTGGCGCAGTCGGTTCAACGGCACCCCGACGTCGCCGCGATCATCGCCGACACCTCGGACGGCCTCGTCCCGATGACCTACCGCGAACTCGACGAACGCTCCAGCAGGCTGGCCCGCCGGCTGATCGGTTCGGGAATCGGCACCGAAGATGTGGTCGCCCTCGCCGTCCCCGCGTCTACCGCATTCCTGGTGGCCGTGCTTGCGATCGGAAAGGCCGGTGGCGCATACCTTCCCATCGATCCGAGCTATCCGCGTGATCGGATCGATCTGCTTCTCGCCGACGCCCGGCCGGCACTGTGCCTGACCGCCGACGATCTCGCGGATGCCGAGATGTCCGCCGCGTCGATGGAAGGCGGGCCGATCGCCGACACCGAACGTGTGCGCCCGCTGCGACCTGGCAACCTTGCCTATCTGATGTACACCTCCGGCTCCACCGGTGTACCCAAAGGTGTGCCGGTGGCACATGCGGCCATCTCCGACCACGTGGTGGGTTTTGGTGCGCAGTGGACGATTCCGCCGCAGACCCGAGTGCTGCTGACCTCGTCGGTCGGGTTCGACGCGTCGTTGCTCGACATCTTCGTGACGCTGTCGGTGGGTGCGACCATCGTCGTCGGCGACACCGACCGCGGGCGCGACCTCCCGTATCTGGCCGACCTCATCGGCCGGGCCGACATCGGCATGCTGCATGTGGTGCCCTCGTTGTTGCGCGGACTGGTGGCGATGCCGCAGCGAGTCGACTGGCGCAGCTTGACTCACGTGGCTGTCGGCGGTGACGCCCTGACCGGTGCGCTCGCCGACCGGGCGATCTCCGCGCTCGACGTGGAGATGCGCAACTACTATGGGCCCACCGAGGCGGTCGTGTCCGCGACCCACCACCAGATCGGTCGGGCCCCGATCGCCCCGATCGAACCCATCGGTCGGCCGAACCGCAACGTCGACGCCTATCTACTCGACGAGCGGCTGACGCTCGTTCCCGATGGCGTCGTCGGCGAGATCTACCTGGGTGGCGCGCAGCTGGCGCGCGGCTACCTGGATCGTTGTGCCCAGACCGCAGCACATTTCGTTGCCGATCCGTTCAGCGCGGGCGGCCGCCTCTACCGGACCGGTGACCTCGCCCGCCGCCGTCGCGACGGCACCCTGGAATTCCTCGGCCGCGCCGACGATCAGGTCAAGGTGCGTGGATATCGCATCGAACCCGCCGAGGTCGCCGCGGTGCTGACCGGTCATCCCGACGTCATCGACTGCCATGTCACCGCCCGCCCGGGTGTCGACGGTGAGCTGCACGCTCATCTCGTCGCCCGCGCGCCCGGTCAGACCGATCCTGCCGCAGTGCATCGCCACGCGATCCGCAAGTTACCCCAATTCATGGTGCCCGTTGCCTATTCGGTGGTCGCGAGCCTGCCGCGCAACTCCGCGGGCAAGGTGGATGTGGGTGCACTGCCGGTGCCGAAGGTGATCGGTACCGGCGGAGACCGGCCACCGGTCAGTGTGTGCGAGCGCCGCGTGGCCGCACTGTTCGGACGCTTCTTCGATGCCGAGCAGGTCTACGCCGACGATTCGTTCTTCGACCTCGGCGGACATTCGCTGTCCGCTCATCGTCTGTTGGCGCAGCTTCGCGCGGAAACCGGTGTGACGCTGGGCGTATCAGAACTCTTCGCCGCACCGACGGTCGCCGGCATCGCGGCTGTGGTGGAGCAGGCCATCGGCCGCTGGCCGGCACCGTCGACGCGTGACCCGAAATCTCCAGCCGGCCCGCTGGCGCCCACCGCGGCGCAGATCTTGGCCTGGCGGGCGGGTGCGGACAACGTCATCGGTCTCACCGTCCGAGTGCACGGCGGTCTGGACAGCGCGACCGTGGCGCAGGCGATAGACCAGGTCACCGGCCGTCACGACGCGACCCGGTTGGTGCTGAACGCAGACGCCGACGGCAGCGACGTACTCACCGTGGCCGATCGGGCCGACTGGGCAGACTGGGCTGACGCCGGAGCGACGACATTCGCGAGCGGAGACCGGTTGTGGCGCTTCCGCCTCACCGGCGATCGTGAGGTCACCACCCTGCAGATCGTGGCGCATCGAAGTGCTGCCGACGACTTCTCGATCCGCGCGGTCCTCGACGAGATCGCCGCGACCATCGGCGGCGTCGGTGTGCCTGGAACCCCCGTGATCGGATTCGGGGACTACGCACGGTGGTACGCACTGTGCACGGAGACCTCCAGCGCGGCCCAGACCTGGTGGCGCAGTGCCTATGCCGGGCTCTCGGCAGGTAGCCCACGAGCGGTACGGACGGCCGCGTCGCGCGGTTCGCAGCGGGTGACCGGTGCCTTCCGGGTCGATCCGGATACCCGCAGACGACTACAGGCACTCGCCACCAAGACCGGTATCGCCGAGCGGGAGTTGTACGAGGCGGCGGTCGCAGTGGTCGCCGTCGGCCACGGTGCCGATCGCATCGTCGCAATCGGCAGTGAGACGGGCCGACTGACGCCGGCCACCGCGACGGTCGTCGGTCCGGTGACGGCACCGGCCATCGCCCGTTACGACCTCACCGGGGATCCGACGCTGGCCGCGGTCCTCGACCAGTCGCGGCTCACCGGGCACGGCGCCGACAGCGCGCCAGGTGTGCCGGTGGAAGTTCACCGTACCGTCGCGCTCGTGGCACTGGCTTCCGAGCCGCGGCCGGTCGCCACCGTGCGGTTCACCGGTGCGCCTGCACCCGTGCTGCTGCACTTCGGCGACGCCATCTTCGGTGAGGTCGAGGAGACCTCGCCCCCTGCGTACGAGCCGGTGCTCGTCACCTGCACCGGCGTCGACGGTGGCATCGACATGCAGCTCGACGCCGACGCCGACCTGTTCGGTTCCCGAGACATCGCGGCGTGGTGCGCCGGCCTCGATCATGTTCTCGCCGAATTCATCCGCACCCCGGAACGGCGCCTGTCCCAGTTGGACAATCACGGTGTCGGGACCGGTGGGCCAGACGCGCACGACGAAAGAAGCTCATGAGCGGTATCGACGATGTGATCGCCCTCAGCCCGCTGCAGGAGGGACTGTTCTCCCTGGCCCGGCTGGCCACCGACCGGCAGCACGGGGGTCAGGCCGACGGTGACGTGTATACGATCCCGCTGATCGTCGACATCGCCGGACCTCTCGACGTCGCGGCGCTACGCACGACGCTGACCAACATTCTGGTCCGCCACCCCAACCTGCGCGCCGTCTTCTGGGATACCGACGTGCCCAAGCCGGTCCAGATCGTGCCGACCGAGGTGACCTTGCCCTGGTTCGAACACGACCTGGACGAGGAGAGCGCCGACGACCTCACCGCGACCGAGGTCGAGCATATCTTCGACCTGCGGGACGGTCCGTCGTTGCGGTTCAACCTGATCCGGCTTCCGGACACCGACAGCGGGCCGCGGCACCGGTTGGTCGTCACCGTCCACCACATCCTGATGGACGGGTGGTCGGTTGGCGTGTTCTTCGCCGAGCTGCTGCAGATGTACTCCGCGGGTGGGCGCGCCGATGTGCTCCCCGCCGTTCGTCCCTACCGTGACTACATCGCCTGGCTCGCCGCACAGGATCAGGCCGCGATGATCGACCAGTGGTCGCGACGGCTGGCCGCGATCGACGGCCCGCTGATGTTCGCTGACGTGGCCGGTGCCGGACTGGACGCCACCACGACACAGCGTCCGGAGGCCGAGCACCACACCGTCGACGCCGACCGGACGGCCGCGCTGATCGGGTGGGCGCGCGCCCAGGGCATCACGCTGAACACGGCGGTGCAGTTCGCCTGGACGCTGGTCCTGGCCCGGCTCACCGGCCGCGAGGACGTCGTCTACGGCACCGTCGTCACCGGCCGTCCGCATCAGGTCAAGGACGCCGACCGGATGATCGGATTGTTCCTCAACACCATTGCAGTGCCTTTCGTCGTCGACCCCGACGCTCAGGTTTCCGCCGAATGTCAACGTCTGCAACGTGAGTCGTCCGAACTCCGCGAGATCGGCTACGTCAGCCTCTCGACGGTGCAGCGCGCCGCCGGTCATTCGGCGCTGTTCGACACGATGTTCGTCTTCCAGAACGCGCCCATGGATCAGGCCGCCCGCACCGAGGCCGCCGACGGGGTGCGCTTCACCCCGGCCATGGCGCAGAACCTCACGCACTACCCGCTGACCGTCGTCGCGCATCTCCTCGGCGACGAGTTGCTCATCGCGGTGGAGGCGATCGCCTCGGCGATCCCGGTGTCGTCGAAGACGATTGCCGACCTGCTGCTCGACACCCTCGACGCGCTGCCGCGGTCGGCGGGACACACCGTCGACCAGCTGACCGCACTCGACGCCGCCGGACGGTCGGCCGTCATCGATGTGGCGACGACACCGCAGATCTCGCCCGCACCCGTCGGCTCCGACGTCTACGACCTCTTCGCCCGTCAGGTCGCCGACAACGGTGACGCGGTCGCGTTGACCGATGGCGACATCGAGTTCACCTATGCCGAACTCGACGATCGGGCACGACGGCTAGCCGGTGTGCTGCGGGAGCAGGGGGTGGCGGCAGAGGACTTCGTCGCGATCTGCCTGCCCCGCGGGATCGACTCGATCGTCACCATCCTCGCCACGCTGGCCGCCGGCGGTGCCTATGTGCCGGTGGATATCTCGCTGCCCGGCAACCGGATCGCGTCCATCCTGCGACAGACTGCACCGGCGGTTCTGGTGGTGTCCGGTGGCACGGGTCCCGAACTGGGTGCACTCGCCGCGACCGGCACCGCGATCATCGACCTGGACGACCCGGCGATTCGCACCCGCCTCGCCGAGGGCGCATGCGCACGACCGGTCGCGCGTCATCCGCAGTCGGCTGCGTACGCCATCTTCACCTCGGGGTCCACCGGGGAACCCAAGGGAGTCCTCAACCACGACGCCGCGCTGATCAGCTATTTCACCGATCATCGTGCGCGCGTCTATGTTCCGGCCCGAGCGCGGTTGGGCCGCAGTCTGCGGATCGCGCACGCCTGGTCGCTCAGCTTCGACGCGTCCTGGCAGCCGATGGTGGGGCTGCTCGACGGCCACGCCATCCACCTGTTCGACGAGGTGGCCATGCGGGACACCGAACGGCTGGTCTCGGGTATCGAGGCGCGGCGGATCGACATGATCGACACGACTCCGTCGATGTTCCGCCAGCTGGCCCACGCCGGACTCGTGGACGGGTACGGGGACACCGCAACCGACGGCCCGCTCTCGGTGCTGGCGCTCGGCGGCGAGGCCATCGACGGTGAGTTGTGGGGACGGCTGCGGTCGTTGAGCGGTGTGGCCGTGCACAACTGCTACGGCCCCACCGAGACGACCGTGGAGACCGTTGTCGCCGATGTGACCGGGCGGGACGCAGCCGAGGAATCGGCGACCATCGGCCGACCCACCGCCGGCATGAGCGCCTATGTCCTCGATACCCGGCTCCGGCCGGTGCCCGAGGGTGTGACAGGTGAGCTGTACGTGGCCGGACCACAGGTGACCCGGGGATATCTGGGTCGTCCGGGACAGACCGCGGACCGGTTCGTGCCCGATCCCTTCGTCGTAGCGGGCGCCGGCGCGGCCGGCCGTCGGATGTACCGGACGGGTGACCTGGTCCGCCGATTGCCCAGTGGCGCAATCGGATATCTCGGGCGTGCCGATGACCAGGTGAAGGTACGCGGCTACCGGATCGAGATCGGCGAGATCGAGAACGCACTGCGGGCGGCACCCGGGGTACGTGACGCGGCCGCGGTGGTGGTGCGACGTGCGGGAGGCGCGGGCCTGATCGGCTTCGTCGTGCCGACGACGACGACGGATGGCACCGATCCAGTGGAAGTCCGTGCCCGGCTCGCCGGTTCACTGCCGTCGTATATGATTCCCGCCCGCCTGATCGTGATGGACGCACTGCCGGTCACCTCGAACGGAAAACTCGACACCCGCACGCTGGAATCGACTGCTACACAGGCAATGAACGCCACAGTGGGCAGCGCGGAACCGAGCACCGACACCGAGCGCCAACTGGCTGTGGTGGTGGGCGAGGTCTTCGGCGGAGCCGCGCCCGGCGTCGAGGACGACTTCTTCGACCTCGGTCTGGACAGCATCGTGGCCATCGCGCTCGCCGCGGCGGCCCGTGACCGCGGACTCAACGTCGGGGTGCGGCTGATCGCCGCCGCACCCACCATCCGGGATCTGGCGGCCGCCATCGACGCGGGTATCGATCTCGACGGAGCACCGGCCGACCTGGACGCGGCCGTCGACGCCGACGACGCCGGCGAGATCGCCCCGCTGCCCTATCCCGCCTGGATGCTCCGCCAGGACCGGTACCGTCGCTTGTCTCACACGGTGCTGCTGCGGGCCCCCGCCGATCTGACGCGCCCCGCGCTGGTGGCCGGTGTACAAGCGGTTCTCGATGCGCACGGTGCGCTCCGGTCGACCCTGATCGACACCGACCGCGGCCCACGGCAGGTGGTCCGCGAAGCGGGTACGGTCGGCGCCGACGCACTGGTGCGGGAGGTGTCGGTGCGCGACAGTGCCGATCCGGCGGCGGCCGTGACCGGCCACGTCGCGGCGGCCGTGGACGCCATCGATCCGCACGCCGGTGAACTGGTTCGGGTCACGTGGCTGCGGGACGTACCCACCGGTGACGTGATCGCGATCAGCATTCATCACCTGGCCGTCGACGTGGTGTCCTGGAGTGCGCTGATCCCCGCACTGGCGGCGGCCCACGAGCAGGTGCGGGCCGGTGAGTCCGCCGTGGTGCGCGGCTCGGCGACTTCCTACCGGCGCTGGTGCGCCGCGCTCGATGAATATGCACGTCACGCGGATGTCGCGGCGCAGGAAGGGTTCTGGATCGAGCAGCTGCGCGACGCGCGTCCACTCGTCGCGCGTACGCCGACGCAGATCCCGCGGTGGGGCAGTGTGCGGCTCACCGAGGCGGGGTTGTCGGCGATCGATACGGCGGCGCTGCTGCAGGCCGCCAACCGGATGTCGGGGGTGCGGGAACTACTGCTCACCGCGCTGACGCTGACGGTGATGAGCTGGCATCAACGCACCGGCGGCGACAGCCGGACAGGCGCGCATATCGCATTGGAGTCGCATGGCCGCACCGTGACCGACGCGCGCACGCCGGATTCTCCCGCGGCGACGCTGGACGTGTCCGGCACGGTCGGATGGTTCACCTCGGTGTATCCGGTCGCGCTCGGCGGCGGCGAGGTCGCGATGGACGTCGACGCAGTCCTCGATGACGCCACCCGGATCCGGGACCTGCACGACGCGGTGCTCGCGCGCCTGGCGGCGGTCCCCGACGAGGGTCTCGGCTACGGGTTGCTCCGCGACACCGTCGGTGTGCCGGCACTCGTGGCGGCAACCGAACCGCAGGTGGAGTTCAACTATCTGGGCAGATTCGACCTCGGCTTCGGAGCCGACGGGGACTGGTCGCTCGTCACCGAACCCGCGTTGGCGAACGCAGTGCCCTCGGCCCCGGAACCCGAACTACCGCTGCGCTTTCCGCTCAATCTGGTCAGCGCGGTGCGCGCCGGTGCCGATGGGCCGGAGCTGGCGACGACCTGGCGGTGGAGTGACGAGATCTTCACCGCGGCAGAGATAGACGACATCGCCGGGTTGTGGCGCCGCAGTGTGGCCGCAGTGTGCCGGGCATACGAAGTGACCGAGACGAGGAGTAACTGATGGCGCCGACCGGCTGGATCCGCAAGTTCCACAAGACGACACCCGACGCAACCATCCCGCTGTTGATCTTCCCGCACGCCGGTGCGGGGGCGTCATCGTATCGTGCTCTCTCCAAACTGCTCTCGGCACATTTCGACGTCATCATCTTCCAGTACCCTGGACGTCAGGACCGGGTCGCCGAGCCCCCGTGCACCGACCTGGCCGACATCGCGGCGGGGGCCTTCGCCGAATTCCAGACGTCGGAGTACAACAACGGTGTCCCCTTCATGACCTTCGGGCATTCGATGGGTGCGGTCGTCTCCTTCCAGTTCGCCCGGCTCGCCGAGGCTGCGGGTGTCGCGCAGCGTCAGGCCACCCTCTCGGCGGCCGTCGCGCCGTGCCGAGGAGCCTTCCGCCCGCCGGCACCGACCGGCGACGAAGAACTGCTCGACCATCTCGCCAGTCTGGAGGGCACGGGCGCCGACGTTCTCGCGAGCCGTGAGTTGATGCGGATGACCCTGCCGGTGCTCAAGGCCGATCACGCCGCAGCCGACGCCTTCCGCTGCCCGCAGGACATCACCATCGCGACCCGCATCCATGCCATCGGCGGTGACGCCGATCCGCTGGTCACGCTCGCCGACCTCAACGGCTGGCGCACACACGCTTCCGATGTCGAGGTGACGATCTTCGACGGTGGGCACTTCTACCTCAACGACCATCTCGAGGAGATCACCGAACTCCTCGTACAGGATGCGGCGTTGCCCGCCCAGCGCGTCTGAGCACTACTACACCTTCTCGTCCCCCGAACGATCACCTACTTCTGTGAGGACAAACATGCGTACACATCGGTTCCCGGACGGGACGACGCCGGTGGTGCTCTCGGCCGATACCGCGGATCTGCTGCGCGCCGAGGGGAATTCGCTCGCCGACTACGTCGCGCAGCGATCCGATCTCACGCCTGCGGCGCTGAGTGACATGCTGTTCCGGGTCCGCGACGTTCGCCGGTTCCGGGCGGTCATATCGGCCGCCGACCACACCGAGCTGCTGACCGGATTGCGTGCGGTCGCCGCGGGCAGTCCGCACCCGAATGTGATTCGAGGAGACGGGGCGGCGCGGAAGCGGAAGACCGCCATGGTCTTTCCGGGTCAGGGCGGCCATCGTTCCGGTATGGGTGCGCTGTATTACGAGTCGTCGGTTGCCTTCGCCGCCGAGGTGGACCGCGTCCACGAGGTGTTCCTGACGCTCTTCGGCGAGTCCCCGCGCGACTACCTGCTCGGGAGCACACCCGAGGTCGACGAGGTCGCGGCACTCGTCCAGCCGGCCAACTTCATGCAGATGGCGGCGCTGGCGGCGATGTGGCGTTCCTTCGGGGTGGTTCCCGATATGGTCGTCGGTCATTCCCAAGGCGAGATCGCGGCTTGCTATGTCGCCGGGGTGATGGGCCTGGAGGATGCTGCGCGTATCGTCGGCGCCCGCGCCCGCGCCGTCGATTCCTTCGCCCCGGACGACTACGCCATGGCGGTACTCGAAGCCGATCGTGGTGAATGTGAACGGATGCTCACCCAGGTGGCAGGCTGGGCCGAGGTATCGGTGATCAACTCGCCGGGGATGACCGGGATCTCCGGGTATGCGGCACCGGTGAACGAGATCGTCGGCGAACTCTCCGACCGCGGCCGGTTCAGTCGGGTCATCGCGGTGCGCTATCCCGCGCACACCGCCCTCATGTGCGATCTGTCCGACGCGGTGCTCGCGGCATCGGGCGACGCGAAAGAGCCACTGGCACATGCTGGTTTTCAGGATTCGGCAGTCACCTGTATCGGTGCCACCCTGGGGGCCGAGATCACCCCTGACCTGCCCGCCGACGAGTACTGGTTCTGGAATCTGCGGAATGTCGTGCGTTTCGACCGGGCCATCACCCGGGCCGTCGAACTCGGCGCCGACGCGTTCATCGAACTGTCCGCGCATCCCACCCTGCAACTGCCGGTGCGCGAGACCCTCGACGTCGTAGCCACGCGACCCACCGTCGTGGTCGGTACCTCCAACCGCTCGGCCACCGATATGTCGGTGGTCACCCGCAACCTTGCCGCCGTCGCGGCCGGGGACCTCGGATTCGACTGGGCGGCACTGCAGGACGACGAGCCTGCGTTGCGGTCGAAGCCGCTGGCCGACTTCCCGCACACGATCACCGCCGACACCCATCTGTGGATGGCCGACACACGTGTCGTCGAAGCACCGCGGCCTGCTGCGGCGCCGGCACCGACCGTCGCGATCGCCGAGCCGGCCGCACCGGCTACCACCGCGGCATGCCGCACCGAACGGGTGCGGGAGATCTGGGTCAAGGCCGGGCGCCGGTCGATGGTGGCGCCGCGCACGCTTGGCGTCGTTGCCATCGGTAGCGGGGCCGAGGTCCTGGCCGGTGCGGTCGTCGACCATGCCGAGGCCTTCGGAGCTCAGGCCCGGCTGTTGGCGTCGACGGCCGACCGCTCGGACCTCGACGCCGTGGTGGTGGTCGCGGCACCCGATACGGGTGCCGAGCGCGCGGACGTCGGTGCCGCCGTCGACCGGGTCGCCGGCTTCTTCGGCGACCGGGACTGGTGGGCACAGGGCGAGTCGAGGGACCACTGGCTGATCACCGTGGGCGGCGAACAGGTGCTGCCCGACGACCTCGCCGACGTCGCCGGAGCCGGCATTGCCGCCGGATTCCGCTGTCTTGCTGTCGAATACCCGACCGCTGCCTTCCGGCACCTCGATATCGGTGCGGATCTGGTGGACGACGGTGTGGATACCGCGATCGCACGCAAGATCGTCGCGGCGCTGCACACCGACCGGGAATCGGACCTCGCGATGCGGGCGGGCGACCTCTACGTCAAACGGCTCACCGCAGCCGATTCGGTGCCGCGCCCCACGGTGGCGCCCCACCATGCGCTGATCGTCGGGGGCACCGGCAATGTGGGTATGGCCTTCGCCGAGTACTTCGCCGGCCACGGCACGCGCCGCATCACGCTGGTCGGCCGACGGGACCCGGGACCGTCGGTCGCCGAGGAACTGACGAGGCTCCGCGCGACCGGCGCGGAGATCGTGTTCGCCCGTTGCGATGTGACCGATGACGGGCAGGTCGCCGGGCTTGCCGAGGATCTGCGGTCGCTACCGGTCGACCTGGTGATCCACGCCGCGGCCGACCTTCCCCAGCATGCCGGTATCGAACTCGACGCCATCGAGGCGGCTCACGTGACGCGGCTCTGCGACGCCAAGGTGCGCGGCGTCGAGCGGATCCTGGCCGCGGTCCAGCGGGGCGATGGTTTCCGGGTGCTGCTGTGCTCCTCGCTGGCGGCGACCCTGGGTGGGCGCGCCACCACGGTGTACTCGGCGGCCAATCGCATGCTCGACGCCCTCGCGGGCCGCCTGCGCGCAGTCGGCGTCGACTGCACGTCGATCCAGTGGGGGCAGTGGGCGGTGCACGACGGAACCGGAGTGGCGGGAGCCTCCGCACTGGCGGCGGTCGGGTATGCCCCGATGCCGTCCATCGAGGCGATCGAAGCGGGACTTGCGGTGTCCGAGAATGAGATCGTCGCGGCCTTCGACTGGCGTCGCGGCGACGAGGTGCTCGGCGGATACGGATACCGCCCGCTGCTGTCCGGCCTGATCGGCGCCGACACCGAACCACAACCGAAACCGTTGCCCGCGGCGGTTGCCGCGGCCGCGCCGCCGGTGCCGACGCCGGTAGCACCGATACCGACGCCCACACCGGTCCTGAGCGACGTGGACCGTCGAACCCGGGCACTGGGTTTGGTGGCCGGCGTGATCGGGGTGTCGGATGTCGACGCCATCGATACCGAGCGGCCGTTGGTGGCGTTGGGGATGGATTCGTTGCAGGCGTTGGAATTGCGGCGCAAGGTGACCGAGGAGTTCGGCTATGAGCTGCCGGTGACCGAGTTGGTCGGCGGTGCGAGTCTCGACGACGTGATCGCGATGCTCGAGGAACATGCCCCGGTCTCCACTGTCCCGACACCGCCGCCTGCGCCGCCTGCGCCGGTGGTGGCGGCTCCTCCCGTGCATACTCCTGAGACGACCCCGATCGTGGCGGGAGTGTCGGCGGCACAGCGCATTCCGGAGATGGTGGCCGGCGTGATCGGGGTGTCCGATGTCGACGCCATCGATACCGCACGACCGTTGGTGGCGTTGGGGATGGATTCGTTGCAGGCGTTGGAATTGCGGCGCAAGGTGACCGAGGAGTTCGGCTATGAGCTGCCGGTGACCGAACTCGTCGGCGGCGCGAGTCTCGATGACGTCATCACCATGCTCGGCGATCGGTCTGGTGGGATCGTGCCGCCGGCAGCTCCCGTCTCCTCGCCTGGTGCCGTGCCGGTAGCTGCCGGTGGGGTGTCCGATGCACTGGCGGTGCCGACGGGCGCACCGTCGGGGGCGACCTTGGTCGAACGTGTGCGGGTGGTCGCCGAACAGGCTGTCCCGCAACTGGACTACCGGCGAGTGCAGACCGCGCGCGTCGACATCGATCGGATCGGCCTCGCCGCGATGATGACCGCGCTGACACCCGCCCTCATCGACGGGCGGCCACACCAGGCCGACGAGATCGCGACGACGCTCGGTTTCGCGTCACGCCACTGGTGGCTGCTGCGGCAATGGCTGGACGCGCTGGCCGGTGCCGGGATCCTCGACATCGACGCCGACGGCGCCTACCGCCATGTGCGGTCGGTACCCGCACCCGTGCAGGGCGACCTGGAAAAGGTATGTGCCGAAATCGGATTCCGCCCGGTGCTGGCGGACTTCCTGCGCGCGTGCAACGACAATCTGATCCCGCTCGGGCGGGACACCATGCGAGTGCAGGAGCTGCTGTTCGTTGGAGGCGGTACCGATACCGCAGATGCCGCGTACCGCGAGAATCTGGTTGCGACCTATCTGAACCGGGCGGCCCGGGCTACCGTCACCGATCTGGCGCAAACCCTGGGAGCGCGGCGGACTCCGGTGCGAATCCTGGAACTCGGTGCGGGTGTCGGTGGCACGACGAATGACGTCGTCGCGGGACTGTCCGAGCTGTCGGTGCCGCTGGACTACCACTTCACCGATGTGTCGGACTTCTTCCTCTCCGCCGCGCGCGAGCATTTCGCGCTGTACCCGTGGATGCGCTTCGGGATCCTGGACATGAATGAGGGATTCGGGCACACCACCGATCGCTACGACATCGTCATCGCGTCGAATGTGCTGCACAACGCGCATCACATCGGCCAGACGCTCAAGCAACTGCACGATCTGCTGAACCCCGGCGGAGCCGTGGTGATCATCGAGTCGACCCACGCCTACGCACAGCTGCTCACCTCCGTGCAGTTCCTGATGTCGCCGGCAGTCGGTGCGCCACACGCCGGCGCGAACGACGTCCGCGCAGGTGAACGCATCTTCCTCACCGAGGAGGAGTGGGTCCACGAACTGCGCGGCGCGGGTCTGACCCCGGCGGTCGTACTTCCGGGCGAGGAACATCCGTTGGCCTTGTTGGATCAGCGGGTCTTCGCCGCGGTCCGGGAACTGTGACAAAGATTGCTTAGGCAATACTAAGAAGGCTGCTAGCATACGAAACATGAAAATCCGTATGGACCGAACTTTGAAGGTCGTCGGCACCGCCGTGGCGACCGCGACCGCGGCAGCGGCGTTTGTCGTGGCGCCGGTCGCCGACGCGGCACCGACCGGGTACACCTTCACCGTGTCCTCGGCGCAGGGCGGCGTGGACAGCGGTAGCGAGCTGGCGCTCGACAGTGGCCGCAACGAGCTGTTCATCACCGACAACAACTCCTATCTGGCGACCAAGGGCGGGACGGACTTCCAGATCAAGACCGACCCGATCGACCCGAAGGTGAGTGTCTTCGACACCGTCACCCGCCGGCCGGTCCGGTCGATCAAGTACGCCGCCCAGCCGCTCGGGGTCATGGTCGTCGGACCGGTGCCGCTGATCCCGATTGCCCAGGTGCCCGACGGCATCGCTCTCGACACCAAGCGTGGCCGGGTCCTGACGACTAACTCGCATGCCAACGGCATCACCATCGTCGGGATGAACGAGCGCGCCGCCACCGCGCGCAACCTGATCTCGGTGCCCGGATCCCATCCGATGGGTATCACCGTCAACCCGGGCAACGGCCTGGCCTATGTGGCGCTGAATTACATCAATCAGCTCGCTCTGATCGACACCAACGCACGCCGCGAGGTCGGGCGGATCCCGACCTTCGCACCGTCGATCATCGACCTGGATGTCAAGCGTCACCGGCTCTACATCGGCAACGCGGACAACGCGAAGAAGACCAACTACGTGGCGGTCCTCGACACCCGCACCAACAAGATCATCAAGCGCATCTCGACCCCGGCCAACTCGCGTCCGGAGGTCGACCCGGTGACCGGACGCGTGTACGCGGCCAGCTTCGACACCGGCAAGGTGTCGGTCATCGATCCGCAGACGCTGACCGTCGTCAAGACCATCGAGACCAAGGGCTCGCCGAACAAGCTGGCCATCGACGCCGAGCGTCGGCTGCTGTACTTGTCGAATCTGCAGAAGCGATCGTTGACCATCATCGATCTGACCACCGAGCGGGTCATCAAGACCCTCCCGGTCAACGGCCCGATCCACAGCATCGTCGTCGACCAGAAGACCGGCACCCTCTACGGCACCCAGCATCAGAGCGGCACGCTGACCATCGTCAAGGTCAGCTGAGGCCGGACACCACTCCTCTTCGGGGGCAGCACGACCTGTACGGGTCGGGCTGCCCCCGAAGTCGTTGGTGGGCGGGTGAGCTCATTGCGCCGCCATCCGCCGACTGTTATGTTCTCGTCCAAGAATGGTTCGGCCGCAACATAATTCGGGCCAATCGGACATTCTGGACTATCGGGGGAGAATAGCAATGGCGCCGGAACCGAGGACGCCCGGTGGTGGGCGACTCGCAGTGTCATTCGGGGAACTGGTGGCTGTAGCGCAGTCCGTCGAGCGTGAGGGATCGGGTGTGAACGCGGCTCCCGATGCGGCGTGTGCAGTCCCGGCGATGCCGCATTCGTTGACCGAAGCCGAGATTCCGCATCTGGTGGAGGCTGTCAACAACTCGAAGCATGTCGTGGCGGGTCGTATGCAGGTGATTTCGGAGGCGATCGCTACCGCCAATTCGGCTTTTGCTGCCACCGAGGAACAAAGCGCCCGTCGCCTGGCCGCTCTCGGCGACTTCAACCAGCCGTTGCGGCGCTGACTCCGGCCGCAATGCCGTATCCCACATTGTCGGATGTGCTCGTTGCGCAACCTGCTAACTATTTGACGTTGCGCGATGGGCTGACGGGACTTGCCACCAGCGTCGACGCGCATGCGCGAGGCATGGTTTCGGCGGTGACGGGTGTGGCGTGGGATGGCCACACGCGAGAGGCGGCGGTGGGCCGTGCGAACGAGGAAAAGACGGCGTTCGGGCGCATCGCGAATGTGGCCCGCGAGGCGGCCTCATCGATCGGCGCGCACGTCACGTCGCTGCAGGGCCTGCAAGCCGTACTCATCCTGGACGTCATCGAGTTGTTCCTGGACAACTACGTCATTGGTGATGACTGGACGGTGCATGATGCGATGGTCTATCCCGGGGGAGATCCGGTGCTCGACTCGGTGAACGCCAAAGTGCGGGAGCGTCGGGAGCAAGCGGCCCGCGACTACACATCGGCACTCAAAGGTAAGGCGGGCGAGTTCGCGGCCGCCGATCGCAGCCTTGCCCACGATGCTCACTCCGGGATCGAAGGGCTCAATACGCTATCGCCTGCCGGATCGGCCGTCAGTATTCGCGCAGCAGACCGGTTGCTCGATGAACTGCGCCATCACCGGCAACTCTCGCCCACGGAGTTGACGGAACTTCGGGAAGCGGCGGGTCTGACTCCCGAGCAGATCGAAGCGATTCGGGAGGGGCGTCCGGTGAGTATCGCCCCGAACCGGTACGCATACCTACGTGAACTCATGGTCGGGCTCGACGAGATGAGTCCTTCCGAGATCGATCACCTGGCCGATTATCTCGGCGGCAGGTCAGGGGGATCGGTCCAGGCGTCGCTGGCCAATGGTCTTCAGCTGATGGGCAATCCGCTCGTCAACGACGGATTCGGTCACCATGGCGGGATGGCCGCGTTGCCGTCAAAAGTGCGTGAAGCCCTTCAGCGCACCCCGGTGAGCTTCGATACGTCATATATGGCAGAAGTTGGTCCCCTCTGGAAACTGAACAACTACCACGATCTACTCGCTCTGAAAGATCTGCTCGGCAAAGGTGATCCAGCGCTGCGAGTGAATACGGACATCGACCGTGGCTTGCTCAAGCAGGCCGCTGAACTCGCCGGCGCGACCTCCAACCGCGAGGGCCTATTCCTGCAGTATGAGGACGAGAACGGCCGCCTTGTGAAGGCTGATGACCTGACCGAGACCATCAACGGGCTGGCCGGTCTCGTCAGCGTCGATCATCCGGCG
>NZ_JASXSH010000011.1 GCF_030315745.1 Gordonia heveisoli | reverse complement strand
GGAGTCGAACGCCGGTGATCGGTGTGTGGGAGGTCAGCGGATCGTGTCGCCGTCGTCGGGGTCGGTCGGATCGATCCCGGTGTCGAGCGCATCCCACATCATGCGTTCGTTCGCGGTGCCGGACTCCTCTGTCTCGGCCGGGGCGCCGCCCTCCTGTGCGGCCTTGCGCCGCTCGTAGTCGGCGAAGATCTCCCGCTCGGCCTCTTCGCGCCGCACGGCCGGGGTGGTGTACTTCGACGACGGGTCGGCGGCACGCACCACACGCAACAACATCACCGCGGCACCCACCGTGCAGGCGGTACCGACCAGCACCACGACCGGGGCCACCCAGTTGATGTTCACCAGCAGGATGCGGAAACGATCGGGGATATCGCCCGCGCGCGCCGCATAATCCGACTCCCCACCGTCGACGAGCAGCGACACCGCCGGGAAGGCGGCCAGCAGCCCGCCCGCCGCGATGAGCAGCGCCAGCAGACGCAGCGCCAACCCGCGCACGGTGAACGCGACGGCGATGGCGGCCAGCAGCACCAGGGCGAGCGGGGTCAGCCACGGACTCCAGTCGGCACCCTTGACGTGGAAGGCACGCTGCGGTGACAGTCCGTCCTCGGCTTCGACGGTCGCCCAGGTCAGCCGGGATGCGCCCCAGAAGGCGATCGCCGCTCCGGCGAGCAGCGCGGCCGCCACCCCCTGTCGGCGACGCATCGCCTTACGTTGCTGGGTCTGGACATCGGCGTCGGTCATCTTCATGGCTGGTTACTCGTTCATGCCTGATCGTCGTCGGCGGGCTCGGTGGTGACCCGCCGCATGGTGCCCGCAGTCGCCACCGCGGCCAGCACGGTCGCGGCCTTGTTGCGGGCCTCGTTGTATTCGTATTCGGGCTGACTGTCGGCGACCACGCCGGCCCCGGCCTGCACATAGGCCTTGCCGCCGGCGATCAGGGCGGTGCGGATCGCGATCGCGGTGTCGGCGTTGCCCGCGAAGTCGAGATACCCGACGATCCCGCCGTACAGGCCGCGCCGGGTCTTCTCGTGCTCGTCGATCAATTCCATCGCCCGGACCTTCGGTGCGCCGGTCAGGGTGCCGGCCGGGAAACAGGCGGTGACCGCGTCGAGTGCGTCCTTGTCGTCGCGCAAGGTACCCGACACCGTCGACACCAGATGCATGACATGGCTGTAGCGCTCGATGTGGCGGTAGTCGCCGACCTTGACCGTGCCCGGACGGCACACCCGGCCGAGGTCGTTGCGGGCCAAGTCGACGAGCATCAGATGCTCGGCGTTCTCCTTCTCGTCCTCGATGAGGTCCTTGCCGAGCAACAGATCTTCTTCCTCGGTGGCACCACGCCACCGGGTGCCCGCGATCGGATGGGTGGTCGCGGTGCGGTCGGCGACGGTGACCAGCGCCTCCGGGCTACTGCCGACGATCGTGAATCCGCCGCTGCCGATTCGGGGACCGTCGGCGTGCTCGTCATCGATTCCCGGCATCCGCAGCAGGTACATGTACGGGCTCGGATTAGAGGCGCGCAGCGCCCGGTAGACGTCGATCGGGTCGGCGTCGGTGTCCATCTCGAACCGCATCGACGGCACCACCTGGAAGGCCTCCCCGGCCTCGATCTCACCGACGAGGCTGGTCACCACCTCGGAGAACTCCGCCAGCGTCCGCTGCGTCGTGTATTCGGGTTTCGGACGCGAGAAGCGGGACACCGTCGACGGCGCCGGCGCGGCCAGCGCTGCGGTCATCCGGTCGAGCCGGGCGACGGCATCCGCGTAGGCCTCCTCGGCGCGCTCGTCGGAGCCGTCCCAGTTGACCGCGTTGGCGATCAGCGTGATGGTGCCCTCGTGGTGGTCGACCGCCGCCAGATCGGTGGCCAGGACCATCGTCATATCCGGCAGCCCCAGATCGTCGACGGTGGTCTCCGGCAGACGTTCCAGACGCCGCACCATGTCGTAGGCGAGGAAGCCGACGAAACCTCCGGTCAGCGGCGGCAGATCGGGCAGCGGGTCGGTGGCCAGCAGCCGCAACGCCTGGGCCAGCGTCTCCAGCGGATCCCCGCCGTCGGGAGCGCCCGCGGGAACCGCACCCCACCAGCGGGCCTGACCGTCGACGACCGTAAGAGCCGACGGGGACCCGGCACCGATGAACGACCAGCGCGACCAGGACCGACCGTTCTCGGCCGATTCGAGGAGAAAGGTGCCCGGCCGTTCACCCGCGAGCTTGCCGTACGCCGACAACGGGGTCTCGGAATCGGCGAGCACCTTGCGGGTCACCGGGACCACGCGGTGGTCGCGCGCCAGATCGAGGAACTCCGCGAGAGTCGTGGTGTCGTCTGCCATCTCGTGCACACTCATCCCAGCGGCTCGCCGCCGACGCCCCACTGCTGCCGCGGCACCTCGGTGATCGTCACCCACACCGAATCCGGATTCTTACCGGTCGCCTTGGCGTAGGCCTCGGTCACGGCCGCGATGGTCTCCCGCTTGACCCGGTCACTGAGACCCGGCGTCTGCGAGATCTGGATGAGTGGCATGGTCGCCGTCACCCCTTTCTGGTGGTCGCGCTTGTCTGGGTGTTCACAGATTCGATGTGTCAGAACTAGTCTCGCGCGTCGGCATCGGGAACGCCGAAGGACAGCGACTCGGTGTCGAAGCAGCTGTGGTTGCCGGTGTGGCAGGCGGCACCGACCTGGTCGACGACGAGCAGCACCGTATCGCCGTCGCAGTCGAGCCGGGCGTCGTGCACGTACTGGATGTGGCCGCTGGTGTCACCCTTGACCCAGTACTCCTGACGCGACCGGGAGTAGTAGGTGGCCCGGCGGGTGGCCAGCGTACGGGCCAGCGCCTCGTCGTCCATCCAGGCGACCATCAGCACGATGCCGGTGGACCGTTCCTGGGCGACCGCGGAGAACAGACCGTCGGCGTTACGTTTGAGCTGCGCGGCGAGCGCAGGATCGAGAGCCATGTCAGCGCACCGTGATTCCGGCGGCCGCCATGGCCGCCTTGACGTCGTGGATGGTCAGCTCGCCGAAGTGGAAAACCGAGGCGGCCAGCACCGCATCGGCGCCTGCCTGCACGGCCGGGGCGAAATCGTCCACCCCGCCTGCGCCGCCGCTGGCGATCACCGGCACCGACACCGCCGCACGTACCGCGCGCAGCATGCGCAGGTCGAAACCCTGTTTGGTGCCGTCGGCGTCCATCGAGTTGAGCAGGATCTCGCCGACCCCGAGGTCCTGGCCGCGACGCGCCCATTCGATCGCGTCAATGCCGGTCCCCCGCCGACCGCCGTGGGTGGTCACCTCCCAACCCGAGGGCGTCGGCTCA
The DNA here is from genome assembly GCF_030315745.1 of Gordonia heveisoli. Lineage (GTDB taxonomy): Bacteria > Actinomycetota > Actinomycetes > Mycobacteriales > Mycobacteriaceae > Gordonia. Next base: position 165,233 of record NZ_JASXSH010000011.1, on the reverse strand, counting down.
CCACCGTCGGGCACGGTGCGCGCATCCACCGACAGCACGATGCACTGCGAACCGAACCGGCGGCTCATCTCGGCGAGCACCTCCGGCCGGGCGATGGCCGCGGTGTTCACCGACACCTTGTCGGCGCCGGCGCGCAACATGGTGTCCACGTCGTCGACGGTGCGAATGCCGCCGCCCACGGTGAGCGGGATGAACACCTGGTCGGCGGTCCGCTTGACCACGTCGATCATGGTGGACCGGCCCGAACTGGACGCGGTGACGTCGAGGAAGGTGAGTTCATCGGCGCCTTCGGCGTCATAGCGGGCGGCGAGTTCGACCGGATCGCCCGCATCGCGCAGATTCTCGAAGTTGACCCCCTTCACCACCCGGCCGTCGTCGACGTCCAGGCAGGGAATCACTCGGGTCGCCAGGGTCATGCTCACGTCCTTCAGTTCTGTGTTCTGCCCTGCGGCTGTGTTCTGACCGGTGGCGCTCATGCCGACCAATCTCCGACGGTGTCGGCGATCAGCGCCATCAGCTCCTCGTGTGCCCCGGGCGGCGCCGCCACCAGCGACGGCGAGTGCACATTCCACGGCCGTCCCTCCAGATCGGTGGCCACCCCGCCGGCCGCCCGGACCAGCGCCGCACCCGCCGCGTTGTCCCAGGCATGCGAGCCGAAGGCGATGGCCGCACCGAAGACCCCGGCCGCGGTGTAGGCCATGTCGACACCGGTGCTGCCGGTGATGCGCACCCGCGACACCTCGGTACTCAGCGCCCGCAGCAGATCGGCGCGGCGCGTGCCCGGATACCGGCCACGATTGTTGGCGTTGAAGGATCCGTAGGCGACCGAGGTGTGCCGCAGACTCGACGTCGCCGGCAGCGGTTCCGCGGGCACCCCGTTGACCAGCAGTGGGCCGCCAACATGCGCCGCGTAGCGCTGGCGCAGGATCGGCAGCCAGGTGAGACCGAGGGTGGCCTCACCGTCGATCAGCAGGCCGAGCAGGATGCCGGTCATCGGCAGTCCCGTCGAATAGTTGAAGGTGCCGTCGATCGGGTCGAGCAGCCACACCGGGCCGTCGTCGACCGCCGCACCGCCGAACTCCTCGCCGTGGACCGGGATCCCGGTGCTCGCGGTCAGTTCGGCGGCGATCCGGCGTTCCAGATCGAGGTCGAGCTGGGTGGCGAAGTCGTGTCCGCCCTTACCCTTGTCCACGGCACTCGGGGCGCCGAGACCGCCGACGAAGGTGTCGACACAGCCGTCGAGGATGGCCCCCGCGGTGTCGAGGAGACGCGGCAGGTCGAGCTTCGTGGGCGGTGGGACGGTCATCGGTTCTGTGCGACCGCCGTCAGCGCCTCGGGCAGCGTGAACCGGCCTGCGTAGAGCGCCTTGCCGACGATCGCACCTTCGACACCCTGGTCCACCAGACCCGAGATGGCCACGAGATCGTCGATGGCCGACACCCCGCCGGAGGCGACGATCGGGGCGTCGGTCGCCGCGGCGACCTCGGCCAGCAGTTCCAGGTTGGGCCCGGCGAGGGTGCCGTCCTTGGAGACGTCGGTGACCACATAGCGAGCACAGCCGTCGCCGTTGAGCCGGGTCAGCACCTCCCACAGGTCACCGCCGTCGGTGACCCAGCCGCGACCGCGCAGCCGGTAGGACTCGCCCTCCCGGATCACGTCGAGTCCGACCGCGATCTGGTCGCCGTACTGCGCGATCGCACGCGCACACCATTCCGGGTTCTCCAGGGCGGCGGTGCCCAGGTTGACACGGGTACATCCGGTCGCGAGGGCGGCGGCGAGGGAATCGTCGTCGCGGATCCCACCGGACAGCTCCACCTTCACGTCCAACTCGCCGACGACCTCGGCGAGCAGTGCCCGGTTGTCGCCGCGACCGAAAGCGGCGTCGAGGTCCACCAGATGGATCCACTCGGCACCGTCGTTCTGCCACGCCAGGGCGGCCTCCCGCGGCGACCCGTAGGACGTCTCGGTACCGGCGGCGCCCTGCACCAGGCGCACCGCCTGCCCGTCGGCGACGTCGACTGCGGGAAGGAGTTCGAGGGTTTTACCCATGGGTGTCGGTGTTCCTGTCTGTTGTTGCGGTGCTGTCTGTGTCGGCGGGATCCGAGTTCTGCGCGGCGGCCTCGTCGCGTGCCCGTGCGGCAAGCATCCGGTCGCGGGCCGTGTTCACCATCCGGTTGGATACCGTACCGATCGCGGCAATCATCGCGATCACCGCGACCAATGCGGCGACCAGACCGGCCACCGGAGACCACTGTGCGAGCCCCAGGATGATCGGGATGGACACGAGCAGGACCAGCACACCCGCGCCGAGCGCATACAGTGCGAGTTTCGCGAACGAGAAGTGCGGCTGCTCGTCGGTCACGCCAGCCCCCGCACCCAGTTCGACAGCAGCTGAGCCCCGGCGTCACCCGACTTCTCGGGGTGGAACTGGGTGGCCGACAGCGCGCCGTTCTCCACTGCGGCCAGGAACGGCCCGCCATGTTCGGACCAGGTCAGCTTCGGGGCGTGCAGCGGCGAACCGACGTTGTCCATCTCCCAGGTCTGGGCCGCGTACGAATGCACGAAGTAGAAGCGGGTGTCGGCGTCCAGTCCGGCGAACAGCACCGAATCCGACGGTGCGGACACCGTGTTCCAACCCATATGCGGCAACACCGGCGCGGGCAGCTGGGTGATCTCCCCCGGCCATTCGCCGCAGCCGTCCGCCTCGACACCGAATTCGACGCCCCGCTCGAACATGATCTGCATGCCGACGCAGATGCCCAGCACCGGGCGTCCGCCGGCCAGCCGCCGCCCGATGATGCGATCACCCCGGACCGCACGCAGGCCGTCCATACAGGCGGCGAAGGCCCCGACACCCGGCACGACCAGCCCCTCCGCGTTGAGCGCGGTGTCGAAGTCGCTGGTGACGGTGACCTGGGCGCCGGTGCGTTCCAGCGCGCGGTGTGCCGACCGGAGGTTGCCCGAACCGTAGTCGAGGATCGCCACCTCGGCGTTGCGCATCAGTTCGGTGCCCATCAGAGTGCGCCCTTGGTGGACGGCACACCACTGACCCGCGCGTCGTATTCGGTTGCGGTACGCAGCGCGCGCGCGACCGCCTTGAACTCGGCCTCGGTGATGTGGTGCTGGTCGCGGCCGTAGAGCACCCGCACATGCAGGGCGATCCGCGCGTTCAGTGCGATCGACTCGAAGACGTGCCGGTTGATGATCGTCGAATACGGCACACCCGGATATCCGCCGATGACCGCGGTCAGCAGGTGCTCGGGTTCCCCCGTGTGCACACAGTAGGGTCGGCCCGAGACGTCGACGACGGCCTGCGCGAGGGTCTCGTCCATCGGGATCCAGGCGTCGCCGAAGCGGCGGATGCCCTTCTTGTCGCCGAGCGCCTGCCCCAAAGCCTGACCGAGCACGATCGCGGTGTCCTCGATGGTGTGGTGCCCTTCGACCTCGATGTCGCCCTGCGCCTTGACCGTCAGGTCGAAACTGCCGTGCTGGCCGAAGGCCGTCAGCATGTGGTCGTAGAAGGCGATTCCGGTGGAGATGTCGGTGACGCCGGTGCCGTCGAGGTTGAGTTCGACGCTGATCGAGGACTCCTTGGTGGTGCGCTCGACCTTCGCGATGCGGGGTGCGGGGCTGCTCACTCGTCGTTCTCCAGATCTGTCGGGGCAAGCTTTCGGCTGACTTCGAGGAAGGCGTCGTTCTCGGCGGCCAACCCGATCGTGACACGCAAATACCCGGGGATTCCGACATCCCGGATCAACACGCCGTCGTCGAGGTAGTGCTGCCAGGACGCCGCGGCGTTCATGAACCGGCCGAACAGGATGAAGTTGGCGTCGGAGTCGACGACGTCGTAGCCGATCGTCGCCAGTTCGGCGGCCACCCGTTTGCGTTCGGCGACGATCGCCGCCACCCCGGCCAACGTGGTGTCCCGGTGCCGCAGTGCGGCACGCGCGGCCGCCTGAGTGACCACCGACAGGTGATACGGCAACCGGACCAACTGCAACGCCTCGACGATCGCCGGCGCCGCCGCCAGATAGCCCAGCCGACCACCGGCGAAGGCGAACGCCTTGCTCATGGTTCGGCTGACGACCACCTTGGCCGGGAACTCGTCGATCAACGCGACCGCGCTCGGCTGATCGGAGAACTCGCCGTAGGCCTCGTCGACGATGACGATGCCGGGGGCCGCCTCCACGATGCGACGCAGATCGGCCAGCGCGATCGATCCGCCGGTCGGATTGTTCGGTGAGGTCACGAAGACGACGTCGGGTCGCAGTGCGCCGACCTCGGTCACCGCGTAGTCGACGTCGAGTCCGAAGTCACCGGCACGTTTGGCGCCGATCCAGGCGGTGTCGGTGCCGTCGGCGATGATCGGGTGCATCGAATAGGACGGCACGAATCCCAGTGCTGTGCGTCCCGGACCCCCGAAGGCCTGCAGCAATTGCTGCAGGATCTCGTTGGAGCCGTTGGCCGCCCACAGATTGTCGACGCCCAACACCACCCCGGTCGCCTCGCTCAGGTAGGCGGCCAGGTCGGTGCGCAAGGCGACCGCGTCCCGGTCCGGATAGCGGTGCAGTTCGGCGGCGGCGGTCCGCACCGACTCGGCCACATCGGCGATCAACTCGGGGGCCGGGGGGTGCGGATTCTCGTTGGTGTTCAGGATGACCGGCACCCGCAACTGCGGTGCGCCGTAGGCGCTCTTGCCGCGCAGGTTGTCACGCAGCGGCAGCGCGTCGACGCCGATCCCGGCGCCGGGTACCGCCGCCGGACGTACCGAATCCGGCGCGCTCACCGGGTGACACCACCGGCGAAACGCGCCTTGATCGCGTCGCCGTGGCCGGGCAGATCTTCGGCGTCGGCGAGGGTCACGACTTTGTCGGCGACCTCGCGCAGCGCGGCCTCGTCATAGTCGATGACGTGCACACCCTTGAGGAAGGTCTGCACCGACAATCCCGACGCGAATCGGGCCGAACCCGACGTCGGCAGCACGTGGTTGGACCCGGCACAGTAGTCGCCGAGGCTGACCGGCGCGTACGGGCCGACGAAGATCGCCCCGGCGTTGTGCACCCGATCGGCGACCGTCGCGGCGTCGCGGGTCTGGATCTCCAGGTGTTCGGCGGCGTAGGCGTCGACGACGGCCAGTCCGGCGTCGAGGTCGTCGACGAGCACGATGCCCGACTGCTTCCCGGACAGTGCGGTGGCCACCCGCTCGCGGTGTTTGGTGGCCGCGACCTGCGCATCGAGCGCCACGTCGACGGCATCGGCGAGTTCTTCGCTGTCGGTGACGAGCACCGAGGCGGCGAGGACGTCGTGTTCGGCCTGGCTGATCAGGTCGGAGGCGATGATCGCGGCATCGGCGGAGTCGTCGGCGAGGATCGCGATCTCGGTGGGACCCGCCTCCGAGTCGATCCCGACCACACTGCGACACAGCCGTTTGGCCGCGGTCACGTAGATGTTGCCCGGACCCGTGATGAGATCGACCGGGTCGAGCACGCGGGCATCGGAGTCCACGCCGCCGTAGGTGAGCAACGCGACACCCTGAGCACCGCCGACCGCCCACACCTCGTCGACGCCGAGCAGCGCGCAGGCGGCCAGAATGGTCGGGTGCGGCAGGCCGCCGAAGTCCTTCTGCGGGGGCGAGGCGACGACGAGCGATCCGACGCCTGCCTCCTGCGCCGGGACCACGTTCATGATCACCGACGACGGATAGACGGCATTGCCGCCGGGCACATAGAGGCCGACGCGCCGGACCGGAATCCACTTCTCGCTGACCACACCACCGTCGACGACCTGGGTCCGCGAGGTCGAGCGCCGCTGGTCGGCGTGCACCTTGCGGGCGCGGTCGATGGACTCACGCAGGGCATCGGCGACCGCCGGATCGAGTGCGGTCAACGCATCGGCGATGGCCTGGGCGGGCACCCGCACCGAGGCCGGGCGCACCCCGTCGAATCGCTCCCCGTACTCGAGCGCGGCATCGGCGCCCCGCTCCGCGACCGCATGGACCACCGGCTCTACCGTGTCGAGTACGGCGTTGACATCGGTGCCACCGCGGGGCAGTGCACGACGCAGTTCGGCGAGCGTCGGCGCGCTACCGCGCAGGTCGGTTCGGGCGAGCATGTTTCACTCCTGTTGTACTGGGGTTTCCCCTCCAGGATATGGGGTCGCGCCACCGGGTTTCGAATCCGCCCTCGCCGACGGTGCGGACGATCACTCTCGCCTGCGACCCCGACGAACCGTGTCAGGCTCCGGGTGCCGGAATGTCCAAGCCCAGGTCGAGCACGGCGACCGAATGAGTCAGCGCGCCGACGGCAAGGTAGTCGACACCGGTCCGCGCGTAGTCGGCGGCCATATCCAGGGTCAGCCCGCCCGAGCTCTCCAGCTTGGTCGACGGTGCACGGGTGTCCCGACGCTGCACGGCCATCTGGGTTTCCCACAGGGCGAAGTTGTCGAGTAGCACCAGCTGCGGATCCAGCACCAGCACCTCGTCGAGTTGGGCCAACGAGTCGACCTCCACCTCGACGGGCAGATCCGGCGCGGCGGCACGGACCGCGGCCAGCGCGGCACCCACCGATCCCGCGGCGGCGACATGATTGTCCTTGATGAGCGCGGCATCACCGAGGCCCAGTCGATGGTTGACGCCGCCACCGGCGCGCACGGCGTATTTCTGCAGTAGCCGCAATCCCGGCAGTGTCTTGCGCGAATCCCGGATGCGCGCCCGAGTGCCTGCCACCGCGTCGACCCAGGCGGCGGTGGCGGTGGCGATCCCCGACAGATGGCAGATCAGGTTGAGCGCGGTGCGTTCGGCGGTCAGCAGCGCCGCGGTCGGCGCATGTACGGCGAGGACGACATCACCCGGGAACACCCGCGTGCCGTCGGCGACCGCAGCGGTGACCTCGTAGGCACCTGCACCGATCACCTCGTCGAAGACGGCCCGCACCACCGGAACACCGGCGATGACACCGGTCCCCCGGCTGACGATCGCGGCGTCGGTGACGGCATCCGACCCGACCGTCGCCAGCGAGGTGACGTCCGGCCCGTACCGCAGATCCTCGTCGAGCGCGGTCCGGATCAGCGTCCGGATCTCGTCGGTCACCTCGAAGTCCAACGACGACGCGGCGTCGGACTGTCCGATGAAACCAGCGGTCATCGACTCACTCACCCGAACCGGGGTTGCCGATCGCGATCATCCGCTCGACGCTGCGGCGTGCCCGCTCGGCGACGTCGTCCGCGACGAACACCTCGTCTTTGCCCTCCCGCAGCGCGCGCAGCAGGGCGGCGGGCGTGATCATCTTCATGTAGGGGCACGACGCCCGATCGTTGACCGGCTGGAAGTCGATGTTCGGTGCGGCCTTGCGCAACTGGTGCAGCATGCCCACCTCGGTGGCGACGAGCACCTGGGAGGCGCCGGTCTGCCGGGCGGCGTCGATCATGCCGCCGGTGGAGAGGATCTTCACCCGATCGTCGGGGACCGCACCCTCGCCCGCGAGGTAGAGCGCCGAGGTGGCACAACCGCATTCGGGGTGGATGAACAGGTCGGCGTCGGGGTGGGCGGCGGCCTGTTCGGTCAGTTCGTCGCCGTTGATGCCGGCGTGCACATGGCATTCGCCCGCCCAGATGTGGATGTTGTCGCGACCGGTCTCGCGCTTCACATGCGCCCCGAGGAACTGATCCGGCAGGAACAGCACGTCGCGGTCGGGATCGATGGAGGCGACCACGTCGACCGCATTCGACGACGTGCAGCAGATGTCGGTGAGGCCCTTCACCTCGGCGGTGGTGTTCACATACGACACCACCACCGCGTCCGGGAACTCGCTCTTCCATTCGCGCAGGTCGTCGGCGGTGATGGAATCGGCGAGCGAACAACCGGCGCGGGCGTCGGGGATGAGCACCCGCTTCTGCGGGCTCAGGATCTTGGCGGTCTCGGCCATGAAGTGCACACCGCAGAAGACGATCTCGTCGGAGTCGACCTCGGCCGCGATCCGCGAGAGTGCCAGCGAGTCACCGACGTGGTCGGCGACATCCTGAATGGCCGGGAGCTCGTAGTTGTGCGCGAGCAGCGTCGCATTGCGCGCCTTGGCCAGTCGGCGAACCTCGTCGGCCCACTCGGCGGTGGGTTCCACACCGGCGTATCCGGCCGGGGTGTCGAACCACGGCACGTCGGCTTCGGACACCCGACGGTCACTGGTGATGCTCATAGCCACTCCTCTGGCCTGTCCCGATCGGGTCGAGACGGGGTATCCCGGGCACGGGCTGTGTGCCGCGGGGCAGGTTTTCGACTACTGGTCGAAAACACGCTCATAGTAACACCGCCCACATTCGGGTCATTCCCGCAAGCGGGTAGCGGCGTCAACCGCGCAGACGTGCGACGACATCAACCGCGCAGACGTGCGACGAACGCCTCGAGGTGGGCGACGTCCCCGCCATTGTCGGCGAACCAGCCCCACACTCCCCCGGGCGCCGTCGACACCGTGTCCACGACGACGCCGATCGCCTCACGCGGCGATCCCAGCAATTGATGGCCCACGGCGATGTCCGTCGTGATCCGGCCGTTGGCGATCATCCGTTCCCGGACCATCGCGATCGCGTCCGCGGTGCGGGCGTAGTCATCGGCGATGGCCTCCGGGTCTGCCTCGGACAGCAGCAGCGCCACCGCCACGGTCACACCGGTTCGGTCCTTACCCGCGGCGCAGTGCACCAGGGTGGTGCCCTCCGCGTCGAAGTTGTTGAGCGCCGAGGTGATCCGGGCAGGTGCCTCGCGAAGCAGATTCGCATAGAGATCGGACAGACTCAGATCTTCCAGCGCCCGATCCACCCGCGCCTGCGTGAACAACGGATTGGATATCCGGGCGACACCGGTGGGCCAGGAATACAGGCCGGCCGCGGCCTCTCCCTCGTCGCGCAGGTCGACGACCCTGGTCGGCGGCCAGACCACCAACGGCCCGGTGGCCAGATCGGCGTCGCCGTCGTAGGGCGCGTCGCTCCGCAGCAGCACGCCGGGGCGCGTCGTACCTCCGGTCGTCAGCGCGAGACCACCGACATCACGGAGATTGACCAGCGACACATAACTCATGCTCTACGTCTAACACACCGGTCGTCACACTAGACTCACGGCCATGCGGGTGGAGGTTCTCAGTGCGGTGTTCCAGATCCGTGAGGTCGACGCCGCCTCCGCGCCCATGTTGTGCGTGCTGCTGACCCGACCCGACTCCGCCACCGCCTGGTCACTGCCCGGCGGCGACATCGCCGACGACGAAACCCTGTCGACGAGCGCACGCCGACTGCTGGCCGAACGGATGGATGTCCGCGACGTCGCCCACCTCGAACAGTTGGTGGTGTTCTCCGATCCTGATCGGGTACCCACGACCCGCACCATCGCGTCGACCTATCTGGGTCTGGTTCCGACCGACGCGCCGTCCGCCCCGCCGGGAGATGCGGCCTGGCACGGTGTCGACCGGCTCCCCGACCTGACCTTCGACCATGCGGCGATCATCGCGGCCGCCCGGCATCGGCTGGCCGCGAAGCTGTCCTACACGAATATCGCCTTCGCGCTGGCGCCGGCCCGATTCCCCATGTCGGAGCTGTCGGAAATCTATTGCGCCGCACTCGGTTATGCCGTCGACACCACCAACCTGCTGCGCATTCTGAGCAGGCGGTCGGTGATCGTGGCCACTGGGACGGTCGGCAAGACGGGGCGGGCCGGCGGTCGGCCACCGGCCCTGTATGCCTTCGCCGACAACGAGTTACGCGTCACCGACGAATTCGCCACCCTCCGGCCGCCGATGTAGGCAGTTCCTCAGTCCGCCTTCGGCGGTGGGGCCGGAGTTGGATCGGCGACACCGGGATGCGGCTGGTCGGCGGGCGTCGGGTAGATCGACCCCGACGCCGGAAGTGGTTGCGGAAGGGCCGGATCCGGCGCCCACTGATCGGCGTCGCCGACCCCGAGGTCGCTGCTGCGGGCGGCGAGCACACAGACGAGATAGACCAGGGTGAAGGTGAACGGCGCGCAGATCAGCAGGATCCACGGCCACGCCGACCCCGAGCGGGTGGCACCGTTCAGCCACAGGTCGGGGACCACATGGAAGTCGTCGCCGACCTTGAGGTTGCTGTTGTCGCCGAAACGCCAATCCGCGACCCACGCACCCACCTGGATCGCCACCGCCCCGGATACGACGACGGCGAGCAGGGTGGCCAGGTATCCGACGACGCCACGCCAGCGTCGGGCGACCAGCCACACCAGAATCGCGCAGACGATGCCGAGCGCCCCGGCGAGCAGCGCGAAGACCGCCACCCCCGCGAACTCCTCACCGACCTCGGCCGGTGAGGCGTACACCGGCCCTTCGGAGGTCACCCGGCCGGCCGGCGCCGGGGTCACCAACGCCCAGATGGCCCCGAAGACCACACCGAGCAGCAGGATCACCCCGACGACCGCGGCCAGCGATTCGAGCGAACGGCGCTGGATCAACGGTGCGTGCCCAGTTCGGACGAGTCGACGACGCCATGCCGGGAACACCGGGCCTGCCAGCCGTCGGGACGCACCTGCACGACCATGCGGCGGCCGCACTGCCCGCAGAACCGGGGCGGTTCCAGCCCGAGTTTCGCCGCCGTCGGGATCGCGTCGGGTGCCTGGAGTTCCAACTCCAGACCGGTGTAGACGCCATAGCGGCAGGGCTGCGCCAGCGGGCCGGGAATCGTATCGATCATGTCGGGCACGCCTCCGATGGTGTCACAGATCGCGCACCTGTCGGCGCGCCGCTAGATCGTGTCATTGAGGGTCTTGATGGGCATCGACAGATCCACGAGCAGATCCAGATCGTCCTCGGCGGGCCGGCCAAGCGTGGTCAGGTAGTTGCCGACGATGACGGCGTTGATGCCGCCCAGGATGCCCTGCTTGGCACCGAGATCGCCGAGGGTGATCTCGCGTCCACCGGCGAATCGCAGAATGGTGCGCGGCAACGCCAGGCGGAACGCCGCGACCGACTTGAGCGCCTCGCTCGCGGGCAGCACATCGAGGTCACCGAAGGGGGTGCCCGGACGCGGGTTCAGGAAGTTCAGCGGCACCTCGTCGGGTTCCAGGCTCGCGAGGTCGGCCGCGAATTCGGCACGCTGTTCGAGGGTCTCCCCCATGCCGAGGATGCCGCCGCAGCACACCTCCATACCGGCGTCGCGCACCATGCGCAGGGTGTCCCAACGCTCCTCCCAGGTGTGGGTGGTCACGACATTCGGGAAGTGCGACCGAGCGGTCTCCAGATTGTGGTTGTAGCGGTGCACACCCATGTCACGCAGCTGGTCGACCTGCTCCTGGGTCAGCATGCCGAGGCTGCAGGCGATCTGGATGTCGACCTCGTTGCGGATCGCCTCGATACCGGCGGCGACCTGGCTCAGCAGTCGCTTGTCGGGACCACGGACGGCCGCGACGATGCAGAATTCGGTGGCACCGGTCTTCGCGGTCTGCTTGGCGGCCTCTACCAGCGACGGGATGTCGATCCACGCGCTGCGCACCGGCGAGGCGAACAGACCCGACTGCGAGCAGAAGTGGCAGTCCTCCGGGCAACCGCCGGTCTTGAGCGAGATGATGCCCTCGACCTCTACCTCGGGCCCGCACCACCGCATGCGGACATCGTGGGCGAGCTGCAACAACTCGGTCAGCCGCTCGTCGGGCAGCCGCAGCACCCGCAGCGTCTGCTCCTGGTCGAGCCCCTCACCGCGTTCGAGTACCTGCGCACGGGCGATGGCGAGGATGTCGTCGGCGTCGGTGGTGCCGGTGCCGGATTCGACGGTTGCCTGGGTCACGAGAGAACTCCTTCGGATGTGGTGAAGCTGACTGCCGGGGTGACCGGCTGATGGTTATTGGACTGTGGTGCGGGCGTGGGGAATTCGACGTTCAGCCAATCGCGGTCGAACCAGCCGGGCGCGCGGGCGGCAAAGTCGGGGTGAGATGATCCGCCAACCCCGGCCGGTAGCACGCCGACCACCGGCACACCGGTCAGTCGCGGCAGGTCATTGCGGTTGCAGGTCATCGCGAGATCCGGTTGCTGCGGCCAGGATCCGATGATCAGACCCGCGGGCCGCACACCCGCTGCGACGATCGCGCCGACGGTGAGTTCGGCGTGGTTGAGCGCGCCGAGACCCGGCTGGGAGACCACGACGATCCCGTCCGCGCAGTCGGCGGCGACGTCGAGCAGGGTCAGATCGTCGGCGAGACGGACGAGGACGCCCCCCGCGCCCTCGACGAGCGTCAGATCGTGGGTGCGGGCGAGCCGGGTCACGGTGTCGGCGATGTCGGCGCGCGAGACCTGCGTCGCCCCCTCGCGCCGGGCCGCGGTGTCGGGGGCCAGCGGGTCGCGATAACGCGCGCACTCCGCGACGGTCAGCTCACCGGCGAGCCTGGTCACCTCGGCGAGATCGCCGGGATCGCCGGCAGCCACCCCGGTCTGAACGGGTTTACAGACCGCGACCCGGAGTCCGGCCGCGACGGCCGCCGCGGCGAGCGCAGCGGTCGCCACCGTCTTGCCGACATCGGTCGAGGTGCCGGTGACGGCAAGTACGCGGCTCATCGGGCGCCCATCTCGGCGAGCGCGCCGTTGATAATGACGGTCAGTACGCGGCTCATCGGGCGCCCACCTCAGCGAGCGCGCCGTTGATAATGTCTGCAACCCGGTCGATGGTGTCGTCGTCGAGGTCGGCACGCACGGTGATGCGCAGCCGCGAGGTACCGGCAGGTACCGACGGCGGCCGGAAGCAGCCGACGAGCACCCCACGCTCTCGGCAGGCGCCGGCGACGGCCACCGCCCGTTGCGGGTCACCGATGATCACCGAGATCACCGCCGACGCCGGTTCGGGCAGCCCGAGTCGCGTGGCGAGTCGCCGGGCGTTGGCGGCCAGCGCATCCGGTAGCTGCGGTTGTCCGGTCAGCACGGCCAGCGCCGCACGCGCGGCACCGACCGCGGCCGGGTTGAGTCCGGTGTCGAAGATGAAGGTGCGCGCACAGTCGATGAGCTGGGCACGGACGTCGGCCGAACCGAGTACCACCCCGCCCTGGGCGCCCAGGGATTTCGACATCACCGCGGTCACCACGAGATCCGGGGCACCCGACAGTCCGGCGTCGGCGATCAGTCCCCGGCCGCCCGGTCCGCGTACGCCGAAGGCGTGCGCCTCGTCGACCAGCAGCACCGCACCGTGTGCGCGGGCGGCGGCATAGAGTTCGGCGACCGGCGCCGGTTCACCGTCGATGCTGTACACCGAGTCCGTGACCACGAGCGCGCGCGCCTCGGCACGGTCGGCCAGCACCTGGGCGACCGCGGCATGGTCACCGCGGTCGACGACGACCACCCGGGCCCGCGACAGTCGGCAACCATCGATGAGCGACGCGTGCGTTCCGGTGTCGGAGACGATGAGGTCGCCCCGACCGGCCAGACCACAGATGGCCCCGACGTTGGCCAGGTAGCCGGAGGAAAAGGCCAGCGCGGCATCGAAACCGAGGAAGGCCGCGATCTCGTCCTCGAAGTCGGTGTGCAGCCGTGTCGTCCCGACGACCAGCCGCGACGCGGTCGATCCCGTCCCCCAGTCGTCGATCGCCCGGTGGGCACCGGCGATGACGCGCGGATCCCGGGACAGACCGAGGTAGTCGTTGGCCGCCAGATTGATCAGTTCGACGCCGGGTTCGCGCACGAAGGGCTCACGATGCAAGCCGGCGGCGGCGCGGGCCGCCGCGGCGGCGGGCAACCAGTCCAGTCCGGCCTCGGTGGCCTCGTCGGTGGCACCGCGTACGACGTCGTGTCCGGCCGTCATGAGGCCACCTCCAGGTCGATGGCGGCCGGGTCGGCGGCAAGACTCGCGATGACCGCGGCGCGAATCCCGGCGACGATCGTCGCGATGTCGGCGGTGTCGCACAGGTACGGCGGCATCGCATAGACGAGGTTGCGGAACGGCCGCAGCCACACGCCGGCGGCGACTGCGGCGTCGGTGGCGGCGACCATCTCCACCGGACGATCGAGTTCGACGACGCCGATCGCGCCGCGGACCCGCACGTCGACGACCCCGTCGAGGGCGGCGATCGGAGCCAGGCCGGCGCTCAGCTCGGCTTCGATACGTGCGACCCGGCCACGCCAGGTGCCGTCCGCGAGCAGGGTCAGCGACGCCACCGCAACCGCGCAGGCCAACGGATTGGCCATGAAGGTCGGGCCGTGTGCGAGACCACCTGCCTCACCCGCGCTGATCACCGCGGCGATCTCATCGGTGCACAGGGTCGCGGCGAGCGTGAGATATCCGCCGGTCAGTGCCTTACCCACGCACATGATGTCGGGTGCGACGTCGGCGGCGTCGGCGGCGAACAACGTGCCGGTGCGGCCGAAACCGGTGGCGATCTCGTCGAAGATCAGCAGCACGTCCTGCTCGTCGCAGATCCGCCGCAGCGCGCGCAGATACTCGGGGTGGTGAAATCGCATCCCGCCGGCGCCCTGTACCAGCGGTTCGACGATGACCGCCGCCAGTTCGTCGCGATGACCGGCGATGGCCGATTCCAGTTCGGCGACATACTCCTCGGTGTAGCCGTGGGGTGGCGCGGAGACGAAGACCTGCCGGGCGAGGACGTCGGTCCACATCGAGTGCATGCCGCCGTCGGGGTCACAGACGCTCATCGGGGTGAAGGTGTCGCCGTGATAGCCGCCGCGCCAGGTCAGCAACCGGGTCCGGCGCGGTTCGCCCCGGCCACGCCAGTATTGCATCGCCATTTTGACCGCGACCTCGACCGACACCGATCCCGAGTCGGCGAAGAAGACCTTGCGCAGCCGGTCCGGGGTCATCTCCACCAACAGTTCGGCGAGCCGAGCAGCCGGTTCATGGGTCAGTCCGCCGAACATGACGTGAGACATCTTGGCCATCTGCGCGCTTGCTGCCGCGTCGAGCGCCGGGTGACCATAGCCGTGGATGGCCGCCCACCAGGAGCTCATCCCGTCGACGACCCGCCGGCCGTCGGCGAGTTCGAGGTGCACCCCGGACGCGGCGGACACCACGAGGGGGCGGGTCGTCGCGGGCAGGGCGCCATAGGGATGCCAGATGTGTTCGGCATCGATGCGGCTGATGGTCTGTTCATCCACGGCTGCGCCCTCCTTCTTTCCCCCGGTGCGGTCCGAGCCTGTACACCGTACAGGCGGATCCTGGACACCGTACAGGGCTACCCGGGGGTAGGCGAACGGGCTCACTAGGCTGATCTGGTGAGCAACAGTCGCGCCGATGTCCTGGCCGCCGCACGCGAGATCCTCGTCGAGGCCAGCCTGGCCGACCTGTCGATGCGCCGACTGGCCGCCGAGCTGGGCGTTCGGCCGAATGCGCTGTACTGGCATTTCCCCAACAAGCAGACGCTGTTGGCCGCGCTCGCCGACGACATCCTCGCCTCGGTACCCATCCCGGGCACCGGCGAGTCGTGGGATATCCGGCTGGCCACCCTGGCGACGGGGATGCGGGCCGCACTGCTGGCCGTTCCCGACAGCGCCGAGGTGGTGTCGTCCAGCTGGGCGTCGGGGCTGTCGGCCAAGGCGATCTACGCCGACATCACCACCGCCGCCCGGGCGGGCGGACTGCCCCTCGACGACGCCGAAGCCGTCGCCACCGCCATCTGCCAGCTGGTCATCGGCCTGACGATCGAGGAACAGACCCGCGCCCAGATGGAACGACTCGGCGCCATCGACGCCTCCGGCCGCGATTTCGGACGGGAGTTCACCGGCGGCCTCGACATCATTCTCGACGGTGCCCGCGCCCGGGCCGACGACCGGCCACGCCGGGGCGAGAGTAAAGAAAAGTAAAGGTCAGCCGGGGCGTGTCGGCTTCACCCAAGTCGAGTTCTCACAGCTTCGCCGGGTACATTGCTAGCCGACCACGACCGCCCGAAACAGAAGGATGCCCATCTCTTGGCAGCCCCGACCCGGACCGCGAACGCCGCGGCCTCCACGTCCACGTCCACGACGTCGGCCACGGTCCCGGCGTACCGCAATGATCTCGACGGCCTGCGCGGCATCGCGATCGCACTGGTCGCCTGCTTCCACGTCTGGATGGGCAAGGTCTCCGGCGGCGTCGACGTCTTCCTGACCCTGTCGGGCTATTTCTTCATCGGATCACTTCTGCGTCACGCCATCCACAGCCAGTCCCCGAAGCTCGGTTTCGGGTTCGCGGTCAATCCCTGGCCCCGGATGAAGCGGCTACTGCGGCGGCTGCTGCCCGCCCTGTTCACCGTGCTGGTCGCGGTCGCGATCGGCACCGTCGCCATCCTCCCGCAGATTCGCTGGGAGAACATCGGCGCGGAGTTGCAGGCGTCGGCCCTCTACTACCAGAACTGGCATCTGGCCTGGAACTCGCAGGACTATCTGGCCGCCAGTTCGGCGAACAGTCCGCTGCAGCACATCTGGTCGATGTCGGTGCAGGGACAGTTCTTCCTCATCACCCTGCTGAGTGCGCTCGCACTGACCGGCCTGATCAAGCTCGCCGCGCGGTTCGTGTCGACGAAGATCGCCGACCCTCGGGTGATCAAGGCCCTGGTCGCGGGTGCCGTCGTGGTGGTCGCGCTGGGTTCGTTCTACTGGGCGCACCGCGGCATGGCCATCAACCAGATGTTCAACTACTACGACACCCGCTCGCGACTGTGGGAGCCACTGGCCGGCGGCCTCCTGGCCATCAGCCTGCCGAGCTGGCGCATCCCGAACTGGTTCCGCAACGTGGTGACCGCCGTCGCTCTCGCGCTGATCGTCAGTTGTGGCTTTTGGATCAACGGTGTCGAGTCCTATCCCGGTCCGTTGGCGCTCGTCCCGGTGCTGTCCACGCTGGCGATCATCTGGGCCGGTGCCACCGCCCAGCAGCGTCGCGCCCACGGCGATCACGCCACCGCCCAGCCGATGCCGATGCTCAACCGGGCGATGGCCAGCCGCTGGCCGGTGTGGCTGGGATCCACCGCATACGGCCTCTACCTGTGGCACTGGCCGGTGTTGATCTTCTACCTGACCTGGCATGACTCCGACCAGGCAACATTCGTCGAAGGCGTCGGCATCCTGGCGTTCTCGCTGGTATTGGCCACGCTGACCAAGCGGTTCATCGAGGATCCGTTGCGCACCGGTGATCGCCGCCAACTCGCGCACGGCGATCGTCGCGGTCGTAGCCCCTGGCTCACCTACGCGTCTGTGGTCACTGCTGTTCTGGTGGCGGCCACCGCGACCGTCGGCGTGGGAATCAAGGTGTGGGACCGGCACGTCGCCAACATCACCGTCGACACCGCGAACCTCGACCCGCGGGACTTCCCCGGCGCCCGTGCACTACTCAACGGTGCGCCGGTACCCGCACTCGACCCGGTGCCCGCTCCCCTCGCGGTGATCGAGGATTTCCCGGAAACCTCACGGCGCGGCGACATGAGCGACTTCAAGGACGGCAGCATCCACGTCGGTATCTACGGTGATCCGACCGCGACCCGGACCATCGCGCTGGCCGGTGGCTCGCACGCCGAGATGTGGATCTCGGCATTGGACACCGTCGGCAAGCGCAACCATTTCAAGGTCAAGACCTACTTGAAGATGGGCTGCCCGCTGTCCACCAACCCCGTTCCCCGACAACTCGGTCAACCGTACGAACAGTGCTACCACTGGGGCCAGCGGGTCATCGCGGCGATCAAGAAGGACCGTCCGGACGCGGTCATGACGAACTCGACCCGACCACGCGACTACGAGAACGGGGATTGGGTGCCACCGGACTACACCCCGATCTTCGACGACTTCCTGTCGGCGGGGATCCCGGTCCTCGGCATCCGGGACACCCCGTGGCCGATCCGCTCGCGGGTCGACACCCCGATCTGCCTGGCCGAGGGCGGTAACGCGGAGAGTTGCGGAACGCGCCGGGCGGTGTCGCTCGCCCCGACCGACCCTGCCGCCGAACTGGCGCGCACCCGTCCGGATTTCCACGCGTTGGATCTGTCGAACGGCGTCTGCGACCCGGTTCGCTGCCCGGCGATCGTCGGCAACATCATCGTCTACAAGGATCCGCATCATCTCAGTGCGACCTATGTGCGCAGTCTCACCGACGAATTGGAGCGCCAGATGAGGCTGGCCATGCCGTGGATGGGCAAGCCGACCCCCTGACCTGGCTTTTGCCACATACCGCACCTACCCGGCGTGGTCGTCTTCGAGATGACCACCACCACCGACGCGGCTAGGGTTCTCCTCATGACCGCAAGCAGGTGTGTATGACACCCATTCCGGTGTGGCCGGGTACGCCCTATCCACTCGGGGCGACCTATGACGGTGTCGGAACGAACTTCTCGCTGTTCTCCGAGGTCGCCGAGGCGGTCGAACTGTGCCTGATCGACGCCGACGGCGGTGAGCGGCGCATCCGCCTCGACGAGGTCGACGGCTACTGCTGGCATTGCTATCTTCCCAACGTCGGCCCAGGTCAGTTCTACGGATTCCGCGTCCACGGCCCCTACGATCCGGATCAGGGCCTGCGCTGCGACCCGAGCAAGCTCCTACTCGATCCCTACGGCAAGGCCTTCTACGGCGATTTCGACGGCGCCCCCTCCCTGTTCTCCTATCCCCTGCCCGACCCGGATGCACCCGAACCGGATGCGCCCGAGGGTGTCGAGTCGAATCCGGTCGAACCGGACAACGCCGGTCACGAGCAGTCAGACCCGACGATCACGCCATCCGGCACCCCGGGCGGGACGGTACCCGCCACCGGCAGCGACGATCGGGTGCTGGCCGCCGACGACGAAGTCGATTCGGCGACACCGGATTCCGGGGAACCAGCCGCACAAACAGCGGCGGACGCACCGGCGGAACCCGACGACCACGACGACCCCGACGTCCCCCCGAGCGAAACACAGGACCCGCCACCGAGTCCCGCCGAGGCCATGCCTCGTCTGGATTCGTTGGGCCACACGATGGTTTCGGTGGTGATCAACCCGTACTTCGACTGGCAGAACGACCGCTCCCCCAATCGGCCCTATCACCAGACCGTCATCTATGAGGCGCATGTCAAGGGGATGACGGCCACCCATCCGGATGTGCCGGAGGCCTTGCGCGGAACCTATGCCGGGCTGTGCCATCCGGCCATCATCGATCACCTGACCTCGCTGGGCGTCACGGCGATCGAACTGATGCCGGTGCACCAGTTCATGCAGGACTTCGTCTTACGCGACCAGGGGCTGCGAAACTACTGGGGTTACAACACTTTCGGCTTTCTCGCGCCACATGTGGAATACGCCTCGAATCCCGACCAGCCGGCCAGCGCGGTCACCGAATTCAAGGCCATGGTGCGGGCTTTCCACGACGCCGGTATCGAGGTGATCCTCGACGTCGTCTACAACCACACCGCCGAGGGCAATCATCTCGGACCGACGGTGTGCTTCCGCGGCATCGACAACACCGCGTATTACCGTGTCGTCGACGGTGATCCGGCGATGTACATGGACTACACCGGTACCGGCAACAGCCTCAACGGCCGCCACCCGCACACGCTGCAGTTGATCATGGATTCGCTGCGGTACTGGGTGCTGGAGATGCACGTCGACGGCTTCCGCTTCGACCTTGCCTCAACGCTCGCGCGCGAACTACACGACGTCGATCGGCTGTCGGCCTTCTTCGATCTCGTCCAGCAGGATCCGGTGGTCAGTCAGGTCAAACTGATCGCCGAGCCGTGGGATATCGGTGAGGGCGGCTATCAGGTCGGCAATTTCCCACCGCTGTGGACGGAGTGGAACGGCAAATACCGCGACACCGTCCGCGACTACTGGCGCGGTGAGCCGTCGACACTCGGCGAATTCGCCTCCCGGCTGACCGGATCGTCGGACCTGTACGAGGCGACCGGTCGCCGCCCGTTGGCCAGCATCAACTTCGTCACCGCACACGACGGTTTCACGCTGCGGGATCTGGTGTCCTACAACGAGAAGCACAACGAGGCCAACGGCGAGGGCAACCGCGACGGCGAGAGCCACAACCGGTCGTGGAACTGCGGCGTCGAGGGACCGACCGACGATCCCGACATTCTCGAGCTGCGTGCCCGCCAGCAACGCAACATCCTGGCCACCCTGTTCCTGTCCCAGGGCACTCCGATGATCTCGCACGGTGACGAGATCGGCCGAACCCAGCTCGGGAACAACAATGTCTACTGCCAGGACTCCGAATTGGCTTGGATGGATTGGGAACTCGCGGCCAAGAACAACGACCTGCTGGAGTTCACCCGGCGCGCCATCGCGTTACGCACGGCACATCCAGTGTTCCGCCGCCGCCGCTTCTTCGCAGGCAAACCCATCCGCTGGGGTTCGGACGCCCTCGACATCGTGTGGCTGACACCGACCGGCGATCAGATGACCAACGCCGACTGGGATTCCGGCTTCGGCAAGAGCCTGGCCGTCTTCCTCAACGGTGCAGGCATTGCCGAGAAGAACGAACGCGGTGAGCCGATCGTCGACGACAGCTTCATGATCTGCTTCAACGCCCACTACGAGGATCTCGATTTCACGATGCCGGCGACCGCCCTGGCCCCGGAATGGACGGGTGTGCTGAGTACTACCCATCCGACCGGGGAATCCGACACGCTGTCGGTACGCTCCGGCTCGACCGTGACGATCGGTGGCCGTTCGCTGCTGGTCCTCCGCAAGGTCACCTGAGCCGACCATGACGCCGCGGCCCCCGATCGCCACCTACCGGGTTCAGCTGACCCCCGACTTCGGCTTCGCGCAGGTGATCGGCATTCTCGGCCACCTCCGCGATCTCGGTGTCAGCCATCTGTATCTCTCCCCGATCGGCACCGCGGTGACGGGGTCGACCCACGGCTACGACTGGCTGCCCCCGCCCGAGGTCGCCCCGATCCTCGGCGGTCTCGACGGCCTACGTGAATTGCGCACGGCTGCAAAAGATCACCAGATCGGCATCATCATCGATATCGTGCCCAATCACACCGGGGTCGCCGACGTGCCGGCCAACCCGTGGTTCGCGGACCTGCTGCGCAACGGCCCTGCTTCGCCCTACCGCGACTACTTCGACGTCGACTTCTCCCGCGACAACGGCGCCGACGGCAAGATCGCGTTACCGATCCTCGCCGCGGACGGGGACCTCACCCCGCTGCGCGTGGACGACGGAGGCTACCTGCGCTACCACGATCACGCTCTGCCGATCGCGGCGGGCACCGAGTCCGGCACTCCGCAGCAGGTGCACGATCGACAGCACTATCGCCTGGTGCCGTGGAACAGTGGGCTGATCGGCTATCGCCGGTTCTTCACCGTCAACGAACTCGCCGCGGTGCGCCAGGAGGACCCAGCCGTGTACGCTGCGACCCACCGGTGGCTGGCTCAGCTGGTCGCCGAGGACCTGATCGACGGTGTCCGGGTGGACCATCCCGACGGCCTGTGGGATCCGCAGGGCTATCTGCGGCGCCTGCGCGACGATCTCGGACCGCATCGCCTGATCTACATCGAGAAGATCCTCGCTCCCGACGAACCGCTGGAACCCTCCCTGCCGGTTCAGGGCACTACTGGCTACGACCAACTCCGCGTCATCGACGCGGTCTTCGTCGCACCTTCGGGGACAATCGAACTGGCCGAGACCCACGAACGCATCACCGGCGTCTCCGGGGACTCCGCCTGGCTCATCTCGACCGAGCACACCCGCAAGCTGACCACCCTCACCGAATCCTTTGCCGCCGAACAACGACGGCTGGTGGCGGCGGTCGCACATTCAACACATGACGACCGGCGCGAGGACATGGTGACCGACGCCGACCTCGGGCGCGCCTGCGCGGAACTGATCGCGCGGCTGGGCGTCTACCGTGCCGACTACCCGGTCCTGCACGATCGGCTCCTCACCACGATCGGCGAGATCGAACAGGCACAACCACTTCTGCGTCCGGCCCTGACCGTGATCGGCCGCGCCACCTCTATCCCCGGCCCCGCCTCGGCCCGGCTGGCGCAGACCTGCGGGGCGGTGACCGCCAAGAGCGTCGAGGACAGCCTTTTCTATCGCACCGCGCGGCTCGTCTCCGCGCAGGAGGTCGGCGGCGACCCCACGCATCCGAGCCTGGACGTGGCCCAGTTCCACGCCCACAACGTCCACCGGGCCAGGGATTGGCCGGCGGCGATGACGGCATCGTCGACCCACGACACCAAACGTGGCGAGGATGTGCGTGCCCGGATCGCCCTGCTTTCCCAGATCCCGGAGCGGTGGTCACTGACCGTCGCGCGGATCTGGCAGCTGACACCGCCGCCCGACGATCTGACCGGATACTTCCTGCTACAGAACATCTTCGGGGTGTGGCCTGCCGACGGCGGTGCGGTCCCCACCAGCCTGCGCCACCGGTTGGACGACTACGCGCGCAAGGCCGCGCGTGAAGCTGGACTTCGCACGTCGTGGACGGCCGTCGACGAAGCCTTCGAGTCGGCGCTGAGCGACTGGATCGCTGCGGTCACCGACGGCCCGGCCGCCGAGGTGATCGGAGCGCTGGTGGCCCGCATGGCGTCGTCGTGGGAGCAGGAAGCACTGGCCCGCAAGGCGATTGCCCTGCTCGGCCCCGGTGTCGGCGACATCTACCAGGGCACACAGTGGTGGGAGGACTCACTGGTCGACCCGGACAATCGACGGCCGGTCGACTACTCCGCGCCGACCGATCATCCCAAGACACAGCTGATTCGGGCTGCGCTCGGGCTGCGGGCCGCGCATCCGGACGCCTTCGGAATCAACGGACGGTATCTACCGCTGGTCGCCGAGGGTGCCGCGGCCGACCACGTCATCGGCTTTGCGCGGGCAACCACCGCCGGCCCGGCGATCGCGCTGATCACCGCCCGGTTCACCCACAGCCTGCGCCCGGCATCCGCGGCGAACACTCACGTCATCCTCCCCGCAGGCGAGTGGCGCGACATCCGGACCGGCGCCGTCCACCGCTCGGTGGTCGACCTTGCCACCGCACGGGCCGACCATCCGGTTGCGCTACTGGAAGCGGTCGGCGCGAACTGAATTCGCGTCAGCCCGCGGGGGTGGGAGCCGGCGTCGGCGCGCCGGGCGTCGGAGCACCGGTGGGCGCTTCCGGCCTGGTGGGCACAGCCTTCGGGTTCGCCTGGGTCCCGTCACCGATCATCACGCCGGTTCCCGGAGCTGGACCGATATCGGCCACCAGCCACTTCCCGTCGTGCTTCTCCAGCTGGATGAGGTAGAAGAACACCGCCTTCTGTGGGGCTGTCGAGTTGGCCCCGCTCGCGGTCACCTCGGCCTGTACCAGGGTGGTCGCCGAATCCGCAGTGAACTTCTCCACCGTGGCCAGCTTGATGTCGGCGGAGGCGCTGGTCACCTTGAGGCCGTTGGCCTGATCGGTGGTCTCGGCGCTCTCCCGCTGCAGACGGTCATTGAACGCGCCGGTGCTCAGCGGCCCGAGCCGCTCCTTGGTCTGGTCGCTGTTGCTGGACTTCATCGTCGCGACCAACTCGTTGACGAAATGTTTCGACGCGGCGATCGAGTCGTCGAAGGCATCGAGCTGCTGGTTGCGGTCGTGGAGCTTCGCCGCGAGCACGCCGATGACGACGATCAGCCCGATCACCACCGCGGCGGCCAATGCCTTGAGGAGACCGCTCCCGGTCAGGGTCACGGTGACCTGCCGGCCGGACCGGACAGTGCCCGAGGTGGGCGGCTTGCTCGCCACCACGGTCTCGGTGTCGGCCGTCGCGGTGTCGGCATCGGCATCGGCATCGGCATCGGCCGGAGTGTCGCCCGGCCGGACACGCTTACGTCCGGATTTGCCCTGCGGCCGGGTCACGGCCGCGGTGTCCCCCACGGTTCCGGTCCCCTGCCCGCCGGTGTCCGGTTCGTCCGGCTTCTGCTCGTCCGGGTTTTCCTTGTCATTGCGGCTGGTGTCACGCTCGGTCATCTAAGCCATTTCTCTGTGATCGCGGCCCCCTGGTGATCACGTGCGCAGGAGATCACCTGCGCGGTGGATCACCGGTCCAGGGGCACGGTACGTGCGTTGGGGTCGTATCCCGGCGGCGGTCCGGCCGTGTCGTCCCCCGGCGGTCGCGGCGCGTTGGCCGAGCCACGAACCTGCTGATTCGGATCCTGGGTCACACAGTACAGATTGGACGGGATCGAGAGCTCAAGGATCTGCGTGGGTCGCCGCGGGGTCACCGGGTAGTTGCACGCCGGCCGCGGATAGACGGATCCGAACGCCCACCATGCGCCGCCGTGGAACATCGTCAGGCTCTTGACGCTCGCGTCGCGGATCGAGGGGAGCAGATTCGCCACCGCAGGTGCCCGGATCGCTCCCTGCCGTGCGATATCGACGAACTCGGTGAGCACGTCGGCCAGCGGATCGTTGAGCTGATTGAGGGAACCGGTCAGGCTGGTCAGCTGCCCGGGACCGTGCTCGAACAGGGTGCGCAGCTCTCGGTCCGAGGCGACGGCGGCGTTCACCAGCGAACTGATCGAGGACACCGTGGTGGACAAATCCGGCTGGATGCCTGCCGTCGTGAGCAGGATGTCGCCGGTCTCGCTGATCAGCTTCTTCGTCTCCGGAAGCACCCGGTAGAGGTCGGCGAAGATCGCACCACCGGATTTGAACAGCACGTCGAGCTGGTTGGTCCCACCATCGGTGCCCAGCGCGACATCGAGGCTGTGCACGGTCGATGCCAACTTGGCCGGGTCGATCTGTTCGATGACGTCGAGCGAGGAAGCGAGCAGTTGCGGGAACGGGGTCGTCACGTCAGCGGGACCGGCGTCGATGACGTCCCCGTCACCCAGAAACGGCCCCTCGGTGGACTCCGGCTGGAAATCTACGTACTGCTCACCAGCCGCCGACAGCCCCAGCGCCTTGACCCTGGTCTTCCGGCTGATGTGGACGTCGTCTTCGATGCTCACCTTGACCTGCACCGAATTAGGCTGCACCCGAATCGATTCCACATCACCGATGCGCGCACCACGCAGAGTGACCCCGGACGTCTCCTGCAGTCCGCCGGAGATCGGGAAGTTGATCGTCACCTCGTAGCGTCCGGTGAACGGTTGCCACCGCAGGGCGCCGAAGGCGATATAGGACAGGCCGACGATCATCACGCCGATCAACGCGAGATTGCCCAGGAGCACCGAATGCTTGCGCAGGTACCCGAACAGTCCACTCATCCGCAGCACCCCTTCGTCCCAGTCAGACGGGCCAGCAGTCGGGTCAGCGTCTGCTGCAAGGCAGCCGAACCGGCGTCGACGTCACTGATGTCGGGCAGACGGCTCGCCGAGTCGAAACCCACACCCGGACTCAGCCAATAGACCTTCGCCGACAGCGCAGCCGCACTGCCCGACGTCGTCTTGACCCACTTGGGCACCAATACGTGGAGGTTGTCGGCGAGATTGCCCAACGTCCCCGACGCCTGCTGCAGACCGCCGAGCAGCGTCGACAGGTGGCCGATCATCTCGACGAGGTTGTCACCGTCCGACCGCAGGAAGTCGTTGGTCGCGGCCGTCACACTCTTGGTCTTGTCCAGCGTGCTGAGGATCAGGTCGATCTGACCGTTGACCGAGCTCAGGGCAGGCGCCAGCTTGTTGATCGAGGCCATGATCTGGGCCCGGCCCGCAGCCAGTTGCGCGGTGAGCACGCGGGTGTATCGCAGCGAGGCATCGACCTCGGCCGCATTCTGGTTGAACTTGCGGATCGCGGTGGTCAGTCCGGCGATCGAACCGTGCAGCGCGTCGGGATGTGGCGCCACCGCCGCACTCAACTCGGTCAAGATGATCGTCGCGGAGTTCAGCGACCCGCTGTCGACCACACCGCTCATACTGACCAGGAGATCTTCGACGGTGGCCGCGGCCGACGTGGGTCCCGAGAGGGTGTCACCCTCGCGCATATATCCCTTCGGCGCGCCGGGCGGCGGGAGCAGCGCGACGAAGACGTCGCCGAGCGGGGTCGCCTGTCGCAGTTCGGCCCCGGTACCGACCGGAAGTTTGGCCGACTCGCTGACGTCCATCGTCACGATGGCCCGATAGTCCTTGGCGGTGATCTTGGTGACCTGCCCGACGTCGGTGCCGTTGAGTTTCACCTTGGCGCGCGACGGCAGGTTGAGCGCATTGTCGAAGTTCGCGGTCAGCTCGATCGCCTGGCCGATGTCTCCCGGCACCGGCAGCGGGATCTGCTCGACAGTCAAACCGGGCAACCGTCCGCAGCCGGACAGCCCCAGCACCGCGACGACGAGGATGACCAGCACGCCACCACCGCGGCGCATACGCCTCGCCGGAGCCTTCCGGCCGGCGGATCTCATGTCAGCAAGTCTCATGTCGGGACCTCATTTCAGGAGGGCCAACAGGCCGGAGTAGATGCCCAGATCGGGTCCGAAGTCCTTGAGTTTGCCAGTGCGGCAACCATCCTTGTGCAGGTTGATGGTCTCGCAGAACTTCGCCAGCAGTTCGTTGTCGAGCAACGACTTGTCCAGGAGCACCTGCGCGCGCCACGCCCCCTGTTCGGCGGAGACCGAGTTGCTCAGATTCTGGAAGAGCAGCGGGCCGACGTCGATGGTCTCCACGACCTGCCGGGAGAAGTCCCCCAGATTGGTGGCCAACGCCCCGAGACGGCTGAACGACGCGGAGATGGTCCCGGTGTTGTTCGCCAGGAATGCCGAGGTGTTGCGCAGTGCCGTATTCAGATTGCCCATCGTGGCCACCAGGCCGGGCGACTGGCGCTGCAACATCATCCCGACGTCGTTGATGGCCGCCGAGAACTCCTTCATCTTCGGATAGTTACCGACCAGGGTCGAGGTCAGCCCTTGGATCGTCTTGACGACGTCGACGAGGGCGTCACTGTTCCCCGAGACGACCTCCGAGGCCGAGCCAAGTTCACGCAGCGCCTGCCGGATCCGTTCACCGTTGCCGCTGGAGATACCGGAGGTGATGTCGATCATGTCGGCCAGTGGGCCATTGCCCTGACCGTCGCCGCCGAGCGCGGTGACCAGACTGTTGAGCGAGTCGAACAGTTCGCCGACCGACACCGGCGCCTTCGTCGTCGGCACGACGTCACCGTCGGCGAGTGTGGGTCCCTCGGTGTAGGCCGGGCTCAGTTCGATGTGGCGGGTGGTGACGATCGAGGTGTTCACGATCGCCGCGGTCGCCTCCTTGGGGATCGAGACACTCTTGTCGACGGTGAAGGTCACCTTTACCCGGGTGCCCTGCTGCTCCACCGAGGTCACCTGGCCGACCGGCATGCCGAGTACCGAGACGTCGTTGCTGTCGTAGAGACCGGCGACGTTGTCGAAATAGGCGGTCAGCTCGTAGGCGGATCCCGCGGCGGCCTTCCAACTCGCCGGGATGAGCGAACACCCCGACAGCCCGACGACCGTCAGCAATGCGAGCAGAACCAGTGTCCCGGTCCGCCGGGATCCCAGCACGCGAGTCCTCCCCTGTCCGTTCAGCATCCGTCCACCACCCGGGCCAGGCAGAGCCAGTTGTCGGGGAAGATGCCCCACGGCAGGTAGCCGTTGGCGTAGGGGCCGTCGCCGATGATGTTGTTGGTCATGCGGGCGGTCACCGGCAAGATCTCCAGCAGTTTGCGCAGGTTCGCGCGGTTCTTCTCCAGGCCCTGCGAGATGGTGTTCAGGTTGGCCATGATCGGCGCGAACTGATTGCCGTTCTCCCCCGCGACCGCCTTCGCCTGTTCGGTGAGTTCGGCGATCCCGTCGAGGAGCTTGGTCACCAACGCCTCCCGGGCGGTGATCTTCTGCGCCAACTGCCGCCCCTGCCCGATGATGATGGCCAGCTGCGCCTGGTTGCCGTTGACCACATTGGACACAGTCTTGGTGTCTGCGATCAGCTGGTTGATCTGGTCACGCCGGTTGGTGACCACCTTCGACATCTCGGTCAGCGCGTCCACGGTCGGCTTGGTGATCGCCGGTGCGTCCTTGAGCTGGTGGTTGAGTTCCTTGATGCTGTCGGCGAAGGGCTGACTCTCGATGCCGTTGAGGATCGGGGCGCCGGCCTCGATGGCGCGTTGCAGGTCGTAGGGCACCCGTGTGTTCTGGATCTCGAAGTTGTTGTCCTTGAGCGGTTCCTGCGATGACCCCAGCGAGACGTCGACATAACGCTGCCCGAGCAGCGTCGACATCTTGATCTCGGCGATACCGTCGGCCGAGACCTTGACGTCGTCGTCGAGTTTCATCGTGACCTCGACGTAGTAGCCCTTGAGTTCGGTGTTGCTGACCTCGCCCTTGTTGATACCCGCCACCCGCACCTTGTCGCCAGGACGGATGCCGCCGGCCTGCTGGAATTCGCCGGTGTAGGTCGTCTTGCCGATATGCGCGCTCCCCAGGCCGACGACGCCGACCAGGATCACCGCGATGACCACGGCACCGATCAGGCCGTACCAGAAGCGCTTGTTCTCATAGAAATGCGTGCTGAGACTCATCGGCACACCACCGAATGCTTGGTGCCGCCGATTCGATTGATGATGCCGGGCGGCAGCAGGACGTCACCGATCGCGATGTCGAGATCGCAGGCATAGATGTTGAGGTAATTACCCTCGCCGAGGACCATCGGGAAATGGCCGAGGAAGATCGGTAGGTCGACGGCCATCTGGTCGAGTTTGGCGCCGTTTCCGATCAGGGTCTGCGTGGCCAGGCGCGCGCTGGTGGCGGCGTCGCTCAGGTCGGCGCGGCTACGGCTGAGGACGTTGGCGAACCCGCTGGCGGTGTTACCCAGATCCGAGACCGCCCGGCCGAAGGCCGCCGAGTTCCCGTTGAGGTTCTCGATCAGCTTGGCCATGTTGCCGATGACGGTCCCGAGCTGACCACCCTGTTGGGACAGATCACGCATGACCCCGCTCAGGTTGTCGATGATCGCACCGATGACGAGATCCCGATTGGCGGTGTCGTTCGCGAGTTTGCCGACCTGTGCGATCGTCCGGCTCAACAACACCTCGTTGCCGTCGTAGTCCCCCTGGAAGGTCTTGATCAGCCCCATCGACAGTTCGTTGACCTGCTGGGCGTCGAGGGTCTCGAAGACCGGCTGGAAGCCGGCGAGCAGCTTGGTGACGTCGAAGGAATCCTCCGACGGAAGTTTGAGTGTCGACCCGGGCGGCATCGGGGTGCTCGCCACTTTCGGGTCCAGCACCAGATTCAGGTAGCGCTGACCGATCAGGTTCTGGTAGCGGATCTGGGACTTGGTGTTGGTGAGGATCTGCTGGTCGTCCTGCACCTCGAATTCGACTCGGGCGCGGCCGTTGTCGAGGTCGATCGACTGGACGCGACCGACCCGGACGCCGGCCATCCGCACATCGTCGCCGACCGCCAGACCCGACGCGTCGCCGAAGTAGGTGGAGAAGCTCTCGGTATGTCCCGATACCGACCGTTCCAGCGTCGAATAGATGATGTAGGTGAGCAGCAGAGCGACGACCGCGAACAGCGAGAAGCCGATCAGCGGTTTACGGATGGATGCCTGATCGGCGCTCATCGTCCCCCTCCCCCGGGTGTGCGTTTGGTGACCTCGACCGACTGGACCAACGGACCCAGCATCAGGGTGTCCGCGGCGCTGGGCTTACGTCCGAGTGCCGCGCCCAGCGTCGCACTGTCGGCTTCGGTGGTGACCGCCCCGGCCGGTGACATCCGGCGCATGCCGTCGGACGGATAGATCATCAGCGGACCCGAACTCGTCGGCCCCGTTCCGGTACCCGGACCGACACACCCCGGGCCGCGCAGCTGACCGTAGGGGCCGCCGTTGTACACCGGGCAGTTCTGCCGGGTGTAGCGCATGAACGCGCCGAAGCTGACGCCGATGTTCAACTGGGCGTGACCGTTGACACCGGTGAACACGGTCAGCACCTTGGCGGCAAGATTGTTCAGTGCGGTCAGCGCCTCGGGCAGGGCGTCGGGTTCGAGTACTGCCGCGCCGAGGGTCCGGTTCAGGTCCGCGACCAGCCGCTTACCGGAGTCGCCGTTGCGCGCGAACACCAACTGGGTCTGGTCGAGGATGCCCTGCCCAGCCGACAGCAGTGCGGTCAGGTCGCGTTGCTTCTCCGCGATTGTCATCGCCGGGATGACGCTGCGTCCGAGCGCATCCAGTAGTTGCGGCGCAGACTTCGACAGGCCGATGACCGCGTTGTTGAAGTTCTGGAATCCCGGAGGCGCACCGGGCGGGAACATCGCGTTGATGCTGTCGAAGTAGGTCTGCAGCACTCCGACGAAGGATCCGAAGGTCGACCCACCGCCCTTGAGCGCACCGGAGATCGCACCCAGCAGACTGGCCAGTTCGGCGGGCGGAACGGCCCGCAGCAGGGTGCGCAACTCGTTCTGCGCGTCCTGCAGGCGAATCGTCGTGAGCGAGGTGTCGGCCGGGATGGTGGCGTCGTCGGTCAGGCGCGCGGTACCCGGATCGGCGGGTCGGACGAATTCGACGGAGTTCACGCCGAAGAGATTCGACGGCACCGTACGCGCGGTCACGTTGGCCGGGATGCCCTCGGCCTGATCGGGATCCAGGTCGATCCGCACGAGCTTGAGCTGTTGTCCACCGGAACCGTTGTCCTGCACGTCGATTGTGGACACCTTGCCCACGATCAGACCGTTGTAGCGAACGTCGGCACCGGTCACCAGGCCGTCGCCCACGTCGTTGAGCTCGGCGGTCACCGGCACCTTCGCGGTGAACGCCCCCTGGTAGCGCATCAGCAGCAGCACGAAGACGAGTGCCAGCACGATGAAGAAGACGACGCCGCGCAGCACGTACTGCAACAGCGAAGGATTGCGACCGTCCGTCGAGATGTTCATCTGACGCCCCCTAACCCGATATCTGGACGCCGGGCTCAAGGCCCCAGAACACCAGCGTCATGATCGTGTTGGCGAAGACGATGACGATGATCGCGAGCCGGATCGCATGGCCGGCCGCGACCCCGACACCTTCGGGACCACCGGAGGCGAAGTAGCCGTAATAGCACTGGATGAACGTCGTCAGCAGAACGAAGACGATCACCTTGAGGAACGACCACACCACATCCTGGGACAGGATGAACGAGTTGAAATAGGCCAGATACGTCCCGGCCCCCTTGCCGCTCTGCACCTGGAACATCACCTGGCAGGCGATGTAGTTGGCGGCCAACGACACCGAGTAGAGCGGGATGATGGCCAGCACCGCGGCGCTCATCCGGGTGGTCACCAGATACGGCAGCGGACGGATCGCGATCGCCTCGAGCGCGTCGATCTCCTCGCTGATCCGCATCGAGCCGAGCTGCGCGGTGAAGCGGCACCCCGATTGCGCGGTGAACGCGGTGGCGGCGAGCAGCGGCGCGATCTCGCGAGTCGTCGCGAAGGCGGACAGACCACCGGTGACCGACGACATCCCCAGCAGATTCAGCGCGGTATAGCCCTCGATCCCGACCGTCGCACCGCCCATGATGCCGAGGATGACCATGACGCCGACCGTGCCGCCGCCGACGACGATCGCGCCGTTGCCCCACGCGACATCGGACAGCAGGCGCCAGACCTCGTTCCGGTAGTGGCGGAAGGCGAGCGGCACCGCCCCGATGGAACGCACCAGGAAGGTGATCAGATGCCCCATCTGGGCGAGCAGGTTGCGCGGCCCCCGATAGAGACCCTTGGCTGCCTCGACGGGCCGGAGGGCAGGCGGCACATACCGTGACGCGGTCATCTCACACCACCTTCGCCGGGACGAGAAGTGCGAACAGCTGAGTCAGTACAACGTTCACGGTGAACAGCAGCAGCACCGAGTTGACCACCGCCGCGTTCACCGAATTCGCCACACCGGCCGGACCGCCCTTCGTCGACAGACCACGGTCGCAGGCCACGATCGCCACGATCGCCCCGAATATCACCGCTTTGCCGATCGCGAATATCAGATCGGAGGTGGACGCGAAGGACGCGAAGGTGCCCGTATAACTACCCGGGGTGCCGCCCTGGAAGTAGACGTTGAAGACATAGCCGGTGATGAAACCGACGAAGCAGACGAAGCCGCAGAGCAGGAAGCTGACGACCATGGTCGCGAGCAGCCGTGGCGAGATGAGTCGCTGAATGGGATTGACACCCATGACACGCATGGCGTCGATCTCGTCGCGGATGGTGCGCGACCCGAGGTCGGCGGCGATCGCCGAGCCGACCGCACCGGCGAGCAGGAGTGAGGTGACCAGTGGGGCGCCCTGCCGGATCACGCCGAGACCGGTCGCCGCACCGGAGAATGAGGTCGCACCGATCTGGCCGGCGATGTTGCTCACCTGAATGGAGACGACGACGCCGATCGGGATGGCCACGAGCAGCGTCGGGAAGACCGAGGTGCTCGCCATGAACGCGCACTGGCGGATGAACTCGCCGAACGGGAAACGTCGCTTGACGATGTCGACGAAGAGCACCTTGAACACCTCGACGAACATGCCCATCTGGCGACCGAAGGTGTCGAAGGACGCCATCACGTGGTCACGCAGCCAGCGCGTCACCACATTCGGGCGCTTCGAGACCGGCGGAGCGTCGTCCGCGGTCGCTGTCTCAGTGCTCAATCCCCACCCTTGCGCTTGTCGGACCAGTTGTCTTCAGCACTTCGCCCGAGTGCACGGCTTGCGTAATATACCCCACTCCGACCCACCCCCTGTGTCCGGTATCACACCACGCGGCGCTGCGACTGTGCCGATCCGGTCCTACCTTCTGACTGGTGACGGATACGCCGAGTCCCATTGGCCGGGATGTGACCCACAAAACAATTGATGACGAGAGAACCATAACTGGGTCGGCCGACCAATGGGTGGCAAACCCCCCGTTTCTGACATCGGCGCGTCATCAGATAGGGTCCCCGACCCCCTCCGACATCGCCGTATGGGCGCCGGGCGCCACCACGATCGAGCTCGTCATAGACGATGACGCCACCGCCACTCGGCATCCGATGCACCCCGCCGACGGCGGCTGGTGGACCGCCGACCCCGCAACCGCCGACATCGACGTCCCCGTCGACGACGCCCGCTACGGGTTCTCGATCGACGGCGGCCCCGTCCGGCCGGATCCTCGTTCAGCCCGTCAGCCCGACGGCGTCCACGGCCTATCCGCGTTCTTCCGCCCGGATCCGGCCGCTCAGGCAGCCACCCGCTGGTCCGGCCGATCGGTGCACGGCGCGGTGATCTACGAACTGCACGTCGGCACGTTCACCCCCGCGGGCACCCTCGATGCGGCGATCGGGCATCTCGACGATCTCGTCGACCTCGGCGTCGACTTCGTCGAACTGATGCCACTCAACGCGGTCAACGGGATACACAACTGGGGCTACGACGGGGTCGGCTGGTACGCGGTCCACGAGCCCTACGGTGGACCGGATGCGCTGCTCCGGTTCGTCGGCGCAGCACACGAGCGCGGACTGGGCGTCGTCCTCGACGTCGTGTACAACCATCTCGGCCCGTCGGGGAACTATCTGCCCGAGTTCGGTCCCTATCTGAGCGAGGGCACCACCAGCTGGGGATCCTCGGTCAACCTGTCCGGACCCGATTCCGACGAGGTCCGCGCGTTCATCGTCGACTCCGCGTTGCGCTGGTTCGATGTCTTCGGCATCGACGCACTACGGCTCGATGCGGTGCACGCATTCGTCGATCACCGGGCCGTCCATCTCCTCGAAGAACTCGCCACGGCCACCGACGCCCTGTCCGCCCGGCTCGGCCGCCCGCTGGGGCTGATCGCCGAAAGCGATCTCAACGATCCGCGACTGGTTCTACCGCGGAGCCGCGGCGGATACGGTCTGGCCGCGCAGTGGGACGACGACATCCACCATGCGATCCACACCGCGGTCTCCGGCGAACGCCACGGCTACTACGCCGACTTCGGGAGCTATTCCACCCTGTCGAAGGTGTTGCGCGGCGGCTTCTTCCACGACGGCACCTACTCATCGTTCCGCCGCAGGCGGCACGGCAGGCCGATCCCCACCGACCTCCTTCCGGCCACCGCGTTCCTCGCCTACACCTGCACCCACGATCAGGTCGGCAACCGGGCCGCCGGGGATCGCCCGTCGGCATACCTCGACGGTGGACAACTCGCCATCAAGGCGGCGCTGGTGGTGCTCTCCCCGTTCACCCCGATGCTGTTCATGGGCGAGGAATGGGGTGCGGGCACCCCGTTCCAGTACTTCACCTCACATCCGGAACCCGAACTCGGCGAGGCCGTCCGCACCGGACGACAAGCCGAGTTCGCCGACCACGGATGGGCGAGCACCGAGGTCCCCGACCCGCAGGACCCGGCGACCTTCGCGGCATCGAAACTCGACTGGTCCGAACGCGACTCCCCCGACCATCGGCGAATCCTCGACTTCTATCGTGCACTGATCGCCCTGCGCCGGGAGCAGACCGACCTGCACGCACCCGGCTTCGACAGCATCGGCACCGGCTACGACGAACAGGCAGGCTGGTTCGCGATGCACCGCGGTCAGTGGTCGGTGATCTGCGTGCTCGCCCCGAACGAGACGGTCGTACCGATCGGCGTCGACGTCGAATTGTCATGGGCCCCGGTCGAAACAACGTCGGGCACAGTGACCTCGCCCGGCCACAACGTGGTCGTCGGCCGCCGCACCTCGCCGATTCCGTAGTACGCCGAGATGGTCAGGTCAGATAGTCGTAGGCGGGGGTACCCGGTTCCAGACGCTCGCAATGCAATCGGGAGTGGGCCATCCGATCCATCAGTCCGGTCAGTCCCGCACGCGCGCCGAGTTCGACGCCGACCAGCGCGGCACCCGTCTCCCGATTGTTGCGTTTGACGTATTCGAACAGGGTGATGTCGTCGTCGGGGCCGAGCACATCGTCGAGGAAGCGACGCAACGCACCCGGCTCCTGCGGGAAGTCGACGAGGAAGTAGTGCTTGAGTCCGCGGTGGACCAGCGACCGCTCGATGATCTCCCCATAGCGGGAGACGTCGTTGTTGCCGCCGGACACCAGGCAGACGACGGTCGATCCGGGCGGGATCCGCACCTGCGAGAGTCCGGTGACCGCCAGCGCCCCGGCGGGTTCGGCGATGATGCCCTCGTTCTGATACAGCTCCAGCATCGCCGAACAGATCGCGCCCTCGTCGACGTGGGTGAGGTATGCGCCGCCCGGTGCCAGCACCGCGGGCCCCTCCGGGATCACCGTGACCCCCGACGGCGGTTCGGCGGGCAGTTCGGGGTGGGCGGCGATACTCGCGCCGAGCCCGGACATCACGCGATAGCCGAGGTTGCCGATCCGTTTGACCGCCGCGCCGTCGACGAAGGGATCGATCTCGTCGAGGGTCACCGGCCCACCGGCCGCCATCGCGGCAGCCAGGGATACCGCACCGCTGGGTTCGACACCGACGATCACCGTCTCGGAGCTGCGCCCGCGCAGATATGTGGCGATACCGGACAGGCAGCCACCACCGCCGACCGGTGCGATGACATAGTCGGGGACACGTCCGAGTTGTTCGACGAACTCGTGGGCGATGGTGCCCTGCCCGGCCGCGGTGCGATTGTCGTCGAAGGCATGGATCCAGGTGGCGCCGGTCCGCATCACATCGGCCTGCGCCGCGGCGGCCGCGGCGTCATAGGTGTCGCCGACCGCGATGAGTTCGACGAATTCACCGCCGTGCCAGCGAATCCGGTCGCGCTTCTGCTTCGGCGTGGTGGTCGGGACGTAGATCCGCCCGGACACCTTCATCGTGCGGCACGCATAGGCCACCCCCTGGGCATGGTTACCCGCGCTCGCGGCCACCACACCGGCGGCGAGTTCATCCGCCGACAGCTGCGCCATCACGTTGTAGGCGCCGCGAATCTTGTAGGAGCGCACGGTCTGCAGATCCTCGCGCTTGAGGTAGATGTCCGCACCGAACTCGGCGCTGAGCCGCGGGCAGTGCTCCAGCGGCGTCCTCGACACCGCCGGGGCGATTCGGTCCACGGATTCTTCAATGGTCGCGACGGTCAACGCCGGAACCCGATCGTCGACCGATTGCTGCTGCGTAGTCACGGCTTCCATGGTCTCACCAGATGATTTCCGCGCCACACCGCACCCGGGCTGCGCGCGGTGCCGAATCCGCCAAGACCTGTCCATCGTCGGCCACCCGGCGTAACGTCAGCGGGCGAGGAGGCGTCATGTCAATTCGCACCGGATTCCCGATTCCGCCCTCCATGCGATCCCACGTGATCGCCCTGTGCGCGGGAGTCGTCGCCGCGGCCGGCCTGGTCACCGCGGTGGGGACCGCTCCAGCGGCCGCCGCCCCGGTGTGTCCCGGCGGTGGCGCGCCACCACGGCTCGTCGGGACCGTCCCGGGCGCAGCACTGGAGGGCCTGACCGTCGACGGACGCGGCCGGCTCTACACCACCGACATCAACAGCGGCCGGGTGTTTCGTCTCAACGGCCCCGGTGCCCCGGCGATCCCCATCGCACGTGTTCCCGGCGGCAGCGGCGCCGGCGCACTCGCCTGGACTCCGGCAGGCACCCTACTGGTCGGCTATGGCGCCGATGCCCGGGTGATCGTCGGTGATACGCTGCGGCACGCCTCGATCGCCCGCCTCAACATCGCCACCCGAGTGTTGCGCCCCTGGGTGACCGGACTCAGCGCAGCCAACGGCATGGACGTCTCTGCGCGTGGAAATATCTACGCCACCAATGACTTCGGGAATCTGATCGGTCGTGTCTCGCCGACCGGCGCGGTACAGGCCAATTGGGGTGCCCTGCCCAGCGCGAACGGCGCCGTCCTCGGCCGCGACGATCGCTGGCTCTACGTGTCACGCACGTTCGTCGCCCCCGGCGTCAGCCGCATCTCGACGGCCAACCCGCGCGTCGTGCAGAACCTGCTCAACCTCGGCGCCGGTGACTTCCCCGACGGCCTGACCCTCGACGCTCATGGTCGCCCGGTGGTCCCACTCAACGCGTCGGGCCGGATCATCAGGATCACCGCACCGGGTCGCTACTGCGTCGTCGGGGCCGGGATGCCGCTGTCCAGCGTGCTCAGCTACGGGCGTGGTAGCCAGGGATTCTCGGCCGGGCGACTGTACCGGGCCGGTTTCGACGGTCGGATCTACGAGATTCCCGGCGGATTCGACGCCGGCGCCACCGCGGCATTCCCTGGCCGGTAGCGCCCTCCCCACCACACCACGAGCACCGCCCCTGCGGTGACCCACATGGTCAGCTGACCCGAGGCGGTGAGTGCGAAGATCGCCATCGCGACGACAATCCCGACCAGGAGCGCGTGCAGCTTATATGCCGGCCACGCCACTCCGGCCACATCCACCGTGCGAACGGCACGGCGCTGCCGGGCGGGGGCTTCGAAGGCGATGAAGGCGGTCACGACGACTCCCAGGGCCGTTGGGGTATTCGATCTTCATCGTAGCCGACTTCGTAACCAAATGTTCGGCGACCCGAAACCTCAGGTTGGATGACCCGGCTTGGCCGGCCTCACGGTCAGCTCAGGCAGCTCGGTCCCAACAGCGCCTTGAGGTCTCCCATCAGCGCCGAACTCGGCGTCACCCGGAGCGACTCGGTGAGCCGGAGCTGCGTCTGACGACGGTCGGAGACCAATGTGACGTGTACTTCCGCGGTCCCCGGATGACGGGTGAGCACCTGTTTGAGCGCCTGCACCCGATCCGGAGTGCACAACCGTGCCGTCAGTGTCAGTGCGACCGGCTTGGTGGCACCGGCCGAGGTGAGGTCCGGAACCGCCAGATCGTTCGCGCTGATCATCATGGAGTCGTCGCGCATGTTCACGCGGGCCTTGATGAGCACGATGTTGTCGGCCACGATGTCCATCCCGTATGCGGAATAGGCGCGCGGGAAGAAGTACACCTCGACACCACCGACCATGTCCTCCAGGGTCACCGCCGCCCACGGCTCGCCCTTCTTGTTCACCCGTCGGGTGACCGAGGAGATGATGCCGCCGATGGTGATCTGCGCCCCGTCGGACACGTTGCCTTCCAGCAGCGTCGTGATCGAGGTGTCGGTATGCGTCGCGATCGCATGTTCGACGCCGGCCAGCGGATGCCCGGAGACGTAGAGTCCCAACATCTCTCGCTCGATGGCGAGTTTGTGTTTGGTGTCCCATTCCTCGTCGGGCACCTTGACCGCGAAGACCTCGGCCATCGAATCGTCGGCTCCCCCGGCGTCGCCGAAGAGGTCGAACTGGCCGATGGCCTCGGCCTTCTTGGTACCGAGAACCGATTCCACGGCCTCGCCGTGCACCAGGAACAGACCCTTGCGCGGATGCGACAGCGAATCGAAGGCGCCGGATTTGATCAGGGATTCGGTCACCTTCTTGTTGCATGCGGTGACGTCGATCTTGCCCAGGTAGTCGGAGAAGCTGATGAACTTCCCCTTCTCCTCCCGGGCGGCCAGGATCGAGGAGACCACGCCGGACCCGACATTGCGGATCGCGGCCAGACCGAAGCGGATGTCGGCGCCGACGGCGGCGAAGTTGCGTTGTGACTCGTTGACGTCGGGCGGCAGCACGGTGATGCCGAGTTTGCGGCAGTCCGACAGGTAGATGGCGGCCTTGTCCTTGTCGTCGCCGACCGAGGTAAGCAGACCGGCCATGTACTCGGCGGGATAGTTCGCCTTGAGATAGGCCGTCCAGAAGGACACCAGGCCGTAGCCCGCGGCATGGGATTTGTTGAACGCGTAACCGGCGAACGGCAACACAGTGTCCCACAGTGCGGTGATCGCGGCCTGGGAGAAGCCGTTGTTGCGCATCCCTTCGGCGAAGCCGTCGTAGGCCTCGTCGAGGATCTCTTTCTTCTTCTTACCCATCGCGCGACGCAGCAGGTCGGCCTGCCCGAGCGAGTAGCCGGCGACCTTCTGCGCGATCTGCATGATCTGCTCTTGGTAGACGATCAGGCCGAAGGTCTCGGCCAGGATCTCCTTGAGCGGTTCCTCGAGTTCAGGGTGGATCGGTGTGACGTCTTGCAGGCCGTTCTTACGCTTGGCGTAGTCGGTGTGTGCGTTCACACCCATCGGGCCGGGACGGTACAGCGCCAGCACGGCGACGATGTCCTCGAAGCCGGTGGGCTGCATCATCTTCAGGAGCTCACGCATGGCCGCGCCGTCGAGCTGGAACACGCCGAGGGTGTCACCGCGCGCGAGCAGCTCGTAGGTCTTGGGGTCCTCGAGCGGCAGCTCGTCCAGGTCGAGGTCGATGCCCCGGTTCAGTTTGATGTTCTCCAGGGCGTCACCGATGACGGTGAGGTTGCGCAGACCCAGGAAGTCCATCTTCAACAGGCCGATGGCCTCACACGACGGGTAATCCCAGCCGGTGATGATCGCGCCGTCCTGCGCGCGCTTCCACACCGGGATGGCGTCGGTCAGCGGCTCCGAGGACATGATCACCGCACAGGCGTGCACCCCGGCGTTACGGATCAGCCCTTCGAGACCGAGTGCGGTGTCATAGATCTTCTTGACATCCGGGTCGGTCTCGATGAGCGTGCGCACCTCGGTGGCCTCGCCGTAGCGCTCATGCTCGGCATTGGTGATACCCCAGACCGGGATGTCCTTGGCCATGATGGGCGGCGGCAGCGCCTTGGTGATGCGGTCGGCGATCGCGAAACCGGGCTGACCGAACTGCACACGCGCCGAATCCTTGATCGCCGCCTTCGTCTTGATCGTGCCGAAGGTGATGACCTGGGCCACCTTCTCGCTGCCCCACCGCTCGGTGGCATAGCGCACCATCTCACCGCGACGACGATCGTCGAAGTCGATATCGATATCGGGCATCGACACACGTTCGGGGTTGAGGAACCGCTCGAACAGCAATCCGTGCGGAATCGGGTCGATATTGGTGATACCCAACGCCCACGCGACCAGCGACCCGGCCGCCGAACCACGGCCCGGGCCGACGCGGATGCCGACTTCGAGCGCATGTCGGATCAGGTCACCGACCACCAGGAAGTAGGCCGGGAAGCCCATTTGGATGATGACGTCGAGCTCATAGTCGGCCCGCCGGACGTACTCCTCGGGTGGCCCGGACGGGAACCGGCGACCCAGTCCGGCCATCACCTCTTTACGCAGGAAACTCGGCTGGGTCTCACCGTCGGGCACCGGGAAGATCGGCATCCGGTCCCGGTGGGTGAAGACATCCTTGTAGGACTGGACTCGCTCCCCGATCTCCAGGGTGTTGTCACATGCCCCGGGCACCACCGAATCCCATTGCGCGCGCATCTCTGCGGCCGACTTCAGGTAGTAGCCGTCGCCGTCGAATTTGAAACGGGTCGGATCCGACAGGGTCTTACCGGTCTGCACACACAGCAGCGCCTCGTGCGCGGCCGCGTGTTCCTTGGTCACGTAGTGACAGTCGTTGGTGACGATCGGCTTGATCCCGAGCTGACGGCCGATGTCGAGCAGACCGTCGCGCACCCGACGCTCGATCTCGAGGCCGTGTTCCATCAGTTCCAGGTAGAAGTTGTCCGGCCCGAAGATCTCCTGCCACTTCGCGGCCGCCTCCAGAGCCTCGCGGTCGTGTCCCAGCCGCAGCCGGGTCTGCACCTCACCGGACGGACAGCCGGTGGTCGCGATGATGCCCTCGGCGTGGGCGGCGATCAAGTCGAGATCCATACGCGCCCACTTGCCCAACTGTCCCTCGATGGAGGCCAGCGAGGACAGTTTGAACAGGTTGCGCAGTCCGGTCGCGTTCTCGGCGACCATCGTCATGTGGGTGTAGGCACCCGAACCCGACACATCGTCGGATTTCTGGTCGCGCGTACCCCACTGCACCCGCTTGGTGTTGAAGCGCGAGTCGGGCGCGATATAAGCCTCGATACCGATGATCGGCTTGATGTCGTTCTTGACCGCCGTGTTGTAGAACTCGCTGGCGCCGAACATGTTTCCGTGGTCGGTCATACCGATCGCGGTCATCCCCAGACGCTTGGCCTCGGCAAACAACGGAGACACTTTGGCCGCACCGTCGAGCATCGAGTACTCGGTGTGATTGTGCAGGTGAACAAATGAATCCGTCACAGTGGACCACCTTAGGCGCGAGCACCGACAGTCGCCGAATCCCCACGCCCAGGGGTGACGAATGAGGCAGAAGAGAAGACGATCAGCCCTCGCGCAGGACGTCGAGCGCGTGCTGCAGATCGTCGGGATAGTCGCTGGTGAACTCCACCCGCCGACCGTCGGCGGGATGTGCGAAACCGAGGGTCCGCGCATGCAGCCACTGACGTTCCAGCCCCAGCCGGGCGGCCAGGGTGGGATCCGCGCCGTAGGTCGGGTCGCCGCAACAGGGGTGGTGCAGCGCCGACAGATGGACGCGGATCTGGTGGGTCCGGCCGGTCTCCAGGTGGACGTCGAGCAGCGACGCGGCGGCGAACATCTCCAGCGTGTCGTAGTGCGTGACGCTCGGTTTACCCGCCGCGGTCACCGCGAACTTCCAGTCGTTGCCGCGATGGCGGCCGATCGGGGCGTCGATCGTCCCCGACGGCGGATCCAGATGACCCTGCACGAGTGCGTGATAGCCCTTGTCGACGGTGCGTTGTTTGAACGCCCGCTTGAGCAGCGTATAGGCACGTTCGGAGGCCGCGACGACCATGACTCCCGATGTCCCGACGTCGAGCCGGTGCACGATGCCCTGCCGTTCATGCGCCCCGGAGGTGGAGATCCGGTAGCCGGCCGCGGCCAGCGCACCGATCACCGTCGGTCCGGTCCAGCCCAGCGACGGATGCGCCGCGACGCCGACCGGTTTGTCCACCACCACGATGTCGGAATCGTGATAGATGATCTCGAGATCTTCCACCGGGGTCGGTTCGATCTCCAGCGGCCGGTCCGGTTCGGGCAGGACGACGTGCAGCAGACTGCCCGCCACCAGTTTGTGGGATTTGCCGACCGTCACGCCGTCGACGAAGACGTCGCCGTCCTCGGCCAACGTCGCCACCGCAGACCGGGACAGGCCGAGCATCCGGGCGAGACCGGCGTCCAGGCGCATACCGTGCAAGCCGTCGGGTACCGGCAGGGTCCGCGACTCACGCATGGCTGCCATCCTCGATTTCCTCCCCGTGATTGTCATCGGTCCCGTCGCGGGCCGGCGCATCCGCGTCCGACCGCCGACGACGCGCCGCCCAGCCGGTGCGGGTGCCGTCGTAGTCGTAACCCAGCAGGGACAGCGCCACCAGCAGCACCGCACCGCACACCACCGCCGAGTCGGCGACGTTGAACACCGGCCACCAACCGACCGAGATGAAGTCGACGACGTGCCCCTGCAGCGGCTTGGGGTCGCGGAAGATGCGGTCGATCAGGTTACCGATCGCACCGCCGAGTACCAGACCCAGGCCGACCACCCACCACCACGACCGGAGCCTGCCGCTGTAGCGCACGATCGCGGCGACCACCAGCAAGGCGACGACCGTCAGGACCCAGGTGTATCCGGACGCCATCGAGAAGGCGGCACCGCTGTTGCGCACCAGATGCAGCGTCACCACATCGCCGATGATGTGCACCGGTTCGTTCGGGTTGAGGGTCGCCACCACGATCGTCTTGGTGAGCAGATCCAGCCCCACCGCGATCGCCGCGACAGCCGACAACGCACCCATCACGCGTAGTGCACCCAGCGCCGCGGTGTCGGCGGTCTCCGCGCGAGGTTGATCGTCATCCACCATCCCATCATCCATGACGCGTGGAATACGCTGGCTGCCGTGTCCCGCCCCCGCCTGCCATCGACCGTTCTCAAGAGTGTGATCCTCGCGCTGGCGACCACCGTGATCGTCGCCGGTTGCGGCTCCGACGACAACGATTCCCCCGCCGCATCCGACGACTCGGCCGGCTGCGCGAGCGCGACCACCACCGGGCGCACCGACGTCAATCTGATCTCGATTCCGCCCGCGAAGGTCGCGGTGACCGACTACGGAACCGGCGTACGTCGGGTCCCGGCCCTGACACCGGATCTGTCGACGCCTCAACGCGTCACCCTCGTCACCACCTCGACGGTGGCCTCGTCGCCGACCGATCGGCAGTCCGAAGCGATCGAGACCCCGTTCACCGCACGGTTCGCCTGCACCGACCGCAGCGACCTCGAGTTGGTCACCGGCACCCCAACCTCACCGGACGCCACGCTGAACGACCAGTTGGGCGGGGCGAACGGCACTCAGGCGGGGATGGCCATGGCCCCCGGCGCGGCACCCATCTCGCTACGGCTGATCCCGCCGGAGTCGGCGGGTGAAGAAGCACGACTGGCCCTCGAACAGTCGCTCACCGGCGCGCTGACCCGGTGGGTGCCACTACCCACCGAGGCCGTCGGAGTCGGTGCGACCTGGCGGGCCCAGCGCGTCGTCTACGCCTCGGCGACGGTGACCCAGACCATCGAGGCGACGTTGACCGCCTGGACGGGTAATCGGCTGACGATCACCTACACCGCCGACGAGACGCC
Organism: Gordonia heveisoli; assembly: GCF_030315745.1. Classification (GTDB taxonomy): domain Bacteria; phylum Actinomycetota; class Actinomycetes; order Mycobacteriales; family Mycobacteriaceae; genus Gordonia. The sequence continues at coordinate 121,954 of NZ_JASXSH010000011.1, read as the reverse complement.
GGTGAACTCCGTGTTCGCCGTGCCGGGTAGCGCCGACACCCTGACGATCGCCCGATACTCCTTCACCGGCAGCGGCACCGTGACCGTCGACCTGACCCGCGGACTGCCGGTGGGCGGTGCGGCCACCTTCCGCGGGGCGCGCGAACTCGTCGGCGCCGATCCCGCGCGGCCGCTCGTCCAGCAAACCGGTTTCACCACCACCTGGCGCTGAACCGATTCGGCACGACGACAGGCGCCCCGAAACTCGGTTGGAGCTTCGGGGCGCCTGTGTCAGATCTGGGCGACTAGATCAGCTGGCCGCCGGGCACATCGCGCTCTTCTCGTTGTACGCGCTCAGCAGCAGGCAGACGGTCTCGTTGGAGAGCTTCCAGCGACCGTCGTCGTAGACGATGGTGGCGTCAACGCTGGTCGGCGGGTTGTCCGGCGTAGCAACCTGGACGGTAACCTTGGCCCGCTTCGGTCCCTGCCGGGTGACCGGAGCGACCAGTTCGTAGCTGATGTTCGGGTTGGCCTTCTTCGCAGCGACCAGCTTCTTGAAGATGGCCGGGTCCTTCTCGCTGCCCTCGACGAGGACGACCTTCTCGGAGTTGGCAACCTCGGGGTCGAGCGCCTTGGTGATCATCGCGTTGAGCGTGGTCAGTGACGGCGGCTTCGACTTGTTGGTGATGTCGGTACCGATCGCACCGGGCTGCGCCGGCGCCGCCGACGAGTCGCCGGTGGTGGTGGCGGCGTTCGCGGTCGGCACCGGCGGAGCGTCACTGCTGTCGTCGCCGCACGCGGCCACCGACACCAGCGCGGTCGCGATCATCGTCGCGGTCAGAAACTTGCGGATCTTCAACGATCTCCCTCACTGTCTGTACTTCGGAGACGCCCGGGCGGTCAGTCCTACCGTCGTCCCCGGCGAGAACCCCCACCACTATGCCAAACCGTGGCGTGGCACCCAACAACGCTGGGCCTTCTCTTCTACTGAGCTTCGCTTTTACTCAGCTTCGCCCTTCACGGAGCTTCGCTTCTCACCGGTTTGGTTCACCGTCACCGGCTCGCTGACGCTTGACGACGACGGATAGTTCCGCCGACGCTGGTCACATGCGCAACGATTCGCCCCAATCCGGCCCGACGAAAATCGTCCTGATCGCCACCGGCGGGACGATCGCGGCGCAGACCACCCCCGATGGGGCCGTACCCGCGCTCGGCGCCGGCGAGATGTTGACCGCCACCGCACCCGGCGCCGAGGCGGTCGAGGTCGTCGGACTCGACTTGATGGCGGTGGACAGTTCGGCGATGAGTGTCGCCGAACAGTTCTCCATCGTGCGCGCGATCTCCGAATCGCTGGCCGATGGCACCGTCGCGGGAGTCGTCGTCAGCCACGGCACCGACACCATGGAGGAGACGGCCTTCCTCGCCGATCTCTATGCCCGGGACGACCGTCCCGTCGTTTTCACCGGCGCCCAGCTCCCCGCGGACGCCCCGGGGGCCGACGGTCCGGCCAATCTGGCGGCGGCGATCGCGCTGGCCGCCGATCCCGCCACCCGAGGACGCGGCGTACTGATCGCACTCGGCGGACAGGTGCTGCCTGCTCGCGGCGCGTTCAAGGTCTCCACCACCGATCCAGCCGCCTTCGACACCGTGCGTGCGGACCTGCCGCGGCCGACGCTGCCCGGGCCGGTCCCCGGCGGACGTCTGGCCCGGGTGGATGCCTTCAGCCTGTACCCCGGCGTCTCCCCCGGCCTGATCGCCGCCGCTGTCGCCCAGAACGCGGCGGGTATCGTGCTCGCCGCCACCGGTTCGGGAAATACGCATCCCGACATCACCGCCGAGGTATCACTCGCGGTACGACGTGGGGTCACCGTGGCGGTGTGCTCGCGTGTGCCCTACGGTCGTGTGACTGCGACCTACGGCGGCGGTGGCGGAGCGGTCGACCTGCAGCGCGCGGGCGCCATCGTCTCGCCCTGGCTGCGGGCCTCCCAAACCAGGATCGCCCTGCTCGCGCTGCTGACAGCCGGCACCCCGGCCGATCAGATCGCCGAATTCCTCACCGCCGGAGCATAATCCCGGTCACGTGTCGAACAGATGGTCCGCAGGCCATGCCAGACTGTCGAGCGGGTCGGCGACACTCAGCTGCGGATCGTCGAGTGCGAAGGTCGCGGTACGCCCGGGCCCGGAGGTGCGCGTCTCGAAGCGGACGGTGACCACGCCGTGCCCGCTACCCTGCACCCAGCCATGTCCGTAATCCGGGTGTGCGACATCCGATCCGGGCTCCAGCCGACGACCCCCTCCCGGCCGCTGCACCGAGTCGAAGGATGTCGAGGACCCGGCACCGGCGAGGTCGAGGACCCCCGCGGGCAGTTCCGATTGTTCGACCGTATCGGGATCGACCGCACTGGCATCGGCCGGGTCGGTGCCGGGCGCGTCGGGATCGGCGAAGAGTGCGTACTGCTGGATCGCCGACAGCCCCGAATAGCCCACCCCGACCAGCCGGATCGCGCCGATCTCCTGCGGGTCGAGCGCCAGACGCCGTGCGGTGCGGGCGAGTTCGTCGAGATCGGTCGTCGCGGCTGGCAGTGTCGCCGACCTGGTGAGGATCGAATGATCCGACCGCTTCAGCTTCACCACCACCGTGCGCGCACCGCGGCCGTCGGCGACCAGGCGCCGGTGCGCGTCGCCGGCAGCCCGGTCGATCGCACCACGCAGTTCGCCGATCTCGACGATGTCGGTGGCGAAGGTCGACTCGGCGCTGATCTGTTTGGCCGACGCACGTTCGGCGACGGGTCGATCGTCGATCCCCTGGGCCAGCCGGTGTAGCGCAGGCCCCACCGTCGCCCCCAACACCGAGGACACCTCGACCGTGGACATCGCCGCCAGGTCGCCGATGGTGTCGATCCCCAAGCGCGACAGCCTGTCTCCCGACACCGGTCCGATTCCCCATAGTTTGCGCACCGGAAGCGCGTGCAAGAAGTCGAGTTCAGTGGCGGGTGGGATGACCATCACCCCATCGGGTTTCGCCATCCCCGAGGCGATCTTCGCGATCTGTTTCCCGCTACCGAAGCCGACCGATGCGGCGAGCCCGACCTCGGCGCGGATACGCGCACGGATCCGTTCGGCGAAGTCGGTTACGTCGGCGACGGTGGCACCGGCGAGTTCGGCGGGTTCGGCGAACGCCTCGTCGAAGGACAGCGTCTCGATGACCGGCATCACCTCACGCAGCAGCCCGAAGATGCGTGCGCTGACCGTGCGATAGAGGATGCCGCGTGGTGCCACCACCACGCCGGTCGGACCAACCAGGCGCCGCGCCTGATGCATGGGCATCGCCGAGGATGCACCGAAGACACGCGCCTCATAACTGGCACCGGCGACGACGCCGCGCCCACCCGAACCGCCGACGAGCACCGGACGCCCCCGCAGGGTCGGACGGGTGAGCTGTTCCACCGACGCGAAGAATGCATCCATGTCGAGATGCATCACCCATCGCGAACTCGTCGACGATGCAGCTGACACGGCGACAATCCTAGTTGTTCGGTTCCTGCGGATTGACTAACTGGCACCGCCGAGGCAGCTCGCGCACCCACTGCAGGCTGAGGGACATCTGGCCACCCCGGCGCCCTCAGCGGCTCAGCACGAACACCGGTATGTCGGCGGCGACCCGCGCCAACTCCGCCTCGGTGGCATCGGCGTCGACGCCGACCGGAAGGAAGCGACCCACCTCCCACCCCCACCTGTCCAGGTAGGCACGGATTATCGGCGCCCGATCGGCGACCGCGACCTCGGTCGGCACGACCGTTTCGGAGCGTCGGCCGCGACGCAGTTCGGCCCGGCCGGCGGCCCGGACGTTGCGAACCCACTGCGTCTGCCCGCGCACCGAGACCAGATAGTCGCCACCGGGCAAGGTCAGCGGATTGACCGGCACGCGCTGTGGCTGCCCACTGACGCGTCCGGCGACGGTCAGCGTGCGCGCTCCGGCGAGATTCAATCCGCGGTCGGCACACCAGCGGACCACCGCCCCGAAGATGCGGTCGCCACGGGTGGGCTCCAGGTAATGCGTCTGCGATGTCATGTGAACCACTCCTGCCGAAGTCTGCTTCGCGTCACTTCAGTGACATTCGAGAGCACTGCTCTCTATTCATCGATCATGCATCGACGCGCCCGATAAATCAAGAGCACCGCTCTCTTTTCTGGCAGGATGGCGGCATGGCATCCCCGACGTCGCGTACACACAAGAGCCGAGCCGAGAACCGGGCCGAGATCGAGACCGCCATCCGCAGACTCGGCCGCGAGCACCTGTCGAGGCACGGCGCCGCCGGACTGTCGTTGCGCGCCATCGCCCGAGAGCTCGGCATGGTGTCGTCTGCCGTCTACCGCTATGTGCCCAGCCGCGACGACCTGCTCACCGTCCTCGTCGTCGAGGCCTACACCGATCTCGCCGACGCCGCGGAAGCCGCCGCCGACGCGGTCGAGCCGACCGACCACCGGGGCCGGATCCGGGCCTGTGCGCTCGCGATGCGTGACTGGGCGGTGTCCGATCCGGCCCGCTGGGCGCTGCTCTACGGCAGCCCGGTCCCCGGCTACGCCGCACCGGCCGAGCAGACCGTCGGCCCCGGCACCAGACTCAGCGGGCGGCTCCTCCGCGAACTGGACGCCGCCGACCTGTCGACACGTATCGACCAGGCGCAGACGAGCACACTTCGCGCAGACCTGGCCGCGATTCGCGATGAGTTCGGCGTACACCTATCCGACGCGGCGATCGTCGCCGGAACCACCTTGTGGGCCACCATCATCGGTGCGATCAGCCTGGAGGCCTTCGGCCAGTACGGCGCCGACACCTTCGGCGACCCGCGTGCGGTGTTCGACGATCAACTGACCATCGGGCTCCGCACGGTGTTCGCCGAGACCCGCTGACCCCGATCGTCGGCTAGGGTGCGAAGCGATCTGACCGATGCCCAGGGAGTTGATGCGCATGCGTCGTACACGGATGTCGACTGGACTGATCGCACTCGCAGCGGTCGCCTGCACCGCGTTGAGTGGATGCTCGGACGATTCGAGCGATTCGGGCGGCCCGTCGATGGCCGGCATACCGGGGATGCCGTCCATGCCGGGTATGAGCAACATCCCCGGCCTACCCGGCGGCAACAGCGGCATCTCCGGTGACAAGGCCGACGTGAGCGGTGGCTTCATCGATCCGTGCAAATTGCCCGCCGAGGCCATCCGCGCACTGAGCATCACGACCTTGATGCCCGTACCGATGAGTGGCCGCGACGCCGCCTCCGAACGTGGCTGCATGGGCATTCGGATCGGCGTCGGCGACAGCCGCACTCCCCAGGGCGCGTCGATCTGGTTCCTGAGCTGGGCACCCGACGTCAGCTTCATGGAACGCCGCTGGTCCGAGGAGGCCAAGGTGGACAACACGCTGCCTGCGAACTGGCGACGGATCAGTTACACACCGGTCAGCGAAGGTAACCGAGGGTGCATGTTGCTCTACCGCAGCGCCACTCAGGGTTGGTTCGGTATCGCCGACGCCTTCGCCGACGCCGACGATTGCACCCAGCCTCGTAACGCATTGTCGATCATCGCCCGGACGCTGCCCGACTGAGCCGCTCCGTGGACACTCGCCAAGACCGCCGACCCGATAGTCCCGGCCCGACCTTCAGCCGCGCTGATACGCCGGGCGCCCGATAACCTCAGCGCGCGATAGGCCGCACGTCGGTCACGTTGCCGAGCTTGTCCGGATTGCGCATCGCGAAGACGTTCGTGATCAGGCCGTCGACGACGTCGAAGACGAAGACGCCCTGCAGCCGACCGTCGAAGTAGACACGAATACCAGGGTGGCTGCTGAAGATCGCCGCCTCCACCCGGAGATCGTCCTCGAGTCTGCCCAGCCGGTGAAAACCCATCAGCAGTCGCGCGACCGCGAGGGCACCCGAGATCGGACGACGGACCGCCGACGCCTTGCCGTCACTGTCCGCGGTGAAGACCACATCCGGAGCCAGGATCGCCATCAGCGCCTCGACCTCCCCGGAGGACGCGGCCGCCATGAACGCGTCGGTCACCGCGGCCGCCCTGGTGTCGTCGACCGGGACGAACCTGGGTCGTCGTGCCTGCACATGCGCACGCGCGCGATGCGCCGTCTGACGCACCGCGGCCGGGGACTTACCCAGGAAGTCCCCGATCTCGTCGTGACTGAAACCGAAGACCTCGCGTAGCACGAAGACCGCGCGTTCGTCGGGGCCGAGACTCTCCAGCACGACCATCATCGCCGTCGACACCGACTCGGCGAGCACGACGTCGTCGGAGGCGTCGCGCTCGTCGAGCAGGATGGGTTCGGGCAACCACGGTCCCACGTAGTCCTCGCGCCGGCGACTCGACGACCGGATCGCGTTCAGCGCCTGCCGAGTCACGATCTTCGCCAGATATGCGCGCGAGTCGGTGACGGTGTCCAGATCGACTGCCGCCCAACGCAGGTAGCTGTCCTGCAGGACGTCGTCGGCGTCGGTCGCCGACCCGAGTAACTCGTAGGCGACGGTGAACAGCAGCGGCCGCAACTCGGTGAATCGGCGCGCATGCTCGGTATCGTCACCACTCATCGGTTCACCGCGTCCGCGCCGACGGACAGCGCCGACCGCTCCTGCCCCCGCATCGCAGGCGTGAAACCGGGACGACGCGCCTCCATCCGAAGCCCCCACAACACCGAGCGGCAGACGAGTTCCTTGGCCCATGCACCGGTCCGGCCGGAGATCGCACGCGACTTCGGGCGGTCGTCACGCTCGGTCAGCTGGATGACCGCGGAATGGCGGCCCAGCGATGCGCATTGTCCGACGAAGGCCACCGACACCGGTTGCGGCGCGGCTCCCGCCATCACGGCGAGTACAGTGTCGGCCGCGTGCGGCCCCAGCTGATTCGCGGCCTGGCAACTCATCCGGAACGCGACACCCGAGGGTGCCACCGCGTCTCCGGCTCCGACGATGCGCGGGTCGTCGACACTGGTGAGGGTCTCGTCGGTGACCAGCCGGCCGAGGGAGTCGGTGGTCAGTCCGCTGTCGGCGGCCAGCCCCGGCGCGCGGAACCCGATGGTCAGGATCGTCGTCGCACTCGGCACCACCGCACGCTCCCCGGAACCGTCGATGACGGTGACCGTGTCGGGCCCCACGGCCACCACGCGGTGATGGTCGAAGACAGCGACGCCGGCCTTGGCCAGCCAACGCGCGGTGTAGCGACGTCCCCGATCCGCGAAGGCCGCCAGCACCTCACCCGAGGCGACCAGCCGCACCCGACGACCGGCCCCGGCCAATTCGGCCGCGGTCTCCACCCCGGTCAGACCGGCACCGATCACCGTCACCCAACCGTCGTCGTCCGAATCGGCCAGTCGTGCGCGAAGACGTTGCGCCGCTTCCCATTCCCCGACCGCGAAACCGTGCTCGGCCGCGCCGGGGATACCGGGGTCGCCGACGATGGTGGATCCCACCGCGTAGACGAGGTGGTCGTAGTCCAGGGACTCCCCCGACGCCAGTTCCACCCGACCGGCGGCCACATCGATCCGCACGGCGGTGTCGACACACAGCCGCACACCGGCGGCCAGCACCCGGCCGTAGTCGGCCACCGCTTCGCCGGTCCCGCTGACCCACTGATGCAGCCGGATCCGGTGGACGAAGTCCGGCCGTGCGTTGACCACAACCACATCGGCGTCCGCGGCCGACAACCGGTTGGCCGCCATGGTGCCCGCGTAACCGCCGCCCAGGACGACGATGCGAGGGTGTTCTGAAGTCGTGCTCATGATCGCTCCTATCGAAGGTGGACAATCACAAGACACCGTGACTCACCGACCTGTGACAGTCAGTGACCCATGTCACACCCGACTCGGATCACATTCTCGCTCACGAACCGGTTCCAGCCCTCACTGTGTCGGCCGTCGCTGTGTCGGCTCGCACAATGTCGACACTGACGCCGTCGCCGAGTTCGATCTTGCCTGCCGGGCCGTCGGCGACGTCGAAGACCACGGCGAGCACCTCACCGGCGATGAGCTGCGCATGCCGGTCGGCCCACTCCCGACGGTCGGCGCCGACGACGAAACGCACCTCGATGCGGTCGGAGACGTCCAGGTCGAGGTTGCGACGTGCGTCCTGCAGCTCACGCACGCGGTCCTTCGCCCAGCCCTCCGCCTCAAGTTCCTCGGTGACATCGGTGTCCAGCACGACCAGACCACGCCCGCCGGGCAGTTCCGCCGTCGAATCGGGTTCCACCGCGACCAGCTTGCGGGTGTACTCGCCGTCCTGCAGTTCGATGCCACCTGCGACGACGACCTCGGTACCGTCGGAGCCGGTAACCGTCGACCAGTCCCCCGACTTCACCGCCTTGATGACCTTCTGGACATCCTTGCCCAGCCGCGGACCCGCGGCTCGCGCATTCACGGCCACCTCGTAGCGGCCATAGCTGTCCACGTCGGTCGCCAGCGTCACCGACTTGACGTTCATCTCATCGGCGATCAGCTCGCGATACGGTTCGAGCTTCCCGGCACCCACCGACGCCACCGTCAGACCGGACAGCGGCAGGCGGACGCGCAGCTTGTTGGCCTTGCGGACACTCGACGCCACCGAACATACCGCCTGGACCTCGTCCATCGCCGCCACCAGTTCGGCATCGGCGGGCAGGGTGTCGGCCGCGGGCCAGTCGGTCAGGTGAACCGACCGGCCGCCGGTCAGACCGCGCCACACCGCCTCGGTGGCCAGCGGGAGCAGCGGCGCGGCCAGCCTGCTGGCCACCTCGAGCACCGTGTACAGCGTGTCGAAGGCATCGGGATCGACGTCCTGACCGGACCAGAACCGCGAACGCGACCGTCGCACATACCAATTCGTCAGCGATTCGACGAACTCACGGAAGGAGTCACACGCACCGGAGATGTCGTTGACGTCGAGCGCAGCAGTCATCTCGTCGCGGGTGACGGCAAGTTTGGCCAGGATGTAGCGGTCGAGGACGTGGGTGGAATCTGTCCGCCACGTCGCCGGCCGATCCGCATACAGCTGCAGGAAGCTGTAGGCATTCCACAGCGGCAGCATCGCCTGGCGCACACCCTCGCGGATACCGCGTTCGGTCACCACCAGGTTGCCGCCCCGCAAGATCGGGCTCGCCATCAGGAACCAGCGCATCGCGTCGGAGCCGTCGCGGTCGAAGACCTCGTTGACATCCGGGTAGTTGCGCTTCGACTTGGACATCTTCTGCCCGTCGTCGCCGAGCACGATGCCATGGGCGACACAGGTTTTGAACGCCGGACGATCGAAGAGCGCGGTGGCCAGAACATGCATCGTGTAGAACCAGCCGCGGGTCTGACCGTTGTACTCGACGATGAAATCGCCCGGATTGTGCGGCGCCGCACCATCGTCGGAACCGTCGAACCACTCGGCGTTCTCGAACGGGTAGTGCACCTGCGCGTACGGCATCGATCCCGACTCGAACCAGCAGTCGAGCACCTCGGGCACCCGCCGCATAGTCGAGCGACCCGTCGGGTCGTCGGGGTTGGGCCGGGTCAGCTCGTCGATGTAGGGGCGGTGCAGATTGTCCGGCCGCACCCCGAAGTCGCGTTCCAGTTCGTCGAGCGAACCATAGACGTCGGTCCGCGGATACTCGGGATCGTCGGAGATCCAGACCGGGATCGGCGCGCCCCAGTAGCGATTTCGGCTGATGTTCCAGTCCCGGGCACCCTCGAGCCACTTACCGAACTGGCCGTCACGGATGTGCTCGGGCACCCAGGTGATCTGCTTGTTCAGCTCGACCATGCGGTCGCGGAACTCGGTCACCGCCACGAACCACGACGGAACGGCCATGTAGATCAACGGCTTTCCCGACCGCCACGAATGCGGATAGGAGTGCTCGATGGTCTCATGCCGGACAATGCGGCCCGCGGTTTTGAGGTCCTTGATGATCACCGGGTTGGCGTCGAAGACGTTGAGTCCTGCGTAGGGCGGAACCTGTGCGGTGAACCGACCGCCCGGATCCAGCGGCTGCACCACCTCGATGCCGTTCGCGGTCGCCACATCCATATCTTCCTCACCGAACGCCGGAGCGAGGTGGACGATGCCGGTACCACTGTCGGTGGTCACATAGTCGGCCAGCAGCACCCGGTGGGCGTTGGGATGTCCGACGAAGAAGTCGAACGGCGGCGTGTAGCGCAGGCCGGCCAGCTCCGATCCCGAATAGGTGTGCAGCACCTCGGGTTCGGCGATCTCCTTGGCGTAGCCGCCCAGCAGCGCCTGCGCCAACAGGTACTCGTGACCGTCGGCGGCCCGCACATGGACGTAGTCGACGTCGGGGTGCACGGCGATCGCCAGGTTCGACGGCAGCGTCCACGGCGTGGTGGTCCAGATCAGGGCGTCGACCCCGTCGAGCGCGGCCAGCGGGCCGTCGGGGACCGTCAGCGGCATGGTCACCGTGACCGCCGGGTCCTGGCGCATCCGGTAGGCGTCGTCGAGTTTGGATTCCTGATTCGACAGCGGGGTCTGCTCGTACCAGGAGTACGGCAGCACCCGGTAACCCTGATAGACCAGGCCCTTGTCGTGCAGACGTTTGAATGCCCACATGACCGATTCCATGAAATCCAGGTCGAGGGTCTTGTAGTCGTTGTCGAAGTCGACCCAACGCGCCTGGCGGGTCACATAGTCGCGCCACTCCCCGGTGTAGCGCAGCACCGAGTCCCGGCAGTAGTCGTTGAACTCGGCCAGACCCATCTTCTCGATCTGCGACTTATCGGTGATTCCGAGTTGCCGTTCGGCCTCCAGTTCGGCGGGCAGCCCGTGGGTGTCCCAGCCGAAGCGGCGTTCGACCTTCTTGCCCCGCATCGTCTGATAACGCGGAACAACGTCCTTGACGTAGCCGGTCAACAGGTGGCCGTAGTGCGGCAGACCATTGGCGAAGGGCGGACCGTCGTAGAAGACGAATTCGTCGGCATCGGCACGGTTGGCGATGGATGCGGCGAACGTACCGTCGTCGTCCCAGTACCGCAGCACTTCCTGCTCGACGTCAGGAAAGCTCGGCGCACCACGCCCGGTACCACCGGTCATGTCGATCATCGGATAGGTGCGGGCGGTCTCATCGCTCACGGCTCGTCTCCTCGTGCCAGCTGCTCGTTCTGCTCAGGCACGGGGACGCACACCTTCGCAGGCCTACGCGGTACCACCCCGCTTGCGCCGGTCACCGGACCGGACGCCGCTCACGGACCCGATCGCCACCCACTACGGCGGACAGTCGGTCCTACGGCTGTGACGGGCCGAACCCGCCCGGTTCTACTGGGAGTACGCGACTCTGTTCTTCCGGGTGCTCCCCGGTGATAGCCGGATCAACGCTGCACGCGAGTGCATCGACAAGTGTAGCCGGGTCGCCCGGCGGCGGTCCAAATCATTACCGCCGAGCGGTGCGGTCAGTCGGCAGGCGGATGCCAGTTCGGGTCCAACGGATCGAACTTCGGCGCCGGACGCCGAGTTGGCGGACGCGGCGGTTCCGGCGGCCGTGACGGCTGCTGCGGCCGCGGCGGCACCGTCCGCCCCGCCCGATTGTCGGGCCGGCCGGGCGCCGATGGCCGGTTGTCCCGCGGACCGGCCTGCGGGGATGCCGAGACCTGGGGTCCCGGACGTCGCGGTGCCGGTTGCGGATCGTGCGCCCGTGGCGGTCCGGTCAACTCCGGCCCGCCCACCGAACGCAGGTAATCGGACAGATCGCCCTCCCGCTGCGGCGCCTCCGCCTCGTCGGGGATATCAGGGGTGGAGGTTTCGGGGGCCGGGGTTTCGGGAGTGCGATTGTCACTCTCCGAGATGTCGACACCACCGCGCACACGACTCGGTGTGTCATCCCCCCACGCCACATCGTCATCGTCGTCATCGGCGTCGTCATCGTCGTCGGAGCGACCGAGAACGCCGCGACGGCCGCCGGTCACACCGGCGGCCGTGCGGTCATCACTGTCACGACTCGAGCCGAACACATCGGCGAGCAGAAAGCCCAGTCCGATGAGGCAGACGACGATACATGCGACCGCCAGCCACACCTGTCCGGTGACCAAACCCAGGACCAGTACGACGAACCCGATCAGGGTTGCGGTCAGAGCCAGCGTCAACACGTCAGACTATCGATCGAGATCAGCTCGGCGAGTAGCTGCTGAACCCGCCGTTACCCGGGTCCGCGGAGAACGACGCGTCGGGACGGCCGTTCTCCACCGGGGCCGCGCTACCGCGCTGCTGCAGCTCCTCGAGCTGCGACTCCAGATAGGTCTTCAGCCGGGTACGGTACTCGCGCTCGAAAGTCTTGAGCTGCTCGATACGACCTTCGAGCACACCACGCTGCTGGTTGATGGTGCCCATGATCTCACTGTGCTTGCGTTCCGCGTCGCTCTGCAGGGCGTCGGCACGTTCCTGCGCCTGGCGCAGCTGCGCCTCCGACCGGGTCTGCGCGTCGGCGAGGGTCGCCTCGGAACGCTGACGTGCGTCGGCAAGCAGGGCATCCGCCTTGCTCTGAGCTTCGGACACCGTGGCGTCGGCACGCTGGTTGGCATCGGCGAGCAACGCGTCGGCGTCGCTGCGTGCGCTACCGGTCAGCCGGTCTGCGGTGTCCTGGGCGAGTGCGAGAACGCGAGCCGCACGGACGTGGGCGTCGTCGCCACCTTCGGTTTCGGCGGGCGCCGCGGGGGCAGCGGCCGGAGCCGGCGTCGCAACCGGGAACACCTGGGTACGGTCTTCGGTCGCCGGTGCCGGGGCTCCGGACTTGGCGTCGGCTAGCTCGCCTTCGAGTTCCTCAACCCGCTGCTTGAGATCCGAGTTCTCCTCGATCAGCCGGGCCAGCTCGGCCTCGACGAAGTCGAGGAACTGATCAACCTCATCCTCGTTGTAGCCGCGCTTACCGATAGGCGGTTTGCTGAACGCGACGTTGTGCACATCAGCTGGTGTCAGCCGCATGTCGGTTCCCCTCATGTCGTTATGGAGCTTCATCTTCAGTTGGCGGGACGTGCAGCCTGTCGTGGGTGCTGTCGCACACCCACAGCGCAGGTCGACCCACTACCAGGCTGTCACTTTCATACATACCAGTCAAAATCCTTAACTGGCGACCAATCCTGTCACATCCGAACCGCTCGTTGCAGGACTTCGATGCCCTGTTGCAATCGAACAGTCACTCGATGATGACATTCCACGGTAGTCCATCACCACACCCGAACGATAGATGCCCGGGATTCGCCCATGACGAGCATTACCCGTACAGCCGTACCAAAATCAGGGCGAATCGGGCAGGTCATGCTCGTTCAGACCAGTCCGAGCATCATGGCCGCCGCGTTCGTCGCGGCCCGGTCGCGCAGCCCGGCGACGATACTCATCGCGACGCTGACCACGATCATCGTGATCATCAGCGAGAGATCGAGACGGATCGGGCCGAGCGGAATGGGTGGGAGCACCTTGCGCAACGCCTTGATCGGCGGATCGGTGGCCGTGAAGACCAGTTCGATGACGATCACCGAGATGCCGGTCGGTCGCCATTCGCGGGCGAAGGCCCGCACGAGTTCGACGACCAGCCGCCCCAGCAGAAGAAGCAAGTAGATCAACAACAGGAAGTACACGACGTTCCAGATAATCTCGGCCACGGATCAAGATTGCCTGAAGAGTGACGTCCGCGCCGAATCGCCGCGCTCAGTTGTGGTTGTAGAAACCGGTCTCGGCGATCTTGCGACGATCCTCCGGCGACACGTCGACGTCGGCCGGCGACAACAGGAACACCTTGGTCGCCACCTTGTCGAAGGAGCCGCGCAGGGCGAAGGCCAGCCCGGCGGCGAAATCCACCAGACGCTTGGCGTCGTCGTTGGTCATGTCGACCAGATCCATGATGACCGGGTTTCCGTCACGGAAGCGCTCACCGATGGTGCGGGCCTCGCTGTAGTCGGAGGGCCGCAGAGTGGTGATCTTGTGTAGCGAGCTGCCGGCGAAGACGCGCTCGAGTTCGGCACGCTCCTCGGTGCCACGGACGCCGGCGGCGGTGCGCAGCGACGCGCTCGACGTACGCTGCAGCGGCTCCAGTCGGGCCGCACGCGGCTCGGCCATCGCCGGCCGGACACGATCCATCGAGTCGCCGACCGCACGCGCACCGGCGTAGGCGTACTCCATCGACGGCTCGTAGGCCTTCTCGTAACCACCCTCATAGGCGCCGAAACGCCGTTCCTCGTAAGCGAGTTCGTCACGGTAGCCAACCTCGCGCAGCGACGGTTCGGCGTACTCCGGCTCATAGGACGTGTCGCCGTAGTACTCGTCGCGGTAGTGGCGATCACGGCTGACACCGCGCATCGGCGGCACCGACTCGTCGAGGTAGTCATCCTCGTACTCGCTCGGCGGAACCATGCCGAAATATGCCTTGAACTTCTGCATCGTGGTCATCTTCGGCCTCCCTGTTGTTCGGCGCCGCTACGCAGCCGGGCCTGGTCTTGTGTGCATCGGTGGTGCATGTGTTGTGGTTGGTCTAGTTGTTCTAATTGGTTCTGGTGTTACCAATGTGATTACTGAGAGAGTAGCGGCCTATCCCCCAGGATCGCGGTTCCGACACGCACACAAGTTGAGCCATAGTGAACAGCCGGTTCCATATCCCCCGACATTCCCGCCGACAGGCCCACCGCCTGCGGATACGTCTCCTGGAAGCGTTCGTGGACATCGGCGAGTTCGGCCATCCATCGCTCTCGCGGACCATCGAGCGGCGCGATCGCCATCAGACCGCGCAGTTCCAGAGCGGGAGCCTCGACGACGAGATCGGCCAGCGCGGACAGATCTGCGGCGACGACACCGCCGCGGGCCGGATCACCGTCGAGGCTCACCTGGAGGTAGACACCGAGCGGGTCGGCACGGTCACCGGCATCGAGCGCCGCCGCCGCGGCCGCTTCGAGAGCGACGACGAGTTTGTCGCGGTCCACCGAATGGACCGAACGTGCCCAGCGCGCAACGACCTTCGCCTTCTTCGTCTGCACCGAGCCGATCATGTCGAAGGCCACGCCGGTCACCTCGGCACGGATCTCGGCCACCTTGCGACTCGCCTCAGGTTCGCGCGATTCACCGAAGGCGCGCTCACCGAGGGCGATCAATCGCCGGACATCCTGCGCCGGAAAGTATTTGGTGACGACGAGAAGTTCGACTGCTGCGGCCGGCCGGCCGGCCGCAGCCACCGCCGCGGCGAGCCTGGCGCGGACCGCACCGAGCCGCTCGGCCAACTCTGCGGTACGCGCATCATCGGCCGGGGAGGTCATGCCGGGTCCATCCAGATGACCGAGGCGAGGCGCCCGGTCGGTGCGCCGCGGCGATGACTGAACAATGCCCGATCCGCGATGGTGCAGCGTGGATCGATCTCGACCGCGGCCACCCCGGCCGCGGTCAGCTGACGGGCCAGTCCCGCACGCAGATCCAGTCCGGCCGTTCCCTTTTCGGTACGACAGGCACTGCCCGGCAGATGCCGTTCGACATCGGCCTGCATCTGCGACGGCACCTCGTACCGCGCGCCGCTGGCAGCAGGACCGAGCAGAGCGCCGATCCGCTCGACCTTCGCCCCGAGTTCGACCATGACTCGCAACGTCGCCGGGACGATGCCGACCCGCGAGCCGATACGCCCCGCGTGGACGCCCGCGATCACCCCGGCCTCGTCATCACTGAGCAGCACCGGCACACAATCGGCCGAGAGTACCGCCAGCGCCAGCCCCGGCGTGGTGGTGACCAACGCATCGGTGGCAGGCACCGGCTCGTCGAGTGGACCGTCGACCACCGTCACCGTCCGACTGTGGATCTGTTCCATCCACACCAGCGACGACGGCTCGACACCGATCTGCTCGGCAAGCCGAGTTCGGTTGGCGACCACCGATTTCGGGTCGTCACCGACATGATCGCCGAGATTGAAGGAGTCGTACGGAGCCACCGAACAACCACCGGCGCGCGTGGTGACCACGCGGCGCACCCGCATGTCGAGCCTCAGCGCTTCATGAACGACGGCACGTCGACGTCGTCGTCGTCGAGGCGCACGGTGTTGCGTCGCGGCTTCTCCGGCTCACCCGCCGACTCGAACGGGTCGCCACCGGTCTTCGGCATATCCCCGAACAGCGGGTCGTTGCGGCGGGTACTCGACACCGCACCGGCCTGCCCCTGGCTCACCGCCGTGTTGCCGGCGACGACCGGGGTCTCCCGCTTACGCGGGGAGCCGCCGTCGAACCCGGCCGCGATCACCGTGACGCGCACCTCGTCACCGAGATTGTCGTCGATCACCGTGCCGAAGATGATGTTGGCGTCCTCGTGGGCCGCTTCCTGTACCTGGGTGGCCGCGTTGTGAATCTCGAACAGGCCGAGGTCGCTGCCGCCGGCTATCGAGATGAGCACGCCGCGCGCGCCCTCCATCGAGGCCTCCAGCAGTGGCGAGTTGATCGCCGATTCGGCCGCCTTCTTCGCACGATCCTCACCGCGCGCCGAACCGATACCCATCAGGGCGCTGCCCGCATCGCTCATGACGCCCTTGACGTCGGCGAAGTCGACATTGATCAGACCCGGGGTGGTGATCAGGTCGGTGATGCCCTGCACACCGTTGAGGAGCACCTCGTCGGCACTGCGGAAGGCATCCATCAGGCTGACCTGGGCGTCACCGAGCTGCAGCAGTCGGTCGTTCGGGATGACGATCAGCGTGTCGCAGGACTCGCGCAGCGCGGTGATGCCGTTCTCGGCCTGATTGCCGCGACGCTTGCCCTCGAAGGCGAACGGTCGCGTCACCACGCCGACGGTCAGCGCGCCCAGCTTGCGGGCGATCGAGGCCACGACGGGCGCACCACCGGTGCCGGTGCCGCCGCCCTCACCCGCGGTCACGAACACCATGTCGGCGCCCTTGAGCAGTTCCTCGATCTCGTCGCGCGCGTCTTCGGCCGCCCGACGGCCCACCTCGGGATCGGCGCCCGCGCCGAGCCCGCGAGTCGAGTCGCGACCGACGTCGAGCTTGACGTCGGCGTCGCTCATCAGCAGAGCCTGGGCGTCGGTGTTGATCGCGATGAACTCAACACCCTTGAGTCCCTGTTCGATCATCCGGTTGACGGCGTTGACGCCGCCGCCGCCGATGCCGACGACTTTGATGACGGCCAGGTAGTTGTGCGGTGGCGTCATGCGCTCGCCTTCCTCGTTTCGGTGACCGAAACCCTAAACCTGAACCATAGATTTAGAGTTATGTCAAGTAATTCCGTGATGCCCAAGACGGTAAGCATGTCGCGGCGCCGGAGCCAGGTTCATCCTCGGCGTGTCGTGAAGTTGGGTCCGAATTGGTCGTCCGGTGTGCCACCGGCGGCTAACGGTATGCGGGGAACTCCGGACTGGACACGTTGTAGTTCTTGGCTTTACGCGTCAGCAGCGCTGTCAGCGTACGCGCCTTGTCCGCGGTGCGGTCACTACCACCCCACACCACTGTCCGGTTCCCCTTGAGGGTGAGAGTGATGTCCACCGGAGAGTTCGCGGAGATCTTCTCCAGTTGCTGCGCCAATGGTTCGGGCAACTCACCGACCACCTTGAGCGCGGCCAGTGTCGACGGGTCGGCCGGACCCGGATCTGGCGTCTCGAAGGCGGGCAGCTTCAGAATCTCCGGCGGCACTCCCCCGCGCCGGTCGAAGTGCATATACGTCACCCCACCACGGTCGAGTACAAGCACGTTGTCCCCGTCGTGCCGGATGACCAGCGGGACACGTTCGACGACGGTGATGACCAGCGTCGAGGGATACGAGCGCTGCACGCGCACCGTCTCCACCGCCGGAATGGCCGCCACCCGCTGCGCGACCGCACTCGTGTCCACCTGCAGCAACGGGGTCCCCGACGCAACGTCGGCGACCCGGAGAACCTCGTCTTCGGCGATCGTATGCACACCGTCGACCTCGGTGGAGCGCACCGACATCAACGGCGTCAGGTAGGCGATCAGCCCGAGTCCGACGACGACCGCGACGAGGAGCACCGCGCCACCGAGCCACCGGCCGCGCCCCGACAGCCGGTCGGGCAGGTGCGGGCGCCTCATGATGCGGCGCCGCCGCCGGACTCGATGGCGGTCAAGATCTCCGGCCCCTGCATGGTGATGTCGCCTGCCCCGAGCGTCAGCACCACATCACCCGGCCGCACGAGTTCGGCTACCTGCCCGGCCAACCGAGACAGATCCGGTGCGAAGACCGCTGGAACCGTCATCCGGTCGATGATCAGGCGACCACTCACCCCGGGCACCGGCTCTTCCCGGGCGCCGTAGACGTCGGCGACCACCGCAGTGTCCGCAAGATCGAGTGCCGCGGCGAAATCGTCGGCGAAATCGACGGTGCGCGAATACAAGTGCGGCTGGAAGACCGCGACCACCCGCCCCTGCCGCCCCACCGACGACGCACGGGCCGAGATCATCTCGCGGGCGGCCACCAGCACGGCGGCCACCTCGGTCGGATGATGGGCGTAGTCGTCGACGACGTCGATCCCGTTCGCGCTGCCGCGGAATTCGAAACGGCGGTGGACACCGCCGAAGGATCCGATACCGTCGGCGACCGACGACAGCTCGCCGCCGACCGCGACACCACCAAGGGTCGCACCGATGCCGTTGAGGGCCATATGTTTTCCGGGCAGGGTGACGGAGATCGTCCGTTCGACAGCGCCGTCGGCACCGGGAAGATCGAAGACGACCGAGGCCACCGCGCCGACACCGCGGGGCTCCCAGGAGATCAGGCGTGCCGCATTGGGTACACCGGGAGCGCTCGCGGCGTAGGCCCCCTCGCCGTAGCCGAGCACCGCGACCCCGCGGGCGGCCAGCCGCTGCGCAACCCGGCCGCCGAGTGCCGCCGCACCCGGATCGTCGAGGCAGATCACCAGCGTGCCGCCCGGCTGGATCCGGTCGGCGAAATCGTCGAAGACGGCCACGTAGGCGTCCAGCGAACCGAAGAAGTCGAGATGGTCGACGTCGATGTTGGTGACCACCACCACATCCGGGCTGTATTCGAGCAGCGAGCCGTCACTCTCATCGGCCTCCGCGACGAAGACGCCGTCGTTACCGTGGTGGGCGTTCGTGCCCGACTCGTTGAGTTCCCCGCCGATCGCGAAGGACGGATCGTGCCCGGCGGACTGCAGGGCGACCACCGCCATCGACGTCGTCGACGTCTTGCCGTGTGTGCCCGCGATCAACAGCGTGCGATGCCCGACCATCAGCTCGGCGAGCACCCTGGGTCGCAACAGCACCGGGATTCCCCGCGAACGCGCTGCCACCAGTTCGGGATTCGTCTTCGGGATGGCGGCGTGCGTGGTCACCACCACCGACGGGCCGCCCGGTAGCTGATCGAGGGCCGAGGGATCGTGGCCGATCTGGATGCGTGCACCGCGGGTCCGCAACTCCAGGATCCCGCGGCCGTTCTTGGCGTCCGAGCCGGAAACCTGACCGCCACGGGCCAGCAGGATCCGGGCCAGACCCGACATCCCGGCACCGCCGATGCCGACCATGTGAACTCGCTGCAACTGTTCGGGCAGTGCCGCGGCAGGCTCGTCGCTCATCGTCGACTCCCCCGGGCCGGCTGGGCGTCGCGGAAGGCGGCGGCCAGCTCGAGTGCGTCCGTCGCCACCGCCGTCGCCGCATCCCGATGTCCGGTGCCCGCGGCCGCCGCCGACATCGCCGACAACCGCGCGGCGTCGCCGAGCAACGCCGGGACCTCGCGCGCCACCCACTCCGGCGTGACGTCGTCGTTGTCGACGAGCACCCCGCCGCCGGCCTCGACGACCGGCAGTGCGTTGAGACGCTGTTCGCCGTTGCCGTGCGGCAACGGCACATAGATCGCGGGTAGTCCGGTCGCCGATACCTCGGCCACCGTCATCGCGCCCGAGCGGCACATCACCAGGTCGGCCGCCGCATACGCCAGATCCATCCGCTTGAGATAGCCGACCGCTCGGTACGGCGGCGCACCGGCCGGCACCTGCGGGTCGATCGAATTCTTCGGACCGTAGGCGTGCAGGACGCCGATGCCCGCGTCGCCCAGCGCCCCGGCCGCACCCGCAACCGCGTCGTTGAGTTGTTGTGCGCCTTGCGATCCGCCGAAGACGAGCAATGTCGGAGCATCCTCGTCGAGGCCGAAATAGTGCCGCGCCTTGGCGCGCAGCGCCGACCGGTCGAGTTCGGCGAGCACACCGCGCACCGGGATCCCGACCACCTTGGCACCTGCGAGTCCCGAACCGTCGACGGCGGCCAGCACCCGATCGGCGAAGCGGGCCCCGACCTTGTTCGCAATCCCGGCCGAGGCGTTGGCCTCGTGGATGACGATCGGCAGCCGATTGCGGCCGCGCAACCGACTGCGGGCGGCGAAATACGCGGGCAGCGCGACGTAGCCGCCGAAGCCGACCACCACGTCGGCCTCGACGTCGGCGAGCACCCTGCGGGTGGCCGCCACCGACCGGATCAGCCGAGCCGGGGTCCGGGCCAGTTCCAGCCCGGGCTTACGCGGCAGCGGTACCGGCGGGATCATCTCCAGCTGATAGCCGCGTTCGGGCACCAGGGTGCCCTCCAGACCGCGGGTGGTACCCAGCGCGGTGATCCGTGCGGTCGGGTCCAGTCGCCGGACCGCGTCCGCGACCGCCAGCGCCGGCTCGATATGACCGGCGGTACCACCACCGGCGACCACGACCGACAACGGCCGCTCCGAGGCAGCCGTCGAATTGCCTGTTCCCGCAGAACTCACCCGTACATCCACTCCAATATCGTCACGCCGCACCAGCCGGCGCACCGCAGGTCTCGCCGTCGTCGGCGGCCCGCATCAACGCGTTGTCCTAGTCCCGGTACCGCCCGGTGTCGGATCGTCGGTACCGATCCGGCGAATAACCGCCACGGTAGCCGACACCCCGCTGCCCGGTCGCGTCAGACCGATCGCGTGTATAGGACGCGCGTGTGCGTGTGGTCGGCGCCGGAGCATCCTGCTCCGCCTTGCCCCACATCGCGCGGATGCCGCGCGACTGCGACCGGGAATCGTGTCGAGGTGCGCCACGTCGTTGGCGCGCGGGCTGCGTTCGTCCGCCGGTGCGGGTCGTCGATCCCGCCGCCGCACGCCGCCCGGCGGCCGCGGACGTGTCTCGGCGTCGCGCCGCGGAGGCGTCTCGGCGTCCGGCCATCGAACCGGGACGGGTCGGCGCCACGGCCGTACGCGGTTGCACCGGCGCTCCCCGCCGACGTCGCTGATCGAGACGATCACGTAGCGACTCGACCCGAGTCTTGCGGTAGGCGACCGGCGTCGGTAGCCGCAGCAGACGTGACATCCGTGATGGCTGACCGGTGGTGAGAGCCGCCACCGCCTCCGGTTCATGACGCGCCGCGTTGGCCAGTAGGCCCAGCATCGCGAGCACGGTCAGCGCCGATGTGCCACCGGCGGACAGCAACGGCAACTGGATTCCGGTCACCGGCAACAGCCCGATCACGTACCCGATGTTGATGAAGGCCTGCGCGGTGATGATGACGGTGATCGTCGAGGCGAGCAGCCGCAGGAACGGATCGGTCGAACGGCTCGCAATCCGGAAGCCCGCATAGGCGAGCACGATGAACAGGAAGACGACGAGCAGGCCGCCGATCAGGCCGAGTTCCTCACCGATGATCGCGAAGATGAAGTCGTTGTGGGCATTCGGCAGGTAGTTCCACTTCGCGCGGCTCTGGCCGAGGCCGACGCCGAAGACGCCGCCGTTGGCGAGCGCATAGGTGGCCTGCCGTTCCTGATAGCCGGCGCCCTGCGGGTCGTCGATGTTGTTCAGGAAGCTCATCACGCGCTGCGAACGGTAACCCGCGGCGAGCGCGAGGATCACCGCGACGCCGATCGCGGCCACCGCAAAACTCAGGAATACCTTGATGGGCAGCCCGGCGAACCACAGCAGCGAACCGATGATGATCGCGATGGTGATCGTCGTACTCAGATTGGGTTCGAGGATGATGAGCAGACAGATCAGCAGACCGACCGGCACCAGCGGAATGAGCAGCTCACGCAGCGAGGCGTTCTCCTGCCGACGAGACGCCAGCAGGTGTGCGCCCCACACACAGAGTGCGAGTTTGACCAGCTCCGAGGGCTGTACGGACAGTCCATAGATCACGAACCAGCGGCGGGCGCCCTGGCTCAGGGTGCCGATACCCGGCACGAGCACGAGTGCCAGCAAGATCGTGGTGACCACCATCAGCGGCGCGGCGACCCGGCGCAGCATGCGGACGGACACCCGCAACGTCAGATAGAAGATGACGAACCCGAGGAAGGCGAAGATCAGCTGCGTGGTGAACAGGCCGTAGGCCGAGCCGTCCTTCGAATATCCCTCCACCGACGACGCCGACAGAACCATCACCAGACCGAAGACGGTGAGCAGGAAGGCCATCGTCAAGATGAGGTGATATGACGCCAGCGGTCGCGACAGCAGGTTGCGCACGCCTTCGAGGGCGACCGCGGGCAGCGACGGTTGCCGGGTCGCCGAGCGCTGGGCCGATTCCTGGCGATCTGCGCCGGCTTCGGTGTCGGATTCGGTGGCCGCATCCGGTGCGGCCGCGGTCTCCGGTGCGGCGTCGTGGCCGGTGTGGGTACGCGTGGTCATCGGTCCGCCCCGGCGTCGGCCACGCGGCGCGACGCCGCGGCGAACGCGTCTCCGCGGCGTCCGTATCCGGCGAACATGTCCAGGGAGGCGGCGGCCGGCGCCAGCAGCACCGCGTCGGGTCTCCGGTCGGCGGTCTGCGCCAGTTCCCACGCCACATCGACGGCGCGGTCCATCACCGCGACGGCGGCAACCTCGTCCCGGGTCGTCCCGGGTGCGGCGCTGCGTGGTGCGGCACTGGCATGGGGGGCCGATCCGGCGCGGTTCACGTTCACCCGCCCATCGTCCCCTGTGAATACTGTGACGGCTGGGACTTCTGGGGCGTGTCGCGCGATCGCTTCGAGGATGATGTCGCGATCACGGCCAATCGCCACCAC
Organism: Gordonia heveisoli; assembly: GCF_030315745.1. Classification (GTDB taxonomy): domain Bacteria; phylum Actinomycetota; class Actinomycetes; order Mycobacteriales; family Mycobacteriaceae; genus Gordonia. The sequence goes on along the minus strand of NZ_JASXSH010000011.1, from coordinate 99,018 downwards.
CCCGGCCAGCCGATCCCGGACGGCAGTGATCAGACCGTCGACCGGCGCACCCTTGAGCAGTCCCCCCGCGATGAGCACCACCCGTTCATGCGCCGCCACCGCCGCCTGCGCGGCATGAGGGTTCGTGGCCTTCGAATCGTCGACGAAGGCGATGCCGTCGTGGACGAGGACGACCTCACCGCGATGACCTGCGGGCCGGAAGTCCGACAGTGCCGCCGCGACCGCCTCGCGCGGCACCCCGACCGCGAGTGCCAGGGCGGCCGCGGCGAGCGCATCCATTCGGCCGGATGGTCCGGCAGGCTGAATCGCATCGGCGGGCAGCAGCATCCCGGCGCCGAAGGCCCGATCGGTCAGCATGCCGTCCACCACGCCGAGTTCACCGTCGGCAGGCTCGTCGAGGGTGAACCCGACACGTCGTCCGGTCACCGCCAGCCCCGACGCCACCTCGTCGTCGAGTCCGACCACACCGACCGTCCCGGTCAGCGCGCCCGCCTTGGCTGCGGCGTAGGCCGCGAACGACCCATGCCAGTCGAGATGATCGTCGGCGACATTGAGGACCACTCCGGCGTCCGGGCGCACCGACGGCGCCCAGTGCAACTGGAACGACGACAGCTCCGCGCACAACACCTCGACCCGCGGCTGCATCCGCATCGCGTCGAGCACCGGCAGTCCGATGTTGCCGCATGCGGCTCCGGACCGGCCGGACGCGGCGACGATGTCGGCGAGCATCGATGTCGTCGTGGTCTTGCCGTTGGTTCCGGTGACCACCAGCCAGGTGCGCGGCGCGCCGAGCAAACCGCTGCGATCGACGTGCCAGGCGAGCTCGACCTCACCCCACACCGGCAACCCGGCGGCGAGCGCGGCGACGACCAGCTCGTTGTCGGGGGCGAATCCCGGCGACACGACGACCAGGGAGTATCGCTCGGTCCAGGCGGGGTCGTCGAGCAGGGTGCGGATGGCGACCGGGGTCAGACCCGCGGCACCCGCCTCGGCGGCGGCCGCGGGATCGGCGAACCGTTGGTCGGCGATACCGACCTGGGCACCCACCTCGGCCAAGAATCCGGCCGCCGATATACCCGCGGTGCCTGCACCGGCCACCAGCACGGGCCGGTCGGCCAGGTCCAGCGCCGGTCCGGTCGGATCAGCCATTGGCGAGGAACTCGCCGTAGAACAGCGACAGGCCGAGGGCGCAGGCGATCGCCGTCAGTAGCCAGAATCTGATGATCACCGTGGTTTCCGCCCAGCCCCCCAGCTCGAAGTGGTGGTGGAACGGGGCCATCCGGAACACGCGACGGCCGGTGGTGCGGAAGAACGCGATCTGGATGACCACCGACACGATCTCGGCGACGAAAAGCGCACCGATGATGACGGCGAGCAGTTCGGTGCGGGTGCAGATCGACAGGCCGGCGAGCATGCCGCCGAGGGCCAGCGATCCGGTGTCACCCATGAAGATCTTCGCCGGTGCGGCATTCCACCAGAGGAACCCGAGGCACGCGCCGCCACCGGCCACCGCGATGATCGCGAGGTCGAGCGGGTCGCGTACCGGGTAGCAGGCGGTGGAGATCTCCCGGGTCGGCTTGGCGCCGCCCTGGCAGGCGTTGACGAACTGGAAGAAGGTCACAAGCACATAGGAACCGAGCACCATCGCCATCGAGCCCGCGGCCAGACCGTCGAGTCCGTCGGTGAAGTTCACCGCATTCGACCAGGCTGCGACGACCAGCCAGCAGAAGATGACGAAGACGACCGATCCCATCGAAATGGCGTTGATGTCGCGGACGTAGGACAGGTTGGTGCTGGCCGGCGCATAGCCGTAATCGTTGTGGAACTGCAGTACCAGCACGCCGAAGATGATCGCGGCGCCGAACTGCCCGATCGACTTGGCGGTCTTGTTCAGTCCCAGGTTGCGGTGTTTGCGGATCTTGATGATGTCGTCGAGGAAGCCGACACCGCCGAGGACGGTGGCCAGCCCGAGCACCAGCAGACCCGACGCCGTCGGTCCGTTTCCGTCACCGGTGATCAGACCGACGAGGTGGGATCCGAAGTAGCCCAGCCACAGTGCGGCGATGATCGCGACACCACCCATCGACGGGGTGCCCCGTTTGGTCTGGTGGCTCTGCGGTCCTTCGACCCGGATCTCCTGGCCGAAGCCCTGCCGGGTGAACACCTTGATGAGCACCGGGGTGAGCAGGATCGAGACGGCGATCGCGATCGCACCCGCGATGAGGATCTGGGTCATCGCACCGTCCCTGTCCGCACTGCTACCGTCACCTGCTCATCCCCTTGTCCGTCAACCGTGTGTCCGCGACTTCCCCGGACCTCACCGGGCAGCATTGCCGCGATGGTCGTTCAGTGTGTATGCGAGGTCACCGGCGACCGTGTCGAGCAGGCCCGCCACCGACGCCGAGTTCGCCGCCACCAGCACCACGTCGCCGTCACCGGGTCGCCAGCTCGCATCGTCGCACAGCAGTCGGCCGGCCGCCTCCGCCGAAGCCACGATCGCGGCCTCCTCACCCCAGGAGCCCTCCATCACCGCACCCTGGTGCAGCGCATGCACGGCTCGTGAGTCCCCGATGCACAGCGTCTTGTCGACGGCCAGCCGGACCGCCTGTCGGCCGATGCGATCGTGTTCGACGACGCGCTCGTTCTCACTCAGCCCGTCCTCGACGGTCAGGTCGCCGATGAACGCCCAGGTCCGGATCGTGCGGTCGGTAGCTTCGGCGCGTGCCGCGGTAGCTTCGGCGCGTGCCGTGGCCCCGGCCTGCGCCAGCTCACGTAGCAAGGTGCGGACCTCGTCGACCGACGACGGCACCGCCGCGCGGATCACCGTCACCGTCGCGCTCATGCGTCGGCGCCGTTCGTCTGCCGCGCGTCCAGAGCCGCCGCGGTGACCTCCCGGTCGTCGAATGGATGTTTCACTCCGTCGATCTCCTGACCGGTCTCATGTCCCTTACCCGCGATCAGCACCGTGTCGCCGGTCCGCGCCCAGGCGATCGCGGCGGTGATCGCCGCAGCGCGGTCCCCGATCTCCTGGACCGGTTGCGCTCCGGCCGGACGATCCGACGTCGCCACCGCCCGCGCCCCGGCGCTCACCTCGGCGCGGATGGCGCCCGGTTCCTCCGACCGCGGATTGTCGTCGGTCACGATGACCAGTTCGGCTCCCCGGGCGGCGGCGGCCCCCATCAGCGGACGCTTCGCCATATCCCGGTCGCCACCGGCGCCGATGACGATCGCCACCCGCCCGCCGGCCCCGGCGGCCTGCGCCTGCCTGCGCAAGGTACCCAGAACCGCCTGCACCGCCCCCGGCTTGTGCGCGTAGTCCACAAGTGCCAGAAAGTCTTGTCCACGGTCGATGCGCTGTAGGCGGCCGGGCACGGTCACCGATGCGATCGCCCCGACCGCGGTGGCCGTGTCGACACCGGCGCAGGTCGCGGTCGCGACGGCCAGCAACGCATTGGCGACGTTGTATCGGCCGGGCAGTGGTACCACGAGTTCGGCAGCACCGTCCGGACCCGCAACGACGGCCTGCGAACTTCCGTCCGGTGCCACCGCCACGGATTCGATCTGCCAGGTCGCACGCACCTCACCGGTGGAAACGGTCACCGGGGGCGTCTGTGTGCCCCCGCCCGCGACCTTGGTCCGGGCCACCTCGACCATCCGTCGCCCCCAGTCATCGTCCACGCAGATCACCGAGCGCACCGCATGCGTCGGCGACGCCGGGTGGAACAGCTGTGCCTTGGCGTCGAAGTAGGCCGACATCGTGTGGTGGAAGTCCAGATGATCCTGCGACAGGTTGGTGAAGGCGCCGATCGCGAAATGTGCGCCGTCGACCCGGCCCAGGGACAGCGCGTGGCTCGACACCTCCATCACGACCGCATCGACCCCCTGCTCCACCATCGCCGCGAGCATCGCCTGCAGGGTCGGTGCCTCGGGAGTGGTCAGCGAGCTTGGCTGGGCGACGCCGTCGACGCGGGTCTCGACCGTGCCGATCAGTCCGACCGACAGGCCGGCAGCGAGCAGAGCCGCCTCGACCATGTAGGCGGTCGTCGTCTTGCCGGAGGTTCCGGTGATGCCGATGAGTTTGAGCCGCTGAGACGGATTCCCGTAGATGCGCGCACTGAGCGCGCCGAGCACGGTACGGGGCTGCGGATGTACCAGAACGACCAGCGAGGACTCCGGCGGGAGGACCGCGGCCAGTTCGGCACGTCCGGCCGGATCGGTGAGCACCGCGACCGCACCCGCGGCGACGGCCTGATCGGCGAACCGGGCGCCGTGGGTGCTGCCGCCGGGCAGCGCCGCGAACAGATCGCCCGGACGCACGTCCTGGGCGCGCAGTGTCACCCCGGTCACCACGGTGTCGGTGTCGGCGGTGCCGATGAGGTCGAGCCGGGCGCCGGTGGAGGCCGAGAGCACCCCGACCGGGATCGGTGTCACGGTCCGGGGGCGCAGCGGGCCCCGGCGACGACGGTCAGACGACATCCTGGCCACGCCTCCTCATCTGCGCCTTGCACGACTTCATAATCGGTTCCGGGTGGACCGACATCCGCCCGGCGTCGTTCGTTCAGTCCAGAACGAACTCACGATACCGGCCGGACTCCGGTCGGATTCCCGCGGTCCGCATGCGTTCGCCACCGACATCGGTCAGTCGGCGGTGAGAATCATCCGCGGCGTCGGCCGGGCCGACAGCGGAACCCGGTCGCGCTGCAGCATCCACGACGCGATGGTCGAGAACAGCGGGGCCGCCGACTGGCCGCCGGTGCCGTCCGAGCTTCGGCGCGGATTGTCGAGCATGATGCCGACGACGAACCGAGGCTGGTCGGCGGGCGCGATCCCGGCAAAGGTGATGTTGTAGCTCGAATTGGAGTAGCAGCCGCAGGACGGATCCACCTGCTGGGCGGTACCGGTCTTACCCGACACCTGGTAGCCGGGCACCGCCCCCTTGACGCCGGTGCCCATCTGATATCCCATCGGGTCGTCCTGCATGACCGCACGGAACATGTCGCGGACCGTGCGCGCGGTCTCCGGGCTGACCACCCGGACCGGATCCGGCCGTCGCAGCACATCGGGACCGTGCCCGTCGGTCTGTTCGCTGAGCATGATTCGCGGCGGAACACGCAGACCGTCGTTGGCCATCGCCTGGTACATCGCGGTCATCTGTAGCAATGTCATCGAAAGGCCCTGCCCGATAGGCAGGTTCGCGAAGGAGCCGCCCGACCACTGACTGAGTGCGGGCACTTCCCCGGCACTCTCGGCGGGCAGCCCGACCCCGGTTCGGAGGCCGAGACCAAATCGGTTGACCATATCCGCAAAACGCTTCTCCCCCAGTTTCTTCGCAAGCATCAGGGTGCCGACGTTGGAGGATTTGCCGAAGATTCCCGCGGTGGTATACGGCTCGACGCCGTGTGCCCAGGCATCACGGACCGTTACGCCGGCCATCTGGATGCTGCCCGGAACCCGATGAACAGCCTGCGGGGTCGTGAGCCCGTATTCGATGGCCGCCGCCGCGGTGATCACCTTGTTCACCGATCCGGGTTCGAAAGGTGAAGTGACCGAAGGATTGCCGAGTTCGGCGTGTCCCTGTTCGGACAGCGGCATCGACGCGTCGAATGTTCCGTCGTTGGCCATGGCGAGCACCTCGCCGGTCTTCGCGTCGAGCACCACCGCCGACGCCGAGCGCGCACCCGAGGCCGCCTTCGCCTTGGCCACCTGACTCTGCACGAACCATTGAACGTCGGAGTCGATGGTCAGTCGGACCGTCGCGCCGTTGATCGCCGGGTGGACGTTACGTGTACTACCCGGGATGACCGCTCCGTCCGAGCCCTGGTCATAGGTCTTGGATCCGTTGGTACCGGCCAGAATCGAGTCGAGGGAGGCTTCCAGGCCGATGAGGCCGTTGCCGTCATAGTTGACGTCGCCGATGATATTCGCCGCCAGCGACCCACCCGGATAGAGACGGATACTCTGAACGTCGGCGCCGACCTCGGGGTACTCACCGATGATCCGGTTGGCAACTTCGGGACTCACCGAGCGGGCTAGGTAGACGAAAGTGTCGTTGCCGGAGACCTTGGCGAGGATGTCGGCTTCGCTGATGGATCCACCGAGCGCCTGCGATACACCCTTGGCGATCTCACGCAGTCGGGTGTTGGCATCGGGCAGCTCTGGATGATCGCGATGTTCGGCGTCGATCGACTTGCGGACCGCACGCGGCAAGAAGGTCAGCGCCCGCGCCTCGTCGGTGTACGCCAGTGGACGGCCGTTCCGGTCGAGGATGGAACCTCGCTTGGCAGTGAGGATCTGAGTGACCTGACGCTGCTCGGCCGCCTCGGCCGCGATAGATGAGGCGTCGATGGTGTGCACGACGATCATGCGGACGGCCACCACCGCCACCACGACCGCGACCAGCACACCGGCCGCACGGGCGCGGAACAGGAAGGCTTGCGGTCCACCCGCCGGGGCGATCCGAGATCCACTCATCGGCGAGCGCGTCCGCCCCTTGCTCGCACGTTTCATGGTTGTCAATTGTTCACCGATTCACTGCGATTGCCCGGAATTTCACGTCGGCGGGTTGCGACGGATGTGATGAGATTCGCCAACCGCAATCCCGGCCGGAGGTCAGCGCGGCGCATCCGGCACGACCGGCGCGGGCGTCGGCTGAGCGGTCGGAGCCGTCGGCACCGCCGAAGGTGTTGCGGCACCGCCGTTCGGTGCCGGCGTGGGTGTTCCCACCCCACCGAGGCCGATCGAATCCTCCACCGCACGTGGGTCGACGGTCTCCGCGGGCTTCGGCGCCTTCGGCCGGTTGAGGTCGTCCATCGGACGTCCGGCCACCGGGGTCGGTTTGCCCGCGATGCGCGGCTTGCGGTTGGGATCGACGATCATCCGTGCCGCATTCGGTGCCGGCACCATCCCCAGATCCGCTGCCTTACGCGCCAATTCGGGAGCCGAATTGGCCGACTCGTAGGCACGCCGCAGCGAATCGAGGTGATCATCGAGCGCCTGATTCGTGCGGCGTTCGGCGCTGAGCTGATAGGAGTCCTGGGTCGACTTCGTCGACAGCCAGAGACTGAGTCCCAGACCCAGCACGAGCAGCGCGATGACGGGCACCACGAAAGGCACCCCGCGCAGCCGCTCGACCAGCGAAACCCGGGGTCCAGCAACGATTGTGGACGGTTTGGAGGTGCGCACCGTTCGCGCCGACCCACCGTCGGCCACCCGCCGGTTGCGTCGATCGAGCGCCCGCTGCGCCGCGCGCGACCGGGTGGCGCGCTCACTGTCGACCCGACCGCGACGGTCGGTTCGGCGTGCCCGTTCCGGCGCGGTGCGCACCTGCGGTTCGTCGTTCAGGATGGTCATCACGCATCCCTCCTCTCGACACGTTCGATTACCCGGACCCGGACCGGCGCCGAGCGCGGATTGCGCTCGAGTTCGGCTTCGTCCGGCCGTTCGGCACCACGGGTGATCAGCCGGAATTCCGGTGCGGTACCCGGCAATTCGACCGGTAGTCCCGGCGGCGAGGTGGACGTGGTGCGTGTTGCGAACTCACGCTTGATGATCTTGTCCTCCAGCGACTGGTAGCTCATCACCGCGACCCGGCCGCCGACCCGCAGCGCGTCGGTGGCCGCGGGCACCGCGGTCTCGATCGCCTCGAGTTCGTGGTTGACCTCGATCCGCAGGGCCTGGAAGGTGCGCTTGGCCGGATGCCCGCCGGTCCGCCGGGTGGCGGCCGGAATGGCGTCGTAGAGCAGTTCGACGAGTCGTGCGCTGGTGGTGAACGGCTCCTTCTCACGCTCCCGCAGAACGGCCGACGCGATACGCCCGGCGAAACGTTCCTCTCCGTACTCGGACAATACGCGGGCGAGCTCACCGTGCGAATAGGTGTTGAGGATATCCGCGGCGGTGAGGTCGTCGTCGGGATTCATCCGCATGTCCAGCGGCGCGTCGACGGCGTAGGCGAAGCCACGTTCGGCCCGATCGAGTTGCATCGACGAGACGCCGAGATCGAAGAGCGCGGCGTCGATCGCCGGCGATCCGGCGGCGTCGAGAACCTCGGAGATCTCGTCAAATGTGGCTTGGTGAAAGGAGATCCGGTCACCGAACTCGGCCAGCCGTGCCTGCGCGATGGCCAGCGCGGAATCGTCACGATCGATGCCGATGAGCCGCACGTTGGGGAACCGTCGGGCGACAAGCTCGGTATGCCCGCCCGCACCGAGAGTGGCGTCGACGAAGATGCGCGGCCCGTCTGCGTCGAGTGCCGGCGCGAGCAGATCGATCATCCGCGATGCCATGACGGGAATGTGCCCGTATGACTGTGCGTCGTCATTCTCTGCGTCCACGGATGTATCCCTCGACCTCGACAGGCCGCGGCAGCTCGACGAGCAGACCGCGGCGGTCCTGCAATGAATCCGGGTGGAGCGGGGTCCCGCTCCGGTCACGCACCTGGCGTTGGGGAAGTACGCCAGGGTCGGACCGGACCGGGGCCTCGGACCACCCGAAGCCCTGTTCATCTGTCCGCGTCCTTCTCGACTACAGGACCGCGCTCAGCGCGGCCGAGTTGGCGGCCGAGAAGTTCTCCTCGTGTTGGTTCTGGTACTCGTGCCAGGTGGCCGCGTCCCAGATCTCCAGGTGGTCGAAACTGCCGAACACCACACATTCCTTGGTCAGTCCCGCGTAGGCCCGATGATCGGCGGACAGGGAGATCCGGCCCTGCCCGTCGGGTCGTTGCTCGTCGGTGCTGGCGAAGAAGTAGCGCTGGAAGGCGCGCGCCTCGGGATCGTTACGCGATGCCTCGACGATCTTCTCCGCGATCACGTCGAACTCTTCAGCCCGATACACCGACAGGCTGTGGTCCTGGCCCTTCGTGACCATCACCCCTCCTGCCAATGCGTCGCGAAACTTCGCGGGCAACGTCAGTCGCCCCTTGTCGTCCATCTTGGGCGTGTAGGTGCCGACAAATCGCACGGACATGTCGACACCTCCTGCCCACTGGGAGTGACGTTCCGGTGTGCCTCACCCAGTGCTGCCACAGTACCCCACTTTCCACCACTTTCCACCCCCACACCCCCTCCAATCCCCCACGTGAGCACAAAAGACCAGGTCGTGACCATAAGAAGTGGTGGGGGAAATCTGCGAGACCCGCGTGTCAGCGGTCGCCTACGCCGATAACGGTGTGAATGATGAGCACCAAAGAGACAGCAGGGACCAGCGAATATCGCCATGTGGGGCAAAGTGGGGAGCCAGAGACACAGCCAGTGGGGCACCGTGGGGAATGCGGTGGGGCACCGTGGGGAAACAAAGCCGTGGGGAAAACAAGGGAGCCGCGCATCCTCAGATGCGCGGCTCCGATTACAGCCTGGGGTGGAGTGTGGTCACTCCTGTTCGAAACGGCGGTTGAAACGCTCTTCCATTCGCTCGGACAGCTTGCGCTTCGGCCCGCCCGACGCCTTCGATCCGCCCCGTCGAGTGCGGTCGCCGGTCGGTCCGGACGCCGAGGATCCACCACCCCAGAGGGCGAGGAGTCCGGCGCCGAACATGATGATGAAACCGATCAAGCTGACGATCGGGAAGCCACCGATGGTGACGTCGATGATGAGACCACCGACCAGCAAGACGAGCCCGACGACGAAGACCGCGACAGCCTGCAGACGCCGACGTCCACTGGAATGTCCGAGACGTCGTCTCTTGACACTCGACGCGAACTTCGGGTCTTCCGCGTACAGAGCATTTTCGATCTGTTCGAGCATGCGCTGCTCGTGCTCCGAAAGTGGCACCGACCCTCCTTCTCCAACAGTCCCATCGACGTCGACAACGACCTCGACCCGCTCATGCGCCAACAACTGCGCGCTACCTGGTTCCATGATACGAGGTGAAGCCATCGGCGACCACCATTACCTGCCGTTCTTCATCATGCCGCGACAGATGTCACGCCGTGTAGCCCATCGGATCGGCCATCCCGGACAGCCTGCCCTGCTCGTAAGCGATGACCAATTCCTCGGTGCGATGCAGAAATCCGGCAACTGCGACACGCAGGGCGTCCGCCCGGGCCGGCTCGACCGTGCGCACAATCCCCGACTCGATCCGCATCCGCATGGCGGACAACGCGGCGAAGCGGTCGGCGTCGTCGGCCAGCGCCGGCACAACCATCGCAATGCGCGTCCACGCGTTGGTGGAGCCGCGCCGGGCCCGCGTCGGGGCTTCATGAACAGCCAGCGCCGCCCCGGCACCGCGCAGCGCGGCCAGATAGTACTGACGGAACCGCTCCGCGTCGTCAGGCACGGCGTCGGCATTGTCGAAGATCAGATACGCACGATCGAGCAGATCTCGCGCCCGGCCGATCATCATCGGATCAGCGGTCGCGCGCCCGACACGGCGACTTCCCGAATGACTGCCCATATCAGCGCTCCTCCCATAGCCGCCGGGACGTCTTCGCAGGTGAGCCCGCCCGGCCTTCGTCATGCGAGTTGTACCGCAACGGTCCGACAATCCCCGACGGCCTCGATAATCGGCTGCCTCGACCACTTGGGGCGACGACCGTTGCCGGCCGATCCGGCGGCGCGCGCTTCCCTCGCTCACCGCCGGACCGCCGCGTCGTCGGGTGAATGGCGAACAGCTTGCGGAGGCACATTCATCGAACACCCGTTCGACACGTTCAATATAGCTAGCGCAGCGCCGACCTTCAAGGCGTATGTGATGGTCCCGATCACGGTGATCCGTTCCACCTGCCGACAGAGAGGACGTGAGCGTGACGATCCGGCTGGTCAACCTCACCGGGCAAGATGCCCACGTGTGGCTGGAACCCGCGCTGGACATCTATGTGACGGCGATGAACTACCCCCAGGGCACCGAGGTGCACCGCGCGTCGCTGTGGCGCGAACACATCGCCCGACCCGGCTGGCGGGCGGTAGGTGCGGTCGCCGAGATCCCGCCGCAGGATGCGTGGAACTCCCCCGCCGCGCGCCGCAGGCTCGGCCCCCCGATCACCCGCGCCGACAACGAGGTGCTGATCGGCATCGCCTACGGCTACACCGGAGCCGGAGATCAGTGGTGGAATCAGCAGCTGCGGCTCGGGCTGCGCCACACCGGACGCCCCGCCGATTACATCGACGCGGTCACCCGGAACTATTTCGAACTCACCGAACTGCATGTGCATCCGAGCGCGCAGGGACGGGGCGTCGGCCAGTTGCTGCTCAACCGCCTGCTCGCCGGCCGCACCGAACAACAGGTGCTGCTCTCCACGCCGGAGATCCCCGACGAGGGCAACCGCGCCTGGGCTCTCTATCGCCGGATGGGCTTCGGCGACGTGCTCCGCAACTTCACCTTCACCGGAGATCCCCGACCGTTCGCCTTCCTGGGACGGCGGCTCCCGCTGGCCGGGGAGGCCCCCACCGGCGCCGCCTCCGGGACATCGCCCCGATGACCCACCCGAGGCGGGACGCGATCATCGTCGGCGCAGGCCACAACGGCCTCGTCGCCGCGGCCTACCTCGCGCAGGCCGGACGCGACGTACTCGTCGTCGAACGCGACGACATCCCCGGCGGCGCCGTCTCCACCGTCGAACGCTTCCCCGGATACCGGGTGGACCGCGGATCGTCGGCGCACCTGATGATCCGCCACTCCCCGATCCCCGACGAACTCGAGCTGTCCGCTCACGGACTGCGATATCTCGACTGCGACCCATGGGCGTTCGTCCCGGCCACCGACTCCGCACCGGCCATCGTCTTCCGCACCGACCTCGACGCGACCTGCGCATCCATCGAACGATCCTGTGGTCGCCGCGACGCCGACGCCTACCGGCGATTCGTCGGCACCTGGGCACCGCGTGCACGCGCGGTGATGTCGTCCTTCTATCGACCGGCGACCCCGGCCCGGTTCGGTTCGGCCTTCCTCGGCCTGGGCGACACCGCCACCACCGCGCGCCGCGGCCCGCTCGGCCGTCGCAGCGGTCAGCTGCTGTCGTTGACCCAGGAACTGATGGCATCCGGCGACGCCCTGCTCGACCGCTGGTTCGATGCCGAACACCTCAAGGCCGGTCTGGCGTGGTTCGGCGCCCAGTCCGGGCCGCCGATGAGTGCGCCGGGCACCGCGCCGATGATCGGTTTCGCCGCACTCATGCACGACATCCCACCCGGCCGCGCGGTCGGCGGCAGCGGGGCGCTCACCGAGGCCCTGATCCACCGCCTGGCCGCCGACGGCGGTGAGGTGCGCTGCCGCAGCGCCGCGCACACGATCTCCCGATGCGGCGACCACTGGCGGGTCGGCTTCGGCGGCGACAGCAACGGCGACGGCGACAGCGACGGTGACGGCGAATCAGCCTGCGCGACAACGGTGATCAGCGCGGCTCACATCTTGGTCACGCTCGATCTGCTGGCCGCGGGCGGATTCGACGCCGCGACCATCGCCCGGTGGCGCGCCGAGGTGGTGGTCGGCACCGGCATCGGGATGGCGGTCCGGCTGGGCACCACCGGCCTCCCCGACTACCGGGACCTGCCCGCCGGGCTGCCCGCACACGGCGTCCACTCCGGACTCGGACTGCTGGTGACCGATCGAGCGCAGCTGGTCCGCGCGCAGGCCGCGGCCGCGGTCGGCGAACTGCCGCCCCGACCCGCCTGTGTCGCGATGAGCTTCTCGGCCATCGACGACACCCTGGCGCCGCCGGATCGGCATGTGATCAACGCGTGGGCGCAGTGGCATCCCCGGCACCTCGCCGGCGGGCAGGACTGGAGTACCGTCGCCGAACGCGCCGCCGACGCCGTCTGCGCGGAGATCGACCGGTTCGCACCGGGATTCGGTGACTCCATCGTGCACCGCCACATCCAGACGCCGGCGGATCTGGAATCCGAGCTCGGGCTGATCGGCGGCAACATCATGCACGTCGAGATGTCCATCGACCAGATGTTCATGTGGCGACCGCATCCCGACCTCGCCACCCACCGGGTGCCCGGCGCCGACGGCGTACTGCTGGCCGGGGCGTCCACCCATCCCGGCGGTGGCGTCACCGGTGCCAGTGGCCGGATCGCCGCGCACGCGGTCCTGGGCGGCGGCGGGCATCTGCGCCGGTTCCGCACGCGCGGGGGCCGCGGTCTGCGATGACCGCCGTGATGTCTGGCACGATGAGCACCGTGCGAACCACACACCCTGCGATGGCCCGTCTGCTGCCGATGCTGTCGGCGCTGCTCCTGGTGATGGTGTCACCGCTGCTCACCGGCTGCCTGGAACGTTCGACCTCGGTCGGCGACCGCTACTCGGGCACCATCGTGGTCACGACGACCCCGGACAATCCCAATGGTCAGCCGCGTATCGACCTTCCCGAGTCGATGATGTCGCAGGTGTCGCTCACGGACTTCCGCGCCGACGCCGACAACAGCACCGAAGTGGTGCCGTCGTCGCCGAGTACCCCCGATTCGACCCCGGCGACCCCGACCGAGGACTCCGACTCACCGGGCGCCGACGATCGGATCACCCGAGTCGGCACGCGGGTCAGCTTCGCCGACCTCACCTCCGGTCAGCTCAGTCAGCTCGGGGACATCGTCGCCGATGCTTTCGACGACACCACGGTCACCATCGACCTGACCGCCAACCGCAGTGACGAGGTGGTCCGGTTCCGGGGCAGCGCCGATCTGACCGAACTCGTCGCCGGCCGCGATCAGGTGCAGATGACGATCACCTTCGACGGCCCGGTGACCGCGACCAACGGCCAGCAGAGCGGCGATTCGTCGGTGACCTGGAGTCCCGAGTCGGGTAAACCGGCCGACTTCACCGCCGACGCGACCTATGCCGACCCGGCGACCGCCGCCGTCTCCAGCTGGTCGTGGTTCGTCGCGCTGCTGTGCCTGGTGGTGGTGGGGATCATCGTGTGGATCGCCTACCGCAACCGGGACCGGGCTCCGCGACCGGGACGCCCGACGACGGCGGGCACGCCGACCGGTTCGGCGACGAAGGGCACGCCGAGCACCACCGGGACGACGTCGGGCGCTGCCAAGGGTAGCGCGCCCGGGTCCCGCACCCCGTGACGGTCAGGAACCGCCGGCCAGCGCGGGCGCGCTGAGCGCGTCGCCGACGTCCACGCCGAGACGTTCGAGCACCTCAGAGGTCGCCTTGGCGAAGTTCAGGCTGCAGAAGTGCAGGCAGGGTGCTCCCTCGGCGATCAATCGTTCCGCCATCTCGGTGGCCAGGTCGATACCGACCGCACGCACTGCCGCACGGTCCTCCTCGGGACCGTCGCCCGCGGCCGCGGCCAGCCGCGCCTCGACCGCAGGCGGCAGGACCGAGCCCGACAGCTCGACCATCCGGCGCACGCTGGCCAGCGACGTGATCGGCATCAGACCGGGAATGATCGGCTTGCGGGCCTGCTCGGCGTCGGTCGCCGACACCCGGTCGCGCAGCCGCAGATAGTGGTCGACGTCGAAGAACATCTGGGTGATCGAATATTGGGCACCGGCGCGCAGTTTGCGCACCAGATTGGCCGTGTCGTGATCGAGGTCCGGTGATCGGTGATGGCCTTCCGGGAAGGAGGCCACACCGACGTGGAAATCGCCGAGACTGTCGATCAGACTCACCAGCTCGGCGGCATATTCGACGCCCGCCGGATGGGCCACCCATTCGCCGAGCGGATCGCCGGGTGGGTCACCGCGCAGCGCGAGGATGTTGGTGATGCCCTGGTCGGCGTAGGCACCGACGAGTGCGCGGAGTTCGGCGATGCTGTGGTTGACCGCGGTCAGGTGGGCGACCGGCAGCAGCGTCGTCTGGGCGGCCAGCTCGCCGGTGATCCGCACCGTACGGTCGCGCGTGGAGCCGCCCGCACCATAGGTCATCGACACGAAAGCCGGCCCGAGCCGCTCGAAGGTGCGGACCGCACGCCACAACCGCGCCTCGGAATCGGCGTCGCGCGGCGGGAAGAACTCGACGGAGAAGGGCACCGGTCCACGGTGCGGGGCCGCCAGCCGCTCGACGATCGACGGCGCGCGATCGGAGCCGGGCTGACCTGCTCGGTTGGGCAGAGTTGGAGTCACTCGACCATCATACGGACTCACCTGCGGTGCACCCTGGCCGGTCGCATAGCCTGACAGGGTGAGCACCCCGAGCCCAACACCCCCGGCGTCCCTGGACGAGGTGCCCGCGGCCGTCGAGGCCGTGCTGGGCACGTTCTTCGACAGCGCGGTGGCGGTGGCCGCCGAGATCTCCCCCGTCGTCGGGGTCGCGGCCGAGACCGTGCGCGACTTCGTGCTGCAGGGCGGCAAACGCATCCGTCCGGTCTTCGCCTACGCCGGCTGGCGCTGCGGACAGCCCGACCACACCGACCCCACGACCGGGGCCGACGTGGCGCTGCGCGTCGGCGCAGCCCTCGAACTGGTACAGGCCTGTGCCCTCATCCACGACGACATCATCGACCGCTCCGACACCCGCCGTGGACGCCCGACCGTGCACCGCACCTTCGAAGCCCGCCATGCGGACGCGTCGTGGGCCGGGGACGCCGGACATTTCGGGGTGTCGGCCGCCATCCTCGCCGGCGACCTCGCGCTGTCCTGGGCCGACGACCTCATCCACGGCCACACCCCGTCCGGGCCCGACGACGATCCCCGTCCGGGAGCCGCCCTCCCCGCGGGTGTCGGCGACACCTGGGCGGCGATGCGCACCGAGGTGCTGGCCGGTCAGTACCTCGACATCGTCAACGAGGCCAGTGGCGACGAATCGGCCGACGCCGCCTACCGGGTGATGCGGTACAAGACGGCCGCCTACACCGTGGCGCGCCCCCTCGAACTCGGCGCACGGCTGGCCGGTGCCGACCCATCGGTCATCGACGAGCTGCGTGCGGTCGGACACGATCTGGGTATCGCCTTCCAGTTGCGTGACGACCTACTCGGGGTGTTCGGCGACCCGGCGCGCACCGGGAAACCCTCCGGAGACGACCTGATCGACGGCAAGCGCACCACCCTGCTGGCGATCGGACTCGACCGTGCCCGGCAGCACGATCCCGCACTGGCCTGCGCCCTGCGCGCGTCGATCGGCCATCCGCTGTCCGAAGATGAATTGGCTTCTGCGCGAAATATTCTCGTCGAGGTCGGCGCCGTCGCCGAGATCGAGGGCCAGATCTCGACACTGCTCGACTCCGCACTCGCCACCCTGTCGTCGTCCGCGATCGATCCGGCGATCCGGACCGAACTGACCGCGGTCGCCCATCGCACCGCCCATCGCGAGGCCTGATGAGAGCCGCACCGCTCGATCGTCCGGTGCACGGCTCCCATGTGGTGGTCGTCGGCGCCGGCCTGGCCGGATTGTCAGCCGCACTGTGGCTGCGCGGCGCCGGCTGCGCCGTGACCGTCGTCGAACGGGCCGGCGTACCGGGTGGCCTGGTCCGCACCGAAACCATCGACGGCCTTCGATTCGACACCGGCGCAACCGTGCTCACGATGCCCGAACTGATCACGGCACCGCTGGCCGCGGTCGGGCTCGACGCTGCCGCCACGCGTGCCCAACTGGATCTGATCGACGTGGCACCGACCTATCTCACCCGCTTCGCCGACGGCACCCAACTCCCGGTCCCCCGCGATCGCACCGAACTGCGGGCCGCGGTGGCCACCGTCTTCGGCGATGACGAGGCCGCAGGCGTGGACGCGCTCGGCGACTGGCTGGCCGACCTCTACGATGCCGAGTTCGACGGTTTCATCGACCACAACCTCAGTCGGACAAGCGATCTGATCGACCCTCAGCTGGCAGGCGCCGCCGCCCGGCTCGTCGGCATGGGCGCCTTGCGCAGGCTCACCCCGGCCATCGGGCGTTTCGTCACCGATCCGCGACTGCAACGGGTCTTCACCTTCCAGTCCCTGTACGCCGGTGTGGCACCACAGCGAGCGGGAGCCATCTACGGGGTCATCGCCCACATGGACATCGGCCGCGGCGCCTGGCATCCGCGCGGTGGAATGGGCCGCATCGGCCGGGTCCTGGCCGACGGCCTGACCGGCGCCGGCGGCGAGCTACGCCTGTCCACCACGGTCACCGCGATCCGAACCGACGGTCGGCGCGTGGACGGCGTGACGGTCCGGGATGCCGCGGGCGGCGAGGAATTCCTGACCGCCGACGCCGTCGTCGCCACCGTGCCGATCGCCGGGCTGACCGGCCTGCTCGCCACCCAACGACCCCGGGGTCCGCGCTGGCGCAACATCCGGCATTCACCGTCGGCCCTGGTGATACACGGAACGGTCGACACACAGATCAGCGCCGAGTGGCCGCGCGCCCACCACACCGTCGACTTCGGCGACGCCTGGGCACAGACCTTCGCCGACCTCACCCGCGCGCCGGGCCGGCCGATGCGCGATCCGTCCTTTCTCATCACCCGTCCCGCGGTGACCGATCCGGACGGTTTCACCAGCGGCACCCGCGAAGCGGTGTCGGTACTCGCACCGTGCCCGAACCTCGCGGTCGCCGAGCTGGACTGGGACGCCCTGACACCCGCCTACGTCAGCGAATGTCTGCGCGCCCTCGAACATCGTGGCTATCAGGGCATCTCGTCGATGACCGTCGCCAAGGTCGATCACCCCGGGACCTGGGCCGACGCGGGCCTGCCCGACGGCACCCCGTTCGGCGCAGCTCATCTGCTGCGCCAGACCGGTCCACTGCGCACCCCCAACCAGTGGCCCGGGCTGCCGAATCTGCTCCTCGCCGGCAGCTCGACGTTGCCCGGCGTCGGCATCCCGCCGGTCCTGGTCTCCGGCCATCTCGCGGCCCAACGACTCCTCGGTCCCGATCATCCGATCGCGGCATCGAGCGCCATCGACGAGAGGACGCCGTGACCGCCCGACGCGAACTCGTCCTCGGCACCGTCGGCGCGGTGCTGGTATGCCTGGGCGCCTTCGGTGTCGGCGACCCGCCGCGCAATCATCGGCTGCTGACCGACCTTGGTCTGAGCTGGCTCACCTACGGTCACGGGAAGACCCTGTGCGCCATCCTCTTCTGGGCCGGGGTGGCAGCCATGGTGTTCGCGTGGGTACGCCTGGGCAGACTCGTCCACGCGCCTGAATCAGGGGTGTCGGTGGCGTCGCTGCAGCGTTGGGTGCTCGCCTGGGCGGCGCCACTGACGCTGACCGTCCCCGTCTACAGCCGTGACGTCTACGCCTACCTGGCGCAGGGCGCGGTCTTCGGCGCGGGCTTCGACCCCTACGCCGACGGTCCGGCCCACCATCCGGGTCCACTCCTGGACAGCATGGCTCAGGTGTGGGCCACCACCTCGGCACCCTACGGTCCGATGTTCGTCGGCATGATCCGCGCGGTCACCGAGGTGACCGGCGACCACGTCATCCTCGGAGTGCTGGTGATGCGCCTGGTGCTGTTGCCCGGACTCTTCTTGTCACTGTGGGCGGTCCCGCGCCTGGCCAAGCACTTCGGGGCGTCGCCGCAGGCCGGACTGTGGCTGTTGCTGTTCAACCCGATGGTCCTCATCCACCTGGTCGCCGGGCCGCATGTCGAACTGCTGATGATCGGCGTACTGCTGGCCGGGCTGACGCTGCTGGTGACCGGACGCCACCTCAGCGGGCTGGCCGTCCTCGGTCTGGCCGTCTCGATCAAGATCACCGCCGGCGTGGCCATCCCGTTCGCGGTGTGGATCTGGCTGTCGCACATCCGCTCCCGCCGCCCGGTCACCGCCCGCGATGTCGTCGGCGTGTTCGCCGCGGTGATCGGGGTGACGGTGGCGGTGTTCGGCGCCTGGACGCTGATCGTCGGTCTCGGGCTGGGCTGGCTCACCGGACTCGGCTACGCCGACGTCATCATCAACTGGTTCACGGCACCTACCCTGGCCGCGCACCTGGTCACCCTGGTGGCGGCTCCGTTCGTGGCGCTGAATCTGCAACCGGTACTGGAGGTCACCCGGACGATCGGATCCGGACTGCTCGCGGTGATCCTGGTGACGCTGTGGTGGCGCCACCGGCACGACGAACGCGACGCGGTGGCCGGCATCGCATGGGCGATGCTCGCCGTGCTCATCCTCGAACCATCCACACTGCCCTGGTATTACACCTGGGCGCTGGGCATCGCGGTGGCCTTCACGCTGCCCGGCTGGGCGCGGGCCACCATCGTGGGGGCGTCGACCTTCCTGCTCATCGTCTTCCAGCCCGACGACGCCATCGCGTTCTACCAGCCGGGTGCACTCCTGCTGGCCGGTGCGCTGTCACTGCTCGCGGGCTGGTCGCTGCTGCACCCGGACCCGTTGCGCCTGGGCCGGTTCGGCCGCTGGGCGTGGCATGGTGCCGGTGACCCGTCCCGGCAGCCGGTGCCGACCTCGACATGACCCCCGACCCGAACCCGCTTGTCCCGGTGGCCGCGGCCGATCGGCTCGCCGCCGGACACCGGCTGGCCCGCACGATCACCGCGCACGGGGGCCGCACCTACTTCCTGGCCGCGCATCTCCTTCCGCCGCAACGCCGGGCAGCGGTCTTCGCGCTCTACGCCTTCGCCCGCATCGTCGACGACGTCGTCGATGGGACCGTCGACGGCAACGTGACCGGCGGTGTGCCCAGTGCGGGCGGTCCGCGTCCGACCCGGCCCGACGCCGCCCGTCGACTCGATGAGATCGCCGCGGCCCTGCACGCGACGCTCGCCGTCGATCGATCGACCGATCCCAGCGGACCGGTGGACACCGACGATCGGCTTGCCACGATCCTGCCGGTGCTGCACGAGACGGTGCTCCGCTACGAGATCGCCCCGCACACCTTCGACGCCTTTCTGCGGTCGATGCGCATGGATGTCCCCGGTACCGCCGAGTTCACCGACCGGTACCGCACTTTCGACGAGTTGGCTCGCTACACCTACGGATCGGCCGCGGTGATCGGGCTGCAACTGCTCACCGTCCTCGGCGCCGACCCGACACCGTCGACAGCCGCCGCTGCCGCCGCGCTCGGCGAGGCCTTCCAGCTGACCAACTTCCTGCGTGACGTCGCCGAGGACCTCGACCGCGACCGGATCTATCTACCCACCGACGAACTCGCCGCATTCGGGGTCGACGAGGCGGCGCTGCGCGCCGACCGGCTCGCCGGGCGCACGAGCACACCACTGCGCCGGGCACTGGCCCACCTGATCGCCGTCAATCGCGACCAGTACCGGCGTGCCTGGCCGGGAATTGCTGCGCTACCGGGATATTCGGCGCCGGCGATCACCGCCGCGGCGACCACCTATCACGACATCCTCACCGCGATCGAGGACTGCGACTACGCGGTGTTGGATCACCGGGTGATCGTCACCCGGCGACGTCGACTCGCCAGGGTCGCCGCGGCAACCCTCAGAATGCCTGCGCCTGCGCCCGGCGGATGACCTCGCGCGCCGAGTCGGTGTGGAGCGCGGCCGCCGGATACATCCCCAGATCGTCCTGCACGGTGAACAACCACGACATCGCCTCGTCGCGGGTGAACCCGCCGTCGAAGAGGACGGCGACGAGACCGACGAAATGTTTGGTGATACCGAGATCGTCGAAGAACAGTTCCGGCACCGCCGCCTGCCCATCACGGGACACCGCGAGCAGGTGATGCTCATGGATGAGTGTCCGGACACGGCCGGACGACACCTTCAGTCGCTTGGCGACGTCATCGGTCGTCAGGATGGCCACATCGGGCGGAAGAGTGTCGGGAGACAACGGCAGCGAACCCACATCCGATACAGTACCCGGCGCTACCGGTAGATTCGGCAACCATGAACAGTCCGGCCGACGCTCTCCTCGGCATCGTGATCGAGGACCGGTATCGCATTGACGCGCTGATCGCCCGCGGCGGGATGTCGGCGGTCTATCTCGGGGTGGATCTGCGGCTGGGCCGCGATGTCGCGGTAAAGGTCATGGACCACCGCTACACCGGGGACCCGCTCTTCCTGCGGCGCTTCGAATTCGAAGCCCGCGCGGTCGCCGGTCTCAAACATCCGGGGCTGGTCGCGGTGTACGACCAGGGCACCGATCACGACATCGTGTTCCTGGTCATGGAACTCGTCGACGGCGGCAGCCTGCGGGAACTGCTTCGCGAGCGCGGGCCGATGCCGCCGCATGCGGTCGTGGCGGTCGCCGACCCCGTACTCGGTGGCCTGGGTACCGCGCACGCCGCCGGCCTCGTCCACCGCGACGTCAAACCCGAGAACATCCTCATCTCCCATGCCGGCGAGGTGAAGATCGCCGACTTCGGACTGGTCCGCGCCGTCGCCGAGGCCGGCGTCACCTCGGCCAGCGTCATCCTCGGTACCGCCGCCTACCTGTCGCCCGAACAGGTCGAGTCCGCGCACGCCGACGCACGCAGCGATGTCTACTCGATGGGCGTCATGCTCTTCGAACTACTCACCGGCCGAACACCGTTCCGCGGTGACACCCCGATGGCCCTGGCCTATCAGCGCCTCAACTACGACGTCCCGACACCGGGCGATGTGGTCGATGGCGTGCCGCCGCAACTCGATGAGATCATCCTGCGCGCCACCGAACGTGATCCGGCGCAACGTTTCCCGGACGGATTCGCGATGCGCGACGCGTTGCTGGACATGGCCGACGCGCTCGATCTACCGCCGTTCACGGTGCCCGCGCCACACCGGTCCGCCGAGCAGGCCACGATGGCGCGGCATCGGCCGGCCGGCCCCCGGCTGGGTGGTACGCGCGTGCAGTCGAACCCCGGACCGTTTCTGCCGGACTCGACGGGCGCACCCTCCCCCGCACCCGGCGGTGGGACATATGATGCGCGGCAACCCGATCCGGCGCCGGAACCCGGCAGCGAACCGGCACACGCCGATCAGCTGTACGCCGATCCGGCACACGCCGATCCCGCCCGCGGCCAACGGCCTTCGGAGATCGTGCGGCGCGCGGGACTCGCCACCGTCGAAGACCACACCGTGCCCGCGCTGCGGGCGGTGCTGTGGCTCGGCTTCGTGCTGCTCGTCGCGGTCGGTGCCGGCGTCGCCTGCTGGTGGCTGGGCCACCACCTGCTCAGTCTCGGCTGAGCGGCGGCCCCCACTGCTGCGGGACTAGCCGCGCAGCATCTCCGCGACCAGGAACGCGAGCTCCAGTGACTGCTGGGTGTTCAGTCGCGGATCGCAGGCGGTCTCGTAACGGCCGGCGAGGTCCAGATCCGAGATGTCCTGTGCGCCACCGAGACATTCGGTGACGTTCTCCCCGGTCAGTTCGACGTGCACGCCGCCGGGGTGAGTGCCCAGTGCGTGATGCACCTCGAAGAAGCCCTGCACCTCGTCGACGATGCGATCGAAGTGTCGGGTCTTGTACCCGGTGGACGCCTCATGGGTGTTGCCGTGCATCGGATCGCACTGCCAGATGACCTTGTGGCCGGTCTTCTCGACCGCGGCGACGATGGCAGGCAGCACCTCGCGCACCTTGCCGTTGCCCATCCGGGCGATCAGCGTGAGTCGTCCGGGCTGCTTACGGGGGTCGAGCCGCTCGACATACTCGACGGCCTGCTCGGGCGTCGTGGTCGGCCCGATCTTCACCCCGATCGGATTGTTGATCAGCTCGGCGAAGGCGATGTGCGCACCATCGAGCTGACGGGTCCGCTCCCCGATCCACAGGAAATGTGCGGACAGGTCATAGAGCACCTTGCCCGCCTCGGCCCCCTCGGCGGGGCGCGGATCATCGGCCAGGCGCAGCATCGCGCGCTCGTAGTCGAGGACCAGTGCCTCATGCGAGGCGAAGATCGACGCCGACGCCAGACTCTGATCGGTGACGCCGCAGGCGTCCATGAACCGCAGACCGCGGTCGATCTCGGCGGCCAGGGCCTCATAGCGCGCCCCCGCGGGCGAGGTGCGCACGAATTCCCGGTTCCAGTCGTGCACGCGGCGCAGGTCGGCCTCGGCGCCGGTCAGCGCGCGCACCAGGTTCATCGCAGCTGCCGCGTTGGCGTAGGCACGGACCAGCCGCGACGGGTCGTGCGCACGTACGGCCTCATCGGCCGGGAAGCCGTTGACCATGTCGCCCCGGTAGGAGGGCAGGCCCAGCGCATCGGTATCGGAGGAGCGCGGCTTCGCATACTGCCCGGCGATACGCGCCACCTTGACCACCGGCAGGCTCGCGCCGTAGGTCAGCACCACAGCCATCTGCAGCAGCGTGCGGATGTTGCCCTTGATGTGCGGTTCGGTGTTGTCGGCGAAGGTCTCGGCACAGTCGCCGCCCTGCAACAGGAACGCCCGGCCGTGCGCAACTTCGGCGAGTTGGTCGGCCAGCCCCGCCACCTCGGCAGGCATGCAGATCGGCGGCACCGACTCGAGAACGGTGCGCATCTTGCGCGCCTCGTCGGCAGGCCAGCTCGGCTGCTGCAATGCCGGTCGGCTGATCGCGTCGCGGAAGCGGTCATCGAGATCACCCGGCAGCGGCGGCAGCTCGGGGAGTTCGTCGATCGGCACGTCTACGGTCCAGTTCACCACCCAACCAGGGTAGTTCAGAGCGTTGTGCTCAGCGTGACCGGGATCGCTCGATGGCTTGCCACTTGTTCCAGTTGTGACGCGCGTCGGAGAGCGCGTCGTGGGCGTCGCGCGGCGAGGCAGGCAGCGACGGGCGGCCCGCGGCATCCCAGTGCTGGCGCAATTCGCGCGTGTAGCGGGGTATCTCGCGAGGCAGTGCGGTCATCGGTCCCCACAGCTGGCACAACACCACGTGATCGTAGGCACCGACCCAGGCCCACAACTCGACCTCGCCGCCGTCAGCGGTGAAGAAGTCGAGCAGGTCCTCGCGGATGCGACGACGATCCCGCCACGCCGACGACGACGGTGAGGGCAACTTGGGCAACACATTGGCGCGCACCCACTCACCGGCCCGCCCCGGATCGAATTCGGTCGACACCGCGTAATACTCGCGACCGTCCTCGGCGACGACACCGATCGACACCAACTCGATTGTCGTGCCGTCCTCGATAAACTCCGTGTCGTAGAAGTAGCGCATAACCAGAGAGGTTAGGCGCCCCGCGACGGGAGGGATCAGCGACTCATGGCAGCGGCCTCCCAACTGACTCGGCCGAGAAGGTCCGCACCGCGCTCGCTACCCTTGGAACCCGTGCGCTCCAGGTCTGTGCTGGCGACCGCGATCCTGGCGGCGTCGATCATCTCGCGGTTGGTGTGGGACACGCTGACCGTCAACGGCAGGAACTTCGTCGACCTGCACGTTTATCGCGATGGCTCCGCCGGCCTCACCGACGGTTCGCTCTACCACTTCACCTACACCGGTGCGACCGACTTCGCGCTGCCGTTCACCTATCCGCCGTTCGCCGCGGTCGTCCTGTACCCGCTGTCGCTGATCCCGTGGACCGTGGTGGCCCTCGTCTGGCAGGTGGCGACCTTCGCCGCCCTGTACGGCAGTGCCGTCCTCGCGCTGCGGTTGTGCGGGATGGCCACCGGCGCCTACGCGACCGCGGCACTGTGGTCGGCGGGGGCGATCTGGTGCGAACCGGTACGTGTCACCCTCGACTACGGACAGATCAACGTCTTCCTGATGTTCGCGACCCTGCTCGCAGCGACCTGGGCACGCAGCTCACGCGGCGTCCTGGCCGGTGGTGCGCTCATCGGATTGCTGGCCGGCATCAAATTGACACCCGCGATCACCGGACTCTGGTATCTGGCGATCCGGCGGCCACTGGGTGCGGTGTCGGCGGCGATCGCCTTCCTGGCGACCGTGATCGGCTGCTACATCTTCTTTCCCGACATCACCCGCACCTACTACCGCGACCTGATCGGCGACGCCGACCGCATCGGCCCGGTCGCCCGCCCGATCAACCAGAGTCTGCGCGGGGCGCTGACGCGGATCGTCGGCCACGACGTCGGCACCTCGTGGATATGGATGATCGCGGCACTCGTGGCGCTGATCCTCGCCATCGCCGCATGGCGCAAGCTGCGCGAGGACACCTTCGGCGTGCTGATCGTGGTGCAGCTGCTGGGTTTGCTCATCTCCCCCATCTCCTGGACCCACCACTGGGTCTGGCTGTTGCCGATCGCGATCTGGCTCATCCACGGCGGCGGCCGCCGGCGGCGCGGTGCCCCGGTCGTCTTCGGGATCTGGTTCATCCTGTCCGCCGCAGGAATCCCGTGGCTACTCAAGATCTTCACCCAGGTCGGCTGGAATCTGCCCAACGTGCCCGCCGACATCCTCGGGGCGTCCTGGTCGCTGATGGCCCTGGCCACCCTGATCTGGATCGCCGTCGCCGACATTCGGCCCGAACCGGCCAACACCACGCCCGATGCGGCCGCATCGACGACGACCACATCAGATGCCAACTCGGGCGCCGTCGACGGTGAGCCCGCGGTCGTCGTCGCCGCCGCCATCATCGACGGCGGACGCCTGCTGCTGGCCCAACGGTCACGGCCGGCGGCGCTGGCAGGCAAATGGGAACTGCCCGGCGGCCGCGTCGAACCCGCCGAAACCGCGCACGATGCGGTGCGCCGGGAAATCCGGGAGGAACTCGGCGTCGACGTCGAACCCGCCGAACAGCTCGGCGGTGAGGTGGCACTGTCCGCGCAGCGAGTCCTGCGGGCCTACCGCGCGGGCCTCGTCTCCGGGGCACCGCGGGCACTGGAACATCTCGACCTGCGCTGGGTATCGGCGGCGGAGTTGCGCGACTTCGACCTCGACACGATGGTGCCCGCCGACCGTGCCTGGCTACCCGCCCTGATCGACGCGCTCGGCGAACACGAACCCACCTCACCGCAGGTCTGATCCGCCGGCATCGACCCGGCGCCCGCAGCCCCACGCATACGACGAACCGCCCGGGATCATTCCCGGGCGGTTCGTCGTAGAAGCGTCAGGCGGCGGTCGCGGCCGGCGGCTCCGGCGCAGGCTTCGGGTCCTTGAGACTGGCCGCGTAGATGTCGACGTACTGCTGACCGGAGAGCTGCATCAGCTCATACATGATCTCGTCGGTGATCGATCGCTCGATGAACCGGTTGCCCTGCATACCTTCGTAGCGCGCGAAGTTCAGCGGCTTACCGATGCGCACGACGACCTTCGACGGCCGCGGAAAGATGGTCCCGGGCGGATTGAACTTGTCGGTGTTGATCATCGCGACCGGGATGACCGGCACACCGGTGTCCAGGGCGATCCGCGCCAGGCCCGTCTTGCCCTTGAACAGTCGCCCGTCCGGGGAGCGGGTGCCCTCCGGGTACATCCCCATCAGTTCGCCCTTCGACAATTGCCTGCGTGCCGAGATCAGCGCACCCTCGGCGGCTTCGGCACCGGACCGGTCGATGGGGATCTGGCCGACCGCGGTGAAGAACCAGCGCTGGAAACCACCCTTGAGCCCGGTGCCGGTGAAGTACTCGGACTTGGCCAGGAAGTAGATGCGCCGCGGCACCATCAGCGGCAGGAAGAAACTGTCCATCACGGCGAGATGGTTACTCGCCAGAATCGCGGCACCCTCCTCGGGCAGATTCTCCAGTCCCTCGATCTTCGGCCGCCCGAGCACACGGAGCAGCGGACCCAGAAAGACATATTTGAACGCCCAGTACCACATCGCTTCTCCTCACCCACACCTCACCGGAACGACATCCCATCCGAACTCTACCCACCGCGGAACCGGCCTCGCCGGGTAGCCGAGATTGCCCATCACAGTCCTCGGATTCACCGCTCGGATGTGCGCAACAGACCTTGCCGCGCGATCTCGGCCGCACCGATCACGCCGGCCGATTCGCCGAGCTGGGTGCCTCGGATCCGCGCCAGTTGCCGATGGCCGGGACCGGTCACCAATCGGGCGTAATGTTCGCGGGCCTCGTCCAGGAACAATCCGGATGCGGCGCCCACCCCACCGGCGAGCACGATCAGGTCGGGATCGAAGATGTCGGCGATCATCGCCAGCCCCTGCCCCAGCGAACCGGCGAACCCTGCCATCGCCGCGGCGGCGACCGCATCACCGTCGGCGGCGGCACCGGCGACCCGCCGGCCGGTCAGCGAACCCGGATCGGCGGCGACGTCGGCCGCGAGTTGGCTTCGGCCCCAATCGTCGTCGGCGAGCAGTTCGACGACGTTGTCGACCAGGGCGGTACCGCTGCAGTAGCGTTCCCAGCAGCCGCGCTTGCCGCAGGAACACGGCCGACCGTCGGGCACCACCGTCAGATGACCCAATTCGGGTGCGACGCCATAACTTCCGCGGTAGATCTCGCCGTCGAGGAGAAGTCCCGCGCCGATGCCGGTGCCGATCGCCAGCACCAGCGTGTTGTGCCCGCGGGCCGCGGCGCCGAAGCGATACTCGGCGATGGCCGCGGAATTGGCGTCGTGTTCGGCGAAAACCGGCAACCCCACCCGTGCACTCATCTCGGCGGCGACGCGCGCCTCCCGCCAGGGCAGATGCGGCGCGAACCGCACGATCTCACGGTCGGGGGTCAGGAATCCGGCGATGGCCAGCCCGACCGCCTCCGCCGTCCAGCGCGAGGTCAATTCGCCGGTCAGCCGATCCAGACAGTGTTCGAGGGCCTGCGCGGTCGGCGGGGTGGCCGCCCGCAGGGTGTCGAGCATCGTGCCACGATCATCGACCACCGACGCCCGCACGCTGGTACCGCCGATGTCGATACCGATCGTCAACGCGCCCATCAGCTCTCACCGCTCATCTGGCCCACCGGCGCTACGGTCACCGGGGCTGATCCGAACCTCGATCGGCTCGTACTGTCGGGGCGCCTGCGGGGCGATCGGATCCGAGCGCAGTGCGGCAGCAATGGATTCCAGCACCGCGATGAGAGCGGCCAGAAGACGGGCGAGTAGGTCGCCGATCTCGCTGAACAGTCCAGAGATCTCGCCGGACACGTCGGCCAGCCCCACCCCGACCGAATCCAGACCGCCGAACCCGACGGTCGGCCCGGAACCCCGTCCGCCACCGAACAACATGGCGATCTGATCGATCTGATTGGCGAGTGTGAGAAGTAGTTCCCGGACCGGATCTCCGCTGTCGGCGCCCGCCGGATCCTCTCCGGCGGCGTGTTCGTCGTCCGTGGTCATCGCCGGGCGTACTCCTTCCGGAGGCAAGGTCGTTTCCGTCACCGCGAGGTTCACACCCCGGCTCAGGTGCAAAACGCTACCCGGTGACCGGGGTCTGACGCATCCAGGGTAGCCAGGCCACCCGCGGCGGTCGCGCCACGCTCAGCCCCGGCCGGTTCCCGATTGCGGCCACACGGCCGGATCGGGTACGAACCGGATCCGCAGCCGTACGCCATCCCAGGCCGCGTCCACGACCTGGCACCGCCGCAGCACCGACGGCAGGCGCACCGGATGCCGGAACCCCGACACCGTCACGAGCAGATCGTCGGCGCTACGCCCCAGACGCAGCCGATCGGGTTCGGGGAGCAGTTGCGGCCAGGACAATTCGAAGGTGGTGTCGAGTCCGCTGCCGCCGAGCACCGCCACCGTCGCCGACGACGAGCCCTGCGCGCGACCGTGCGGAGGCGCGAAGCTCACCCCGAGTTTGCGTAACCGCGCGACCCGGTCGATGGGCTCCGGCGAGCGCCGGATCACCGTGATCGCAACCGTCGGGTCGTCGGTGCGGACGGTGAGCACCTCGTCGAGGTGGGCGGTCAGTTCGACGGTGCCGGCTGGATCGGCGCCCACCGCCGACTCGTTGACAAGAACCGACGCCAGCGGCAATCCCATCAGATCCAGGTCGGCGAGGATCGGCTGCGCCAGCCGCCGGCCGCGGTCGTCGGCGCCGAGCACCACATGGACGGCAACCGCGTGCGGATCGGTGAACACCTCGGCGATATCGGCGCAGTCGCGGTCGATGGAGTCCACCGCGGCGACCATCGCCGCCAGGGCCGGGCGTTCGGCGGCGACCGCCAACCGCCGATGGCGGGGCCAGAACCGGTTGAGGGCCTGGGCCAGGACAGCACCGGAACGCAGGAGCGCACTCGGGTCGCCGATACCCGAACAGTCGACGACGATGCGCTGCCACTGGCCGCTGACGGCTTCGTCGCGGATGCGGCGCAACAGCAGGAAGTCCTCGATCCCGGGCAGCGCGGTCAGTTCCGCGGCATCGATCTCGGCTACCCGTCCAAGGCCGGGTAACGCGATCCGCGACTGTCCGAGGGTGTCGGCGAGCACCGCGACGAACGCCGACCAGGTCTGCTCGGTGAGGTCGAGTCGTTCCAGCGTCAGCAGGTGCAGGTGAGCGGTGACCGCGACCGCCTCCCCCGGCTGCCGGTAGACCCCGGCCCACGAGGTGATCGGCGATCGTCGGTCGAGAGTGATCAGCAGGGTATGCCGGTCGGGGGCGGTCATCTGGGTGTGCTGAACCGCCCGGGCCCGGGGCCGTTGGGCCGCAGCGGCCGCTGCCGCCACCGATACCCCCGACCCGCCCGGCCCGAGTACCAGGTGGATGGGTGTGAGGTCGATCAGCCTTCGACCCTCTTCTTGAGGTCGTTGAGGGCCGCGTCGGTGATCGCCTTCTCCGCACGGCGTTTGAGGGCACCGATCAACGGCACGACCAGGTCGACCATCAGCTCGTAGGTGACCTTCGTCGAACCGGGCACCTGTTCGGACAGGAGGTACCGGCCGCGCTGATCGGCCTGCAGGTCACTAGACACCAACCGCCACGACACCCCGGTGCCGTCCCGATCCCACTCGTAGGCCAGCACATAGGTGTCCTGCAGGACACCGGCGTCGAGCACGAAGCGAACTTCACTCGCCCGACCCTGCGCGTCGGTGGCCAGCACCTGAACCTCGCGGGCCGCACCCACCCAGTCCGGATAGTGCTCGAAGTCGGCGATGACGGCGAGAATGTCGGCCGCATCCGCATTGATGACGATGTCACGCTCGGTGTGGTCGGCCATTGCTCACCCTTCCGCCGTGACGGCCGGGGCACCGATCTCCCGGCCGGCTTCCAACCGGTCCTTGACCTCGAACGACATGACCTTGCCCGCCACCCGCCGGAACTTGTTGGCCTCGGCGAGGACGTCCGCGCGTGCCTCCGGCGCGTCCGGCAGCGACGCGACCGGTTCGGCATGCAAGAAGTAGTGGAGGACGAATCCGTCGAGGACTGCCTCGCACCAGATTTCCATGGTTCCGGTCAGCGGGCCGTCGACCGTCCACCGCATACCCTGTGGGCCGCGGTCCTCGGTGACCGTCAACCGCAGGTCGGGCCACCAGCGACGCCAGTTGGCGCGCTCGCCGATCACGTCGGCGACCAGCGCGGGAGCCGCGGCGACGAAGGTCTCGTCGGCCACCTGAATACTCGTCACGTCATTAGCTTCACATATTCGCGCCACGCCCGGACAGGTGCCCTGCGTCATCTGGTGCTCTTCAGACCGCCTACCCGGAAACCGACTCGCCGGTAACCTACGGGGAAGGCAGGTCTAACATCTAGGACGCAGCCACGCTCGGACACCTTGCATCCGGGGTCGGCGGCCCATCAACGTCATAGTGAAAGGTTCGACGATGACCGAGTTCAGCGTGCCGGCGAAGTTCTCCATCGCCGATGACGAGAACTGCACCGACATCATCTTCGGCATCGCGGCGAAGAACCCCGAACAGGTGGTGTTCCGCCATAAGCAAGGAGCCGATTGGGTTCCGGTGACCGCTCGCGAGTCCGCCGACCGGATCAGTGCGATCGCCAAGGGCCTCATCGCCGCAGGCATCAACGCAGGCGATCGGGTGGCACTGCTCTCCCGAACCCGCCTGGAGTGGAATCTCTTCGACTTCGCGATCTGGTCGGCCGGGGCCATCACCGTCCCGATCTACGACTCGTCGTCGGCCGCGCAGATCGAATGGATCCTGCGCGACTCCGGTGCCACCGCCATCGTCCTCGAAGACGACGGCCACCGCGCCGCCTTCGAATCCATCGACGGCCTGCCCAACGCCGTCTCGGTCTTCCAGATCGACCGCACCGACGGCCCCGGAGCGGTCGAGCAGTTGGTCGCGGGCGGTGCCGACCTGCACGACGACGAGGTGGCCAAGCGCCGCGCCTCCGTCGGTGCCAAGGATGCGGCCACCCTGATCTACACGTCCGGCACCACCGGCCGCCCCAAGGGTTGCGAACTCACCCACGCGAACATGCTGTCGGAGGTGCGCGCCGTCCTGGAGGGCGACATCCTCGACGAGCTGATCAAGCGAGATTCCAAGCGCCTGCTGATGTTCCTGCCTCTCGCGCACGTGTTGGCCCGCGCCATCACCCTCGTCGCCATCGAGGCCGGTGCCGAGGTCGGTCACACCAGCGACATCGCCAACCTGGTGCCCGAGTTCGCGGTCTTCAAACCGTCGCTGATCCTGTCGGTGCCGCGTGTCTTCGAGAAGGTCTACAACACCGCTCGCCAGAAGGCGCACGACGAGGGCAAGGGCAAGATCTTCGACGCCGCGGCCGAAACCGCGATCGCCTATTCCGCCGCCACCGAACGTGGCCAGGCAGGCCTGTTGCTCAAGATCAAGCACACCATCTTCGACGCCCTCGTCTACAAGAAGCTGCGTACCGCCCTCGGCGGCGAATGTGCGATGGCCATCTCCGGCGGCGCACCGCTCGGCGCACGTCTGGGCCACTTCTTCTCCGGCGTCGGCATCCCGGTCTACGAGGGCTACGGTCTGACCGAGACCACCGCAGCCTTCTCCGTGAACACCCCCGACGGCGTCCGGATCGGTACCGTCGGCAAGCCGCTGGCCGGTAACGCCGTCATGATCGCCGACGACGGTGAGGTGCTGCTGCGCGGCGGCGTCGTCTTCGGCGAGTACTGGCACAATCCCGAGGCGACCGCCTCCGCGATCACCGACGGCTGGTTCCACACCGGCGATCTGGGCACCGTCGACGCCGACGGCTTCATCACCATCACCGGCCGCAAGAAGGAACTGATCGTCACCGCGGGCGGCAAGAACGTCTCCCCCGCCGGTCTCGAAGACGTAATCCGGGCCGATGCACTGGTATCCCAGGCGATGGTCGTCGGTGACGCGCAGCCGTTCATCGCCGCCCTGATCACCATCGACCCGGAAGCGTTCCCGGCCTGGAAACAACGCAACGGCAAGGACGCCGACGCCACCGTGGCCGACCTCACCGACGACCCGGACCTGCGTGCCGCCGTCCAGCTCGCCATCGACAAGGCCAACGAGACCGTGTCACATGCCGAGGCGATCAAGAAGTTCCGTGTCCTGGGTGTCGACTTCACCGAGGAGACCGGCGAGATGACCCCGACCCTCAAGGTCAAGCGCAACGTCGTCGCGGAGAAGTTCGCCGCCGACATCGCCGCGATCTACGCCAAGTAGGTTTCTGACGACGATCGCCCCGCACCGGCCATCCGGTGCGGGGCGATCGTCGTCCAGATACCTTGTCTCGCAGTCGAGTCAGAGCAGCTGCGCCAGTCGCGCCGCCATCTGTCGCCACTGCCAGTTCTCGATGACGAATTCCCGTCCCTGACGGCCCATGTCCGCCGCCGCCTCTCGATTCGACAGGATCGACAACACCGCCAGCGCGACGGCGTCGACGTCGGTGCCGTCCACCACGGTTCCGGTGATCGATTCCCGGACCGTTTCCGGCGCCCCACCCGAGGTACCGGCAACCACGGGGACCCCACTCGCGGACGCCTCCAGGTAGACGATGCCCAGACCTTCCACATCGAGCCCGCCACCCCGCGTACGCGACGGCATGGCGAAGACATCGGCAATATTGTGGTAGGACGGAAGGTCTTCTCCCGCAACGCCTCCGGTGAACAGTACGTCGTCGGCGACGCCCTCGTCGGCGGCCAGCCGGTGCAGCCGTTCGGCATACGGGCCACCGCCGACGATGACGAGTACGACGTCGGGGATCTCGCGCCGGATGAGCGGCAGCGCCCGGATCAGGGCATCCTGTCCTTTCCGCGGCACCAGCCTCGACAGACACAGGATCGTCGGCCGATCGCCGATTCCCAACGTCGCCCGCATCTGTTCCCGTGCCGCCGGATTCGGGGCGAAACGGTTGATGTCCACCCCTGGCGGCAGATACTCAAGGGACGCCTGAGCACCGAAGGCGGCGGCGAAACGTCCACGGGTATACCGGCTCACGAAGGTGATCACGTCGGTGTTCGCGCCGATGAACCGCAGCACCTGCCGGGCGCCCGGCAGCATCGACCAGCCCACCTCATGCCCGTGGGTACTCGCCACCACCCGCTGCGCGCCGGCACGGCGGACGGCGGGCGCCAGCACCGCAAGTGGCGCCGCCGCCCCGAACCACACGGTATCGATCTGTTCGCGTTCGATGATCTTCGCGGCCCGCCGCGCGACCAGTGGGGTCGGCAGCATCAGGGTCGTCGGGTGCCGGTACACGCGATAGGGCACCTTCGCGTCGAACTCCACATGCGAATCACCCCGCCACCGCGGGGCGTAGACGACGATCTGCTCAGGCGGCAGCAGGTCGACGAGGTTCTGCAGATACGACTGGATGCCACCCGCACGCGGCGGGTAGTCATTGGTGATCAGCAGCGTTCGATTCATTCAGCGGACCTGTTCGGTGAGCCAGCTGCGCCAGTCGGCGACGAGCCGGGTGCGGGTGATGCCCAGCGCGGCCTGGACGGCGGCGTCGGCTCGGCCCCGATCGGCCGTGGCCGCCACGCCAAGGTACAGGTTCTTCAGCCGATCCTCGCCGAACCGTTGCGCGACGTAGGCCGCCATCGACCAGGCCGATTGGTAGGCCAGCTGAGCTTGCGCCCCACCCGCGAGGAAGTCGGCGTCGGCCGGCGGTCCGGCAGGCGCCCCCGACGACCGCACCGCTTCCGCGAGATCGGGGGCGGCATCCGGGATCCGAGTGTAAGTGCCCTTCCGGCCGACATATTCGGGTACGCCTTCGGTGAGCCACATCGGCGCCGCCGTCGAGGTACGCAGCCGGGCGGCGACGTGAGTCAGTTCATGGCGCAGCACCACGCCGAGCGCGGGTTCGGGCAGGTCGCGCGCCGCCGGGGTCAGGATCACCCGTTGCCCGATCACCACCTGATTTCGCGTGTCGATCCGGTCGAAGACGGTGGCCGCCGCGGTTCCTACCCCGCCACCGGCGGCGAGCGCCGCGAATTCGTCGTCAGATCCGGTGGCAACCACCACGGCGCGCTGCGGCCACTCCCCGCCCCAGAACGCGGTGACGGCGGCGATGGCACCGGGCAGCAGCCGGCGCACGCGGGCCACCTCGGTGTCGGTACCCCGGTAGGAGGCGATCACCGACGTCCCGCCTGCGGTGGCCACGTCGGTCGCGGCCAGACCCGGCAGCTCCCACAACTGGGTGGCCGGTGGCGTCTCGGCGACCAGCGTCGCGTCCCCCACCAGCTTCCAGCTGTCCCCGTAGCGCGCGACGACGAGCGGATAGGACTGCACGATCTCCGGTTCGTCGGCTCCGGGCGTCGACGCACCCCCCAGCGCGTGATGAACATCGACCGGCGCCAGCCAGGAATCGGAACTGCCCTGGGCGTCCAGTCGCGACTGGACGGCCTCGGGCAGAAGGCGTTCGGCCTCTTCGGTGGGCGCCAGCCGCAGACTCAGCAGCCGGGGACGCAGCGACCGGCCGCGCGGTCCGGGCGCGGTCCGGGCGAGGTTGCTTGCCACGGTCATGATCCGGGTCCGGAACCCCGGGGACGCAGAATCGTCGAGCAGCGCGGCCACCGTCGCGGTGTCGCCGCGCAGCAGTGCGGCGCTCAAGCTGTCCAGCAGTGCGCCGACACCGTCGGCACGCTGGCGTTCGTAGACGTTGAGTGCGGTGGTCGGTCCACTCCCACCCGATACCCCGACCACCGATGACGGTCCCGGCGACGGCGTCTCACCGCCGCTACAGCCAGTGAGGGCGAACCCGGACAGGGCGACGACGAGTGCGCCGGTCAGTGCGCGCCCGACGATCGCGCCGGACATGCGGGATCGTCGCACCGCGGTCGGTGTCAGTACCGCCGAGCCGTGTTGTACGGCCCGGCCTCGTCGACCGGAACGACCTTGACCGGAACGCCGAAGGTGGAGGCGTGAATGACGTAACCGTCACCGACGTACATCCCGACGTGCGTGGCACCGCCGTAGTAGATGATCAGGTCGCCGGGCTGCAGATCCTTGCGGTCGACCGGAGTTCCCGACCCCATCTGTGCCTGGCTCGACCGCGGCAGAGTCCGGCCGGCCTGCTTGAAGGCCCACACCATCAGGCCCGAGCAGTCGAACTGGTCGGGGCCGGTGGCACCCCACACGTAAGGATCGCCGATTCTGGTGAGCGCGGCCTGGACGGCGATCAGCGCCGCCGAGGTGCCCCTGGGCACGATCCGCGGGTCGAAGTCGAACTTCTGTCCCTTGAGGGCGGCGAGCTGGCGGCCGGTCATCGAGTTGTAGACGGCCCGGATCCGGATCGCCTGCAGCTGGACGTCGGCCTGCTTGGCCTGGAGGTCTCCGCGGACACGTTCGGCCTTGGACACGGCCTCGGTAGCGGTGGACGCGGTCTCCTCGGCGTCGGCCTTGGCGGCGACGATCCGCTTGCGACTGTCCTTGAGCTGGGCCAGGTCGCGGGCGGCCTGCCGCGCGATCATGTCCAGCCCGGACATCTGATCGAGGAGTTGCTGCGGCGAATCGGCGACCAGCACGGCGTACAGGCCGCCGATGCGGGCACCGCGGTAGCTGGCGCGGACGATCCCGTCGACACGCTTCTGGTAGACGGCCAGCTGAGCACCGGTCGTGTCGAGCTGACGCTGCGCATCCGCGGCGGCCTTGCGCGAGGTGACCACCAGCCGACGCTGCTTGTCGTACTCGATCTGGGCGTTGTGCATCGCCTCGGTCGTACGTTCGGCGTCGACACCGAGCTTCTTGTAATCGGCGACCAGCTGGTCGGCGGTCCGGGCCGGAATGGCGTTCGCCTGGCCGGCGTCTCCGGAGATACCGACCTGAACCGCGAGCACGACGGACATCAGACCCGCCGCGATGATGGCCGGGAAGGAACGCGAATGCATCATCGCGGCGATGCGACCGCTTCCCGATCGGGATACCACTCTGTCATCTCTCCTCTACATCAAGCCGTTTGGGCCAGATGACAGGTGTGGGCGGATCACGCTGTGCGCGACCCGCCCATCACCAGATGTCACTCCATCGTCGTACGGCTCAGTAACGCCGAACGCCGACGAGCGACCACTCCTTGACTGCGGCCTTCTTCACCGGCACGCCATAGGTGGAGGCGTGGATGAACATGCCGTTGCCGATGTACAGGCCGGCATGGCCGCCACCGTTGAAGATCAGGACGTCGCCGGGCTTGGCATCGGCGTAGGACACGGCACGGCCGCCGCCGAGCTGTCCGTAGCTGTCCCGGGGAAGGGTGCGTCCGGCCTGCTTGTAGGACCAGTAGACGAGACCCGAGCAATCGAATGCGTCCGGTCCGGCCGATCCGTACGAGTAGGGGGCGCCGAGCTTGGATTCAGCGGCGCGCACAGCCTTCTCACCGGCGGTCAGCTGCGGCATCCCGAACGGCGAGGCCTTGCCGCCGTGAGGCTTGAACTGATCCGGGATCTGGTTCTGGGTGAGTCCGGGGACGGTGAAGGTTCCGACATTCGGAATCTCCACGGTCGCGGCCTGGTTCTTGGCAGGCTGCTGCTTCTTGACCGGTGTGGCCTGGTGATGGGCGCCGGGCAGTTCGATGGCACCGAGGCCGGGGACCTGAATTGGGGCAGCCAGGGCGGGACCGGCAGCAGCGGCGAGCGAACCGACCGTGATCGATCCGGCGATCACCGCCTTCTTGGCAACACTGCCCCCGCGGTTGGGCTGTTCCAAACGATGTTTGGCCACGAAGCGAGTTCTCCTTATTTCTCCCTCTATCGCCTACCGAGTTAGCTGTCGGGTTCGGGCCGGAAGAGTGGCCCTACACATGCGGGATCCCGACGTGTCGATATGACACGCACGGCATTACGCACGCGATTCACCCCGATTCGGACAACGTCCGAAGATGGTGGTTCCCCGGTTCGCCACGAGGGCGATTAAGCGATGACCTCGTGCAGACCACTTCTTGGTGAAGCGGGACGCTCTGCAAAGGTCTCAGAAAGGTTACGAAACCAGATGCGGGTCTGTCCACCAGGGCCGCACACTCGGCGATTCGCCCGTTTTTCAGCCGGCTCGCAAAATTCGCAGCGATCGGCCGCCGACAGGCCCCTGAACTGCCGTTTTCGAGCTTCTTGCAGATCGTGCAGCAGCATTCGACACCATTGCAGCCGAGACGAATTCATCGATGGCGGCATCGATCACATGATCGTCGGAGTCGTGCGGATCCGGGCGCCGATTCTGCGTATCCTCCCAGTTCGGAGGCCCGAGAAGCACATTGACGATGCATCCCTCACAGGCGAGGGGACGACCTGGACAGCTGGTGCACTCGATGTACATATGTGATCTCCATCTCAATTGCGGTCTCGGTGACCGATGGCGGCCGATTCGACCTCGAAAACCACCCGGTTCCGACTGGGACCGACACTAAGACCGGGCACCGACAAAACCGTTCGCACCATCCGTCACGGCCACCACTCGAGCAACATCACAACTACGATCGAAGCCTTGTCGGACCATCGAACTAATGTTCGTCACGTGAGTGTGACAACCCGCGCCGGATCAGCGACCGAAGGCCAGCTGACCTTCGCCGATCTCGACGCCGACACCACCGACGACCCGCACGGCTTCTCCGATCGCGCACTGTTCGACACCACCCTCGTCGTGGTGGACCTGGAGACCACCGGCTCCAACCACCACGACGACCGCATCACCGAGATCGGCGCGGTCAAGATCCGCGGCGGCGAGGTGGTCGGCGAGTTCGCCACCCTCGTCGACCCCGGCCGCGCGATCCCACCGCAGATCGTCACCCTCACCGGCATCACCGAGATGATGGTCAGCGCCGCACCACCCATCGAGCAGGTGTTGCCCGCCTTCATCGAATTCGCCCGCGGATCGATCCTGGTGGCCCACAACGCCCGTTTCGACATGGGCTTCCTCCGCCAGAACGCGATGCGCCTCGATCTCGGCTGGCCGTTCACGCTCAGCCTGTGCACGGTCACCATGGCCCGTCGCATCCTCAGCCGTGACGAGGCCCCCACCGTCCGCCTCTCCGCCCTCGCCGACCTCTTCGACGTCTCGGTCCGCCCCACCCACCGCGCCCTCGACGATGCCCGGGCCACCGTCGAGGTGTTTCACCACCTCCTCGAACGGGTGGGCAATCAGGGGGTACACAGCGTCGGCGAACTCACCGACTACCTACCCCGTGCCAATCCCCGCCTCCGCGCCAAACGCCATCTGGCCGATGGTCTCCCGGCTCGGCCAGGCGTCTACCTGTTCCGCGGCCCCGCCGGTGAGGTGCTCTACGTCGGTACCGCGGTCGATCTGCGCCGCCGGGTGCGTTCCTATTTCACCGGTGCCGATCCGCGGCGGCGCATCGGCGAGATGGTCGCCCTCGCCGAGCGCATCGACCATGTCGAATGCAGCCACGCACTCGAAGCGGCCGTGCGCGAGTTGCGCCTCATCGACGCGCACACCCCCGCCTACAACCGCCGCTCCACCCAGCCGCGCCGTGGTTGG
The DNA here is from genome assembly GCF_030315745.1 of Gordonia heveisoli. Classification (GTDB taxonomy): domain Bacteria; phylum Actinomycetota; class Actinomycetes; order Mycobacteriales; family Mycobacteriaceae; genus Gordonia. The sequence goes on along the minus strand of NZ_JASXSH010000011.1, from coordinate 60,599 downwards.
TGGATCACCTTGACCGCCGAACGGTTCCCGCGACTCAAGATCGCGTGTACCCCGACACCCGACTCCATCGGCCCGATCGGCAACCGAACGACCGCGGCCACCGTCGCCGACGCGCTCGCCGCGGCGGCCGGATTGCGCAGCTGCACCACCCGGCTGGGCGCGCGCAGCCTGCACTGGTGCACCTCCGACTCACCCGTCGGGCGGTGCCATGCGGCGTCCGCCCAACCCCAGACGCTGCCCGACTACCTACCCCGGGTGATCGCCGTGCGCGCGGCGATGCTCGGCCAGTCCGACGAACTACTCGGCATCCTCGACACCCGGCTCGGCGAACTCGCCGATTCCCGGCTGTTCGAAACCGCAGCCCGCCATCGCGACCGGCTGGCGGTCACCATCGAGGCACTCGCCCGGTGTCAGCGGCTCGGCTCGTTGTGCACGATCGCCGAACTGGTCGTCGCCCGCCCGGATGCGCGGGGCGGCTGGCACTTCGCCGTCATCCGCCACGGGCGACTCGCCGCGGCCGGGGGCGCCCGACGGGGAGTGTCACCGATGCCGGTCGTCGACGCCCTGGTCGCATCCGCGGAGACCGTCATCCCCGACGACGGTCCGCTCGCCGGGGCGAGCCCCGAGGAGGCTGCCCTGATCTACCGCTGGATCACCGAACCCGACGCGCGCATCGTCGACTGCTCGGCGCCGCTGACGCTGCCCACCGGAAGCGCCGAACGCCGGATCGGGTGGGTCACGACCGCACGGGCCGCCCGCGAAACACCGCCGACACTGTCTAGGCTGAGGTCATGATCACCGCCATCGTGCTCATCCAGGCCGACATCCACCAGATTCCGGAGACCGCACAGGCGGTCGCCGACATCCCCGGGGTCGCCGAGGTCTACTCCTGCGCCGGCGACGTCGATCTCATCGCCAAGATCCGGGTACGCAACCACGAAGAGATCGCCGAGGTGGTTACCGGCAAGATCAACCGGCTGACGGGGGTACGCCACAGCGCCACCCACATCGCCTTCCGCAGCTATTCCAGCTCCGACGTCGAAGGCGGATTCTCCATCGGCGAGGAGTGACCGCCGGACCGCTCAGCCGGCGGCGAGTTCCGTGCTGAGCTCCGCCCACCGACCCAGAAGTGACTGGGCCGCACCGGAATCGATCGATTCTGCCGCACGCCCCAAGGCCGCCCGCATCGCTTCGGTCAGCTCCTCCGACGTCATTGCCGACTCGGATTCGAAGGCGACGATCGCGCCGGCCGCGTTGAGCAACACCGCATCGCGCACCGGGCCCGACGCACCGGCGAACAGCTCCCGGGCGATGCCGGCGTTGACGCCTGCGTCACCGCCTTGCAACGCCGACAGCGCCACCCGCTCGATTCCGAGATCCGTTGGGTCCAAAGCCAGTTCGCTGACCTGCCCGCCGACGACCTGCCATACCGTGGAGGTCGTGGTGGTGGTCAGTTCGTCCAGCCCGTCGTCACCGCGCACCACCAGCGCCGACATCTGACGCTCGGCGAGCGCCTGCGACAGCACCGGCGCCAGATCGTCGAAGGCACATCCGATCAGCCCGCGGTTCGGCTGCGCCGGGTTGGTCAGCGGACCGAGCACGTTGAACACCGTCGGGATACCGATCTGCTTACGCGGCGGACCGGTGAAGCGGAAGGCCGGGTGGAAGACCGGGGCGAAGCAGAAGCCGATACCGAGTTCACGCACGCACCGCGCGACCGACTCGGCGTTCAGCGAGATCGCGACACCCAGTTCTTCGAGCACATCGGCACCGCCGGACTTCGACGACGCCGCGCGGTTGCCATGTTTGACGACCGGCACACCGGCCGCCGCGATCACGATCGAGGTCATCGTCGAGATGTTGACCGTGTGCGAACGGTCACCGCCGGTGCCCACCACATCGACCGCCGGTCCCGGCACGTCGACGAGGGTGGCGTGGTCGAGCATCGCCGAGGCCAGTCCGATCAGCTCCGCGGGTGAAGCACCTTTCATCTTCACGCCGACACCGAAGGCCGCGATCTGCGCGCCGGTCGCCGCGTCGGACATGATCTCGTTCATCGCCCAGGAAGCCTCCTCGACGGTGAGATCGTGCCGATCGGTGACCTTGCCGAGGATCTCCGGCCAGGTATGCGAGGTCTGCGCGGTAGTCACGGCTATACAGACTATCCGCCCGCCACCGCGCCGGACCGCTCGCTCCGACGATCAGATCGGTCGCTGCAGCACCTGCCACGACACCGCGGTCCCGCCGTGCCGGGAGCCCAGTGCCGCAAACCGTGAACGTTCCTGCGACAGGTGCAGGGCGTCGAGCATCTGCACACGTGCCAGCACCACCTGTCGCACACCGGCGTCGTCGGACACCGCACCCACGCCCAACACCGCCCAGCGGTCGTCGTCGATATGCGTGTATCGATGCGCGCCACCGACCGCCACCGCATCGTCGACCCGCAGCGACGGCACCAGCAGGACGTGGCAGAGGATCACCTCGTCATCGGCACGCCACGACGACGCTTCCAGGGCGGCCGAACTCGCGATCGCATCATCGTCGGAGCCGGCGACCAGCACGACCTCATCGTCGAAGGACAGCGGCGCCACCGAGTCGGACCCACCCCAGCGCGACCGCAGCCTGCCCCACCGGCCGGCCGGAATCGCCTGGCCGTTCAGATCACGCCGACCCGAGTCGGAGTTGTCACCCATGCCGACGACGATATCCACTCCGCGAACGGTGCCGAAGACAGCGTCGGGGACACGCCGGGAACGTCCACTCAGGCCTCCCACCTGCACGGAGTGAAATTGTTCCGGCGAATTTCCGACCCGAGTGGTCAGCGCTTACTACGAACCGTCATACTTCACATGTGACAAGCGCTGTAGGTACCTCAGGAACAGCCATCACTGCGCGTGTGCACTCGCTGAATCGACCGAACATGGTCAGCGTGGGCACCATCGTGTGGCTGTCGAGTGAGCTCATGTTCTTTGCCGGCCTGTTCGCCATGTACTTCGTGGCGCGCGCCAACGCGACGGAGGGCTGGCCCCAAGAGCCCACCGAACTCAACCTCACCCTGGCGATCCCCGTCACGACAGTTCTGATCCTGTCGTCGGTGACCTGCCAGATGGGCGTCTTCGCCGCCGAGCGTGGAGACGTGTTCGGTCTGCGTCGCTGGTACGTGCTGACCTTCCTGATGGGCGCGTTCTTCGTCGCCGGTCAGGCCTACGAGTACTACCACCTGGTGCACGAGGGCACGACCCTCGCGTCCAGTGCGTACGGCTCGGTCTTCTACATGGCCACCGGCTTCCACGGACTGCACGTGATCGGAGGCCTCATCGCCTTCATCTACTTGCTGATCCGGACCAAACTCTCCAAATTCACGCCGGCACAGGCGACCGCGGCCATCGTCGTCTCCTATTACTGGCACTTCGTCGACATCGTGTGGATCGGTCTGTTCGTGACGATCTACTTCGTCCGATAGCGACGGCCCCGCCGCGCCACCAGCCCTGCCGGTGACCACCACGGACACCGCAGACAACATCAAGAAGTCCGTCCGCTTAGTAGAGAGTCACAGATGAGTTCATCTCCACCGCGACCGTCGGATAGCGACACCGACGCCGGAGCAGAAACCTGCACCCCGGCGGAGCAGACCTCGGCCCGCACCGCCGCCCGCAAGGCGAAGGCTCGCCGTAAGCTGCGTCGCCGTGCCGGCGGTGCCCTGCTGCTGCTCGCCGGCCTGATGACCGCAGGCATCCTCGCTTCGGCGCTGTCACCCAGCCCGCAGGTCGCGGTCGCCGACGAAAACAACGCCGCCATGATCCAGGACGGTCGCAAGCTCTACGAGACCTCGTGCATCACCTGTCACGGCGCGAACCTGCAGGGTGTCCCCGACCGTGGACCGGCGCTTCTCGGCGTCGGCGACGCGGCGGTCTACTTCCAGGTCTCCACCGGCCGTATGCCCGCAGCCCGCGGCGAGGCCCAGGCTCTGCGTAAGCCGCCGAAGTTCACCACCGAGCAGATCGACCAGCTCGGCGCCTTCGTCCAGTCCCAGGGTGGTGGCCCGCAGGTCATCCGCCGTGCCGACGGATCGGTCGCCCAGCACGAGCTGCGTGGTGAGCGTCTCGGCCGCGGTAGCGAGCTGTTCCGCCTGAACTGCGCGTCGTGCCACAACTTCACCGGCCGGGGCGGCGCCCTGTCCGGCGGTAAGTTCGCACCGAACCTCGACGGTGTCGATGAGCAGCAGATCTACGCAGCCATGCTCACCGGCCCGCAGAACATGCCGAAGTTCTCCAATCGTCAGCTGAACCAGGACGAGAAGAAGGACATCATCGGCTTCATCAAGTACGCCACCGAAACCAAGCCGCAGGGCGGCCTCGGCCTCGGCGGCTTCGGCCCCGTCAGTGAGGGCATGGTCATGTGGTTTGTCGGAGTCGTCGCCATCGTCGCCTCCGCCATGTGGATGGGATCTCGGTCATGAGCGCCGGCAACAATGATGTTCCCTCGCAGGACGAGCTGGAACAGATGAGTCAGGACGAGCTGGTCAAGCTCGGTACCAATCTCGACGGGGTGGAGATCATCCACCGCTCCGAGCGTTACCCCGAGCCCGGCACCAAGGTCGAGAAGCGCGCCGAGCGTCAGGTGGCCCTGTGGTTCACCATCGCCGGCATCGCCGCGATCGCCTGCTTCATCGTCTTCATCTGGAACCACTGGGAGTTCGTCAAGTCCCCGGACGACGACAGCTACTGGGCATACACCCTCAACACTCCCCTCCTCGGCATCACCTTCGGCCTGTCCGTGCTGTCCATCGGTATCGCCCTGGTGCTGATCACCAAGAAGTTCCTGCCCAGCGAGATCGCCGTGCAGGATCGTCATGACGGCGGCTCGACCGAGGTCGACAAGAAGACGATCGTCGCCGAGCTCAAGGACACGGGCGCCACCTCGACCCTGGGTCGTCGCAAGATGATCATCGGTTCGGCGGGCTTCGGCCTTGGGGCACTGGCCTTCACCGGCCTGATCGCCTTCGTCGGCGGCCTCATCAAGAATCCGTGGGCCAAGGGCGACGATTCCCCGCTGTGGCACTCCGGCTGGTCGACCCTCTCGGGACAGCCCAAGGAGACCGTCTACCTGCGTCGTGACGTCGGCGACCCGTTCCGCGTGGCACTCGTGCGTCCCGAGGACCTCGATGCCGGTGGTATGGAGACCGTCTTCCCGTGGCGCGCCTCGGACGGCTACGGCGAGACCGAACATTCCCGCCACCTGCTGATCCAGGGCCTGCGTGAGGTGCGCAATCCGGTCATGCTGATCCGCTTGCGTCCCGAGGACGCCGCCAACGCGATCAAGCGCAAGGGCCAGGAGAGCTTCAACTACGGCGACTACTTCGCCTACACCAAGGTCTGCAGCCACCTCGGTTGCCCGACCTCGCTCTACGAGCAGCGGACCAACCGCATCCTCTGCCCGTGCCATCAGTCGCAGTTCAACGCGCTCGAATACGCCAAGCCGGTCTTCGGTCCGGCCGCACGTGCGCTGGCACAGCTGCCGATCACCGTGGACAGCCAGGGGTACATGGTCGCCGCAGGCGATTTCATCGAGCCCGTCGGACCCGCATTCTGGGAGCGTAAGTCATGACCATCGCCGATCGTCTGGGCGCGCAAGCCGAAGAAGTGGACTCCCGGTACCACCTCGCGGCCGGCGTACGCCGACAGATCAACAAGGTTTTCCCGACACACTGGTCATTCCTGCTGGGTGAGGTTGCGCTCTACAGCTTCATCATCCTGCTGATCTCCGGTGTCTACCTGACCCTGTTCTTCGATCCGTCGATGAGCGAGGTCTTCTACGACGGCGCCTACGAGCCGCTCAACGGCGTGATGATGACGCGCGCCTACGAGACCACCCTGAACATCTCCTTCGAGGTTCGCGGTGGCCTGTTCGTGCGTCAGATCCACCACTGGGCAGCGCTGCTGTTCGCCGCGTCGATCATCATCCACATGCTCCGCATCTTCTTCACCGGCGCTTTCCGCCGTCCGCGTGAGGCGAACTGGATCATCGGCTGCCTGCTGCTGATCCTGGCGATGTTCGAGGGCTTCTTCGGATACTCGCTCCCCGACGACCTGCTGTCGGGTACCGGCGTCCGCGCCGCGATGAGCGGCATCGTGTTGGGTATCCCGCTGGTCGGCACCTGGATCCACTGGGCACTCTTCGGCGGTGACTTCCCCGGCGAAATCATCATCCCGCGCATGTATGTCCTGCACATCCTGCTGTTCCCGGGCATCATCCTCGCGCTGATCGGTGCCCACCTGGCGCTGGTCTGGTACCAGAAGCACACCCAGTTCCCCGGCCCCGGCCGCACCGAGAAGAACGTCGTCGGCGTGCGCATCATGCCGGTCTTCGCGGCCAAGGGCGGCGCGATGTTCGCGATGGTCACCGGCATCCTCGCGATCATGGCGGGTGTCTTCCAGATCAACCCGGTGTGGGTGCTCGGTCCGTACAACCCGGCGCATGTGTCCGCAGGTTCGCAGCCCGACATCTACATGCAATGGACAGACGGTCTGGCGCGATTGATGCCTGCCTGGGAGATCTACCTCGGCTCGTACACCATCCCGGCCATCTTCTGGGTCGTCGTGGTGATCACCGTGATGTTCGCGGGTATGTTCGCCTACCCCTGGATCGAGAAGCGCCTCACCGGCGACGATGCACACCACAACCTGCTGCAGCGTCCCCGCGACGTTCCGGTTCGGACCGGCATCGGTGCCATGGCGCTGTCGTTCTACATCATCCTGACGCTGTCATGTATGAACGACATCATCGCGCTGAAGTTCCACGTCTCGCTGAACGCGACCACCTGGGTCGGCCGTATCGGCCTGGTGATCATCCCGCCGATCGCATACTTCGTCGCCTACCGCTGGGCCCTGGCCCTGCAGCGCAGCGACCGCGCGGTCCTGGCACACGGCATCGAGACCGGCCTCATCAAGCGCCTGCCGCAGGGTGAGTACATCGAGGTGCATCAGCCGCTCGGCCCGGTCGACGACCACGGTCACCCGATCCCGCTCCCCTACCAGGGTGCGGCGCTGCCGAAGCGGATGAACAAACTCGGTTCGGCCGGCGCCCCAGGCACCGGATCGATCCTCCTGGCGGACCCTGCCGACGAGCAGGCCCACCACGTGGACTACGAACACGAGCAGCACAAGGCAGAACAGAAGGCCCTGCGCGAGCTGCAGGCCAAGGGCGGCAATCCGCTCGACTGAGCATCATCGGTCAAAACACCGCGGCCGCTGTCACTTTCGAAGTGACAGCGGCCGCGGTGTTTTCGTATCTCCGGTGTTTTCGTATCTCCGGTGTTCTCGTGTATGCGGTGTTTTGGTATGTGCGCCTGAGTTTCCACTCCCCTACCCCGCCGACCGCTTCGGTCGTGTCACGCTGGTCGGGTGCGCCGCAACCGGGACAGATGGAATCACAACATCCACTATTACGACCTGGTGGCCGACGCGGTGCCGTCCTCCGCACGGACCGCTCTCGACGTCGGGACCGGTGACGGCCTGCTCGCTACTCGCCTGGCCCGGACAGTTCCGGAGGTCACCGGGATCGACTCGGACGCCGCCGTCATCGAACGTGCCCGGCGGTCCGCCGCAGACGCCCTCACCACCACTGGCGCGTCTGCGGTCTCCTCTGGGGCCGTCAGCTGGATCGTCGGCGATATCCTGACCCACGATCTGCCCGAGGCGCATTACGACGCCGTCGTCGCGGTGGCGACCGTCCATCATTTTCCCGACCTCGCCGTCGGCCTTCGACGCCTGGCAGCGCTCACCGCTCCCGGCGGCACCCTGGTCCTGATCGGCTTGGCTCGCAGTTCAACACTGCACGACCGGGTACTCGATGCGGCCGGCGTTGTCGAACACCAGGTCTACTCCCGCACCCGCGGCTTCTGGCAGCACAGCGCGCCGGTGCAGATGTCCCTCCCGCACACGTACACCGAGGTTCGCGAGATCGCCGCTGCGGAGCTGCCGGGCGCACAGTGGCGCCGCCTTCCGCTGTGGCGCTACGCGCTCATCTGGAAGCGCAGTCGTCGCTGAACTCGCTTCCGGTCGACTTGGACCCGGCATCCCGGAGAGGGCCCACCCGGATCGGCCACCGCTGCGCCTCTCCGGCCGTCACAGCGCACAAAAACGCCTTCGGGCCACACCGACATTGGTGTGGCCCGAAGGCGTTGAGAGCTGACCGGCTAGTGCTTCTCCGGGCCCACGTGGTACTCGAAGACGAGTCCAGCGGCGGTACCGGCGATCACCACCGCCGAGAAGATCGCGAACCAGAGGTTACCGGTGGCGAAGGCCACAGCGAACATCGCAGCGCCTCCGGCGATCAGGATCGGCCACCAGGAGTGCGGGCTGAAGAAGCCCAGTTCGCCTGCACCGTCCTCGATCTCGGCATCCTCGTAGTCCTCGGGACGAATCTCGACGCGACGGGCGACGAAGCGGAAGTAGGTTCCCGCGATGAGGGTCAGTCCGGCGGCGAAGAACATGCCGACGACACCGACCCATTCGATGCCCTTGCTGGTGAAGGTGGTGAACAGCGTGTACGCGACACCGCAGAGGAAGAAGAAAACCGTCAAGAGCTCGAAGAGCCGCGCTTCAACCTTCACTGGGGAGCCTCCTGAGGAGTCACGGCCTTGGCGAGGACCGGGTTATTCGGCACGACGCAACCGGCGATGGCGGTGTTGTTCGGGTCGCCGGTGGCACCGACGGAACCATTGGTCTTACGACGGGTGTCGAACGGAACGGTCGTCACCGACTGCGGGGTCTCACAGATGTCGGCGAGCGCCTGCGCATTGGTCCACTCCGGATGCAGCGCACGCTGGGTGATGTACCGGTTGAACTTCAGCGGCGACACCGCGCGAACCTCGAAGTTCATCATCGAGTGGTAGGTGCCGCACATCTCGGCGCAACGTCCGACGAATGCGCCTTCACGGTCGATCGACGGGATCTGGAAGACGTTGTCGGTGTGGTTCTGCTTCGGGAACGGCATGACGTCGCGCTTGAACAGGAACTGCGGCACCCAGAACGAGTGGATGACGTCGGCTGCGGCGAGGTGGAACTCGATGCGCTGCTGCGTCGGCAGAACCAGGATCGGGATCTCGGACGAGCTGCCGACCGTCTCGATCTTGTCGAACTTCAGGTAGTCGCGGACGTCATTGGAACGACCGCCGTCGGGACCGATCTCGACCTCGCCATGCTCACCGCGGTTGGCGGCCTCGGCCTGCGCCTCGACACGGAAGGGGTTCCCGTCGGGGAGCGCTCCGCTGTAGGTCTGGCCGTTGATGACGACGTCCTTGGCCTCGCGGTAACCGAACTTCCAGTTCCACTGGAAGGCGGTCACGTCGACGACGACCTTGGAGTCGTCGGTCTTCTTCTCGACGTCGTTCTGCACGATGACGGTGAAGTAGAACAGGACGGCGATGATCACGAACGGGATCGCCGTGTAGGTGAGTTCCAGCGGGACGTTGTAGGCCGTCTGCCGCGGGAACACGCCCTTCTTCTCGTCGTTGGCGCGGTGGAAGGTGATGGTCCAGAAGATCAGCGCCCACACCAGGATGCCCATGAGCAGGGCGGCGATGACCGACCAGGTCCAGAGGCTCTCCATCTGCTTGGCCGGCGGGGTGACACCCTCTGGCCAGCCGAAACGCATTGCTTCAGAAGCACTGCAACCCGACATCAGCAACGCGCCGAGCCCCAACCCGACCACGATCCCGATGCGCTTGCACGCTCGCGCCGAGGATGAGACATGCCGTGTTAGGGGCCGTCCACCGTGTGCCAATTTCACGCCTTCCTGCTCGCTCACCGCAGCGTTGCGCCGCGACAAGTGCACGCCACATGACCTGCACAGCGCAAGATATCGCCGTATGGGCCACGGCAATTCTCGCACCTAGTACTACGCAGCGTAGACCAACCGGGCGAAGCTTTCGTGATTGGGGCACGTGTTGCCCGCGCCGCCAATCTCAGCAAATGCTTATCCGCTGTTCACGGCTTTGTCAGTGGTGCCGAATCGAGGTTGCCGCGGCCGGGTCGGATCGGAGTTCGGGGCTGTTCTGAGGCATACTCGTCACCGATCCCGGAGGCCCGCGCAGGGTTTCCGGTACCTTCGCCCGATCCCTGCGACGAAATGAGGCGCTCACCGTGTGTGGACTGCTCGGCCTGCTGACTTCCGATCATTCGGCGGCCGACGTCGTCGACGCGGTGGCCGCGGCGTCACATTGCATGCGTCATCGCGGCCCCGACGAACCCGGCACCTGGCATGACGACGATCTGGTCCTCGGGTTCAACCGCCTGTCGATCATCGACATCGAGCATTCCCACCAGCCGCTGCGCTGGGGCCCGGCGGAGAGTCCCGACCGCTACGCGATGGTCTTCAACGGCGAGATCTACAACTACCTGGAGATCCGCGCCGAACTGGCCGCCGACGAACAGGCGATCTTCGCGACCGAAGGGGACGGCGAGGCAATCGTCGCAGCCTTCCACTACTGGGGCCCGGACTCGGTACGCCGACTGCGCGGCATGTTCGCCTTCGCCATCTGGGACACCGTGGAGCGGTCGCTGTTCATCGCCCGCGACCCGTTCGGCATCAAGCCGCTGTTCATCGCGACCGGACCGGGCGGCACCGCCTTCGGCAGTGAGAAGAAGAGCCTCCTGGAACTTCTCGACCGTCTCGGGCTCGGCGACGAACTCGATCCGCGCGCCACCGAGCACTACACCGTTCTCCAGTACGTCCCGGAACCCGAGACGCTGCACGCCTCGATCCGACGGCTGGAGTCCGGTTCCTATGCGACGCTGCGGCCGGGCCAGGCACCCTCGGTGCGGCGCTACTTCACCCCGCAGTTCGGGGTGCGGCCGTTCACCGACGCGACTCGACAGGCCCGCTACGACGAGATCGCCGACGTCCTGTCCGATTCGGTCGCCAAACATATGCGCGCCGATGTGACGGTCGGCTCGTTCCTGTCCGGCGGTATCGATTCGACGGCGATCGCGGCCCTCGCCATCCGCCACAATCCGGATCTGATCACCATCACCACCGGCTTCGAACGCGAGGGCTACTCGGAGATCGACGTCGCCGCCGAGTCGGCCGAGGCCATCGGCGCCCGGCACGAGATCAAGGTGGTCAGCCCGTCGGAGTTCATCGAGGCGATCCCCGAGATCGTCTGGTACCTCGATGATCCGGTCGCCGATCCGGCTCTGGTGCCGCTGTACTTCCTGGCCAAGGAGGCCCGTAAACACGTCAAGGTCGTCCTCTCCGGTGAGGGCGCCGACGAACTGTTCGGCGGGTACACGATCTACAAGGAACCGCTGTCGTTGCAGTCCTTCGACCGGCTGCCCGGATTCCTGCGCCGCGCGGCGGGCCGCATCTCCGACCGAATTCCAGAGGGCACCCGCGGTAAGAGCCTGCTTCACCGCGGGTCGCTGACCCTGGAGGAGCGCTATTACGGCAACGCCCGCAGTTTCGACGATGCGCGGCTGCGCGCGATCCTGCGCGACTACCGCCCCGAGTGGACGCACACCGACGTGACCGCGCCGATCTATGCGATGAGCGACGGCTGGGATCCGGTGGCCCGAATGCAGCATGTCGATCTGTTCACATGGTTGCGCGGCGACATCCTGGTGAAGGCGGACAAGATCACCATGGCCAACTCGCTGGAGCTGCGGGTGCCGTTCCTCGACCCAGAGGTGTTCGCGGTCGCCGAACGACTCCCCTTCGACGAGAAGATCGCCCACGGCACCACCAAGTACGCGCTGCGCAAGGCACTCGAGCAGATCATCCCGCCACATGTGCTGCACCGGCGCAAGCTCGGTTTCCCGGTACCGATCCGGCATTGGCTGGCCGGTACCGAGATGTACGACTGGGCGCGTCAGACGATCGTCGACTCGCCCACCGACCACATCTTCGTCAAGGATGCGGTCCTCGCCATGCTGGACGAGCATCGTGACGGCGTCGTCGACAACAGCCGTCGCCTGTGGACGGTCCTGATGTTCATGGTGTGGCACGGCATCTTCGTCGAGAAGCGCATCGTGCCCGCGATCACCGATCACGACTATCCGGTGCGCCTCTAACCACCGGGCGCCGAGGCTCATCGCGAACGGTCCTCGCACCCCAGCCAGGAGCGGACACGCGGAACGAATAAGGGCGGCCGCAGACGAATTCGTCTGCGGCCGCCCTTCTTTCGGTATCGAGAACCGCTAGATGGCGGCGGCGATCTCGGCGGCGGCGCCGGCTCCGTAGGCTCCGGTCAGCCGCGACAGCGCGACGTCGCGGTCCCAGGACCAATCCTGGGTGGACACCGTCTCCAGGACCAGGACGGCGACCATCGACCCGACCTGGGCGGCACGCTCGAAGCTCAGCCCCTTGCCGACCGCGGTGAGGAAGCCTGCGCGGAAGGCGTCGCCGACACCGGTCGGGTCGACCTTGTCGGTCTCCGGCACGACGTCGACCTGCAGGCGGGTGCCGTCGCGGTCGACGATCTCGACGCCGTCCTTGCCGAGTGTGGTGACCCGCACGCCGACCAGCTCGGCGACCTGAGCCTCCGACAACCCGGTCTTCTGCCGCAACAGCCCCCACTCGTATTCGTTGGTGAACAGGTAGGCCGCACCCTCGATCAGTTCGCGGGCCTGCTCACCATCGAGGCGGGCGAGCTGCTGGGAGGGATCGGCGGCGAACGGGATCCCGGCGGCCCGACACTCGCGGGTGTGGCGCAGCATCGCCTCCGGGTCGTCGGCGCCGATCAGCACCAGTTCCGGGGTGCCGGTCTCGGCGATGACCTGCGTCAGCGAGATCTCGCGTGCCTCGCTCATCGCGCCCGCGTAGAAGGTGGCCAGCTGGGCCATCGTCTCGTCGGTGGTGCACATGAAGCGGGCGGTGTGATGGCGCTGCGACACACGCACACCGCCGCAGTCCACGCCATGGGCTTCCAGCCACTGCTGATACTCGTGGAAGTCGGAGCCGACCGCGCCGACGAGCACCGGCGCGCCACCGAGCTGCCCCATCGCGTAGCAGATGTTGCCCGCAACGCCACCACGCCGGACGACCAGGTCTTCGACGAGGAAACTCAGCGAGATGTGTTCGAGCTGGTCACCGAGCAACTGCTCGGAGAATTTGCCCGGGAACTTCATCAGATGATCGGTCGCGATCGACCCGCACACAACGATAGCCACTTGCCCCTGGTGCCCTTCAGACGACGATTGGTTGTCATCGTCACGCTACCGACCGTTGTACGGACACGGCGACCGCACCCCATGGTCGGGGTGCGGTCGCCGTGTCGAGGTGTGGTGAGGACTCAGTTGAAGGAGTCGCCGCAGGCGCAGCTGCCGGTCGCATTCGGGTTGTCGATAGTGAAACCCTGCTTCTCGATGGTGTCGACGAAGTCGATGGTGGCGCCCTGCACATACGGTGCGCTCATCCGGTCGACGGCCAGCTTGACGCCACCGAAGTCGGCGGTCACGTCGCCGTCGAGCGAGCGATCGTCGAAGAACAGCTGGTAGCGGAGGCCGGCGCAACCGCCCGGCTGCACAGCGATGCGCAGGGCCAGGTCGTCGCGACCCTCTTGGTCGAGCAGCGCCTTGGCCTTCGACGCGGCGGCGTCGGTCAGGAGGACACCGGTGTCGGTGGCGGTGCCGGATTCGTTCTGCACGGTCATGGATGCTCCTCGGTGAAGTCCCGGGTGTGGTACGTGTGCCTCAACGGTACTCGCACCGCGACTATTCCCTCCCATCACGTCCAAGATCGGGCGACCGATTCGGCGAGGCGGGCCAGCTGGTTGCCCGCGTCGTCCATGGCCAGGCGCACCGATCCGGCGATGTCGACGATCGCATAGGCGCCCGCGATGCCCGCGTCGGCGATCTCGGCCTCGGACAGACTCACCTGTCCGGCCAGCACCAGGGTGCGGGCACCCGCTGCCGATGCTGCGCCGTGCAGCGCCGACACCACCTTGCCGCGCAAGGTCTGCGTGTCGAAGCGCCCCTCACCGGTGATCACCAGATCCGCGCCGGCCACGGCCTCGGCCAGCCCGGTCGCCTCGGCGACCACCGTGGCCCCCGACACCCGGCGGCCGCCCAGCCCGAGCAGAGCCGCGCCCAGTCCCCCCGCGGCGCCGGCACCGGCTTCGTCACCGACGTCACGACCGGCGATCGACTCCAGCACCGGCGCCCACCGGCGCAGCCGCTCTTCCAACAGTTCCACCGTCGGCGCGTCGGCCCCCTTCTGCGGGCCGAAGACGTGTGCCGCACCCAGCTCACCGAGCAGCGGATTCTCGACATCGGAAGCCACGACGAGTTCGACGCCGGACAACCGATCCGCGGCCCGCGCCGGTCCACCGAGTTCGGCGATCAGGCCGCTGCCACCGTCGGTGGTCGCGCTGCCGCCCAGTCCGACGACGATCCGTCCGACCCCTCGCTCCAGGGCCGCGGCCAGCAACCGGCCGACCCCTCGGGTGTCGGCGGCGAGTGCGGTGCGCGGTGTCGGGCCGCCGCCGAGCTGATGCAGACCGCAGGCCTGCGCGCATTCGAGGTAGGCGGTCGGAACCGGCGCCTGCTCGTCCAGCAGCCAGCTTGCCGTCACCGACGCGCCCAGCGGACCCGCCACCGTCTCGGTCTGTACGACGCCGAGCCGCGAGGCCAGCACGTCGACGAATCCCGGCCCGCCGTCGGACTGGGGTGCGCTGATCAGCTCGTCACCGCCGCGCGCCCCTGACCAGCCGGCGGCGATCGCGGCCGCCGCCTCGACTGCGGAGAGAGTGTCCCCGAAGGAATCCGGCGCGATCAGCACCCGCAGGGTCGTCGCGGAGGATTCGGCTGCCGTCATGGGCGGAAGTATAGGGAGGTCAGCGAAAGTCGGCAGCGCTCATCGCCTACCCTCGAGGGTGTGAAGCTGCCATGGAACAAGGAGTCCGACGCGACGGCCGACAGCGCCGACCCGGACACCACGGAGACCGCCGAGACCAGCGTCGACACCGACGACGACACTGATTCGACGCCCGTACGAGGCAGTTCGACCACCCCCGGCAAGGGCCGGCCCACCCCGAAGCGCCGGGAAGCGGAGAACCGTCGTCGGGGCCCGGTCGCGCCGCCGCCGACCAACCGCACCGAGGCCCGCGCGCGGAAGAAGGAAATCAAGAAGGCGACGCCGAAGGCGGACCGCAAGGCCCGCTCGGCTGAACTCAAGGCGCAGCGCCTGGAGCAGCGCGAACGGATGATGGCAGGCGAAGAGCGCTATCTGATGCCGCGCGACAAGGGTGAGGTACGCCGCTACGCCCGCGACATCGTCGACTCCCGACGCAACTTCGTCGGTCTGTTCATGCCCTTCGCCATCGTGCTGATCGTGGTCATGTTCCTGCCCAATCTGGCCTACTTCTCCACCCCGCTGCTCCTGGTCTTCGTGATCTTCGCGGCGATCGACGGCTACATCCTGGGACGGATCGTGAACCGTCGGGTGCGGGAACGATTCCCCGACACCACCGACGGTGGTTTCCGGCTCGGCTGGTACGCCTTCACCCGGGCCATGCAGGTCCGTAAGATGCGTGCCCCCGCGCCGCAGGTGTCCGCGGGCGACGAAGTCTGACGATGGCGACAGCTACCACGCGCACCCTCCTCCTCGGTGGTGTGCGTTCGGGGAAGTCGGCCCTCGGCGAGGAACTCCTGTCCGCGTATCCACGGGTGCGCTATCTGGCGACCGGGCCGACGATCAGCACCGACGCGGAGTGGGTCGCGCGGGTGGCCGCGCACCGAGCCCGCCGCGATGCGCGCTACGAGACGGTCGAGACGACCGATCTGGCCGCGGCACTGCGCGCAGCACCCGGCGTACCCGCCCTCGTCGACGACCTCGGCAACTGGCTGGCCGCGCGGATCGACGCGGCAGGGGGCTGGGATCGCCCCGTCGACCTGACCGCCGACGTCGACGACCTGTGTGCCGCGCTGGCCTCCGCCACCGCCGATGTCGTCCTGATCAGCCCCGAGGTCGGACTCTCGCTGGTCCCCGACACCCGGTCCGGCCGGCTCTTCCAGGATCAGCTGGGCGCACTCAACTCCGCCGTCGCCCGGGTGTGTGAGCGGGTCCGCCTGGTGGTCGCGGGTCGTGTACTCGACCTGCCCGCCTCCCCCGGCCAGCCTGCGCAGCCCGCCGAAAGCGGTGCTGCCGCAGCCGGACCCGCCATCCCGCTCATCGCGGCCGCACCTGCGATCGATACCCCGGCACCGACGGTAGCCGTACCAGCGACCACCTCTGCGGTCCCGACGATCGACCCGACCGACGCCGAGGTCTTCGGGGTGGTCGAGCTACCCGACGAGACGACCGCCCGCGCGGCCCGAGCCCGACACCTGACCCTGACCAAGCCCCCGGGTTCACTCGGCAGGCTCGAGGACATCGGCGTGTGGATCGCATCCTGCCAGCGGCAATGTCCACCCGCACCGATCCGACAACCCGCGGTGGTGGTCTTCGCCGGCGACCATGGCGTCGCCCACGCCGGGGTTTCGGCATTCCCCCCCGAGGTGACCGCCCAGATGGTCGCCAACATCGCCGGGGGCGGTGCCGCGGTCAACGTCATGGCCCGCGAGTACGGGGCGTCGGTGCGGGTCGTCGACATCTCGGTGGACGCCGACACCGCGCCGGAGGTATCGGCCTACAAGGTGCGTCGCGGCAGCAACGACCTGCGGGTCACCGATTCGATCTCGCTGGCCGAGGCCCGGCAGGCACTGGCCGCCGGCCGCGCGATCGCCGACGACCTCGTCGACTCCGGCACCGACCTGCTGATCGCCGGCGAAATGGGTATCGGCAACACCACCCCGGCAACAGTGCTGGTCGGTGCGATCACCCGACGCGAGCCGGTCGAGATCGTCGGCCGCGGCACCGGCATCGACGACGCCGGCTGGATGCGCAAAACCGCCGCCATCCGCGACGGGATGCGGCGCGCACGTTCGGTCGCCCACGACCCGCTGGCCCTGCTGGCCGCGGTCGGCGGTGCCGATCTGACTGCGGTCGCCGGCTTTCTGGCCCAGGCCGCGATCCGTCGGACCCCGGTCATCCTCGACGGTGTGGTGATCACCGCCGCCGCCCTGGTCGCCAACGAGCTGGCGCCCGGCGCCTCGCGCTGGTGGCTGGCCGGACACCGGTCGGTGGAACCCGCGCACCGGCTGTCGCTGGAGCATCTCGATCTCGACCCGGTACTCGACCTGTCCATGCGGCTCGGCGAGGGCAGCGGCGCACTGATGGCGGTGCCGGTGGTGCGGGCCGCCGTCGACATACTCAACGACATGGCCACCTTCGGCGAAGCGGGTGTGTCCGATTCCGCAGGTCCCGACGGCGACTCCGAAACACCCTGAGCCGGCGATGGTGTCGCCGATCGTCGCGATCCGCACAGCCTTCGCCTGGCTGACCGTCGCCCCGGTCGGCGACACCGGTTCCGCCCCGGACCGGCAGATCGGCGGCGCGGTCATCGCGGCCACCCCGATCGTGGGTGCCGCACTCGGAGCACTGGTGGCCGCCGTCGGGCTGGGCTTGTCGCGCACCGACCTTCCCTCGCTCGAGATCGGGCTGCTGCTGGTCGCGCTGCTGGCCCTGGCCACGCGCGGTATGCATCTGGACGGGCTGGCCGACACCGCCGACGGACTCGGCTGTTACGGTCCGCCCGCGCGGGTCGCCGAGGTGATGCGCAGCGGTCCGGTCGGACCGTTCGGTGTCGTCACCCTCATCCTCATCCTCGGCCTGCAGGGTGTCGGTTTCGCCACGCTGGCCGCCGAATCACGATGGGGCGAACTGGCTTTCGCAGTCGGGCTGGCACGTGTCGGTGCAGTGATCGCCTGCCGCAGCGCAGTGCCCCCGGCCCACCCCGACGGTTTCGGTGCCCTCGTCGCCGGCACCCAGCGCGCGGCGATCGCAGTGTGGCTGAGCGTCGCCGTCGCGGTAGCACTCGGCGTCGGCTACACCGGCGCCGCAACAGGTTTCGATACGCGAACCGCCACCGCGGCGGTGCTCGCGGTGGCGGTGGTCGGTGGTGTCGCGTGGCTGTTCACCCGCCACTGTGCGCGCCGGATGGGCGGCATCAACGGAGATGTGCTGGGCGCCACCATCGAGATCGGTGTCGCCGTCGCGGTGGTCGTCCTCCTGCTCCGGTGACCGCGCCGGCCGCCGCGGTCAGGGCCGGTAGAGCTCGGTCATCCAGCCGTGGGTGTCGGCGAAGGTGCCGCGCTGGATACCGGTCAGGGTGTCGCGCAGCGCCTGGGTGACCTCACCGGTGGTGCCGTTGCCGATGGTGTAGTCCTCGTTCTCGCCACGGACCCGGCCCACCGGGGTGATGACGGCCGCGGTGCCGCACGCGAACACTTCGGTGATGTCGCCCGATGCCACACCCTTGCGCAGTTCCTCGGTCGTGATGCGACGTTCCTCGACCGCGAAGCCTGCGTCGGTGGCCAGTGTCAGCAGCGAGTCGCGGGTGACACCCGGCAGCAGCGAGCCGGTCAGTTCCGGCGTCACCAGCCGGGCGTCGGCGCCGGAGCCGAACACGAAGAACAGATTCATGCCGCCCATCTCCTCGATGTAGCGACGCTCCAGCGCATCGAGCCAGATGACCTGGTCGCAGCCCTGTTCGGTGGCCTGCCGCTGCGCCAGGAAGGCCGCCGCATAGTTGCCGCCGCACTTGGCGAAGCCGGTGCCACCGGGAGCCGCACGCACATATTCGGTGCTCAGCCACACGCTGACGGGCTTGATGCCACCGGAGAAGTAGGCACCGGCCGGTGAGGCGATCACCGAGTAGATGTACTCCTTCGACGGGGCGTTGACACCGAGCCCGGCCTGCGAGGCGAACATGAACGGACGCAGGTAGAGCGACTCCTCACCGCCGGCCGGCGGCACCCAGGCGTTGTCGGCGGCCAACAGTGCGCGCAGCGACTCGATGAACTCGTCGACCGGCAGCGGTGGCATGGCCAGCCGCTCGGCGCTGCGCTGCATCCGCTCGCCGTTGGCCTCCGGGCGGAACGCCGCAATCGAACCGTCGGGCTGACGGTAGGCCTTGAGTCCCTCGAAGATCTCCTGGCCGTAATGCAGGACCATCGCCGACGGATCGAGGGCGATCGGACCGTACGGGGTCACCTTGGCGTTGTGCCATCCGCGTTCTACGTCGTAGTCGACCATCACCATGTTGTCGGTGAAGTAGTTACCGAAACCGGGTGCGGACAGAATCTCCGCACGTCGCGACTCGGACACCGGGTGGGGATGCTCGTTACGGGTGAACTCCAAGGTCATTGGCACATGGTACCGCCGAGGATCAACCGGATATCGCGCGCCTCAGACGTGGGATTCGACGAAGGGCGGCAGCACGACCTCACACGGCAGCTCCCGACCACGCACGTCGATGACGACCTCGTCGCCCTTCTTCACACCCGACGCGGTGTCGATCAGCGCCAGCGCGATGCCCTGTTTGAGGGTCGGCGAGAACGTTCCCGACGTACACACCCCGATCTGGCACGCGCCGTCGGCCGACCGCACCGCGCAATCCGCGCGTGGCACACCACGTCCGGTGGCTCGCAACCCGTACAGGCGACGTACCGGACCGGCCGCCTTCTCCGCGAGCAAAGCGTCGCGGCCGAAGAAGGCCGGCTTGTCCCAGCCCACCGCCCAGCTCGACCGGGCCTGCACCGGCGAGATCTCCGGGCTCAGCTCGTGACCGTGCAACGCGTAACCCATCTCGGTGCGCAGCGTGTCGCGCGCGCCGAGGCCGGCCGGTGCGCCGCCGAGTGCCTGCACCCGCTCGAGCAGAACGTCGAAGACCGGGCCAGCATCGTCCCAGCGCGGGATGATCTCGTAGCCCCGTTCGCCGGTGTATCCGGTGCGGCACACCCGAACCGGCGCGTCGCCCGCGGCGGTGGCGAGCGTCGCGTCGGCGAAGGCCATGTACTCCATGTCGGCAGGCAGCCCGAGGCCGGCGAGCACTTCCGGCGCCTTGGGTCCCTGCACCGCGAAGACGGCATGGTCTCGGTGCCGGTCGGTGACCTCGATCCCCGCGGGCGCGGCCGCGGCCAGCGCGGCGACGACGGTTGCGGTGTTGGCCGCGTTGGGCACCAGAAAAACCTCGTCCTCGGAGACCAGATAGGCGATCAGGTCGTCGACGACGCCGCCGGTCTCGTTGCAGCACAACGTGTACTGCGCCTTACCCGGCACGATCTTGGCCAGGTCGTTGGTCAGCGTCGCATTGACGAAGGCCGCCGCCCCGGGACCGGCGACCAGCGCCTTACCGAGGTGGCTGACGTCGAAGATGCCGACGTTCTCGCGCACCGCGGTGTGTTCGGCGACGGTTCCGGCGTAGGACACCGGCATATCCCACCCACCGAATTCGGCGAACGAGGCCCCGAGGGCGAGATGACGGTCGGCGATGGGTCCGGCGAGCAGTTCAGACATGCCGCCCAGGCTAGTCGGTGTACCCGACCAGATCGGAACGACCGGCGACAACGGCCCCGGTCGGCATCGCTGTGGCAGAGTTGGCGAAATGAGCAAGAACGACAACGCCGATCGCACGCGCGGCCCCGAACTGGTCCTGTCCACCGCTCTCGACAAGGGCGACGCCGCCCTGGTCATCGGCCTGATCAGCGCTTCCTCCGAGGACGCCGACACCTCTGAACCGACCCTCGTCGTCGGCGACGGAGTGCTCGACGACGCGCAGGCGAGCGAGATCACCGCCGCGCTCACCGCACTCGGGGCAACCGGATCGCACGGCGAGGTCACCCGGCTGGCCGCACCCGCGACGCTGGGCGTCGACGTCGTCCTCGCGGTCGGCCTCGGATCAGCTGACGAGGTCGACGACGCCGACCTGTTGCGTCAGGCCGCCGGCGTCGCCGCCCGTGCCCTCGACGGGTTCGACGCGGTCGCCACCACGTTGTCGACAGTGAATCTGGCCGCGGCCGCCGAGGGATTCTTCCTGGGCGCCTACCGTTTCGACGAGTTCCGCACGGACAAGACCAAGCCGAAGAAGAACCCGCCGGCGCGGATCACCCTCCTCGCCGAATCCAAGTCGAAGGAGGCCAAGGCCGAAGTCGATCACGCCGCGGCCGTCGCCGACTGTGTCGCGATCGCCCGCGACTTCGTCAACACTCCCCCGAGTCACCTCTACCCGGAGGAGTTCGCCGCGCGCGCCCGCAGTCTGGGTACCAAGGCCGGGCTGAACGTCGAGATCTTGGACGACAAGGAACTTCTCGCCCAGGGATACGGCGGGATCATCGGCGTCGGCAAGGGGTCGTCACGGTTGCCGCGCCTGGTCCGGCTGACCCACGCCGGCCGCAAGGGTGCCAAGAAGGTTGCGCTGGTCGGCAAGGGCATCACCTTCGACACCGGCGGCATCTCCATCAAACCCGCCGCCAATATGGACCACATGACCTCGGATATGGGTGGGGCGGCCGCGGTCATCGCCGCGACCATCCTGGCGGCCCGCCTCGATCTCGAGGTGTCGGTCACCGCCACCGTCCCGATGGCCGAGAACATGCCGTCCTCGACCGCGCAGCGGCCCGGCGACGTGCTGACCCAGTACGGAGGACGCACCGTCGAGGTGCTCAACACCGACGCGGAGGGACGGCTGATCCTGGCCGACGCCATCGTCCGTGCCTGCGAGGACGAGCCCGACTACCTCATCGACACCGCGACGCTGACCGGCGCGCAGATGGTCGCACTCGGCGCGCGCACCCCCGGCGTCATGGGTACCCCCGAGTTCCGCGACCGGGTCGCCGCGATCTCCGCCGAGGTCGGCGAGAACGCTTGGGCGATGCCGCTGCCCAAGGAACTGCGCGGCGACCTCAAGTCGCGGGTCGCCGACCTGGCCAACGTCACCAACCACCGCAACGGCGGCATGCTGTCGGCCGGACTGTTCCTGCAGGAGTTCGTGGCCGACGGCGTCGCCTGGGCGCATATCGACATCGCCGGTCCGGCATTCAATTCGGGCGCGCCGTGGGGCTACACACCCAAGGGCGGTACGGGTGTACCCGTGCGTACGATCGCGGCGCTCCTCGCCGACATCCAGACCAACGGATGAGCGGCTCGCGACACACCCTGACCGGATGAATGTCCCGGGTGTGTCGCGACGGCTCGGCTTTACCCGGTGTGCCGAGTCAGACCGTTGCGCGACGGGTAGGGTTACCCGAGGGTGGGCGGCTGACCGGCCACCAGCCCTGTACCCGGGTGGCGCACACACCGCCCGGTAGCGACCACAGACCACCACGTCGAGTTCAGGAGTCAACAACGATGGCCTTCTCCGTCCAGATGCCCGCCCTTGGTGAAAGTGTCACCGAGGGGACAGTCACCCGGTGGCTGAAGGAGGAGGGCGACACCGTCGAGGTCGACGAGCCGTTGCTGGAGGTGTCCACCGACAAGGTCGACACCGAGATCCCCGCACCCGCCGCGGGTGTGCTCACCAAGATCCTCGCCCAGGAAGACGACGTCGTCGAGGTCGGCGGCGAGCTGGCGATCATCGGCGAAGCAGGCGAAGCCGCCTCCGCCGCACCGGAGTCGGCACCGGAACCGGAAGCCGCGCCCGAACCCGAACCCGCAGCCGTCGCTGAGCCCGAACCGGCCGCCCCCGTCGCTGCCGCGGCTCCGGCCGGTGGCGCCTCCGGCACCGACGTGCTGATGCCCGAACTCGGTGAATCGGTCACCGAGGGCACCGTCACCAATTGGCTCAAGAAGGTCGGTGACACCGTCGCCGTCGACGATCCGCTCGTCGAGGTGTCCACCGACAAGGTCGACACCGAGATCCCGTCCCCCGCCGCGGGCACGCTGCTGGAGATCCTGGCCGTCGAAGACGACGTCATCGAGGTCGGCGGCAAGCTCGCCGTGATCGGTGATGCTTCGGCCGCGCCGAGTGCCGCTCCCGCCCCGGCCGCCCCCACCCCGGAGCCGACCCCCGAGCCGGAGCCGGAGCCCGAACCCGTCGCCTCCGCCCCGACCCCGGCTCCCGCCCCGGCGGCACCTGCCGCACCGGCAGCTGAGAAGGCCACCGCCGCAGCAGCTTCGGACAATCCGCCCACCATCGAGTCGACGCCGTACGTCACCCCGCTGGTGCGCAAGCTGGCCGCCGAGAACGACATCGATCTGAACTCCATCAAGGGCACCGGCGTCGGCGGCCGTATCCGTAAGCAGGATGTGCTGGCCGCCGCCGAGGCGAAGAAGGCGCCCGCCGCAGCTCCGACTGCCCCGGCCGCCACCAGCAGTGCCCCGGCCGCCGCGGCCCCGGAGGTCAAGCCGGAACTCGCCGCGCTGCGCGGAACCACGCAGAAGGCCAGCCGGATTCGCCTCATCACCGCCAAGAAGACCCGTGAGTCGCTACTCAGCAGCGCCCAGCTCACCCAGGTCTTTGAGGTCGACATGACCAAGATCGTCGCGCTACGCAAGGCCGCCAAGGAGTCCTTCAAGGCGGCCGAGGGGGTCAACCTGACCTTCCTGCCGTTCATCGCCAAGGCCGTCGTCGAGGCGCTGAAGGTGCACCCGAACGTGAACGCCTCGATCGACGAGGACGCGAAGGAGATCACCTACTACGACAAGGTGCATCTGGGTATCGCGGTCGACACCGAACACGGGCTGCTCTCGCCGGTGATCCACAACGCCGACGATCTGTCGGTGGCCGGGCTCGCCCGCGCGATCACCGACATCGCGGCGCGTGCGCGTTCGGGCGGACTCAAGCCCGACGAACTCGTCGGCGGCACCTTCACCATCACCAACATCGGTAGCCAGGGCGCCCTGTTCGACACCCCGATCCTGGTGCCGCCGCAGGCCGCCGAGCTGGGCACCGGCGCGATCGTCAAGCGCCCGGTCGTCATCACCGGCGACGACGGTGCCGACTCGATCGCGGTGCGGTCGATGTCCTACCTGCCACTCACCTACGATCACCGGCTCATCGACGGTGCCGACGCCGGCCGTTTCCTCACCACGGTGAAGAAGCGTCTGGAGGATGCCGCCTTCGCCGCCGACCTCGGCCTGTAGGGGCACCTGTTGCATGTAGCCGTCGCGGGCTCGCAGGGACTGATCGGGTCAGCCCTGGTCACCTCCCTGCGCTCGGCGGGCCACACGGTTAGCCGTCTGGTCCGCCGAGAGGCACTCGATGACGACGAGTTCAGTTGGGATCCGGAGACTTTCGGCGTCCCGCCGGAAAGCCTGTCGGGCGTCGATGCCGTGATCGGTCTGGGTGGTGTCGGCGTCGGCGACCGTCGCTGGAGCGGACGTTTCAAACAGGAACTGCGCGACTCGCGGATCACCCCAACCGAGGTGCTCGCCGAGGCCGTGCGTGCGGCCGGTGTGGCCACCTTCATCAGCGCCAGTGCGACCGGGTTCTACGGCGACACCGGGGATCACGCTGCGACCGAACAGGATCCGGCGGGTGACGGGTTCCTCCCGGACCTGGTCACCGACTGGGAGGCGGCCGCCACCGCCAACACCGGCCCGAAGACCCGGGTCGTGTTACTGCGCACCGCGCCGGTGCTCTCCCCGACCGGTGGCTTGCTCGCGAAGTTACGTCCGATCTTCCGGCTGGGCCTGGGTGGCGCGATCGGCGACGGCCGACAGTTCTTCTCCTGGATCACCCTGGTCGACGAGGTGCGTGCCATCACCTTTCTGCTCGAGTCCGACATCGCCGGTCCGGTCAATCTGTCCGCACCCGAACCTGTGCGGTTCGGCGAGTTCGCCACTGCACTCGGACATGCCGTGCACCGGCCGACTGTGCTGTCGGTGCCGGGGTTTGTGGCCCGCACCGCCGGCGGTGAGATGGCCGAGGAAATGATTCTGGCCAGTCAGCGCGTTATGCCGGAGGTGCTGACCCAACACGGCTTCCATTTCACCCATCCCGACCTCGAAGCGGCTTTGGAGTACTCCTGTGCCTGAGCGTTCGGTACGTGCGGCGCAGTCACCGATCGAAGTCCGCCTCCTCGGCACCGTCGACTATCGCGACACCTATGCGTTGCAGCATCGGCTCGCCGACGAGCGGGCCGCGGGCACCCTCGACCACGACGTCCTGTTGCTGCTCGAACATCCCTCGACCTACACCGCGGGCAAACGCACCGAAGAATCCGACCGGCCGGACAACGGCGCACCTGTGATCGACGTCGACCGCGGCGGCCGCATCACCTGGCATGGCCCCGGTCAGCTCGTCGGTTACCCGATCGTCCGGCTCGCCGAGCCGCTCGATGTCGTCGAATACGTGCGCAGGCTCGAAACCGCGCTCATCGCGGTGTGCGCCGGGGTGGGCGTCCACACCGGCCGGGTCGAGGGTCGCTCCGGTGTCTGGGTCTCCGACGACGCAGGCGAACGCAAGCTCGGCCAGATCGGAATCCGCGTCGCGCGAGGCGTCGCGCTGCACGGTTTCGCCCTCAACATCGACCCCGACATGTCGGCCTTCCAGGCCATCGTGCCGTGCGGTATCGCCGACGCCGGGGTCACCTCGCTGCACGCCGAGACGGGCGTCGAATTACCTGTCGCGGAGTTCCTCGACCCGGTGGCCGCGGCGGTGTCGGCCGCCCTCGCCGGTGTCGAACCCCCCACTGCCCAGCCCGGGGGCACCGTCACCGCGGGCGTAGGATCGGAGCGATGACCGTGACCCAGCCAGCAGAGAACGGGGGTCGCAAGTTGCTGCGCCTGGAGGTGCGCAACGCGCAGACCCCGATCGAGCGCAAACCGGAGTGGATTCGTACCCGCGCGACGATGGGACCGGAGTTCACCGAGCTCAAGGGTCTGGTCAAGCGCGAGGGACTGCACACCGTCTGCGAAGAGGCCGGCTGTCCCAACATCTACGAATGCTGGGAAGACCGCGAGGCCACCTTCCTGATCGGCGGCGAACAGTGCACCCGGCGTTGCGATTTCTGCCAGATCGACACCGGCCGGCCTGCTGAACTCGATCGCGACGAACCGCGGCGCGTCGCCGAGAGCGTGCAGGCCATGGGGCTGCGCTACTCGACGATCACCGGCGTCGCCCGCGACGATCTGCCCGACGAGGGTGCCTGGCTGTACGCGGAGACCGTGCGGGCCATCCATCAGCTCAATCCGGGCACCGGCGTGGAGAACCTGATCCCCGACTTCCATGCCAAACCCGACCTGCTGGCCGAGGTCTTCGACGCCCGGCCGGAGGTGTTGGCACACAACCTCGAGACGGTGCCGCGCATCTTCAAACGCATCCGCCCCGCATTCCGCTACGAGCGGTCACTCGAGGTACTCACCGCCGCCCGCGACTTCGGACTGGTCACCAAATCGAATCTGATCCTCGGCATGGGTGAGACACCGCGCGAGGTCCAGGACGCCATTGTCGATCTCCATGAGGCCGGCTGCGACATCCTGACCATCACGCAGTATCTGCGTCCCTCGCCGCGCCACCATCCGGTGGAACGCTGGGTCAAGCCCGAGGAGTTCGTCGACCATTCCGAATTCGCCCAGGAGGTCGGATTCGCGGGTGTGATGGCCGGGCCGCTGGTCCGTTCGTCCTACCGGGCCGGTCGCCTGTACGCGCAGGCGATGGCCCATCACGGCCGTGAACTGCCCGCCGCGATGGCGCATCTGGCCGACGGCGGTTCGGCCAGCCAGGAGGCTTCGTCATTGTTGGACCGTCTCGGTCGCTGACCGCGTTCGGCCACCCCCATCCCTGCCGGTCGAGCTGGACTCGGCCGGACGTAAACTGGGCACCATGGCAAAGGCGAAGTCCGTAAGCAAGGAAGACAAGGCGGCCGCCAAACAGGCCCGCAAGAAGGCATCGAAGGAACGCAGGCAACAGTTCTGGCAGGCCTTCCAGATGCAGCGCAAGGAAGACAAGCGCCTCATCCCCTACCTGGTGGGCACCTTCGTGCTCGTCGTCGCGGTCTTCGTCGGGCTCGGCGCGGTGTTCGGTTCCTACTGGTTGTTCGTTCCGCTGGGAATCGTGCTGGGTCTGCTGGCCGCGTTCATCCTGTTCGGACGTCGGGTTCAGCGCACCGTGTACACCAAGGCCGAGGGCCAGCCCGGTGCCGCAGGCTGGGCGCTGTCCAACATGCGTGGCCAGTGGCGAGTCGCCCAGGCCGTCTCCGGCACCTCCCACCTCGACGCGATCCACCGCGTGATCGGCCGTCCCGGCGTCATCCTGGTCGCCGAGGGTTCGCCGAGCCGGGTGAAGTCCCTGCTGGCACAGGAGAAGAAGAAGGCTGCCCGCGTCGTCGGCGACACCCCGATCTACGAGATCATCGTCGGCAACGACGCCGACCAGGTGCCGCTGTCGAAGCTCGAACGGCATATCAACAAGCTGCCCAAGAACATCAACGCCAAGCGGATGGACACCCTGGAGGGCCGGCTGTCCGCACTCGGCGGCAAATCCTCCGGCGTGGGTATGCCGAAGGGGCCCATCCCCGGCAATGCGAAGATGCGCAGCATGCAGCGCACCGCGCGCCGCCGCGGCTGACCACCGTTTCCGACTCACACGCGAGCGGACGTTCCTCCGGGGCCGTCCGCTCGCGTCGTCTTCAGCCCGCCATCCGGCTGACTGCGGCGGGTTGATCGGCACGCACGGCGGTCGTGCGGAACAGGTATGGACCGACCAGATCGAAACTGAAGCGGTCGGCGTCGTCACCGACGGTGCGCACTTCCCAGGCCAACACTCCGTCGACGACACGGTAGGCGGCGACCGCTGGCGGATCCGTCCGCAATCTGCTGAACACCGACGTCATGATCAACCGGACATCGTCGGAGGCGACGAGCTCCTGGTCGTAGTGGCTGACGACGATCCCGCGCTGGACACCGGTATGCAGGTCGAGTATCCGCCGGTATCTGGGGAACGACTGGATCGTCACGTCGTCGGTGACGACGAACCGGCCACCGATCAGCGCCAGGTCGAATGTCGCGACCGAAAGCCTGCGTTGCCAGACCAGTCGCGCATCGCGGGTGGACAGGACCCCGGCCACCTCCCCTCGGCCATCGTGGACCGGTAGCAGGGTGCCCTCGGCCCCGGCAGGCTGCGGCGACGGCGCGAAGCCGTCGAACACGGCTCGACGCCGACCGTCGGAGTCGTACAACTCGGTCCGGGTCGCCCTGCCTACGTCGGTACCGAGGTAACCGACCGCGAAACCGGTCGCACACAGGACCACGGCGTCGAAGGCGAGGTTCGCCTGTCCCGCCGCACGCAGTCGGGCGGTCGCGGTCACGTCATCGAAGAGCGGCCGTCCGGAGTCGAGGGCGTAGACGATCGCCCCTCCATGGCCGTAGTGGGCGAGCACCACCCGGCCCGCCGACGACACCTGCGCATACTGCAGGCCCGGCCGGGGCACTTGCACCCACGATCTGCGGGCGTCGGGACCGAACCGCATCAGTTCGACGGCGCTCTTGCGCGTCTGGTTGTCCCGGTAGTCGCTGACCACCAGGAAGCCGTCGCCGGCTACCTCGACGCGGGAGGTGAAACCCCTCGTCGGCGCGGTGGTGACGTCGATGATCGCGCCGGTGCGGGCATCGAGGATACCGATGGTCAGCATCGTCTCGTGGTCGTTGCGCACGCAGGCCAGCAGGTCCGGGTCGGCACCGAGGACGCAGTCATCCGCCTCGAATCGGCTCGGGGCGTCCCACCGCGGCTTTCCGTCGGCCGAGTCGACGAGCAGCGGCACCCCGTCGTGGTCGTGGTACTGCGGAAACGCGAGGACGACGACGCGGTGGGCGTCGGCGTCCGCCGCGACGACGTATGACGCATCTGCCTGCGCGCCGAAGGCGGTGGCAGGCAAGGTCCACATCGGCTGCGGTTTGCCCGCGAGCGGATAGATCCGCCCGTCGTCAGCGACGTAGGGTTCGGGGCCGGCCGATCCATCGACGTCGTGCCCGAACCCGCTGATACCCGCCATGACCGCGACGGGCAGGACTATCGCCGCGAGTATGAGCGACATCATCGGCCGCTGCCGGACCGCGAGCATCGCGGAACTCAGCTGATCCGGGCCACCGTCGCGGGCTTGCCGCTCGGATTCTCGGCCCGGAAGAGGTAGGGGCCGACCACCGTCGCATCGACCTCATATCCCGGCACCGGCAGCCACCAGGCCTCACGGCCGGTGCGGACGTCGTAGGCAGCCAGTCCGCCCGGGTAGGGATCTGCCTCGGTTCGGCGACCCTCGTAGATCAGTCGTCCGCCGTCGGTGCCGACCGGCTCCTGATACGTGCCTGCGCCGATGACCCCGGTCCGCGTACCGCTCTCCAGATCGAAGACAGTCCAGGTGTAGCGACCGTTGTCATAGTCTTTGGAGACCAGATACTGCGACCCGAAAATCTCCAGATCGCCGTAGGAACTGCCGTCGCTAGCCTGTTCCCACTTGATCTTTCCGGTACTGCCCAGCACGACCCCGACACCCCGGTTGGAGTAGGAGACGCTGCGGGCCACCGGAATCCGATCGCCTTCGGTCTCGACCGAAGGCATGGAGTAGTCCTTGAGCTCGCCCACGCGATGCCCGGTCGAATTGAAGAAGAGGATCCGTTCCGACGAGTTGGTACTGAATCCGATCGCGAAACCCGCCCCGTGGGCGACGGCGCTGATCCGGATCGCGGCCGCCTCACCGACCGTCGTGTCACGCATCCGCCGCAACTCGGGAGCAGCGTCGTAGAGCAGCATCCCGTGATCGAGCGAGTATGCCGACACCCCGTGGTCGCCGACGACGAGCACGATGTTGCCCGACTGGGAGATGAGCGGTTCCGAAACCGTGCCCTTCCCCGCTGTCGGCACCGACCACGTCCGCGCACCGTCCGAGGCGAACCAGTTCAGCGTGACCGGACCACCGCGGCCGGAACCCGATGCCGTGGTCACCAGGAATCCGTCACCACCGGCGTGGAGCTTTCCCGACCCTTCCGACTTCGGAAGAGCTTTGGCGGTGACCACCCGACCGGCGTCGTCGATGATGGTGAGCTGCGGCGATGCGCCGTATGCCGACGTCAGACAACCGAGCCGGCCGTCACGACTGAAGACACAGTCTTCGACGGATTTCACCGGCGCCGGGGCCGTCCACAGGTTGGCGCCGGTGTCGGGGTTGACCGCCGCCACCGACTCCGTCGAACCCGTCAGCGCGACTGCGACCATGCCTGGTTTCGCTGCCAGCACCTTGATCCGTGCATAGGAGATGTCGGTGCCGGTTCCGAACAGGCCGACCGCATCGACCTTCCACTTGTCGCGGATCGGGCCGGCGATCGGGTCCATCGCCACGTCCTTGGTCGGCGTGCCGACGCGCGGCGGCGGACCCTCGACCGCGCCCGCCGAACCGTCGACGACGACGGTCGTCGTGGTGGCGACCACGACGGCGACCGCCAACACCACCATCGCGACGACCACACCCGTGACCTTTGCCCAGATCCCCCTCATGGCATTCATGCAACCACACCACGCCGCCGACCTACGACGGCGCTCCACCGAGCCGGAGTTCGCCTACACCAGGATTCAGCGGGTCCGCACCAGCGCGGTGCCGGTTGCGCGATCGTGCAAGGCGCGACCGTTGTAGTCGTTGATCAGGGCCGGAACCAGGAAGACGATCAGCACCTGCCGGGCCAGCGCCCGGACGAAACCGACGGCCGCCGGTGGCTGTTCACCCGCCGCCTCCTGCGCCGCCCGTGCCGGTCCGTAATCCATTCGAGCGACCCGCAGTCCGAGTGCGAACTGGCCGGGGGTGAAGCCGAAGAGGCTGATGGCGACGACGCCGATGACGAACCAGACGCCGAGTACCGCGGTGCCCATCATCGACGACCCGAAGTCGACGAACAGCAGCGACAGTCCACCGGCGAGCACCCAGTCGACGAGCAGTGCGAGCACCCGGTGCCATCCGGTGGCCAGCGAGCCCGGTCCGTCCGCGGGCAGACCGAGATCCTCGCCCCGGTATGCGTTGTCCACGCCGGGTGCCGGTCCGATCTGCGGCCCCGACAACCACGATCCGGTGGTCCGTCCCACTGTTTTCTCCCTTCGGCGGCTGGTCACCATGGTATTCCCCCGCCGATGGTCGGGGTTTCGGGTGTCCGCCGCCCCGCAGGGCATAGGCTTAGCGAGTCCGATATCAGCCGTGTAACACGGGGGAAACATGTCCTTAGTGCCTGGGCAACCTCTCCTCCTTACGGTTCAGGCTGAGGTCCGCTACTGCCGCGCGGTGGCGGATGAGGCGTGTCAGTACAACTGACCACCCGATCACGAAGGAGTCACCGAACGGTGTACAGCAGTAAAGAAGAACTACTCGAGGGCATCAAGAAGGAAGGTGTCGAGTACGTCGACATCCGCTTCTGCGACCTGCCTGGCGTGATGCAGCACTTCTCGATCCCGGCCTCTGCTTTCACCGAGGACGTCTTCGAAGAGGGCCTGGCGTTCGACGGTTCGTCGGTTCGCGGCTTCCAGTCGATCGACGAGTCCGACATGATGCTGCTGCCCGACCCGGCCACGGCCCGGATCGATCCGTTCCGCAAAGCCAAGACGATGAACGTCAGCTTCTTCGTGCACGACCCCTTCACCCGCGAGGCGTACAGCCGCGACCCGCGTAACGTCGCCCGCAAGGCCGAGGACTACCTCGCCTCCACCGGCATCGCCGACACCTGCTTCTTCGGTGCCGAAGCCGAGTTCTACATCTTCGACTCGGTCTCCTTCAGCTCCGAGATGAACGGCACCCATTACGAGGTCGAGTCGGAATCGGGTTGGTGGAACGCCGGCGCGCCGACCGATCCGGACGGCACCCCGAACAAGGGTTACAAGGTCCGCCCGAAGGGTGGCTACTTCCCGGTGGCCCCCTACGACCACTACGTCGACCTGCGCGACGAGATGTCGACCAACCTCACCTCGGCCGGTTTCACCCTGGAGCGCGGCCACCACGAGGTCGGCACCGCCGGACAGGCCGAGATCAACTACAAGTTCAACACGCTGCTGCACGCGGCCGACGATGTTCAGCTGTTCAAGTACATCATCAAGAACACCGCGTGGCAGAACAACAAGTCGGTCACCTTCATGCCGAAGCCGCTGTTCGGCGACAACGGTTCGGGCATGCACGCCCACCAGTCGCTGTGGAAGGACGGCAAGCCGCTGTTCCACGACGAGGCCGGCTACGCGGGCCTGTCGGATCTGGCGCGCTACTACATCGGCGGCATCCTGCACCACGCACCGTCGCTGCTGGCGTTCACCAACCCGACGGTGAACTCCTACAAGCGTCTTGTGCCGGGCTACGAGGCCCCGATCAACCTGGTGTACAGCCAGCGCAACCGCAGCGCCTGCGTGCGTATCCCGATCACCGGCAACAACCCGAAGGCCAAGCGCCTGGAGTTCCGTTGCCCGGACAGCTCGGGCAACCCGTACCTGGCCTTCGCCGCCATGATGATGGCCGGCCTCGACGGCATCAAGAACAAGATCGAGCCGCACGAGCCCGTCGACAAGGACCTCTACGAGCTCCCGCCGGAGGAGGCCAAGAACATCCCGCAGGCCCCCACCTCGCTGGCCGCGGTCATCGACAAGCTCGAAGAGGATCACGACTACCTGACCGCGGGTGGCGTGTTCACCGAGGACCTGATCGAGACCTGGATCGCGCTCAAGCGTGAGAACGAGATCGAGCCGGTGCAGATCCGTCCGCACCCGTACGAGTTCTCCCTCTACTACGACTGCTGAGTCCTCCGACCGTAACGGTCGGTGACCCTGCGTCGCAGGAACGACGACACAACCCGCCACACACCGTGGCGGGTTGTGTCGTATCTACCCGGAGGCCGGCCGGTCCGGGTACTGAACGGGCCGGCCTGTCCCGCACATCCGCAGCGTCGTCACGGTGAGAATCCCGGGCCGTATCGCCATGGCGTTTCCGCAGTTGGCACCTGGTGTGATCCATCCCACCAATAGGCCCTATTGCTCTGCCGACTCACATGGTTGCCGCTTATTTTGGTTGCTATGACGCGAACGATGTATGTCGAGGACCTTGCCCCCGGAGACCGGATCACCATCGACGGTGTGTCCCGGGTCGTCCGCACCGCCGGTATCCGCCAGGACGACGACACCATGCTGATCGAGATCGTCAAGGGACCCGACCAGATCACCGAACTGGTGCTGAGCGTCGGCTCCAAGGTCGACGTCCTCTGAGATGGCCGCGGCCACTGCCATCCCAGATCGGGTCGACCCGGACGGGATGCGCGGCGACCGGCGGGATCCACCGCGACCGGTCAAGGCGTAGGCGACGACGATTGCGGTGAGCGTCAGGGTGGCGGCGCCCACCCACGCAGCGCCGATGAGTCCGTCGACGAAAGCGGCACAGGCCGCATCCAGTAGCCGTTGTGCCGGCTCCGCGGGCAGCCGTCCGGCGACCGCAACCGCCTCGGGAAGGCTGCCGACCTCGGCGCCCGGCACCACCCCGGACGCAAAGCTCGCCCGGAAGACAGCGTTGAGCACGCTGCCGAGTATCGCGATCCCCAGTGCCCCACCGAGTTCGCTGCTGGTCTCCAGCAGACCCGATGTCGCCCCCACCCGATCCGCCGGTGCCACTCCGACGACGTAGTCGGCGATCATCGAGGTCGCCGCGATGATGCCGGATGCCAGTAGCCCGGCACCGACCAGCACGGTCGCGAGCGTGTCCACGCCGGTCGTGGTGGCCAGCACGACGAAGCCGCCCGCCGCCACCAGCAGTCCGCCCACGATCAGCGGGGGACGTCCGACCCGCCCCGCGAGCACCGCCGCGACGGGCGCCACCGCCCCGACGACCACCGTGGGCGCCAGGCTCCACAGCGCGGCGCGCAACGGCGAGTAGTCGAGTACCGACTGCAGATACTGCGTCATGATGATCGAGTTGCCGAGCATGCCGAACATACACACCAGGTTGGCCGCGATGGAGGTCCCGAACCGGCGCTCGCGCAACAGATCCAGATCGACGAGCGGGTCGTCGAGACGATGCTGCCGCCAGATGAATGCCGTCCCGACAATGAGTCCGACGACCACCGCGACGACCGGCCAGGCAGCGAGATCATCAGTGTCGAAGGTGAACCCGCGGATGGCGAGTTCCTTGATTCCGCCGATGATCGGGAGCAGCGCGCCGAGCGCCAGCAGCGCACTGACACCGTCCACCCGCCGCCCGGGCACCGCGGTGTCACCGGGCAGCACCAGCGGCGCCAGACACAGCAGCGCGACCATCACCGGCACGTTGATGAGGAACACCGACCCCCACCAGAAGTGTTCGAGCAGCAGGCCACTCACGATCGGACCCACCGCCACCCCACCCGCCAGCACCGCATTCCAGGTCGCCACGGCCTTTGCCCGGGCCGCATCATCGACGAAGAGATGCCGGATCAGGGCCAGTGTCGAGGGCATCAGCGTCGCCCCCGCCACGCCGAGTAGGGCGCGTGCGCCGATCAGCATCGGCGCCGACACCGCGAAGGCGGCCGCCACCGAAGCCGCGCTGAAGGCGATGGCACCCCACAGCAGCAGTCGACGGTGACCGATCCGGTCGGCCGCCGACCCCATCGTCAGCAGCAGGCCGGCCAGGACGAAACCGTAGATGTCGAAGATCCACAGTTCCTGTGTCGGCGACGGCGTGAGATCTGCCGCGAGGTAGGGCACGGCGAAGAACAGCACCGAGACGTCCATCGACACGATCAGCATCGGCAGACACAACACGACGAGTCCGAATGCGGGTGATCTGCTCATCGGAACAACCTCCGGTCACTCAATACGGCGACTAATTGATTACGCCATAGACTGTTTATTACGTAAGCAGATACTACGCTTTTCTGTCTACGACGCAAGCAATAAGTAGGATGCGTGGCATGACATCGGCCGAGCGACCCGAACTTCCCCGCTACCTCGCGCTGTTGTGGAACCGCGAGCCCGCCACCCCGCGGCGCGGCCCGAAGCCGACGCTGGCGATCTCCGACATCGCCCGAGCCGCGGTGGCCATCGCGGATGAGTCCGGTTGGGATGCCGTGTCGATGAAGGGCATCGCCGATGCGCTCGGCGTGACGACGATGTCGTTGTACCGATACGTCGACGCCAAGGACGACATCCACACGATCATGATCGACGAGGCTTTCGGCCGCGCCGACCCGGCGACGACGGCGACCGGCGACTGGCGCACCCGGGTGGGCAACTGGGTACGGGCGGCCGCGGAACTGATGCGCCGACGACCCTGGATCGCCGAGATCCCGTTGTCCAGTCCCCCGCTGGGTCCGAACACGTTGTCCTGGACCAACTCCGGGGTGCACGCCTTCGCCGACACCGGCCTGTCGGGACAGCAGAAGCTCAGTGCCCTGCTACTCGTCGACGGTTTCGTGCGCCATCACGTGCGCCAGGCACACCAGATGGGTCTACTCACCGCGGGTGCGGTGGCCGGGCGTCCCGGCTACCCCGAACTGCTCGCCGAACTCGCCGACCCCGGTGACTATCCCGATCTGGCCGCGGCCGGCGCGGGGATGGAACCCGACGACGACTTCTTCACCGACCAGCTCGAATTCGGCCTGGGCATACTGCTCGACGGGATCGCCGGACTCATCCAGGCCGAAAAGCGCCGGTAGCAGACGCAAAGCCCTACGATGACACCATGATCCGTCTCATCATCCGTGCCGTGATCTACCTCATCTCGGCCGCGATCGGCGTCATCGTCGCCGACGCCGTCCTCGACGACATGCAGTTGCACGCCGGCGGTTTCCTCGTCGCCATCGTGGTGTTCTCACTGGCCCAGCTCATCCTGGGCCCCTTCCTCTTCCGCCTGATCCGCAACAACGCCGAGGCCTTTCTCGGCGGCGTCGGCCTCGTGTCGACCTTCGTCGCACTGGTCATCGCCAGCCTGCTGGGACCCGACGGCATCGAGATCAGTGGCGTCAGCACCTGGATCGCCGCCACCGTCATCGTCTGGCTGGTCACCGCGATCGCGTCCTTCGTGGTGCCGTTCCTACTCGTGAAGGCAGGGGTGGAGGCCGCCCGCGATCCGGAGTCGGGCAACACCAAGAAGTAGGGCACCAAGAAATAGGGGCGGGGTAGGCGGCCGCGTCAGACGCCGAACATCACGCCGCGGCGCCGGCGAGGTCGTCGAAGAGTTCTTGATTGTGTTCGAAGGCCGCCACCGCCTCGGCCAGCAGCCGTCCGGTCGCCTCCTCATCGAGCGGCAAGGCGTCCAACCGCTCCCGATAGGCGTCCTTGTACCGCTTGAGCTTGTCGATGTCGAAGGCGTAGAAGGTCAATGCCTCCTCGTCGACCCCATAGTGCTGGCGCAGCCGATGAGCGACGACCTGCCCGCCGGACAGATCGCCGAGGTAGCGGGTGTAGTGATGGGCGACATAGCGCGCCGGATCGTTGCGTGTCGACTCGATGGCCGCCACATAGCGTCGAACGGCCGGCAGCGGTTCGACGGCCGACGGATCCACGCCGTAGGCCGCCAGGTCGGCCCCTAGTCGCGGTAGCCGCCGGAGCTTCTCGTCGAGGACGGCGTCGGCGATCGGATCGCCGGCCAGGTCATCACCCACCGACTCCAAGGCCCGATAGATGAAGTAGAGCTGTGCGGCCAGGCGGTGGTACTGCGACGCATCCAACGCGCCGCCCAGCAGTTCCTCGACGAAACCGGAGCTCTCGGCGCGTTGATGAGCGACGGCGGTCGCGGCGCGCAGCCGATCGGAGATGCGTTGCGTCGCGGCGTCCGCCGCGTCGGCGGTCGGCTCGGTATCCGGTGTCGTCGTCATGATGCAACCAGTGATACCACCACGGCCCGATGATCGGAACTCGGGAGATGAAATGTGCGGACCGACGTGGCCACGAAACCTCGGACGATCACGTGATCGATGGCGACCAGCGGCCGATTTCCGCTGCGATCGGTGGGATAGGTTGGCAGGAATCCGGCCCCGGCCTGATCCGTGGTGTCGGCGAAACCGAGATCCAGGAGATCGCGGAACCGCGCATGGTCGCGGGTCGAGTTGAAATCCCCCGCCGCGATCGCCCGGCCCGGCGGCAACGAGCGCAGATGATCGGCGATGCGGTCCATATCGGCCATCCACGTGCGGGTGGCCCCGTTGAGCGGGGCGGCCGGATGGATGGCGAGCACCCGCGTCCCCGGCGCACCCGGCAGATCGGTGCGGGCGGACAGATTGTGCAGCACCGTTCCCGGAATGTTGAACGTGTCCGTCAGCGGGCGTCTGCTCAGCAACGCGGTACCACCGGCCAGCGCGAACGGGATCGCGAAGATATGCGGCAGGGTGTGCCCGATCGGTGAGGCCCGGATCGCGGCCAGCGCCTCCGGGGTCACCTCCTGCAACGACACCAGATCGGCATCGGCGTCGGCGATCAGTGTCGACAACGCAGTCAGGTCGGCGCGGCCGAACAGCAGATTGGCACTCACCACCGTGAACCTCGGTCCGGCAGGCGCGGTTTCGGCGATCCACAGCGGGGCTTGGGTCTGCCCGAGCACCACCGACGCCACCACCGCGACGGCCAGCAGGATCCAGCGTCGAAGTGCACCGAAGATCAGCACCGCCGCCAGCGCGACGACCAGTGCGAAGGGCACCGCGCTGGTCAGCATGACGGTCAGGTCACCGCGGGAGGGGTAATAGTGCAGGAACACCGCGACCCCGGTGGCGGCCAGCGCGATCCCACCGACGATCAGCAGGGCGAATTCGAGGTAGCGCCGGACCCGGGAACGGTCGTGCCCGGACCCCGACTCAGGGTCGGTCGACAAGGGATGACGCCCGGCTCACGCGCCGAAGACCTTGAGCACCACGGCTTTTGCCCGCCGGGTCACCCGCAGGTAGTGCTCCAGGAACTCCGACGCCTCATCCTCCGGCCAGCCTGCCGCGTAGGCGATCTGACGCAGCTGCGCACCCGGACCGGGAAGCTGATCGACCGGTTTGCCGCGCACCAGCACCAGCGCGTTGCGCGCCTTGGTCGCGGTGATCCAGGCGTCCTTGAGGAGCGCGACGTCGTTCTCGGCGAGCAACTCCGCCGCCCCGATCGCGTCCAGGGATTCCAGTGTCGAGGTGTTGTGCAGCGACGCGTACCGGTGCGCATAGCGCAGTTGCATCAGTTGCACCGTCCATTCGATGTCGGCGAGCCCGCCGCGACCGAGTTTGGTGTGCGTCGCCGGGTCCGCACCCCGCGGCAGACGTTCGGAATCGACGCGTGCCTTGATCCGCCGGATCTCCTTGACGGCCTCCCGGGAAACACCGCCGGCCGGATAGCGGATGCGATCGCACATGTGCAGGAAGTCGATACCGAGGTTGTCGTCGCCGGCCACCTGATGCGCCCGCAGCAACGCCTGAACCTCCCATGGTTGCGCCCACTGGTCGTAGTAGGCGGCGTAGGAGGCGAGGGTTCGCACGATCGGCCCGTTGCGTCCCTCCGGACGTAGTCCGGTGTCGACCTCCAGCGGCGGGTCGTCGCTGGGCGAGCCGAGCATGGAACGCACATTCTCGGCGACGGTCTGCGCCCACCGCAGGGCGACGTCCTCGGCGACGCCCGGGACCGGCTGACACACGAACAGCACGTCGGCGTCGGATCCGTAGCCCAGTTCCCCGCCGCCGAGCCTGCCCATGCCGATGACGGCGATCCGCGCGGGCGCCTTCTCCCCGCGTTCGGCCTCGGATGCGTTGATGACGACGGTGAGCGCGGCATTGAGCACCGCCGCCCACACACTCGACAGCGCCGCACAGACCGCGGGCACGTCCATGAGACCGAGGACATCGGCCGAGGCCACCCGCACCAGTTCCGCCCGCCGATGCGAACGAGCCGCCGCCACCGCGCGTTTGAGGTCCCGCTGACGCACCGTGGAGGCGATCAGCCCCTTGGCCACATCCTGCGGACGGATGTCACACAGTTTCGGTCCGTCGGGGCCGTCGGAGTACAGGTGGATGACTTCCGGGGCGCGCATCAGCAGATTGGCGATGTACTCGGAGGTGCCGAGCACCTTCATCAGCCGCTCGGCGACGACACCGTCGTCGCGCAGCAGCCGCAGGAACCAGTCGGCATCCTCCATGACATCGCACAGACGCCGGTAGTTGAGCAGACCCGCGTCGGGATCGGGTGTGCGGCTGATCGTCTCCAGCAGCTGCGGCAAGATCAGCAACTGGATCTGACCGCGTCGCAGCGGCGCCGACGCCAACGCGCGGATGTGCTTCATCGCGCGCTCGGGCTGGGCATAGCCGAGCGCGGCCAGGCGCCGTTCGGCCGACGAATCCGACAGCGTCAGCTCGGCGGTGTTGAAGCGGGTCGCGGCGTCCAGCAGCGGCCGGTAGAACAACTTCTCGTGCAGCCGTCGCACCCGCAGACTCTGCCGCTTGATCTGCTCCCGCAGCACACTGGTCGCGTCGAGTTCACCTTCGCGTCGGATGTGCGCGGCGCGGGCCAGCCAGCGCCACGCCTCGTCGTCGTCGAACGGTGGCAGCAGATGGGTCCGCGACATCCGCTGCAATTGCAGCCGGTGTTCGAGGAGACGCAGGAACTGGTAGGAGGCAATGAGATTCGCGCCGTCGTCACGGCCGACGTAACCACCCGCGGTCAGGGCACCCAGGGCGTCGACGGTCGCCTGCACGCGCAGACTCTCATCCACGCGCCCATGCACCATCTGCAGCAGCTGCACCGCGAACTCGACGTCCCGCAGACTGCCGCTACCCAGCTTCAGGTTTCGCTCGCGCAGATCTTCGGGCACCAGCGACTCCACCCGGCGGCGCATCGCCTGCACCTCCGGGACGAAGTCGTCGCGTTCGGCCGCCTGCCACACCATCGGGTTGACCGCGGCGATGTAGTCGGCACCGAGCTCCATGTCCCCGGTCATCGCCCGCGCCTTGAGCAGCGCCTGGAACTCCCAGGTCTTGGCCCACCGCTTGTAATACGCGACATGCGATTCCAGGGTGCGGGTGAGTGCCCCGGCCTTACCCTCCGGCCGCAGCGCGGCGTCGACTTCGAAGAAGGCCAGCGTACCGACACGCATCAGCTCACCCGCGATGCGCGCGGACACCCCATCGGCCGGTTCGGCGACGAAGATGACGTCGACGTCGCTGACGTAGTTCAGCTCGCGCGCACCACATTTACCCATGGCGATCACGGCGAGCCGCACGTTCAGCTCACCATCCCCGCACACCTCGCGGATCGCCACCGCGAGCGCAGCCGTCAGTGCCGCGTCGGCGAGATCGGCCAGCCGCGCGCCGACCTCCGGGAACCACATGACCGGCTCGTCTTCGACGGTCGGGGCCACGTCGTGGGCGGCCAGCTGCAGAACCAGATTGCGGTATGCCAGCCGCAGCGCGACCACCGCTTTCGGCCCGGACAGCGCCGCACGATAGACCGGATTACCGTTGGCGACCTCGTCGGCGACCGGCTCCGCGTCGACCGCCGCGAGCATCCGCCGCTCGATCTCGACACGGTCGGGCAGTTCGGCGGGAAGGAGCAGCCGCCAGGTGTCGGGGTGGCCGATGAGGTGATCGGCCAGCGCGTCCGACGCCCCGATCACCGCGAACAGTCGGCCACGGAAGCCGGTGTCGGTGGCGATCAGCCCATCGAGCTCGGCCCAGTCGTCGCCGGCCACATCTTTCAGCCGCACCAGCGTCCGCAGGGCGAGATCGGCGTCGGGCGACCGGGACAGCGCCCACAGCACACCGATGGATTCGTCGTTGTTCCAGCCGAGCGTCGCGAGGTCGCCCGCAGCCGTCTTCTCCAGTAGTCCGAGTCGCCCCGTACTGGGCACAGCGCTTCTCCCGGAAATCTTGGTCACCCCAAAACGGTAGCGAGTGACGACACCCCTGCGTAAGTGGGGTTGCGTTGGCCGGCGCCTACAGCGGTAGGTAGCTCTTCAGCTCGAACGGCGTGACCAGGCTGCGGTAGTTGTTCCACTCGGTCCACTTGTTGCGCAGGAAGTAGTCGAACACATGCTCACCGAGCGCCTCGGCGACGAGCTCGGAGCGCTCCATCTCGTTGAGCGCCTCGGCGAGGCTGCCCGGCAGCTCCTTGTAGCCCATCGCCCGACGCTCGGCCGGGGTAAGTGCCCACACGTCGTCCTCGGCCTCGTCGGGCAGCTCGTAGCCCTCTTTGATGCCCTTGAGCCCGGCGGCGAGCAGCACCGCGAAGGTCAGATACGGATTGCACGCCGAGTCGGGGCTGCGCACCTCGATACGCCGCGACGACGCCTTGTTCGGGGTGTATAGCGGCAACCGGACCAGTGCCGACCGGTTGGCGCCGCCCCAGGTGGCCGCGGTGGGCGCCTCGCCGCCGTGGATCAGTCGCTTGTAACTGTTGACCCACTGGTTGGTGACCGCGCTGATCTCGGCCGCGTGGTGCAGGATGCCCGCGATGAACTTCTTGCCGGTGTCCGACAGCTGCATCGGGTCGTCCGGGTTGTGGAAGGCGTTGATGTCCCCTTCGAACAAGCTCAGGTGGGTGTGCATCGCCGAGCCGGGGAAGTCGCTGAACGGCTTTGGCATGAAGGTCGCCCAGACGCCCTCGTTGATGGCGACTTCCTTGATGACGTAACGGAAGGTCATCACGTTGTCGGCCATCGACAGTGCGTCGGCGTACCGCAGATCGATCTCCTGCTGCCCCGGCGCACCTTCGTGGTGCGAGAACTCGACGGAGATACCCATCGACTCCAGCGCCTCGATGGCGTGGCGACGGAAGTTGGGTGCGGCGTCGTGTACCGCCTGGTCGAAGTAGCCACCCGAGTCGGCCGGGGTGGGCACGCTGCCGTCCAGCGGGGCGTCCTTGAGGAGGAAGAACTCGATCTCGGGGTGCACGTAGCAGCTGAAGCCCTGGTCGGCGGCCTTGTTCAGCTGGCGGCGCAGCACATGCCGGGAGTCGGCCCAGCTCGGTGTGCCGTCGGGCATCGCGATGTCGCAGAACATGCGGGCCGAGTGATGCCGGCCGGACGAGGTCGTCCACGGCAGGATCTGGAAGGTCGACGGGTCGGGTTTGGCGACCGTATCGGCCTCCGACACACGCGAGAAGCCTTCGATGGCAGACCCGTCGAATCCGATTCCTTCGCTGAAAGCACCTTCGAGCTCCGCGGGCGCGATCGCCACCGACTTCAAATAGCCGAGGACGTCGGTGAACCACAGCCGGACGAATCGGATGTCGCGCTCTTCGAGGGTCCGGAGCACGAATTCCTTTTGGCGATCCATGATCGCCGACATTAGAAGTAGCCTGTTAAATCCGTGTTACATGCACGATTCAAACTCTGCATCCTGCGGATTCCCGACGGTGATCCCAATATCTGGGATAGATTTACCCCTCTGCGGAATGACCCGATCAGTACATGAACGCTTGTGACCAATCCCATAAGGCCTCGGCGACCGTATCAGGCGCCGCGATGGAAGAATGAGGTCGTCCGTGATCAACCCGGGTACCTGCCACGCAGGACTCGAGGCAGAAAAGAGACAACGATGTCCGAAACCTCGGTCTACGGTGCGTCCACCTCCACCACCGAATCTTCCAGTTCCGACGCCATCTCACCGACTCCCCGTCGCCGGGCGACCCGCATCCAGCATCTCGGCCAGATGAAGGCCGACGGCGAGAAGTGGTCGATGCTCACCGCCTACGACTACTCCACCGCTCGCATCTTCGACGACGCCAACATCCCGGTGCTGCTCGTCGGTGATTCCGCCGCCAACGTCGTCCTCGGCTACGACACCACCATCCCGGTCTCTCTCGACGAGATGATCCCGCTGATCCGCGCAGTGGTCCGGGGCGCACCCCACGCACTGGTTGTCGCGGATATGACTTTCGGCAGTTACGAAGCCGGGCCGCAGCAGGCGTTGGAATCCGCGGTCCGCATCTTCAAGGAGACCGGTGCGCACGCCGTCAAACTCGAAGGCGGCGAACGTGTGGCACCGCAGATCGCGGCGTTGACCGCGGCCGGTATCCCGGTGATGGCCCACATCGGTTTCACCCCGCAGAGCGTCAACGGCCTCGGCGGCTTCCGCGTGCAGGGCCGTGGCGACGGTGCCGATCAGCTGATCGCCGACGCCATCGCGGTGCAGGAGGCCGGTGCGTTCGCGGTCGTCATGGAGATGGTGCCCGCCGATCTCGCCGGCCAGATCACCCGCAAACTGACCATTCCCACCGTCGGCATCGGCGCGGGTAACGAGACCGACGCCCAGGTGTTGGTCTGGCAGGACATGGCCGGACTGACGCACGGCAAGACCGCGCGGTTCGTCAAGCGGTTCGCCGACGTCGGGTCGCAATTGCGCGGCGCCGCAGAACAATACGCCGACGAGGTGCGCCGCGGGGTGTTCCCCGGTCCCGAGCACAGCTACTGACCGCGTCGTCATACCCGTTCTC
Source organism: Gordonia heveisoli (assembly GCF_030315745.1). Lineage (GTDB taxonomy): Bacteria > Actinomycetota > Actinomycetes > Mycobacteriales > Mycobacteriaceae > Gordonia. The sequence continues at coordinate 17,413 of NZ_JASXSH010000011.1, read as the reverse complement.
GCGCATGGCCCCTTAGGGTGGGGCCATGCGCGATTTCTATCCCCCGATCGAGCCCTACGCATCCGGTCTGCTCGACGTCACCGACGACCAGCGGATCTACTGGGAGACGTCGGGCAACCCCGACGGCAAGCCGGTCATCTTCGTCCACGGCGGCCCCGGCGGCGGCACCGGCCCCGATCAGCGCCGCTTCTTCGATCCCACGCGCTACCGCATCGTGTTGTTCGACCAGCGCAACTGCGGGCGTTCACTCCCCCACGTCGCCGACGGCGCCGACCTGTCGACCAACACCACCGACCACCTGATCGCCGACATGGAGGCGCTGCGGACCCATCTCGGCGTCGACCGCTGGCAGGTCTTCGGCGGTTCGTGGGGTTCGACACTCGGCCTCGCCTACGCCCAGCGCCACCCCGGCCGGGTGACCGAACTGGTGTTGCGCGGCATCTTCCTGCTCCGGCGCAGCGAGATCGACTGGTACTACAACGGCGGGGCCGCGCACATCTTCCCCGACGAGTGGGAGTCCTATCTGGAGCCGATCCCGGCAGGCGAACGCGACGGCGACCTCGTCGCCGCCTACCATCGCCTCCTCACCGACCCGGACCCCGCGGTCGCCGCCCGCGCGGCGTCGGCGTGGACGGGCTGGGAGCAGCGCACCAGCCACCTGCTGCCCAAAACGCCCGCCGCGACCGAGGAGGGAACCCGATTCGACCTGGCCTTCGCGTCGATCGAGAACCACTACTTCGTCAACGGCGGTTTCCTCGATGACGGCCAGCTGCTGCGCGACATCGACGTCATCGCCGACATCCCGGCGGTAATCGTGCAGGGCCGCTACGACGTGGTGTGTCCCATGCGCAGCGCCTGGGATCTGCATCGGGCGTGGCCCGCGGCCCGCCTGCACATCGTCGACGACGCCGGGCACGCCTCATACGAACCGGGCATCCGCCATCACCTGATCGAGGCGACCGACCGGTTCGCCCGCTGATGCGGAGCGGTCACCGCTGATCGAGTCGGCGACTCGGAGCGGTCGCCGTAGACTCATTCTGCGACAGACGCATTGGCCAGGCCCGCGGCGATCCCTCGCCATGGGCACGAGCAACGGGAGTTCATGTGGGCGCATCCGAGCAGATCGAGATCGAATTGAAGTTCGATGTCGACGCGAGTCAACCCGCACCCGACCTGCGGGCCCTGCCGGGGGTCGTCTCGGCGACCGAGCCGCGCACCTTCGATCTCGACGCCACCTACTACGACACCGAGAATCTCGACCTCGCCGTCAACCGTATGACGCTGCGCCGCCGGACCGGCGGCACCGATGGCGGCTGGCATCTCAAGCGGCCGTCCGCGGTCGCCGGCGCCAGGCGGGAGACCCACGTGCCGTTCGCCGATGCCCCCGCCGACGCCGGGGTGCCCGACGACCTGCGCCGGCCGCTGCTCGCGCTCACCCGTACCCGCCCGCTCAACCCGGTCGCGGTGATCTCCACATCGCGCACCGTGACCTACCTGATCGGCGCCGATGGTGTGCGGCTCGCCGAATTCGCCGAGGATCTGGTGACCGCGCAGTCGCTGTTGCCGGGCGGCCACATCCAGCAGTGGGCCGAGTGGGAGTTCGAACTGATCGAGGGCGGACGCAAACTTCTCAAGGCCGCCGACAAGGCCCTGACCGCCGGCGGCGCGCGGCCCGCGTCGAGCGCCTCCAAACTGGCCCGGGCGATCGGCTCCACCCCGACCGCGCACAAGCCGCGGTTGTCCAAACGCCCGACGGCGCTGGAGCTGATCGTCACCGACCTTGCGCTGCATCGCGAGTCCCTGATCGCCCACGATCCCGGGGTTCGCGTCGACGCACCCGACGCCGTACATCAGATGCGGGTGGCCACGCGCAGGCTGCGCAGCGTGCTGTCGGGTTTCCCGACCGTCATCGACGCCGAACGGACCGCCCATCTGAGCCGCGAACTCGAACTGCTGGCCGGGATCCTCGGTCATGCACGCGATTCCGAGGTGCAACTCGACCTCGACCAGCGTCTCCTGCGCGGCGAACCCGCCTCCGACGAATTGATCGCCGCGCTGTCGGGCACCGAGGAGAGCGCGCACACCCGTGCGCTCCGCAACGCGCACGCGGCGATGTCCTCGGACCGCTACTTCGCGCTGCTCGACGCCGTCGACGAACTCATCGCCGACCCGCCGGCCGGGCCGGACGCCGAGTCGTCGGCGACCGCCGCGGTCGACAAGGCGATCCGCCGCAGCCGCAAACACATTCGGCAGGCCACCGACCATCTCGCAACCCTCACCGAGGGCTCCCCGGAATGGGCGGCCCAGCTGCACACGATCCGCAAACGCGCCAAGCGTCTGCGCTACAGCACCGACGCGGCCGAGCCGCTGAAGATCAAGCGCTACCGCGCGACCGGCGCGGTGGCCAAACAGCTGCAGTCGGTCCTGGGGGATTTCAACGACACCGGGATCAGCCGGGCCAGGCTGGCCGAGTTGGTCGACTCCGGCCGGTTCGGCAGCCGGGACATGTTCGTCCTCGGCCGGATCGACGCCCGGCTGGAGGCCGACGCCGAGCGCACGTTGGCCGCCTATCGATCGGTCATCGGCAAGCTCTGAGCGTCACACCGGCGCGAAGGTGACCAGTCGCTTGACGGGGTCAGCTGCCGTGAGTACCACCGGCAGCCGACGGCCCTGCGGTGGCTGACCGTCGCAGGTAGCGATGACGGCCGGGTCGGCGATGAAGATGCGGGCCGCCCGTTTGCCCTCTGCCTCGGCCATCACCACCGCGTCGAATTTCTGCCCGACCCGGTCTCCGAGTACCACCGCCTCGGCGAGGTCGATGCTCGCACGGTCGGCCGACGAACCCAGCGAATCGGCCGACCGCAGGATCTTCGGGAGTGTCGGCAGTGCGCGAAGAGTCCAGTCCGGCACCGGCTTTCCGGCCTGTACCGCGAGACATACCTCGGTGGCGAAACGGTCGCCGAGTCGGCGCAGCGGGGCGGTCACGTGGGCGTAGAGCCCACCGACCGCGGTATGCACCATCGCCTCCGGGCCGGGAGCCGCGGGCGCCTCCCCGACGCCGAGCGCCAGGTATCCCGACCCCCGCATCAGGCCGCCGGCCCGCGACATCAGGGCCAATGTGGATGGTGCGTCGACCGGCAATGTGGCCAGGAACTGTCCCGGGGTCGTCCCCTGCGGCCAGTCCACGCCGAGTGCCGTCGCGGTGGCGCGCAGGGCATCGATCGCCGACGCCTCGGCAGGCGGCAGGGTACGCAACAGCCCGACACCGGCCGCCGCCATGATCTCGCCGGCACACCGACCGGCCAACAGCGACAGCTGCGAGTTCCACCGGTCGGCCGGGGTGCGGGGCGCGATGCGCAACGCCCACCCGCCGGACTCGCCGACGACCTCCTGGTCGGGCAGGTCCAGTTCAACGGCCCCGGCCGCCAGCGCGACCCGTGCGCGCAGTTCGCCGAAGTCGGGCAGCGCCGCGATGGACGGGTGCAGCCGACCGGCGGCCGCATCCGCGGACACCCCGGCGTAGTCGAGCCGGGCCACCGACCGTACCCGGGCGCGTCGTACCGCCACGTCGCCGATGGCGCCATCGGGGTCGACGTGGATCGTCCAGAGCACACAGGGCCGGATCTGGTCGGGCAGCAGCGACCCCGATCCTTCCGACAGCGCTCGCGGGTGCAGTGGCACCGAGCCGTCCGGGAAGTAGATGGTGGTACCTCGGCGACGACTCTCCTGGTCGAGGGCACCTTCCGGTTCGACCAGCGCGCCGACGTCGGCGATGGCGTAGTTCACCACGAAACCGTCGGCGTCGGCGCTCAGATGGACTGCCTGATCCAGATCCATCGACCCGGGCGGATCGATGGTGACGAAGGGCAGGTCGGTGTAGTTTTCGCGCTCGTCGGCATATCGGTCGACGGCGCGTTCGGCTTCGGCGAGCGCCGCGTCACCGTAATTCTCGTCGACGCCGAGTTCGCCTCGGATCGCGTCGAAGTCGATGTCGGGAGCCGAAAGTCTGCGTTGCACGACCCCGACCCTATCGAGTGCGCCCCGATCCGGCGGGGACCCGACGAGGCGGGGGGCGAACGAGTCGGCGTGTAAGCCGGATCCTGTACCGACAACAGTCGGTGGCGACCATCCATCTGGGTGCACCGTCACCGGGCACCTCGAGCGGCCCACCCGCGGGCTGGGGCGAGCCGCCCTCATAACACCCGCGCACGCGCACCTCGCGGTCCGCGCTTCGGCCTTGCTCCGGGTGGGGTTTACCTAGCCGGCACGGTCACCCGCGCCGCTGGTGCGCTCTTACCGCACCGTTTCACCCTTACCGGCCTGACGACCGGCGGTCTGTTCTCTGTGGCACTGTCCCGCGGGTCACCCCGGGTTGCCGTTAACAACCACCCTGCTCTGTGGAGTCCGGACTTTCCTCGGTGTACGGCGTGCCGGTGAACCGGTCGTTCCGCGCACCGCGGCCGCCCGGCCGACTCGTTCGCCCGGACAGCATACGTCAGCCGCCCGCCCGGTCGAGCCGGGCGTACCCGCGCCGGGTGCGGGTCAGCGCAGATGTGCGGTGTCGTTGACGAGACGGACCACCGACCCGCCGTCGCCGAAGAACTCCGCGATGGAGACTGAGGCCAGGTCCAGATGCAGCCGGAACAGCAGTTCGGACCCCACGCCCAACGCGTCGCGCAGAAACAGCTTGATCGGGGTGACATGGGAGACGAGCACCACCGTCTGGCCTGGATACTGCGCCAGCAGGTGATCGCGGACCGCGGCCACCCGTTCGCCGACCGCGGCGAAACTCTCCCCGCCGGGTGCAGGCACCGTGACGTCACCGAGCCAGCGCGGATGCAGCTGCGGATCGCGTTGGGCCGCTTCGGCGAAGGTCAACCCCTCCCAGTCGCCGAAGTCGGTCTCGATCAGGCCGGGATGTTCGGTGACGGCGAGGCCGGCATGGTCGGCGACCTGCTGTGCGGTGGTGCGCGCCCTGGCCAGCGGCGACGACACGACGGCCGCGATATCCGGCTCGGCGGCCACGCGGGCTCCGGCGGCACGCGCCTGTCGCAGCCCCTCGTCGGTGAGGGGCGGGTTGCCGCGGCCGGAGTAGCGGCGCTGCACCGACAGCTCGGTCTGTCCGTGCCGGAGCAGGATCAGCCGCGTCGGCGCCCCGAGTTGTCCCTGCCAGGACGGTGCCCGCCCGGTGGAGGTGCTCACCGCGACTACAGGCCCGACTCGTGGGTGCGGATGAGGATCGCGCCGCATTCCTCGCAGCGGATGACCTCGTCCGAGGTTGCCGCCGCGATACCGGAGAGGGTGCCGCGGTCGAGTTCCATCCGGCACGCACCGCAGCGCCGGGCGCGCAACAGACCCGCACCGATACGCCCCTGGGCACGCTGTTTGTCGTAGATCGGCAGCAGCGTCGGGTCGACCTCCGCGGCGATCGTCTCCCGACGAGTGGTCGCGGCGGCGAGTTCGGCGTCGACCTCGGCGGCCTCGGTGTCGCGCGCGGTCTCCAGCTCGGTCAGTTGGGTCCGCAGATGGTCGATGGTCGCGGCCGCCCGGTCACGTTCGCCGTCGACGGCCTCCTGCTGTTCGAGCAGCGACAGCATCTCGTCTTCGAGGACCCCGCGGCGACGGCCCAGGCCGGCCAGCTCATGCTGCAGTTCCGACAGCGCCTTCGGGGCCAGTCCGCCTGCCGTCAGCGCCGCGCTGTCCTTGGCTTCGCGGGCGACCATCCCGGTGACCTCGGATTCGATGCGACGGTACTCGCGGGTGACGTCCTCGGCAGCGATCTCCGAACGCACCAGATCGTCCCGGGCGCTGTCGACAGCCTTCTCCGCCTCGGCGATCGGCGCCTCCTGTGGGAGGTTCTTACGCCGGTGGGTCAGGCGCGCGACGACGGCGTCGGCGTCGGCGAGCTCCAGCAGCACACGCTGTGCGCCGGCATCGACCTTCATATGGAGCCTCCTGGGTTTTCGAGTCCCCCCACCGTACGCGGCGACCACCTCGTGACCGGGCGCAGGTGCGTCGTGATCGGCGACGACCCCGACGCCTCACCCGGTGCTGTGGATCCGGAACGGATCGGTCGGCTGATCGTGGACCGTCGCGACCACTCCGAGCTGGTCCGCCAGTAGCGCGGCGGCGTGTGCACACCACGGGAATTCGGTGGCCCAGTGCCCGGCGTCGATCAGCGCGGGTCCGCCGATCCGCAGCGCCTCGTCGGCCGGATGATGACGCAGGTCGGCGGTCAGGTAGGCGTCGACGCCCAGCCGCCCGACCGTGTCCAGATAGGAGTCGCCGGAGCCGCCGCACACCGCGACGGTGCGCAGCAGGCGGTCCGGGTCACCCGCGGCGCGTACCCCGGCCGGGGTGCCGAGCAGACTCGCGGCCCGACGGGTGAACTCGGCAAGCGTCACCGGTTCGGCGAGGGTGCCGGCCCGGCCGATCCCGACCACGCTGTCGAGGTCGGCAAGTTCGAGCACGTCGAATGCGGGTTCCTCGTACGGATGGGCCGCGCGCAGTGCTGCCAGTACCCGGCGTCGGATGCCACGGGAGGCGACCATCTCGACCCGCGCCTCGTCGACGTGTGTTCGCATACCGATCTCACCGATGGTCGGGGCGGCGTTCTCCAGCGGCTCGAACTGTCCGGTGCCCACCACCGACCAGGAACAGTCGCGGTACTCCCCGATCGTCCCGGCGCCGGCGGCGAACATCGCCTCGCTGACCTGTTCGACGTTGCCCTCGGGCACCATCACGACCCATTTGTCCATCGGCGTGACCGGAACGGGATCGATCGGCACGGTATCGACGAGGCCGAGCAGATCGGCGAGCGCATCCGACACCCCCGGACGTGCACTGTCGGCGTTGGTGTGCGCGGTCAGCAGTGCGATCCCGTTGCGGATGAGCCGGTGGATGATCCGCCCCTTGCCGGTGTCCGCGGCGACGGTCGTCACCCCACGTAGCAGCAGCGGGTGGTGGGCCAGGATGAGGTCGATCCCGTCGGCCACCGCCGCGTCGACGACCTCGTCGGTCACGTCGACGCAGACGCGCACCGTCCGCACCTGTTCGGCACGGTCACCGCAGACCAGGCCGACCTCGTCCCAGGATGCGGCGAGGGCAGGCGGATAGGCGGCCTCGACCACCCCGACCACGTCACCGACCGTCACCGATCCGACTGCCGACTGCCCCGCCGATTCACCCATGGCCCAGTTCCTTTCGCACTTCGTCGATCGCGGATACCAACGCGTCCACCTGCGCCGTCGGACGGACCGCGAGCCGGAGGTGGTCATCGCCGAGTCCGATGAAATTCGCGCAGCTGCGCACGGCGAAACCACGCCCCGCCAGGCCCGCCTTGACCGCCAGGCCGTCGGCGACCTCGATCAGCACGAACGGCGCCGCGGGTGCGACCGCGACCGGCACCCCGATCTCGGTCAGTCGTGCGCACAGATGATCGCGCTCGGCGGCGACCGCCGACGACTGTTCGATGCCGTACCGACGCCCGGCGGGTCCCACGCATTCGGTCAGAGCTGCCAGCGCCAACGTCGACAACGGCCACGGTCGACGCCCCGCCCGTAGCCGGTCGAGCACCTGCGGCGCGGCCAGCAGGTAGCCCGCCCGCAGCCCGGCCAGCCCAAACGTCTTGGTGACACTGCGGATGACGATGACGTCGGGCAGTCGTTCGGCGGCCATTGATTCCGGTTCGGGCATCCCACCGGCGCCGACGGTCAGGTCGGCGAAGGCCTCGTCCACGACGATGAGCCGGCCCGGACGGCGCAGCGCCTCGATCGTCGCCCGCGGGTGCAGCACCGATGTCGGGTTGGTCGGGTTGCCCAGGACGACGAGGTCGGCGTCGTCGGGGACGGCGGCGTCGGCGAGTCGCCAGGGTGGGGCCAGTTCCACCTGCGTCAGCCGAATCCCGGCGGCCCGCAGCGCCAGTTCGGGTTCAGTGAACGAGGGTTGGATCAGGGCGGCGTGTTTCGGCCGCAGGCGGGGAAGCATCTCGAATCCGTCGGCCGCACCGGAGAGCAGCATGATCTCGTCACGATCGCGGCCGTGCGCACGGCCGACGGCGTCGATCGCGGCGAGTTCGTCGGTGCGTGCCGGATAGTGCGCCAGGTCGTCGAGCCGTGCGCGCACCGCATCGATGACGAAGGCCGGTGGCGCACCGCGGACGTTCACCGCGAAGTCGACCATGCCCGGGGCCGCATCCTGATCGCCGTGGCGATCGGGGTCGTGTAAGTCGGCCGCCGCGCCCACCGCACGCGCCGACCCGACGATGTGATCCAACCCGGATGTCATGACATACGACATTACGGGCACCATGGTGGTGTGACGTCGCTCCCGGATCCTCGCCACCCGTCGACCACCCTGCTCGTCGATCTCGACGGCACCATCACCGACAGCTTCGCGGGAATCGCGAACAGCTTCCGCCACGCCCTCGCGCATGTGGGTGCCCCCGACCCAGACCCGCACATCGTCGCGGGTATCGCCGGTCCCCCGATGATCGACACCCTCAACTCGCTCCAGCTGGCTCCGGATGTGACCGACGAGGCCATGCGCGCCTACCGCACCCGGTACACCGAAATCGGCTGGCGCGAGAACGCCGTCTTCGCCGGGATGGACTCGTTACTCGCCGATCTCTCCGCTTCCGGCCGCACACTCGCGATCGCTACCTCCAAGAACGAGACGACGGCGCGCACGATCCTCGATCATTTCGGCCTGACCCATCATTTCAGCGTCATCGCCGGCGCCAGCGACGACGGCACCCGCCGTTTCAAACATGACGTCATCGCGCACGCACTCACCCAGCTCGACATCGCCGTCGACCCCGAAACCGGATCCCCCGACACCCCATTGGTGATGATCGGCGACCGCCACCACGACGTCGAAGGTGCTGCACGGTTCGGCATTCCAGCGATTTTGGTCGGTTGGGGCTACGCTCTGGCAGGGGAGGAAGACGACGCGGCCTGGTCGGTCTCGTCAATCGCAGATCTGCGCGAGGTACTTGGTGTCTGAGCAACTACATGTCTGTTTCGTGTGCACCGGCAACATCTGCCGATCGCCGATGGCACAGAACATCTTCCGGGAGGCCGTCGAACGGGCCGGCTTGGCGCCCCGGGTACGGGTGACCAGCTGCGGGACCAGCGGCTGGCACGTCGGCGAGCCCGCCGACAACCGCGCCCGTGCCGAACTGGTGACATACGGGTACTCCGATGTCCACACGGCCACCCAGATCGGCCCCGATCACCTGGACGCCGACCTGCTGGTCGCCATGGATTCCGGCCATGTCCGTGAACTCGAACGCAAGCGGCTCGGCGACCGTATCCGACTGTTGCGCTCCTTCGATCCCGCGGCCAACCCCGACGATCAGGACGTCGCCGACCCGTACTACGGCGGCAATGCCGACTTCACCGCCACCCGCGAACAGATCGAGGCCGCGATGGACGGCCTGATCGCCTGGACCCGCGACGCCCTCGGCTGACGCCCGGGCACCCAGACCGCAGGTCACTCGGCGGGTGCCACCAGGTTGTGTACGAACCGGATCTTCGCCAGCACCGGCTTCGGCAGCACGAACGGGTAGAGGTCAGGGTGGCCCATCGACCGGTTGATCTGGTTGAGGGACCAGGTCAGCGGCAGCCACCATTCGATGAGCCGGTCGAACCCGACGTCGCCGGGCAGCACACTGTCCAGCGTCGAACCCGACGGCGCCATCGCAAAGGCCGCGGCGGTATCCAGGGTGTCGCGGATGTGCAGATAGTGCGCGAAGGTCTCGGCGAAGTCCTCGGCCGGATGCATCGTCGCGTACGACGACACATATGTCTGCTCCCAGCCGCGCGGAGCCCCCTCGGAGTAGTGCCGATCCAGCGCGGCCTGATAGTCGAGGTCGGGGTTGCCGAAGTGCTCCTCGAAACCCGGCCTGCGGGCGTCGTCGATGAGCACGAGCTGGTAGTAGTGGCCGATCTCATGCCGGAAATGGCCCAACACCGTTCGGTAGGGTTCGGCGAGTTCGACGCGCATCGCCTCCCGGTGCACGTCGTCGTCCTCGGCCAGGTCCAGGGTGATGACCCCGTTGGCGTGCCCGGTCACGACCGGCTCGTGGGCGCTCGACAGCAGGTCGAAGGCGAGCCCATTGACGGGATCTTCGTCACGTCCGCGGATCGGCAACCCGAGCTCGGCGAGTTCGAGGATGACGCGCCGTTTGGCCGCCTCGGCCTGACCGTAGGCGGGCAGGGCGACCTGATCCCAGTCCCCCGGCCGGGTGCGGGTCAGGCGGCACGACGCGCACAGCGTCGGGATCCCGGTCCACGGAACCAGCCAATTGCACTGTGCGACCTGGGTGTTCATACAACGTTCAAGTAGCTGACCGTCGACCTCGACCCGGCCGGCCTCGTCGAGGACGTGGATCGACCGGGTGTCGAGCCAGAAGCCCAGGGCGCTCGTGCAATGCAGACACAAACTGTTCTCGAAGGACAGGCGCTGGCCGCAGCGACGGCAGAGGAAGTCTCGCATTCCGATCACGGTACCCACGCTGGGTAACGTGGAGGCTGTGCACGTGCTGCGAGTCATACTTCGTCCCGGGTGGATCGCCCTCGGGGTCGTCGTCATCGCCTTCGCGGTCGCCTGCTTCACCCTGTTGGCACCGTGGCAGCTGGGCAAGAACTCGTCCACCAACGAGCGCAACGACCTGATCCGCGCAGCCGTCGACACCGATCCCGTGCCGCTGGCCGAGCTGGCACCCGACGGCCGTTTCGTCCCGTCGCACGAATGGCATGAAGTCCTCGTCAGCGGCCACTTCCTGCCGCAGGACCAGGTACTCGTGCGGTTGCGCAACGTCGAGGAACGCCCCGCGACCGAAGTCGTCGTGCCCTTCGCGGTCGCAGGCGGCAACCGGGTGATCGCCGTCAACCGCGGATACGTCCGACCCGAGAACGGCGCGACCCCGGCAGTGCCTGCCACCCCCGACGGCCAGGTCACCATCACCGCGCGCATCCGGGCCGCCGAAGGGACCACCGCGGGCCGCGGCGCCCATCGCGAAGGCGACCGGACCGCGGTCTATTCCATCGATCCCGCCGAGATCTCCCGGGCGACCGGCGTGGCACTCGACCAGTTCTACCTGCAGCTATCTCCGAATCAGCCCGGATCGCTCGGCGAGATCCCGCTTCCCCAGCTCGACTCGGGACCGTATCTGTCCTATGGGCTGCAGTGGCTGGCCTTCGGGATCATGGCACCCCTGGGTGCCGGCTACTTCCTGTTCTCCGAGATCCGGCATCGGCGCCGCAAGGCGGCCGCCGCAACCAAGGCCGCGACGTCCGGGGCCGACCCCGGTCGGGGCGACGAAGCCGTCCAGGTGCCTGCCCGATCCGACCGCAGGCGGCAGGCGAAACACGACCTACGTGAGGCGGGTATGACGTCGGGCAGTCGGCAGGTCGGTCAGATCGGCAGCGGTCCCGCCGCGGCCGAACCCGCCGTCGGGGTCCGCGACAAGCTCAGCGAGCGCTACGGCGGCTGAGCCACCACGTCCGCGCGGCGAGCACCCCGGTCGCGGTGACCAGCGATGCGGTCTGCACCCGCCGCGACAGGTCGACGGCAGCGCGCAGGTCCGCGGTACTCGGCGGCAGGCCGTCACCCAGCGTCGGACGCTCCTCGACCGCATACCGGTAGACGGTGCGTCCGCCGAGCCGGACACCGAGAGCACCGGCGAAGCTCGACTCCACGACGCCGGCGTTGGGGCTCGGATGTGCGGCCGCGTCGCGTCGCCAGATCGCGATGGTTTCTCGGGGTGCTCCGCCGACGGCGACGGTAGCCAGTCCGGCCACCCGCGCGGGCAGCAGATTCACCGCATCGTCGGCGCGCGCGGCCGCCCATCCGAATCGCAGATGGCGTGGACTGCGATACCCGACCATCGCGTCGAGGGTGTTGAGCGCGCGATAGCCGACCAGCCCGCCCAACCCGGCCAGGCCACCCCAGATCAGCGGGCCGACCGTCGCATCGGAGGTGTTCTCGGCGATCGATTCGACTGCGGCACGGCAGATCCCGTCCGCATCGAGGGAGTTTGGGTCGCGGGCGCACAGGCTGGGCACCAGTGCGCGGGCGGCCGCGATGTCGTCGGAGTCCAGCGCATCGGCCATCTGCTCGCCGACCCGGCACAACGACGTACCGCCGAGGACCGCCCAGGTGGTCACCGCGGTCGTCGCCACGCGCAACATCCAGCCCATACGCAGCCGGTCGACCCCGACCGCCAGCATCGTTGCGGTACCGGCCGTCACCGCGACGTATCCGGCTCCCGCCCACCGCGAATCGCGGTGGTAGCGACTTTCGAGCGCACCGGCTGCGCGCCCGAATCCGGCGACCGGATGCCACCGGCGCGGATCGGCGAACCCGCGATCGGCCAGATAGCCCACCACCAGCCCGACCGCGGTCGCACCGGCGCGGGAGTAGCGGCGCTCGGGGCGCGGGAGGGCAGGCACGCCGCCGATCGTAGCGACCGCACGCCGCGGCGCCCTCGCGCGCATGCCAGACTTGACCAACGATGTCCCGCAAGAAGCCGCCCGCGCCCCGATCCGCTCCGAAGAAGCCGTCGCGAACGAAGTCCTCGGCGGCCTCGGTCGGCGGTCCGGTTGCCGGACGCCACCCGATCGACAGCGGCATCGCCGAGCTGACCCCCGACCCGATCGCCGGTGGCTGGCTGCTGACGATCAACGGCGCGCACAGTTCGCATATCGATCCCGACGATCCGGGGCTCCTCGACTTCGAGTATCTGCGTCAGATGGCCGCGGTCATCGATGAGCGCCATGCCCCCGACGACCACCTGCGGGTGCTGCATCTGGGTGGTGCGGCCTGTGCGCTGGCCCGCTACCTCGCCGACCGCTATGCACAGGCCCGCCAGGTGGCGGTGGAGATCGACGCCGAACTCGCCCGGCTGGTCCGCGAGTGGTTCGATCTGCCCCGGGCCCCGCTGCTGCGCATCCGGGTCGGCGACGCCCGCGCCGTGACCGCCGGACTCTCCCCCGCCAGCCGCGATGTGGTGGTGCGCGACGCTTTCGTCGGCGACCGAGCGCCGGTTCATCTGACCACCGTCGAGTTCACCCGCAGCGTGCACGACGTCCTGGCGCCGGGCGGGCTGTACCTGGCCAACTGCGGCGACGGCCGGAACTTGGCACTGGCGCGGGCCGAGGCGGCGACCATCGCATCGGTCTTCGACAACGTCATGCTGATCGCCGATCCGGCGATGCTCAAGGGCCGCCGCGTCGGAAATGTGGTGCTGGTGGGCAGCGACGGCCCGCTGGAGGCATCCCCGGCACTGGTCCGCCGCCTCCTCAGCGACCCACTACCCGCACACGTCGTCGCCGGCCGGGCTGCCCGGGACTTCGGTACCGTCGCGTTGCTCGATCACGACCTCGGTGTCGTCCGCCCAGACGACACCTGATTCTCGCCAGTGAATCACTCCGTCGCACAGGTGAACTCGGCTCGCACATGCGTTCGCACCGCGGTCGACGGCCCCAGCTCACACAGCCGCCAGATCACCTAGCCGCCAGATCAGATAACCGTCAGATCACATAGTCGAGGACGCCGACGATCCGTTCGCCCCGCGCCCGATCTCCGGCGATGTCGACGGTCCCCGGGTCGGCGCCACGGCGTCCGCCGACCAGCCGGGCGAAGTCGACGGTGTCCACGGTCAGCGTGACATCTGCTCGGTCCCCGTCGCCGAACGCGTCGACGATGGCAGCGCGGTCACCGACCTCGACTCGGACTGTGCGGGCGGCCAGACCGGTGATCTCGAACAGCACCCGTGTTCCGCTCGGCATCCCGGCCCGCTTACCGACGACGAAGGGCAGCGAGGTGGCGATCTCATCGACGGCCCACCGCGCCGGGTTCGGATCGGCAGGCACCGAACCGTCGAGGACGTCACGGAGGTCGATCTCGTGCATCCAGCAGTCGAAGATCCTGATCCGCATGAACCGGCCGTAGGTGTCCGGGCCCGCCGGGGTGACGGTCGGTTCGTCGAATTGCTGCTGACTCATGGCCGTCAACGCGGCGGTCCGCACCTGGAGGATCTCGTCCAGCGCCGCCAGTACCTGGGCGCGTGACTGGTCACGGAAGTGCTGCACCCAGTTCTCGTTGAGTTCGCCGATCGGGTTGCGGACGTGGTCGGCGGCGGGTGCGTCGGGAACGGGGTCGACCGATCGGCCGGCGAGCAGGCTCTCGGTGCCGATGATGTGGGCGACGATGTCGGCCTGCGACCATCCGGGCAGCACCGACGGGGTGTGCCACTGCCGTTCGTCGAGCGCCTCGGCCAGCGTCTGGATCGTTCGCCACTGCGCGGTCAGCGCCTCGGTGATCGGGGCGGCGGGCAGCGTGATCGGCATCGGAGATCTCCTCGCGGGACGCGCGGGCGGTGGTCATCCCCACCGTAGCGCCGGGGCTGCGGCGTTCGGCGGGCATCGACGGTTTCCCGACCGCCCGGGCGGCGGCCGCGATCAGGACTTACGCTATTGCGCGTGCAGAAGACTGGTGCGGCGCTGTGGTGCGCTGTGATCGCGGTGGCCTCGATCCTCGTCGGCTCGGCGTCGTGGGCGGCGTCCGCGCCCGCCCGCGCGACGACGAACTCACCGATCTACCAGGCGGGCAACTGCACTCGGCTCGACGGACTGCATCCCGGGTCGGCCGTGCGCACTCTTCGGGTGGCCGGAGTGGAACGTTCGTATCGGATTCATGTGCCGGTCGGGATCGGTCCGCGACCGCTGGTCCTCGCCTTTCACGGCCACGGCGAACGCAACGTCAGCTTCGAGCGCTATACCGGATTGTCGAAACTACCCGCGATCGTCGTCTACCCCGAAGCATTGCGTGGCGTGGGCGGCACACCGGCCTGGCAGGGCGCGCCGTATTCGTCCCCTCGGTCGGACGACATCGGCTTCACCCGAGCGATCCTCACCGATGTCCGGGCCCGGCTGTGTGTCGATCCCGGCCGCACCTTCGTCCTCGGCCGATCCAACGGCGGTGGTCTGACGATGCTGCTCGCCTGCCGGATGCCCGGACAGTTCGCCGCCTTCGCGGTCGTCAACGGAGCGGTCTACACGCGCACCATCGCCGGCTGCCGTCCGCGACCCGCGTCGGTCATCGACTTTCACGGCACCGCCGACGGCACGATCCACTACAACGGCGGACGCCGCTTCGGCGAGCGCTATCTGGCGGTCTCACAATGGCTGGGTATGTGGACTCGTGCCGCCGGATGTGTCTCGACGCCTCTCACGGTCGCGACCGGACCTTCGGTTGATCGGATGTCGTGGCCATTGTGCTCGGCACTCGGACACGAGGTGGTGCACTACCGGATCAACGGTGGCACCCACCGCTGGCCCGCACTGATCGACACCTCCCCGTTCGGTTCGGTCAGCACCGGCAGCAGCGAACTGACGTCGAGTACCGCGGTCATCTGGCGGTTCTTCTCCGCGCACGCACAGTGGGGCGGGTCGGGTAGCTGATCCCGGACCCCACAATGCGGACCGAAACTGTCCGCGGGGTGGGGCACCATGGACGCATGCTCGAAACCTCGGCCCGGCTCCTGTCGTTGTTGTCGCTATTGCAGACGCGACGCGACTGGTCGGGTAACGAGCTGGCCCAACGCCTGCACATCACCACCCGCACCGTCCGGCGCGACGTCGACAAGCTGCGTGAACTCGGCTATCCGGTGGAGGCGACCGTCGGGGTCGGCGGCGGCTACCGTCTGGGCGCGGGCGCCGAGATGCCTCCGCTGCTGCTCGACGATCAGGAGGTTCTCGCGGTGGCCCTCGGACTCGACGCCGTCACCACCGGATCGGTCACCGACATGGCCGAGGCGTCCGCGGGTGCGCTGACCAAGCTGCGCCAGGTCATGCCGTCGCGGCTGCGTCACCGGCTCGACACGCTGCGGGTGGAGGCCGTCCCCCGCCAGTACGACCAGTCGTCGGTGTCGTCGTCGACGCTGACCGACATCGCCACCGCATGCCACCGCGGCGAACGCCTCCGCTTCGACTACGTCACCCGCGAGGGTGTCGAGAGCCGGCGCGAGGTGGAGCCATATCGGCTGGTGCGCAACGGCTACCGCTGGTACCTGCTGTGTTGGGATATCCATCGCGAAGACTGGCGATCCTTCCGGGTGGACCGGATGACACCGAAGATCCCCACCGGCCCCCGGTTCAGTCCGCGCGAGCTCCCCGAGGGTGGTGCCGCCGCCTATCTGGCACGCACCCTCGGCGAGGTGTCCCGCCAGGCAGCGGCACACGTCCGGGTCCATGCGCCGCTCGGTGCCGTGGCCTCGATGGTCCATGCCAGTTGGGGCAGCGTCGAGGCCGGCGACGACACCTCCTGCGAGCTGACCCTGTACGGCAAGTCGCTCACCTCGATCGCCCGCTGGCTGTACGCCTTCGACGCCGACTTCGACGTCCTGTCCCCCGTCGAATTGCGCGCCGAATGCGCCGAGGTCGCCGCATTTCACGAACGGGCCGCCGCCCGCTACCGACGGGCCGGGCAGACGGGCTGACCACCTGGGGGAATCACTGCCCACCCGGTTCGAGGAGCGACGCGCCCCGATCGGTGAGCCGAAAACGCAACGGCCGCTTGGTAATCGTCTCGATGATCCCGGTGTCGTCGAGGCGCTGGAGGCGCCGACGGACGAACCACGGCCCGCCGTCGATTGCGACGACACGATCGGCAGGGGCGGCGCCTCACCGCTATACGGCGGTCACCTATGTGCGGAAGCGGGACGCTTTGCATCGGTTGTGAGTCGGATCGTTGTCGACGCCGGGAGTACCCTAGACTGCGGGACGCCTTGGGCGCATCCTGGCCAAGCCTTGAAATAACAGGACCATTGAACGGCCGGGGTAGCGACGTCTGGGGCGTCCCGACTTTTTCGCCGTCCTGGCGGATCTCGTAGAGCACCCCCCGGGCGCCCGCCGGTCATCCCGTCTCGGTCAGACTGTCGAGGAACGGCGTCGGTGGTTCCGATATGGCCGCGGTCGAGGAAACTGGCTCCTACCTGCACCGCTATGTGGTGCGCGCAAAGGGATTCGAACCCCTGACCGCTGGTGTGTAAGACCAGAGCTCTACCGCTGAGCTATACGCGCGTGCCGGCCGGTGAACTGGACGGACCAAGTCACGAATCTAGTCCTTCCCCCTACCGATCGGCAAAAGCACGCTCGTACCCTGGCGGCACCCGCGTGAACCCCGCGCTCCACCCCTGGCCCGAGGATCTCCGCGGGCGCTCCTCACACGGCCGAGTCGAGGCCGGCGGCGACCTCCCACAACGCCTCGAGATCTCCCGGCTCGCTCCGAAGTGGGCTGAGCCCCACCGCGGTGGCCCCGGCGTCGAGATAGCGCCGCAACTGCCTGGTCACCGATGCCGCCGACCCGATGGCGGCGAGGTCGACGACCGACGGCTCCCCCTCGCGGG
>NZ_JASXSH010000010.1 GCF_030315745.1 Gordonia heveisoli | reverse complement strand
ACTGACCGAAGCGGTGGTCGAGAAACTCCGGTCCTTGCTTGCCCCAGTAGCCGGACCAGCACTCTGCCGTCCCGAAGCCGTCCAGGCTGGTGAAGACGTCATAGGTATACGTGGCGGACATCGTGATCTCCTCGCGTTGCGGTCAATCCCTACTTCAGGACTGACCACAGGCAAGGTCGGAACTCATCGACCACGATCCCCGCCCGCAAGCACCGTCGGGCAGACGCCCGGCCAGGTCGTTCTAAGGGTCGGCGATCATCCAGGACACGAGACTCCGTCCGACCTCGCATCCTGGAATCACGCGAAGCAGTCGATGAACATTTGTAGTCACTCCCGCTACGGTGCGTGGTACTCGATCGGCTCCGAACCGTCCAGGGCTGCGCACTGAGCCTTCGCCGGCCGCGCAGGGAGGAAACCGGCCGTGGCAGGCATATCGTGACACTGGCCCGGCAGTCCCACCGTCCGGAAAGTACTGACCAACATAGACAGCTACGTCGGCATCTGGGATGAGAAAGGCCAGATCGACACAATAGTCTCCCTGCGGAGACGTCCATACTTCACTCGAGACGACCTGCGCATTCTCAGGAATCGACACTGCCAGCTGTTCTGCTGCCGCCGACGGAGATGTCGACTTCTGCCCGACGTCGCATCCGGTCACGAACAGGATCACCACGAGCACTGCGATCACCAGTCCACGTCGGTCAGCGAACGGACGTAAAGCGAGGCGAAGATGTACCGATCGTGTCAAAGTTCTGTGCCATCCCAGTTCTGTGCATTGCATTCAACTGCCAGCCGGTCTTTGGTGGATCAAAGTTGTAGTAGTCATAAATGCTCGTCTGATACTGAAGATCGTAGCCACCACCGTCACCAGGAACAGCAATTCCACTCGACTGCAACGAGAATGTGCCCAGCGAATACTCAAGGTCTCGGTCTGGCGATCGATATGACCCAGGTACCTGCGCTCCCTCTGGCCCGTATGCCTGACCGTATCGACTCTGAAATACGACCGGACCTTTATACCCTTCCGGCAGATACGATTCAGCGTCATGGAACGCGTGCTGCGCATGATCGTTGGATAGGCTCCTGAAACCGCGATCACTCCGCGTAAGGTCATCGACATCGAAGACAAAGTCCTCTCCGGAACGACTCAAGAAGTGATTCAGAAGCGCCTTTGAACGGGGAAGTCCGCCAATTCCGGGAAGAATATTCGCTATCCCCAACCGAAGTGCGGACGCCTCTTGCAAGGCCCTCCCGTTGCCGAGGTCACTCCGGTAGTTTCTCGGCCCACTGCCCGTACGATTCGAATCCCGCCGAGTTTCCGACGGACGCGATGGTGGACCAGCGATCTTGGGTCGAAATGGCCGTTCACCAGCGCTCGCACCCAGCAGCGCGTTATCCACTCGCCAGTCGTAGTATTGTCCCGCCAGTTCCGCGTTCTGCAATAGTGCATGCAACCTGCGCTGCAAGCCGCTGGCGGCCGATGTTTCAGCAGCCATCTTCGCCAAATCCCGGTCGCACCTAATCGGAGACACGTCGCCCTTGTCCGAGATCAGAAAACGGCTCTTATATCCTGGGTCGTCCGCTATAGCCAGAATCGCGGTCCGTAGCAATCCCATCTGTTCAGCCGCATCGTCAAAGGCCTCCGCAGCGGCAGTCCATCTGAGCGCGCGCACTTCCATCGAATCGGCGGCGTTCTTGACACGAATGGCCGCCTGGTCGCGCATCTCGCCATGCCAGTTCGTCGCAGCGCTGTTCATAGCATTGATGACCGTACTCGCACCGTCGGCTAGGTTCCCAGAGCCTGCACGCAGCTGGACTGCTGCATTGCGGAACCTTTCGAGCCCCCACGCGCGCACCTGCGAGATCGTTGACGCCACTATAAATTCCGTCGATAGTCAGAACTGTCCGCGAAACGCTCTTCCGCAGACTGGATCCGCTCGGTCCCCTTACGTATTTGCGTGCCTATCAAATTGAGGTCTTCGGAAATCGCCGCTAGTGCTGAACGTTGAGCTGATGCTTGCGTTCGGAGACTCCGCCATTCCGTGCCGTCTTCGAGTCGACCTGCCGCAGACGAGGCCTCCCATAAAACCTCATCGATACGCTGCGCGTCGACGGTGTCCGCAACCTCCCACATACTCCTGGCGACCGCATATACAACGTCGAAGTCCATCTCGAGTCGGTTTCGCGTGCCTCTATTATCGATCATGATTCCTCGCAATCAATGAGCACTCGGTAGACGAAATAGATTTCTCAACCGGACCCGTAACTCACCATCGGAGGCCCGCAAGCGAGCCAAGGACAACGCGAGACGTCCCGAGAAGCGCTGGAGGCATCTACTCCGCTTCGGTGTCCCGCGGCTGGGCCGCGGCCGCGGCACGTACCTGCGGGGCGAGTTCGGCGATCTTGCCGATCACGCCGTTGACGAAGGCAGGCGAGTCGTCGGTGGAGAGTTCCTTGGCGAGTTCCACTGCCTCGTCGACGACGACGATCGGGTCCACGTCCACGGAGTTGAACAGCTCCCAGGTCGCCAGCCGCATGATCGCGCGGTCGACGGCCGGAAGACGCTCCAGCGTCCAGTCCCGCAGATGCGAGGACAACACCGCGTCGATCTGGGCCTGGTCGACCGCCAGCCCCGCGATCACCGTCGCGGTGTAGGGGTGGATCGAACCGACACTCTCGTCGGTCCGCACGTATTCACGACGTTCGTCGACGAGTTGGGCCGGACTGACCTTCTTGGCCTCGGCCTCGAAGAGCAGGTCAACCGCGCGTCGACGCGCCTTGTGCCGGGTTCCGGGCTGCTTCACGAGCCGGTATCAGGAGTTGACGCGACCGAGGTAGCTGCCGTCGCGCGAGTCGACCTTCAGCTTGTCCCCGGTGTTGATGAACAGCGGCACCTGGATCTCGGCGCCGGTCTCCAGCTTCGCCGGCTTGGTGCCGCCGGTGGAACGGTCGCCCTGCAGACCCGGGTCGGTGTGCTCGACGACGAGTTCGACGGTGACCGGCAGTTCGACGAACAGCGGGTTGCCCTCGTTCAGCGACACCTGGACAGTCATGTTCTCCAGCAGGAACCGCGCACCGTCGCCCACGGTGGCAGGCGCCAGCGAGAACTGCTCGTAATCCTGGGTGTCCATGAACACATAGTCGGTGCCGTCGTTGTACAGGAAGGTCATGTCGCGACGGTCGACGGTCGCGGTCTCGACCTTCACGCCGGCGTTGAAAGTCTTGTCGACGGTTTTGCCGCTGAGTACATTCTTGATCTTGGTACGCACGAATGCAGGGCCCTTACCCGGCTTGACGTGCTGGAATTCCAGAATCTGCCACAGCTGGTCGTCCAGGCGCAGGACGAGTCCGTTCTTGAAATCCGCGGTGCTCGGCATATGTGTCTCTTTCCCTCTACGTCGAAAAGTAGCGTCGTCCTCAGACGACGGTGAACGTCTTGTCGGTGGCGGTCAGCAGGTCCGGTTCACCGTCGGTGACGATGAGGGTGTCCTCGATCCGGACTCCACCTCGTCCAGGGAGGTAGACACCGGGCTCCACGGTCACCGCTGCGCCGGAAGGCAGTGTACCCGTCGCCAGTTTGCCGATTCCCGGCGCTTCGTGGATCTCCAGGCCCACACCGTGCCCGAGACCATGCAGATACTGCTCTCCGTATCCTGCGGCGTCGATGACATCACGGGCCGCGGCATCCACGTCGCGCAACTGGGCACCCGGCTTCAGCGCCGCCCGGCCCGCCGCCTGCGCCGACGCGACCAGGTCGTACAGCTCGTGCTGCCAGCTCGCGGCCCGACCCAGCACGAAGGTCCGCGTCATATCCGAGTGGTAGCCGCCGTAGATGGCCCCGAAGTCGATCTTCACGAAGTCGGTGTCGGCGAGAACGGCATGTGTCGGGCGGTGATGCGGTATCGCTGAATGGGCGCCGGCCGCCACGATGGTCTCGAAGGCCACCCCGTCGGCACCGAGGTCGAACATCGCCCATTCCAGGGCCCGCGCCACCTGCCGTTCGGTGTTGCCCGCGCGCAATACACCGTTGTCGATGATCTGGGCGAGTGCGGCGTCACCGATCGCGCAGGCGGTCCGCAGCAGCCGGATCTCCCCCGGCTCCTTGATCGCCCGCAATTCCTGCACGACTCCCGCCAGCCCGACCAGTTCGGCCGCGGTCTCCTCGACGGCCGTGACGAGTGCGGCGTGTGCGGCGACGGTCGTCGACCCGGACTCGAAGCCGATACGCCGTGCCCCGCCGGCGGCGGCGCGGGCCGCCAGCTCGGGCGGGCAATCCCGCACGATCACCGACGGTAGGTCACCGGCCTGTTCGGCCACCTGGGTGAGGTATCGGCCGTCGGTGGCGATGCGGTCCTTCGCCGGATCGGCGACGTCGATGAGAAGTGCGGCGTTCGACCCGGTGAAGCCCGAGAGGTAGCGGATATTGACCAGATCAGACACCACGAAGGCATCGACCATATGTTCGACACGCGCGAGTCGGGCGCGAAGTCGATTGCGGCGGGCGGCGGTGTCCGGAGTCTCGGCTGCGGTGCTCACCCCGCTAACGCTACGGCGCGCCGATCGTCGGCGCCGGACGCGGGATGTCCCGACTGGCGGGGTATGTGTTTCGAAACACGTTCGGCGTCGGTACGCTGTCCGTCATGTCTTCGTGGTTGCTGCGCGGTGCGGTTCTCACCGCCGTACACGTCCTTGCCCGGGTGCTGGTCGGCGTGGGTGTCGTCCATCAGCCCCTGCATTCCACCCTGTGGAAAACCCTCGGTCTGGCCGGGGTCGTCTTGGTCGCCCTGATCTGGGGAGGCATCGACGGTATCCGTGACGCGCGTGCCAACTCCGATCCCGACGACTACGAGGATCTGACCGTGCGCTGGCTGAAGGCCGGTGTCTTCGCCGGTGCGGTGGCCGGTGTCATCAGCTGGGTGCTGGGCAGCTTCGTCTTCGCCGGGATCGGCCAGGCAAGCTTCTTCGTCGAGCTGTTCGCCGGCGGCTCGTTCACCGCGTTGCTGATCTTCGCACCGGCCTTCGTGGGCGCGGCGATCGGCCGGTTCCTCATCCGCCGCGATCAGAACAAGGGTGCCGAGGACGACTGGTCCGAGCATGACGACATCCCGGCCGACGATACGACCGAGGTCATCGCCCGCTAACTCCGCGACCACCGACGATTCGCGCCCCTCCTGCCGTCAGCGGCCGGAGGGGCGCGATTTTTTGATGTCTGTGGTCCGCGTGCGTCCCCTACAGCAGGGTGGCCCCGTTCGGGGTCGCATCGCTGGCAACCGCCGAGTAGGCGGCGGCGATCAGCCCGGGATCGGGTCCTTCCAGGCGTCCGGGCTTGGCCAGCCCGTCGAGGACGACGAACCGCAGCACTCCGGACCGGTTCTTCTTGTCCCCGGCCATCCCCTCGACCAGGTCACCGAGAGCGTCGGCGTCATAGGTCGTGGGCAGGCCGACGAGTTCGAGCACTCGCTTGTGCCGGTCTGCGGTGGCGTCGTCCAGCCGGCCGGCCAGGCGGGCGAGTTCGGCGGCGAAGACCAGACCGACCGACACCGCGGCGCCATGACGCCAGCGGTAACGCTCGCGGCGCTCGATCGCATGACCGAGGGTGTGGCCGTAGTTGAGGATCTCGCGCAGCGACGATTCCTTGAGGTCGGCGGAGACGACGTCGGCCTTCACCTGCACCGAACGGCGGATCAGCTCGGGGAGCACGGTGCCGGTCGGGTCGGTGGCCGCCGCCGGGTCGGCCTCGATGATGTCGAGAATCGCCGGATCGGCGATGAAGCCGGTCTTGATGACCTCGGCCAGGCCGGCGATCACCTCGTTGCGGGGCACCGTCTCCAGCGTCCCGGTGTCGATCAGGACGGCGTCGGGTTCGTGGAACGACCCGACGAGGTTCTTACCCGCGTCGGTGTTGATCCCGGTCTTGCCGCCGACGGCGGCGTCGACCATCGCGAGCAGGGTGGTCGGCACGTGGATGACACCGATGCCACGCATCCAGGTTGCGGCGACGAAACCGGCCAGGTCGGTGGCCGCACCGCCGCCGAGGCTGACCACCTTGTCGTTGCGTTTGAGGCCGATCCGCCCGAAGACCTCCCAGCAGAAGGACGCGACGGACAGATCCTTACCCGCCTCGGCATCCGGGATCTCGATGCGATGGGCGTCAAACCCTTTGCCTGCCAAGAACTCCCGGATCTGTTCAGCGGTCTGCTGGAGCGGCGGCTGATAGAGGATCGCAACCCGATCGGCTCCGGTGGCGGCTTCGGCGACCTCGCCGAGCAGGCCGCGGCCGATGATCACGTCGTAGGGCACACCCGCGTCGACGCGGATGGCGATGGGCTCGGTCATGAGGTCCTTCCAGCAGGTCAGATCAGTTCGCGTGCGAGTTCGGCGAGGATGGCCTCGGCGACGGCTTCGGGGGTGTCATGTGCGTCGACCTCGATGGTCGCGACCGCCGCATAGGTGTCCACCCGCTGGGCCAGCAGCTCGCGATAGCTGGCCTCCGGGTCGTCGGTGGCCAGCAGCGGACGGTCGGTGCCGGACACCCGCGCGAAGCCGGCTTCGGGGCTGACCCGCAGATAGACCACGCGATGACCGGCCAGTGCGTCGCGCACCCCGGCGGTCATCACGGCTCCCCCGCCCAGCGAGACGATGCCCGCATGAGTGGACAGCACGTCGACGATGACGTTTCTCTCGATGGTCCGGAAGGTGTCCGCACCGTCGGTCTCGAAGATCTCCGGGATGCTGCGGCCGGTCCGCCGCACGAGTTCGACGTCGGTGTCGATGAAGTCGACACCCAGACGGTCGGCGAGCAACCGGCCAACCGTGGACTTCCCGGCACCCATGAAACCCACCAGCACGGCGGCCGGACGTTTGTCCGGGACCGGCCGGGTGGGCGTGGGCGGCACCGACTCAGGCACGCGGCGGCCGCGCGTCGATCTGTTCGCGGTAGCGGCGCAGGTTGTCGGCGGTCTCGGCGGCCGAGTCACCGCCGAACTTCTCCAGTGCGGCCTGTGCCAGCACCAGCGCGACCATCGCCTCGGCGACGACACCGGCGGCCGGTACCGCACACACATCCGAGCGCTGGTGGATCGCCGAAGCGGTCTCGCCGGTCGACATATCCACCGTCGACAGCGCGCGCGGCACCGTCGAGATCGGCTTCATCGCGGCGCGCACCCGTACCGACTCGCCATTGGTCATACCGCCTTCGAGTCCGCCGGCCCGATTCGTCGACCGCAGGACACCGTCGGCGCCGGGAACCATCTCGTCGTGGGCCTGGCTACCGCGTCGGCGCGCCGTCTCGAATCCGTCGCCGACCTCGACACCCTTGATCGCCTGGATACCCATCAGTGCCCCGGCCAGCCGGGCGTCGAGGCGGGTCTCACCGCTGACGTGCGAACCGAGACCGACCGGGACACCCGTGGCGACGACCTCGACGACACCACCGAGGGTGTCACCGTCCTTCTTCGCGGCCTCGATCTCGGCGATCATCGACTCCTCGGCGGCCTGATCGAAGGCGCGCACCGGGCTCGCATCGATCGCGCCGAGGTCGCGGTAAGCGGGCGGGGCACCGACATACGGTTCGCTCGCGCCGATCGAGATGACATGCGAGAGCACCTCGATCCCGAGGACCTGCCGCAGGAAGTTGCGGGCCACCGTCCCGGCCGCGACCCGCGCCGCGGTCTCGCGGGCACTCGCCCGCTCGAGGATCGGCCGAGCGTCGTCGAAGCCGTACTTCAGCATTCCGGAATAGTCGGCGTGACCCGGCCGCGGACGCGTCAGCGGAGCGTTCCGTGCGCTGCCCGCGAGTTCGGCCGGATCGACCGGATCGCCGGACATCACCGTCTCCCACTTGGGCCACTCGGTGTTCCCGATCTCGATGGCGACCGGGCCACCCATGGTCAGTCCATGACGCAGCCCGCCGATCAGGGTCACCTTGTCGGCCTCGAACTTCATCCGCGCGCCGCGACCGTAGCCGAGTCGACGGCGAGCGAGCTGTTCGGCGATGTCGGACGAGGTGACCTCGACCCCGGCCACCATTCCTTCGACGAGGGCGACGAGGGCCGGTCCATGGGATTCTCCGGCGGTTATCCAGCGCAACACGATTGCCAATTGTTCCATGGGCGGCAAATCGGCCCGCCACCCGTCCGCCCCGGCCATGCCGACCGCCGTCACAGCAGTGCCGCCAGCGGCAAGGTCACCGCGACCAGGAAGGGGCCATGTGGCAACGCACGGCGTCGGGGTGAGGCGGCCAGAACGAGTGCCGCCGCCAGCGCTGCACTTCCGACCAGCACCAGCGCCACGTCCCAGTGCACCACCAGACCGCCGCAGACGCCGGCGAGTTTCACGTCACCGCCGCCGCACCACCCGGCCCGATGGCAGATCGCATAGGGCAGCGCGGCGACCGTCGCCGCGACTCCGACGGTCGGGGTCATCGTCGCGGTGGCGAACACCGCGCACAACCCCGGCCACACCGTCACATTGGGAATCCGGCTGGTGCGCGCGTCACCGTCGGCGATGACGGCAAGCCACAACACGACGAGGAAGGCGACCATCGACTCATCATCGGGGTGCCTGCCGTCCGTCGAACCCAAGGTCGGGGCCCTGTGGACAACCTCATCGGCCATCCCCAACCCCGGTGTTCGGCGTCGGGGGCGTGCGGATCAGGCGAGTGCGGCGTCCATGGCGGCGCGCGGAGCGTCCCGGCCGGTGAACTGTTCGACCTGGCTGTAGGCCTGGTTGAGCAGCATGACCAGTCCCCCGACGACGGTGCCGCCTGCTTGGGTGACTGCCTGCGCCAGCGGCGTGGGCCACGGGTCGTAGATGACGTCGACGACGCGTTCGGCCCGCGCCACCGCAGCCGCGATCGGGGCCGCGGCGGGTGCCGGCACCGTCGACACGACCACACCGGACACCGCGCAGATGTCGCCGAGCTCGGGTGTGACGGCGAAGTCGAGCACCGTGGTCGATACCCCGAGCCGTTCGCAGAGTTCGAGGACCGCGCCCGCACGCCCGATGTCACGCGCGACGATGGTGATCTCCCGGAACCCGCGTTCGACCAATGCGGCGATCGTCGGTAGTGCGGTGCCACCGGCACCGACGACCACCGCGACCGGACGGCGGTCGGCGTCGGCCCCGACCGCGGCCAGCGCGCCGAGCATGCCGTCGATATCGGTGCAGTCCGCACGCCAGCCGGTTTCGGTGCGCACCAGCGTGTTGGCCGAGCCGACCAATTCGGCGCGTGCGGTGCGTTCGTCGGCGAAGGCCAACGCGGCCAGCTTGCCGGGCATCGTCACCGACAGCCCGACGAACTCCGGGCCCAGACCGCCGACCAGTGCGGGCAGCGTCTCAGCGGTCGTCTCGATGCGGTCGTAGGTCCAGTCGGTCAGGCCCAGCGCCCGATAGGCGGCCAGATGCAGATCGGGTGACCGCGAATGCGTCACCGGTGAACCGAGTACCGCCGCCCGCCGGGCGTGATCGCCGCCCACCGGGTCTCGTCGCGGCGGGGCACCGAGCGGAAGACCGGGCCGATGTCCGGGATCTGTCACCTTCTCCGACCTCCAGTGCCGTTGTGTATCAGTTGCAGGTGATGAACTTGTTGGCGCACGCCTTGCCGATATTGCGCCGATGCTGATCGAAAGACCGGGTGAACAGCGTGGTGCCCTGGGCGTCGACCGTGACGAAGTAGATCCAGTCACCGGCCGCGGGATGTTCCATCGCTTCGAGTGCCTTCTCGCCCACCGCCCCGATCGGGGTGGGCGGCAGCCCCTCGTGCACATAGGTGTTCCACGGGTTCTTATCCCGCAGCACATCGCTGTGCACGTTCAAGTCCGTTCGCTCGGCGGTGTAGTTGGCCGTGGAGTCGAACTGCATCGGTTGCCCGACCTCGAGCCGGTTCAGGATGACCCGGGCGACCTTGGCGTAGTCGTCGGGCTGGTTGACCTCACCCTGCACCATCGACGCCGCGACCAGCGTGTCGTAGGGGTCGAGGGTGGACTCGTTCTGCTCCGGGAATCCCCACGCTGCGTATTGCCGGGTGCTGGCGGTGATCAGCGCGTTCAGGATCTGGGTGGCCGTCTGCGCCGGGTTGATCCGTTCCCATGCGACCGGTGCGATGAGACCCTCGATCCGCCGATGGTCGCCGGTGAGTTCGCCGGCCCGCACGGTTGCCCAGGACGGGATCCCCAACTGCTCGACGGTTCCGTCGGCGGCGGCCTGACGAAGCTGGTCGACGGTGACCCCGACACGCTGCCCGTTGATCGTGGCACCGGTGGCGTCGGCGATCATCTCGAAGATTCCGGGTGTCTGTCTGCCCTGGGCGTCGGTCTTGGTGTCTAAGGTGCGGCCTTCGGGTACGACGATCCGCCCGACGCGATTGGTGGTCCCGTCGGTGAGCATCGCGACGGCGGTGGCCGCCGGGATCTCGGTGCGCAGCTTGTAGTAGCCGCCGGAGATGGCCTGGCCGTCCGCGGCGTTGGTGAAGGCCTTCACGCTGCCCACCACGTCGTTGTCGACGAGGATCTGCCCGAAGTCGCGCAGGGTCGAATTATCTGGGATGTCGACGATGACGTCGCCGGTGCCCGCGGCGTTGGAGTAATCCTTGCGGGAATCGAGGAGACCGGTGGCGCGCAGACCGATGTAGCCGACGCCGATCACCGCCACGAGCAGACAGGCGACCACCGCGACGAGCACCGCTCGGCGCTTCTTGGTGCGGCGACGCCGGCGTGGGCGGGCCCCCAGCAGCGGTTCGTCTGGCCGGTATCCGTCACCGGTCTCGTCGACAGCCGGTGCCCCGACGGCCAGATCGCCGCCGTCCCGTCCGGGATCGTCGTCGAGGTCGAGGCCCAGATCGGCCAGGCCCACCACCTCCGGTTGCGGGCCGGCCGGGCGCACAGTCCGCGGTTCGGCCCGATCGGCGGCACCCGGCGGCGCCGGTTCGATGACGCGCGGTCCGGCGTGGATGTCGACGACGTGGGTGTCGGTGTAAGCCGGTTCGCGGCGACTCCGTTCGTCGGCGCGCGAAGCGTCGGGATCACCCGGAACCTGATTCTGCTGCTGCGGCGGCGGCGTACGACGGACCGGAGGTGGTTGCCGACGCACCTGCGCCTGTGGCTGGGTCAGCCACGGCGCCTGCTGGGCGTCGGGTGCGACCGATGGCTCCCGCCGACGTCGGTGTCGGGTGCCCGACCCGCCATCGGCGGGCTGGGTGAAATAGCGAAGTCGCTCCGGATCGATACCCGGCTGATCGACGTGGTCGCGGTGACGGTTGCGGCGCCGGTCATCGCTCAACGGATGATTCCCCCCTGCTCATCGTCGCGCATCGAGCCATCCCTGAAGGATAGCGACCGCCGCAGCCTGATCAATGACCGAACGCGAGGACTTCACGCTCCGCCCGCTGGCATGCAGCGCCTGCTGTGCGGTGACCGTGGTCAGCCGCTCGTCGGCGTAGGACACCGGCACCGGTGCGATCGTGTCGGCGAGTCGCGAACCGAAGGCCTGCGCGGTCTGCGCGGCGACCCCCGCCTCGTTGCGCAGGGTTTTCGGCAGGCCGACGACCACCTCGATCACCTCGTACTCGGTGGCCAGTTCGGCCAGCCGCCGAAGGTCGGCATCGTCCTTCGGGCTCCGGCGCACGGTTTCCACCGGCGTCGCCAGGATTCCGTCGGGGTCACATACCGCAACCCCGATGCGGACACTGCCGACATCGATGCCCAGCCGTCTGCCTCGCTGTAACGGCATCAGCCGACGAGCTCCCGGATACGGGTCGCCGCGGCGGAGATGCCCTGCGGATCGGTACCCGAGCCCTGTGCGAGGTCGGGTTTGCCGCCACCTCGACCGCCGACCAGCGGGGCGATCTCCTTGACGAGATCGCCTGCCTTGATACCACCGTCGCGGGCGGCCCCGGTCGTGGCGATCACGAACGGAACCTTGGTGTCGGCACCGTCGCCGGTGCTCGAGAACAGCGCGACCACGGCCTTGCGGTCGGCGACGCGTGCGCGCAGATCGGTGACCACCGACCGCAGTCCGTTGGCGTCGAGATCGGGCAGCTGACCGCCGACGACCAGCGTGTCACCGACGGTGACGGCGTCATCGAGCAGGCTGCCGGCCGCCGCACGGGCCGCCTCGGCGCGCACCTTCTCCAGTTGCTTCTCCGCATCGCGCAGCCGGGTGACGAGTTGTTCGACGCGGCCGGGCACCTCATCCGACGGCACCTTGAGCGACGACGCCAGACCGGCCATCAGCGCACGTTCCTTGGACAGGTAGCGGAACGAGTCCATCCCGACGTACGCCTCGACGCGACGCACACCCGAACCCACCGACGACTCGCCGATGACGGTGATCGGCCCGATCTGCGCCGAACTGGCGACATGGGTACCGCCGCACAGTTCCATCGAGAACGGTCCGCCGATCTCGACGACTCGCACCACGTCGCCGTAGTTCTCACCGAAGAGCGCGAGCGCGCCCATCGCCTTGGCCTCCGCGACGCCGGTCTCGAAGGTGTTCACCTGGTGGTTGGCCTCGACGGCGGCATTGGAGATCTCCTCGATCTCGCGGCGCTGCGCCTCGGTCAGCGGACTGCCCTGGTGGAAGTCGAACCGCAGGTAGCCCGGCCGGTTCAGCGAACCCGCCTGGGTGGCGCCCGGTCCGAGGACCTGCCGCAGCGCGGCGTGCACCATGTGGGTGCCCGAGTGACCCTGGGTCGCGCCGTGCCGCCACCCGGCGTCCACGGCCGCGATCACCTCGTCGCCCTCGGTGATCTCACCCTCGTCGACGACGACCTTGTGCAGCCACAGCGTCTTGCCGAGTTTCTGCACGTCCTGGACGCGCAGCCGGACCCCGGAGCCCGTGGTGATGGTGCCGGTATCGGCGATCTGGCCACCCGACTCGGCGTACAGCGGGGTGCGGTCGAGAACCACGGTCAGTTCCTGACCGGCGGTCGCGACGGGCACCCGCACACCGTCGGACACCAGACCCAGCACGCGGGCCTCCGACATCAGTTCGTCGAAGCCGGTGAACTCGGTCGGTCCACGATCGAGGAAGTCCCGATACACACCGGCGTCGGCATGCCCGGTCTTACGGGCCGAGGCGTCGGCCTTGGCCCGCTGCTTCTGTTCGGCCATCAGCGATGTGAAACCGTCCTGATCCACCTGCAGCCCGGCCTCGGCGGCCATCTCCAGCGTGAGGTCGATCGGGAAGCCGTAGGTGTCGTGCAGGGTGAACGCATCCGAACCGCTGATGGTGGACCGTTTGGCGGCCTTGGTCGCGTCGGCGGCGTCGGCGAAGAGCTTCGAGCCGGCGGCCAATGTCTTGGAGAACGAGGCCTCCTCCCCGATCCCGACGGACACGATGTGCCCACGCTTGTCGGCCAGCTCCGGGTAGGCCGGTGCCATCAGGTCGACGGCACGGCCGATGAAGGCACCCATGGTCGGCGCGTCGGCGCCGAGCAGCCGGGCCGACCGGACCACGCGGCGGAGCAACCGTCGCAGCACGTAGCCGCGGCCGTCGTTGCCGGGCAGGACGCCGTCGCCGATGAGCATCGCCGCGGTGCGGGTGTGATCGGCGATGACCCGGAACTTCACATCGTCGTCGTGATCGGCGCCGTAGGCCCGTCCGGTCAGTTCGGCGGCCAGGTCGATGACGGGTTTGAGGAGATCGGTCTCGTAGACGTTGTCGACGCCCTGCAGGATGCAGGCGACGCGCTCGATCCCCATACCGGTGTCGATGTTCTTCTTCGGCAGCGGACCGAGGATCTCGTAGTTGTCCTTGCCGCCACCCTCACCACGCACGTTCTGCATGAAGACGAGATTCCAGATCTCGATGTAGCGATCCTCGTCGGCTTCGGGTCCGCCCTCGATGCCGTACTCGGGTCCGCGGTCGTAGAAGATCTCCGAACACGGGCCGCACGGGCCGGGCACACCCATCGACCAGTAATTGTCCTTGAGGCCGCGACGCTGGATGCGTTCGGCGGGCACCCCGATCTCGTCGCGCCAGATGGCCTCGGCCTCGTCGTCGTCGAGGTAGACGGTGGGCCACAGCTTCTGCGGATCGATTCCGTAGCCGCCGTCTTCGACACTGTTGGTCAGCAGACTCCAGGCGAAGCCGATGGCCTCGCGCTTGAAGTAGTCACCGAAGGAGAAGTTGCCGGCCATCTGGAAGAAGGTGTTGTGCCGGGTGGTGATGCCGACCTCGTCGATGTCGAGGGTGCGCACGCACTTCTGCACGCTGGTGGCCCGGTCGTACGGCGGGGTCTGCTCGCCGAGGAAATACGGCTTGAACGGCACCATACCGGCGTTGACGAAGAGCAGATTCGGGTCGTCGAGGATCAGCGAGGCGCTGGGCACCTCGGTGTGACCGGCCTTGATGAAGTGGTCCAGGAATCGCTTCCGGATGTCATGCGTCTGCACTGTCGGTGTCGTCCTCGTATCGATGTGGTGAAAGTTGCTCAGGGTGATCGCGACGTGCCCGCGCGCCGCACACCCCTACAGCGGCGGGACCCAACAGACCAGCCTACCGTCGCAGGTCATCGACTGCCCCGTCGCCTCACCGCACCACGGATGATCGCCCGGAGCCGGGACACCCGGGCGGAGATCTCCCGCTCGGCACCGTGATCGGTCGGTATGTAGTAGTCGACACCGACCAGTTCGTCGGGCGGATACTGCTGGGCGAGGACGCCGTCGGGGTCGTCGTGCGGGAAGCGATAGCCGACGCCGCTGCCCATCGCACGCGCACCCGAATAGTGGGCGTCACGCAGGTGTGCGGGGACGTTGCCGGTCTTACCCGCCTCGACGTCGGCCAGCGCAGATCCGATCGAGGACGCTACGGCCCCCGACTTGGGTGCGGTGGCCAGGTGGATGGTGGCCTGGGTCAGCGCCAGCCTGGCCTCGGGCATGCCGACCAGGGCGACGACCTGCGCCGCCGCGACCGCGGTCTGCAACGCCATCGGGTCGGCCATGCCGATGTCCTCGCTGGCGTGGATCATCAGCCGGCGCGCGATGAATCGCGCGTCCTCACCTGCCGCGATCATCCGGGCCAGATAATGCAATGCCGCGTCGACGTCGGAGCCACGGATGGATTTGATGAAGGCGCTGGTCACGTCGTAGTGCTGGTCGCCGTCGCGGTCGTAACGTACCGCGGCCCGATCGATCGCCGCCTCGACGTCGGCCAGGTCGACGACGGGTAGCTGGGCGGCGGGTAGGTCGGCGGCGGGGTCCGCGGGCTCGGCGACTGCGCTGTCGGTTTCCAGGTCCCGACGATCCCTGAGCGCGGCGTCGGCGCTGGCCTCCAACGCGGTCAGTGCGCGTCGGGCGTCGCCGCCGGACACCGCGACGAGGTGGTCGTAGGCGGGTTCGGTGACCGAAACCGCACCGTCGAGGCCGCGCGGGTCGGCGACCGCGCGGGAGAGCACCTCCCGGATGTCGTCGTCGGTCAGCGAGCGCAGACGCAACACCAGCGACCGCGACAGCAGCGGCGCAACCACCGAGAACGACGGATTCTCGGTCGTGGCCGCGACGAGCAGCACGATCCGGTTCTCGACGGCATCGAGCAAGGCGTCCTGCTGCGTCTTCGAGAAACGGTGGACCTCGTCGATGAACAGCACGGTCTGCTGGCCGTCGACCAGGCGGCGACGAGCCACGTCGATGACTGCGCGCACCTCCTTAACCCCGGCCGACAACGCCGACAGCGCTTCGAAGCGGCCGCCGGTGGCCCGTGAGATCAGCGACGCCATCGTCGTCTTCCCGGTCCCCGGCGGCCCGTAGAGCAGGACCGACGCCGCACCCGAACCGTTGATCAGTCTGCGCAGCGGGGAGCCGTCGGCGAGCAGATGGGACTGGCCGACGATCTCGTCGAGTGTCTGCGGCCGCATCCGCACCGCCAGCGGCGCACTCGGACGCGGCGACGCGGAGAGTCCCGCGTCACCCCCGGTCGCCGATGTCGGCGTCTCGAAGAGACTGTCCATCACGTCGTGCAGGTCAGGCCAGCCAGGCCCGCTGCAGGGCGAGGCCGACGTCGGCCGCGAAGTTACCGATGGTTTCGGCTCCGGCACGTTCCGCCGCAGCCGCCAGGTCAGTCCAGCGGGCGACGATGACCCGCGGATCGTTGGTGTGCAGCGCCCAATCGCGACGCAATCCCCAGTCCGGGTCGTCGGCCTCGGGCGGCGGCACCTCGCCGGGCAGCATCCATCCGGTGGACAACCACACCCACAGCAGTCGCGCGGTCAGGACCTTGCGCCGAACCTCACGCTCGTGGGCGAGCGCCGGCCAGATGCTGACCACCTCGGAACGCCAGGCGTCCACCATCGCCACCTCGAGATCGGTGGCGCGGGCGAGATCCCCGGGACTCAATTGCGCGGTGAATGTGACCAGTGCGTAGGCGATGTCGAGAGTGGCGTCGCGGAAGCCGCCCCACTCGTAGTCCATGAACTGGACGCCTTCGTCGTTGATGAGGATGTTCTCCGGGCCGACGTCGGATGGGCTGAACGCACGATGATCGCCCTCCCCGAACAGATGGAGCGCGTCGCGCAGGGCGGCCAGTACCGCCTCGGGCAGGGCGACGTCGAGCTGGGCGGCATAGTCGGCGGCTTCGGCGACCGCCCGTTCGGCCTGCTCCCGCAGGATGTCGCGACCCCCGGTACCCGACGGCCCGCGCCGCAGCAGCGCCTGGAAGTCGCCTTCACCGCCGACCGTGGCCGCATGCATCCGGCCCAGCGCCTGTCCCCACGCGCTGACCGCGCGTCGGGTCTCCTCCGGATCGGTACCCGACAGCAGTTCGGGCATCGACCGCCCGTGACCGAGATCGGAGAGCACCATCAACCGGGCGTCGGGGTCCGACGCGATGAGCTGCGGCCCCGGCCGAGACTCGTTGGGCAGTGCGGTGGCGTACTTGTAGGACGCGATCTCCCGGTGGAAGGCGTGTGGATCCTCGTGTTCGGGAAGCGCCTTGATCACCAGGGATCGATCGAGGGAGAGTGGGTTTTGGGCCACCCGGGCACGGACGACTGTCGTACGCCCGCTCCCGCCGAGGTCTTCGGGGTCGTCGAGGACGACCGGGGAACCGGCGCGTTGTGACAGCAGCGCCTCTGCCGCCCGCACCACACTCATGATGCGGCTTTCCGTTAGAACCGTCATGTCGACAACAAACCTACCCAATTCCGAAAGCCGACGTCCGCGCAGTTGCCTGAACTGACATTTCGTTGACGCTGGCAAAGACCATCTTCGGCGGAAATCCCCACGCGCACAAGATCGATCGGGCAGATTCCGTTCGAACGACCGAGGGCCGCGCCCGCGAGCCATCGCCCGAAAGTGGGGGACGAACCTTCCTCCCCCACCTTCGGACTCTTCCCCCAATTGCAACTCGGGGACGAACCCAAAAGTCGGGGACGAACACTCGTCCCCTACTTTCGGTCCCCTGGTTTCAGGACGCGTCGATCGGGCTGACGTCCACCGAGACGTCGATCTGACTCTTGCGCGACTCGGTGTAGATGACGCCGCGCAACGGCGGGACGTCGTCGTAGTCGCGCCCCCAGGCCAGGGTGACGTGCCGTTCGTCGACGAGTTTGTCGTTGGTCGGGTCGATGGCGATCCACCGATCCCCCGGCAGCCACACGGCCGCCCAGGCGTGACTGGCGTCGGCCCCGAAGATGCGCTCCCGGCCGGGTGGCGGATCCGTGGCGAGGTAGCCGGACTCGTACCGAGCCGCCAGACCCACCGACCGCAGGCAGGCGATCGCGACCCGCGCGAAGTCCTGACAGACCCCGACGCGGCGTTCCATCACGGTGTCCACGCGTGTGCTGATCGCGGTCGACCCCGACTTGTACTCGAAGTCGGTGAAAATGCGCGTGGTCAGGTCGACGATCGCCTCGAGCAGCGGCCGGTCCGGGGTGAACACCGACGCCGCGTAGTCGACGACCGCCCCGGTGATCTCCGGCGGATCCAGGTCGAGGACGAATTCCGCGGCAAGCGCTCCCCCGGGTGCGACGGCCGGCCGGGCCTGTTCCCACGGCGCCAGCGCGGCCGCGCTCGACAGCAGTTCGCCGTCGACCGGATCCACCTCGACCACCGATTCGGCGGTCACCTCCAGCACCCGATGCGGAGAGCGCACATGAAAATAGGTGTCGATGTTTCCGTAAACGTCGACGCCGGTGGACCGGTCGTCGGGTTCGGGATCGATACGGACCTCGGTGCTCTCGACCCGCTGCCCGGGTAGCCCGCGGGGCGTCAGGTAGCACCGTGCGTACGACGATGAGACGTCGTCGTCGTAGGTGTAGCGGGTCTGGTGGATGACGCGGTAGCGGCGCGTCGAGCCGGTGTCGGTCATCGGCTGTCCCCTCCGCCCCAGATCGGCTGCGCGGTTCTCGGCGGCGCCAGTCGGGTGCTCCCGAGGAGATCCGACAGTTCGCGGGCGGCATCGCTCAGCGTGGTCATCAACTCGACGAGTTCGGACCGTCGCCCGTTGTTGTCGACGGACGCCAGATCGGCGGGATCACCGCGCCGAAGTTCGGCGACCATGTCCTCGATCGCCCGTTCCGCCGACGCCGATCGCAGCGGCTCGGGCAGATCGATCAGGTGCGCGCGGATCCGGTCGAACTGATAGATCATCGACCGTGGGTTGGTCGCGTCGAACAGCAGCAGTTCGGCGACGGTGATCAGCTGATACAGCCCGCGGTTGCGGCGCCGGTAGATCACCGACGACTCGTTGGCGGCCAGATAGGACTCCAGCAGGACCTGCTCGATGTCGGGATCGCGGGAGTCGGCGAAGACCGCGGCGGTCAGGTCCGCCAAGGTCACCACCCGCTCGATGCGACGACCGATGTCCATGAACATCCAGCCCGCGTCGTGGACCATCGACTCGGCCTGCAGACCGGCCAGTGCCAGCACCCCGTGCAGTACTTCGTCGTGGGTGCGGGCGAGTTCGGGGGCGTCACCCAGCGTGCCGTCGCCGGGTTCGTTCCGCGCCCGGGTGACCTGGCTGCTCAACGATTCCAGCGCGCGTTCCACCGGCGCCAGCACCATCCATGTGCTGGTGGACATCTGGTCGCGGACCGCGCGGACGCTGCCGATCAGCCGGTCCGCCGAATGCGCGACCGTACCCGGTACGGCACGGGCCACGGTCAGGTCGGTGATCTTCACGATCGCGTCGCTGACCTGGTCCGGCGACGGCGGCCGGTCGGTGGCGTCGAGTAGATCGGCGGTGGACAGATATCCGGCGGTGCCGGTGATGGTGGCCACCGCGTGCAGCAGCGCGGGTACCGCGGCGGTTCCCGACATCCACGGACGATATTGGAAGTCCTGGTAGCGCTCGCGTGAGACCTTGGCCAGCCGGGTGGTGAGCTCGGTGCGCTCACCGTATCGGCCGAGCCAGAACAGGTCGGCGAGCACACGTGGGCTGGCCGCCGCGGCCACCTCGGAGTACGAGCTGGAGATCCGCACCCGGACTACCGGTACCTCTTGTGCCGGCTCCACCCGGGTCTCGGATCGGCGGGATTCGTGCCCGCCGACCTCGGCGTTGGTCACCCACACGTCCTTCGCGGCGACGGTGTGGTGGGCAGCGCCGCCGAGACCGTCGGCGAGCACCGAACCCAGCGCACCCGGCATCACGGCGTAGCTGTGCCCCTGCGCGACGCTGAACGCACGCAATGCGACCGGCGCGGCGCGCACCGAGGTGTTCGGCGCCGCGGGCAGCACCCCTGGGGTCATACTCGGCGCGACCGAATAGGTCTCCAGAGCCCGGCCGACCCATTGCCAGGTCTGTGCCCGAAGTTGGGCTATCAGCCCTTCACGGCCCGCGGTATCGAGGAAGCCGCCGACGATCTCCGCGCCGGTCCGGATGTTGGTGAAGGCGAGTCCGCCGACGTCGGCGATCATTTTGGTGCGATCGAGGTCGTCGCCGCCCCAGTAGGTCTGCACCGACGGCAGCGCCAGTTCCTCGTCGAGCAGCATGGGCGCCACCCTGTCCAACACGGTGTGCAGGGCCGGGTTCTCCAGGACGCCGCTGCCCAGGGTGTTCACCACGGTCACATTGCCGCGCGAGATCGCCTCCACCAGGCCGGTCACGCCCAGCCGCGAGCCGGTGCGCAGGTCCAGCGGGTCTGCGTAGGCGGCGTCGACGCGGCGCAGGAGCACGTCGACGCGTTTGAATCGCCCCAGCGAACGCATGTAGACGACCCCGTCCCGGACGGTGAGGTCGGCACCTTCGACGAGCGGGAAACCCAGCACCGACGCCAGATAGGCCTGGTCGAAGGCCGTCTCGGACATGCTGCCGGGGCTGAACACGGCGACCGTCGGATCGTCGACGCCGGGCGGGGCATAGTCGAACAGGGCGAGCCGCAGGGTGCCGGCGAAGGTTGAGGTGGCCCGCGGGGCGCAGGACTGGAACAGCTGCGGATAGATGCGTGAGGTCAGCCGCCGGTCGACGATGGCGTACCCGATGCCCGACGGAGCCTGGGTGCGGTCACCGTAGACGACGAAACGACCGTCGGCGGTGCGGCCGATGTCGGCGGCGTGCAGAAACAGCGCATGCGGTCCGGCCACCTCGAGCCGGGCGGCCTTGCGGATGTAGCCGGGATGCCCGAACACCATCTGCGGCGGGACGAGTCCAGCACTGATCGTCTTCTGGTCGCGATAGAGGTCGCGCAGCAGCAGGTCCAGCAGCATCGACCGCTGGGTCAGCGCCTTCTCCAGTTCGGACCATTCGCTGCCGTCGACGATCAGTGGGACCGGATCGATCTGCCAGTCCCGGGCTACGGTCTCGCCGGGGCCGGAGCCGTGGGCGACGAACTCGTTGTAGACGACACCTTCGTCTTCGACCGCGGCGGCGAGCCGGGCCGCCGCATTGCGCAGGCGGGCCTCGCCGCGGATCTCGTAGCCCTCGGCCAGATCGGTCCAGGCCGACCGGACCGCACCGGCCGGGTCGAGCATCTCGTCGTAGTGCACCTTCGCCGTCGACGCACCGTCGATCTCGGCGAGATCGAACAGCGTGAAGCCGTCGGTGCGGTATCGCTCGAACACCGCGCGGACGCTGCCGGACGAAGAAGTCACCGCAGAACTGTACGTGCCCGCCGGAGGTCGAGGATGCCCGGGACCCCGGCATCGGTGGCCAGCCGGGCTGCCCGCTCACGCAGCAGACCGATGTCGACGGTCCCGGTGGTGTGCCCTGCCGCCTCGAATCGGCCGTTGCGGCGGGACTCGGCTTCCACCGGGTTCACCGGCGGCCGGTCGTAGGCCCGACCGCCGGGATGGACGACGTGATAGGTGGCGCCACCGACCGAGCGTCCGTTGACGGTGTCGATCAGATCGAAGATCAGCGGGGTGTCGATGCCGATGCTGGGGTGCAGCGCACTCGGCGGCTGCCAGGCCCGGAACCGGATCCCGGCCACCTGCTCACCGGGACGCCCAGTACTGCGCAGCGGGATGGGATATCCGTTGCAGGTCAACAGATATCGGTCATCGACCCCACCGGAGACCCGGACCTGGACCCGCTCGATCGAGGAGTCGACGTAGCGTGCCGTGCCGGTCCCGGTCGACTCCTCGCCCAGGGTGTTCCACGGTTCGATCGCGCCGCGCAGTTCGATCTCCCGATCCCGGATCGACACTGTCCCGAGCCGCGGGAAGCGGAACTCGGTGAACGGGTCGAGCCAGGCCGTGTCGAAGTCGAATCCCGCTTCCCGCAGTTCCTCGGCGACGATCGAGATGTCGGCGATGACGTGATGCGGCAGCAGATGCTTGCCGTGCAGGTCGGCACCGTGGCGGATCAGCGGGGCACGGTAGGGCTTGTCCCAGAACCAGGCGACCAGGCAACGCACGAGCAACGACTGCACCATCGCCATCCGGTGGTGTGGCGGCATCTCGAAGGCCCGCAGCTCCAGCAGTCCCAGCCGGCCGCGCGCGGAGTCGGGGTTGTAGAGCTTGTCGATGCAGAACTCGGCACGATGGGTGTTGCCGGTGATGTCGGTCAGCAGGTGCCGCAGTGCCCGGTCGGTGACCCACGGGTTGGGTGGTTCGTCGACACCTCCGGTGATGAGCCGGTCGATCTCGGCGAACGCGATCTCCATCTCGTACAGCGCCGATTCCCGTCCCTCGTCGGCGCGGGGTGCCTGCGAGGTGGTGCCGATGAACTTGCCGGAGAACAGATATGACAGTGACGGATGCCGCTGCCAGTAGGTCAGCATCGACACCAGCAGATCCGGACGGCGCAGCAGCGGCGAATCCGCCGGGGTGACACCGCCGAGCGTGATGTGGTTGCCGCCGCCGGTCCCGCCGTGACTGCCGTCGAGGTCGAAACTCTCGGTGCCCAGCCGCACGTGACGGGCGTGCTCGTAGAGGGATTCCAGCAGCTCCGACTGTTCGGCGAAGCTGCCGGTCGGCTGAATGTTGACCTCGATGACGCCGGGGTCGGGGGTGACCGTCAGCGACGTCAGCCGCCCGTCTGCGGGCGGTCCATAGCCCTCGATGACCACCGGGGTGCCGGTGGCGGCCGCGGCGTCCTCGACCAGTTCGATGACGGCCAGGAACTCCTCCAGTTCGGCCATCGGCGGCAGGAAGACATACAGGATGCCCGCGCGTACCTCCGCGACCAGGGCGGTGCGCGGCAGGAACTCCGCCGGATCGGCCTCGACGACCCGGTGTCCCAAAGCGGCGGCCGGATCGTCGGGCAGCCCGGGTGGCCGCGCCGACGGATCGGTGTCGAAGAACGACGGCGCCGGTCCCCACGACAACGAGTTGAGCGGCAGCCGCAGACCGGCAGGCGAGGTACCCGGGGTGAGCACCAGCCTGCCGCGTCGGGTCGTCCAGCTCGCGCTGCGCCAGGCGTCGCCGTCCTCGGCCCGGCTGAGCGGCAGCACATAGGCGGTGGGCGTGGTCACCGCCGCGTCGAGCCGGGCCAGCAGTTCGGCGCGGGCGCGTGACGAGTCGGCGGGAGGTTCCAGGTCGGCGGTGTCGTCGGCCTCGGCGAGTGCGGCCGCCCGCGCGGTCTGCACGGTCGGGTCGGCGCTCGGTGCACCGGGCGGCAGCGCGGCCAGCTCCCCCATCCGGACCAGCGGATCCTCATAGGCGGCGAGCACCAGAGCGGCGGGCAGCCCGAGTGCGACGGCGAATGACGTCAGCAGCTCCCGCGCCGGTTCGGCGTCGGCGTGGGCGTCGGCTGCCGGGCCGGCGATCTCGGTCTCGATGCCCGCGGCGCATTGCTGCTCGCTCGCCCAGGGGTCGGCGAGCAGTTCGGGGCGACGCCAGACCGGCGCACCGTCGGTCCGCCACAGCAGCGCGATCTGCCAACGCGGCAACGGTTCACCCGGATACCACTTGCCCTGGCTGCGTTGGACCAGCCCGGTCGGCGCGTGGTCCTGACGGAGCCGTTCGGCGAGCCGGGAGGCCAGCAGGCGTTTATGCGGGCCGTCGGCGGCGGTGGTCCACTCGTCGTCGGTCTGATTGTCGATGGAGACGAAGGTCGGTTCGCCGCCCATCGTCAGCCGCACGTCTCCGTCGGCCATGGCGGTGTCGACGCGGGCACCCAGGTCGACGACCCGATCCCACTGATCCGGTGTGTAGGGCAGTGTGACCCGCGGATCCTCGTGGAAGCGGGTGACGGTGTTGGCGAAGTCGAGGGTGGCGTGGCACCGGTCGGTGGCACCGGTGATCGGCGCGGCCCCGCCCGGATGCGGTGTCGCCGCCAGCGGGATGTGGCCCTCCCCGGCGAACAACCCCGACGTCGGGTCCAGACCGACCCAGCCCGCGCCGGGCAGGTACACCTCGGTCCAGGCGTGCAGGTCGGTGAAGTCGGCGGCGGGCCCGGACGGCCCGTCGAGGGCCTTCACATCCGAGGTCAGCTGCACCAGGTAGCCGGAGACGAACCGGGCGGCGAGTCCGAGCTCACGGAGCAGGGCGACGAGCAGCCAGGCCGAGTCGCGGCAGGACCCGATCTTCGATGCCAGGGTGTGGTCGGGGGTCTGGACGCCCGCCTCCAGGCGGACGGTGTAGCCGACGGCGTCCCGTACCGCCTGATTGATCGACACCAGGAAGTCGATGACCCGCGTCTCGCCGATCGGGCGGTGCGCGGCCGCGAATGCCGCGACCGCAGGATGTGTTGGTGCACCCGCGAATTCACCGTCGGCCACGCCGACCGGGCGCAGATAGATCTCCAGGTCACGCCGAAGGTCGTCCGGATAGTCGAAGCCGTAGTGCTCCGCCCAGTCCTCGATGAAGAAGTCGAACGGGTTGATCGCGGTCAGGTCGGCGACCAGGCTGACGGTGATCGAGAGCGTCGCGGACGGCTCGGGAAACACCAGGCGCGCCTGATAATTGCTGAACGCGTCCTGCTGCCAGTTCAGGAAGTGCTGGTCGGGTTCGACCTTCAGCGAGTAGGCCTCGATCGGGGTGCGCGAATGGGGGGCCGGACGCAGCCGGACCACATGCGGATGAATCTTCACGGGCCGATCGAAGGCATAGCTCGTCCGGTGCTCCAGCGCTACCTTGATCGTCAAACCGGAGTCCTCCCAGCGCTGCGCGACACCCGACGGGCGGGGCATCTGTTGGAAGAAATCACATCACAGATGCGCCTACCCTGCCGGGTGTCGTGGCAGCGGTGTGGTCAGGCTCCGTCGCCCGCGGGGGCGTTGGCCGCGGTGGCGGCCTCGCCGCGCGGCACCGGCTTGGCGTCGATCCCCGACTCCTTGCGCTGAGCCGGGGTGATCGCGGCAGGCGCATCGGTCAGCGGGTCGACGCCGCCGCCGGACTTCGGGAAGGCGATGACCTCGCGGATCGAATTCTCGCCGGCCAGCAGCGAGACGATGCGGTCCCAGCCGAAAGCGATCCCGCCGTGCGGGGGTGCGCCGAAGGCGAAGGCGTCGAGCAGGAAGCCGAACTTCTCCTGCGCCTCGTCGTGCGAGATCCCCATGATCTCGAACACCTTCTCCTGAATGTCCTTGCGGTGGATACGGATCGAACCGCCGCCGATCTCGTTGCCGTTGCAGACGATGTCGTAGGCGTAGGCCAGGGCCTCACCGGGCGCGGTGTCCAGCAGTGCCAGCGATTCGGGTTTGGGCGAGGTGAAGGCGTGATGCACCGCGGTCCACGCGCCCGACCCGACCGCGACATCGCCGGAGGCGGTGGCGTCGGCGGCAGGCTCGAACAGCGGGGCGTCGACGACCCAGGTGAACGCCCAGTCGCCGTCCTTGATCAGGCCGAGCTTGTCGGCGATCTCGCCGCGGGCGGCGCCGAGCAGGCCGCGGGTCGACTTGACCTCGCCGGCACCGAAGAAGATGCAGTCGCCGGGTTGCGCGCCGACGTGTGCGGCCAGACCGGCCCGCTCGTCGTCGGTCAGGTTCTTGGCGACCGGCCCGCCCAGCGTGCCGTCCTCGGCGACGAGCACGTAGGCCAGGCCCTTGGCGCCACGCTGCTTGGCCCATTCCTGCCAGGCGTCGAGCTGACGGCGCGGCTGGGACGCCCCGCCGGGCATGACGACCGCGCCGACGTAAGGCGCCTGGAAGACGCGGAACGGCGTGTTCGCGAAGTAGTCGGCACATTCGACGAGTTCGATGCCGAAGCGCAGGTCGGGTTTATCGCTGCCGTAGCGACGCATCGCCTCGGCGTAGGTCATCCGCGGGATCGGCGTGCTGATGTCGACACCGATCAACTTCCACAGTGCGGCGAGCACCTCTTCGGCGAGGGCGATCACGTCGTCTTGGTCGACGAAGCTCATCTCGATGTCGAGCTGGGTGAACTCCGGCTGGCGGTCGGCGCGGAAATCCTCGTCCCGGTAACAGCGGGCGATCTGGTAGTACCGCTCCATACCCGCGACCATCAGCAGCTGCTTGAACAGCTGCGGGCTCTGCGGCAGCGCGTAGAAGGTGCCCGGCTGCAGACGAGCGGGCACCAGGAAGTCACGGGCGCCTTCTGGGGTCGAACGGGTCAGGGTCGGGGTCTCGATCTCGACGAACTCGTGGCCGGCCAGCACCCCGCGCGCGGCGGCGTTGACCGCCGATCGCAGCCGGATCGCGGCCGCCGGACGTTCACGGCGCAGATCTAGATAGCGGTGCCGCAGCCGGGCTTCCTCGCCCGGGGATTCGTCGAGCTGGAACGGCAGCGGCGCCGACTCGTTGAGCACCTCGAGGACGGTCGCGTTGATCTCGATCTCCCCCGATGCCAGGTTCGGGTTCTCGCTGCCCTCGGGGCGAGTCTCGACCACGCCGGTGATCGCGACGCAGTATTCGGCGCGCAGCCGGTGCGCCGCCTCGGCGACGTCGTCGTTGCGGAAGACGACCTGAACCAGGCCGCTGGCGTCACGTAGGTCGATGAACACCACACCGCCGTGGTCTCGTCGACGCGCCACCCAGCCGGCGACGGTGACGGTCTGCGACGCATCGGCGCGACGAAGCGAGCCTGCGGAGTGGGTGCGGAGCACTGCGGAGTCCTTCCGGGAAAAATGCCAGATGAATTGCTTGGTGACCATGGTGCCGTATCGGCGTCGGTTCTCCGCTGGCAGCCCCCGACGATCCCCGCCCGCACCCCCGGCACCGGCGGGTTGCGCCCATCGCAGTTTCTGAACCGGGCCCATACCGAACATGTATTGGACGCATTGACCTGGGTCTTCTTAGCGTTGACGGCATGTCTTTGCTCATCAGCCCCACCGAACTGTCCGACCTGCTGCACTCCGATCGCCCGCCGGTCGTCCTGGATGTGCGCTGGGCGCTCGACCTGCCCGATGGTCGCGTCGACTACCGGCAGGGCCACCTACCCGGTGCGGTGTACGTCGACCTAGACACCGAGTTGGCCGCCGCCCCGGCCGCCGAGCTGGGCCGCCATCCGCTGCCGGATGTGGAAACCCTGACCACCGCCGCCCGACGTTGGGGTATCGACGACGGCGACACCGTCGTCGTCTACGACGGGGCGAGTAACCAGTCCGCGGCCCGTGCCTGGTGGTTGCTGCGATGGGCCGGACTCGCCGACGTCCGTATCCTCGACGGCGCGCTACCCGCGTGGCGGGCAGCCGGACTTCCGCTGTCGACCGACGAGGTGACACCGACCCCCGGACAGG
This sequence comes from Gordonia heveisoli, assembly GCF_030315745.1. Classification (GTDB taxonomy): domain Bacteria; phylum Actinomycetota; class Actinomycetes; order Mycobacteriales; family Mycobacteriaceae; genus Gordonia. The sequence goes on along the minus strand of NZ_JASXSH010000010.1, from coordinate 142,035 downwards.
TCACGCTGCAGACCGGCAGTCTGGGGGTGCTCGACGTCGACGAGGTGGCGGGTTTCCCGGCGTCGGGTGTCTTGCTCGACGCCCGCGCGAGTGAACGGTTCACCGGCGAGGTCGAACCGATCGATCCCAAGGCCGGCCACATTCCGGGTGCGGTCAGCGCACCCAACGCCGGCAGCCTGCGCCCAGACGGCACCTTCGAATCCCCGGCGACGCTACGCGCCCGGTTCGCCGAACTCGGTGTCGCCGAAGGTGTTCCGGTCGCGGCCTACTGCGGTTCGGGGGTGACCGCCGCCCACCTGGTCGCCGCACTGTCCCTCGCCGGGTTCGATGCCCGGTTGTATCCCGGGTCCTTCTCGCAGTGGAGCGGCCTGGATCGCCCGGTCGCCGTCGGTGCTTGATCCGGTCCCCCGACCGGCCATTTCCGACCCCGGCTCGACGCCGACCCCGCTCGTCCCCGCTTCCCGTCCGGCCGTCGTATACGGCCCAGAGAGGATCCTCCCGTGACCGACATCCCGACCATCCCGGACACCGCGTCCGCCCAGGTCGAGTTCATCAGCCAGGCTCATCTGAACCCCTCCACCGAACTCGATCCGATCCCGACCCGCGGTATCGACCTGCAGTACTTCCGCCGCTACGTCCGCACCCTGGAGGACGCGGGTTTCGACTACACGCTCCTGCCCTACGGGTCCGCCGGTGCCGATTCCTTCGTCCTGGCCTCGGCGGTCGGGCAGCTCACCGAGCGGCTACGCCCGATCGTGGCGCTGCGACCGAACACCACCCTGCCGCAGGTGGCCGCACAGAAGCTGGCCACCCTCGATCAGCTGACCGAGGGCCGTGCGGTGGTGCACCTGATCTCCGGCGGTAACGACACCGAGCAGGCCCGGCACGGTGACTACCTGAGCAAGGACGACCGCTACGCACGCGCCTCCGAGTACATCGACATCCTGCGCCGCGCCTGGACCTCACCGGAACCGTTCAGCCATCACGGCCGGTTCTATCGGTTCGACGAGTTCGGCCCTGGATTCGCGCCGTACGGCTCGACGATCCCGGTCTCCATCGGCGGGCAGTCGGCCCCGGCCTTCGAGATCGGCGGCACCAAGGCCGATGTCTTCAGTTTTTGGGGCGAACCGCTCGCCGACATCCGCGGCGAGATCGACCGGGTGCACGGTATCGCCCGTGACGCCGGACGCACCGAACTGCCACGCATCTGGGTGACGTTCCGGCCGATCATCGCCCCGACCGACGAACTGGCCTGGCGCAAGGCGCACGACTACGTCGGCCGAATCGGCAAGACCTTCGATTCCGGTGCCTTCCACAAGAACTACAAACTCACCTCGACGCCGCCGCAAAACGTAGGATCGCAACGTGCGCTCGACTTCGCCGCACGGTCTGAGGTCTACGACCGCGCGCTGTGGACCCGAACCGCCGCCGCCACCAACGGGTCCGGCGCGGCGACCGCGCTCGTCGGCAGCCCGGAAACCGTCGCGGCCGCGATCCTCGACTACATCGACCTGGGCGCGTCGCTGGTCTCGATCCGCGGTTACGACACCCTCAACGACGTCATCGACTACGGCCGCTACGTGCTGCCACTGGTCCGCCAGGAACTGGCTCACCGTGCCGCCACCCGGACTCGCGGCACGCTGCAGGATGCCCATCCGGGCGCGTTCGCCCCGGGTTTCGATTCGGCTGCCCTGGCCGGTGTCCGATGACGGCCTCAGTGGCGACCGAACCCGTGCACACCGACGAGGGTCGCGCCATCACTGAGATTCCCGAGTTCGCCCGACTTCCCGCCCCCGACCTGAGCCCGGCGGCGCTGGCCGCGGTGACCACCGCGGTCGCTGCGACGGCGGCCGAGTACGACCGCACCGGCGAGGTGCCGGTCGCGGGCCTCGAGATCGCACATCGTGCGGGGCTGCTGACCGCTACCGTCGGCCGTGAGTTCGGTGGCCCCGGCCTCGACCCCCTCGACACCGCCCGTATACTGATCGCCCTCGGTGAGGGCGACACATCGGTGGCGCTGCTGGCGGCGAACAATCTGAACACCCACCAGGGTCAGGCTGCGGCGCACAACTGGCCTGCCGAGTTGTATCGCGACTACCTGGCCCGCAGTCTGCGCGAGCCGACGCTCGCCAACACTATTCGTGCCGAACCCGAACTCGGCGCACCGGCACGCGGAGGGCTGCCCACCACGTCGGCGCGACGCACCACCGACGGCTGGGTTCTCAACGGGCACAAGTCATACGCCACCGGTGTCCGCGCGCTCGCCTATCACGTGGTGTGGGTGGTGGCCGAGGAGGAGCAGGCAGACGAGCCCCGCGTCGGACATCTCATCGTGGAGTCCGACACCCCGGGGATCGACTGGGTCGACACCTGGGATCACCTGGGGTTGCGCGCCTCCAACACCCACGACGTCATCTACCGCGACGTGCTGGTCCCGGAGCAGAATTTCGTGGAGATTCCGCGTGGGCCGGACGGCGTCTACCGGGATCCGGCCGCGGCGACCGCGCTGACCAGCTTCGGCCACGCCGCGATCTACATCGGCGTGGCGCGGGCCGCCCGCACCGCCTTCGTCGATTTCGCCCGCACTCGCGTGCCGACCGCGTTGGGCAGGCCGATCGCCACCACCGAGCGCATCCAGACCATCGCCGGGGAGATCGACGCCCAGATCGCGCAGGCGGAGACGCTGCTGTTCGGGGCCCTGTTGCGCGCGCAGGCGGGCGACACTGCCCATCTGCGCCAGTTGTCGCTGATCAAGGTACAGATCGCCCGATCGGTGATCGCCGCGGTGAGCACTGCCGCCGGTGCCCTCGGCAATGCCGGGCTGACCCGTCACCTGCCGTTCGAGCGGCTGCTGCGCGACGTGCACTGCGTGCGCGTCCACCCGCCGCAGGAGGACGCCGCGCTGCTGGTCGCGGGCCGAGGTCTGCTCCTCCCCGACTGAGCAGCACGCTGGTCGGCGGTTGAGCCAAACGACGACGATCCGGGCCGACCATGGTGGTCGGCCCGGATCGTCGTCTCACGGTCCTGGGTCAGGCCGGCTGCGCGACTTCCAGTCCGGCGAGATCGAGTACCTCGGCCACCGTGCGGGTGCCGGGCGCCTCCCCGAGCGCCGCCGACGCACCGAGGGTCCGTTGCAGGGCGATGGTTGACGGTACCGGGACACCCAATTCACGGGCCAGCAGCGCGATTTCGCCGTTGAGGAAGTCGACCTCGCTGCCCGAGCCGCGCTGAAAGCTCTGCCACGTCGACAGTTGGCCGGGCCGATACGCGCTGTCGGCGCTGAGCGCCGCCTGTGCCGGGTCGTACCGCACCTCGGTGCCCGGATCGGCGATCTCGTATCCGGCCGCGGCCAGAACCCGGGTGGTCTCGGTACGGATCTGTCCGGCGAGGATCGCACGTTCGTCGGCGTCCCCGGCCAGAACCGCCAACGCGAATTCCGCCGACACCAGCATCTTCCACGCCAGCCAGCGCCGGATGTCGGCGACCGACTGCGACAACCAGTTCGCCGCCCGCAGATCCGACGCGATTTCCGCGGCCACCGCCGAGCCATCGTCCCCGGCCCCGAAGGGGTACGGCCCGACGATGATCTGCCCGATCTTGGGAGCGTTCGCGACGTCCACGACGCCCGCCACCACATGCTTGGCCGCGACCAGCGTCACCGCACCGATCACAATGTCGAAGTAGCGGAGTGCGGCACGTTCGGCGTCGAGTCCGTTCTGCAGCAACACGACCGGCAGGCTCGCGGCGACCGCTCCCCCGACCACCGGCCGGTAGGCCCAGGCCGCGAGCGCCTCGGCGGCATCCTGGGTCTTGGTGGCGAAGACGAGCACATCGTCGGGACCCAGGTCGACGCCGTCGGGACCCGACACCACCTCGATACCGAGACGGCGGGTGCGCCCCGCCTGTGTGTAGGTGAGGCCACCGTCGGCGATGGCCGCGAAGGTGGCCCCCCGCGACACCAGGACCACCGGCAGGTCCGCCTCTTCGAGGCCGGCGGCGAGGGCGGCGCCGACCGCCCCCGCGCCGATGACGATGTACCTGCGGCTCATGCGAAACCCGACCGTTCGGCCAGGCTGAACACCGGTTCGTAGTGTGCGCGAGCCAGTTCCGGGGTCAACGTCCAGCGCTGCACCACCTCCGGGCCGAGGACCTCGTGGTCGACGCCGAGTAGCGCGAGCGCGGCGTCGGCGGCCCGTTCGGCCGACCACAGATAGAAGGCGGCCTCGGCGACGGTCTGACCCCAGGTGACGAATCCGTGGCCGCGCTGCAGGAGCACCCGTGCGCCCTGCGCGGCCAACGCGATGTTGTCCGGGGTCGTGTCGTCGCCCCAGATGCGGGCGGACAGACCCTGCAGGCCGACGATCGTCGCCGCATCGGTGTTCACCGCTTCCAGCGGCCTGCCCAGATTGGACCAGACGAACCCGCGTGGGGTGTGCAGGTGCACGGCGACGGCGGCGTCCGGAATATTCTGGTGCAGAGCCAGATTGCCGGCGAACCCGTTGATCCGGTAGCTGCCGCGTTCGTCGACGATGTCGCCGTTGCCGTCGACGAGGACGAAGTCGCCGGGGGTGACCGCACTGACGGATACGCCGAACGGGTTGACCCAGTAGTGTCCGGGGGCTTCGGGCGCCCGGGCGGAAACATGGCCGTTGAAGCCGAATTCGTAACCCAGCGAACCGAAGTGACGCAGGGCGGCGGTCAGTTCCCAGCGCACGTCGCGATCGACGGGGACGGGGACGGGCGGCAGGGACAGGACCGCGGACGGGCTGCTCATGAGTTCTCCTCTACGAGATGGGATGGATGATGGTCACGCCGGTACCGGCGCCGGTTGCGCGTTCAGGCCGAGGTTCTCGCGCAGCGTCTGCCCGGCATACTCGGTCTGAAATGCACCACGCTCCTGCAGGATCGGGATGACCGCCTCGGTCAGCAGGGTCAGTCCCTCGGGCAGGTAGGAGGGCAGCAGGATGAAGCCGTCGGCGCCGCGGGCCTCGAATCGTTCGAGCAGCAGATCGGCGATCTGTTCGGGAGCACCGACCGGGACGAAGTGACCCGACGAGGCCACCTCCCACTCGATCAGCCTGCGCAGTGTCCAGCCGTCCTCGATGAGGGTCAGGTATACGCCGTAGCGCGACCGGCGACCCTCGACGGCCTCCTCGGCGGGCAGGCGCTCCGCCGGGATCTGTTCGTCGAGTTCCAGGTCGTCGAGGAAGGCGTTACCCAGTTGCCGGGACAGCTTGGCGCGCCCGGACTCCAGGTCGATGAGACCGTTGAGCTCCTTCTCCACCGCACGGGCCGCGGCCTCGGTCTCCCCGATGATCGGCGATACCCCCGGCAGCACCTTGACCGTCCGCGGATCCCGACCCGCCGCGGACACCTGCGATTTCACCGACCGGTAGAACTCGATGCTGTCATCGTGCGTGATCCGGCCGGTGGTGAACACCAGGTCGGCGAACCGGGCGGCGACGGCCTGCCCATCCCCCGACGACCCGGCCTGGGCGATGATCGGCCGGCCCTGCGGTGACCGTGCCACGTTGAGCGGCCCGGCCACCGAGAAGTGTTTGCCGACATGGTCGATCGGTGCCACCTGGCCGACGTCGGCGTACACCCCCGCCGCGCGGTCGATACGCACCGCACCGGGACCCCAGCTGTCGAACAGTTTGAGCAGCACTTCGGCGAATTCCGCTCCCCGCTCGTAGCGTTCGGCGTGCGGGGGCAGCTCACGCCCGAAGTTCTCCTCACCCCACGCCGAGGTGACCAGATTCCAGCCGGCCCGCCCACCCGAGATGTGATCGAGGGAGGCGAGCTGACGGGCGACGTTGTACGGCTCGGAGAATGTCGTCGAGATGCTGCCGATCAGCCCGATGTGCTCGGTCACCGCGGCGAGCGCACTGAGCAGGGTGACCGGCTCGAGTCCGGCGAACGGCTGCGAGGACACCGTGTCCAGGTCCAGACGCAGGCCGTCGGCCAGGAACACCGCATGCAGCTTGGCTCGTTCGGCCCAGGTCACCACGTCGCGGAACAGCGCGAGGTCGTACTTCTCCTCGACCCGGCTGTTGGGCCTGCGCCACGCGCCGGCATGGTTGCCGACGCCGCCGATCAGCGTCGCCAGCACCAGTTGTTCACCCTGGGCGACCCGCTGTCCGGCCGGTGCCCCGAGGTCATCGATGTCGATGGTCATGAAAGTCCCTTCCGGCGGATCAGCTCTTGACGGTGAATTCCTGTGGCACCAGCCAGTGTTCGGGACGCGGTGTCCACGCCAGGTCCTTGCGCACGACCCAGGTCAGCGGTTGTGGCCACAGGAAGATGGCATGCGCCTGGTCGCGGTACCGCTGGGTCGCGAGGTCGACGTAGCGCTGCTGCTCTTCGCGGGTGCGCGCGCCGGTCACCTTGGTGACCAGATCGTCGTAGACGGTGTCGGGGGTTGCGTAGTGCGACTGTGCATTCGAGCTGGCGTACGTGCGCAGCCGTTCGGCGATCGCCTTGTAGCCCGAGGTGTAGCCGATGTAGTAGAGCGGCGCCGCGTTGTCGGAGTAGGTCCGCTGTACCCAGGTCGGGAAGGACGCATTGGTGATGTTCACCTTGATGCCGACGGCCCCGAGCTGTTTGGCGAGCACCTGCGAGACCGGGTCCTGCGCCACGTAGCTGCCGGTGGTCAGGGACAGTTCCGTGTCGAAACCATTCGGGTAGCCCGCCTCGGCGAGCAGCTGCCGCGCACGCTGCGGGTCGTAGGGGTAGGCCGACAGGGACTTGTTGATCGAGTCGTAGGGTTCGGCGATCGCCTGCCCGGCCAGCGGCGCGACGTCGGTGTCGAGAATGTTGTCGATGATCGACTTCTTGTCGATCGCGTAGTTGATCGCCTGCCGGACCCGGACATCGCCGAGCGGCTTGATGTTCTCGTTGATCCGCAGGGTGTTGTTCCACGACGACCACTGGGTGCCGGTGTCGTAGTCGGAATCGGCGAACAGCTTCAGGCTGGCCGGCTCGTACTGGATCGCCACGTCGACGCTGCCCGACTGCGCCGCCTGCACGCGGGCGGCCTCGTTCTCCAGGACACGGTATTCGACCTTCTTCCATTGCGGCGCAGCGCCGTAGAAGTTCGGATTGGGTGAGAGCGTCGCCCCGTTCTCCAGGTCGACGGTGTCCAGTTTGTACGGCCCGGTACCGAGGACGGAGGTGCCCTCGGGATGGGCCTGCACGAACGCCTTCTGCACGATGAAGAAGGACGCCAGCCGGTCGGCGAGATCGATGTAGGGGCCGTTGGTGTGCACGATCAGCGTGGTGTCGTCGGGGGTGTCGACCGATGAGATGATCGCGCGGGTCGCGCTCGAGGTGGTGTAGGTCGACGCCGGGTCGAGGAACCGATCGAAGCTGTACTTGATGTCCTCGCCACGCAACGGTGTGCCGTCGGAAAAGGTCACACCCGGACGGATGTGGAACGTCCAGGTGGTCGGGTCGTCCTGAGTCCAGTTCGTCGCGAGATCACCTTTGAGGTTGAGCTGCGGATCGTAGGTGGTCAGACTCGAGTAGAGCGCCCGTTGCACCGAGCCGTCGCCGTCGACGGACTGCCCCTTCGCCGGGTCCAGGCCGGTCAACTTGCGAGAGATGCCGATCACGATGGTGCCGTCGCGCGTCGATTCGTCGGCGCCCAGGCCACCGCAGGCTGCCACGGTCAGCGTCATCGCCGCGGCCAGCGCCAGGGTCAGGGTCCGAGTTCCGCGAAACCGGTTGCTACGAAACCGGGTGCTACGAAACCGGGTGGGACGACTCCGGTCCGGAGACGTCGGCTGGGGGTCGGTCACAGTACTGCTCTCTTTCTGGGGTTACCACCCGGGATCGCTGCCAGCAGCGAGCGGGTGACCGAATGTGTTGGGAAATCGAAGATCTGAGTAGTAGTTCCGCGTTCGACGATCTGTCCGGCACGCATCACCGCGACATCGGTGCACAGTTGCCGGATGACCGCGAGGTCATGGGAGATGACGACGTAGGTCAGCTGCCGTTCCTCCCGCAGACGGGCCAGTAGTTTCAGGATGCTGTCCTGGACATGGAGATCGAGTGCCGCGACCGGTTCGTCGGCGACCAGAACCCGGGGACCGGTGGCCAGCGCCCGCGCGATCACCACCCGCTGCCGCTGCCCACCGGAGAGCTCCCCCGGACGGCGGTGGGCGTAGTCGCGCGGCAACCGGACGTCGTCGAGCAGACCGTCGATGATGTCGCGGCGCTCCCGGCGCTGCTGCGGCGTACCGCCGAGGTCGATCGGCTCGCCGATGCTGTCGGCGACCGTCTGCAGCGGATCGAGCGCCAGATACGGGTCCTGGAACACGAACTGGACGCCACTCAGGGATCGTCGGCGCGCAGTCACCGACCGTCCGGTGACCGGCACCCCGGCCGCGTGCAGTGAGCCGGCGTCGGGCCGGTCCAAACCGACCAGGATCCGGGCGAGAGTGGTTTTGCCGGAACCGGATTCGCCGACGATGCCCAGCGATTGCCCCTGCCGGACGTCGAGGTCGACGCCGTCGACCGCACTGATCCGCGCGCGGCCCCGGCCGGGGCGGACGAAGTTTCGGGTCAGGCCGCGCCCGACCAGCACCGCGGGGGCGTCCAGCGGAGGCGGAAGCGGCGGCTCGGCATCGATGTCGGGCATCGCGGCGAGCAGTTCCCGGGTGTAGTCGACGCGCGGTGCGGCGAGTACCTCGTCGGTGCGTCCCCGTTCCCGGACCCGCCCCTCGGCCATCACGACGATGTCCTCGGTGCGGTCGGCGATGACCCCGATGTCGTGGCTGACCAACAACACGGCCAGTCCGAGGTCGTCGCGGAGCCGGTCGATGAGGTCGAGGACCTGCCGCTGCACCGTGGCATCGAGTGCGGTGGTGGCCTCGTCGGCGATCAGCAGCGACGGCGACCGGGCGATGGCCGTCGCGATAACCACGCGCTGGTTGAGTCCACCCGACAGTTCGTGCGGATAGGCGGCCAATCGTTCGTCGGCCCGCTCGATTCCCACATAGTCCAGCAGTTCCCGGGACCGGCGCGCGGATGCGCTGCGCGAGCGGCGGATCTCGGCGGGCAGCGCTTCACGCAACTGCGCGCCGATCGGCAGCCGCGGATTCAGCGCCACCGTCGGGTTCTGGAACACCACCCCGATCCGGTCGCGGAGCAGCGTGCGCGCGGTGAGGTCGTCGCGTGCGGTGACGTCGAGGCCGTCGAAGTCGATCCGGCCACCGCTGACCCGCACCCCGGTGGGTAGCAGCCCGGCAATGGCCATGGCGGTCAGCGTCTTTCCCGATCCCGACTCGCCGACCAGACCCACCGCCCGGCCCGGCGCGATCGACAGGCTCACGTCGGAGACCAGGTCGCGGCCGTTGCGCGCCGTCACCCGCAGGCCATCCACCTCGACAAGACCCGTCCGCACCCGCGGACGTTCGCTCAGCAGGGTCATCCCCGCCCTCCTTCGATGAGGTTCTCCGGACCGGCCGACACCTCGGTCGGCCCTCCGGATCCGTTGACCGACAGACGATCCGCGAGCCAGTCGCCGATCACCTGTACCGAGACGACGGTGGCCACCAGAAAGACGCCGGGGACGATCGAGATCCACCACGCGCCGGCCAGCTGAGCCTGCCCGGAGGACACCATCTGGCCCCAGTCCGGCCGCGGCGGCTGGATACCCAGGCCCAGATAGCCGAGGCTCGATTCGAGGACCAGGATCGAGGAGAAGTTCAGCGTGAACGCGACGACGACCAGCGGCAGTGAGGCGGGCAACACATGGCGGCGCAGCACACCCCACCAGCCCGCCCCGGAGATCCGGGCGGCCTCGACATAGGGCAGCGCGGCGATTCGGGTGGCGTGCACCCGGACGATCCGGAACGTCAGCACCCAGGCACCGACGGCGAGCACCACGATCAGCGGGACGATCTCGTTGCCCGCGAAGGCCAACACGACCAGAGCAAGCAGGATCGACGGTATCGCCAGCTGCACGTCGGCGAGGCGTCCGACGAGGTCATCGACCCACCGACGCCCCAGCGCGGCCACCAGCGCCAGGGTCAGACCGAGCAACGTGGCCAGCACCGCCGCGAGCACGGTGATACCGAGGGCGGACTGCCCGCCGTAGACGGCCCGGACGAGCACATCGCGGCCGAGTTCGTCGGTCCCCAAAGGATGCCTGCCGAACCAGGTCGGCGCCGAGTATCGGGCGGTGATGTCCTGTGCGTCATAGCCTTCCGGCGCGAACAGCGGCGCACCGACCGCGGCCACAACGATGGCCAGCAGGACGGCGCCCGCGGTCAGCACCGCGGCTGGGTACCGGCCGATCCGCCGGGTCAGCGTGCGAGGGTTCCAGGTGGTCATCGACGGCCTCCGCGCGGGTCGAGGATCGCACCGACGATGTCGACGGCGAGGTTGATGAGAACGAAACTGATGGCCATCACGGTCACCGCGGCGAGCACCACCGGATAGTCGCGGCTGGCGATCGACGAGGTCATCAGCTGTCCCAGACCCGGCCAGCTGAACACCGACTCGGTGATCACCGCACCGCCGAGGACGACCCCGGCCTGCACCCCGATCACGTTGACGACCGGAGCCAGGGCATTGAGTACGACGTGCCGGCCCAGCACTGCCGTCCGGCCCAGCCCCTTGGCGCGCGCCAGCCGCACATGGTCGGCGCCCAGCGTCTCGGTCAGGGACGTACGGAAGACCCGGGCGATCGGCGCTGCCAGGGCCGCCGCGAGTACCATCGCCGGCAGGATCAGCGAGCTCAGACTTCGATTGCCACCAGCCGGGACGACGGCGAAGGTGATGGCGAAGATCGCGATCAACGCGACACTCAGGAAGAAGCTCGGGATCGCTTCCAGTGCGGTCAGGATGCTGATCGGAATGCGACGCAACCGCGCCGACCGGCCGAGCACCGCGTGGTAGCCGACCGCGCCGCCGACGAGGACGCCGGCCCCCAGACCCACCCCACCCAGCAACAGGGTGGCGGGAAGTCGGTCGAAGACGACGCGCAGCGGGTCGACGCCGTACCGGATCGACTCGGGAAAGTGTCCGCTGAGCACGTTGCCGAGGAAGGCGAAATACTGCTCGTGCAGCGGTCGGTCGAATCCCATCTCGGCGGTGATTCGGGCCAGATCACTCTTCGGCGCGTCGGGGGCGACCAGGAGGACCGCCGGATTGCCGGTGAGGTGCAGCGAGAAGAACACGATGGTCAGCACGCCCCACACCGCGATCACCGCGTTGACGAGCCGGCTGATCAGATAGCGGCTGGAGACCGGTGCCCGCACCGAGGTGAGCGGGAGACGCCCCCGCAGACCGCGCAGCCGCTGCCCGGCCGACGAGCCGCGCACCCGCTGCCCGGCCGACAAGCCGCGCAACCGCTGCCCGGCCGACGAGCCGGTCCCGAGCTCATCGGGCGCCACCTCCCCTGCGGGGGCGGCGATGTCGGTCGCGTTCATCGGATTCTCCTTCGGTCACCACTGATTCGCGGGTCGTCCAGGACCGTACGGAGACCACCGGAGTGGGGTCCAAGAACAAACACCTAACTGATCTCATAGCGCCGCGCTATCGGTCCGATGCCACCTCCGCGATGCGGTACCGAATCCAACCGACTGGCCCGAATACCCAGTTGGGCAGGTGTTTTCACCGTCCATAGCGCCGACCGGGCCGCGCTGCGTCGACCGACACAACGACCCAGCGGATGCCCGGAGGTATCCGCTCAGCGTGAGTCTTTATGGCCCGACAGACGACCGATCGGCGCGCTCAGGCGCCGCGACGGTCGGGCACCGAGACCAGATGAAGCGTCGGACGTTCGTCGAAGAACTCCGAACCGGCGTCGAATGCGGTCGCGGTGATGTCGTCGGCCAGGCCGCGCCGCGAGATCAGCCGCAGTCCAACGGTTCCGGCGGCGGGGAGATCGGTGCGCACCGACACCCCGGAGGCCCCGCCACCGGTACTGGGCAGCAGCGCGACACCCAGACCGGCCCGTACCCCGGCGAGGACACCTTCCAGCGTCGTCGACTGTGCGGTGACCTCGGTGCGCAGCCCGGCCTCGGCCAACAGCGACAGCGCCCGCTCGCGAATACCGCACGGCTCCTCGAAGGCGACCAGGCGGACCGGCTGGTCGTCGGCACCCACCGCATGATCGTGGGCGGAATACCAGACGAGCGGCAGATCGCCGACCAGCCGGCCGGCGCCCTGCCCGCTCGGATCCAGGACGAAGGCGACATCGACGCTGCCCTTCTCGACCGACTCCCGCAGCGCCGTCGACCGGCCGATCTCGAAACGCGTGGTGGCCGTGGGGAACGACTCACTCAACGCACGCAACATCTCCGGCAGAATCTGCTCGGCGCTGTGTTCGGTGGACCCGACGACGATCGTCGTGCCCTGGTCGGCCTCCAAGCGGGACAACGCGTCGTCGTGGAAGTCGATGATGCGGCGCGCCTCGGCCAGTACCTGTTCGCCGGCCGGGGTGAACCGCATGACGCGTCCGTCCCGTTCGAAGAGTTTGCGCTTGAGGCCGCGTTCGAGCAGACGAACATGCTGACTCAGCGCCGGCTGACTGATGTGCCGGGTCGCCGCCGCCTTGCTGAAACCACCGGACTCGGCGATCGCAATCAGGGTGCGCAGATGTTCGAGGTCGAGAGACGTAGCCATGCCGATCACACAAGCACGGCGACGGGAACCGTGCCAGGGATAAAATCAGCGCCGAGTGAATGTTTGCACCCATCACGATCTTCCATCGGCACCGATCACCGAAAGGTGTTGGACATCAACCGATCGACGGCCCCATGGTGGGGATCATGACCTCAGTTGTGACCGAGCCCGCCCCGGCCGCCTTCGATGAACCCACCGGACTGGCCGCGCGCGGCACCCTCATCGTGCTCACCGGTCGCGGCGAGAGCGCCGCGACCTACGGACGGCTCGGCCGACGCCTCAGCGCCGACGCCTATCGGGTCCGGATCGTCGAGACCGGAACGTCGCCGGTCGACGAAACCCGCTCTGCCGTAGCCGAACTCCTCGCCGACGATTCGCTACCGGCACCGAAGATCGTCGTCGGATCGGACCGCGGCGCGAACCTCGCACTCGAACTCGCCCCCGAACTCGACGGTGTCGACGCCGCCATCCTGGTCGGATTGTTGCCCCGCGGTGGTACTTCCAGCGGCCCGGGAGACAGGTGGGAGGACGAACTCGAGCTGCGTACCGCCTGCCCGACGCATCGCGGGATCCTCAGCGCCGACCCCGCATTCACCCGGGGCACGATCGTCGGCGCGGGCGCCGACGGGAGCACATCCGGCCCGGTCCCCGCCGACGATGTACCCACCCTCGTTCTGCACGGTGCCGACGATCGCGTCGCGCCGTGGCGCGATGTCCTGCCCGCCTTCACCGATCGCCCCGGGACGGTGGTGCGGCTGGTCACCGGTGGACGGCACGACGTCCTCAACGACGTGAGCCACCGCTCGGTCGCCGCGACCATCGTGCTGTTCCTGGAGAGTCTGAAGATCGGTCCCGACCTGGCGCCGATCGTCACCGAGCCGCCCCGTGTCTGATCGGCCGGCGGCCGCACAGCTCCGGACGGGTCACCCGCCCGACGCCCAAGCTCCGGGCCCTGGGCCGCCCGATCGAGCGGGTGTCCGCGCCGAACTCGCCGCGGCAGTCACCGACCTGGTCGTCGATCCGGACCGGCTGGCCGCCGCAGGCACCGACCGGTCCGGCCTGCCGGCATCCGCACCTCCACTGGCAGTGGTCGCGGCCCGCACCGTCGACGATGTCACCGCCGCCCTGCGGATCGCCCACACACACCGGATCCCGGTGATCCCGCGCGGCGCGGGAACCGGGCTGGCCGGAGGTGCGGTCACCGGCGAAGGCTCGATCGTCGTCGACCTCACGACGCTCGACCGGATCGTCGAGATCGATCCGGTCGACGAACTCGCGCGGGTCGAGCCGGGTGTGCTCACCGCCGAACTCGACCGGGCCGCACGCACCCACGGGTTGCGGTACATCCCGGACCCGGCCAGCGCCGCGATCTCCACCATCGGTGGCAACATCGCCACCAACGCCGGTGGCATGCGGTGCGTGAAGTACGGCGTCACCGGTGACTGGATCCTCGGACTCGAGGTGGCACTCGCCGACGGCACGATCATCTCGACCGGGCGGCGCACCGTCAAAGGTGTTGCCGGACTCGACCTGACGTCATTGTTCGTCGGGTCGGAGGGCACGCTCGGGATCGTCGTCGGGGCGACTGTGCGGCTGGCGCCGATACCCGACGATGTCGTCACCGTCTCGGCCGGCTTCGCCTCGGTACACGACGCGGCGTCGGCATGCGCGGCGGTGATCGCCGGACGCGGTGATCCCAGTCTCCTCGAACTCGTCGACGCCGCCACGCTGCGCGTCATCGACCGGGCGCAGGGCACCGACCTCGCCACCCGGGCGGGCGCGCTGGTGATCGCCCAGGCCGACGGACGTTCGGCCCGCACCGACGCCGCGGTCATCGCGAACATCCTCGGCGCGCATGCGCAGTGGACCCGGACCGCGACCGACCAGACCACCGCCGACGAGCTGCTCGCCGCCCGGCGCCTGGCGCTACCGTCTATCGAAGCTTTCGGCCGTGCCCTGATCGAGGACATCTGTGTCCCGCGGTCGCGTCTGGCGCAGGCCTTCGACGCGGTCGCCGACATCGGCCGCCGCCACGGCGTCGACCTCTACACCTTCGCCCATGCCGGCGACGGGAATCTGCATCCGATCCTCGCCTACGACACCGCACTCACCGAGCCGCCTGCCGCCGTGCAGCGCGCCGCGGACGAGATCTTCGGCGTCGCCCTCGAGCTCGGCGGCACCATTTCCGGTGAACACGGGGTCGGGATACTCAAGCGTGACTGGCTGGCCCGGGAGGCCGGACCGGCCTCGTTGTCGGTGCAGCAGGCGATCAAGTCGGCGCTCGACCCGCGCGGGATCCTGAATCCGGACAAGGTCCTCAAGGTTCACCGTCCTCATGCCATGATTCACACGTGACGTTTCAAGGCAGTGGCTCGATCAACACCGACAATGTCTCCGCTTCCGGTGGTGGTGGTGGCGGACTCGGCGGCGGCGGTGGCCGCATCGCACTCGGCGGCGGCGCCGGTCTGATCCTGACCATCGTCGCCCTGCTGTTCGGGGTGAATCCCGGCAATCTGATGGGGTCGGGCAGTGGAAGCAGCACCCCCGCCGCCTCGCAGAGTGCGCTCGACAAACACATCAGCGAATGCACCTACGAGATGGCCAACGTCGGTGATGAGATCTGCCGCGTAGTGGCCACCAAGGCCAGCCTGGAGACGGTGTGGAAGTCGATCGCACCTCAGTACAGCGCACCCAAGCTGCACATCTTCAGCGGATCGGTGAACACCGGCGGATGCGGCAGCGCCACCTCGGCCACCGGCCCGTTCTACTGCCCCGCCGACGAGACCATCTACATCGACACGAGCTTCTATGACGACGTCCTCGTCGGCCAGCTCGGCGGCGGGAACGACGCGCTCTCCCAGGAATATGTGATCGCGCACGAGTACGGCCACCACATCGAGAACATCACCGGCGTGCTCAACAAAGGCCAGCGCATGGGTAACAACGGTTCGGTACGCATCGAGCTGCAGGCCGACTGTCTGGCCGGGGTGTGGGCCCACCACGCCGACGACGGCACCGCCGACGCTCTGTTGCAGCCGCTGACGCAGCAGGATATCGACCAGGTCGGTAAGACGGCCCGCAGTATCGGCGACGACTCCATCCAGGGCTCGAACTCCAACAAGGAGGGCTGGACCCACGGTTCGGCCGCGCAGCGCGCCCGCTGGTTCGGCATCGGCTATCAGTCCGGTGATCCCCGTCGCTGCGACACGTTCGCGACCAACGACCTGTGACCGACGCGGCCACTGCGCGTCCGCGGTCGGCGATCGATGGCATCGCCGACCGGCACCTCCGGCGCAGTGCCGAACTCGACCCGCTGTTCGCCACCGAGATCGGTCTCGACGGATTCGACCATCTGCTGACCGACTTCTCCCCCGGGGCGATCGACGAACGGACCGCCCTCGCCGAGCAGACCCTCGGCGAACTCTCCGCCGCAACACCCGCCGACCGGGTGGACACGGTCACCATCGCCACCATGAGCGCAACCCTGCGTCGCGAGGTCGACCTCGCCCGCGCGGGTGAGGTCACCGGCGCCTGCAACGTCATCGCCTCACCACTACAGGCACTGCGCGACATCTTCGACCTGATGCCCACCGACAGCCGCGACGACCGCGAGACCTTCCTCGCCCGGCTGAACCGAATCCCGGCGGCGTTGCGCACGGTCGTCGACGGACTCGAACACCGACGACGCCTGGGTCCCCCGCTCGCGCTGAGACAGGTCATGCTGGTCGCCGACCAGGCCAACCAGGCCGCTGCCGCGATCGCCGCGAATACCGCGCCGATCGCCGACGATCCGCGCACTGCGCCGCAGTTGGAGAAGGGGCTGACAGCCGCACGACAGGCCTTCGGCGATTTCGGCGATCACCTGCGTCGCCAGGTGGCGCCGGACGCCGTCGCCGCCGACGCGGTCGGACGAGATCGCTACGGCCTGCATCTGCCGCTCTATCTGGGGGCCGATATCGACCCCGGCGAGGCCTACGACTGGGCGATGGTCCGGCTGGCCGAGATCACCACCGAACAGCAGGCCATCGCCGACGAACTGCTGCCGGGTGCCGGTGTCGCCGCGACCCTGGCGCATCTGGACACGTTGCCGCAGTATCAGATTCACGATCGGCATGCCTTCGTCGACTGGATGCAGCGCACCTCCGACGCCGCGGTCGACGGCCTGGCCGGCACGCACTTCGATATGCCCGAGCGGCTCACCCGACTCGAATGCCGGCTGGCCCCGTCGTCGACGGGCATCATCTACTACACCCAGCCGACCGCCGATCTGTCCCGCCCGGGTCGGATGTGGTGGTCGGTTCCGGTCGGCCAGAACACCTTTCACACCTGGCAGGAGAAGACGACGGTCTACCACGAGGGTGTGCCGGGCCATCACCTGCAACTCGGGTCGGCGATCGTCGACCCCGACCTCAACGACTGGCGCAAACTCGCCTCGTTCACCTCCGGCCACGGCGAGGGCTGGGCCTTGTATGCCGAGCGGCTGATGGATGAACTCGGCTGGCTGGACGACCCCGGTGACCGGATGGGGATGCTCGACGCCCAGCGGCTGCGTGCGGCCCGGGTCGTCGTCGACATCGGTGTGCACTGCGAACTGTCGGCGCCCGCAGCGGTGGGTGGCGGCATCTGGAACGCCGAGAAGGCCTGGGCGTTCCTCACCGATTCGGTAGCGATGGACCGGTCGGTGCTCCGATTCGAACTCGACCGTTACCTCGGCTGGCCCGGGCAGGCACCGTCCTACGCACTCGGACAACGAGTCTGGGAACAGACGCGCACCGCGGCGCTGACGGCACACCCGGACTGGACCCGCAAGGACTTCCATACCAGGGCGCTGGCGCTCGGTGGGGTCACCCTCGACGTGCTCGCCGCGGAACTCACCGTCTGACCACGGTCGGCGCGCACCACCGCGCCGGGCCGGAGATACCGGGCGGGCGGTGTCACACGAGGGCGGTGACCAGCAGGACGAAGGCCACCACGATCACGGCGACTCGGACGTAGTGGTAGCGGTCCCACTTGTCCATCTGTTGCTTCCAGTCGGCCGGCCGGTTGTCGGCGGTCCACGTCTTGTTGCGGTTGTTGATCGGGACGAGCAGCAGGATCGACATGATCACGCTGACGATCAACAGCACGCCCGCGGCGATGACGAGGCCGATGCCCTGGTCAGACCACCCGGCCACCGCCCAGGCCCCGACGAGAACCACTGAGCCGATGTACCAGAACGGCATCACGGCCCCGAGCATCCGCCCGCCGACCGAGCGGGCCAACTGGTCGCTGTCCTCCGGGAGGGCGTTGAAGATCCGGTTCATGATGACGGCGACGGCGAACTCCACCCCCACCAGTAGTCCGACTACCACCGTGGTGACGACCTCGAGTGCGTTGAGCATGGCGTACCTCCTCAGAAGACCTTCTAGCATCGCTAGATTGCGATTCGACGCTAGCAGTAGTGATGCTCACTTGTCTATCAATGCTAGGGTTGCGACATGTCGGTTCAAGAACGCAAAGCGCGCGAACGCGCGGACCGCGAGCGACTCATCGTGGCGACGGCTCGCGAACTCGCCGAGCAGAAGGGCTGGGAGGCCGTCACCACCCGTCGGCTCGCCGAGAGCATCGAATACAGCCAGCCCGTCCTCTACAGCCATTTTCGAGGTAAGCGCGAGATCATCGGCGCCGTCGCCCTCGACGGCGCCACCGAAATTGCGGTGGCTGTCCGTGCCGCGGTGTCCGCCGCGGACACCCCGCGCGCGCGGGTCGCCGCGCTCGCCCGCGCCTATCTCGACTTCGCCGAGCGCAACCCGGCGGTCTATGACGCCTTGTTCCAGCTCGACGGCGGGCTGGCGTATGCACGTGACGACACCCCGAAGCCACTCAAGGACGCCTTCGCCGCCCTACTGGAGTGTCTTGGCGATGTCGCCGGCGACGGTGTCGGACCGGAGCTGTTCACCGAGGTGTTCTGGGCTTCGCTGCACGGCATCGCGACCCTCCTCCGGGCGGGACGTCTGCGCCCCGAGGACACCCAGCAGAAACTCGACCTGCTCGTCGACCGGCTCGCCGTGCTCTGAGCGAGGAATGCCCCCCACGCTGCGCCACCACCACCCGGCCCGGAGCCGGGCGGGCGGGCCGGCCGGCCGGCCGATCAGCTCAGCCGCAGAGTGGCCACCATCTGCGCCGCGATCGTCGGGGACTCCGCGCCCCGGACACCCTGAACCAGCGAGATCACGAAGACCACCGGTGACTTCTGTAGCGGAGACATCGTCGCCACCATGGTGTGGATGGCGGTCGATCCGATGCAGGTGGAGGTCTCGACGTCGGTCACCGTGGCCACCACCTCCACCGCCGGTGCACCACCGACCGTGAGCCTGCGCGGTGCGCTCAGCGTAACCTTGGGCACATGACCCGACTCCGAGGTGTAGATGTCGGCGACCAGCGCGGCCTCGGTGTTCACCGCCGCGGTGATATCCGGTGACGAGGCCGCGCCCCCGACGCCGGACGCGCTGATACTCGTCCGCGAGCACTGCGGTGTCGTCGCCGAAGCGGCACTGCTCAACATGCGGATCGGGCACGAGCCGAATGGCCCGGTGCTGCACTTCTTCTCCCAGCCGATGAGCGTCCCGCAGCTGGCGACCTCCCAGTTGGCCGGGACATCGTAGGCCAAGCCACGCTTACCGGACACCGTCTTCCACCCACCTGGAGTTATCAGCGCGGCTTTCGGCGGTGCACACACCGGCTCGTCGACGGGCGGTGTGGTCGGCTCGGGTTCGGGCGCCGTCTCCGACGCGCTGGGCGTCGTGGTGCCGGCATCGCTCCTGTCGGAGTCGTCCGGGCGGACGGCGACGATGACGATCGCCGCGAGCGCGACGACCAGCACCACTGCCAGACCCAGCACGACCGCGACGGCCTTCCCACTGCCACCGGAACCACCTGAGGCACCGGAACCACCTGGGGCGCCGGAACCACCGGAGTAGCCCGGACCACCGGAGTAGCCCGGGTGCCCGCCCGTCCGGTACGCCGCCCAGCCCGGTGGCGGTTGCCCGCCGGTGTTCGCCGGCGACCAGCCAGACGGCTGATCACGACCGAAATCGTGCGTTGGCCCGTTCACCGTCACCCCCCGAAGTCCTGGATATCTGCGCCCCGCACGGTATCACCGGGAACTGCCGACGGCCCCGGGCCGATCACGGTCACCGGCGAGCGCAATCCACTCGCACGCTGCACGCGCCGAGCGACGGCGGCACCGAGTACCTCAGGGGTCGCGACGATCCGCACTTGATGACGCGCACGGGTGATCGCGGTGTACAGCAACTCCCGGGTGAGCAGTTCGGATCCGGTCGGTGGCAGCACCACCGTCACCCGCTCGAACTGACTGCCCTGGCTGCGATGGATCGTCATCGCATAGACCGGTGCGACATCGGCGAGTTGGGTGGGTGCGAGCAGCTTGAGCTGGGCGCCCCGCCGGAACGCGATGCGCACCGCATCGGTGCGCTCGTGCGCCGGGTCGGCGATCACCACCCCGGTGTCGCCGTTGAACGTCGACGTCTGCCGGTCGTTGGCGGTCACCAGAATCGGTTGTCCCCGATACCATTCCACCACGTCGCGCGCATCCCGGTCGGGGTGGCCGAGCCACTCGGCGACCCGGCGTGACCAGCCGCGCACACCCCAGGCGCCCTCCCGGTGGGCGCACAGTACGCGGTGCGAGTCCAATGCGGCCAGGGCGGTGTCGGCATCACCGGCATCGGCGGCGTGCCGTAGTTCGCGGCCCCACCGCACGACATCGCCACGCACCGAGCTGATGTCGGCTGGATCGACGAGTTCGACGTCGGCGATCGCGGGGTCGGCGATCAGATCGAGGACCGTGTCGGCGTCACCGGCGTTCACCGCGGCGGCGACCGCGGCGATACCACCGCCGAACCGGTAGCCACGCCGCAGCGTGACCACCCCCTGCGCCAGCCGCGCCGACTCGGATTCCGCCACATCCGCACCGACCACCCGACGAATACGGGCCACGCGATCCTCGGCGCTCGCTGCTATCGAAGCCGCCGCTCCCGAGTGGGCCGCCACCGATGTTGCCGCCTCCGATGTTGCCGCATCGGCGAATGCGGTGCGCTCCACGAGGTCCGCGAGCACCGCGCCCGCATCGACCGACGCCAGCTGATGCGGATCGCCGACGAAGATCAGTCGGGCATCGGGCCGGACAGCTTCCAGCAGTCGACTCATCGCGGTCATCGACAACATCGACGTCTCGTCGACGACGATCACGTCATGCGGTAGCGTCCGCCCCCGCCCGTACCGCGGGTTCGATCCCGGTCGCCAGCCCAGCAACGAATGCACCGTGACGGCCCGGAGTTCGCCGGTCAGGCCGCTCTTCCCAGACGCCGTGGCACGACTCGCCTCATCCGACACCGATGCCTGCAGCTGAGCGGCCGCACGACCAGTCGGCGCACACAGGCCGATACGCAGATCGGGGCCATGCAGGCGCCGCAGCACCGCCAGAATCCGGGCAACCGTATAGGTCTTCCCGGTACCCGGACCACCGGCGAGCACCGTGGTGGTACGGATCGCGGCCACCGCGGCAGCGACCCGCTGCATGTCGATCGCCGACTCGGTCATCCCCTCCGGTGCGTCGAAGGCGGCGGCGATCGCAGTGGTCAGGGCCGCGTCGTCGACGGTCGGCATCGTCTGCGATCGCTGCTCGAGTACCTCCCGGATCAGTTGCTCCTGACGGAAGTATTTCTGTAGATACAGCAATGGCCCGTCGGCCGACGACATCAGGACCAGCGGGCGCAGCGGTCCGGTGCGCGCCCCGGCCACCAGCGGAGACTCGACCAGCGCGGCAACCAGATCCGCGGTACCCGGCACCGCGAGTCCATGATCGTCGTCGGCACCGAGAACGTCGACGGCCCGATCGAGGGCGAAACAGGTGGACCCCAGCCGGACCGAGCGGACAGCGAGTGCGGCACCGAGTTGGGCATCTTCGCCAACGGGTTCGCCGCACATCCGAACCAGCCGCTCGGTGATGTGCACATCGGCGACGCCGAGCACTCCGGCATCCGCCCAGTCGCTCAGAACCGCACTCATGCCTGCCTCCCGGCCAGTGCATCGGACAGGTCGATCACCAATTGCGGGGGCAGACGCCACTCGAATACGCCACAGCCCGGCGGCGTCAGTGGTCCGGCCATTCCCCGCACGAAGTGGTACTGGACGACGCCGAGGTGGACCGCCGGGTCGTAGGCGGGCATCCGCCAGCGTAGATATCGGTGCAGGGCAACCGAATAGAGCATCGCCTGCAGCGGGTAGTGCGCGCCGATCATCTCCTCGGCGAGGGACGGTGCGTCGAAGTCGGTGACCTGTAGCACCCCTGGCCGTAGCCGGTTGGTCTTGTAGTCGACGATGACGAAGCGTCCTTGCGGGGTCCGCAGCACCGAGTCGATACTCCCGGTCAGATAGCCGGACAGGACCCGGTCGGGCAGTTCGCGCAGCCGCTCGGAGTATTCCAGCAGCGGATCATCGGCGGGCAGATGCCGGTCCATGAGATCGGCGAGCACACCCAGCCGAACGGGTGCCGATCCGCCCAGCGGCAACTCGAAGTCCAGCTCGGCCAGACGATCACCCGGGGCGATCCCCCACAGATCGCCGAATCCCAGCGGCGTCGTGAGCACGGCACACAACGCGTCGGTGAGCACGAGCGGGTCCATCCCGTCCCCGCGGCCGGCGGTCGCCCGGGCGACGAGTTCGGCCACGTGGGCCCGCATATCCGGCGCCGACGTGTCGACGTATTCGAGAACTTCGTGCACGAGCGTGCCGAAACCGGCGCCGAAGGGCAGTCCGTTCATCGGGGACGGCAGGCCGGTGACGTTCCCGACTTCCGTCTCCCAGTCGTCGGATTCGGCCCCCGATTCATCCGTGGGTTCGTCGTCCAGCGCGGTCTCCAGACGCGTCGCGTCCGGTTCGCTGCCGGAGGTGACGTGGGTGTGCGCGGCGCCGGCGATGATCGCCGAGTAGGACGTGCGCCGCCAGTCCGCATCGATGGGCCGATCGAAGTGTGCCAGGGCGAGTTCGGGTCGGCGGCCGGCGGCGCCGTCGGCGTCGATCACCGTCGTGGCACCACGCCGCCCCGCCGGAATGATCTCGACCCCACGGTCGCGGAGACTCAATCCTTTCAGTTGCGCAACACAATTCGCGTCGTCGGGGATGTCGACGCGCGGTGCTGCCGTCCACGGTCCACCGGGTTCGGGGCTGGTCGCCGAGTCCCGGCCGAAGACCAGCCGGTGCAGCGGACCGGTCGGCGTGTTCGCGGTGGGCACCCACCACAGCACAGCTTGCGACTGGGCGCGGGTGAGCGCCACATACAGCAGTCGAAGGTCTTCACCGGCCACCTCGGCGCCGTAGCGGAGCCGTCGGCCGGACCGACCCGGTCCGTCTCGCCCACCGACGTCGAGCCGCCGGACTCCCTGCTCGTCGTGGAAGGTGATGTTGCCATCTTCGGTGATCCAGGTGCCGTCCCACCCGAAGGGCACGTACACGATCGGGAACTGCAATCCCTTGCTCGCGTGCACGGTCATGATCTGCACGGCCTGCGCGTCACGTTCGAGCCTGCGGCTGGATTCATCGGTCCGCTGACGTCGCGAATCATCGGCGATCCGGTCGGCGAGCCACTGACTCACGCCGGCGATTCCGGCGCCCGTGTCGACCACATGCGCATTGCACAGTGTGGAGATCTGCAGCAGATCGGTCAGCGATCGTTCACCGTCGGCGGCGGCCAGTACCCGAGCCGCCACCTCGTTGCGATCCAGCAATCGCTGGGCCATGGCGGCAAACCCACCGTCGGCGAGAACCTTTCCGAGAGTCGCGAACTCGGCGGCCAGTTCGGCGGTGCCGGTCTCTCCCTCGGCGTCGATGCGCCCGGCACTCCACCCGCAGAGCGGGGTCAGCGCCGCCAGCCGCACCCGATCGTTGCGGGAGGGTAGTTCGACGGCGCGCAGTACCCACAACCAGTGCTGCGCGGCGGCGGTGTGGAAGACGTTGGCACCCGAGCCGATCACCGCATGGACCCCCCGGTCGGCCAATGCCGACCGGAGCGGTTCGATGGTCTTGTTCTGGCGCACCAGGATCGCGATGTCGCCCGCGCGGATCGGACGCCGCGAACCGTCGGCCTCGATGGTGTGGCCGGCCGCCAGCCGGTCGGCGACGTCGTCGGCGACGTCGGCGATGATCTTGTCCCGTGCGGCGGCGGCCTTCGGCAGGCCGGCACCGGTCTTGTCGTTCTCGCCGAAGTCCTGCCGCAGGAACGCCCGGATCTGCAGTGGCGCAACGTCGTCGATCCTGCTACCGGGATGCGCCGCACTGACCGGCCGGGCCACGATCCGCGGGTCACCGAGGGTCGCACCGCCATAGATCGCCGACAGCGCCGAGACCAACGCCCCGTCCGAACGACGATTGACGTCGAGGGCCCGGAGGGTGTCGGCGCAGGTGACCGCGTTCAGATAGCTCAGTACCTCGGCACCACGGAACCCGTAGATCGACTGCTTCGGATCGCCGACGAGGATCAGCCTGCGATGGCCGTGGAAGCAGCGGCGCAGGATCTCCCACTGCAGCGGGTCGGTGTCCTGGAACTCGTCGACGAGCGCCACCTGGAAGGTGTTGCGGATCCGCGCGCATGCGTCCGCGCCGACGTCGGGGTCGGTGATGATCCGGTAGAGGATCGTCTGCAGGTCGTCGTAGGTCCGCAACCGGCCGCTGCGTTTGCGTTCCTCGACGATGTCGCGCACCCGGGCGGCGAACCGCACGCGCATCGAGGCGACCCGATCCGCCTCGCCTGCCCGATCGGTACCCGACTCGTCGGGGCGCGCGATACCCGGGTCCGGGACGAGGTCGACGGCGGGCTGGCGCACGGCATCCTTGGCGATAGAGAGTGCCACCTCGTAGTCGAAGTCGGGCGCCGGACTGGCCGCATAGCCGCGTAGGTACAGGTCGAGCGCCACCTCCTCGGTCAGGTCGTCGACCTCCTCGACGATCGAGTAGACCATCTCGCGCTCCCCGAGTAGGCCGAGCACTTCCAGCATGCGATTGCAGAACGTGTGGGTGGTGGCGATGGTGGACGCATCGAAGTCCGCCATGGCGCGCCGCAGGTTGTCGCGGTATGCCGCCTGTTGCGCCGGAGTACCCGACCGCAGCAGAGCGACCACCCGATCATCGGACGCGGAATCATCGGTGGCCACAGCGCCGGGGTCCAGGGCGCGCAGCAGCGCCCGCACCCGCTCCCGCATCCGCTCCCGGAGTTCGGCGGTGGCAGCCCGGCTGAAGGTGACCAGCAGCATCGACGAGATCGGCACTCCCTCTGCCAGATACCGTGCCGCCAACCCGACGATGGCATAGGTCTTGCCGGTACCCGCGCTGGCCTCCAGGACGGTGGTGGCCTCGGGCAGATCCTCGGCGAGGTCGAAGGTGCGGGGCTGGGTCATGAGTGTTCTCCCCGATGGGCGATCAGTGGCGCCCACACCGCCCGGGCCAGGCCGCAGAACAGTGGTTCACCTACCGCGGCGGGCACCGGGTGGCCATGGAAGACGCTGCCGTCGGGCACCGTCGGGCGCAGCACAGCGTCGAAGTCGACATCGGCGAGGACGTCGCCGGCGAAGATCAACCGGACATACGGGTTGGTGTGGTCGCCGAAGGTGTCCTCGAAAATCCGCCGGGCCCCGTTGATCGCCCACGAGACCCGACGATCGCCGACGGCGCCGTCCGCGGCCGCCGAGTCGCCGGACCCGGCCTGCTCGGCGAACGCCATCGCCGGGTCCAGAGGTACCGGCAGCGGGGTGCGCAGGCCCGCATCACGCAGGCGGACCAGATCGGTCAGGATGCCCACCGGATCATCGGGGCGCCGCAGGGTGAGCCGGGTGGTCCCGCCGCCCATCCCGGCACGTCCCACCGCGACGACCCGGTCGATCCGGTCCGAACCGGAACCACCCTGTTCGGCGGCGGCGGCGATGACGACCATCCGGATCCATGCGCCGAGTTGATGTTTGGCGCGCAAACGGGAGTAGGACGCGCTGACCTGAGCGTTGCCGAAGACGTCGGCGACGGTGCCGTGGACGCGCCTGCCGTCGGGCAGCCGAACTCCGACGTCGAGCGTCCGCGGCGCGCCCGAACGTAGGTCGGCGACGGCGCGATACAGATTGTGCGTCTGCCGGGATATCACTTCCAGGGTCCGAGTCCCGAAGGCGAACGGCGGCAACGTCCCCCGTCGTAGTTCGGCCGCCTGGCAGTCCTCGATGGACGCGCCCGCCAGCATCCGCTGGAGAAAACGCTCGCCGATCCCCCACGTGTCGAGCGCGTCGAGTTTCACCTCGAGCTGATCGGGATGACGGCGTAGTTCGCCGGGGATCCGGGCGCCGACGCGCTGCCGCAGAAAGCCCGCGATCGGATCGAGATGGAACTCGACGAGGGTGGACAGATCGATGACCCCGGCATCCGCCAGCTCGGGATCTTCGGCGTCGGTGGTGATCTCGGAAAGTTCCAGGGTGGCCATCGTCTCGGTGACACGCGTCGGCGACCGTAATGCCCGTGCACCGGCCAGCAGTGACCTGTCGTGGCCGAAGGGACCGTCGATTCCGGGAATCGCACCGGCCACGAAGTTGCGTTCGTCGAAGCCGTGCAGCGTGTGGTTGATGACCGGACTCGCGCCGGTCAGCGCGGTGACCGCATCCGCGAGTTCGCTGACCACCACCGCGGGCGGGATCCGGCGGCCCGACACCGGGTCGGCCCCGCTGTAGAAGACCAGCAGCGCATCGGTCGCGGCACCGATCGCGTCGAGGAAGCACTGTCGGTCCTCGTCACGCGGATTACGCTCGCCCACAAGAGGATTAACCCCCAGTACGTCGTCTCCGTCGATACGTTGTACCCGTGGGAAGGATTCGGCGTCGACGCCGAGCAGCACGATGACGCGATGGGGCACCGAGCGCATCGGCACCATCGAGCAGACGGTCAGCTCACCGGTACAGAAGTTGGCGCGGGTCGGCCGTGACGCGGTGAGCGCCGACATGAGATCCCGCAGGTCGGGCAACCGCAGCACCGGAGTCGCGACATCGTCTGTGGCGGTGGCATCGTCGGGGGCGGTGGCATCGTCGGGGGCGGTGGCATCGACGCCCAGCGCCTCACCCAGCAACCGGATGGCCTGGGCGCGCTGCCAGTCCTCCCCCGGTGCGGTGGCCGTCAGCGAGTCGATGGCCTCGACGAGGGTGTCCAGTCGCCGGGCTGCCGGTGCGGGCTCGGCCAGCGCGGTCAGCGTCGTCGAGAGCCGCGCCATCAGGTCACCGAAGCGGCCGACCAGATCGATCGATGTACTCTCCACACCCGCCAACGGCAGTGCAGTGCCCAGCCATTCGTCGTCGAGCTCCTCGGCGACCACCCCGAGCGCGATACGGTCCAGACCGGCCTCGAAGGTGCCCTGGGCGAAACGTCCCAGCCCGTACCGGGCGCGGTCGGCGGTGCCGACACCCCAGCGGACGTGGCTGTGCCCCAGCCATTCACGCACCAGTTCCAGCTCGTCGTCGGTGAACCCGAACCGGCTCCGCACCGGTTCGGCGTCGAGCAGATCCATCACCTCGTCGACGCGGATCCGGCTGGCGGCGAGTTCGACCAGCGACGCGACCACGTCGAGGGTCGGGTTGACCGATCGCACACCGCGATCGGCCAGCCGGACACGCAGTTCGAAGGCCGGATGGTGCAGACCGGCCTGGCCGAAGGCACCGCGGATCAGCGGCGCGAAGGTCTCCACATCGGGACACATCACCACCACGTCACGCGGCTGGAGGGTCTGGTCGGCGGCGAACAGGTGCAGCAGACGGTCGCGGAGCACCTCCACCTGCCGCTCGGGGCCGTGGCAGGCATGGATCTCGACACTCGTATCGGCCGGCACCGACGTCGCGGAGCCCGGATCTGCCGGCCGGTCGTCACGGAGCCCGAGCTGCAACGCCGACAGCACCGACGGCACCGGGACGGCACCCGATCGATGGTGGGTCTCGGTATCGGCGATGGCGGCCAGCCGAAGCTGGAGCTCCTGGCAGTCCCTGGACAGCCCGGCCAACAGCGGATGATCGATCGCCGGGGCCACCCGGTCGGCGCGGCGCGGCGGCGAATCTCCCGCGACCGGTCCGTTCGCGATCGTCTCCCACAGCCGTGGACTGGGATGTGGCAGGTACAGGTCGACGTCGCGGTGGCCGGACAACGCGGACAGGATCTGCCGGAAAGATTCGGTGATCCGGGTCGGGCCGAACACCGAAATCCGTTCGGGCAGTCCGGCTACCGACGGATCGGCCCGTAGCCGCGCGGTCACCTCGGGAAGTGCGGTGGCCGGATGGGGCACCCCGATCTCGGTGGCGACCGCCCGCCAGAATCCCGGTTGCCACGTCATGTCGTCGGGTAGCGCCGCACCGGTGCCGTCCTCGTCGCGGCCGTCGGCCCACGCCGCGATCATGGCCGGACGAAGCCGACCGTAGCGATCGAAGAGGTCGGCCAGGTGACGAGCGGTCGCGAATCGTCGTCCGATCCGCGGTGAGGAGTCGTCACCACCGCCGATATGCCGCGCGATCATCGCCAACCGCGGATCGTTGATCCGGTCGTCCATCACCCGCAGCACCGGCCACACCAGCGCAGCACGGCGCCACGGTTCGTCCGTCCGGCGAGTGTGCAGCCGAACGGGGGTCGCCGCGCCGACCGCGCGCACGACGGCATCGGTGAAGGCCGCCGGTCCGACGAAGTCGATATTCGCCGCAATCCCGTCCTCGGCCGCCACACCATGACCGGAGGCGACGCCGAGGCTTCGGGCCAGTTGTTGCTGCAACCAGCGTTCGACACCCGCGGCCGGGACGACGACGATCTCCGGGGCCATCGGATCGGCCGATGGTTCGGCCAGGACGTCGGCCAATGCCGCCGCCAGGGTGTCGGTGCGCTCCGCGCGGTGCAGACGCAGCATGGCCGGCGTCGGCGATCAGCCCGCGGTGACCGGGCGGGGCGCGTGAAAGCTGATCGGCTCGCCCAGCCGCTCGGTCAGCAGGGTCCGCATCTCGGCCGGGATCTCCATCGGCCGGCCGGTCGTCTTGTCGGTGACGACCATGGTGGTCTCCGCCGAGGCGCATACGGTGCCCGCGGGGTCGATGAGTCGCATCGCCATCGCGAAGGATGAGCGTCCGACCCGGCTCACACAGGCCCGCGCGACGATCGGTTCGGTGGTGTAGTGCAGCGGGGCCGCGAACTCGATGTCCTGCCGTGCCACCAGCATCGCCACACCCCACGGATGATCCGAGCGCCAGGTGCGGAAGCACCGCACGCGGGCCTCCTCGAAGAGGCGCGCGAACTGCACGTTGTTGATGTGATTGTTGATGTCCATGTCACCCCACCGCAGGTGGAGTTCGACATCGAGACGGTAGTCATTGGCCACGACAGTGACGATAGCGACGGGCTCAGACACGCCTTCGGTCAACCTCACCCGATCGGTGTGCGGCGACGTAGACTCACGCCCGACGCGACGCAACGGGAGGGATCTGGGTGAACATCGACACGATTCGCACGCGGCTGCGCCCGCTGCGTTCGGTCGACGTCGACAACCTGGTCCGCCTCGACAGCGATCCCGCGGTGATGCGGTACGTGTCCGGCGGCGCGCCGACCTCCCGCGAGGTCGTCGAGGAATGGGTCATCCCCCGCGCCCAGGCCGAACGTCGCGCCCACGGCACCGGGATCTGGTCCATCGTCGACCGACACAGCGCCCGCTTCGTCGGCTGGATCGCCCTGCGTACCCCGCGGCATTCCGGTCCGGCCGAACTGGAGCTGTCCTACCGGCTGCAGCGCTCGGTGTGGGGGCGCGGACTGGCCACCGAGGCGTCACATGCACTGCTCTCGTTCGCCTTCGACGAGCTCGGCAGTGACCGGGTCTTCGCCGGGACCATGGCAGGCAACCTCGGGTCACGTCGGGTCATGGAGAAACTGGGGATGAGCCTGGTCGGCATCCACGTCACCGACGAACGCATCGACGCAGGCGGCCCACAGCCGTCGGTGCTGCATTTTCTCGCCGACGGCGGATTCGATCGGGCCGAGGTCGAATACGAGATCCGACGTGCGACCTGGGCCGGAACACTGACGGCACGCGACGGTACGAAAGGACTCACCGCATGAGGGTGGAGACTCGTCGCGAACAACCCGTCGACATTGACTACCGTTGGCGGTATGCGGCCCCACCGATCATCAAGTGAGAAGGAGATGTTCTTGTGAACAGCCCAGCTCCGCAGACCCGCAAGCACGTCGTCATCATCGGTTCCGGGTTCGGTGGGCTCTTCGCAGCCCAGCGGCTGCGCAAGTCCGACGTCGACGTCACCCTCATCGCCAAGACCACCCACCACCTGTTCCAGCCGATGCTGTACCAGGTCGCGACCGGGATCGTGGCCGAGGGTGAGATCGCCCCGGCCACCCGCGTCGTGCTGCGTAAGCAGAAGAACACCAAGGTGATCATGGGCGATGTCTTCAACATCGACCTGGCCAACAAGACCGTGACGTCACGTTTCCTCGAGCGCATCACCCAGACCCCCTACGACAGCCTGATCATCGCTGCCGGCGCCGACCAGTCCTACTTCGGTAACGACCAGTTCGCCGAGTACGCACCGGGTATGAAGACCATCGACCACGCCTTGGAGTTGCGTGGTCGCATCCTGGGTGCGTTCGAGCAGGCCGAGTTGTCCACCGACCCCGACGAGCGCGCCCGCCTGCTGACCTTCGTGGTGGTGGGTGCGGGTCCCACCGGTGTCGAGCTGGCCGGTCAGATCGCCGAGATGAGCGACAAGACCCTCAAGGGCGCCTTCCGCAACATCGATCCGACCGAGGCCCGGGTCATCCTGCTCGATGCCGCTCCGGCGGTATTGCCGCCGTTCGGCCCGAAGCTGGGTGAGAAGGCGGCCCGCAGGCTGGAGAAGCTGGGTGTCGAGGTCCAGCTGAACGCGATGGTCATCGACCTCGACTACGACGGCCTGGTCGTCAAGGAGAAGGACGGCACCACTCGCCGGATCGAGTCGCAGTGCAAGGTGTGGTCGGCCGGAGTGCAGGCCAGCCCGCTGGGTAAACAACTAGCCGAGCAGTCCGGCGTCGGTCTCGATCGGGCCGGTCGCGTTCAGGTCGAACCCGACCTGTCCATCCCCGGCCATCCCGAGGTCTTCGTCGTCGGCGACATGATGGCCGTCGACGGCGTGCCCGGCGTCGCGCAGGGTGCGATCCAGGGTGGCCGCTACGCCGCCGATGCGATCAAGGCCGAGCTGAAGGGACACACCCCCGACCAGCGCAAACCCTTCAGCTATTACGACAAGGGTTCGATGGCGACGATCTCGCGGTTCAGCGCGGTGATGCAGGTGCCGATCCCGGGGACCAAGAAGAAGTTCGAGACCGAGGGCTATTTCGCCTGGCTCGGCTGGCTGGCCCTGCACCTGGTGTACCTGGTCGGTTTCCGCAACCGCCTCAACACCCTGGTCAACTGGTTCTTCGCGTTCACCACGCGAGGCCGTTCCCAGCTCGCGGTCACCGAGCAGCAGGTCTATGCGCGTACCGCGATCGGGCAGCTCAGCGAGCTGGAGAAGAAGTCGACAACGCAGGCCGAACTCGATGCCGCGGGCGATGGCCACGCAGGTGACTCCGCAGGTCGCGACGGCGCGGGCGAGAAGGTCGACCAGAAGGGCGTCAAGGACACCAGCCCGGCCGCCGAGGCCGGCTGACCCGCCGAGGTCGACGGCCGGTTCACCGGCCGATCGCCGCACCCGCCGCCACCGAACGCACCTCGAGGTCGTCGCACAGGCGGCGGGTGATAGCTGCCGAAGCACCGAGCGCGGTGGTCAGACTGCCGCCACCGGCCAGCGCCGCCCGCACCGCGAAGCTCACCGCATCGACGTCGTCACCCCGGCTGTCGGGATAGCGGAACACGCTGCCCGCCGCGCGATGGTCGTGACGCGCGCCGACCTCGGGCATGACCAGTGCGAGTCGATGCCGCAGGAGCGGGGTGTCCCCGGCATCGATGTGCAGCCCACCTTCCCACCGACCGGCGGCATCGGTGTCGCGATGCGTCGCCGACCGCCCGATCTGCACATATTCATGCAGGTCGACGCTGGCTTGCGGATCGATGCGCACCACGATGTCGGAGTAGAGCGCGGCGCCGCCCGCGACGACGGTCGGTTGCGGGTCCACCCGCAACCGGGCGCAGGCGCCGACCTCGATCTCCCAGCGCATCGACGAGTCGGGTCGATGCGCCGCCGGGAGTGCCAGCATGGCCGCGACACTGCCCAGTGTCAGCCGCGCACCGGCGTCGACGATCACCCGCACGACGATCTCGTCACCGCCGAGCGGTGTCGCAGCGGTCCCGATCAGATGGGCGGTCGTCGGCCCGGTCTGGCGCACCGCGAGCCCGCCGGTGGCCCGGTGGCGAAGGGAACGTTGCGTCGTGGCGACGATCTCGACGTCGGTGCGCACTAGGTGGTGACCACCGCGGCGAGCTGGGTCCTGATCCACGCGAGCACATCGGTGGCGGCGGGATCCTCGGTCAGTGAGATCATCGCGGTCGGCCGGCCCTCCCGCACCCGCTCGGCGTCGGTGCGCATGACCTCCAGGTCGGCGTTGACGCGGCTCGCCAGATCGATCTTGTTGATGACCAGCAGGTCGGAGAAGGTGACACCCGGTCCGCCCTTGCGGGGCACCTTGTCGCCACCCGCGACGTCGATCACGAAGATCTGCACGTCGATCAGGCCGGTGGAGAAGGTGGCCGTCAGATTGTCGCCGCCGGACTCCACCAGGATCAAATCCAGCGGCGGGTTCGCCTCGATGAGATCGTCGATCGCATCCAGATTGGCGGTGATGTCGTCGCGGATGGCGGTATGCGGGCACCCACCGGTCTGGACCGCGGTGATGCGCTCGTCGGGCAGCACCGCATTCCGGCGCAGGAAGTCGGCGTCCTCGGTGGTGTAGATGTCGTTGGTCAGTACCGCCACCGACAGTTCATCGCGCAACTGTCGACACAACGCGGCCACCAGAGCGGTTTTCCCCGAACCAACCGGGCCGCCCACCCCCACTCGCAGTGCCTCCCCCGGCTCGCGATGGCGGCGCGGACGGTGATGGTCGTGCCCGTGGGGCTGGCCGTCGATCAGGTGCGGGGGCATCGGTGACTCCTGGGGTTGGTCGGTGGACGAGGGATCTATCAGGACATGAACAGCGGCATGGCTTGCCGCTCATGACGTTCGGCGAAGACGTCGAGGATCGGGTCGGACAGGTCGGCGAGTCCGGTCGCCGCCCGCGCGGCGACCCGTTCACATTCACCGCCGAGGTCGGCGATCATGATGGCCACATCCGCCGGATCGAGGGCGAGCAGCCGTTGTCCGGCTGTCGCCGAACCGCTCATCGTGGTGTAGACGAGGACCAGCGCGGTGTGAAAACCCGAGAGCGCACACAGTTTTCCGATCGCACCACTGATGACCGGCAGGTGTGTCTGCGGCCGATGTCCGGCAAAATCCTGCTCCGGCCACATCCGGCGGGCCAGGCGCAACATCCCACGGCCCTGTGCGAGGGAGGCCTTGCGTGCGGCCGCCGACGGTGTCCGGGCGTCGGTTTCGGTCTGCGCGGCCTCGACGTCGAGCTCACCGTCCGCGACGGCGGCCGCGATCGAGGCGGTGACGAGTCCGGTGGTGGTCACCCGGCGATACAGGAACGCGGCGAGTTCGTCGGCGCCCCGGATGACTCCGTCGGCGATGGCCTGTTCCACGCCACCCGAATGCACATGGCCGCCCACCGGCAGCCGGGAATCGGCGAGGCTGAGCATCATCGCCAACGGCGAACCGGCATAACGATTGTCATTCATGACGGCACTCAGAACAGAAAATACCGCTGCGCCATCGGCAGTTCGGCGACCGGTTCACCGGTCCATACCTCACCGTCGATCCGCACCGTGAAGGTGTCCGGATCGACCTCGATGGTCGGACAGGCATCGTTGTTGGGCATGTCGGCCTTGCCGACAGCACGGGTGTTCTTGACCGGCACCAGCTTTCGGTCCACGCCGATCCGGCCGGCCAGATCGTCGTCGGCGCCGGGAGCGATGAAACTGATCGAGGTGGCGGCCGCCACCTTGGGTGCGGCGCCGAACATCGGGCGGGGCAGCACCGGCTGCGGCGTCGGGATGGACGCGTTGGCATCCCCCATCGCCGCCCAGGCAATGGCGCCGCCCTTGACGACCAGATCCGGCCGGACACCGAAGAACACCGGATCCCACAGCACCAGGTCGGCGAGTTTACCGACTTCGACCGAGCCGATCTCGTCGTCGAAGCCGTGTGCGACGGCGGGACAGATCGTGTACTTGGCGACATAGCGCTGCGCGCGATTGTTGTCGGCGGCACCATCTCCGGGTAGGGCACCGCGCTTGCGCTTCATCACATGTGCGGTCTGCCACGTGCGCAACACCACCTCACCGATCCGGCCCATCGCCTGCGCATCCGAACCGATCATCGAGATCGCGCCCAGATCGTGCAGCAGGTCCTCGGCCGCGATGGTCGAGGGCCGGATCCGGCTCTCCGCGAACGCCAGATCCTCGGGGACGGTCGGATTGAGATGGTGACAGACCATCAGCATGTCGAGATGTTCGTCGAGGGTGTTGACCGTATGCGGCCGGGTGGGATTCGTCGAACTGGGTAGCACGTTGGCATATGCGGCGACGGTGATGATGTCCGGCGCGTGGCCGCCACCGGCGCCCTCGGTGTGATAGGCGTGGATGCCGCGACCGGCGATGGCGCCGATGGTCTGTTCGACGAAGCCCGCCTCGTTGAGGGTGTCCGAGTGCAATGCGACCTGCACACCCGTCTCGTCGGCCACCCGTAGGCAGGCGTCGATCGCCGCCGGCGTGCTCCCCCAATCCTCATGAAGCTTGAAACCCGAAGCACCGGAACGAATCTGTTCACGCATCGCCTCCGCACTGACCGTGTTGCCCTTACCGAGCAGCGCGATGTTCATCGGCCAGCCGTCGGTCGCGGCGAGGATCGACGACAGATGCCAGGCACCCGGGGTGACGGTGGTCGCCTTGCTCCCCTCGGCCGGCCCGGTGCCGCCACCGATCAGGGTGGTGATGCCGTTGCCGAGTGCGGTGTCCATGATCTGCGGGCAGATGAAGTGGACGTGACAGTCGATGCCGCCGGCGGTGAGGATCTTGCCGTTGCCCGCGATGATCTCGGTCGACGGCCCGATGACGAGATCCGGGTGGACCCCGTCCATGGTGTCGGGGTTGCCCGCCTTACCCATCGCGACGATGCGACCGTCACGGATTCCCAGGTCCGCCTTGATGATTCCCCAGTGGTCGAGGATCACCACCCCGGTGATCACGGTGTCCGGGGCGCCGTCGGCGCGAGTCGCCCGGCTCTGCCCCATCGACTCCCGGATCACCTTGCCACCGCCGAAGACGGCTTCGTCACCGGCCCGCCCGGGACCGCCGCAACGATCCTCGGTCACCTCGATCAGCAGGTCGGTATCGGCCAGCCGGATCCGATCGCCGGTGGTCGGCCCGAACAGTTGCGCGTAACGATCACGCCCGAGCAGTGCCATCTCGTCAAACCTTTCCGGGTGGATCGAGGGTGATGCCGTGAACCTCACGGCTGCCGCCCAATTCGACGAGTGAAACGGTCATCTCGACGCCCGGTTCGAACCGGACGGCGGTACCTGCCGCAATGCCGAGGCGGGTGCCACGGGCCGCGGTGCGATCGAAGTCGAGGGCGGGATTGGCCTGTGGGAAATGCACATGCGAGCCGACCTGGACCGGCCGGTCACCGGTGTTGATCACCGTCAGGGTGATCGTGCGCCGCCCGGCGTTCAGTTCGATCTCCCCTGCGGCGGCGATGACCTCACCGGGGATGACCGCCGATCGCGGCGGACCGGCCGCCTCCACCACCACTTCTGCCGCCGATTCCAGTTGGCGCCCATCCTCGTTCACCATCGAGAGCCTGCCTCAGCTGATCGGATCGTGCACGGTGACGAGTTTGGTCCCGTCCGGGAAGGTGGCCTCCACCTGGACATCGTGCAGCATCTCGGGAATGCCGTCCATGACGTCGTCGCGGCGCAACACCTCACGTCCGGAGGCCATCAGCTCGGCGACCGTCCGGCCGTCGCGCGCACCTTCGAGCACGTGATCGGTGATGATCGCGACCGCCTCGGGATGATTCAGTCTCAGACCGCGAGCCTGGCGGCGGCGCGCCAGTTCCGCGGCATAGGAGATCATCAGCCGTTCCTGCTCATGCGGCGACAGTCGCATGCGAATGCCACTCCCTTTCGACATCGAATCCCGGGCGCCCCGGGCTGCGTGCGGAATATCCTGCCACGGCGATCGAGTCAGGGCGCGCCGAGCGAACCGGCGTCGGCACGCAGCCGCGCCAAGCGCTGCGCGGTGCATGCCGGTGCGATCGCGGTCACCTCGTCGCCGCTGAAGGCGCCGGCCGCGAAACCGCGCGCCAGCACCAGCGCCAGCGACATCGCGGTCGCCGGTTCGTCCATCACGTCCCCGGTATCGCGATCCAGGTAGGACTGCAGACGCGTCGCCGCGGTCGGCATCGCCGACCGATAGAAGCCGATCACCGCCGTCCAACGGGTGATCAGATGCCCCGGATGCATGTCCCAGCCCTGGTAGAAGCCGCGCTCCATGGACCGGGTGACCAGCCCGTGGTGGCGGGTCAGGGCGTACGCGACCTGCTCGGCATCGCCCGCCGGGATCACCTGGGTCGAACCGTCGCTGACCCAGACCCCGGTCTGGGCCGCGGCGGCCTGCATCACCGATTTCGCATGGTCGGCGACGGCGTGGGTCAGCGACTGTTGTGCCGAGACGATGCCGCATGCCGCGCTGTAGTCGTAGGTGCCGTAATGCAGGCCGCTCAGCCGCGGCCGTCCGCGGTGGATGGCCTGCGCGACGGTGGCCCGGCCGTCGGGACCGAGTACCGCCTGCGGAATCTCCACCTGGAGTTCGTAACGCAGCGTCCCCGACGAAAGGCCATGTGCGCGTTCGAGATCCGCACAGATCAGGTTCACCGCGTCCACCTGTCGCACATCTCGCAGCTTGGGCACCGTGAACACGAAGCCGTCGGGTACGCCGCCGGCCGCGTCGAGAACCAGTTCCAGTGTGCGTATCCCCCGGCGGCGCTCGGCCGCGCCGAGACCCTTCGCCCGGATGCCGGCGACCCGCGGCGCGAACGGACGGTCGGCGACCCATGCCGCCAGCGTGGCGCCGGCCCGTCGGGCGTCGGCGTCCTCGACGGCATCGGGGCGGCGACCGTAGCCGTCCTCGAGGTCGATGCGGACGTCGACGATCGGATTAGTGCGCAGCCGCCGGCGCGCCAGCCCGACGACGGTCTCGTCGGCCAGGCCGGTGAGAACCTGCGCGGCTCCGTCGGCGATGGTCAGCGCTTGTTGGGCCCACCGGGCCGGGGTGTCGGGCTGCGCGTCTGCGGCGCTGACGTAGACGGTATGGACAGGCTGGGCAGCTGCGTCGTCGCCCGGATAGAGGCGGTCGAGATCGGCGTCGACGGCGGTCAGGATCTCCTCGACGGCAGCCGCAGTGCCCGGCGTCAGGCCGCTCAACTGCCCGCCGGCAGTTCGATGTTCTGCAACCGCACCTGAGAGCGCGCCAGCGGGCGGCCCTGCTCGTCGGACATCTCGACCGCCCACAGCTGCTGGCGCCGACCGCGATGGATGGGTGTGGACACCGCGGTGATCGTCCCGGAGGTGATCGAACGCAGGAAGTCGGTGTTGTTGTTGACGCCCACCGCGGTGCCGCCGATGCCCGTGTCGTGCAACCACAGGAATGCGCTCTGACTGGCCACCGACTCACCGATCGCGCAGTAGACCCCGCCGTGCACGATGCCGAAGGGCTGGTGATGAGCGTCGGTGATCTGCAGGACCGAGGTGATCCCGTCCGGTCCGGCCTCGATCGGCTGCAACCCGAGCACGGCGTCCATACCGGTGGTCGGCGCGTGACTCAGGAACTCGACCGCGTCGACGGCGGTCTGCTCGGCTGCTGATGTCGGGGTGCTGTCCTCATTGTTGGCCATGGCCAACAGCGTAAGGGGAACCCCGGGAACCAACAGGCCCCACGTTTCGTTACTGAAACGTGGGGCCTGTCGTGCCGTGGACCGGGGGTCTCTGCAGCCCTCAGGACTCTCGCGCGGTCCGACGTAGGATTAATGTAGGCTAGCCTTACCAATCCTGTCAAGTGTGGGTTGTGGGTTTTCGCCGACGACGCCGAAACCCCATGTCAGATCGATATCGACCCGCCGACTCGGCTACTAGGGGAGACAGCAGTAAAATGCGAAAGATGAACGGCTTGGGCGACCTTGAGCGCGCGGTGATGGATACCCTCTGGGCCTCGCCGACGCCGCAGACTGTGCGTCAGGTACACGAGGAGCTCTCCCGCGACCGATCGCTGGCCTATACGACCGTGATGACGGTGCTCCAGCGTCTGGCGAAGAAGAATCTGGTCACCCAGATCCGCGACGACCGCGCACATCAGTACGTGCCCACCCACCCGCGTGAGGACCTGGTCGCGAGTCTGATGGTGGACGCGCTGAGCGAAGCCGACGCACCGGGATCCCGGCACGCCGCACTGGTGTCCTTCGTCGGACGCGTCGGCGCCGACGAAGCCGCTGCCCTGCGACGCGCACTCGATGAACTCGAAGCGGCCCGGCCGCACACCGAGACCAGCTAGATTTCCTTTCGAGAACGTCCACCAGCCCACCCAAGGATCACCTGCGATGACCGCGCTGCTCTTCGGCATCCTCACCGTGGTGCTCATCGGCCCCGCACCCGAGGCGCTGTCTCGTGCGCACTGGCCGATCCGCGCACCACGTGCGGCGATGACGCTGTGGCAGGCGATCGCACTGGCCGCCGTGCTGTCGGCGTTCAGCTGCGGCTTGGCCATCGCCGCGAATCTCCTGGCCCCCGGCCCGGACGGCACCCCGACCACCAATCCGCTCCACGAGATCGAGCGGCTCGGACTCCCCCTGTGGGCGCTCTACGTCGCCGTTTTCGCACTGACCCTGCTCATCGGCGGCCGGCTCATGTTCACCACCATCCGGGTGGGTGTACGGACCCGAGCGCGACGGGCCGCGCACCGGCAGCTGATCGACATCCTCGATCGCGCCGACCTGCGCACCTCCGATCATCCGCTGCACGCCCGTGACGTGCGCATGATCGACGTCGAACAACCTCTCGCCTACTGTCTGCCCGGCCTACGCCAGCGCGTGGTGATCTCCGAGGGCGTCGTCCATCGACTCACCCGTGATGAACTCGTCGCGGTCATCGCCCACGAACGTGCCCATCTGCGTGCGCGGCATGATCTGGTCCTGGAGGCCTTCATCGCCCTTCACGACGCCTTCCCCCGGTTCGTCCGCAGCAGCTCCGCGCTGGGTGCGGTGGAACTACTCGTCGAAGCACTCGCCGACGATCAGGCCGTTCGCGCCACCACCCCGACCACCCTCGGCCGCGCGCTGGTGGCGTGCGCCGACGCGGTGGCTCCCCGCGGGGCGATGGCCGTCGGCGGCCCGACCACGCTGACCCGTGTCCACCGGCTCGCCTACGACCGCCCGGCCCGCTGGATGGCGGTGGTCGCCTACACTGCGGCCGCGGCCATCCTGGTCGTCCCCACCCTCGCGGTGGCCATCCCCTGGCTGACCGAGCTGAGTCGTCTCATCTCCGCATGAGGCCGTCGATCGATCCCGTTGACCGTGGCCGGTCCGCCATGTCCGACATCGAGGCAATAGTGTGGTGCACATGAACAACGTCGCGTCTCCGTCATCGTCCGGCAAGGCCCAGATCGGCGTCACCGGCTTGGCCGTCATGGGTTCGAACATCGCACGCAATTTCGCACGCAACGGGTACACCGTCGCGCTGCACAACCGCAGCATCGCCAAGACCGATGCCGTCATCGAGAACCACGGCCACGAGGGCACCTTCATCCGCACCGAGTCGGTCGCCGATTTCGTCGCCGCCCTGGAGCGCCCGCGCCGGGTACTCATCATGGTCAAGGCGGGCGCGGCAACCGACGCCGTCATCGAGGAACTGGCCGCCGCGATGGAACCCGGCGACATCATCATCGACGGCGGCAACGCCCTCTACACCGACACCATCCGCCGCGAGGCCGCGCTGGCCGAACGCGGTCTGCATTTCGTCGGCGCCGGGATCTCCGGTGGCGAAGAAGGCGCACTCAACGGTCCGTCGATCATGCCCGGCGGCCCGGCCGAGTCCTATGAATCGCTCGGCCCGCTGCTCGAATCGGTCGCCGCCAAGGTCGACGGCGAACCCTGCTGCACGCACATCGGACCGGACGGCAGCGGCCACTTCGTGAAGATGGTGCACAACGGTATCGAGTACGCCGACATGCAGCTGATCGG
This sequence comes from Gordonia heveisoli, assembly GCF_030315745.1. Taxonomy (GTDB): domain Bacteria; phylum Actinomycetota; class Actinomycetes; order Mycobacteriales; family Mycobacteriaceae; genus Gordonia. The sequence goes on along the minus strand of NZ_JASXSH010000010.1, from coordinate 101,986 downwards.
CGAAGCCTATGACCTGATGCGCAAGGCACTGGATCTGCCGGTCGCCAAGATCGCCGACGTGTTCCGCACCTGGAACTCCACCGAGCTGGAGTCCTACCTGATCGAGATCACCGCCGAGGTACTCAGCCAGGTCGACGCCGAGACCGGCAAGCCGCTGGTCGACGTCATCGTCGACGCGGCCGGGCAGAAGGGCACCGGCCGCTGGACGGTCAAGTCGGCGCTCGACCTCGGTATCCCGACGACCGGTATCGCCGAGGCCGTCTTCGCCCGCGCACTGTCGAGTTCGACCGATCAGCGTGTCGCCGCCCGCGGTCTGGCCGCCGGTGAACTCAGCGGCACCCCGGCCGACGCGGCTGCCTTCGTCGAGGACATCAAGGCCGCGCTGTACGCGTCGAAGGTCGTCGCCTACGCACAGGGCTTCGATCAGATCGCCGCGGGCAGCGCCGAGTACGGCTGGAATGTCGACCGTGGTTCGCTGGCGACCATCTGGCGCGGCGGTTGCATCATCCGGGCGCAGTTCCTCAACCGCATCCGCGAGGCCTACGCCGATGACCCGCAGCTGCCCAGCCTGCTGCTCGCCCCGTACTTCCGCGACGCGGTCGAGGCCGGTATCGACAGCTGGCGCCGCGTGGTGGCGACCGCCACCACCCTCGGCATCCCGGTGCCGGCCTTCGCGTCGTCGCTGTCCTACTACGACGCGCTGCGCGCCGAGCGCCTGCCCGCAGCTCTCACCCAGGGACTGCGTGACTATTTCGGCGCCCACACCTATCAGCGGGTCGACAAGGAGGGCACCTTCCACACGTTGTGGAGCGGTGACCGTTCGGAGATCACCGAATGACAGGACCCCGACCGATGACAACGCAACCGAAGGTGCGCTGACCGGACCGTGCGATTTCTCGAGGGCCATCGGCCCAGCCACGACCTGACCTACGACGATCTGTTCATCGTGCCCGGCCGGTCGGATGTGACCTCACGTTTCGACGTGGACATCTCGACCGACGACGGCACCGGCACCACCATTCCGCTGGTGGTGGCGAATATGACCGCGGTGGCAGGCCGGCGGATGGCCGAGACGGTCGCCCGGCGGGGCGGGTTGGTGGTCCTACCGCAGGACCTCCCGATCGCCGCCGCCGCCGAGTCCATCGCCTTCGTGAAGTCCCGACATCTCGTCGTCGACACGCCGGTGATGCTGTCGCCGGACGACTCGGTCACCGACGCGTTGGCGCTGATCCCCAAACGCGCCCATGGCGCCGCGGTGGTCGTCGACGACGGCCGTCCGGTCGGTCTGGTCGTCGAATCGGCGTGTGATGGGGTCGACCGGTTCACCCGCGTCCGCGACATCCTCGACCCGACGATGATCACTTTCGGTGTGGATACCGATCCGCTCGACGTCTTCACCGCCCTCGACGAGCTGCATCAGTCGCTCGCCGTGATGGTGCATCCCGATGGTGCACTGGCCGGTGTGCTGACGCGAGTCGGAGCGCTGCGCCACGGCATCTACCGGCCCAACACCGACGCCGACGACCGCTTGCGTATCGCGGCCGCCGTCGGCATCAACGGTGACGTCACCGCCCGGGCCCGTGCGCTCGTCGACGCCGGTGCCGATGTGCTGGTGGTCGACACCGCACACGGTCATCAGGAGAAGATGCTGACGGTGCTGGCGGCGGTCGCCGACGCCGAGCTCGGGGTACCCATCGCGGCCGGGAACGTCGTCTCCGCGCAGGGTGCGGTCGATCTGATCAACGCGGGTGCCTCCATCGTCAAGGTCGGTGTCGGACCGGGCGCGATGTGCACGACCCGGATGATGACCGGCGTGGGCCGGCCACAGTTCTCCGCGGTCGCCGAATGTGCCGCGGCCGCCCGCACGCACGGCGCCCACGTGTGGGCCGACGGCGGTGTGCGGCATCCGCGCGACGTCGCGCTGGCATTGGCCGCGGGTGCGTCGAATGTGATGGTCGGATCCTGGTTCGCGGGCACCCACGAATCGCCCGGCGATCTGCACCGCGACGGCGGCGGACGCTACAAGGTCGGTTTCGGCATGGCCTCCAAACGTGCGGTCGCCGCACGATCGGCCGCCGACAGCGCCTACGACCAGGCCCGGAAAGCCCTGTTCGAGGAGGGTATTTCGAGTTCACGAATCCGCATCGACGAGCAACGTCCGGGTGTGGAGGATCTGATCGACCACATCTGCTCCGGGTTGCGCAGCGCCGCGACCTACACCGGCGCCCGCACCCTCACCGAGTTCCACGACAACGTCGTCCTCGGTGTGCAGACCTCCGCGGGCTTCGCCGAGGGCCGACCACTTCCGGGTGGGTGGTGAGTCGGTGGAAACCGCCCTGTACGTCCTGGGCCTGATCGGTTTCGTGGCCCTCACGCTGGGCACGGCGCTGTTCGTGGCCGCCGAGTTCTCGCTGACCGCGCTGGAACGCTCGACCATCGCCGACGACGTCGCAACCCGCGGCGATCGGCGGGCGCGGCTGGTTCAGCGCGCCCACAGCACGCTGTCCTTTCAACTGTCCGGCGCCCAGCTCGGCATCACCATCACCACGTTGATCACCGGTTACATCGCCGAGCCGGTGCTGGCGATCATCCTCGAGCCGACGATGGACGCCTTCGGACTCAGCGAGTCGACCGCGTCCGGACTGTCGCTCGCGCTGGCATTGATCATCGCCACCTCGCTGTCGATGGTGCTCGGCGAACTCATCCCGAAGAATCTGGCGATCGCCAAACCGCTGGCGGTCGCGCGTGCCACCGCCGGCCCGATGACCTTCTTCTCATCGGCGTTCCGCTGGGCCATCGACGGCCTCAACGGATCGGCCAACTGGCTGGTGAGGCGCCTCGGCGTCGAACCGGCCGAGGAGTTGCGTTCGGCCCGCTCACCACAGGAACTCGTCTCGTTGGTGCGCACCTCGGCCCGCGCGGGTTCGATCGACGAGGACACCGCGACGCTCGTGCACCGCTCACTGAAGTTCGGCGAGCGGACCGCAGAGGATCTGATGACCCCGCGGGTCACCGTCGAATGTCTCGACCGCGCCGACACCATCCGCGACCTGGTGATCGCCGCGTCGCGGACCGGGCATTCACGTTTCCCGGTGGTCGTCGACGGCAACCTCGACGACCTGATCGGCGTCGTCCACGTGAAGCAGGCGTTCACCGTCGCCCATTCCACCCCGCTGTCGACGATCGCACGACATGTGCCGCGAGTTCCGGCCAGTCTGGGCGGCGATTCGCTGATGGAGCAGATCCGTGCCGACGGCATGGAACTGTGCGTGGTCATCGACGAATACGGCGGCACCGCGGGCATCGTCACCACCGAGGATGTCATCGAGGAGATCCTCGGTGACGTCACCGACGAACACGACAACGAACGCGCCGATGTCGCCGTCGAGGGCGACGGCTATCTGTGTGCCGGGCTGCTGCGCATCGACGAACTCGCCGACGCGATCGGCTACGAGGCCCCCGAAGGCCCTTTCGACACCCTCGGTGGTCTGGTGATGTTCGTGCTCGGTCGCATACCGGTGGTCAGCGATTCGGTGCTGCTCCCCCAGCCGCCGCGGGTCGCCGACGACGAGGACGACGACAACCCCGGCACACCGGTGACCTGGCGCGCGACCGTACGGCAGATGGACGGTCGGCGCATCGACGTCGTCTCCCTCACGCGGGAGGTGGAGATCGATGGGTGACCTGTGGGGTGTCCTGCTGGCCGTGCTGCTGCTGGCCGGCAACGCCTTCTTCGTCGGTGCCGAGTTCTCACTGATCTCGGCCCGCCGTGACCGCCTGGAGGCACTGGAGGCGGGCGGCAAGACGCGAGCGCGCACCGTCATCCGCGCCGGCGAACATCTGTCGCTGATGCTGGCCGGTGCCCAGCTGGGCATCACGATCTGCTCGATCCTGCTCGGCCGGGTGGGTGAACCAGCGGTCGCGCATCTGATCGAGGCGCCGCTCGACCTCGCCCGGGTCCCGGACGCCCTGCTGCATCCGATCGCCTTCACCATCGCGCTGTCCCTGGTGGTGGTGTTGCACATCCTGCTCGGCGAGATGGTCCCGAAGAACATCGCCCTGGCCGGACCGGAGACCGCGGCGATGTGGCTGGTGCCGGTGCATCTGGCGTTCATCCGGGTGGTGCGGCCACTGATCGCCTTCTACAACTGGCTGGCCAACATCTCGTTGCGGGCGATGCGGGTGGTCCCCAAGGACGAACTCGATTCGACGGTGTCCACCGGTGAACTCGCGCAGATGCTCAGCGAGTCCAAACAGGAGGGGCTCATCGACGCCGAGGAGCACGAGCGCCTGACCCGCGCACTGAGTTCGGTAACCCGGGCCGTGACCGAGGTGATGATCCCACTCGGTCAGATGCGCAGCGTCGAGATCGACGTCGATCCGGCAACCGGCGGTACCGGGCCCCGACTCGGGTCGGTGGAGAAGGCGGTCGGCGATACCGGCTTCTCCCGGTTCCCGGTGCGCGGCGCCGATGGCACCTTCACCGGCTACCTGCATCTCAAGGATGTGCTCGACGACATTCTCGACGAACGTGTCGGTCCGGAGACGATCATCGGCATCGACAAGATCCGGGCGTTGCCGGTGATCTCCAGCCAGACCCCGCTCGACGAGGCGACCGCGGCGTTGCGTCGTAGCAGTGCCCACCTCGGGGCCGTCGTCGACGACAGCGGCCGGACCATCGGCATCGTCGCCCTCGCCGATCTCGTCGAGGAGTTCGTCGGCACCGTCCGCGACGAGACTCATCGCATCTGATGAAACCCGGGGCACAGCCCGACGTTCCGGTCCTGCACCGGGACGTCTGGCAGGCGCGCCGCGCCGAACATCAGGCGCGGGTGGAGACGCTGGTCGGCCCGTATCTGCGGGCCCGGCGCAGCGGCCGCACACATCCGGTGCTCGACTTCCTGTTCACCTACTACTCGTCGCGACCCTCGCATGTGCGACGGTGGCATCCGGGTTACGGCACGGTACTGGCCGACGCGGACACCGACTTCACCGGACTTCGCGGATACGCCCGGGTGCCGGCTGGGATGACCGTCTCCCTCGACTACCTGCGGTCGCGGCGTGGCGCACTCGCCACCACCGCCGCCCTGCTTCGTGCGACGGCCGCACGGCCGCCCCGGTTCGGTTGTTTCGGGCTGCACGAGTGGGCGATGGTCTATCGCTCCGATGACGTCCGGCACGCACTGCCGCTGCGCCTGGGATCGGCCGGAACCGACGCCGTCGTCGAGTCGATGCCACTGCGCTGCACCCATTTCGACGCATTCCGCTTCTTCACCGATCCGGCCCGACCGCTCAACGCGACGCAACCCACCCGCGACGGCCGTGTCGACGACGAGCAGCCGGGATGCCTGCATACGACGATGGACCTGTATCGCACGTGTTTCACCCTGTCCCCGCTGCTCGACGCAACACTCACCGTCGACGCGTTCGAGATCGCCCTCGACGCCCGCATCCTCGACATGCGGGCCAGTCCCTACGATCTGACCGGCCTCGACGACGCGTTGGACATCGATACCAGCCCGGTGCGCATCGAGACCGCCGTCGGCCGCGCCGAGTACGCACGTGCGCAGACCGAGGTCGCCGACCGTGGCGCCGTGATGCGCACACGGATCCTGCACGCCTGCGAATCGTTGTCGGCGATCGCTGCCGACTGAGGTGCAAGGAGTGCAGGCGAGCGCCGAAGAAGCCGGGGCGGCGGGTGGGCCAGGTCACCTTGGCTCAGGCGATCCGCGCTGGTCACCTGTCCAGTACGCCAGTACTGTTTACTGATTACCGCCTAGTAGCATGGTCAGGGTTAGAACCCACCCGCGCAGAAAGGCTGACATGTCCGACCGGATCAACGTCGACGGTTTGCAGGTCGCTTCCGTTCTTTTCGATTTCATCAACAACGAGGCTCTGCCCGGTACCGGTGTAGACAAGGACTCTTTCTGGTCGGGTGCAGCCGCGGTGATCAAGGATCTCGCCCCGCGTAACCGCGAACTCCTCGCCGTCCGTGACGATCTGCAAGCCAAGATCGACACCTGGCACCGCGACAACGCCGGCGCCATCGACTTCGACGCCTACAAGTCGTTCCTGACCGAGATCGGCTACCTGGTCGACGTCCCGGCCGACTTCCAGATCTCGACCACCAACGTCGACCGCGAGATCGCCGACACCGCGGGCCCACAGCTCGTGGTCCCGATCCTCAACGCACGCTTCGCACTGAACGCCGCGAACGCACGCTGGGGTTCGCTCTACGACGCGCTCTACGGCACCGACGTGATCTCCGAGGCCGACGGCGCCGACAAGGGCACCTCGTACAACCAGGTCCGCGGCGACAAGGTCATCGCCTACGCCAAGGCCTTCCTCGACGAGGCGGTGCCCCTGGAGAACTGCAGCTACACCGACGTCACCGGCTTCGCGGTCGCCGACGGCGGTCTCGTCGTCACGCTGGCCGACGGCAGCACCTCGACACTGGCCGATCCGGCAGCCTTCGTCGGCTACCGCGGCGAGACCTCGGCGCCGTCGTCCATCCTGCTGCGCCACAACGGCCTGCACCTCGACATCGAGATCGACTCCGCCTCCCCGATCGGTTCCACCGATCCGGCAGGCATCAAGGATGTCGTGATGGAGTCGGCGATCACCACGATCATGGACTTCGAGGACTCGGTCGCCGCCGTGGACGCCGACGACAAGGTTGTCGGCTACCGCAACTGGCTCGGCCTCAACCGCGGCGACCTCGCCGAGTCGGTCAGCAAGGGCGGCAAGACCTTCACCCGCACGCTCAACGGCAACCGGGTCTACACCGGACCGGACGGAACCGACTTCGACCTCCACGGCCGGTCGCTGCTGTTCGTCCGTAACGTCGGACACCTGATGACCAACGACGCCATCCTCGACGCCGACGGCAACGAGGTGCCCGAGGGTATCCAGGACGCACTGTTCACCTCGCTGATCGGCATCCACGGTCTCAGCACCGATGCCGGACACCAGAACTCGCGGACCGGATCGATCTACATCGTCAAGCCCAAGCAGCACGGCCCCGACGAGGTCGCCTTCACTGGCGAGCTGTTCGGTCGTGTCGAGAAGGTGCTCGGCCTCCCCGAGAACACCCTCAAGGTCGGCATCATGGACGAGGAACGCCGGACCACCGTCAACCTCAAGGCCTGCATCAAGGCCGCCGAGGAGCGCGTCGTCTTCATCAACACCGGCTTCCTCGACCGCACCGGCGACGAGATCCACACCTCCATGGAGGCCGGCGCGATGATCCGCAAGGCCGAGATGAAGAAGCAGCGCTGGATCGCCGCGTATGAGGACTTCAACGTCGACACCGGTCTGGCCGCCGGTCTGCAGCACAAGGCGCAGATCGGTAAGGGCATGTGGGCGATGACCGATCTGATGGCGGATATGGTCGAGCAGAAGATCGGGCAGCCCAAGGCAGGCGCGAACACCGCATGGGTGCCGTCGCCGACCGCCGCGACTCTGCACGCGATGCACTACCACCAGGTGGACGTCTTCAAGCGGCAGGACGAGATCGCCAAGCGCGATCCGGCCTCGGTCGACGACATCCTCACCATCCCGCTCGCCCCGAAGACCGACTGGTCCGACGCGGAGAAGCGCGAGGAACTCGACAACAACGCACAGTCGATCCTTGGCTACGTCGTCCGGTGGATCGACGCCGGTGTCGGCTGCTCCAAGGTGCCCGACATCCACGACGTCGCACTGATGGAAGACCGTGCGACGCTGCGGATTTCGAGCCAGTTGCTCGCCAACTGGATTCGTCACGACATCGTCACCGCGGACGACGTGGTGGCAGCTCTCGAGCGGATGGCCCCGGTCGTCGACCGCCAGAACGCCGGTGATCCCGACTATCGGCCGCTGGCTCCGGACTTCGACACCAACATCGCATTCCAGGCGGCCAAGGAGTTGATCCTGGAGGGTGCGAAGCAGCCGAGCGGCTACACCGAGCCGATCCTGCATCGCCGCCGTCGCGAGTTCAAGGCAGCGAACGCCTGATCCGCCAGCCCTCGATACCGCCCCGGTCATCTCCGATGATCGGGGCGGTATTGTCTGTCGTGATAGAACTGTGATGAAACCCGTGACGTGGAGTATGGGGGGATCGCGGGACACGTGATATTGGCCCGAACCCGGTACCCCGTGTCGTGGGACATCGGTTCAGGAAAGGCATCGGGTTGGCACATCATCGGAGTAGCGGCGGGGACGGCGGTTTCCTCGGTCGCGGTGTCAGCCGTGGGCTGGTGGCCGCCGTGCTGTGCATCCTGCTCGTCATCGCCGCGGTGATTGCGTGGCAGAAGCTCGGTGACAAGATCGACGACGACGCCACCGATGCCGCCGGAAACTGTGTCGCCGGAGAGGCGATGGTCTCGGTGATCGCCGACGCCGACATCGCGGGCGGTCTAGAGACCATCGCCAAGGCCTACAACGCGACCCGTCCCGTCGTCGGGGACCACTGTGTGGCGATCGCGGTCCGCCCGGGCGACGCCAAGATCACCCTCGACGCGCTGACCGGGACCTGGGATCAGGCCTCGATGGGCGACTTCCCCGCCGCCTGGGTCCCGCAGTCGTCGGTGTGGGCGGCCGATCTGACCACGGCACAGCCCGATCTGGTGGAAGGACAGCCGCGTTCGCTGGTGTCTTCGCCAGTGGTCCTCGCCACCTCGCCGCGCCTCGCCGAGGCCTTCGGCGGCAACCTCGACTGGTCCGCTCTGCCCACCTTGCAGCGTCGCGACGGCAGCCTCGGCACGGTCGGCCTCGACGGTTGGGGTTCGCTGCGGATGGCCATGCCGACCGGCGCCCAATCGGATGCGACCGCACTGGCGGCACAGGCCGTGGCCGCACAGATCACTCGCACCACCGGCGTGTTGACCACCCAGGACGCATCGTCGAACCGGGTGGCGTCGAGCGTGCGTGCACTCACCCGCAATGCGCCCGCCTCCCCCGACGGTTCGCCTGCCGGCGCGGCACAGGTGATCGCCGACGGCTCAGCCGATCCGGCGACCACCGAGATCCACGTCGTCCCGATCACCGAGCAGAGGCTCTACCAGCTGACCAAGAGCGATACGACGGCCCGCCTCGCGGAGGTCCTGCCGCTCGGCCCGACGCCGATCGCCGATTTCCCGGTGATCCGCCTCAAAGGCGAGCGCGTCCCCGAATACGCCTCGGATGCGGTCGCCGAGTTCATCGAGTTCGCGGCGAAAGCCGAGCAGCTCGAGCAGCTGACCCGATTGGGATTCCGCGGCGATGCCCCGCGCCCGTCTCCGACCAGCACGGTCACCTTTCCGCGCACCCCGAATCCGATGCCGACGCCGGAGACCGGCGCCATCGTGGCCATCAACCGGCTGGTCTACCCGGGCTGACGGCTTCCGGTGGGACCGGAGCGATAGCGGGAAGCGTCACGAAGGGCCACCCCCGCCGCGCCGCTCAGTTGCTGAACGCCTCGATCGGCGGACAGCTGCAGACCAGGTTGCGGTCGCCGAAGGTGCCGTCGATGCGCCGGACCGCGGGCCATACCTTGGCGCGGGCACCGGCCGACGGCAGTCCCTGCGGGTACACCGCGACCTCACGCGAGTAGGCGTGATCCCAATCGCCGACCAGGCATTCAGAGGTGTGCGGGGCTCCGCGCAGCGGATTGTCGTCAACCGTCCACTCGCCGCTACCCACCCGGTCGATCTCGGCGCGGATCGCGATCATCGCCTCGCAGAATGCGTCGATCTCGTCGAGATTCTCGCTTTCGGTCGGTTCGACCATCAGGGTGCCGGCAACCGGGAAGCTCATCGTCGGCGCGTGGAAACCGTAGTCGGCCAGCCGTTTCGCGACGTCATCGACGGTCACACCGGTGGTCTTAGTGATCTCCCGCAGGTCGAGGATGCACTCGTGGGCGACGTAGCCGTGCTCATCCCCGGCGACCCCACTGTCGCCGGTGTACAGGATCGGGAAGTACTCGCCGAGCCGACGGGCGATGTAGTTCGCTGCGGCGATCGCGGTGAGCGTCGCCCGACGCAGACCGTCGGCGCCCATCATCGCGATGTAGGCATAGGTGATCGGGAGGATCGACGCCGATCCGTAGGGTGCCGCCGAGATCGTCGCCGTGCCGATCAGTGAGTCGTCGAGAGGGTGGCCGGGCAGGAAGGAGGCCAGGTGGCTCGCCACCGCGACCGGACCGACGCCGGGACCGCCACCCCCATGCGGGATGCAGAAGGTCTTGTGCAGGTTCAGATGACTGACGTCGCCGCCGAAGTGGCCCGGCCGGGCCACTCCGACGAGTGCGTTCAGGTTGGCACCATCGACATAGACCTGTCCGCCCTCGTCGTGCACGGCGGCACAGATGTCGCGGATGTCGTGTTCGAAGACGCCGTGTGTGGACGGGTAGGTCACCATGATGGCGGCCACCCGACCGGCATGATCGGCGATCTTGGCATGCAGGTCGGCGACGTCGACGTCGCCGTTCTCCCGGCATCCGACGACGACGACCCGCATCCCGGCCATGACCGCCGACGCCGCGTTGGTGCCGTGCGCGCTCGACGGGATCAGGCAGATGTCACGCTCGGCGTCGCCGCGTGAGAGGTGATAGCGCCGGATGGCCAGCAGTCCGGCGTACTCCCCCTGCGATCCCGCGTTCGGCTGCAGACTCACCCGGTCGTAGCCGGTGATCGCGACGAGCCACTCCTCGACTCGGGCGATGAGTTCCCGGATCCCGACGGTGTCGGCGGCCGGCGCGAACGGATGCAGACCCGCGAAGTCGGGCCAGGTGATGGGTTCCATCTCGGTGGTGGCGTTGAGCTTCATAGTGCAGGAACCGAGTGGGATCATGCTGCGGTCGAGGGCGATGTCCTTGTCGGACAGGGCGCGTAGGTAGCGCAACATCGCGGTTTCGGTGCGATAGCGGTTGAAGGCCGGATGGGTGAGGTATTCGCTGCTGCGGGTCTCGATGTCCTGGGCGAATCCCTTGGGGTGGACGCCATGGGCGCTGAAGGCGCGCAGCACGCCGTCGAGGTCGTCTGCGGTGGTCGTCTCGTCGCAGGCGATACCGACGATGTCGGCATCGACGCGACGCAGGTTGATGCCCTCACGCTTGGCGTGCGCGACGATCGCGTCGGCCTGGCCGCGGGTGTGCACCTCGATGGTGTCGAAGAAGACCGCGTGGGCGACTGCGAATCCGGCCGCGGACAGACTGTCGGCGAGCTGGGCGGCGGCGGCGTGGACGCGACGCGCGATGGCACGCAGACCGTCGGGTCCGTGGTACGACGCGTACATCGCCGCCACGACGGCCAGCAGCACCTGAGCGGTGCAGATGTTGCTGGTCGCCTTCTCGCGACGAATGTGCTGTTCGCGGGTCTGCAGGGCGAGACGGTAGGCGAGATTGCCGTCGGCGTCCTTGGAGATGCCGACGAGCCGGCCGGGCAACTGCCGGGCGTACTTGTTGTGCACTGCGAGGTAGCCCGCATGGGGGCCACCGAATCCCATCGGCACACCGAACCGCTGCGTCGTGCCGAAACAGACGTCGGCGCCCTGTTCGCCCGGGGGCGTGATCAGGGTCATCGCCAGCAGATCCGCCCCGACCGCGACCAGAGCACCACGGTCGTGGGCGGCGGCGATGATGCCTGCGGCGTCGACGACCCGGCCGGAGGCGCCGGGCACCTGGAGGATGACACCGAAGAAGTCACCGTCGGGCAGCCCGCAGTCGGGCAGTCCGGGATGCAGCGAGGCCGGCACGACCTCGATGCCGAGCGGCTCGGCGCGGGTCTCGATGACCGCCCGGGTCTGCGGGAACAGGTCGGCGTCGACGACGACGCGCGCCGAACGCGATTTACCCGCGCGCCGCATCAGCGTCATCGCCTCGGCGGCGGCGGTGGCCTCGTCGAGCATCGACGCGTTCGCGACCTCCATACCGGTCAGGTCGGCGACCATGGTCTGGAAGTTGAGCAGGGCTTCGAGGCGTCCCTGGCTGATCTCCGGCTGGTAGGGCGTGTACGCGGTATACCAGGCCGGATCCTCGATCACGTTGCGGCGGATGACTGCCGGGGTATGGGTGTCGTAGTAGCCGAGGCCGATCATCGAGCGATCGACGGTGTTCTTGGCTGCGAGGGCCCGAAGTTCGGCGGTGATCTGCGGTTCGGTGCGCGGCGCACCGAGGACGGCCAGCGGATTCGACGCGGGGTCGTCGGCGATCACGGCGGGTACGACCCGGCGGGCGAGATCATCGAGGGAGGACACCCCGATCTCGGCGAGCATCCGGGTGGTCTCGGCGGCGTCCGGCCCGACATGCCGGTTGACGAAGTCGTCGGTGTGATCGGTATGGGTGTCGCGCACAGCGCTGAAGTCGGTCATGGCAGGGGGCCACCTCTCGCAATCACCGATGCGCGTGCGTCGACGTCACCGGCCGGCCCTCTCCCTCTGTCATGCCTGGCGACCGGATATCCGGTCTCCGGTGGCGCCTGAGAGATTCGGCCGGGGCGGCCTTTCACCGTGGGCGGACGACGAGGTCGTCACTTTCCAGAGACGCCGGCAACAACACGGTCCGGGGTGCCTGAGAGTTTGACGGAGAGGTGTTGCTCCTTCGGCGGTCGCCGAGAGTCCGATTATCGGAACCCGACGACGCTCTCCCGTGCTGCAGCGACGCACCAGGGATTCTACCCGGCTGACCGCCGGTGACCTCACCCTTCGGACATGCGCTGGGTCACATCGGGCGGCAACCCGCTAGCCGGTGCGGCGGGTGCGGCTCTTGCGTCGAGCGGCGAGTTCATCCTCGGGCGCGGTCTCGCTGACGCCGCCGTCGGCACGTTCGCCGGGAAAGTCGGCGATGGTGCCGGTGAGTTCACGCATGGCACCGCTGACCGCGATACCGAAGACACCCTGACCACCCTGCAGAAGGTCGACGACCTCCTCCGCGGAGGTGCATTCGTAGACGGTCGTGCCGTCGGAGAAGAGGGTGATGCGGGCGAGGTCCTCGACGCCACGCTGCCGCAGATGGTCGACTGCCACCCGGATGTTCTGTAGCGAGATGCCGGTGTCGAGCAGCCGCTTGACGATCTTGAGGACCAGGATGTCCTTGAAGGAGTACAGGCGCTGGCTACCCGATCCCGCCGCACCGCGGATCGAGGGCACCACCAGCGAGGTGCGGGCCCAGTAGTCGAGCTGGCGGTAGGTGATGCCGGCGATCTGGCAGGCACTCGGAACGCGGTAGCCGACAAGCTCGTCGGGGACGGTGTCGTTGGGGAACAGGCCCGGTGCGACTTCTTCCAGGCTGCCCTGTCCGACGTTCACACGCTGCCCAGCTGACGTCGCGTCACTGTCGACCGGCCGATCGCCCACTTCAGACTCCCTCACACGCTCGGATCGGGCCCAACACCTGGTGTTGTGCGCCACGTCTACCATACGCGCACCAAACCCGGATCGGACTGTCGATCATTGTCATGTCGCCGATCATGTCGGCGACGTTGCGTGTGACGCTATGCCCTTTTTCTCCGCCCACCAATGCGACGCGCCCTAAGGCTCAACCTCAACTCGAGATTGAGACAAACGGTGATCCGGCGGTTGCCATTCCGTGACCTCCGCTGGCTGGCGAGTCCCGCGCCACAGACCGATCCCCCGCCACGTTCAGGCTCCGCCGCTGGCCTTGAAATCGTCGGGCGACACGTTGTCGAGGAACTCCTTGAACTTCTCGACCTCGTCCTCGCTGGCCGCCGGTTCATCCTCGGACTCCTCATCCGGGATGAGCAGACCGGCTTCGACCAAAACGGACTCATCGGCGATGATCGGCACGTCGGCACGCATCGCCACGGCGATGGAATCCGAAGGTCGCGCGGAAATCCGCACATCACCCGCGAACACCATCTCGGCGTAAAAGGTGCCTTCCTGCATATCCACGATCCGAACCTCCACCAGATCGTGCCCGAACTCGTTGATGAGGTTCACGATCAGGTCGTGGGTCAACGGCCGCGGGGGCTCGATCCCCTTCTGCCGCAGCGCAATCGATGCCGCCTCACTCTGCCCGATCCAGATCGGCAGGTAACGCTGGCCGTCGACTTCACGCAGCAGCAATACGGGCTGGCTCTGCGGGGGCTCGACCCTGATGCCCACCACGCGCATCTCGCTCACAACGCGCCTCCTCACTCGCCGATTCCTGGCCTCCGACGCTACACCCGATCGGCCGCGCCGGTGGACGACGCGATCAGTCGAGAACGCCGCGGACCGCGGCCTTCACCAACTGGGTGTGCAGGGTCACCGACAGCGCGGCGATCTCGCGCACCAGTTCTTCGGCACGATCACGCGCGCCGGTCCCCTTGCCCTTGGCGATCGGGCTGGCGATCTGGGCCACCAGGCCCGCCTCCCGATCTGCCGACACCTTGAACGCCCGCAGGTGCCGGGCTTCGAGTCCGTAATTCGTCAGGGCGGCCGCGGCCTCCACGAGACGGACGGCGTCCTCATCGAAGAATCCGGCCGGCCCCGGCACCAGCAATCCGTTGCGCTGAAGCTCGGTCACGAAAGCCGAATCGACACCGGTCCGCTCGATGAGCGATTCCCGCGACACCCGGCCCCCACGCGCACCGAAGTCGGTCGCCGGTGCGACCGCGCCGCGGGCCGTGGACAACAACCGGGTACCCCCGTTGCCTGCCCCGTCACCGCTGTCGATGGCTTCGAGCTGTTCCTTGATGACCTTGAGCGGCAGATACCGATCGCGTTGCGCGGTGAGCACGAAGCGCAGCCGCTCGCAATCGGCGGTGCTGAACCGCCGGTAGCCCGACGGTGCCCGCTCAGGCGTGATCAGCCCTTCCGATTCCAGGAATCGGATCTTCGAGATCGTGACGTCCGGGAAGTCATCACGCAGCTGAGCCAGGACCGTGCCGATGGACATCGATCCCTCGCTGCGTTGGGCCGAGGATGCCGTCACGACGGTCAGGCGCCGGCTTCGTCGCGAGGTCCGCTCAGGAACACCAGGCGGAACTTACCGATCTGCACCTCGTCGCCGTTGCTCAGCGACGCGGTGTCTACCGGCTCACGGTTGACGTAGGTGCCGTTGAGCGAGCCCACGTCGACGACCTGAAACTCGTTGTCGCCGAGACGGAACTCGGCGTGCCGACGGCTGACGGTGACATCGTCGAGGAAGATGTCGCTGTCGGGGTGCCGACCGGCCGAGGTCGTCGCCTGGTCGAGCAGGAATCGCGAACCAGCATTGGGGCCACGCTTCACGACAAGCAGCGCCGTTCCGGGCGAGAGGCGTTCCACCCCGGTGTCGGCGGGCTCACTCACGGCCGGTGCACTCGCGTCGAGTTCATTGATGAACTCCTCGCGGAAGACCGAGGTGGTCTCCACCGGCGCCTCGAAGTCCTTGTCGTTGTCGCTCACCAGTTCTCCTTCGTCTTCATCGGTGCCCGGCCGGACCGCTGATTCTCACCCGCGATACTCCGGCTCATCTGCACGCTCTGCCCATGCGGGCAGGATCTGGACATCGGGTGTCGGGACACGGGCGACCATGCGCGCCTCGCCCCGACCCACTTCACCTAACCGTACCGGGCATCCTGACCGCAGCCGCAGGCGAGTCGCCAAGCCCGCGGTGGAATCGGTTCAGACACCGACGATCATATCCTTATCAAGGCCTCGACCAGATCCGTTACCTGGCGATGGCCGCCTACTTTGTTTTCGTCGATGATCCCGGCGATCAACCCTCGATGACGGCCCGATAACCCTCGGCGTCGAGGATGTCACCCAAGGCGGTGTTGAGGGCGGCCTCGTCGGCGAGTTCGATCTCGACCAGCCAGCCGGCACCATAGGGGTCGGAGTTCACCAGGTCGGGCGAGGCGTCGAGTTCCTCATTGACCTTCGCGATAGTGCCGACCAGCGGTCCGTAGATGTCGGAGACACTCTTGGTCGACTCGACCTCGGCGAAGGATTCGCCGTTCTCGACATCGGCACCGATCTCGGGCAGTTGCACGAAGACGACATCCCCCAGCGCATCCTGGGCGAAATCGGTGATGCCGACCCGCACAGTGGCTGGGCCGACCTTCTGGACCCATTCGTGTTCGGCGGTATAGCTCAGTTCCTCGGGAACATTTGTATCGGTCACGGCAAACGCCTTTCTGTCGGTGGCGACCCCACGGTCACGGTTGTGGTTGGAGATGTCTCACGGGCGGCATGCGCCGCAGCACCAGGATCGTCTGATACCAGTACAGGGCGAAGGACCACAGGTACAGTCCGACACCCCAGATCATGAATGCCCAGCCGATCGGGTAACAGATGGTACCGACCACCGAGTCGAGTTGACCGGCGAGGATCCACGGGAACGCACTCATCAGTGCAAAGGTCGCAGCCTTCCCGATATAGAGCACCGGCAGCGCGAGGATCCCGCGACTGCGCAGCAGCGGCGCCTGCGCGAACAGCAGCACATCGCGGGCGATGATCACTCCGATCAGCCACCACGGCAGGAACTCCCGGATGCCGAAGGCCAGCGGGATGATCACGATGTAGAGACGATCGGCGGCGGGATCGAGGAGCGCACCGATCCGCGACGACTGATTGAGCAGCCGGGCCAGTTTGCCGTCGAGCCAATCCGAGAATCCCGAGAACATCAGGATCGCGAACGCCCAGCCGTCGGCCTCCTCCCACAGCAGCAGCCACACGAACACCGGGATGAGCGCCAGCCGCAGCACACTGAGTGCGTTCGGCACGGTGACGATGCGTTCGCCCCGAACCACCTCGGGCAGCGCAGGGGCCGACGTCTCCGATGCCTTGTCGGCGGTCACCGTCGTCGGCCCTCGCGATCGGCGCTGTCGATCACCGGAAGATGCCGATGATGCCCTGCAGCGTCTTGGCGCCGCCCGACGCGAACAGATTGTCGTGGACCATGTAGGTCCAGGTCGTCGTCGACCGATGCAGATCGGCGGTGCCCAGATCCACACCGTCGGCGGTGATCTCGACGTCGCGGAAGGTCGTGCGCGCCGCGTCGACCGCATCGGTGGGCAGGTCGGCGAACTCGGCCAGGATCATCCGGTGGAATTCGTCGAGCGGACTTTCCTTGCCCAGTGAGCGCAGATGGATGCTGGCACGTGCATCGGAAGCGAAGGCCAGGTGATCGGCCCAGGCCCGGTCGAGGTGGTACAGCATGATCTCGCGAGCAGCCTGGACCAGCACCTCGCGGTCGATCGGCTCCCGCGGCGCGTCGGCACCCTCGGCGCCGTCCTCCCCGGTTGTCGTGTCCCCGGTTGTCGTGTCCCCAGCTGTCGTCTCGTCGGCTTCGGTGGTGTCCTCGGCTACGGATGTGGTCTCGCTGACCGACTTCTTGGCCTTTCGGCCTCGCCCCTTCTTGGCGGCCTTCTCGCCACCGTCCTTCTCGCCACCGTCCCTGTCGCCACCACCCTTGTCATCGCGCTCGGGGACCGCCTCGCCGCTGAGCTCCGCATAGCGTTCGGGTTCCAGCTCGGCCAGTTCGTCGAGCGCGGTCTCGGTGGTCAGCACCTCCATGCGGCGGGCCACGACGATGTCGCGCTGCTGGTTGACCAGCTTGTTGTAGCGCCAGGTATTCGCGTGGAGCTCGAGCATCACACCTTCGGCGACGCGCTGCGCCTGTTCGATCAGGTCGATGCCCTTGCTGCCCATCGAACCGTCCTCGTTGGGCGACACCGGATCACGTTTGAAGGCGAGATTCTTGGTGACGACCGGGTCTTCGAGGCTGGAGAAGAAGACCGATACACCCGGATCACCCTGGCGCCCGGCGCGCCCACGCAGCTGCAGATCCAGTCGCTCGGTGTCGTGGCGACCGGTACCGATCACGCACAGCCCGCCCAACTCGACGATCTCCTCGCGCGCCTGCTCGTCGTCCTTGGAACCACCGAGCCGGATGTCGGTGCCGCGCCCGGCCATCTGGGTGGACACCGTCACGGCGTCCTTCTTGCCCGCCTCCGCGATGATCTCGGCCTCGGAGGCGTCGTTCTTGGCGTTGAGCACGACGGAGGTGACCCCGGCCTTCTCCAGGAAGTAGGCCAACTCCTCGGATTCCGCGACGTCGTGGGTGCCGATCAGGATCGGCTGACCGGTCTCGTGGACTTCCTTGACGTACTCCACGATCGCCTCGACCTTGTTGGCCTTGGTGTCGAAGACACGGTCGGGCAGGTCGTCGCGGATGTTCGCGGTGTTCGGCGGGATCTGCGAGATGCGCAGGTCGTAGAACTGGCGGAACTGTTCACCGGCGGCGAGGGCGGTACCGGTCATGCCACACACCGTCGGGTAGCGGCCGATCAGGGCCTGCACCGTCATGGTGTCGATGACCTCGCCGCCGTCGGTCTGGGTCAGCCCCTCCTTCAGCTCGACGGCGGCCTGGACACCGTCCGGCCAGCGCTGGAGCTGGGCCACGCGACCCCGCGATGCGTTGATCAAGTGCACGCCACCGTCGCGCACGATGTAGTGCACATCGCGTTCGAGCAGGTAGTAGGCGTGTAGCGCGATGTTGATGTGCACCAGTGTGGTGCCGACATGTTCCTCGTCGTACAGGTTGATGTCGCCGAGCTCGACCTCGACGAACTCCGCACCCTCGTCGGTGAGCGTGACATTTCGTCCGTCGGTGTCGATCTCGTAGTGCTTGCTCTTCAGCTTGGCCACGACCTCGTGAATCGCCGCGTCGGGCACCTCGGCCTCGGTCGATCCGGCGAGCACCAGCGGGACGAGCGCCTCGTCGACGAGCACCGAGTCGGCCTCGTCGATGATCGCGACGTCGGGCTTCGGGGAGACCAACTCGTCCTCGGTCTGCGCGAGCTGATCGCGCAGCACGTCGAAACCGATCTCGTTGACCGAGGCGTACGTGACATCGCCGGCGTAGGCCTCCTTGCGCTCGGCGCGGGTGGAGTTCTCCGAGATGGCGCGCACCTTGATGCCGAAGATCTCGAACAGCGGTTTCATCCACTCGGCGTCGCGGGTGGCGAGGTAGTCGTTCACCGAGATGACGTGGACCTGATGCCCCTGCAGCACGAAGCCGATGGCGGCGAGCGCCCCGGCCAGCGTCTTACCCTCACCGGTGGCCATCTCGACGATGTCGCCTTCGAGTAGGCGCAGTGCCCCCTGGAGCTGAACCTCGAACGGACGCAGCCCGATCGAGCGGTCGGCTGCTTCCCGGACGAGTGCCAGGAACTTCGCCCGGTCGGCGGTGGAGTTCTCGAGGTCGAGCTTCTCCACCTCGCGCAGGAAGTCGTCGTCGTCGAGGTCGGCTGCCCAGTCGGTATGTGCGTCGGCATCGGCGATCACACCCAGCGATTTGGACTGGTTGCGCGTCGACTGCGAGCCGAGCAGTCGCCACATGCTGTTGGTCAGCTTTCCCACCGAATACTTCTCCCTGATCGTTCGCAGCACTCTGGGATCACCGCGCGGCGCGAGGCACCGGCAGGAGATCATCGTCAACGGTACGCGGCGTCTGGTGATGACTCGTCGTCGACATTAGAATTTCGACACTGGCCGGCACCGGCGATCCTTCCGGGCCCGGTACGCCGAGAGAGGGTCGCCGATGAACCGGAAACCGTTGCGCATTCTTCGATCGGTGCTCGCCGGCATCGTGCTGGCGGCCACCATCGGGTTGGGTGCGTTCAATTCATGGTGGGTGGCGCTGATCGTCGGCCCGCTCGGCATCATCGGCGCGTTCACCATGCTCGCCCCTCGGCCGACGCGCGTCTCCGAGTTGCCCGCCCACCGTCGCGGCTCGTCGTCGGCGGCGGTGCCGATCAGGGTCGAGGCACTGACCCGCAGCAGCCTCGGGACCGGCGAGGTACAGCCGACGATGGTCACGGCCACCATCGACCCGCCCGATGACACCGAATATCAGGCACGCTGGATCACCGCGATGACACGCGGCAGCTTCACGTCGCTGGTCGGGCAACCACATTCGACGCTGGCACCCACCGACCTACCGCCCCGCCCCGACGGTCGGCGCGCACCCGAATTCGACGACGAGCCCGGCCGCTGGGCGGTCATCTACCCGGCGATCATGGTGGTGACCCTGTGCGCAGTACTCTTCGCCGTCGGCGGCGGCTGGCATGTGTCGGCGCCACGTTCGATATCGTCGCTCGCCGACGCGATCGACAGCGGAACCGACGATTCCGACACCGCGGGCTCCGACCTGACGAAGTCGCTGAACACGCTGCTCGGTGCGGTCGACGAACACCTCGGACCGCAGGCGCGCGACAATCTGCTCAGCGTGCAACTATCCGGTGAGAGCGGTTCGGATATCGCCACCGTCTTCGACCCGCGGACCGGTCGGGCCACCAACGTCTACGTATCGGGACGGTCGTACACCAGCCCGGTCCCCAACACGCTGCGCAAGTCGAGTGTCTTCTCCGCAGGCGACCTGGCAAGCACCGATATGGGCGCCATCGTTGCGCGGATGAAAGCCGACGCAACCCCGTTCACCGGCGACCTCACCTTCGAACGGCTGACCGCCAAGCGGACCGACCCCGGTCAGCCGGTTCTGCTCACCGGCACCTTCGACCCGCCCAACGACCGCCGGATGTCCTCGGTCGACATCGAGGCCACCCTCGACGGATCGGTCGCCGGATATTTCGACCCGGGCGATCTCAAGCGGTCCATGGATCTCGCCAGATCCGCGCTGACCTCGGCGCAATTGTCACTGTCCGCCCCCGCGATCCGCGAACTCCGCATCCGGGGCACCGCCGACGGGACCCCCTTCCCACTCGAAGCCAGCAACGTCCAGAACAGCGGCGGCATCGTCATCGACCATGTGACCCCACGCCAGTCGGCGACGATCACCATCGTCCCCGGCAAGTTCCCCGAAGTGCGCACCACCTCGGGCAGCACCGGCGAAGGCGTCGCCTTCGACGACATCTCGCTCGCGACACTCGAATCGGTCCGCAATCAGGCCATGACACGCGGTGCGGTCTCCGACTTCGACCGCAACGGAGTGGAGATCGCGGTCGAATCCGAGTACTACCGCGACCCGCCGACCGTGATCACGGTCGGCGTCGGACCCGACGACGCATCGGAGGGGACCTACAGCCTCACCGGCGAATTCCTGAAGGCAGGCACGTACTGACCCGGTCGCACGGAATCGGCTACGCCTCTAGCGCCTTTCGGGTGACGGACTCCAGTTCGGCGAGTGTCGCCGACGGCGGATTCAGGGCGCCACGGTCGGCGAGCCGGGTCACGATGTCGCGTACCCGGCCGAAATAGGTGGCCTGCTCGGACGGGACGTCGGAGCCCGCGGCATGACGGTAGAGCTTGAGCGCGGTGTCGAGATCCTGCTGATCGGCCGGATCGAGATATCCGACCCCGACCTTGCGTCCCCGCGTCTCACAGACCGTCCACGCACGGCGCAGCCGAGCCACCGACTGCTGGTAGGCGTCGGCGCGCCCCCGATCACCCGGGTAGTCGTCGGTGCGTAGGGCGGTCGCCTCGTCGAGCGCGAGATGAAAGTTCTGGGTCTCCTCGACACTGACATCGGTGACCGCCGGGTACCGCAGCATCAGGGCCGGGTCGAGCTCGTAGGCCGCGTAGTCACCCAGGACCGCGTCGTGCCTTCGCGTCGCCTCTTCCCAGAGCCGGCGCGCGGCGTCCTCGGAACCGGCGTCGGCGACCCGCGGCCCGCCCGCGCCCCGATCGGGGACGTCAGCAGCGGCACGGGGTGTCGCCGCGACCTTCGCCGCCCGCTCCGACACTTTGGCGGGGGCATGCGCATGCAGTCTGCTGATGACCTCGGCAGCCGCCGGATCGGTGTGGACGACCGCGATCTCCCAGGTCTCCTCGACTCCGGAGGCGAGCGGATCGGCGCGATGCGGGTCGACGGTGACGACGAGATATTTGGTGCCCGCGACACGCAGTCTGCGGCCACCTGAGGACGCGGTGGTGGCCTCGGCCGGGCCCTCCAGCGAGACCGCGGCCAGCGATGCCAACGGGAAACTGACCAGCTGCCGGTTCTCGTCACCGAGGTAGCAGGTGTCCTCGTCGACGGTCAGCAGTATCGCCCCGCGTTCGCCCAGCCGGCCGTAAGCCGCGATCGCGGCGGTCAGGGAGACCAGCCCGGCCACCACCGCCGCGATCACCGCACCCGGCATACCCAGCGCGTTGAGGAGCACCAGCGCCACGATCGCGACCAACATCATGATCAGCGCAGCCTGCGCCGACCGGATGTGCCGCGGCGTGACGTACTCGGTGCGGCAGGTCACCGGCAGCACAGGTCACCGGCCACGTTCGTCGCAATATCCATCACCGTCACCATCTCCCAGGCCGCGCCGGTCGGCTACCGTTAGCAATTGTGAACCTCGACGTCGATCCGTCTCCCGTTCAGCAACGTCGCATCAGCTTACGGCGCGCCGCGCGTGTTCTCGCGCTACTGGGGGCACTCGTGGTGAGCCTGGCCCTCGCCGTCGGTGGTAGCGGTGGCGCGGACGCCGCCCCGACCGCGCTCCTCGGCAAGACCTACAGCTCGACGGCGGTCACCGGCTCCCCCATCCCGGGCGGCGGGCCGCTGGTCGTCAGCTTTCCCGACGTCGGGCACATCTCCCTGAGTGCGGGATGCAACCGGCATCTCGGAGTCGTCGAGTATTCAGGGTCGACACTGCGGATCTCCATGCTCGCCTCCACCCGGATGGCGTGCCCCGGAGCACGGGCAGGCGCCGACGACTGGGTGGCAACCTTCACCCGCGCCCCGTTGAATTGGTATGCGGTCGGTCACGCCCTCGTGCTGTCGGGTCCGACGAACCAGGTTCTGCTGGCCCGGAGCGCGATGTGAGCGCCCGCAAACCTGCCGTCGTCACCGTCACCGGGGCCGCGGGCAGCATCGGTTATGCGACGCTGTTCCGAGTGGCCGCAGGCGCCATGCTGGGGCACGATCAGCCCGTGGCGCTGCGGATGCTCGAACTCCCGCAGGCAGTCGGCGCGGCCGAGGGCACGGCGATGGAACTCGACGACGGCGCCTTTCCACTGCTGTCCTCGATCGACATCTTCGACGACCCCCATCAGGCCTTCGACGGCGCCAACTTCGGGCTGCTGATCGGCGCCAAACCACGCTCCAAGGGAATGGAGCGCGCCGATCTGCTGGCGGCGAACTCGGACATCTTCGCCAAACAGGGTGCGGTCATCAACACCGTTGCCGCCGAAGATATCCGGGTCATCGTGGTCGGCAACCCGGCGAACACCAACGCCGCGGTCGCCGCCGCTCACGCACCGGATGTACCTGCGGAGAGGTTCACCGCGCTGACCCGCCTCGACCACAATCGGGCCATAGCCCAACTCGCGCGGCACACCGACACACCAGTGGCGCAGATCAGCCGGGTGGCGGTGTGGGGCAACCATTCCGCGACGCAGTATCCCGACATCTTCCACGCCCGGGTGGGCGATCGCAGCGGCGCGGAGGTCGCGGCCGACCGAGACTGGCTGGTCAACGATTTCATCCCGACCGTGGCCACCCGCGGCACCGCGATCATCGAGGCCCGCGGGGCGTCGTCGGCGGCATCGGCGGCCAACGGCACCATCGACCACGTGCACGACTGGGTACTGGGGACGCCCGACGGTGACTGGACTTCGGCGGCCCTGCCGTCCACGGGTGCGTACGGCGTTCCCGAAGGTCTGGTGTGTTCGTTCCCGGTCCGTTCGGTGGGTGGACGCTGGGAGATCGTCGAGGGACTCGACATCAACGAGTTCTCGCGCGCACGGATCGACGCGTCGGTGGCCGAGTTGCAGACCGAACTCGACGCCGTCTCCACGCCGAGTGGCCGCTGAACGTCCACGTCCGCCATACGCCGATTCGACACACCCACATTCGGCTCGGACGCCGATCACCGCACCCGTAAGCTGTGATCATGTCCAAGCAGGGAAAGCCGAAGAAACAGGACAAGATTCCCAACAAGGTGTACGAGGCCGAGCTGTTCCGGCTGCAAACCGAGTTGGTCAAACTACAGGAATGGGTGCGCGTTTCCGGAACGCGGGTGGTGGTGGTCTTCGAAGGTCGCGACGCCGCGGGCAAGGGCGGCACCATCAAGCGCATCACCGAATACCTCAGCCCCCGGGTCGCCCGGATTGCCGCCCTGCCCGCACCGACCGAACGTGAACGCGGGCAATGGTATTACCAGCGGTACGTCAACCACCTCCCCGCGCCGGGTGAGCTCGTCCTGTTCGACCGTTCCTGGTACAACCGTGCCGGGGTGGAGAAGGTGATGGGTTTCTGCACTCCTGAGGAACACACCCGGTTCCTGCGGCAGACCCCGATCTTCGAGCAGATGCTCATCGACGACGGCATCCTGCTGCGCAAATACTGGTTCTCGGTGTCCGACGACGAGCAACTGCGCCGGTTCCGTGCCCGCATGAACGACCCGGTGCGTCAGTGGAAGCTCAGCCCGATGGATCTCGAATCGATTCATCGCTGGGAGGACTACTCGCGCGCCAAGGACGAGATGATGGTGCACACCGATACCGCGATGAGTCCCTGGTATGTCGTCGAATCCGATGTCAAGAAACATGCACGCCTGAACATGATGTCGCATCTGCTGTCGACGATTCCCTACGAGGAGACCCCGCACCCGCCGGTGAAGCTGCCGAAGCAGCCGATCCATTCGGGCAACTACCGTCGGCCGCCGCGCTCGCTGTCGAAGTACGTCCCCGACCACGTCGCATCCCTTCGGGGCAGCGACCACTGAACCGATGTGGATCGGGTTCGGCGAATTCGACCTCCTACTCGGGGACGTCCACTCGCTCAAGGAGAAGCGCTCGGTGGTGCGGCCCATCGTCGCCGATGTGCGCAAGAGGTTCGCGGTGTCCGTCGGCGAGGTCGATCATCTCGACAGCCATCGGCGCACGGTGATCGGAGCAAGTGTGGTGGCCGCCGACCGTAGCCATGTAACCGATGTGCTCGATACCGTCGAACGGTTCGTCGCCGGGCGTGGGGAGGTGACCCTGCTGGCCGCGCGGTGCCGGATCCTGCGTTCCACCGACATCTGATCGCGTGCCGAGGCGGTCAGGCGATGTTCAGCCCGGCCGCCTGCGCGACCTCACGGTAGGACGCCCCGAGCGTTGCGACCGTCTCGTGTGCGTTGAGTCCACTCGGGTTCGGCACGACCCAGACCTGCGCTCCATCCCAATCACCTTTTTGCCGTCCAGGTTTCGCAGCCCGGTCACCGAAGGCGATGCGGTAGGCGGTGATTCCGGCGACGGCAACCACCGCCGGGGAGATCTGCCGGATACGCTCACGCAACTGCTTTCCGCCGCTGCGCAATTCGTCGGCGGAGAGTTCGGCAGCGGTGGCGCTCGCGCGGGCCACCACATTGGTCATGCCGATTCCCCGATCGAGCAGGAGATCACGGTCGGCGTCGGTGAGACCGGACGACGCATCGATCACCTTGTCGACGATGCCTGCGGCCGCGAGTGCCGGGTAGAACCGGTTGCCCGGCCGGGCAAAGTGGGCGCCGGTGGCGGCCGTCCAGAGTCCGGGATTGATTCCGACGAACAGCAGTCGGCAGCGGTCGTCCACGAGATCGTCGACCGTGGTGCCCGCGTAGGCCTGCAGTTGCGCCCGAGTGAACCCCATGGCACCCAACCTACGCGGCGGGGTCTGCGACCCGGCGTCGGCCGAACGATCGGAATCGGTCTGCGAGCACCTGTTTCGTCGGGTCTCGGCGGCCACCGGGGATTACACTCAGCGCTGATGACCAGACCGTACTTTTCCGTATTGGGCGGTCTCGGTGCTCAACTGCCAACCGAATCCGCCACACCGCCCGGTGCCGGTGATGCCGGGAACCGGGTCGATCTGGGTACCCGCAAACAGCGGGTGACGCTGGCCCAGCTCATCCTGGCCGACGGCGCGCCCGTCAGTGTCGACCGGCTGATCACCGGCATCTGGGGTGATGACCCACCCGACCGCGCCGAGGTGTCGTTGCAGGCCTATATCTCCGGGCTGCGGAAGGCCTTGGAGCCCGACCGCCGACCACGCGCACCGTCGACCGTGCTGCTCACCCACGGGGCAGGCTACAGCCTCCCCACCGACGACGAGCAGGTCGATCTGCGGCGCCTGGTCGCGAATGTCACCGAGGCGAAGGAGATGCTGGCCCGCCACGAAGCGTCCGCCGCCGCGACCGTCCTGCGGGAGGTGCTGGCCGTCTACCGCCCGCTACTGCCCGAATTCGAGGGACTTCCCTTCCGCGACGAGGCGGCTCTCCATCTCGAGCGGATGCTCGGGGTGGCCCGCGAACTGTCCTACGAGGCGCGGCTGGCGATCGGCGATCATCGACTCCTCGTCGGCGAACTCGAACGTGCCATCGAGGCGACACCGCTGGACGAGAACCTGTGGACGTTGCTCGCGACCTCGCACTATCGTCTCGGCCGCCAATCCGAGGCGCTGGCCGCGATCGCCGATGCCCGGCGCATCCTCGCCGAGGAGATCGGGGTCGATCCAGGTCCGCGGCTGCGACGGTTGGAGAGCGACATCCTCGATCAGGCAGACCACCTGGAAGCACCGGCGCCGCCGTCGCCGACGCTGGTGCCCACACCGTCCGCGACGCCGGGGGCCGCCGGCCCGGACACCGCCCCCGCCGGCACCAACCCTGGCTCCCCGGCCGACGACGATCCGTCGCGACTGGTCGGGCGGGTCGACGAACTCGCCGTGCTGCATCGGGCCGTGGTGGCGTCGATGTCGGGTCCAGGTGGCGTGGTGATCGTCGAAGGCGAGCCGGGCGCAGGCAAGACCGCGCTATTGGAAGAAGCGGCGCGGCGGGCTCGCAACGCCGCCGACGTGACCGTGCTGTGGGGCCGCTGCATCGATGATGCCGCTGTTCCGTCGATGTGGCCGTGGGTGCAGATCCTCGGTTCGGTACTTCCCCAACTCGATCCCGACGACCGCGCACGCCTACTCGATACCGATCTCGGCCGCATGGTGACTGCCGGGGTGACGGTCATCCCACCGCCGCGCACCATGCCCGACGCCGCGGCGCGCTTCGGCTTCTACGACCAGGCCGCCGATCTCCTCGACGGTGTCACCCGACACACGCAGCTGATCATCGTCCTCGACGATGTGCAGTGGGCCGACAGCGCATCGCTGGAATTGTTCGCGCACATGGCTTCCCGCGGAACCCGCGGTGTCACGTTCTACGCGTCGCTGCGCAGTTCGGGAGCCGAACGCCGCGCAGCCGTCGACGAGTTGTCGGCCACCATCGCGCGGCTGCCCGGCCACCATCGTTTCGAGGTCGGCCCGCTGGTCGCCGACGACATCTCCGAACTCATCCGCCGCGAGACCCGGGAGTGGCCGGGTGCCGGTACCGTCGACTCCATTCTGCGCCGCACCGGCGGCAATGCCTTCTTCATCCGCGAACTCACCCGCATCCTTGCCGCGCACGGCTCGATCGCCGATGACGCGGTCCCCGCCGGTGTCCGCGACGTGGTGCAGCAACGTCTGCGTGAACTCCCCCGCCGGACCCGCGACATCCTCGATGTCGCCGCGATCATCGGCAGTTCGGTGGATCTGGTCCTGTTGGCCGCGACCATGGGCGCACCGGTCGATGACACCCTCGATGATCTGGACCCGGCGACCACCGCGGGCATCGTCGACGCGGGCGACGATCCGTTCGCCTTTTCCTTCAGCCACGACTTGATCCGGGAGGCGGTGGTAGCCGGAATCGGCGCAATCGCCCAGCGGCGGATACATCTGGCGGTCGCCGATGCCCTCGACCGCGAGGCGACGCCCCACCGCACGGTGCGCGTCGCCCGGCATCTGTGGTCGGCGGGACCGCTGGCCGATCGCGCCCGCACGGCGCAGGCCTTGGTCGACGCCGGGCAGATCGCCTTGAGTGCCTACGATTTCGAGGCCGCCCGACGCCACCTCACCGACGCCGCGACGCTGGCCCGTCAACTCGGGGACGATCGACTCGAGCTCGCCGCGATCACCACCGACCTCGCCGCCCGGGTCGCCCGAGACGGCTATTTCGCCGCCGACGCAGCCCTGCAGTCGCGGGCCCGCGAACTGGCCTCGGCCTTCGGCGACGCCCGATTGCTGGCCGCCCTGGACTACGCGCGCGCGGCTGCGCACCTGCAGATCGCCGACGTTCGCGTCGGAAGTCGCCTTGCGGCACGGTTCCGGACGCATGCCGAAGGATCAGACGATGCAGTGGTGACCCACCTGGGAATGCATGTCGCGGCGATCGCCGAGTTCGGTCAGGGCCACCTCGGCAGCGCACTGCGCATCCTCGATCAGTACGCCCCACTCGACGACGTCCCCGGAATCAGACCCGATCAGATGGTCTTGGCCCGCGGATTCCGAGCCTGGACGACGACGCTGTGCCGCGACACCGCCACCGGCCGCGCGCTGTTCGATGCGATCGAACCCGACCCCGGCGACCGGCTGGCCACTCTGGGCGTGGCCATCTTCGCGGCGAGTGCGGCCTCGATGGTCGGCGACATCGGCTGGGCCAGGTCGGCGGGCGGGCGCTTGCTGACGGTCGACGCCCAGGGGCCGCTCGACTATCTGCGGCAGGGCGGCGAACGGATGTACTGGTGGTCGCGCGCGATGGCGGGCGACCACGACGAGGCACTCGACAACATCGACCGGCTGACGGTCACCGACCGTCCGCAGCGGACTGGCATCGGGTTCTGGCTGGCGCTGCATGCCGAAGCTCTGCTCGCGGCGGGCCGGGTCGGCGATGCCCACACCCGACTGCTCGAGGCGCAGAGCTTCGCCGACCGCACCGGTGAGCAGTACCCCACCGCACATCGACTCATCGTCGAGGCCATGTGGTCCCGCGCGGACGGTCAGTCGTCCACGATCGTCGGCGAGCTGCTCACCCGGGCCTGCCGCATCGCCGCCGACCAGGAGGCTCCGGCGCTGGTGGACCGCGTGACACGCACGGCTACGACCTGGGGCATCACCCTCGGCGCACGCTGAGTCCGGGCGTGCGCCGCCGACTGCGAGATCGGCACCAAGTGCACCGCAAGTGCGCTCCAAGACCTGGACGGCAGGGTTGTTCCCACAAGCCGGTGATCGCATCGGCAGACCCGAAACCCCTGCATCCGTGAAGGAACACCTCGATGTCGCTGGACACCACCGCACCCGCTCACTCCGACCTGACCGTTCGCCCTCGCGCCTCGGTCCTGGCCACCCTGCGTGACACCATCGCCGGCGAGGTCTTCGGGCCCGACGATGCCGGCTACGACGCCGCCCGGATCGGATTCTCTCTCCTCGGCGCCTCCCGCCCCGCGGTGATCACGATGCCCGCCAACGCATTCGACGTCGTCGAGGCCGTTCGCTTCGCGATCGCCGAAGATCTGCGTGTGGCGATCATGGCCACCGGGCACGGTCCGGGCACGAACTCCGACGGCGCACTGCTGATCAACACCTCCCGCCTGGACGGCGTCGCGGTGAACGCGCAGCAGCGCACCGCCCGAATCGGGGCCGGTACCACCTGGGGGCCGGTGTTGGCCGCGGCCGCCGAGCACGGCCTCGCGCCGCTACTCGGGTCCACGACCGGGGTCGGCGCGGTGGGCTACACCCTCGGCGGCGGCTTCGGCTGGCTCGGCCGCCGGTTCGGTCTGTCCGCCGATGCGGTGCGCTCCTTCGAACTGGTGACGGCCGCAGGCGATCCCATCCACGTCAGCGCGACCTCACATCCGGAGATCTTCTGGGCGCTGCGCGGCGGTGGCACCGGCAGCCTGGGCGTCGTGACCGAGATGGAGATCGACCTGTTCGAGGTCTCGACCGTGTACGCGGGCAATCTGTTCTATCCCGCGGAGGATGCCCCGGAAGTACTGCGCAAGTTCCGGGAATGGGCACCCCGACAGTCCGACGAACTCACGTCGTCGATCACCCTGATGAACTTCCCGCCGTTCGACGAGGTGCCCGAGCCGATGCGCGGTCGCAGCTTCGTCCTCGTCCGCGGCTGCTGGTGCGGTGATCCGGCCGCCGGTGCCGCGGTCATCGACGAATGGCGGCGGTGGAAACAGCCCGCCATCGACATGTGGGGCGAGATGCCCTTCGCCGCGGTCGACGCCGTCAGCATGGACCCGACCGATCCGGTCCCGGCGATGGTGACCACCGAATCCTTCGACGACCTGCCCGATGAGGTCGTCGAGATCCTGACCGAGTCGGTCTACCCGGCCCCCGGCGCACCGCCGCTACTCATGTTCGGCGAGATCCGTCATGCCGGCGGCGCGATCGCGGCCGCCGGTGCGGAGGCGGCCAACGGCCGGGCTCGTGGCGACCGGTTCCTGCTCGAATTCGTCGCCATGGTCGGCGACCCGCACGCAGGTCTGGCGGTCGAGTCGGCACTGCAGGTCGCCCGCGCGCGTCTGGCCCCCTACACCACCGGCAACACGTACCTGAACTTCACCGAAGGCGACGACCGCGCGGGCCGCAGCGGCCAGGCGTTCAGCCCGTCGGCGGCCCGCCGTCTGGCTGCCGTCAAGCAGAACCTGGACCCGGACAACCGTTTCCGGCACGGTTTCGAGTTGCGGGCACCGCACCAGAACCAGCCTGAGGCGTAGCGCCTCAGGCAACGCCTGCCCGCGATTCCCCCGCTCGCGGCGCAGTGGAAGACGAGCAGGCCCGGCATGACGCTACCGGGCCTGCTCGTCTGTCTGTATGCGATAGGCATGATGGACCTATGTGCCCCGACGTCGACCCTGCCGACCTGACCACCGCGGGATCGGGCCGTCCACTGCTGATCGTGGACGCCGCCAACGTGGTCGGCTCGGTGCCCGACGGGTGGTGGCGCGACCGCCGCGGCGCCACCGAGCGCCTACGCGATCGACTCGCCGCGGTGGCCATCACCGGTCTCGACGCGGTATCCGGGCCGGTGAGCCTGCTCCTCGTCGTCGAGGGACGAGCCCGAGGCGTCGCGGGTACCGCCGATGTCGCCGTACTCGACGCACCCGGCTCCGGCGACGACGCGATCGTCGCGGCGGTGGCTGCCGAACCCGGCCGCCGTCGGATCGTGGTGACCGCCGACCGGGAACTGCGCAGGCGGGTTGCCGCGCTCGGCGCCGAGTCCATCGGCCCGTCGGCGCTGCCGCGGGGCACGGAGTGAGCGTTGCCCGACCCGTCCGCGGCTAGGCTTGGAGCCATGTCTGCAGCGCCCAGCCGTCACATCTCGGTCATCGTCGACGGCATCTCCCCGACCATCGTCTACGACTACGCCGCCGACCCCGACAACCTGCCGCGCTGGGCCGCGGGCCTGGCCGCCGACGTGCGCCGTGACGGCGACGTGCTGATCGCGGATTCGCCGATGGGTGAGGTCACGGTGAGTTTCGCCCCGCGCAACGCCTTCGGCATCCTCGACCATCAGGTGCAGTTGCCCGACGGGACGGTCGTCGACAATCCACTTCGCGTACTGGCACATCCGGACGGCAGTGAGGTGCTGTTCACCGTGCGCCAACGTGATCTCACCGCCGACGAATTCGAGCGGGATTGCACGGCGGTACAGGCTGACCTCGATCGCTTGCGCGACCTGCTGATCGCCACGCGGCGATAGTCGTCGGCGCTCGCCGGCCGCCGGCACGTGCACGCGGTACGACCCACCGGGAACCCAATGGATCCCGCTGCAGCTCACAGGCCGTAATCTCAGCGCATGCATTTGCCCTCCGAGGCCGCGCGCGCGGCCCGTTATGCGCGCCGGGTCGCCGTCGGGTCGCCGATCGGGAAGTCCCTTGGCCTCGATGAGGTCATCTACCTCGTCGCCCCGTCGGGATACCCCAACTACGGCGACGAACTGATCGCTCGCACGTGGCTGCGCCATCTGGCCAGGCATCGGCCGCGCGCCACCGTGGTGCTCGACTGCCACTCCCCCGGGCAGGCTTCGCTACTCCTACGCAATGTGCATCCGCGCACGGTTTTCGTGAACACGCTCTGGCAGCTGACCGAGCATGCGGGTAACGCACCGGTACCGGCGGCCGACGAACAGCCGGACCCCCGACAACCGTGGCGATGGGTGGCCCGGGCCGCCACCGATCCGGGCCTGGCCCCGCGGCTCAGCGAAGGTATCGACATCCTCAACCGGGCATCGACCATCCATCTGCTCGGCGGCGGATACCTCAACACCGTGTGGCCTCATCACGTTGCGCTGGTGGCGGCCGTGGCGGCCGTCTCGGGCAAGACCGGCGCCCGCGCCGTTGCCACCGGACAGGGTCTGATCCCACACCTCGAGGAACCCGCCTGGTCGGTGCTGCGGTCGGCGGCCGGCGACTTCAGCGTCTTCGATGTGCGGGACTCCGCCTCGGCAGATGCCCTGGGCGATATCGCATCTGCCGTCCATTCCGGCGACGACGCCTGGCTCGCACTGCATCGCCCGCCGCGCAATCTCTTCAACCGGTCCGGGCTGCGCGCCGACGGCGTCATCCTGTGCTTGCAGTCCGACCTCACCGACAAGTTCCACGGACCGGACGGCAGTGGCGTCGATGCTCTGGCCGGGTTGGTTCGTCGGACCCTGGATTCCTGGCGGGTGCCCGCCACGCGGATCACGGTCATCGAAGGTATCCCCGGACATGACAACGCCGTCGCACATCGACTCGGCGACCGGCTCGACGGCGCGCGTCGAATCCCGTTTCGGGATGTCTGGCGCCACGGTCTGCCCGCCGGATCGGGCAGCACGTGGATCAGCACACGGTTCCATCCGCATCTGATGGCCGCCGCGGTCGGCGACCCCGGTGTCGCGATCGTGCCGATGCCCGTCTACTACTCCACCAAGCACCAGTCGCTCGTCGATGCCGGCTCACACTGGACGATCGTCGATGACGGCTTCGTCGTGCCGGATCGACCGACCGCGAGGGGCTTTACCGCCCCCGACCGCGACAACGCCATCGCCGCGAAACTCGCACTGGCACAACGCGTTTATCCACCCACGGGTATCCGCCGCCGCCGCCCGTGACCACGGCGCCTCACCCCGGTACAGAATCATCAAGATTGACTGCACGGCAACGTATTTGATGGATTGGTCGACCCGGGGAACAAACGCTATCCTGTGCGCGTGAAGATCTTGCTCGCCGCCGTCGGGGTGGTCGTGAGTGCCGTGACGGCCACCACCATCGGGTCGGGA
Source organism: Gordonia heveisoli (assembly GCF_030315745.1). GTDB lineage: Bacteria > Actinomycetota > Actinomycetes > Mycobacteriales > Mycobacteriaceae > Gordonia. The sequence goes on along the minus strand of NZ_JASXSH010000010.1, from coordinate 68,993 downwards.
ACGGCAGCCGCGAGTCCGGCCGCACCGACGACCGGCGACCTGATCAGCTATCGATTCTTCGCCGACAGCGGATTTGTCGGCATCACGTATTACGACGCCGACAACCGAATCCGACAGTTGCCCAACACCCGGCTACCCGACATCGACCCGGCCACCGGGTGGTACACCGGGACCCTCAGCTTCCGCAGCCGCTCGACCTACCAGTCAGCGATCGCCACGGTGCAGACCCAGGGCAGCTTCGCCGCCTGCTCGGCAGCGGTCAACGGGGAGAGCTCGGCACTGTCGCGCGCCCAGGGCCGGCACGCCATCACATCGTGCTCGTGACGTAGTCGACGGCCGCCGATCAGCGGACCTTGGACAGGTCGGCGCGCAGCAACATCACGTTGTAGTCGCTCCATCGCGACGCGTTGAAGTACAGATCTTTCGAGTTCCCGTTCAGTGCGGGCGAATTGGCGAGCATCATCGGACCGTAGAGAACCACCGCACCGGGGCGGACCAAGGTCTTCGGCGCACTCCACGGTCCTTCCGGATGATCGGCGGTCCGCATCCGTATGCCGTTGTCGCCGTCCAGCATCAGATACTTGCCAAGGTAGGGACTCCAGGCCACCGACAGCTCGGTGACCGGTGCGGGGACGACAATGGCCGAACCATCGTCGGGAATCGCGGTGATGTCATCGACCCAACCGCGCGTGGTCCCGGCCCAGTACTGATAGCGGTCGAGCGAGAGGATGTCATCGGGCCGAAACCGGGCCAGGAATCCGGCGCCGAATCGACCATTGGGAGTACCGAATTGGTAGACGTAGTCGCGTTCTTCCACCGACGCCGACTGACCGCGCACGTACGCCACCTGCTGGAACTTCCCGTTGTTGTACTCGACCGGGGCGAGGTCACCCGGCAGCGCCAGTGACACGGGCGCGTTGATCAGCATTGTCGATTGATCGACCTGCCAGGTCTGACCGTTGTTGTCGGAGTATGCGATTGCGGAATAGTTGGTCACCCAGCGCCCCGCATCACCCCAGGAGCGCACCGACATGAAGTTCATGAACTGACGGTGCCCACCACCGGGCCGTGGCAGCGAGATGGCCGACGTCGGGATCTTGGTGACCTCGACATAGTCCAGGCCCAGCGCCGGGATGAGTTCCTGGGCAACGTTCGGCGCACCCGGTGCGATCACCGTTCCCGAGGTGATGTCGTCGGCCACCCCATTCGGGACGGTGATACCGTCGGCGAGCCGATCGTCGTCGGTACGGAGCAGGACGTTGTGCCGCCACTGCTGGCCGATCGCATTGCAGTTGCCAAAGGTGTCGCCGAAGGCCATCAAGGTCTGGCCAGATCCGTTGTCCCAGCTGATGCCGAGGTCGGTGCCGCTGATCGCGAAGCGGCTGAACGTCCGGTTGATGCTGAGCGGCCCGGTCACCCAAGCGATGGTGCGGGTACTCGCTCCGACATATAACGGAAGCGGGCCCTGCGGTCCGATGTTGGGTAAGGAAGATCCGCTGGATCCGTCGGATCCGGTGCCCAGCGAGCCCGTGCCCAGCGAGCCGGTTCCGGGCAGACTCGAACCGAAGCCACTGGACCCGAATCCGCCGTTCCCGCAGGGTGCTGCCGAGGCGGTGGCGCCACCGTGCAGCACTGCCAGCGCCGACGCCGCTGTCGCGAGCAGTCCGACGAGTCCCATTCGCACACCGCGTGCCACTGATCGGCGCACGACAACCTCCCATAGTTACAGATGTTGTTTCTGTGACTGATGGGACTATTGTTGCCGGGAGTTACTGCGGTTGGGTCCGCGATCGATCACAAACCGAACACAGTCCGAGACCCGGCCGACGCGATGCCCGCCGGGTCGGCCACCACGGAAACCACCGAACTCAGACTTATGACTCCTTGATATCGGTGAGGTACTTACCCTCCGCGATGGCATCGACGACTTCGCGGGGCTTACTCGGCAGCTGCGTACCGGACTTTGCGACCGCATAGCCGACGACCAGCAGGCAGGTGTTCGTCGTCTGCGCATACACCGCGGCATCCTGACGGATGTCAAACCCACCTTCGTTGTCCTCGATCGGCTCTTTCGACTTCTGCCAGCCCGCACCCGGAGTCGGCTTTCCCTCGAATTTCGCACCGTAGTTGGAACAATCGCGGATACTCACCGACACCGCTTCCACCGAGGTGATGTCACCGACAGATCGCCCACGCCGAAGGTCGGAGAGCAGGTCGACCAGTTCCTCGTTGCTGTGGGTCTCCGACTCCGGAACCAGTGCGAAGCCGCTGGCGTCGCCGGGAGTCTCCTGGACCTTCCACCCCTTGGGCGCCCGGGCCGTCACGTCGAGTTCGTCGTCGACTGAACGCGCCTTCAGGTGCACGGTCGTCGCCGGGCCGGCGCCATCCTCGTCGTCACCGTCGGGCCAGAAGACGATGGCCAGGCCGACCGCCAACGCGATGACCAGGACCAGCACCGTGACGATGATCGCGATCGTCTTACCCGACCCCGACTTCGTCGGCGGATTTCCGATTCCCGGCGCCCCGAACTGCTGCGGACCGGCCGCGCCGAATCCTGGCTGCCCGAATTGCTGTGGCGGCGGGCCGAATTGCTGTGGCGGTGGCCCGAATTGGGGCTGACCGAACTGGGGCTGCCCATACGGCTGTTGCGGTGGCCCGAACTGAGGCTGGTCGGGTTGGGACTGACCGGCGGACTGTTGTGGCTGACCACCGAACTGCCCGGTCGGCGGCTGGGGTTGCCCGGGCTGGGTCGGCGGGATGTACGGCTGCTGTCCGGCCGGCCCCGGCTGACCGGGCCCGGCCTGCCCGAACGACGCAGGCTGGCCATAGTGGGGTGCGGACGACTGTCCCGGGACACCCGGCGGGCGGACGACCTGGGTCGGCGCCTCCGGCGGTGCACCACGCAGGGCGTCCTGCGGGTTGATGATCTGCGTCTTGTCCGGGTTCACGACCTGGGTCGCGTCCTCCCCGGCATCGGTGCCGCGATCCCCGGGCGCATCCGCGCCACCGAGGTAGGTCGTCGGCTGGTCGATCCCGTCGGCAGGTCCGGCCACTCCGTCGTCCGACGTCGGCCCGTTCGGCTGATCTGACTCCGGCATGTGCGCAATCCCCCATCGATGTCGACAAATGTCCGCTCTAGGCAACCTATCGTGCGAGATTCCCCCGTGTATCGGCTACCCCGAGATGGCATACCCGGCAAGGCGTGCCACCCGACGCGGGAGGCCGCCCTCAGAGTGCCGGTGTCCACCCCAATGCCGGGCCCAACGCTCCGGCCAGGTCGCCGACGATCTGCAGGTAATCGGCCTCGTCGAAGGAGAATGGCAGCGCGAAGGCCACCTCGGTGGCCCGCTGGAACCCGGCATGGTCGTAGAGCCGCTGCGCCAGTTCCGCCGACGGCCCGACAAAGTCGGGCGAGAACAGCAGACCACGCGGCCCCTGCGGGCTGCGGGTGCGTTCTGCCCGCGACTCCGCGTACTCGACGTATTTCCGTATCTGGGCTGGGGTCGCCGAATCCGTCGGGATGACGACCAATCCCTGGGAGACCCGCGCACGCTCCGGCGCGACGTGATGTGTGAGATAGGTGTCGATGTGTTCGGCCTGAATTCCGGCGAAGTCCCGCGCGATCGCACCCTCGATGGTGACGACCGAGGACGTCAGGTAGTTGATGCCCTGTTCGCCCGCCCATCTGGCGGAGGCCTTGCCGCCGCCGTACCAGATCCGATCGGCGAGCCCCGGCGATTGTGGCTGCACCCGGCGCGAGAAGGACTCGATCCCGACGACCCCTTCGAAGGTGCTCACCGGTTCACCACGCAGATTGTCGAGCAGACGCACCACGCGATCCTTCGAGAAGTTCTCCAGTTCGTGGGTTTCGGGGTACAGCGCCGTCTTGTAGTCGTCGTAACGCATCGGCGTACCCACCGAGACCCCGGGGTTGAGGCGCCCGCCCGACAGCAGATCGACCGTCGCGAGGTCTTCGGCCAGACGCAGCGGGTTCTCCAGTCCCAGCGGGATCACCGCGGTGCCCAACTCTATTCGGCTGGTGCGCATCGCAGCTGCCGCGAGCACGGCGACCGGCGAGGAGATGCCGAACTGGAGATGGCGGTTGCGCAACCACACCGAGTCGAAGCCGAGTTGCTCGGCGAGTTCGATCATCCGCAGCGTCTCCAGATGTCCGGCTCGCGGATTCTTCTCGTCGAATCGGCCGATGGTCAAAAAGCCGAGTTTGCGCAGTGATTCGCCTCGACGTGGCATGGACTCGATTGTGACACGGCCGAAGGTTTGACTTGTGCTGCGACCGGGAAGTCACCTCGGCAACCCTCCGACAACCGACCGGACAACGCCGACGGCCTGACGAGCAGAACGGAACATCATGTCCACCACTGTCGCCGAGACGATCATCGAACAGCTCGAGCGCACCGGTGTGCGGCGCGTCTATGGAATCCCCGGCGACTCGCTCAACGGATTCACCGACGCGCTCCGAACGCACGCCGAAATCGGTTGGCTACATGTACGGCACGAGGAATCCGCCGCGTTCGCCGCCTCCGCCGAAGCGGCCCTCACCGGAGAACTGGCGGTCTGTGCGGGCAGTTGCGGTCCGGGCAACCTCCATCTGATCAACGGCCTCTACGATGCGCATCGCAGCCGTGTGCCCGTACTCGCGATCGCAGCGCATATCCCGGCCGCGGAAATCGGCAGCTCCTACTTCCAGGAAACGCACCCCGAGAAGCTGTTTGACGAATGCAGCGCATTCTGCGAGACGGTCAGCACGATCGACCAGTTGCCCCGGCTGCTCGACGTGGCGTTGCGGACTGCCGTCGAGCTCGCCGACGTCGCCGTCCTCGTGATCCCGGGCGAGATATTTCTCAAGGAGTGCCCGGACCGGCGCGCGGGCAGCCCGATCCGCCGGGTGCCGAGAATCGTTCGTCCCACCGACACGGACATCGCGCGCGCCGCCGACGTCGTCAACACCGCAGATCGTGTGACGATCTTGGCCGGTGCCGGCGTACGCGGAGCGCACGAGGCGGTGATCGAACTCGCCGGCGCGTTGCAGGCGCCGGTGGTACATGCGCTGCGCGGCAAGGAGTTCATCGAGTACGACAACCCCTATGACGTGGGGATGACCGGCTTGCTGGGGTTCTCCTCCGGCTATCGCGCCATCGAGAAGTGCGACACCCTACTCATGCTGGGCACCGATTTTCCCTACCAACAGTTCTATCCGTCCACCGCGCCGATCATCCAGGTCGACATCCGCGGAGAGCAGATCGGACGTCGCTGCCCCGTCGATGTCCCCCTCGTCGGCGACGTGGACAGCACGGTGCGCGCGCTGCTTCCACTGATCGAAGCCGGTCGCGACGACGACCATCTCACCTCGGCGCGTACGCACTACACCAAATCGCGGCGGCGCCTGGACGAACTCGCCGACAACGACCGCAACCGCACCCCGATCCACCCTCAATATCTGGCCAGTTCGCTCAGCGACCGGGCTGCCGACGATGCGATCTTCATCCCCGATGTCGGGTCCCCGGTGGTGTGGGCGGCCCGATATCTGCAGATGAACGGGCGTCGGCGCCTGATCGGCTCATTCAGTCATGGTTCGATGGCCAACGCCCTGTCCCAGGCCGTCGGCGCGCAGGCCACCTTCCCCGGCCGACAGGTGATCGCGATGTGCGGCGACGGTGGACTGGCCATGTTGCTGGGCGAATTGCTCACCCTGATTCAGAATCGGCTGCCGGTGAAGATCGTCGTCTTCAACAATTCGTCGCTGAACTTCGTCGAGGTCGAGATGAAAGCAGCCGGGTTCGTCAACTTCGCGACAGATCTGGCGAATCCCGACTTCTCCCGGCTGGCCGATGCGGTCGGCATCCATGGGCAGCGAATAGAACGACCCGATGACCTACCCGCGGCGATCGACGATTTCCTCGGCCACGACGGACCCGCTCTCCTCGACGTCACGACCGCCCGCCAGGAGTTGTCCATCCCACCTACCATCACAGCCGCGCAGGCGAAGGGATTCACGCTGTACGCACTGCGTGCTGTGCTGTCCGGGCGTGGCAACGAACTGGTCGATCTCGCCGAGACGAACATCTTCCGTCGCCTGTTCGACTAGTCGGAATTCCGACCTGCCCCCGGCGTCTGACCGACCTGCCCCCGGCGTCTGACCGACATCGCCCGGACCAGATCCGGTATGGCCCGGCTCGGCGGCCGGTGGCGCCGAGTGATACAAAGTAGGCAATTCGTCTCAACTGGGGGTTGCCTTGTCCACCACGCTGCCGCGTTCCGCTTCCACCGACTGCCCCGCGTCGGCCGCGCCGCAATTCCCGACTGCCGTCGCCTACGACCGGGCGATGTCGAGTAGGGCACTCGGCCGCGCGCGCCGGCTGGTGCTGAGGCTGACCGGCAAGGACCTCTTTCCCGAGCCGGAGAACCTGAAAACCTTCGCCGAGGACATGTTTCACACCGATCCGGTAGCCGAACGGTTCGTCGACGAGGTGTACGGCAGTCTGGGCGGTGACGCCGCCCGCGCACTGCTCGACCAGGCGCTCACCGAGGGACTGGACAGTATCGAGAATCCGCCGCCGGCGCTGATCGCCCTCTTCGACGAGTTCGACACCGTGCCGGAGTGGGTCGACCCCGAGCTCATCGCCGAAGGCGAGCGGATCTGGCGACGTTGGGGCACCGGGCTGTTCAGTGTGGCGGGCGGCATCACCCTGGAGATGTATACCGAGGCCGCGGTGGCCAAACCGCTGTCCTTGGCCGGCGGCTATGCGGGCGACAACGCATTGCGCCGGTTCCTGGAGACCGCGCGATTCTGGATCGACGTCTCACAGCCGGGTGCGTTGCTGACGCCGGGGTCACCGGGCCGGGCGACGGCTATGCGCGTTCGCGTCATGCATGTCTGGGTGCGCCGCACCGTTGCCGGACATCCCGAATGGGACCGCGACCGTTGGGGCGCGCCAATCAGCCAGTCCTACCAGCTACTGACTCTGATGGGCGGCAGCGTCGTGCCGGCAATGGCTTTGTGGCTGACCGGAGTTCAGACCACCCCGCGGGAGATCCGGGTGCTGCTGCACTATCAGCGCTATCTGGGCCATCTCCTCGGCGTGCGTACCCAGTGGTATCCGTCGGGTATCGGCGAGGCGCTACGCCTGCTCGCCTTCGTCAACACCACGCGCAGCCACGACGCCGGGGCGGACGGTGCGGAGCTGATCGAATCGTTCCCGGCGGCCTTCGCGACCGCGGGAGACCGCGGACTCGCGCGTTGGCGCGGCAAGTACAACTCGATGATGTACGCGGCCTACTCCCGGATCTACATGATGCCGTGGACCAGCATGCGCTACGACCTACCCAACCCGATCCCGGGAATCGCGATCCTCCTGCTGCGACTGCCCGCGGTGACGGCCGTCGAAACCCTGCGCCGCATCGCGCCGGGTTTCCGGCGGCGCCACGAACAGGCGATGTGCCGGCACCGGGAGAATTGGCACCACTGGCAGACGTCAGGCCGTCCGGCGGACTTCACCCACGGCAAGGGATTACGGCGCTGACCGACCCGATGCCTGCGGGGACCGTTCCAGGACTCCCCGTCCGGTACTCCTGTTCCAGGACGCCGCTCTCAGTACTCGCCCTTGATGACGAAATATGATCCCCGGATCTCGCCGGCCAGTTTCGACTTCTGCCGGGCAAACTTGAACTGCGCCGACAGTTCGTCGGGAACGTCCATACCTTGGGACAGTTTGAATCCCACCGCACGCTTACCGCCCGGCTCCAGGCTGTACATCACGTTGATCGACAGCCCGGACTCGTAGAACACATACGACATACGCAGCCCGTCGACCACGAAATCACTGACCTCCAGCGGTTTCGACGCGATCACGATGTCGCGTTCCTCGGCGAGGATCTGCTCGATCCGACCGAGCACGTCGGGCGCCTCGGACGCCGGGGTGACGGTGAAGTCGTGGTCGTACTTGTTCTTGAAGTAGCGCGACTCATTCGCGCGCAATCCGGCCAGCGCATCACTCATCGGCGACGATGTCAGCCCGTCGGTGACAACATCCTTGAAGTCCACGACAACACCCATCGAACACTCCTACCGTCCGTCGATTACCGTCCGTCGATCAACGTTGACGACTCTAGCCCGTCCCGCCGCATATGGTCACCGACGCCGACGATTCGTCGCGTTAGGCTGGGAGTGCGTCCCATCGACCCTGGAACCATCGAACGCAACGTCTTTCGAGGTGACGACCAATGCGATTCCGCCGGCCGACTCCCCCGCCGACCACCCGGCCGCCGGGTGACATGAAGGTCGCCAATCTGACCGGACCGAAGATCACCTCCCGTTTCGGGGTCGGCGCCGCCGACCTCGGCGCTATGGTCGAAGCCGCCAACGGCGAGATCATCGCCGTCTTCGGCGACACCTTTCGTGACGCCCGTGTCGGGTCGGCGGACTGGCGTTCCCCGGTGATCCTGATCGGCCACCGAGATGACGCGGGTCGGGTGCTCTTCGACCGCGCCGGTGGGCCCGACCCCGGCTACGCGCGGCAGCTGTGGCCGTATGTCCACGACACATCCCCATGGCGCGGGGGCGGATTCTCCACGGTGATCCCCAGCGACCTGTTGCGGGTCGGCGACGACCTGTTTCTGCATGCGATGGTGATCCGCGGGTTCCCACACGTTGCCTGGTCGGAGATCTGGCGGTCTTCGGACAACGGGGTCACGTGGGGACATATGGGGCCCGCCGCGAGCTTCGCCACCGATCTCCACAACGGTCTCGCCCAATCCTGGACCTGGGACTTCGACCCCGATGACGGTTGGGTATACGTGATCTCGACGGCCTTCCAGTCGGGTTCGCCGATGATCCTGCGTCGCGTCCGGCCGGAAGCCGTCGGCGACCGCGACGCCTACGTCGGCTGGGGTGTGCAGGACCGACGATGGGGCTGGGGCAATCCGCCGACGCCCATCACCCCGCCGGGAGAGCAGTGGCGAGAGACGACATTTCGTCGGCTGGCCGAGGGAAACAAGGTCGGATGGGTACTGGGCGGGTTCTGCATCTCCGACCGAGGGTTGTCCTATCGGGTACTGAACTCTCCCACCGACGACCTCACCGCCCGCGTCAAGACGACGCCGATCACCGAGTTGCACGACTGGTCAGCCGAGGATCATCCGGCGGGAAAGGTCGGTCAGGCGTACGGCGGCTACGTGATTCCCGGTTCGCGGCTGGACGTGCCCGGTGGCGTGCATCTCGCGGTGTCTCAGTGGAACACGGCGACGAATTGGCCCTACCGCGTGATGCAGTTCGCCACGACGCTGAGCTCCCCGCCGCCCACAGGTCCCGCCCAGGCCGTCCTGGCCCACCGGACGGCACAGTGGATCGACGCATTGAACGACATGCCCGACATCCACGACGAATCGGACATCGGGCTCCAACTCGCAGACGCCGCAAGAGCATTGCGAAATGTGGAACGCACTCTACGACAACGCCCCAGCTCCGCCCGACCGTGACGGATGCGGCCGCAACTGCGACCCACACCCGTCATCGCCGTTTCCTGGACAGCACCCATTCCACACTCCAAACTGGAATGGTCGATAGGAGAACGGATCGAGGTCGAGACGGATCGGGGACGAACGAGGAGGCTGCACTGTCGCACCTTGAGAAGGTCACCGAACACAACCGGATAACTGACCACCCCGACCGAATCGTCCACCGGTTACCGTTCAGCCGCGCACAACGGGCGCTGTGGTCGGCCCAGCAGGCGGTCGGCGACAACACCCCGATCACCATCGCGCACTACGTCGACATCAGCGGCGACCTCGACGTCGACCGGCTCTACCGAGCAGTTCAATCCGCGCAGTGCGACAGCGGTCTCGGCATTGCGCGGGTACATCTGCGCGACGGCGAGCCCGAATTGCTTCTCGACCCCGCCGCGACCCCGACCGCGTTCGCGCGGGCAGACTTTCGGGACCAGGCCGACGCACTCGGTGCGGCCCTCCGGTGGATCGAGGTCGACGCGACGCGTCCCCGCCCGCTCACCCCGAGCGAGCCACTGGCGTCGTCGGCCCTGTTGCGGGTCGCAGACGATCGGTGGCTGCTGTACTCCGCCGCCCACCACATCGCCGTCGACGGATATGCGGCCATGACCTTCGTGCGCACCTGTGCCGAGCGCTATCGTGGTGCTCCGGAGTCGGATGTCCTTCCGGCCGTTGCCGATCGGTGGCTGGAGTTTATTGCGGATGAGGCCCGCTATCGCGACTCGACACGATACGTTCGCGACCGCCAGTACTGGACGGATACGGTCGGAGCCGACGACGACCCGCTGATCCTCGGCCGTCGCGTCGCGGGAGCGTCCGCACACCGGCACCGATCCGGCGCCGACCTCGATTCCCGACGATCGGCCGCGATCGAGGCGACCGCCCGCGCCTGCGGTCTCCCGTCCAGTGCCGTCTTCGTCGCCGCGGTCGCCTGGCGCGTGGCCCGGCTCCGCGATCTGGCGGAGGTGCCGCTGACCATCGCAACCTCGGCGCGCACCTCACCGGCGGCGCGGGCCGCAGGCGGGACGATATCGAATCTGCTGCCGGTCACCATTCCGATCGGGTCAGCGGATTCGGTCGCCGACCTACTGCGCGCTGTCGCGGGGGTTGCCGCTTCGGCGTTGCGCCACCAGCACTTCCGGTACGAGGAGATCGATGGCCGACACCGCGTCCGCCGCCCCCTCGGGCACCGCGGCCCGGTGGTCAACCTCGCCCCATTCACGCCATTCGATCTCGGGCCGGGGCTCCGCACCCGCTATCAGGTGGTATCCACCGGCCCGGTCAGTGACGTGAACATCAACATCTACCCTTCCGAGAAGTACTGCACGAGAATCGAACTCGAAGCCAATCGGCAGGCGCTCTCGGCCGCGGATACCGACCGGGCCCTGGCGGGCCTCCTCGAGTCGCTGGACGAGCTGACCGCCGCAAACGGCTCGACGCTCCTACGTACTCGTGTCACCGCACCTGTGCGCATGTGCCGGCCCCCGGTGGACGACGCGACCCAACTGATCACCTGCCTGTTCGGCGCGGACACCGCGAGCACGGCCTCAGCATCGGCCATCCAGGACACGGCCGGGACGCTGACCTACGGCGAACTCGCATCCCGGGCAAGCAATCTCGGCAACCGGATCCGCGCTTCCGGCGTTCGGCCGGGTGACCCGGTGGCGGTTGTCATGCCGCGCGGCCGGTACAGCGTCATCGCTTTCTGGGCGGTAATGTTCGCCGGCGCCTGCGTGGTCCCGATCGACCCAGCGCATCCGGCCGAACGGCGCCGGCGAATCCTTACCGACGCCCAGCCGCGCCTGATCCTCCACCACGGCCCACCCCCGGAGGATATGCCCGGCGAGATACTCGTCGAGGTCACCGAGAACGATCCTCCGGCCCAAGCGGGCCCGGCGGTTCCGACGCTGACCGCGCCGAACTCCCCCGCCTACCTGATGTACACCTCCGGGTCGACCGGGGTCCCGAAGGGAGTCGTGGTCACCCATTGTGGGATCGCCGATCTGATCGACGAGATCGACAACACCTACGATCTGCACCCGTCGAACGTCATGGCCCACCTGGCCTCCCCCGGTTTCGATACGGCGATCGTCGAGATGGTGGCGGCGGCCAGGCGGCGCGCCACTCTCGCCGTGATCCCCCCGAAGAACGCCGCCGGTCCCGACCTCGCCGACGCCCTCCACGATCTGCGGGTGACGCACCTACTAATCACCCCCGCGCTGTTGGCCACTCTCCGCCCCGAACAACTCCCCGACCTCACCCACCTCGTCGTCGGCGGCGACCGCTGTCCGGCGCCGCTGATCGCCGCATGGTCGAGTGCGGTCATCCTGCGCTGCGCCTATGGTCCGACCGAGACGACCTGCAGTGTCCTACTCACCGACGTCATCGCCGCCGAAGATGTCGGCGATCATGTGCCTCTCGGATACCCGATGAGCGGCGTGACTGCCCGAGTACTCGACCGCCGTCTGCTCCCCGTTCCGGCCGACGGTGAGGGTGAACTCCACATCAGCGGCCCCAGCCTCGCCATGGGATATCGGAATCGCCCCGCAGAGAACGCAACCCGCTTCGTCGCCGACCCATTCGGCCCGCTGGGCGCGCGCATGTATCGCACCGGCGACCGGGTGCGCGTGGAAGCGTCGGGTGACCTCATCTTCCTCGGTCGCGTCGACCGGCAGGTCAAAGTCCACGGGGTACGCATCGAACTCGGCGACGTCGACGCGGCTCTCCTGCGTACCGGGCTGGTGCGTGCGGCGACCACGGTCGCGACGGTCGACGACGATCGCACCCGCATCCACGCCTACGTCGTCCTCGCGGAGGAGTGCACGCCGATCGTCGATGTCCGCAGGGCGCTGGCTCGCAGCGCCCCGGCACATCTCATGCCCACGTCCCTGACGGTGGTCGACGCGCTCCCGATGACCGTGCACAACAAGGTCGACCACACACGACTACCCGCTCCGCCCTCAGGTGTTCGCGGCCCCGTCGAACCGCCCGCCACCGCCGGTGAGGAGTTGCTGGTCGCCGCGTTCCGCGACGCACTCGGCCACACCTCCCCACTCAGCGTGACCGCGGACTTCTTCGATCTCGGCGGCGATTCCCTGGCGGCTACCCGGATCGCCGCCGCGGTGAATGCACAGACCGGACAGCATCTGGGCGTCCGCGACGTCTTCGAGGCCCCGACCCCGCGATCGTTGGCGGCACAACTCGTAGCCGCCGAAGCAACCGGTGAGCCCATCACCGACGATGACCCGCCCGCCGACGAGGTGATCCGTATCCGGCCCGCACCGGCCCAACGCAGTATCGACCTGCCAGACACCGGGATCGCGAACCTGATCCCGTTCCTGCTGACCATCGACGGGCAGGTCCCCACGACGCTCATCGAGGCCGGCGTCGAGAGTCTCCTCACACGCCACGACTCGCTGCGTTCGCGGCACACGGCCGACACCATGACCATCGACCCGGTCCCCGATCCCACCCGCTGGCAGGTCGACGACGTCGATCCGGGCGGCGAGTTCGATCTCCCGGACATTCCGGAGCCGGACCCGGCCGCGTGGGCGCGTACTCGCCTCCATCGACCCATCGACCTCGCCGAGCGGTATCCGCTCCGCGTCGCGGTCGCACACACCACCACCAGCACCCACATCGCGATCGTCTTCCACCACATCGCGGTGGACGGACACTCACTCGGACTGCTCGGACGGACCCTGTTCACCGAACTCGACCGGGACGCTCAGGACGTCGGCCGACATCTCGACTACGCCGCCTACTGCCGTCGCGCATGCGCCGTGGAGACGGACACGCGGTCCGCCGACCTCGAATTCTGGCGCCGGGAACTCGGCGAGATCGTCACCTTGAACGGCCACACCGATCGGCCGCGGCCGGCGCGGTGGCAGCCGACGGCCGCACGCGCCCACATCCGCCTTTCCGGGCCGACCTGGGCGCGCATCATCGACGCGGCCGCACACCACCGAACCGCACCGCTGACCATCCTGCGTGCCGCCCTCGCCCGTCGGCTGGCCTCCGTCACGGGCCGGAGCCGGATACCGATCGGTGCGCTCGTCTCCGGTCGTACCGACCGACGGTTCGATGACACCGTCGGCATGTTCGTGATCACCGTCCCGGTGGTCTGCGACGTCCACCCGGATCACGCGAAGACGATCGCCGACGTCGGCGCCGCGGAGAACCGCGCCTATGCTCACGCGCGGCTACCGCTACCCGACCTCGTCGCCGAACTCGGCGCCCACCGGCCCGACGCACACCCGTTGTTCCAGGTCATGCTCACCGCTGACACCGGTCCGGACGCCTTCGTCGGCGCTTTCGGCCAGGGCGTTCATGCTCAGCCACTGCCGGTCGACCACGCCAAATGCGACCTGCACATCGCGGTCACCGCATCACACGACGGCCAGGACGGACAGATCGAGGTGCTCTACGCGACCGCCCTGTTCGATGACGAAACCGTCCGCGGGCTCGTCGCCGGGATGTTGTCGCACGTGTGACCGGGGGCACGCGACTTCGTCTCCCGGCCGATACGCACTATCCTTTGGCGGTGACCTCCACTACCACAGAACCAGCCGCCACCGCAGCCGACGCCCCCGATCTTCAGGCTCGTGTCGGGCATTACTACGTGAGCGACCGGAACTACCAGGTAGCGCGGGAGAAGGTCCGCGAGTACGCGCGCGCCGTACAGGACTACCACCCAGCCCACTGGGAGCCCGAAGCCGCTGCTGCGCTGGGCTATTCGGGTCTCGTCACGCCGCTGACCTTCACCTCGATCCCGGCGATGGCCGCCAACCGCGACCTCTTCGAGTCCGTGATCGTCGGGTACGACACCTATGTGCAGACCGAACAGGTCTTCGAACAGCACCGGCCGATCGTCGCCGGAGACGAACTGAGCACCGACGTCGAGCTGTCGAGCGTGCGGCGGATCGCAGGCAAGGACCTCATCACCGTCACCAACACCTGCCGGGACGCGGCCGGCGAGACCGTACACACCATGCACACGACCGTCGTCGGGGTGGCGGCCGAAGAGGTCGATCCTGGCATCAGCCAGGCCGTTCGCCGGGTGATCATGCATGACGTCACCATGTTCACCCATGACGACATCCCGATCGAGTACGTGAAGACCGTCCGCGGCGACGACGAGATCCGCATCGCCACTGATTCCGGGCGCACCCCGGGGACCCGGTCCTTCGACGAGTTGTCGGTCGGCGACGAGTTGCCGACCAAACAGGTGCGTCTCTCCCGCGGTGACCTGGTCAACTACGGCGGTATCGCCGGCGACGCGAACCCCATCCACTGGGATGAGGAGATCGCCAAACTCGCCGGTCTGCCCGACGTGATCGCCCACGGCATGCTCAGCATGGGACTCGGAGCGGGCTTTGTCTCCGCATGGTCGGGTGACCCCGGTGCGGTTACCCGATACGCCGTGCGCCTGTCGCAGCCGGTGATCGTGTCCGCCACCGACGGCGGGGAGATCGAGTTCAGCGGACGGATCAAGTCGCTCGATCCCGAGACGCGGACCGGCGTCGTCATCGTCGTCGCCAAGTCGGGCGGCCGCAAGATCTTCGGCCTGGCCACCGCGACCATCCGCTTCTCCTGACCGCATCCCTGGCGCCCTGAGCATTCACGGGCGATCGATTTCTTGACACCGCCGCGTAGGCGGTCTTGAATCGATCGCGAGTGTGAATCAGGTCACATCCACCCGTGGAGGTGCGTGATGCGTCAGGTCAACCGCCGTGCGCCGACGACTACCTTCCTCGGTCTGATCGGAGCATCGCTGCTGCTCGTCGCGTCGATGACCGCGACAGCGCCGGTCGCGGCGGCACGGCCGGCCGACCCCGATACCGGTTTCGCGCTCCCCTTCAACGGCGCACCCGCATACGCACCGCTGGCACCACCCAGGCTGATGCGTCCGGATCAACTGAATCAGCCCCTCGGCCAGCGGGCCGCCGATGAACTCGCGGCGCGCATCGGACTCGGTCGCGGTGACGCTCTCTCCGATCGCCAGTATCGCGCGTTGGTGACCGGTGGCGGCATCGGAGGATCGCGGTCGGCCGCCACGACGATCGACGCCTGCATCCGCATCCTCACCAACACCCGTGGGCGGCCGATGTATTCGAAGGTCAATGGCCGCGTCGTCACCTCCGTACTCGGCAGTTACGGCCTCTACGTGACGACCGGCGGCCTCCTGCAGAGCCCGGCCAATGCTACGGCGCCCACACGCCAGGTGAACACATTGATCGCACCCGGGGGGTATGTCGGAAACTGGCTGCGCGCCAATGGCGCCACCCATTCGCTCGTCGCGCTGTACCGCTCGGCATATACCGTCGAGGCGGCCTTCGGCTTTGCCGCGCAACAGATGTCCGGAGCCGCACAGCTGGTCACCAACACCAAGAACGGCGTGAGTGCGACAGTGGGCATGTCGATGGCTCCGCCACTGTGGATCGTGAACTTTGCGCTCATCTACATCGTGAAGCCGTCGCTGGCCGCGCAGATGCCCGCCTACTGGGCGCCGATCCCGTCGGCGGTCGCGCGCGCGAGCGCGGCAAGCCCCACCGGCCAGATCCCCTACCTGGGCGTCGCGTCGTACTTCCGGTGATCACCGCATGCTGGATGCAACTCCCCTGCGGGTGAGTTCCTGAGTGCTGAGAAGGCCGGCCGTTAGAGTTATTATCTGCGTATGAATGCAGATAACTACTCACCGGTCCCCGACGAACAGGTGAGTCTGGCGGTCGAGGTCTTCCGAATGCTCGCCGATCCGACCCGCATTCAGTTGCTGTGGGCACTCTCGCACGGCGAGATGTCGGTCAATGCACTCGCCGATGCGGTGGGCAAGCCGGGCCCGTCGGTGTCGCAGCATCTGGCCAAGCTCCGCATGGCACGGCTGGTACATACCCGCCGCGCGGGAACGACGATCTACTACAGCCTGCCGAACGACCATGTGGAGCGGCTGGTCATCGACGCCGTCCTCAACGCCGAACACGCCAGCCCCGGATTGCCCGCCCATCACCGGACCGGCTCGGCATTGCGCCCGGTCGCCGGCACCCCCGACATCGAGGCATGACGGCCATGACACATCTGAAAAACGATCCGGCACAGCCTCATTCACACCTGCACGATCCCCAACATGAGCACGACCAGCATCACCGGCACAGCCATGGCGACCACACACACCGGCACGGATTCGTGGGCGTCGTGACCGAAATCTTCGCGCCACATTCCCACGATGCCGCCGACAGCATCGACGACGAGCTGGAGTCGTCGCGCACCGGCATCCGAGCCGTGAAGATCAGCCTGCTGGTCCTCGGTATCACCGCCGTGGCGCAGGCGCTGATCGTGGTGGCGTCGGGTTCGGTCGCCTTGGCCGCGGACACCATTCACAACTTCTCCGACGCGCTGACCGCCGTGCCACTGTGGGCCGCGTTCGCGTTGGGGACGCGGCCGGCCACGCGCCGATACACCTACGGATACGGACGCGTCGAGGATCTCGCCGGACTGTTCGTCGTCGCGATGATCGCACTGTCGGCGATCGTCGCGGGATATGAGGCGATCATCCGGCTGATCCATCCACACACGATCGAGCACCTTGGATGGGTGGCGCTTGCCGGACTGGTGGGCTTCATCGGCAATGAGTGGGTGGCGCTCTATCGCATCCGGGTCGGGCGCCGGATCGGGTCGGCGGCGCTCGTCGCCGACGGCCTGCACGCACGCACCGACGGCTTCACCTCGCTCGCCGTGCTGATCGGTGCGGGTGGAGTCGCGGCCGGTTTCCCGCTCGCCGACCCGATCGTCGGACTGGTCATCACGGTGGCCATCCTGGCTGTCCTGCGCACCGCGCTTCGGGACGTCTTCCGCCGTCTGCTCGACGGCGTCGATCCACATCTGGTCGAGATCGCCGAACACGCGCTTGCCGAGCAGCCCGGTGTCATCGCCGTTCGAAGCGTCCGCATGCGGTGGATCGGACACCGGCTACATGCCGACGCCGAACTCGACGTCGACCCGAACCTTCATCTCGCACAAGCCCATACAATCGCGCACGACGCAGAACACGAGCTCACCCATCGGGTACCCAGACTCGCGACGGCGCTGATCCACGCCTACCCGTCCCATCCGACGCGGTGACCAGCCAGCGGGTATGCCACCCCGGCCACCACCGGCCCCTGCGGATCCGTACTCCTGTGGCCATTCGGACAAGCGAGGCATAGCGCGCGATTCGATATCCTGCATCGGTGCCAACACAGAACACAGCGCGAGTTCCCGGCCGCATTCAGCGGAAGCCGACTGTCGCCGCACGCGTCGGATCGCTGCTGCGGACGGCAGGACCGGCCATCAGCACCCTGGCCGTCACCTCCGCGGCACTGGCCATGGTCTTCGGGATGGTCGCGGTCGCTATCCGCGGGGACCTGTTCTCCGCAGGCTCCGGCGGTAAGGCAGTCATGGCCACAGCCATCGCCGCACTCGGATCCGGGGCCGCCGCGCTTTCGATACTCGCGGTCGTGAACACGACAGCGCGGATCATCGTGTGGCCGCTGTGCGCGCTACTCGCACTCGGCACTGCGATCACCGCCTGGATCGCGATCGGGGCAGCCACCGACGACGCCGACGTGAGCAGTTCCTTCGACAGCAATGGCGCAACGATCTACGCCGTGACCGGCGCGGTCTGCGGCATCGTCGCGCTGATATCGGTACTGGCGATCCCGGCACGCACACTCCCCGGCAGGTCCTGGACCTCGGCCCTGATCGCAGGTCTCGTCGTACTGGTCGCCGTACCGACATCGGTCGTCGTCGCACACGGCTACGCACATCCATGGAAGTCGAATACCGTTGCACCTCAAGCAGTACCACCGTACCCCGACCAGCTCGGATCGGTGGACTACCGCCTGCGGCTACCCGCGTTCGATCTCGACCACAACTTTGTCACGGCCGGCACCGGTTTCGTCGTCGCCGACGGTACTGTCGTCCGCGCCTTCGACGGCATCACCGGGCAGCCACGCTGGTCGTTCGACTTCGCCGACATCGGCCGGACCCACGCCGACCGCAGGCCGGCATTGACCGTCACCCAGGACGGCGTCGTGGAGGCGGTGGCATCGGGCGTGCGCGTCGGCCTCGACTCGGTGACCGGCGAGATCCGCCGCCGGAGTCCGTCGTCCGACACGCAGAGCAGGACCGGGAACTGCGGCACGGGGACAACGCGCACGGTGGTCGCCGAATGCTCCGACGGGGTGCTGCGCCTCACCAACCGGGCCGACGGCCACGACACGACCCTGCCCCAGCCGCTACCGGCCGGGGAGGTCCTGAGGGTGACAGCGCTCGACGACGACCACCTGGCATTCCTCATTGCCCCCACCGGCACCTCGGACGTCACGGACGTGATCGTGACCGACGGCGCACTGACCCGGGTCGACGAATTCCGGGCGCCTGGCGAATTGCCGTACGCTGCGCCCGGCCCCACTGGCACGCTGGCATTGACCTCGAACTCGCTCGGCGACCGCCGCATCGTGATCAGGTCATTCCGGTCCCATCACACACAGATCCACACGCTGTCGCGGACGGTGTACCCCGAGCTCATCACCACGGTGGGCGACCTGTTCGTCGTCGTCCCCGACTACGACGAACTCACCACCATCGATCCGGCGACCGGGACGATGGAGACTGCCACCACCCCACCGTGCAGCCCCGATCGGTATGGCAATCCCGAGCTGATCATGCGTGTCGTGCCGGCACCCGGCGCGGTACTGGTCCTCTGCCGTCGGCGCGACGACGCGCTCGAGGTTGTCGGCCTACGCGAGTAGGCGGACGACGCCTGCTCACTCCAGGACGAACACCGGGATCTGCCGATCGGTCTTCGTCTGATATTCCGCATAGGGCGGGAAGGCGGCCACTGCCAGCGTCCACCAGTGGTCGCGTTCCTCGCCGGATACCTCACGTGCGGTCAGCTCGCTGACCTCGGTTCCGTCCTGGACGGTGACCGACGGATTGGCCTTGACGTTGTGGTACCACACCGGATGCTCGGGAGCGCCACCCTTGGAGGCCACCATCGCGTACTTGCCGTTCTCCTCGACCCGCATCAGCGGGACATAGCGTCGCTTACCGGACTTCGCGCCGGTGGTCGTGAACAGCACCACCTTGCGTCCGTCGATGCCGACGCTGTCGGTGGTACCGGTCGCCAGAATCTCCTCGGTTTGCTTTCGGACCCAACCCTCGGGGCTCAATTCAGCGTTCGCAGTCATGGTCAGCCCAACACCGACGGTTCCGGTGTTATTCCGCTCCGTCCGCGTCGCTGGCAGCGCGATGCGGTGCGGAGGCATGGCGTCCGGTCGGCGTGGCGGACGGCCTGTTCGGAGCCGACCAGCCTCGCTGCGCGCCGACCACCGCACCGACGACCGCACCGGTGGTCACCGCCGGAATCGCGACGAGAGTCGCGACCACGGCGGTTCCCACCAGCGGTCCGACCACCAAACCGGTAGGGAGGAACGGTATTCCGAAGACGAATCCGATGGTGCCACCGACCACCGCGCCCACCGCCGCGGCGACCGGAGCGGCCACCGCACCACCGGCCACCGCACCGAGCGCAGCGTCACCGACCACATGTTCGGCGACGGTATCCGCACGGTCGGATCGAACTCCGTTGCTCTGCAGCACATCCGAGATGCCCTGCACCATCTCGTCCGAACCGGCGCTGATCTGGGCGGCCATCTCCGGCGACACCGCGCGCGGACGATGGAGCCGGAGATTGCCGATCCGGACCAGTTCCTCGGGCTGCCCCTGGACTCGCTGCCGTGACGGCGACAGACCGACGAACGGACCGGGCACAGCGTCCATCATCGACGTGACATAGTCCGGCTCCGTCGGTGCTGATGGAATCAGCGCCGACACCGGGGCGGTCGGCGCCACCGCGTATGTGGCCCCCTCTCGGGTGGACCGAAGACATGCCGGTGCGGCCGCCTCGATCCGCGCTGCACCACCCCCGGGCGGACCGGCGGTGGCAGCGACGGGACTGATGAATCCCGACCCACCGGCCGGCGTGGCATCGGCGAGAGCCGGTGCAACGCCGAGCACGGTTGCACTCATCGCGCAGCCCATGAGCATCACCGCCGGACGGCGCACAGGGTGGTTGTGGTCAGAAGACGAAAGACGGTGGCG
This sequence comes from Gordonia heveisoli, assembly GCF_030315745.1. Taxonomy (GTDB): domain Bacteria; phylum Actinomycetota; class Actinomycetes; order Mycobacteriales; family Mycobacteriaceae; genus Gordonia. The sequence goes on along the minus strand of NZ_JASXSH010000010.1, from coordinate 48,332 downwards.
GCCCATGGGTTTCCTCACTGTTGCTCGATAGTGTTGTTGCGTTGGTGCGACTTTCTTTCGATTGTTCGGATCGGATGCGGATCTCGCGAGTCATGATCGGCCCGTGGGTATCTCGATCATCCCAGAATCTGGTTGAGCGTCCCGGCGATTTGCGAGATCGCCGCGATACCGGTCATCTCCAGGTGAGCGGCGTCCACCTCGATGTTGTGGATATCGCCGCTCACGTAGCGGCTCCAGCCCTCGTGTCCGGCGGCGTCGGCTCGCCGGTCACGCGCCGCGGTGAAAAACTGCACGTCGGTGTCGACGACCGGCGGCCGCCATTCGCCCACCGCCTGGATCATGAGGTTGTAGGCGTCGGTGAGCCGTTGGATGGTGGCAGCGTCGATGTTCAGACCGCCACCCAGGTGATCGGCGATCTGCGCGGCGGCCTGCTCCGCGGTCGCCTCGGCCCCGACGAAGTCGATGCCGAGGATCGGTCCGAGGTTGCTGACCAGTTCTCCTGCGGTGACGGCGACGGCCTCCAACACGTCGACGCCGTCGGCCTCCGCGTCGAGCATGGCCAGCAGAGCCACCTCCTCCCCGTCGGCCCGCATCTGCGCCGCGACGGCATGCGCGATGACCCCACCCAACGACCACCCCAACAGGTGATAGGGGCCGGTCGGCTGCACTGCCCGGATCTCTTCGTAGTAGCGCCGGGCGATCGCCGGGACGGTCGTCGGACCGGGCATCTCGCCGCCGATCTGCGGTGCCTGGATGCCGTAGATGGGCCGATCTGCGGATAGGTGCTGGTCGAGCGGGTGATAGCACCATGCGAGGCCAGACGCCGGATGAATGCAGAACAGTGGTGCTCGGTCGCCACCTGTTCGGATCGGTAGCACGACATCGAGTCCCAGTGCACCCGGCTCGGTGTCACCGAATCCGTCGTGCATACCTGATTCGATGCGCTTGGCGAGGTCGGCGGGGCTGGGATCGGACAACATCCAGCGCACCGGCACCTCCACATGCAGGACGTCGCGCAGTTCACTGACCACCTGCACCGATCGCAACGAATTGCCGCCGAGCGAATAGAAGTCGTCGTCGGCGCCCACCCGGGGCAGCCCGAGGACGTGCTCGAAGGTGTGCGCAATCTCCCCCTCGAGCCAGGACTCCGGTTCGCGGTACTCCCCGGCGGTCAGCGTGGGACGCGGCAACCGTTTCCGGTCGAGCTTCCCCGACGCGGTCAGCGGTAGCGAGTCGACGACGAGTATGGCGGTCGGCATCATGTACCCGGGCAATCCCGTCGCCGCGAAGGATGCCACCGCGTCGGTGTCGACGTCGGCGCCGGTGGCCGGCACCAGGTAGACGACGAGATACTCCCCTGTTTCACCGTCGACCACCGCAGCGACCGCCCGCGAGACACTGTCATGCCGGGCGAATACCGCTTCGATCTCGCCGAGTTCGATACGCAGGCCGCGCAGCTTCACCTGGAAGTCGGTGCGCCCCAGATACTCCAGCTCGCCGTCGACGTCGCGCCGCACCCGGTCGCCGGTACGGTACATCCGTTCGCCGGTGACGAATGGGTCGGCGACGAACCGTTCGGCGCTCAGTCCGGACCGGCCGTGGTAGCCGCGCGCGACCTGTGCCCCCGACAGATACAGGTCGCCGGCCACCCCGCACGGCACCGGCCGCAGCCGGGAGTCCAGGACATAGGCCCGTGCGTTCCACACCGGCTGCCCCATGGGCACCGCCCCGACGTCGCCCGCGGTGACCGCATGGGCCGTCGCGTGCACCGTGAACTCAGTCGGCCCGTACAAGTTGTGTAGAGCCACCCCGGGCAGCACGGCGCGCGCCGCGTCCACGACCTCAGCACCGAACGCCTCCCCCGCGACCAGCAGCGCCCGCAACGACTCCACCGGCCCCCGCACCGCGGAGTCGGCGAACACCGCCAGCATCGACGGCACGAAGGACGTCATCGTGATCTGCTCGGCCGCCATGATGTCGGCGAGGTAGCGCGGATCGGTGTGGCCGTCCGGGCGGGCGACCACCAGCCGCGCACCGACCGCGAGCGTCGCGAAGATCTCCCACACCGACACGTCGAAGGTGGCCGGGGTCTTGTACAACACGACGTCGGCGGCGTCCAGGGCATACGCATCGGCGATCCACCGCACCTGATTCACCACCGCCCGGTGCGAGATCGCCACGCCCTTCGGCACACCGGTGGATCCGGAGGTGAACAGCACATAGGCGACGTTGTCCGGCGTCAGCGTTCCCAGTCGGTCCGTATCGGCGATGGGAGCGTCGTCGTATCCGGACAGATCGATCGAATCGAGAGAGGTCAGGACGACGACCGGCCGCGCACAGTCGAGCATGTACTCGATCCGGTCGGCCGGATGGTCGGGGTCGACCGGGACATAGCCGCCACCGGCCGCGTGCACCGCATACATCGCGGTGAGTTGGTCGGCCGATCGGCGCATCCGCAGCCCCACCAGGGTGTCCGGGCCAACCCCCTGCTCGATCAGCCAGCGCGCCAGGCGATGGACCCGCGACGCGAACTCGGCGAAGGTGAACGACACGTCTCCGACGGTCACCGCGGGATTGCCCGCATACTGCTCGACGGCACGTACGAACACCGCGGGCAAGGTCTCGGCCGCCGCGATCTCCTGCCTGACCCCTGCCTGCTGCCGGGCAAGACGATCCCGTTCACCCGTATCGAGCAGATCCACGTCGTACACCGGCTGGTCTACGTCATCCACCAGCGCCACCATCATGCGCCGGAGCCGATCGACGAAGCTGGTGACGGTCGATTCGTCGAAGAGTCCGGTGGCATAGGTGACCCCACCGGTGATCCCCGCTGGTGTGCCGACCTCGTCGTAGGTGTCCGACACCGTCAGCTGCAGATCGAACAGCGACATCCCGGTTTCCGGCTCGACCGCCGACACGGACAGGTCGGGAAGTTCGAGATCGGCGGTGGCAAGATTCTGGAAGACCAGCATCACCTGGAACAGCGGGTTGTGCGCATTGGAGCGGACCGGGTTCAGCTCTTGAACAAGCCGTTCGAAGGGAACGTCGGCGTGTCCGAACGCCGACAGGTCCGTCTCCCGCACCACATCGATCAACTCACGCAACGACATATCGTCGCGCAGCCGGGTTCGCAGGACAAGGGTGTTGACGAACATACCGATCAGGTCGTCGAGCGCGGCCTCCCCGCGGCCCGCATATGGGGTACCTACCGCCACATCGTCGGTGGCAGCCAACCGAGCCAGCACCGCAGCGACCGCGGCATGGAAGACCATGAAGAGCGTCGTGTTGTGGGCTCGCGCAACCTGTTCGAGGCCGGCGTGGAGGTCTGCGTCGATCGTCAGCGGAACACTGGCACCGGCGTAGGTCTGTTCGACGGGTCGCGGCCGATCGGTGGGCAGTTCGAGCACGGCCGGACTGTCGGCCAACTGCGCTGTCCAATAGTCGATCTGGGCGCGCAGCACCGACTCGGCGTCGGCGGCGTCACCGAGGACCGAATGCTGCCAGATCGCATAGTCCGCGTATTGCACGGCCAGCGGCGACCAGCCCGGTTCGACCCCCTGGGTGCGCGCGGAATAGGCGACCATCAGATCCCGCGCGAGCGGTCCGAGCGACGATCCGTCACCGCAGATGTGGTGCATCACGAGTGCGAGAACCCACTGGTCGCCACCCAGATCGAGCAGGCGAATCCGCACCGGCACCTCGGACGTAACCTCGAACGGCATGTCGACCAGTTCGGCGATCACCCGCGCCAGTTCCGATTCGGCGATCGCCATGACCGTCGTCGAGACCTGCGCGAATGTCGCGGGCAACACCACCTGGGTGGGTTGGCCTGCCGCGTAGGGATAGATGGTCCGGAGTACCTCGTGCCGTGCGAGGACGTCGTCGAATGCCCTACTCAACGCATCGACGTCCAGCCGGCCGGACAGCCGCACGATGATCGGGATGCTGTAGCCCGCGGAATCGGGTTCGAACCGGTTGAGGAACCACATCCGCTGCTGCGCGTACGACAGCGGAATGTGCTCGGGCCGCGCCTGCGCGGTGAGCGCGACGCGACCGGTGTCGGTATGTGATTCGGCCCGAATCGCCAGCTTCTCCACCGTCGAGGCCTCGAAGATCAGCGACACCGGCACGGTCGCGTCCAGTGCCGCGCCGAGCCGGGCGGCGACCCGCGTGGCGATGAGGCTGTTGCCGCCCAGATCGAAGAAGTCGTCGTCGGCGCCCACCCGGCCGTCCACGCCCAACACGTCGGCGAAGACCCCGGCGACGATCTCCTCCACCGGTGACGACGGCGCCCGGAACCCCCGGGTGGTGATCACCGGTGCGGGCAGCGCGGCCCGGTCGAGCTTCCCACCCGGCGTCAACGGGATCTCGTCGATGACCATCACCGCGGCCGGGACCATATAGGACGGCAACGCCTGTGCGAGCTCGCCGCGCAGTTTCTCCCCGGCGACGACCGCGCCGGGTGCGGGCACGACGTAGGACACCAGCCGCATCCCTGCCGCGTCGTCACGACGGGGCATCGTCACCGCGTAGCCCACGTCCGGACGCGCGGTGAGCGCTGCGTCGATCTCACCCAACTCGACCCGGAAGCCATGGATCTTCACCTGGAAGTCGTTGCGACCGAGGAATTCCAGCAGCCCGCGCGAGTTGCGCCGGACGACGTCGCCGGTGCGGTACATCCGTTGCCCACCACCGACGGATGGATGGGCCACGAACCGGGCGGACGACAGACCGGGTCGGTTCAGATAGCCGCGGGCGAGCGCCGATCCGGCCAGATACAGTTCGCCTGCCACCCCGACCGGCACCGGCTGCAGCCGATCGTCGAGGACAAGCGCCTGCATTCCCGGTAGCGGCATGCCGATCGTCGACCGCTCCCCCGCCCGCAACTCTTCGGTGGCGGTCGCGACGATCGTGGTCTCGGTCGGGCCGTAGAGAACCCGGAACTCGCGGGCTCGTGCCGGATCGTCCCCCACCCACCGGCTCACCAGGTCGGTCGACACCTCGTCGCCACCGGACATCACCACCCGCAGGGCATCGAGTCGGTCGCAATCCACCGACGCCAGCGCGGCGGGGGTGACGAAGGCGTGCGTCACACTCTCCGCACGCAGGAAATCGGCAAGTTCCTGACCTCCGCGCACCGAGGTCGGCGCGATCACCAGCGCCGAGGATGCGCTCACTGCCAGCAGAATCTCCAACAGCGACGCGTCGAACGACGGCGACGCGAAATGCAGTACCCGCGAGTCGAATCCGATGTCCGGCTCGACATGCAGTCCGGCGAGGTAGTCGGCGATCCCGGCGTGGGTGACGACGACCCCCTTCGGCACACCGGTCGACCCGGAGGTGAACACCACCCAGCCCGGGTTGGCGGACCGGATCGGGTTGCGCCGTTCGGTCACCTCGATCGGATCGACACTCAGGGGAGCGAGCAGTTCGGCGGCGCGGTGGCCGTCCACAACGATCCAGTCGATCTCGTCGGGAAGTGCGGGTCGGGCCGCCGCAGTCGTGACCCCCAGCCGCGCACCCGAATCGGACACCATCTGCTCGATACGCGCCGTCGGATAGTGCGGATCCACCGGCACATAGGCGGCACCGCTCTTGACGACGGCCCACCAGGCCACCACCGATTCCACCGACCGTTCGATCGCGACGACGACACGCCGTTCGGGACCCGCACCGTATCCGATCAGGCTGCGCGCCAGCCGATTCGAGCGCTGATCGAGTTCGGTGTAGGTCAATGTCAGCTCACGTGACGCCACCGCGACCCCATCGGGGTTGGCGGCAACCGCGGCGGCGAATACCTCCGGCAACAGCATCGGCGCGGGCGCCCGGTGACCACCGATGTCCGACAGCAGCGCCGCACGTTCGTCGGACCCGAGCCACTCGATGTCTCCGACGGTCGTGGCCGAGTCGTCCGCGACGGCCTCGAGGAACCGGATCAGGCGACGGACGAATCCGGCGACGGTCTCGGCGTCGAACAGGTCGTGGGCGAACATCAGCACACCCGAGATACCCTGCGGATCACCGTCCTTCGTGTACTCATCGGCGACGATCAGCTGGAGGTCGAACTGTGAGATCCCGGTGTCGGCCACTTCCCGGGTCACCCGCACCCCGGGCAGTTCCACCTCGGCCCGCGACAGGTTCTGGAAGGCCAGGGCCACCTGGAACAGGGGGTGATGGGCGGTCGAACGCTGCGGATTCAGGTCCTCCACCACACGTTCGAAGGGAATGTCGGCGTTCTCGAATGCCCGCAGATCGACGTCCTTGACCCGGTCGAGCAGGTTGTCGAAGGATTCGGCACCGTTCACGACGGTCCGCAGCGCCAGCGTGTTGACGAACATGCCGACCAGATCTTCGAGTCCCGGTTCGCCCCGACCGGCGACGGGTGTACCGATGACGACGTCCTCGGTACCACTGAGCCTTCCGAGCACGGCAGCCAGTGCCGCATGGATCAGCATGAACAGCGACGCACCCCGGCTGCGGGCCACTTCCGACAACCGGCCGTGCAGGTCGGGATCGATGTCCACGGCGACGCGGCCACCGGCGAGTGACGCGACAGCCGGCCGCGGTCGATCGGCAGGCAGATCGAGCAAGTCGGCGGCACCGGCGAGAGTCGACCGCCAGAAGCGCAACTGCGCGTGCATCAACGACTCCGGATCGTCGGCATCGCCCAGCATCTGCCGCTGCCACAAGGCGTAGTCCGCATATTGCACGCTGAGGGGCTCCCAGTCCGGGCTCACCCCGGATACGCGCGCAGCGTAGGCGGTCACCACGTCACGTGCCAGCGGAGCCATCGACTGACCGTCGCCGGCGATGTGATGGACGACGAGGACCAGCAGGTACTCGCCGACGTCGTCCACGCGCCGGTCGTCGATCTCGAACAGTCCCACCCGCATCGGGACATGCGCGGTCACGTCGAACCCTTCACGGACCAGTTCCTCGACGGCGGCAGCCACATTCGCAGACGACGCATGACATACCGCGAGGCTGCTCGACCGAGCGTGCAGGATCTGCTGGCGCGCCTGTCCATCGGTGTCCGGGTAGATCGTGCGCAGCACCTCGTGCCGTTCGGTCACGTCGTCGAGGGCCGCGGCGAGTGCGTCCACATCAAGACGCCCGGACAGACGCAACGACACCGGGATGTTGTATGCCGGCGACCGTCCCTCGAGACGGTTCAGGAACCACATCCGCTGCTGGGCCAGCGACAGTGGCAGTGGGTCGGGCCGGACCGCAGCCGCGAGCGGCAGCCGTCCGCCGCGGGTGAGACCACCGGCCGCCGCCGCCAGTCCCGCCACCGTGGGCGTCTCGAACACCATGCGCAGCGGCACCCGGACGTCGAGGTCGGCGCCGACACGCGCCGCCACCAGCGAGGCGCTGAGTGAATCACCGCCCAATGCGAAGAAGTCGTCGTCAGCGCCGACCCGGGTCACCTCGAGTACCCGTTGGAAGGCGGCCGCGACCACCGCTTCCTCCCAGGTGGACGTCGCCCGGTACATGGTGGCCGCGAAGTCCGGGCGAGGCAACGCCGCCCGATCCAGCTTGCCGGTCGCCGTCCGGGGGATCTCCTCCAAGACGACGACCGCGGCCGGCACCATGTAGCCGGGCAACGTGTTCCCCAGCGCCGCGCGCAGCTCCGCCCCCGACAGCGTCACACCCCGAGCCGCGACCACATACGACACCAGGACCGGCGCCGACCCGGCGCCGGCGAGCGGGACGGTGACCGCGAAGGCCACCTCTCGGCGAGCACCCAGGACGGCGTCGATCTCACCGGTCTCGACCCGCGTACCACGAATCTTGACCTGGAAGTCGTTGCGGCCCAGATACTCCAGTCGCCCGTCACCACCGCGACGGACCAGGTCGCCGGTTCGGTACATCCGCGCTCCCGGATGGCCGAACGGGCAGGCGACGAACCGTGCCACGGTCGTCGCGGGCTTTCCGACGTAGCCGTTGGCCAGGCCGCCGCCGACCAGATACAGCTCACCCGTCACACCGTCCGGGACCGGTCGCATCCAACTGTCCAGTACCACCGCGCCGATCGACCCGACACCGGTGCCGATGGTGATCGGCGCGCCCGGGACGAGTGGGTCGCTGGCCGTGGCCCAGATCGTCGACTCGGTCGGGCCGTACAGATTGATCATGGTGCGGTCGCCCGCCCACCGGGCGACCAGTTCCGGCCCGACGGATTCGCCCGCCGTCGCCAGCACCCGCAACGTGTCGAGGTTGCCGTCGGGCACCGTTGCCAGTGCCGACGGGGTCAGGACGGTGTGCGTGACCTGCTCGGTGGCCATGAGGTCACCCAACTCGGGACCGCCGTAGACGTCCGGGGGCGACACCACCAGCCGCCCGCCGGATCCGTGGGCCATCAGAAGTTCGAAGAGGGACGCGTCGAAGCTGGGCGAGGCCACCTGCAACACCGCAGATGTGGAGTCGACACCGAGAATCCGACGTTGCGCCGCGACGACGCCGGCCAGTCCTCGGTGGCTGACGAGCACCCCCTTCGGCGTCCCGGTGGACCCCGACGTATAGATCACGTAGGCCGTCTCGTCGATCCGGATCGGTCGTTCCCGGTCGGTGTCGGTGACCGGGTCGGCCGATTGCGCTCGGATCGCGGCCGACAGCTCCGGGTCGTCGAGGATCATCCAGTCGGTCCAGTCCGGCAGGCCGGGACGCGAGCGCTGCAACGTGCACCCCACCGTGGAACCGCTGTCGGTCAACACGAAGGCGATCCGCTCGGGGGGAAGATTCGGATCGATCGGGACGAAGGCGACACCGGCCTTGGCCGCCGCCCAGATCGCGACGACCGCCTCGATCGACCGCGGCACCGCACATGCGAGCACGCCGGGTCGACTGCCGTTGCGCCGCAAGATGACCCTGGCGAGCCGGTTCGATTGTTCGTCCAGCCACCGGTAGGACACCGAATCGTCACCGAAGGTGATTGCCGTCGTATCGGATTCATGGTGTGCGGACCACTCCAGGATCTCTCCGAGCGTGGCGCTCACCGCGATCGCCCGCGGCATGACTGCGTCGACGTCGGGATGTGACGTGGCGCCGACCGGTGTGTCCGGCAGTTCCGCAAACTGGGTGAGTGTCGTCACGAAGCGCTCCAGTATGGAGTGGGCTTCGGTTGCGAGGAACTGTCCGCGGTCGAACCGCAGGGTGACGGTGAGACCGCCGGCCGCGGTGTCGGAGGCCGGTTCGGGAGCTACGACCAGACTCAGCGGGTACGGCGTGGCGTCGAGGCCGGTGACGCTGTCGACAGTCAGCCCAGCAGAGGCGACGAGTTGCTGCAGTGTCGCCTGGTGCAGCGGGAACGACTGATATGCCAGCGCGGAGTCGAAGAGTTCGGAAACACCGATACTGCGGTGGATCTCGGGGAGGCCGATGTGGTGGTGATCCATCATCTGCGCCTGTGCGGCATGGATCCGGGTCAGCAGATCGCGTAACGATTCGGCGGGATCGAGTTGGACTCGGACCGGCACCGTGTTGAGGAACATGCCGAGGGTCCTGTCGACCTGCGGCAGCTCTGCCGGGCGGCCCGACACCGCGGAGCCGAAGATCACGTCGGTCTCACCGGTGAGGAGACGCAGACCAAGCGCCCACGCCGCGTTGAGCACGCTGCTGATGGTGACGCCGGCGTCGGCGACGACATCGATGAGCCGCGTGAGACTATCCGCAGGCAACCGGGCGCCGACCTCGCCCGCGTCGATCACCGTGGAGGTCGCGCCGCGGGCCGCGCGGGTAGGCCCATCGACGTCGGAATAAGCGTGCGCCCATGCGGATCTGGCGACGGCGGCATCCTGTTCGCCCAGCCAGACGAGGTAGTCGCGGTAGGACGGTGCGGGTTCGAGCGCCTCCGCGCCACCTTCCGGTGTGACATCGTCGGTCGCGCCATAGTGCGCGAGGAGTTCCCCCATCAGCAGCGGCATCGACCAGCCGTCCAGGATCACATGGTGATTCGTGATCAACAGCCGGAACACGCCCGGAGCCAACCGCATCAGCGTGAACCGGATCAGCGACGGTGCGGAAAGATCGAATCCGGCCGCGGCCTCGGCGGCAGCCAGCATCCCCGCCCGCGTTTCGATGGCGCCGGTGGCACCGTCGTCGACGGTGAGGTCGACATCGCGGAATCGGACGTCGACGTCGTCCACGACGACCTGGCAGGGCCCGATCGAGGTTTCCGCGAAGCCGACGCGCAGGATGTCGTGCCGGTTCACGAGTCGCTGCGCGGCGCGATGCAACCGGTCGACGTCGATCTCGCCGGAGAAGGCGATGGTCGACTGGACCGTATAGCCGTCGCTACCGGTGTGATCGACACCGGCGTCGAAGCTGGCGTGAAAGTGGATTCCTCGTTGCATCGGCGACAGCGGCCACACATCCCACAGGGACGGGTACTGCTGCGCCAGCCGGTCGACGTCGGCCGGGCTGAGTTCCACGAGACCGAAATCCGATGGCCGCAACGCGCGATCGGAGGCGACCTGGCGTGGTCGCGCGACCGGCGAGTCGGCGGCGGCCGGGTGGGCATCGCCGGCCAGAGTCGCGAGCGCGCCCACTGTCTTCGCCTCGAACACGGTTCGCGGCGTGATCACGAGCCCGGCATCGCGCGCTCGGGCCACCAACCGCATGGAGTCGATACTGTCGCCACCGAGGGCGAAGAAGTCACTGTCGGCCCACACGCAGTCGAGGTGTAATACTTCGGCGAACAATCGAGCCATGATCTGTTCGGCCACGGTCTCGGGCGGACGTCCATCGCCGGTATCGGCGTGGAACTGCCTCGCACGTAGCGCCTTTCGGTCGACCTTCCCGGTGCGGGTCAGCGGCATCGATTCGAGTTCGATGATCGCCGTCGGATGCATATAGTGTGCGAGCGTGTCGGCGACCTCGGTGTGCAGGGCGGCCACGTCGAGGGTCTGCCCGGGGGTCGCGACGACATAGGACACCAGGATCGGATGCCCGGCGGGACCGGGTTGGGCAACCGTGGCCGCCTGTGCCACCGCCGGGTGAGCGGTGAGATGGGCGTCGACATCTCCAGGTTCGATCCGCAGTCCGTGGATCTTGACCTGCTGGTCGGTTCGTCCGAGGTACTCCAACTCGAGTCCCCGCGCACCGCGGACCCAGCGCACCCGGTCGCCCGTTCGGTACAGGCGCTCCCCGCGCGCCGACCGCGGATCCGCGATGAATCTGGATGCGGTGATTCCCGGGCGGCCGAAATACCCTCGGGCCAGGCCGGGTCCGCCGATGTAGAGTTCCCCGGCGACACCTGCTGGTGCGGGCCGCAACCATACGTCGAGAACGAGGGCGGATACGCCGCGGATCGGTCGGCCGATGGTCACCTTCTCCCCCGGCCGCAGTGCATCGGCACCGGTGCTCCACACGGTGCATTCGGTCGGCCCGTAGTGATTCATCAGACGCCGTCCGGGCGACCACCGGTTGACGATGTCAGCACCGGTGGCCTCCCCGACGACCGCGACGACTTGCAACGAGCCGAGCCGGGCAGGGTCCATGGTGTCCAGCGCCGACGGTGTGATGATCGCGTGGGAGATACCCGCGGCGCGCACCAATTCCTCGAGTTCGTGGCCCCCGTACACCTCGGGCGGAGACACCACCAGGCAGGCACCGTTCGCGTGGGCCAGCAACACCTCCGACACGCAGGCGTCGAAGCCGGGCGAAGCCACCTGCAGCACCATGGAATCGGCATCGACGTCGAAGGACTCGGCTTGCGCGGCAACGAGATCGGACAGTCCGCGATGAGTGACGTGTACCGCTTTGGGTCGGCCCGTCGAACCCGAGGTGTAGATGAGGTAGGCCGCATTGTCGGGTGTCGGCCGGGCGGTGGCGACACCGGCGGCCGCCACATCCGCCGGAGTGTCGTCGAGCATCAGCCAGTCGACGGTACCGGGTAGCGATGGCACCAGAGAATCGAGTGTCACGCCGAGCGCACACCCGGCGTCGGCGATGAGTTCGGCGAGTCGGTCGGCCGGGTCGTCGGGGTCGAGGGCGACGAATGCTGCGCCGGCGCGGGCCACCGCCCAGATGCCAACGACGAGTTCGACCGACCGCGGCGCGGCGAGGGCGACGAGGATATCCGGTCCGGCCCCTCGGCGGCGCAGTGCACCGGCCAACCGGTCCGCGCGGCGATCGAGGTCGCGGTAGGTCATCGATCCGTCCCCGGATCGGAGGGCGACGGCGTCGGGATACCGTGCCGCGGTGTCCGACAGGATGTCGGTCAGCAGCCGGTCCGGGAGCGCCGCCGGCCCGGCGACGGAGAGCAGTTCTGTGCGTTCGGAATCCCCGCACGACGCGGTCGACGCGACCGTCATGCCAGGGTCGGTCACGATCTGGTCGAGCAGCCGGATGAACCGCCCCAATATGCCTTCGGCGGCGGCCGGATCGAGACGGTCGGTGGCGTAGCGCAGACCCACCTGGAATGATCCGGTGGCGCCGGGCGTCGGACGTGGCGGCGTGACCTGCAGGCTCACCGGGTAGGGCGTGGCGTCGTGGGCGACGAGATCGATCCATCGCAACCCGGCGTCGGCCAGAGTTCGCTCGACACCGCTGCGATCGACGGGGTAGGACTCCAGCACGGTCACGGTGTCGAAGATGTTGGGCAGCCCGGTGATCCGCTGCAGTTCGCCCAACCCGACCTCGCGATGATCGAGCATCGCGGCCTGTTCGGCCTGGACGCGCGCCAGCAGTTCGGCGACGGTTTCGCCCGGCGTCAACTCGATTCGGACCGGCACGGTGTTGATGAACATCCCGATCATCGCCTCGATACCCGGGATGTGCGGCGGACGGTCGGACACGGTGTTTCCGAACACCACATCCGGTCGGCCGGTCATACTGGCGAGCATCATCGCCCAGGCCACCTGGATGGCAGTGTTGGGGGTGACCCCGACGGTGCGGCCCAGGTCGAGGATGGCGCCGCTGGTCGACTCATCGAGGTCGGTGGTGATCTCACCGACCTCGGCGATGACCGACCGGTCAGGCGCCCCGGCCAGGAGACTAGGGCCCGCCAGATCGGCGAGCGTCCGCCGCCACTGCGCCAGCGCCGCTTCGTGATCGCGGTTCTGCAGCCAATGCAGATAGTCCCGGTAGGAGTGTGGTGTCGCCGATTCGCCGACCGCGTCGTCGGCGATGAACAGCGTCAAGAGTTCCTGGATGAGTACCGGCATCGACCAGCCGTCGAGAACGATGTGATGGTTGGTGATGAGGAGCAGGTACTCGTCGGTGTCGACGCGGACGAGGTGGAACCGGATCAGTGGCGGATGCGCCAGGTCGAAGGGAGCCGCCGATTCCCTGCGCAGCCGGTCCAGCTTCTGCTCGCGATCTCCGGGATCATCCAGACCGTCGGTGAGATCGGTGTAGGTCCAGTCCCCCGGAACCGCGCGCAACACGATCTGGCGTGGGCCGTTCGCGGTGTGCACGAAGGCGACCCGCAGGCTGTCGTGCCGGTCGATCAGGGTCTGCGCCGCTTGCCGCATCCGATCGGCGTTCACGGTGCCACCGAGCCGCAGCTCGGCCTGCACGGTGTATCCGTCCCCGGCCGCGCCTCTGCCGTCGTCACCGACGGTGGCCGCCTCGCGGCCGGTGTCGTAGATCGCGTGGAACAGCAATCCCGTCTGCAACGCCGTCAGCGGCCACACGTCGACCATGGCCGGGTACTCCTGCCGCCACCCGTCGACCTCCTCCTGCGAGGTCGTGACCATCGGGAAGTCCGACGGGGTGTGACCCCCGGCGTCGGCATCCCGGACGTGCGACGCCAGGGCCCTCAATGCCTGTACCCAGCCGGCGGCCAGTTCGGCCACATCCGCGCGATCGAGGATGAGGGAGGCGTACTCCCAGGTGGCGGCGATCTCGAAACCGTCGGGCACCGGCTCGGCGATCGCGTTGATGTCGAGGAGCGCGGGTAACGCCATCCATGGATCCTCGGTACCGGTCAACGCGGCGAACTCGGTGGACGGCGCCCACGGCCCGGTGTGTCGTCGGTCCCCCGCCCGTCCCAGATAGTTGACGCTGATCTGTGGTTCGCGCAGTTCACCGAGGGCTGCTCGACCCTGGTCGTCGAGATGGCGCGCCATTCCGTAACCGATGCCGTTGTCGGGTACCGACCGCAACAGTTCCTTGATCTGCTTGAGCGCGCGCCCCGCGGCCGGGCCACCGGCGAAGGCGTCGTCGACGTCGACGTCGCGAAACTGCAGCCGCAACGGGTACCGGGAGGTGAACCAGCCGACCGTGGCGGTGAGGTCTGCTCCCGGCACGGCCTGCTCTTCGCGGCCATGACCTTCCAGCGAAATCCGTTCACCGTCGACGGTCATTCCGCGACGCCGCCGCCATTGCGCCAGCGCCATCGCCAGTGCGGCCAGCAGTGGATCGTTGGCGCTGCCGTGGAAGCGAGCGGGGATGGTGGTCAGGATCGCCTCCGTGACATCTGCTGGGATCCGCACGCGCACATGCTGTGCGGTCGCCCGCACATCGCGGTCGGGATCGAGCGGACGGTGGCCCAGGAGTTGCTCGCCGTCGGCGAGCACCTCGACCCACCGATCCAGTTCCGCGGCGGCACGTGCCGGTGCCTGTTCAACGAGGCCGTGGACCCAGCGCCGCACCGAGGTGGTGGCCGGGGCGCCCCCGGCGTCTCCACCGTCGCGGATCTGATGCCACGCGCCGGCCAGATCGGTGAGCATGATTCGCCACGACACCCCGTCCATGGCGAGGTGATGGACCACCAGCCACAGCAGATCCGGACGGGTGCCGCCGCGATGCCGCATCCAGACGAACCGGACCAGCTCGCCCGCACGGGGATCGAGCTGGTCCGCGGCCGCCTGCAACTGTTCGTCGACCTCGTCGGCATCGCGTCGTTCGAGCGTCACCTCGACCAGCGCGTCGTCCACGTCGACCGCCCCCTGCGGGCGTACCTCGAGGTAGCTGTCCCGTGTCTGCGCGCCGACCAGTTTGGCGCGAAGGATGTCATGTCGGCCCAGCAGAACGTCGAGCGCAGCCGCCAGGTCGTCACGTTCGATGTCATCGGGCAGTTCCACCAGCGCTGCCTGGGCGAATCGATCGATACGTCCGCGTTCGAGCATCGCGTGCATGATGGGCGACAACGGCACCGACCCGACCGGTCCGCCGGGCAGTTCGGACAGCCCGGTGTCGGGCGCCACGTCGGTGGCCGCGATCGACAGTGCCGCGACCGTCTTGGCCTCGAACACATCCTGGGTCGAGAAGGCCAACCCGAACGCCTTGGCCCGCGCGACGAGCTGAATCGAGAGGATGCTGTCCCCGCCGAGCGCGAAGAAGCTGTCGTCGGCCGACACCTCCGCCACTCCGAGAACTTCGGAAAAAAGCTGCGCCAGTTGATATTCCCGCGGCGTCGACGGCGCCCGGCCGGTCCCGGTCGATTCGAAGACCGGATCGGGCAACGCCCGGCGGTCGACCTTGCCGAAGGCGTTGAGCGGCAGGGTGTCGAGTGCGACGATGACCGCGGGCACCATATGCGGTGGCAGGCAGGTACGCGCGAAACCCGCCAGTTCCAGATGGTCGACCGCGCGGCCGGGCATCGGGATGACGTACGAGGCCAGCACGACCGAACCCGCGTTGTTGTGCACCGGTACGGTGACGGACTGCTCGACGTCGGTATGGCCGACCAGCACGGCGTCGATCTCGCCGGGTTCGATCCGGTAGCCGCGGATCTTCACCTGGAAGTCGGTGCGTCCCATCAGCTCCACCGCGACCGCCGGACCGGTCTCGACCCATCGGGCCATATCCCCGGTCCGATACATCCGTTCCCCGGGGTCACCGTATGGGTGGGCGACGAATCGGGCAGCCGTCTGCGCGGACAGATTGGCATAGCCCCGTGCGAGTCCCGGCCCCGCCAGATAGATCTCGCCGGTCGCACCCTTGGGCACCGGCTGCAGCGTCGGATCGAGGATCATCACCGACACGCCGCCGATCGGGCCGCCGACGGTCACCGCCGCACCGGGTTCGAGCACGGATCCGGCCGCGGTGATCGTCGCCTCTGTCGGCCCGTATTCGTTGATCATGCGGGCGAACCGGGTCCACCGGTCGACGACATGGGGCGGGCACCCGGCTCCGCCGACCACGACCACCCGCAGCGCGGTCAGCGGCTCCGGATCGACGGTGGACAGCATCGTCGGGGTCAGCACCAGATGGGTGACACCCTCGTCGGCCAGTAGTCGGGTGAGCGGGTCACCGCCGATCACCTCGGGCGGCACGACGACCAGTGCGCCCCCACTGGCGAAGCAGGTCAGGAACTGTTCCATCGAGGCGTCGAAGCACGGTGAAAGCGCATAGGACACGCGGGCCGTGGCGTCGAGCCCGTAGGTTTCGCAACGGTCGGCGATCAGACCGGCCAGACCGACATGGGTGACCGCGACTCCCTTCGGCGTGCCGGTCGATCCCGAGGTGTAGGTCAGATAGGCGACGTTGTCCGCACGCAGGGGACGGACCCGCTCGTCGTCCCGGATCGGCCCGCTGTCGATCCCGTCGCGACCGCCGTCGCGCGGGTCCTCGTCGATGACGATCACACCGGCCGTGCTCCCGGACAACCGATCGCGATCACGGTCGAGCGTGATCACCGTCGCGGCGCCGCTGTCGGCGATGATCAGATCGATGCGCGCGTCGGGGTATTTGGGATCCACATGGACGATCGATGCCCCGGCTTTCGCCACCGCCCACGCCGCGGCCACCGAGGCGGGCGAGCGTCGAAGCAGGATCGCGACGGCCGTCTCCGGACCACAGCCCGCCGCGATCAGTCGCCTGGCCAGCTGTGACGACATCGCGTCGAGCTCACCGTAGGTCAGCTGCACCGCGCCGGCCTGGATCGCGACCGCGTCTCGGTGCCGACGTGCGCTGTCGGCGAGGATGTCCGGGAGTGTCCGCGTCTGGAGCCCGGACGTGTCCCGGGGCGGCAACAGTTCGGCCCACTCGTCGTCGGTGAGCAGAGGTAGCCTGCTCACCTGACATTCGGATGCGGCACCGAGGAAGTCGTGTAAGAACCGCAGAAAGCGTCGGTGGTGATCGGCCAGTTCACGGTGCGCATAGATGTTGGGGTTGCCCTGGAAATCGACATGCGTGCTGCTCTTACCCGCGCCTGGATAGATGTTGACGAAGAGATCGGGCGTGGGCCCCGAGGTGAGCACATGCAGGCGGCCGATGACATCACCGAGGGCCACCTCGTTGTCGACCATCATCAGGTTGACCGCCGGGCCGAAGGACGACGCCTCGTCGCGGGCGATGCCCATGTCGTGGAAGATGTCCTCCTGGCGGTAGCGCTGGCGTCGAAGTGCACCCAGCAGTTCGCCCTGCACTGCGGCGACCAGGTCACCGACGCCCATCCCCGCGACGCGGACACGCAATGGCACGATGTTGGCGACCATGCCGCCGGAGCGACGCAGGATCGCAGAATGCCGTCCCGATACCGGCAGACTCAGCAGTACCTCGGCGCTACCAGTCATCCGGGCCAGGTACGCGGCGAACGCCGCGACGATCAGCGGGGTGACACCCCCGCCGTCGGAGGCGTCACCGAGCAACTCCGCGGTGTCCTCGGCGAGCGGTGTGCTCACCAGGACCGGATGCAGTGTCGGCTTACCCTGCTGTCCGCCGAGGCTGACGACCGGCGGTGCGGCGGAAAGGTGCTCGCTCCAGAACTTCCGGTCGTTGTCGTAGCGCGACGACTTCGGGTACGCCAGGTCTTGTTCGATGATCGCCGTGAAATCGCTTGCCGCCGAGGCGGGAGCCTCCACGCCGCGCAGCTCCGCGTTGTACAACTCGGTGATTCTGCCCAGCATCGTGACCGCGCCGAATCCGTCCAGCGCGATGTGGTGCGCACGCAGATACCAGAGATAGTTGTGGGAGCCGATCTGGTAGACGGTGCTGATCATCAGGGCATCGGCGAGCAGGTCGATCGGCGCCGAGTAGTCCTCACGCATCAGCCGATGCGCGGTGGCCGCCGGGTCGGGTTCGTCGCGCAGATCCACGGTTCGTACCGGTGGTTCGTAGGCCTTGTCCACATACTGTCGCGGTTCTCCGTCGATCTCGATCAGACGAAGGTGCCCGGACCCGAACTCGAGCGCTGTCCGCCGACAGGCTGCCTCGAGCACATCGGTGCGCAGATCACCGTCGATCTCCACGTATTGGGCCACCGATATCGGCAACGCGCCCGCGACATGCTGGGCGAACCAGATGCCCCGCTGTGCCGCCGACAAGGGAAGCGTCTCGACCGGCTCCGACGAACCCGGGGAGCCGTGTCTGGAATCCGCGACCTTGGTGGCCACCGGCCGGCGTGATCGACCAGAGCCGGCGGCATCCGGAAGACCCTTTCGCATGCGCGCGGAAACAAGGCCCTTGTCGGAGATGGTCATGTGAACTCCATCGATGCGTGTCTAACCGCACCTGCCCCGGCTCAGGCGACCTGGTCGGCATCGCGCCGACTCCGGCTCCCACTCCGATGGCAGCTGCTCGCCATGGAGCGGACCAGTAATGTCCTATTTGTCATTCGTGACCGAGAAACGCACTCGTTTCGCGTCCACTATCACCGAACACGACCCAACATCACGAGCCCAAAAACACTGGCGGCCGTAGAAACTGGTAGTGATTCGACAGGAGATGACCCTACACGCAGCGGCCTATTAAATGGCCATGAATATTCAACGTGAGCCACCCTCATATTTCCCAATAGTCCCTCAATCCTCCTCAATCCTGTTGTAGTGCAGCCACATTCATCGCAATACCGAGGAACTGCCAAGCATTCTTTATGAGCAAGAGTCCTCCAATGGGACTACATTCGCCTTACCCGACCTTTACCTTTATGTTGCCTTAACTAACGGATTAGTCGCACATCAAACAATCCGTCACATTCGCCCGAATTGACCGGAATATACACTCGCTAATAGTTAGCTAACGCAATTAACAGTCAGGATTCGAGGAGCCAACGGAAACCGACCCATCGGCCGTCGATCCGGTCGCGATGTCGCCAGAACGTGGCGAGGACGATCACCCGGCGGCAGGATCGAGGTACCCAAGTCCACAAGCGCCAGGAGAATTCATGAGCCTCATGGTCGACTTCATCACCTCGCTGGACGGCTATGGTGCCGCCGACGGCTGGCCGGGCTGGTGGGGACTCGAAACCGGGGAATACCTACGCTGGCTCGACGATCAGGCCGCCGATGAACGCACGGTTCTGCTGGGAGCCAACACCTATCGCCTGATGAGCGAGTTCGCGACGTCATCGACCGAAGGTGTCGACGCCCTCGACAGCGTCGACAAACTCGTCTTCTCCAACACCCTCACCGAACCGTTGACCTGGGCTAATTCACGCCTGATTCGCGGCAGCGCCGTCGAGGCGGTCCGGGAACTCAAGAACACCGGCGCAGGATCGCTGTCGACACTGGGCAGCATTTCCTTGTCGCGGTCGCTGCTCGCCGCCGGCCTCGTCGACCGATTCCGGGTCGTCGTATTCCCGGTCATCACCGGCAAGACCGGTCAGGAACGCATCTACGACAACTACCCCGATGTCGCGCTCGATCTCGTCGAAGCCCGGACCTTCGAGGGCGGTCTGCAACTCCTCGACTACCGGCCGCGCATGCTCGACGCTCCCCTGCCGCCGGGACCGGGATCAGCCGGATCCGGATCAGCCTGACATGCGAGCGGGTCAGCTCCCCGCCAGGAGCGCCGCACTCACCCGTCCGGCATGACGCAGCAGGCGGTCGACCGGGTAGGTGTCGGGGTCACGCAGACGCAGCCGCACGAGTTCGTCGGCGATGGCATGCAGTGACCGTGCGATCAGTTCGGTGTCGCCGTCGGCCGTGGACGCACCATCACCCTCCGGCGACCGTTTGCCGATGACCCCGACGACGTAGCCGAGCACTGCGGCTCGCGCCCGTTCAAGGTGTTCATACAATTCCGGCGGACCGCCCTCGGAGGGCATCATGAACATCCGCCAGGTCGCAGGATCGGCGTCGACCGCGCCGAACACGCCCGCCATCGCCGCACCGAAACCCGTTGGCGCCGCCGGATAGTGCACCGCACCGAGGAACCCCTGGCCCGCCCTGTCGATCTCGCGGTCCACCAGCGCGATCAGCATCGCGTTGAGGCTGCCGAACTGCTGGTAGACGACGGTGCGTGTCACCCCGCAATCATGTGCGACCCGATTGATGGTGACCGCGTGAAATCCCTCGCCGTCGACGACGGAACGACAGGCGTCGAGCATCTGCTCGCGCCGCTGCGTCGCGGGCAATCGTGTCTGGACCACTTGACCATCGTAACTTACATCACATAAGTTAACTAACACTATGTAACTTACAGGCGGAAGGCCGGTACAAAGTGACCAGACGGAAACGTGTGATCATATGGGGCCCAGGCGAAGTCGGCGGTGCAGCACTACGCGCTGCGCACACAGACGATGCGTTCGACGTCGTCGGCGTGAAGGTGTTCAGTGCACACAAGGACGGTCGGGATGCGGGCGAGTTGGTCGGCATCGGCCCGATCGGGGTCACCGCAACCACCTCCAAACAGCAGATCCTCGACCTCGACGCCGACTGCGTGATCGTCACCCCACTCCCCTCCTCGATCCTGGAGGGCATCGACGACGATGTCATCGAACTCCTGGAATCGGGCAAGAACGTGGTGACCACCGCCGCCTACCACAACCTCGCCATGCCGAACTGGCACAACTCGGCCACGACGCCGATGACGCGGCTGCGGGAGCTATCGCACTCCAACGGCCTGTGGCGCGACGACTCGGAGCGACGCATCATGCAGGTCGGCCGCGCACTGACCCGCAGTTCCCGATTCGACCGGCTCGGTAACGTTGCGCTCAAATCGATAGCCGACCAACGCTTTCCCGCACGCGCGACGCCGGAGCGGATCCTGGCGGCGTGCCGGCGCGGCAATGCGACGCTGCACGGCACCGGCGTGCACCCGACATTCATGGTGGAGCGGCAACTGATGCGCATGTGCCAACCGCTATCGAAGGTCGATCACATCCGGTTCGTCGAGTCGGTCGACTTCTCCCACGCACCCGACGGAATGTGGGGCGGGTTGCGGTTCTTCGGCTTCGGCCGGGACATCGCCGACATCGACACCGATTGGTTTCTCGCGAAGGCCGGCGACTTCTACTACGGCGATCTCACCGGCAACGTCGCGCACGCACTGTACGGCGCACACCCGTCCGAGGTGCGCGTGGAGCGATCGATGCGAGCACTCCCGGCGAAGGCCGACATCCAGGTCGGATCTGCGCGGATCGCACGCGGCACCGCCGCCGTCATGCACATGACGCATCGCGGCTACCTCGGCGACCATCACTTCTTCACCAACGAAGAATGCTGGTACCTCACCCCCGATAACGCGTTTCGCGGCGATGATCTGCCGTTCGGCAACTTCCCGCCACACGGCGGTTACACCTTCGAGGTCACCGGCGAACCGACGTCGGTGCGCGGGCAGATCTCCAGCCCGGTGATCCGGCCGCACGGCAACATGATCACCGCGACCTCGGCCAGCGCCCTGCTCGACGCCGTCGGCCCCACCTGCGACGCCGCGCCCGGCGTGCTCATCGACGACGCCACACCCACCTACCGTCCTGCCGGGAGCATGTGATGACCGCACCCACCGTCGTCTGGACCGACGCCACAACACCGACCATCCCATCCGACATGACCGCCGTGCACGGCCTCGACGAGGCGCTCGCCGTCGGTGGTGGCTGCGTCGTGGTGATCCCCGGCGACACCGGACCCATCGACTCCGCCGTCGTCACGCTCTTGGAGAAGGGCTTTGACGTCGTGACAACGGGCACGCTCACCTCGTCCGACGACACGCTCGAGCAGGCATGTGCCCGTGGCGGCAGCACGCTGCACCACACCGGCCCGCACCACTTCGCCCTCGAGCTGATCGCCACGACGATGCTGCAAGGACCGGCTTCGGTGTCCCACGTCCGGTTCGTCGAGGCGTACCGGGGCGCCGCCCTCCACGACGACCGCCGACATCGGGCGGGGGTGCGGGCGATCGCCGAGGCCGTCTTCGGCGACGACGCCACCGGGATCGAGACGACCGTCGACGCCGAGCCGAATGGCCGCCTCACCGTGCACGGACGGCGTCGTGGCGTGGAGTTCTTCCGCCACGAGATCCTCGCGAGTAGTCGGCCGCCGACCGCCCAAGGCGAGCATCTCCCGTTCGGAAACTTCAGTGGCGCAGTGTGTTACACGCTTCAGGTGGTCGCCGATCCGGGCGACCTCGATATGCAGTGGGAACTCGATCACGACGACGTGGCCCTCACCGCCAAGATCGCCTTCGATGCGGTGGCAGCCACCCGCGCGGCACCACCGGGCATCCTCGTCGCCGACCCTCGCCCCCGCTACCGGTACGACGACCGACTACCCGCCTGACCCCGCCCCGACCGCGTCACCGCCCGGCGAGAAAGAGAGTCCCATGTTCGACGAAACGAAGTTCCAGGAAGCCCTCACCCTTCCCCGACTTCAGCAGCCCATCCCCGAGTTCCTGCCCGGCAACCGGGCCGGCGGGCAGGTCCGCACCATGAACGAGGCCGAACTCACCGCGATGACCGCACAGTGGTTCGTCGACTACGAGAAGAAGATCGAGTTCTACGCCGACCACGGATTCGACATCGGCTGGACGCTGGAATGGGCCAAGAAATACTGGTGGAGCTGGATGATGCGCGACATGTCGCTCAACCACGAGCTGTACACCCCGGACCTGCGCTACAAGGATCCGACGACGTTCGGCCGCGTCATCGTCGGGCATGAGGAGTTCGTCGCCTACAACTTCGCCTTCCTCGACGCGATCACCGACTGGCGCTACGACCCGCTGCCCGGGCAGGTCTACATCGACATGTCGCCCGACGGCGAACTGCGGATGTGCATCCGCTATGTCGGCACCGGACATTTCGGCGGTTCGTTGCGTTTCTACCCGTACGACGACTCGGCGCCGACCCTGCACGGCAACGGCACCTTCGTCCAGTGCACCGCCGTCGACCGCTACCACTTCACCCCCGACGGCCTGATGTATGAGGGCGAAACCCTGTTCGACCTGCTCGACGCCACCCAGTCCGCGGGCATCCTGCCCGGCGACAACAGTCTGCTGTTCAAGAGCCTGATCGGCGCCAGCAAGATCCCGGCCGCGATCCATCGTCTGCGATCGCGGTTCTGATCGAGGGCTACTGGGCGGTCGGCTGACTCCTTCGCGGGGGCACACGCTCGCCAGATCACGATCCCGGTCCACGTGGTGCTGCAGTGGGACGACGTGGCCAGCGCCGCAGAAGACGCCGCCCGATTCTTCGTGCGTCACTTGCCGGCCAGGTAGGTCCCGTTTCGCCACACGGCCAGCGTGTTCAGAGTGTCATCGATGTCGGTTGTCGGATCACCGTCGACCAGCAACAGGTCGGCACGCAGACCGACGGCGACGCGCCCCCGGTCGTCGAGCCCGAATCGACGGGCGGTGGTCGCAGTGGCGGCCGTCAGCGCTTCACTCGGCGTGAAACCCGCTTGCACGAAGTACTGGAGTTCGTGGTGAACGCTGGCCCCGTGCGCAAGACCGCCCATGAACGGTTCGGGTATCGAGACGTCGGTGCCCACCAGAAGGTCGACACCGGCGTCCCGCAACGCGGCCACGGAGGCGAGCACGTCGTCGATGTCACCCTGCGGGTAGTGGCCGAAGCTCGACCGCAGCGTCGTGTCCCACGCCGGGTCGAGGCGCGCAGCGACCCGTGGGTCCTCGGCGAGCCGATCGGCGGCAATGCCGATCATCGAGGCGTTGAGCACCACACAGGGCACGACGAAACACCGGCGTCGGCGATCGCGGCGATGATCGCGTCGGTGTGCGGCCGATCCATGAAGAGATGGGCGAAACCGTCGATGCCTGCGTCGAGCGCCATCCGGGTGGCGTCGATGGTCAAGGGTGCGCGATGGTCAGCATGCCGTGCGAATGTGCCGCCGCGACACCGGCTTCGAGGGTTTCCTGATCGAGCATCGGCAGCCCGGGATGCCCTTCGACCGAGCCGTCGTCGACCATGAACTTGATGTAGTCCGAACCGTCGGCGACGAGTTGAGGAATCACGGCAACCGCCTCGGCCGGCGTCGATACATCGGCCTTGACCGGACGGGGTCCGGTCGGGGCGGCGCCGGGCGGCGGGCCCGGATGGAAGTCGGCCGGAAAGAGCTCGGACGGATGCCCACCGGGCGGAGTCAGCCCGAACCCCGCCGACCGCACATCGGCGACGGAATCGTCTTCGGCGATCGCGGCACGGCGCGATCCGGTGTGCGTCCCCTGCATCTCCAATTCGGTGGTGACGCCGAAACGCAGTGCCAGTGCCAACGCGTCCCGGTTGGTGTGGACGTGCGCGTCGATCAGCCCGGGCAGCAACGTCGCCCCGGTCCCGTCGACGATGGTGGCGCCGGCCGGTACGTCGGTGCCGATGGCGGTGATGACGCCATCGTCGATGACGACAGTGTCGGCGGACAGTGTGGTCTCGCCGTCGAAGATCTTCGCTCCGACGATTGCGGTGATACTCATGGCGGTACTCCCCTGGTCGCGACGTCCGCACTTAACGAACATGTTCGTTGATAGACGCTAGACCGCCACCGGCGACCACGCAACGAACATGTTCGTAATTGAGTCGCAGGACACAAGACGACCTGCCGACACGACACGAACACGTTCGTAAGATGGGTGTATGAGTACACCTGCGCGACGCCGCCGCCGCACCACGATGCCGCCGTTGTCGGCCGACGCGATCGTCGCCGCGACAATCGACATCATTCGCACCGAGGGGTTGGCGAAGGCCACGATGCGGCGCGTGGGCCAGGTACTCGACACCGGCGCCGCGTCGCTGTACGTGTACTTCGCCAACACCGCCGAGTTACATTCGGCCGTGCTGGACGAACTCACCAGCGGCTTCGCCGACGACGCGGACGCCCCATGGCGGGAGCGGCTCGTGACGCTGCTAGAGAACTACGCGGACGTGCTCTTCCGATATCCAGGCCTCGCCCGTTCGGCACTGGTGTTGCGCCCCATGGGCCCCAACACCATCGGCGTCGTCGGTCGGATCCTCGGACTCCTCATCGAAGGCGGCGCCCCCGCCGACCGCGCCGCCTGGGGTGTCGATCTGCTGATGCTGACCGTCACCGCATCTGCCGCCGAGCACAGTGCCCCGACCCCGTCCGACGTCGATCCCCGGTCGAGTACTGACAAACTCAGCGCACTGGAGACCAGTCTCAGATCAGCGGATGCCGCTGCCGCACCTTATGTCTCGGCCCACGTCGACCGGCTGATGTCTGGTGACCCGACCTCGCGGATGCGGTGGGCGCTCGAAGCGACCATCGAGGGAATCCTCGTCACCCCAGTGCCGCGCGACGCCGAGGCTTCTGCTTGATCTCGAGTTGCGCCTGCTTCTTCGTCGCGGCCCATGAGCAGATCGGGCACACGGCAAAGTCGTGACGCAAGGCCGGGCAGTACTCCCGGCCGAAGAAGATGATCTGTAGATGCCGCCGGTTCCATTCATCTTCGGGGAACACCTTTTTCAGGTCACGCTCGGTGCGCTCCACCGAACTGCCGTCCGACAGCCCCCACCGTCGGGCGAGGCGATGGATGTGCGTGTCGACCGCGAACGCCGGAACACCGAAACCCTGCGACATCACCACACTGGCGGTCTTGTGTCCCACCCCGGCCAGCGATTCCAGGAAATCGTAGTCCGGGATGATCTCGCCACCTGCTGCGATGATCTGCCCCGCGGCGGTCCACAGATTCTGCGCCTTGGTGGGGGCCAGACCGATCTGCCGGATGATCGCCAGGATTCGTTCCGGGCCGAGGGCCGCCATCTTTTCCGGGGTATCCGCGACCGCGAACAACGCGGGCGTCACCTCGTTCACCTTCTTGTCGGTCGTCTGCGCCGACAGCGCCACCGCGACGAGCAGAGTGTAGGGATCCGTGTGATCGAGCGGGATCGGTTGGGTGGGATACAACTCGTCCAACAACACACCGATCCGGTCGGCCTTCTCCTGACGACGCACGTCGATCACGGTACCGCTGTCCGTCCCGCCGCAACGCTTCGGAGCGCAGCCAACCTCAGGGACGAATAGCCCGACGGTCAGTTCCCGTAGTTGTAGAAGCCTTCGCCGCTGGCGATGCCGAGCTTGCCCTTGTCGAGGTAGTTCTCCTTGAGCCAGGCGGCGAGCTTCTGTTCCTCGGGACCTCCGTGCGACAGGATGTTGTATGGGGTGTTGAGTCCGACGATGTCGTAGATCTGGAAGGGGCCTACCGGCGCACCGGTCCCAATCCGCCAGACGTTGTCCACGTCCTTTGGCTCGGCATACCCGCCTGCGGCCAGGTCGAGGGCGGCGTTGAGGAAGGGCACCAGCAGCGAGTTGAGGACGTAACCCGCCTTCTCCTTGTGAATAGGGATCGGGACCATACCGATCTCCCCGGCGAACTCGACCACGGTGTCGAAGACCTTCGGATCGGTGGACTCGGTGCCCATGACCTCACCGGTGTTGAACTGCCAGACCCGATTCGCGAAATGCAAGGCGAGGAAGCGGTCCGGCCGGCCGGTGAAGTCTTTCATGTCGCTGGGCAGCAGTGTCGAGGAGTTGGTGGCGAAGATCGTCTTGGCAGGGGCCAGGGCGGCCAGCTTCTCGTAGGTCTCCTGCTTGAGGCTGAGTACCTCGGGGATCGCCTCGATCACGATGTCGGCGTCACCGACAGCCTCGGCGAGGTCGGCGGAGTACGAAACCCGCTGGAGCCCTTCGTCCGCTTTACCGTCGGCGGCCCCGGGCACTTCCGCCTTGTAGGTCGCAGCCAGTCCGGCGAACCGTTCCCGCGCCTTGTCCAGGATCTCGTCACTGATGTCGTAGGCGGTGACGGCGAAGCCGCTGTACGCGCTCTGGTAGGCGATCTGCGAACCCAGCACGCCGGTCCCCAACACGGTGACCTTCTTGATGTCGCTCATTGTTGTCAGCTCCTTCTTCTCGATGTCGGGCGGAAAATTCATCGTGGCCAAGACCACGGATGGATGCCGATCGCGGCGATCTACTGCGATCCAGGCTGATTCAGGCCGCCGATTCCAGAGCGGCCCAGTATCCGGCGGCGACCTGCGCTATCTGGGTGCGCAGATCGCTCACCAGATCGCGATGCGAATGTGCGCCGGTGGAGAATCGGGCGACGGTCAGGTGGATGGCCGCGAAGACGGTGACCGCCGCGAGTAGCGCGGCATCCGAATCCGCCCGCAGCCCGCGTCGTTGCGCTTCGTCGACCAGCCGATCGGCGATCCCGCGCTCCAGTTGGGCGATCTGCGTCAGCCCCTCGCGGCGATACTGCTCGTCGGGCGAACCGAAGAGCATCTCGCGCTGGTACATCGCACTGTTCTCCGGGGATCCGTCGGCTCGCTCGAGGATCGGCAGCACCATCTCGACGACGGCGTCGACCGCATCGTCGCGATCGTCGGCGCGCTGTCGTCCGTCGGCAAGTGCCTGACGCAATTCCTCGTTGTAGACCATGAGCAGCAACTCACCCTTGGAGGCGGCGTACCGAAACAGCGTGCCCGCGGCCACATCCGCGCGTTCGGAGACCTCCTGGGTGGACACCGCACCGAATCCCTTGACCGCGAACAGATCTGCGGCCGACCGGAATATCCGGTCGAGCTTTTCCTGCTTGTTGCGGACCCGCCTGCCCGGATCGACTGCCGCACTGCCACCCATGATCACTCCATAACTGATCGCTCTCATTTTTGAGTGTACTCATATTTTTGAGCGTGGCTACCCACGCGACGCTACGGTGGGTCGCGCCACACCGGGCGCCGCCGAGCACCCGATCAGACGTTGATGTCGAAACCCAGGTCAATGTCACAGGCGGCCTGGCCGCCACGGATGCCCCAACTCGCGGTGTCGATGTCGCGCACGACGACGGTGACGTGGTCCCCCGGGATGCCCAGCTCACCCAGTCGTCCGACGACCGCACGATAGAGTGCGCGCTTGGCGTCGACACTTCTACCGGCGAAACAGTCGACCGTCACCAGGGTGTACGCATCGGAAGTCGTCAACGTCGGCGGTACCGCGAATCGGTGCGGTTCATGGACCACCAGCCGGACGTGGCGGTCCTCGGGCGGGATGGCGAACGCGACGACCAGAGCATCATGGACGGCATCCAGGATCGCGACCTCGTTCTCGCGGCCGTACGATCGGCGCACCTCAATCTGAGTACTCGGCATCCACGCACGATAACACCGGTTTGTCCGCTTTCACCAGCGCGTTTCGGGTCGTCACATCCGATTGTCGAACACGGAGAACAACCTGCGACTCACCGGTCCGCTTCCTGGTTGTTTTGCTTCAGAACGGAACGACCGTCCCAAGGAGACCTTCGCCTGGCGCGCGCCCAGAAAGGATGCGGCAGAACTCGATCGCATCACATTCGATCTCGGGCCCACCACGCCCTCGGGACCACTCGCCACCCGCCGGACCGGTCAGCCACAGGGTGAACGGTTCGCCGTGCCGAGCCGCCCATTCCGCGACGACATCCGCCACCAGCACACCGTCATGGTCCGGTGTGAGCACATGCTCTGCTCCGGTGGCGCGCGTGATGTCGACACGATGCATCCACGGATCACGGGTGAGGATGGTGTCGGTGAGGTACCCGATGGTCCACACCTCCTCCCGTCCATCGATCTCGCCTGGGACGCCAAGCCGTCGGCGACGGATGAAGCCCGGGGTGCGGCGGCGCGACCGCGCAGCCTTCGGCGCCTGCTCGGACAGCCGATCGACGATCTGCGGTGCACTCATGTCGCGGTGTTCGTCTACCTGCAGGGCGGTGAGTGCATCGATCATCAGGCCATCGTTTCGATGTCTGGCGGCGGACATCTGCCGCCGTTGCTCACGCAGCGATGCGGCCATCTCGGTCATCCCGAGCATGTGGGTCGCCATGTCGCGAACCGTCCATGTCGGGCACTCGGTACGCGTCGACCACTGTGCCGCGTCCAGTGACCCGAGCAGGTCGACCACTCGGCCGTATTCGGTGGCGGCCAGACCCATGGCAGTGCGATGGTCGATGGCTGCCCGCCGAGGTCCGGCAGGGTCGAGTTCAACGGTGTTCATCATGTACTCCGATCAGGAAAGGTGTCCGGAACCTGCGCGGCATCGCAGAACATGTCGACGACACGGACGAGCTGGCGGCGCCAGCGGTCACCGCCCGGGTCGTTGGCGAGTTGCTGACTGGTGAGCCCGGCGTGGATCGCGGTCCACAGATCGAGGTCATCCGGATCGGTCACACCGGCTGTGCGCATGGCGTTTTCGAGCAGGTCATACAGGCGGCGACTCACCTCATACGCGGATGCACTCGGAGTGAATCCAGGGAGGGTTCGCTGAAACATGAGTTGATAGCGGGCGATGTCCGCGGTAGCGAAGTCGAAGAAGACCGTCGCAATCTGGTCCAGGACGGCGCGCGGGGATCCGGTGAGGTCGAATGCCGCGAATTCCTCGTACAACTGCTGGTAGGCGTCCGCGAACATCGCGTCGAAGACGGCATTCTTCGACTCGAAGTGCGTATAGAGCGAGGGCGGCCGCATACCGATCCGATCTGCGATCTCTCGCAGCGTGACACAGGCAAGCCCTTCGGCGCGGGCGATGTCCCACGCCGTCTCGACGACCTCACGACGTGTTGCCTCACGCCGTTCGGCCTGCCTATTGCGATTAGGAGAACCTGTCACAATTAGGAGTGTGATCCCCATCACATCGACTGTCAAGAGGCTAGGCTCGACGATCACCGCGAACGACCGAAGGCCCCTCGACGAAGTCGAGAGGCCTTCTTGCGATTTGTCGGGCTGACAGGATTTGAACCTGCGACCACTTGACCCCCAGTCAAGTGCGCTACCAAACTGCGCCACAGCCCGTTTGCCTCGATCGTCGATCCCGCGGTCTCCCGCTTCACGAGGCGTAGTCGAGATTAGCCGACGACCTACCGTTCAAGCGAATCGCCTGGTCGGCGCGCCTGCCCCGGGACTAGGACGCGGCCGAGCGATCCTTGTACCAGAGCCAGCCCGCGGTCACGATCAATGCGCCGACGATCGAGCCGATGATGCCGCTCGGTTTGAAGTCGATGCCGTCACCGGAGATGAGGCTGATCAACAGACCGCCGACGAATGAACCGATCAGGCCCGCGACGATGGCGAGGCTCCAGTCGATGCCTTTGGTTCCGCTGCCCAGAATCAGCTGCGCCGCAGCGCCGATGAGCATTCCGAACAGGATGATTGCGATGATCAGCACCTGTGGAGCTTAGCCCACCGCCACGCCTCACATGTGATCAGAACCACCACTAATGGACAGAACCACCGGGTCCGACCCGGTGGTTCTGTCCAAAAGCGGTGGTTCTGCGGCGGCGACTACTTCCGGCGACTACTTCCGGCGACGCTGTTCGCGCTTGTCGCGGACGCGGACATTGATCCGGACCGGCGACCCGTCGAAGTTGAATTCCTCACGCAACCGGCGTTCGAGGAAGCGCCGATATCCCGCTTCCAGGAACCCGGTGGTGAACAGCACGAAGGTCGGCGGTCGGGTCGCGGCCTGCGTCGCGAACAGGACACGCGGCTGCCGGCCACCCCGCAGCGGAGGCGGATTCGCCGCGATGACCTCTTTGAGCCAGGTATTCAGCGGGCCGGTGGAGACACGCTTGTCCCACGACTCGAGTGCGGCGTCCAGGGCGGGTACCAGCTTCTGCACGGCACGACCGGTGCTCGCGGAGATGTTCACCCGACGTGCCCAGGGCACGCGAGCCAGCTCGCGGTCGATCTCCTTGTCCAGCTGATAGCGCCGGTCCTCGTCGACCAGATCCCATTTGTTGAACGCGATGACCAGCGCGCGACCACTGTCGATCACCAGCGACAGAACCCGCAGATCCTGCTCGGTGATCGGCTGCGACGCGTCGATCAGCAGGATGGCGACCTCGGCCGCCTCCAGCGCCGACCGGGTCCGCAACGACGCGTAGTACTCGTGGCCGCTGGCGGTGCGTACCTTGCGGCGCAGACCGGCGGTGTCGACGAACTGCCACGTACGGCCGTCGAGTTCGACGAGTTCATCGACCGGGTCGACGGTGGTGCCCGCGACGTTGTCGACTACCGACCGCTCACTGCCGGTGAGCTTGTTCAGCAGCGAGCTCTTGCCGACATTCGGCTTACCCACCAGCGCGACGCGACGCGGACCACCCAGCACGGGCGCTTCACGCGGCGTCTGCGGCAGCCGGTCGAGAATGATGTCGAGCAGGTCGCCCGCACCCCGACCGTGGGCCGCCGACACCGGGAACGGCTCCCCCAGCCCTAACGTCCACAACGACGCCGTCTCGGCTTCGAGCCGTTCGCTGTCGACCTTGTTGGCGGCCACGATCACCGGCGTCTTGGACCGGCGGAGTACGCGCGCGACAGCCTCGTCAGTGGCGGTGGCCCCGACAGTGGCGTCGACGACCAGCACGATGGCGTCGGCGGTGCGCATGGCCAGCTCGGCCTGCGCGGCGACGGCCTGCTGCAGCCCCTTGGCATCGGGTTCCCAACCGCCTGTGTCGACGACGGTGAACCGGCGACCCGACCAGCTCGCCGAGTACGAGACGCGGTCGCGGGTCACCCCGGGAATGTCCTCGACGACAGCCTCACGCCGGCCGAGGATGCGATTGACGAGGGTTGACTTGCCGACGTTGGGACGTCCGACGATGGCCAGCACAGGGACGTGCTCGGCCTCACCGACGCCTTCGGGGTCGGCGAAATCGGACAGTTGCCAGTCGGATTCATCCGACCAGGTCCCATCGCCGGGCAGCGGTACCAGGCCGCTGTCGAGATTGTCGGTCACCGCTGGGCTCCGATCCGCTCGGCGACGAGGTCACGCAGCCGCGCGAGTACCTCGTCGATGGTCAGGTCACTGGTGTCGACGACCACCGCGTCATCCGCGGCCCGCAGCGGCGACACCGCGCGGGTCGAGTCCAGGTGGTCGCGACGGTTCACACTCGCCAGCACCGTGTCGTAGTCGCTGTCGCGACCGGATTCCACGTTCTGCCGATGCCGCCGCTGGGCACGCGCCTCGGGGCTGGCGGTGAGGAAGATCTTCACCTCGGCGTCGGGGAAGACCACCGTGCCGATGTCCCTCCCCTCCACCACGACAACCTCCTGCTGTGCGTGCTGCCGTTGCAGCGCAACCAGTTTGGTGCGCACCTCAGGCACCGCAGACACTGCCGACACCGCATTGGTGACCACATCGGTCCGGATCGGACCGGACACGTCGGCACCGTCGAGGTAGACGCGCGAGCGACCGCCGCCGGTCGGCACCAGCTCGATGTTCGCAGTCCCGACAACTCGCCCAATCGACGCCGGATCATCCAGTGCCACTTCGGCATTCAACACCGCAAGGGTTGCAGCCCGATACATCGCACCGGTGTCGAGATAATGTGCCCCGACCTTGTCGGCGAGCAGCTTCGACAGCGTCGACTTGCCGGTACCGGCCGGGCCGTCGATCGCGATGACGCCGCCGGATCCCCCGGTCACAGCCCGACTGCCTTGTACAGTGCACCGACCTCGTCGCGCCCCAGCACACGCAGGCTGCCCGGACGCTGTTCGCCGAGCGAAACCGCGCCGACGTGGGTGCGGACCAGTTCGACCACCGGGAAGCCGACCTCCTCCATCATGCGCCGCACGATCCGGTTGCGACCCTCGTGGAGCGTGAGCTTCAGCAGCGACTGGCCCTCGTGGACGTCGATGACCATGACCTTGTCCACCTGCACCGGACCGTCCTCGAGTTCGACGCCGTCCCGCAGAGTCCGGGCAAGTCCGCGCGGCACCTCACCGCGCACGGTCGCCAGGTAGGTCTTGGGCACCTCGTAGGACGGATGCATGAGCCGATGAGCGAGCTCGCCGTCGTTGGTGAGCAGCAGCAGCCCCTCGGTGTCGGCGTCGAGGCGTCCGACGTGGAACAACCGCTGCCCCGCCATCACCCGTTCGGCGACGACGTCGCCGACGCACGGGCGGCCCTGATCGTCGGCCATCGTCGACTGCCAGCCCTTGGGTTTGTTCAGTGCCAGGTACTGCTTGGTCTCGTCCATGATCACGCGGGCGCCGTCGACGCGGATGATCGCGGTGTCGGGATTGATGCGCAGGCCCTGCTCGGTGACGATCTCACCGTCGACGTCGACGCGTCCGGCGGCAATCAGTTCCTCGGCGCCACGCCGGGAGGCGACGCCTGCCTGGGCCAGCACCTTCTGCAGTCGCACCCCGTCGGCGACGTAGGTGGCACCGGATTCGTCGCCGGCGATGCCCTGGTTACGGGCCGGGCGTGCGTTGTTCAGCCGCACCTTGCCGGTTTCGACGTCGGGTCGCGAGGAACCCTTGCGGTGCATCTTCTTTGTGCTGCGCTGCTGCTGGGGAGTTCCCCCGGTCCGTCCGCCGCTCTTCCCCGAGGCTTTGGGCTTGCCCGCTCCCCGTCGGGGGCGATCGTCGGTCCGACCGCGCCGGTCGTCGCGGCTGCGATCGTTATCCCGGCTGCGCTCATTGTCGCGGCGGTCGTCGCTGCGGTCGCGCCGATCATTCCGGCTGCGTTCGTCGTCGCGGCGATTGTTGTCGCGGCGTGGGTTGTCGCGTCGGTCGTTGTCACGTCGTGCACCATCGCGCTTACGCGGTCCCGGTGCGCCATCTCGGCCAGCGGTTGCCATATTCAGTCCTTCGACTTTTGTACTTGATTGTGGAGTTCGTCAGCAGTGCGACTCATCAGCTGCCCTGCTCGTCATCGGTCCCGAGGTCGGGTGACTCCTTCGAGTCTGACGCCTGACTGGCCAATTTGGCGAATCGCGGGTCGGCGAGGAGTTCCTCGTCGAGGTCGTCGATGAGGTCGACATCGGGTAGTAGCGGGGCCAGATCGGGCAGTTCGGTCAGCGACGCCAGACCCAGCCGTTCCAGGAACAACTCCGTGGTCGCATACGTGGTGGCGGTCGTCTGCGGCTCGGTGCCGACCTCGTTGATGAGGCCACGCGCGACCAGGGTGCGGATCACACCGTCCACGTTGACGCCGCGAATCGCACTCACGCGGGCGCGTGTGACGGGCTGCCTGTACGCGATGACCGCGAGCGTCTCCAGCGCGGCGCGGGTCAGCTTGGACCGCGCACCGTCGAGCAGCAGACGTTCCACGTAGGGCGCGTATTCAGCGCGCGTGTAGTAGCGCCAGCCATCGCCCGCGTACCGCAGGTCCATGCCGCTGCCCGCCTCGGTCAGCTCCGACGACATCCGCTTGAGCATCTCCCCGACCCGACCGGGTTCGGTGTCGACGGCGGTGGCGAGTTCATCGGTGGTCGCCGGTGTGTCGACCACCAGCAGAATCGCCTCCAGCGCCGACCGCAACCGGTGATCGTCGAGGATCTCCGGCTCATCAGCCAACAGATCTGGGGCCAACAGATCTGGGGGCAGCAGGTCTGGGATCGGCACCGCATCCGCGGCCGGTTCGTGCTCACTCATCCGTAGTCCTCCGCGTCGTCCATCGCGATCTCGTCGGCATCCCGCTCGGTGGTCCACGACACGCGCAGCGTGCCGAGCGCCTCGGGCTGGTCGAAGTCGATGGCCTGTTCGCGGAACAGTTCCAGCAGGCCGAGGAAGCTGCCCACGATCTCCAGCCCACCGTCGCAGTCGGCGATGAGTTCGCCGAAGGTGAGCCATTCGCCCGGCCGGCCCCGCAGCAGATCCGACATCCGGCGGGCCTGCGCCGGCACCGACACCTTGTGCATGTCGTGGAGGTGATCGAGCCCGACCGTGGGGACCGGCCGCGGCGTCAAGGCG
This sequence comes from Gordonia heveisoli, assembly GCF_030315745.1. Taxonomy (GTDB): domain Bacteria; phylum Actinomycetota; class Actinomycetes; order Mycobacteriales; family Mycobacteriaceae; genus Gordonia. Next base: position 13,534 of record NZ_JASXSH010000010.1, on the reverse strand, counting down.
GCCGCGGCAACCTGAACCAGACCGGCGGCGTCGACCCCGATCGTCACCTCCGGCAGCAAATCCTCGAACTGAGGTTCCAGCGACACCGCGCGCGGATAGCGCTGCAGTGCGGACGCCTCCAACTCGCCGAACAACTCGGCCACCTGCTTGTACGCGCGGTACTGCAGCAGCCGCGCGAAGAGGAGGTCGCGGGCTTCGAGGAGCGCCAGATCCTCGGGGTCGTCGACGGCACCCGACGGCAGCAACCGGGCCGCCTTCAGGTCGAGCAGGGTGGCCGCGACGACCAGGAACTCGGTCGTCGTCTCCAGACTCAGGTCCGCGCCCAATTCCTTGGTGTAGGCGATGAATTCGTCGGTGACCTGATGTAGTGCCACCTCGGTGACATCGAGACGATGCTGACTGATCAGGTTGAGCAGCAGATCGAACGGGCCTTCGAAATTGCGGAGCCGGACCCGGAATCCGCCCGCCTGTTCGGCGCCGGCCTCGACCGGCTCGCCCTCGACCGGCTCGGCCCCAACCGGCTCGGCTTCGGCCGGCCGGTCGGCAGGAACGTCGACGCTCATGCGCCCTTCGCGTTACGGAAGATGACCTCGCGGGCCAGCGCACGGTAGGCCGAGGCACCCGTCGACTTCGGCGCCCACGAGGTGATCGGTTCCCCGGCGACGCTGGTCTCCGGGAAGCGGACGGTACGCGAGATGACGGTGTCGAAGACCGCTTCACCGAACACTTCGACGACCCGCGCCATCACCTCCCGCGAATGCAGGGTCCGGGCGTCGAACATGGTGACCAGGATGCCGCCCAGATCCAGCCGGGGATTCAGCCGATCCCGAACCTTGTCGATGGTGTCGGTGAGCAGCGCGAGACCACGCAGGCTGAAGTATTCGCATTCCATCGGGATCAGCACGGTGTCGGCGCACGCCAGCGCATTGACGGTGAGCAGTCCCAGCGACGGCTGGCAGTCGATGAGCACGAAGTCGTAGCGGTCGAGCACCGGATGCAACGCCCGGCCCAGTGCCTGCTCACGTCCGACCTCGGTGACGAGTTGGATCTCGGCGGCCGACAGATCAATGTTGCTGGGCAGCAGATCCAGACCGTCCACCCGGGTGCGCATCAGCACCTCGTCGGTGTCGGTGTGCGGCGGCACCAGCAAGTTGTAGACCGTCTCGTCGAGGTCGTGATGCGGCACACCCAGACCAGCCGACAACGCACCCTGTGGATCGAGGTCGACGAGCAGGACCCGCCGCCCGTATTCGGCCAGCGCGGCGCCGAGATTGATCGTCGACGTGGTCTTACCCACGCCGCCCTTCTGATTGCAGACCGCGACGACGGTGGCCGGGCCGTGCCGATCCAGCGGCTTCGGCATCGGGATCTCACGGTATGGACGGCCGGTCGGGCCGATCTCGTTCTCCGCGTGGTGGTCCGGCTCCGCCAGATGGCGCCCCGGCGACACCTCGATCCGATACTGCTGCCCGGGACCGGCAATTGACCGTGATGTGGTCGGATAGCTCACTGTCCCGCCGCTCCCTTCAACCCGTCAACGCGCAACACGCATCAGCCTAGTGTTTCCCCGCAGCGTATCCGCTCGGGCGGCCCAACTGTCGGAGCATCGCCGCAGCATCGCTCACCGAGCACGCGGATGGGCGGTGGAATACACCTCGCGCATCGTGTTGACCGTCACCAGCGTGTACACCTGTGTAGTGGTCACCGAGGCATGGCCGAGGAGTTCCTGCACCACCCGCACATCGGCACCACCGTCCAGTAGATGCGTGGCAAAACTGTGCCGCAGCGTATGCGGTGACACCGCCTTGTCCAGGCCGGCGCGTTCGGCCGCGGTGACCAGCACCTGCCACGCGCTCTGCCGAGACAGCCGCCCGCCGCGGGCGTTGAGGAACAGCGCCGCCTGCGCCCGCGACACCAGCGCCGGACGTCCCCGGACAAGGTAGGCGTCGACTGCTGCCGCGGCCGGTCCGCCGACCGGCACCAGCCGCTGTTTACCACCCTTGCCGCGCAACAGGACCGCCCGATGTTCCAGGTCGATGTCGTCGACGTCGAGTGAGGTCGCCTCGGAGATCCGGGCGCCGCAACTGTAGAGCAGTTCCAGCAGTGCCCGGTCGCGCAGCGCGCGTGGATGATCCCCCGAACTCGCCGCCTCCAGGATCGCCAGTACCTCGTCCACGGGCAGCGATTTCGGAAGTCGGCGGGCCGCCCGCGGTGGGCGGACACCGTGGGCCACATCGACCGCGACGATCCCCTCCTCCGCCGCGAACTTGTGAAAACGTCTGGTGGCCACCAATGTTCGGGCGATCGAACTGTCGGCGAGGGCCACCACACCGGCGTCGGGGTCACCGCGCCGTAGTTCGATGAGGAATTCCCGAACGTCGTCCTCGGTCACCTCGGTCAATTCGTGGATGCCCCGCGCCCCCAGGTACGACGAATACCGTTGGAGGTCACGCCGATAGGAGGTCACCGTGTTGGGTGCCGCACCACGCTCGACGGTCAGGTGGTCGAGGAACCGGACCACCTGATCGGCAATGGCGTCCTGCGCCATCAGGATCGCGCGCGCCGGCGGCGCAACGCCGTCGGTTCGTCGGGCCACGGCGCCGCGGTGGTGCGCAGCGTCTGACCGCTGACGCGGGCGGCGGCCGCCGCGAGGATCCCGGCCACGCTGGTCGCGTTGACGATCTCACCGGCGAGGACGCGCCGCACCGCGTCGTCCAACGCGATCCAGTGCACCGACATGTCGGCCTCCTCGTCGGCCCGGTCGGCAGCCTCGAGCGCACGCAGATCCTCGGCCAGGTAGAGCCGTAACGCCTCGTCGGTGAACCCCGGCGACAGCGCCAGGTCGACGAGAACCTGCCAGCGGCCGGCCGCCAGGTCAACCTCCTCGGCCAATTCTCGCTGCGCCGCGGCCAGCGGGGTCTCCCCGTCGCCGCCGTCGAGCAGACCGGCCGGGAGTTCGAGCAGGCGCCGACCCACCGGGTGACGGTACTGACGGACCATCGCGATGCGTCCGTGCTCGTCGAGCGCCAGCACGGCGACCGCGCCGAAATGTTCGACGACCTCGCGCTCGGCAATCCGCCCACCCGGCATCTCCACCTCGTCGACGCGCAGCGTCAGGATCGCACCGTCGTAGACGGCACGACTGTCGCGGACCGCGAAGTCATGACTTCCCGGTCCGACGTCGGCAGGCTCGCTCAATCCGCCGTCGCCCCGGTGTCGGCGTCAGCCTCCGACTCGACCTCGTAGTCCTCCCCCATGTCGACCGGCAGACGTTCGGCCGCTTTGTACTTCAGCGCCGCCGCGATGAACGACTTGAACAGCGGATGCGGACGGGTTGGGCGGCTCTTGAGTTCCGGATGCGCCTGGGTGGCGACCAGGAACGGATGCACCGACTTCGGGTACTCGACGAACTCGACGAGATGTCCGTCCGGCGAGGTTCCCGAGAAGACCAGACCCGACGCTGCGATCTTGTCGCGGTAGGCGTTGTTCACCTCGTAGCGGTGGCGGTGGCGTTCGGAGACCTCGCGGGTGCCGTACGACTCGGCGACCACCGATCCCGCCACCAGCGTGGCCGGGTACGCGCCGAGTCGCATCGTGCCGCCGAGGTCGGCGTCACCGGAGACGACGTCTTCCTGATCGGCCATGGTCGAGATCACCGGATGCGGGGTCTCCGGATCGAATTCCGAGGAACTCGCCTCATCCAGGCCGACCGAGCGGGCCGCCTCGATGACCACACACTGCAGACCGAGGCACAGCCCGAGCAGCGGCACCCCCCGACGACGTGCGTAGGAGATGGCGCCGAGCTTGCCCTCGATGCCACGGATACCGAAACCACCGGGCACCAGGATCGCGTCGACATCGCCGAGCGCGGCCTGCGCGCCTGCCGGGGTCTCACAGTCGTCCGACGGCACCCACTTGATCTCGGTGCGCGCCCGCCAGGCGAAACCGCCCGCGCGGATCGCCTCGGTCACCGACAGGTAGGCGTCGGGAAGGTCGACGTACTTGCCGACCAGCGCCACCCGCACCGTCTCGCGCGGTTCGTGCACACGCTCGAGCAGGTCGCCCCACTCGGTCCAGTCCACGTCGCGGAACGGCAAACCCAGCTTCCGGACCACATAGGCGTCGAGGTGTTCGTTGTGCAGGACCTTGGGGATGTCGTAGATCGACGGGGCGTCGGGGGTGGAGATGACACCTTCGATGTCGACGTCGCACATCAGCGCAATCTTCTTCTTGAGCCCCTCGGGCACGTCCCGGTCACAGCGCAGGATCAGCGCGTCTGGCTGGATACCGACGTTGCGCAGCGCGGCGACCGAATGCTGGGTCGGCTTGGTCTTGAGCTCGCCCGATGGCGCCAGATAGGGCACCAGCGAGACATGCAGGAAGAAGGCGTTGTCACGCCCGACGTCATGCCGAATCTGCCGGGCGGCCTCGATGAACGGCAGCGACTCGATGTCGCCGACGGTGCCACCGATCTCGGTGATGACGACGTCGGGGGTCTCGCCGTCGGCGCCGGGCTCGCGCATGGCGAGTACCCGCGACTTCAGCTCATCGGTGATGTGCGGAATGACCTGAACGGTCTCGCCGAGGTACTCGCCACGCCGTTCCTTGGCGATGACCGTCGAATACACCTGTCCGGTGGTCACATTCGCCGACTGCGACAGATTGCGATCGAGGAAACGTTCGTAGTGCCCGACGTCGAGGTCGGTCTCCGCACCATCTTCGGTGACGAAGACCTCACCGTGCTGGAACGGATTCATGGTGCCCGGATCCACGTTCAGATATGGATCGAGTTTCTGCATCGTGACCCGAAGGCCTCGAGCGGTGAGAAGCTGGCCCAGGCTGGATGCCGTGAGTCCCTTCCCGAGGGACGAGGCGACTCCGCCCGTCACAAAGATGTGCTTGGTGTCATTCACATGACGCAATGGTCGCAAGGCGCGTATCTCCCGTCGGCCGAATCAGGCGCCGAATACCTGATTACCTACGGGACTCCAGGGTAACACCACCGGGTCGGTTTGCCGTCCGCCACTCCGCAGGACCCTCATCTGAAGGTGTGATGTGCGTTTCAGACAGGTCGCCGGATCACGGGCGACCATCGGTTCCGACGGTGATGGCACCCGCGCCCGCACCCGTGCCGTATGCACCGCTGCGACCCTTGGTCTCGGCACCCAGAGCCAGGACCGTGGTGATCCGGCCGGTCTGCTGGTCGACGTTGTCGACCGTCGACACCGTGTTGCCCAATGACGGATCGGCGCGCACCACCGCGATCGGCGAACCGCCATCGGCCGACCCGGTGCGCCCCACCAGAACGCCCCCGCGCGCCCGCGCGGTCATCGCCGCGGCCAACCGGGCGACCAGCGCACCCTCCGCGCCGGAGTCGCCGGAAAATTTGTCGCCGGTCACGACGACGACCAGATCGGCGGTGGACAACGCGTTGGTGCGGTAGTCGATGAATCCGCCGTCGCGCAGTAGTTGTAGACCCATGTCGCGGTCACCGGTCGAGGCCGGGGTGCGGCCGGGACCGGTCAGCGTCAACGCGCCGAGCAGATCGCCGACACGACCACCGGTGTCGGTGAATTCGGTCCGCAGCAGCGCGCCGGTCGGGATGGTCTGATCGACGATCGTGCGCACCTGCTCGGCCTGACCGTCGCCGAGCAGCCGATCGGTGAGCACCAGCTGACCGGCGAACTTGGCACCGGCGTCGGAGATCGACTCCTTGACCGCAGTGACGTCGGCATCGGCCGCGTTGGGGGCGGTGACCACCAGAACAGATTGGCCGCGAAGGACATTCGCGATCAGCCGGGGCGCGATGGCGGCATCGAAACCATTCGCCGCATTCAGCTGCTCGTTGAGCGTGTCCCGTTCATTCTCCAGGTCACCGAGCCGGTCCCGGCTGGTTCCGGTGACCGAGTTCATCCGATCGCCGACGAAGCCGGATCCGAGGAACAACCCGAGCGCCAGCGCCAGGAAGACCGCCACCAGCGAAATGACGTGCTGTCGAACCGAGATCATCGACTACCTGTTCCAGACTCCGCGAGCCCACTCTACGAGTCGGTCCCACTGCGCGACGAACCAATCCGAGACCTCGGGGCCCATATTCGACAACATCACCGCTGCGATGACGGCGACCAGCGCCGCCAGCACCACACATGCGATGGCCGCGCCGGAGACCCGGCTGCGGTACAGCGTGGCAACGGCTTTCGCGTCGACCAGCTTCGGCCCCACCTTGAGGCGGGTGAGGAAGGTCGACGGGTTGCTCTCCCGGCGGGAGCGATCGAAGAAGTCGTCGAGGGTCCCCGGGAATCCAACGGTGACCACGAGATCCGCCCCGTGATAGTCAACGAGGAGCAGTGCGAGGTCGCCGGCCGAACCGGCCGCCGGGAAGGTGGTGGCGCCGATACCGAGATCCTGGATTCGCTCCAATCCCGGTGCGTGACCGTCGGTGTCGGCGGGCAGCACAAGCTGCGCACCACACTTGAGGGTGGCGGTCTTGAGCTCGTCCGGGTCGGCGACGATCACGGCCGGCCGGTAGCCCGCCTTGATCAGGGTCTCACTGCCGGTACCCACACCGACCAGGACCGGCTGATACTCCTTGATGAACGGCTTGAGCGCACGCAGATCGGCGGCCTGGTCCGGTCCGTCGCCGACGACGACCACGTGCTTACCCGCGAAGTCGACGTCGACGTCGGGGACGCCGACACCGTCGACCAGCAACGGGGACTCGCTGCGAATGAACTCGATAGTGTTGCCCGAGAAGGCTTCCAGATGATCGACGAGACCGGCTTTCGCGCCGATCATCATGTCGGCGATCTCCCGCTCGTCGAGTTCGGCACCACGGGCCAGCCGACGTTCTCCCACATAGAGCTTGTCGTCGTTGACCCGAACCTTGGCTCCGTCCTTGACCCGTTTGAAGACCTCCGGCCCCACATCGTCGAGCAGGACGATCCCGGAGGCGACGAGCACCTCGGGTCCGAGATTCGGGTAGCGGCCGGTGATCGAACGCGACGCGTTGACCACGGCGACCACATTCGCCTGCACCAGCGCGTCGGCGGTGACTCGGTCCAGGTCGATCTCGTCGAGGATCACAATGTCGCCGGGACCGACCCGGCCCAGGAGACGTTTGGTGTTCTTGTCGATCCTGGCGATACCGGTGACGCCAGGCAGTTCTTCGGTGTTACGCGCGAGCATGGCAGGCATCTTCATGCCCGCAATGATTGACCGTCGATGACCTCATCACGTGGAGGCGCGCCGTAACATTTGCATCTTTTGTCACACGAGTAACAGCAGTCGCAGATAGATCAGGCTTGGACGCGTTCTCCCTCGGCCGTGCTGAGCAGTTCCTCGGCGTGCGCCCGGCCGGTGTCGGATTCACCGAGTCCGGCCAGCATGCGGGCCAATTCGGCCACCCGCTCGTCCCGGTCCAGGGTGCGCACAGTGCTGGTGTGCGGTCCCCCGCTGCTGGTCTTGCCGATGACCAGGTGGTTGTCGGCGAAGGCCGCCACCTGGGGCAGATGGGTCACCACGATCACCTGATGAGCCCGGGCCAACCGGGCCAATCGTTTGCCGATCTCCACCGCGGCTCGACCGCCGACTCCGGCGTCGACCTCATCGAAGACCATCACCGAACCCGAGGTGGGTTCGGCCAGCACCACTTCCATCGCCAGCATCACGCGCGACAACTCACCGCCGGAGGCCGATTTCGCGATCGGCAGCGGCGCAGCGCCCTGATGCGCGACGAGCGCGAACTCCACGCGATCGGCGCCGTCGGCACCGGCATGGGCCCGCGTGCCGCCGACCATGATCGCGTGCCGATCCTCGGCCCCGCCGGCCTCCAGGGCGACCGCCACGTCGAGCGCGGCATCCCCCATCGCCAGCCCCCGCAGCTCGTCGGAGACCTTGGTCGCCATCGCCGACGCAGCTTTCGACCGCAGGGTATGCAGCTTCGTCGCCGCGGAGGCCACCTTGTCGCGCGCCTCGTCGACGGCGACCTCCAACTCCTCGATGGAACTGCGCGGATCCTCGATCTCCGCAAGCCGGCTCTCCGCGGTGCGCCGCCACTCGATGACACCGTCGATGTCGGGTGCGTACTTGCGCACCAGCGTCTTCAGTTCCGCCTGTCGGGCGAGCAGTTTGTCGAGTTCGTCGGCGTCGGCGGGCAGATCCGAGGCGAACGCGCTGAGCTCCTCGCCGATGTCGGTGACCACCGTCAGCGCCTCGGTCACACGGGGCAGCAACGCACGCAGGGTGTCGTCGGCGGCCGACTCCAGCAGCCCCCGAACCCGGCCCAATCCGTCGACCACCGATGCGTCGCCGTCGCCGGCGACGATCTCCTGGGAGGTCACCGCCGCCGTCCGGATCGACTCGAGGTCGGAGAGCCTGCGAATCGTCGCCGTCAGTTCCTCGTCTTCGCCCGGCGCCGGATCCACCGCGGCGATCTCGTCCACACCGAAACGCAGCCGGTCGGCCTCCTGTGCCAGCTCACGATGATTGGCCCGCCGCCGGTCCAACTCGTCGAGCAGCGTGGTCCAGCGCGTGCGCGCCTTGCGATACGTGGCGAGTGCGGCGTCGGCCTTGGTACCGGCGAAGGTATCCAATGCCGCACGCTGGCGTTCCGGGCGCAGCAGCCGGAGCTGATCGTTCTGCCCGTGAATGGTCAGGACCGCATTGGTGAGCTGTCCCATCACGCCGACCGGTACCGACCGGCCACCCAGATGCGCGCGTGACCGGCCGTCGGACCCGACCGTGCGTACCGCGATGACCGTGTCGTCGTCGTCGAGTTCGGCGCCGGATGACTCGAGAATCTCGGCTACTGCCGGATCCCGTTGTCCCGCAGCGTCCTCCGCCAACCGGAAGCGACCTTCGACGATCGCCTTCGCGCTACCGGTACGCACGCGTCCCGCTTCCGCACGTGCTCCCGACAACAGGTGCAGGCTGGTGACGATCATCGTCTTACCCGCACCGGTCTCGCCGGTCAGCACCGTGAAACCCGGGTGGAATGTGGCAGATGCCTCTTCGATGACACCCAGACCGGTGATGGACAGTTCTTCCAGCACTCCTACGACTGCCTCCCCCGCCAGCCGGTGACCGGCAGCGCGAATTTGGTGACCAGGCGGTCGGCGAACGGTTCGGAATCGATCCGCACCCACAGCACCGACTGCTCGCTGCGGACGACCTCGACACGGCTACCGGCCGGCACATCCAATGTCCGGCGGCCGTCGCACAGCGCGATCGCCGAACGGCCGAGCGGATCGATCTCGACCGCGATACGCGAACGCGGACTCGTGACCATCGGGCGCGCGAACAAGGCGTGGGCATTGCTCGGCACCAGCAGAATGGCCTCGAGATCCGGCCACATCACCGGACCACCCGCGGAGAACGCATAGGCCGTCGAACCGGTCGGGGTCGCCACCAGCACACCGTCCGCCCCGAACGCCGACACCGGACGTCCGTCGACCTCGGTGACGAGTTCGAGAACACCGCTGTTGGTCCGGTTGAGGACGGCTACCTCGTTGAGCGCCCAGCTACGGCAGACGCGATCGGGATCTGCCGGATCGATGACGGTGATGTCGAGCGTCATCCGCGGTTCGACCCGATAGTCACCCGCGATCAGCTTGCCCATCACCTCATCGACCCGATTGGCCTCCGCCTCGGCGAGGAAACCGATGTGGCCCAGATTGATCCCCAGCACCGGAACCCCGGCCGGGTGCGCGAGTTCGGCAGCACGCAGGAAGGTGCCGTCGCCACCGAGGACGATGACGACCTCACAGCCGTCGGCGGTCGCGTCCTGCGCGGTCGTCACCTCGACCGACGCCCCGATGTCTGCGCGCAGATGGTCGGGATCCACCGGATGGTTCTCCACCGGCGGCGTCTTGCCGGGCAGATGGTCGGGGGTCGTCGGCGGCGCCTGCCGGCCGGCGACGGTGGTGTCGTGATCGACGATCCGCAGTCGGACACCCGCGGCCGCGCAGTGCCGGGCGATGGCGTCGACCGTTTCGGTGACGACCTCACGACCGGTATGTGCGACCACCAGGAACTCGCGGCCACCGGCAGATCCGCCTACCGGCTCATCGGCCCCAATAGGGGTAGCCACTTGTGGAGTTTCCCTTCATCCGATGCGGTGTGTCTGCGAGGACCGGCAGTCATTGGGGGCCGTCGGCAACCGCCTGATCGACCAGCGTGGCCAACTCGTCCACCGTGTCCGCATCGACCCTATCGTCCCCACCCGACATCTCGCCGGACTGGTTGTGCAGCCACAGGAAGTACTCCACGTTCCCGGACGGCCCAGGCAGCGGGCTGGCCACCACACCGCGCGTGCGCAACCCTAGCTCAGTGGCCTGACGTGCGACATTGAGCACGGCTTCGGCTCGCAGTGCGGGGTCTCGCACGACGCCGCCGTGTCCCACCCGCTCCTTGCCGACCTCGAACTGCGGCTTGACCATCGGCAACAAGTCCGCGCCGGGCCGGCAGCAGCGCGCAAGTGCGGGCAGCACGATACCGAGGGAGATGAACGACAGGTCGGACACGACGATGTCGACCGCTCCCCCGATCATCTCCGGATCGAGATGCCGAACATTGGTGCGGTCGTACACGTGCACGCGGTCGTCGTTCTGCAGCCGCCAGATCAGCTGCCCGTAGCCGACGTCGGCAGCCACCACCTCGCGGGCGCCCCGTCGGAGCAGGACATCGGTGAATCCGCCGGTCGACGCCCCGGCGTCGAGGCAGCGACGATCCCGCACCGACAATCCCTGCTCGGCGAAAGCGTCGAGTGCGCCGATCAGCTTGTGGGCGCCACGCGACGCCCAGTCCTCACCCTGTTCTTCGACGATCAGGATCGGTGTGTCGCGGGTGACATTGGTGGCCGGTTTGGCCGCGATGACGCCGTTGACCTTGACGACACCGCCCTCGACGAGGGCACGTGCCTGCTCACGGGATCGTGCCAATCCCCGGCGCACCAATTCGGCGTCGAGTCGTGCTCGTGTGGCCATGACCGTCCCGTCAGTGTCGGTCGACCGCGTCGAGAGCGGTCGTCAGTGCATCGTGGGCCTGTTCGAGCAGTGCGGTCTGCCGGGCGAGCGAGGCGAGGCTGAAGCTATCTCCCGCCGCCTGCCGAACCTCGTCGACCTCCGCCAGCAACTGCCCGACCTCCTCACCGAGTTCGGCGGTCACGCGTTCGGTGTCGACCTCCACGGCTGCGGTCGACGCCTCGAACTGCTGTCGGGGCATCGCGCCGGGTGAGGGCATCGGGGATCCGTTCATCACCACCACGCTAACCGAAGATCGGCGTCAACCGACGACCCGGACACCGGCCGCCACCAGCGCGTCGCGCGCCGCGTCGCCGACAGCGCGCACCGAGAGATCCTCAGACTGCGACGACCTGGTATCGGTCGCCTGCTCGTCGAAGCCCGCCCACACGGCGGCCGCCAGCGCGGGCAGCAGGCTCTGCGGCGCACCGTCGCCGGACACCGTGACCCGAGGACCGTCGACCTCGATCTCCCAGCCCGGCTGCGGGGCCACTCGCACCGCATCAGGATCGGCGAACAGACCGGACAGGTCGTCGATCAGATAGGTCGGCCGCTGTTCCGGCGGCGCGACCAGCACATCATCGATGCCGCTGACCCCGGTCAGCACGAGTGCGCTGTGAATACCCACCGAATGCGCACCCTCGATGTCGGTGTCGAGCCGATCACCGACGACGAGAGGACGATTCGCACGGGACCGGCTGATCGCATCTGCCATCAGCGGAGCGGCGGGCTTACCCGCGACCAGCGGTTCCTTACCGGTCGCCGACTTCAGCGCAGCCACCATCGACCCGTTGCCGACCAATAGACCCCGCTCGGACGGCAGCGTGGCGTCGACATTCGTCGCGATCCACAGCGCCCCCGCCCGAATGGCCAGCGCAGCCTCGGACAGCTCTGCCCAGCCGGTCTCGGTTGAATGTCCCTGAATGACCGCGGCCGGCCGATCATCGGCACTGCGGGTCACGCCGACGCCGACCTCGCGGACTTCCTGCGCCAGCCCGTCGGTACCGACCACCAGGGCGCGGGCACCCGGCTGGACGTGCTCGGAGAGCAGCCGCGCCGCGGTTTGCGCACTCGTCACCACGAGATCCTCGGTCGCGTCGAAGCCGAGCTCGACGAGGTGTGCGGCTACCTCGGCCGGACGACGGCTGGCGTTGTTGGTCACGAAGAACTGAGGGGTGGCCACCCGTTCCAGCGATTCGACGGCGTTGGGCAAGGCCTGATGACCCGCGAACACCGTTCCATCGAGGTCCAGGAGCAGAGCGTCGTAGGAATCGGCCAGAGTTGTTGTCGGAACCCCGGATCCAACCGCCGCCGCCGGAGCTTGGGCGACCGTATCTGCGACCGCGAGATCAACCGGATCCACAGTGGCCTCATCCGACGCCGCGTCGTCGTCGTTCGTCGTGATAGACGGCTTCGACGTCGCCGGCTCCGCGGGGGCACTGACCGCCGTCGGCGTGGCCGGGGATGCAGGCGTTGCGGTCGGAGCCGCGACCTCGTCCTCGAGCACCCCGGTCGGTTCGACACCGTTGACGTCGACCCCGCTCAGGTCCACCCCATCGGTACCGCCACCTTCGTCACCCTCGACGTACTCGGCCAACCGATACTCGGCGTCGGTGACGTCGTCGACATCGGCAGACGCCGCATTCATGAACCAGGTGATGGCGTCGTCACGACGACCCGCGGCGGCCAGCGCCGATGCGTATGCGTAGAAGATCCGAGCTGCCATGGTGCCGGTCTGTCCGGGACGCAGATCCTCCGCCTGCAATGTGACGACGGCCTTTTCGGGTTCTCCGAGGTCCATCCGCGCCCCGGCCTCGACGATCCGCATCTCGCTGGCTTCCTCACCCGAGAGCGCACGACCATCGGTACCGCGGGCGATCTCGATCGCCCGGTCGGGACGACCGAGGCCCCGCTCAGCGTCGGCGATCAGGGGCAGGAGCGCGGTGCTACCGGTGATACGACGTGCCGCACGCAGTTCGGTGATCGCCTCCTGCCATTCCCCGGCGGTGTATGCGGCGATACCTGCGGTCTCCCGCACCACACCCACCCGCGATGCCCGACCGCGAGCGGCACGCGCATGTTCCAGCGCGAGCGACGGATCCTCGTCGAGAAGACGGGACACCATCACCAGATGCTTCGCGACGCGCTCCGCATTCGCCTTGTCCAAGGTCAGCAGATCACGACGAACCTCGCCGTCGAGATCGGCGGCTGCCACATCCTCAGGAATGCTGGGCCCCGTATCGCGATCGGACTGGCGTCCCCGACCGCCCGACTCACGGCCTCCTGCATCACGACGACTCGGGCCCCGACCCCCGGACTGGCCGCCACGCGATCCACGGTCCGTCGGCCGGCCGGTCTGACGCTGAGAACGGTCACGTTCATTCATGGTTAGCCAATCTATCGCAAGCGAATGTTCTGCTGAAATGCCGAAAGCACACCGCTGTTGAGCATCGCGATGTCACGGGTACCGGGAGATCCCGCGGCGCCCTTGGTCTGCTGCTCCCGGAGCTGACGGG
>NZ_JASXSH010000001.1 GCF_030315745.1 Gordonia heveisoli | reverse complement strand
CCCGCTCGGCGGTCAAACAAGATCTGCTCTACACGCTGGGCAGCGTACTCACCGTGTTCGCGCCGAGTAAGAACAATGCCGTCTCTCGGCTCGAGCACCTGCTGCAATATGGCACGGATCCCGGTGCGGTGGAAGCTCTGCCCATCCTTCCGGAATCGTCACCGCGGGTGAGGATTCCGACGGTTCGGTCGACTCGCCCGAGCTGAGCACCGAGTTCGAGCAAGCCGCCACGGATCAGATCCTCACCCGAATCGGAGAGGATTTCACGGGTCACGAGTTGGCACGGTTGGTGACTGCGGTGCTCGAATCGGAAGGCTTCCGATGCGACATGTCTCCGCCGGGGCCGGATGGGGGCATCGACATCTCAGCGGGCCGCGGACCGCTGGGGTTGGATTCGCCAACTGTGTTGGTACAGGTCAAATCTGGTGGTCAGGTCGGCGCGCCGGTGGTGTCACAGCTTCAGGGGGTGTTGAGCGACCCCGAAGGCTGACGTTTCCATCAAACCGAAGTCGTTGGCAGACGCGCAGCGGCCCAACGTCATTGCCGACTCGTGCGGGACCGTAATCAGTCGCCAATGCGGATCGCGTTGTTGCCAGTGGGGTCGGTGCACTTCAGGTAAGACTCCGCATGGCTGCGTCCGGCCAGGTAGGGCCAACTGCACGCCCACCCTCGAACGGTCAAGAAGAGCCCCTGTCCTTCGGGCGTACCCAGCGCGATCGCGGCCTCATAATCACGGGCGACAGCCAGTGCTTCCGCGCAGTCGACGCTGCCTTCGAGCACCGCGACCGGACTCGCTATTCCGGTCCGCGGATTTGTCAGCATGTCGCAGACGACACCTACCGATGCGCGGCTTGGCGAGGCCGGCGTGGTGGGGGGTGATGCGGCTGTCGCCTCTTGGGATGGTTGGGCGCCATCTATCGGTGACTGACTGGCCGGCGATGACGAGCCGGCGCCGGCGTTTGGCGATGCGGAGTCTCCGGCGCATCCCGTGACCGAGATGAGCAGTGCGCTGATCGGGACGAACACAACACCGACCCGAGTAGCGGAAACCATGTTCACGCCTTTGCATTGCGCCAATAGGAGTCTATTGACCATACCGGATTCTCGGTCTCGATAATTCGTGTGCGACAGGCTCGCGGCCGCCGACAACGGTAGCGGCTGACTATGGCCGTAGATCGCGGTTCCCGATTGCGAAGGCTTGCTAATCCCATTGGTACACAGGCAATTACGGCATTCGTCCCGAATCACCCAAGCCGCTCGACCGAGGTGCCTACCGTCGTCGGCTACAAAAACAACCGAGCGGGACTCGGCTATGTTGAGCAACCGACGCAAGGACGATGATGGACGATAACTGACGTACCCAATTCGCACTTCACGGTCGACTTGTCCACAGGCGGTCGTGGCGGACGAAAATTGTCGGCTGCCGAACGTATATTCGAAGCATGGATTTTGTGGTGGACGACTCCCCGGCTCCCGAGCCGCCGGAGGTTGTGCGGCAGATGTCGGGCGACCACTCGTTGACGGCCGCCGAGTTGGTGGAAGTGCTGGCTCACTGCGCATCGATCACCGCCGCCGCGCAGTATCGGATGGTGATGGCCGCCAGCCTCATTCACGAACAGCGCGAAGAGGAATACCTGGCCGAGATAGCCGAGAAGCGTAGTGGTGAATCCACGATCGCTGAGATGGCCACGACCGCGGCCAACGTCGCCGTCGGGATCGATCCGCGTGCGGAGTTCGGTCCCGACGGTCTGGAACGCACCGTCGCCGAGGTCGGCGCGATCCTGACCGTCACCCCGGCCCGGGCGCGGGAGCTCATCGAAGCGGGTAACGCGGCCCGCTATCGGTTGTCGTTCTCCGCGCACGTGTTCGCGACCGGGCGGATCGATCTGACTCGATTTTTGATCGCGATCCGCCACACCGACCTGTGCTCGCCCGAACACATCGTCGATGTGGATGCCCATATCGCGGAGGCGCTTTTTGATCGTCCGCCGATGTCGACTACTCGGTTCACCGCGTTGATCGATTCGATCGTGCACCGGTTCGATCCTGATGCGTTGCGGCGGCGGCGCGAACACGGCGCTCGGGATCGCAACGTCAGTGTCCGGCCTGACCGGTTCACCCCAGGCAACGCCCGGGTGTCAGGGTCGTTGCCGGCGGTCGAGGCTGCGGTGTTGAACGCCCGGCTCACCGAGATGGCGGCCGGTGTTCATCGCGGTGACCCACGCACCACAGCGCAACGGCGCGCCGATGCGTTGGTGGCCCTGGCCCGCGGCGAGAACATGCTCGTCTGTGGTTGCTCGGACTGTGTCGAGCACCCTGAGGCCGCTGACGGCGACCAAACCACCCCCGACCAATCCGCCGACGACCGCACCACGTGTGCTCCTCGTCCGACGTTTCATATCGTGGTGAATCTGTCGACGCTGCTGGGTCTCGACAATCATCCGGGGTTCCTCGATGGTCATGGCCTCGTCGATGCCGCCACTGTGCGGACGTTGCTTGCCGAGGCTCGCCGCAGTTACGTCACCGCGCCTACCGCGCCAGCGACGAACGATGGCGGGTCATCGACGTACGTGCCGAGTCGCAAACTCGCCGAACTGATCCGTGCGGGCGAATTGTGTTGCACCTTCCCCGGCTGCAACGCACCGGCGTGGCGGGTCGATGTCGACCACACCGTTCCTTACAACCACCGCAACCGTTGCCGAGGCGGCCGCACAATCGCGGGAAACCTCAAGCCGTTGTGCCGTTTTCATCACCGCATCAAAACGTTCGGACATTGGCAGGACTACCAAGACGATCTGCTGGCGGCGTGGTTCCAGTCCCCGACCGGGCACATGTTCTTCGGCAACTGCTTCAACGGACGTGACCTGTTTCCTGGGCTGATCCCGGCCCGCCCCGCAGACCATCCAGCCCGTGCACACCTCGACCGGCGGCGGAAGCTACGCGCCCGTCGTTACCGCAACGCCATCGACGCCGACCGTGAGGCGAATCCGCCACCCTTCTAGGACAGGAGACGCCGCTGCTGGTCTGTCGTCCGGACGGACGCTGGTGCATGCCCGGATTGTCGGGTTACGTTTCTCCGCAGGTGCGTGAATCCAATCGCCCAGAATCGAGCAGGAGTATAGAGATGAACACTCGTACGTCGGCGATTATCGCCGGTGCCTTGACTGCGGTCGCGATCACCGCGTCAATCCCGGGAACAGCCTCGGCAAGCTCGTTCACCAACAAGTACAGCGGCTCTGACCGAACCGACGGTGGGATCACGACGCTGAACTACAGCGCGGGCCACGCGAGTTTCACCCTCCGGTTGAACGTGGACGGCTGGGCCAGCGATGAGGCGTACACGATCAATATGTACGACCGCACCGGGAAACGTGTCTGGGGGGCGAGCGTCAAGGGCAAGCCGCTGATCAGCGGTCGCGCGGGCGACCAGACCTATTCAATCGGCTCCAACGTCACCCGCATCTCGGTCGACCCGAAGTCATGGACTTCGCTCGTCAAGTGGAGTCGTGCGTAGCACTCTCACATTTCAGCTCACGTCCGGTGCCGCCCAGTCGGCAAGCACCGCCGCGGATTCGGTGTGAGTGAGTGCGGCTGCCGGCCGTCCGACGATGCCGTCGAACCGTGGTGCAGGCGCAGGGGTCAGCACACCGTCCACCTCGCGCAGGGCGCCGCGGGCCGCGATATGCGAATGGTCGGCGGCCTCGGGGAAGCTCAATACCGGCGAGACGCAGGCGTCGGTGCCCTCGAAGACCGCCGTCCATTCGTCGCGGGTACGGGTGGCGAACCGCTCGGCGATCGCCTTGCGTAGCTGCGGCCAACCGTCCCGATCATGCTGCGCCGGAACATCGTCCAGACCGAGTAGTGAGGTGAACAGCGTGTAGAACTGCGGTTCGATGGCACCGACCGCCATCCACCCGCCATCGGCGGTCTCGTAGACGCCGTAATACGGTGCGCCGCCGTCGAGGACATTGGCGCCGCGCTCATCGACCCAGTGGCCGTCGGCGCGCATCCCGAAGATGAAGCCGGCGAGGGAGAGTGCCCCGTCCACGATCGCCGCGTCGACAACCCGACCCTGTCCGGACCGCTGCCTGTCGAACAGTGCCGAGACGATGCCGAGCACCAAGAACATGGTGCCGCCCCCGAAGTCGCCGACCAGGTTCAGCGGAACCTGCGGCGGCCCGTCGTTGGGTCCGATCGCGTCGAGGATGCCGGTGATGGCGATGTAATCGATATCGTGTCCAGCCGCGTCGGCCAGCGGACCGTCCTGACCCCACCCCGTCATCCGGCCGTACACCAAGCCACGATTGCGGTCCCGGCAGACGTCGGGCCCCAAACCCAGACGTTCGGCGACGCCGGGACGGAACGGGTCGATCACGACGTCAGCGGCGGCAATCAGCTCGAGGACCGTCGCGATGCCGTCGGCGGACTTCAGATCGGCGACCACCTGCCGGCGTCCGCGGCCGACCACCGAGTCCGCCCGCTTGGGACCCTGTCCGGGCCGTTCGACGAGGACGACGTCGGCACCGAGCTCGGCGAGCAGGAGTCCCGCGTACC
Organism: Gordonia heveisoli; assembly: GCF_030315745.1. Lineage (GTDB taxonomy): Bacteria > Actinomycetota > Actinomycetes > Mycobacteriales > Mycobacteriaceae > Gordonia. The sequence continues at coordinate 367,353 of NZ_JASXSH010000001.1, read as the reverse complement.
TACTCGGTCCGATGCCGGACAGCTCGACGACGCGCACGCCGCGCAACGGGCGGGCCGGGTCGGTGGGGGAAAGCGGGCTAGCGGCGGTCATGGTGTCTCCATTGACATCTCGGGGCTGATCAGCGATAGGTCGGGGGGGCGTTGTGCCGCGGCATGGCACGACGCACCTCGACGGGTTGATTGCCGATATGTGTATAGGCCATCCCGTTCTGCAGCGCGGTGGTGCGCGTCATGTCGAGCGATTCCCAGATCGCACGGACCGTGCCCTGGATGGCCACCGGGTTGCGTGCGGCGATGCGGGCCGCGATCGAGTGGGCATGGGAGCGCAGATCGGCGTCGGGGACGACCTCGGTGACCAGACCCAACCGCAGTGCGGTGTCGGCGGTGATCCGTTCCTCGGTGCCCATCAGTGCCCAGCGCAGGACGTCGCCGACGGGAACCCCGCGGGCGAGCATGCCGATCGGCTCCAGCGCGGAGACGATGCCGCCGTTGGCATGTGGGTCGAAGAAGACGGCGCTTTCACCGGCGATGATGATGTCGGATTCATTGAGAAGGTACTGGGCGCCGCCGGCAGCCATGCCATGCACGGCCGCGATGACGGGTTTCCACACGCGATGGTGGAGTTTGGGGGACAGGGTTACGCCGGGATCGAAGGTGTTCCACACGTTTTCCCGGAGGAACCACGAGGCACCGCCCTTGATGTCGGCGCCGGTGGAGAAGGCACGATCGCCGTTGGCCTGCAGGACAACCGCGTGGATGTCGTCGGTCTCGCGGATCGTCGTCCAAGCCCAGGTGAGGTCGCGGGCCATGGCGTCGTCGAAGGAGTTGAGTGCTTCTGGACGATTGAGGGAGATGGTGGCGACATGGTCGTCCCCGGTTTCGAAGGTGATCGCGGTGAGGTCATCCGCCCCCGCGACGCTCACCGCCGGACCTCCGCGTTGGGTGATCGGATGCCGGAAACCTCGATCGATGTGCTGACAATCATTCGGATGAGTGTACTCTTAACCAAAGCCGAGTTGTTGAACTCGGTAAACGATGTTGCCGCGACAGCGGTGATGAATCACCGCGACGGGAGGGGAGAGTTCGTCCGATGAATACTTCTGTGTCGCAGCCGGAAACGACTCCATCCACGGATTCGAAGACGGACCGCGGCATCGACGTCGAAACCGGTAGCCCAACGGTGCTGGCCGAGATCTCCGATGGGGTCGGCATCGTGACACTCAACCGGCCCGAACGACGCAACGCCCTGCACCCGGAGATGTACGACGCGGTCCCCGCGGTGCTGGAGAGGTTCGCGGCCGACGACGAGGTCGGAGCCGTCATCATCACCGCCGCGGGTACCGCGTTCTGTGCGGGTGGCGACGTCCGGGACGGGAAAGCACGGCGTGCCGCCGCAGAGCGTGTCCCGACGGTGGAGGAACGAACCGCCGAACTGTCCCACAATGCGCGGATGGTCCGGTTCCTGCACGAAATGCCGAAGGTGACCATCGCGGCCTTGCCGGGTGCGGCGGTCGGGGCAGGCATGAGCATCGCGCTCGCCGCAGACTTCCGGATCGCGGCCCGTTCGGCGAAGCTCATCCCGGGCTGGTCAAAGCTGGCCTTCTCCGGCGACTTCGGCGGCACCTGGTTCCTGACCCGCCTGGTCGGTCCATCGGCAGCACTGGAGATTCTCGTCGAGGATCGGCCCATCACCGCCGATGCCGCGCTGGAACGCGGCCTGGTCAACCGGGTCGTCGACGATGCCGATCTGCCGGCGGCGGCGCGCGCGTGGGCGGCGCAGATAGCGGCCGGGCCGCACGGTGCGTACGCCGCTATGAAAGCCAATGTCGTCCAGACGCATTCGATGACCCTCGCCGAGGCGCTGCCGATCGAGAGTGAGCGGATGGTCCGGGCCGGGCTGACCGACGAGCACAAGGCTGCGGTACGAGCCTGGCTTGCCGCCGCAAAGAAGCGGTGACCACAGGTCGATGACAATCGGCGAGCAGATCACCTCGGCCGCCCGGCGGTTCCCGGCAACTCCGGTGATCTTCACCAGCGATACCCGACCGGAGCAGGCCACCACCCTCGAACAGCTCTACGCTGACGCCCAGCGGGTGGCCGCCGGACTGCGAGCGGCCGGTGTCGGTCGCGGGAGCGTGATCGCCGTCCAGCTACCCAACTGGCGCGAATGCGTAGTCGCGCACTCGGCGGGGTGGCTGCTCGGCGCCACGGTTCTGCCGATCGTGTCGATCTACGGTCCGGCCGAACTCGACTTCATCATGCGCAGTTCCCGGGCGCGCGTCTACATCGGCGCGGCGTCGTGGCGGGGCCGTGACGGTAGCCGGTTGTTCGAGACGGCGGCCGCGGTGCCCGGCCTCGACCTCCGGTACTCCGTCGGCGGACCGATCACGGGTGCAAGGGATTTCGAGGATCTGAGCGTGACCGGTCCCGGCGTCCCGGATGTCGCCGATGCCGACGCCGACGACGTCGCCCTGCTGGTCTACACGTCGGGGACCACCGCTGAACCCAAGGGGGTCCGGCACACCCACCGCACCTTGCTCGGTGAGATCGCGGCGATGGTCCAGATGCGTCAGGGTGGACCTGAGGTCAGTTGCCTGGCAGCCTTTCCGTCCGGCCACGTCGCCGGGGTGTTGGGCATCGTGCGGCTGCTGACTCGCGGAACGCTGACCGTCCTGATGGACGCCTGGGATCCCGCGGCGGCCGTCACGCTGATCGAGACCCACCGCATTCAGGCCTCGGCCGGGGCCCCGATTCACCTGGCGGCCATCCTCGATGCCGCCGAGCGGCGGGGCGCGGACATCACCTGTCTGTCGGAGTACACGACCGGCGCGGCGAATGTCTCCGCGGACCTGATCCGTCGCGCGGATGCGGTGGGGGTGCGGGCGTTCCGCTGTTATGGATCGACCGAACATCCGACGATCTCATCGGGTACTACCGATGATCCGCTCGACAAGCGCGCCGGCACGGACGGGCGGATCACCCCCGGGACACAGGTGCGGATCGTCGACGACACCGGTCGGGAGGTCGACGCCGACGTCGACGGCGAAATCCTCACGCGCGGACCCGAACAGTTCGTCGGCTACACCAGTGCGGCGTTGAACACGGAGGCGTTCGCCGACGGATGGTTCCGCACCGGCGACATCGGCCGGATCGACGACGACGGCTATCTGCGCATCACCGACCGCAAGAAGGACATCATCGTCCGCGGCGGAGAGAACTTGTCGTCCAAGGAGATCGAGGATGTGCTCCTGGCCCATCCCGACGTCGCCGAGGCGGCCGCGGTCGGCGCCCCCGACGAACGCTACGGCGAACGGGTCTGCGCCTTCATCGTCCCGCGGGCTGACGCGACCATCGACCTCGACTCGATCCGGCGTCACTTCGCCGACCGGGGACTCGCGTGCCAGAAGACCCCCGAACGCCTGGAGGTCGTTACCGCCCTGCCCCGCACCGCGAGTGGCAAGGTGCAGAAGCCGACCCTTCGCGATCGGTTGGCCACGCGGCACCGCGGGGAATTGGCCCTACACCAGGGGCCGACCCAGGCGGCTTCGGATGCGCGTGTCCCACAGGAGGAGTCGGAATCCCGCCCGGGACAGCCATAGGGGTTTGCGGCGTTCGGCGTCAACGAGCTTCGCGACGTAGGCGTCGAACCAGGCCTGGTCGTCGTCGGTCCACGGCACGTCGAGGGCGTCCCGGAAGGGTTGCGGCAGATAGCCGATGGTCCGCCGGTACTTGACCGGGCCGAATCGCTGCCGGACGACCTTCGGCGCGTAGTCGAAGTTCGCGACGCCGAGTACGAAGTCACGGATCTCGGCGTCGATGCGCAATTGTGCGGTCTGGGTGTGCCAGTACTCGTCGAAGGCGTCGCGGTCGGCGGGCCAGAGCTCCGCAGGCATCTGCAGGGTCGTGCCGCACACCTTGCCCTGCTGGTAGAACCGCTCCCGGTCGAGGCCGGTGAGCGGGCCGTGTACGCGCTGGTAGATGTCCTCCCAGCCGAAGTACAGGCAGGCGGCGACCCACAGCTGCAGATCGCGGTTCATCGCGTTGTAGTCGACCGGGCTGTTCTCATCGGATCGGACCTGGGCGTGCTGGCCGTTGACCGCACTCCGGTAGCGGCGGCGGTCGTCGGCGTTACCGAGGATCGCCACCGACAGGTAGGTGGCGGTGGTGCGGGCGCGTTTGAGCGGATGACGGTCGAGCCGTCCGTTCTCGACCTTGCTGCGCACCACGCCGTAGCCGACGCCGGGATTGGCGAGCTGCATGATGACGTTGGTGGTGCTCATGGTGTGCCCCATGGACAGCAGTGACCTTGCGAAGAAGCTGCTGTCGAGGTGATCCATCTCGACACGCGTCATACGCCGGCTGGTCGTCATCGGGTCCCCCATCTGAGTACGTACGTATTCACAGTAGCTGACGCCTCTGACACCGGAGCCGACGTCGCGCCCGCAGGTCTGGGCGTCGGTGGCCTCGTCGGTCCGACCGGGCGGTGTGGCTACGCTGGACCCCATGTCTGTGAGTCCCACGGTTCCGGTGGTCGCGGTAGGTCTGGTCGGTGGCTATGCCACTGCACGATTCAGTGGAAAACGCCAGCTCGGCGGGGTGGTTCTGGGTGCGGCCGGGGCGTGGTGCACCCGTGAGTGGGCACGGCAGGGCCCGGTGGTCGCGACCGGTCTGCTCGGCACCTATCTGGGCGCCTTCGGTGGCTCGCACCCGCTCGCGAAGAAGATCGGGGCCTGGCCCTCGGTGGCGGCGGTGACCGCGGCAGCGGCAGCGGTGACGTACCTGGCCACCAGCAACCGGAGCTGAGGATCGCCGGGTTCGTCCGTCGATCGGCGGGAAGACGTCGTCCAGGTCTTCGCTTAGGCTACCCTTACGACGGGGAATGTGCCGAGGGGAAGGTCCGGACAGATGGCTCGTGGTTTCAACGGTGCGCTGATGCGCGCCTTCGGCGCGCGTGATCACCTTGCGACGGTTCGCGAGGTCACCTCCATCACGCCGCACTGCGTACGCATTCGGTTCCACTCCGACACTCTGTTCGGCGAGGCGCTGCCCGGTCCGGCGGCCTGGGTTCGCGTGTGGTTCCCGGACGCCGAGGGCAAGGAGTTCCAGCGGGCGTACACCTTCTCCGAGCAGGATCCGACGACTGGCGATTTCGCCCTCGACGTCATGCTGCACGAACCGGCGGGACCGGCGTCGACGTGGGCGAGAGACGTCGCCGCCCCCGGCGAGGCCCTGGCCATGGTGTCGATGAGTTCGGTCCCTTTCGAGGTACCTGCCGAGAACCCGCCCCATGGGTATCTGCTGATCGGGGACTCGGCGTCGCTGCCCGCGATCAACGGGATCATCGCCGCGCTACCCGACGAGTTCCCGATCGAGCTGTACCTCGAAGAACATGAACCCGCCGACCGGCAACTCCACCTCAACACCCATCCGCGGCTGCGGACCCAGTGGGTGCCCCGCGTCGACGCGACCTCGCTGGCCACCGCGATCGAGGCGCGCGACTGGTCGAACTGGTACGCGTGGGTGGGCCCGGAATCGGGCTCACTGAAGGAACTGCGTAAGCGGCTCAAGGAGTTCGGCTTCCCCAAGTCCGAAACCCACCCCCAGGCGTACTGGGCGCAGGGCAAGGCCATGGGTAAGGAACGTGACCCGGAGGCAACCCCCGCCGTCGAGCCGACCGAGCCGACCGAGCCGACCGCGTCCGCCGAGCCCGCCGGCCAATGGCGGGCCGATGCCGCCGGACGTCTGCTGGCACCGCTGAAACGGACGCTCATCACCGCGGGCGTACTCCAGGCGATCGTCACCCTCCTCGGCTTCGCGCCGTACCTGCTGCTGGTCGAGCTCGGTCGTCGACTGCTCGCCGGAGCCGGCACCGACGAGTTGTGGTCGGTCGGCATCCTCGCGCTCATCCTGCTCGGCGTCACCGCCCTGCTCGACTCGGCGCTGCTGTTGTGGCTGCACACCGTGGACGGACGCTTCAACCGTGACCTGCGGCAACGCCTGCTGACCAAGCTGGCGCGACTGCCGTTGGGCTGGTTCAGCGCTCGCACTTCGGGCAGCATCAAGACCCTCATTCAGGACAACACACTGTCCCTGCACTACCTGATCACCCATGCGGTGCTCGACGCGGTGGCCGCGGTGGTGGCGCCGATCGCGGTGCTCATCTACCTGTTCACCGTCGACTGGGGGATCGCGCTGTTCCTGCTGATCCCGGTGCTCGGCTACATCATCACCATGTATCGGATGATGATTCAGTCCGGATCGAAGATCCCGTTGTCGCAGACCTGGGCCGAGCGGATGAACACCGAGGCTGCCGCGTATCTCGATGCGCAACCGGTCATTCGGGTGTTCGGCGGGGTCAACGACTCCCGGTTCCGACGGAATCTCGAGGGTTACATCGAGTTCCTCGAGGACTGGCAACGACCGTTCATCAAGGCAAAGACGGTGATGGATCTGATGACCCGGCCGACCACCTTCCTGTGGCTGATCGCCGCGGTCGGCACCGGCTTCGTCATCTGGGGCTGGGTCGAGCCGATCGACCTGCTCCCGTTCCTGTTGCTGGGCACCATGTTCGGGGCCCGGCTGCTGGGGATCGGTTATGGCCTGTCCGGACTGCGGGCCGGCATGCTCGCCGCTCGTGACATCCAGAACGCCCTCGACGAGACCGAGCTGAGTCGTGGAGAGGTCACCGAGTCGACCACCGCACCTGCCGGTGAGGTCGTCTTCGAGCAGGTGCGGTTCGGGTACCGGCCGGATCTGCCGGTGCTGCACGATATCTCGCTGCGACTGGCGCCGGGTACGGTGACCGCGCTGGTCGGGCCGTCGGGATCGGGAAAGTCCACCCTGGCGGCGCTGCTCGCCCGGTTCCACGACGTCGATCATGGCCGGATCAGTGTCGGCGGCCGCGACATCACCTCGATGGACTCCGACGAGCTGTACCGCCGAATCGGGTTCGTGCTGCAACAAACCCAGCTGGTCACGGCGACCGTGGGGGAGAACATCGCGCTCGCGGTACCCGACGCCACCCTCGCCCAGATCGAGGCGGCGGCTCGTGCGGCCAACATCCATGACCGCATCATGGCGCTGCCACAGGGCTACGACACCCCGCTGGGTCCCGACGCCGCGCTGTCCGGTGGCGAGCGCCAGCGGCTGACCATCGCACGGGCCCTGCTCGCCGACGCCCCGGTACTGGTACTCGATGAGGCCACCGCCTTCGCCGATCCCGAATCGGAGTTCCTGGTCCAGCAGTCGCTGAGCCGGCTGGCCGCCAACCGCACGGTTCTGGTCATCGCGCATCGGCTCCACACCGTGGTCGACGCCGACCGGATCGTCGTGCTCGATGCCGGTCGGATCGTCGAATCCGGCACGCACACCGAACTACTCGCCGCCGACGGTCGTTACGGCGAACTGTGGTGGGCCAGCGCCGAGCGAACACTCGACGACGAAACCGTGACGGTGTCAGGAGAGGCCCGATGATCACCACCATCCTCGCCCTGCTGCCCTCGGGCAGCCGGGCAACCACCATCCGTTTCCTGTGCCTCACCGTGATCTCGGTGCTCGCCCGCGCGGTCGGGGTCGTGACGCTGGTGCCGCTGATCTCCGGCCTCCTCGAGGGGGACCACCAACGCGCGCTCGTCTGGCTGGGTGGTCTGACGGCCGCGACCGTGATCGGGTGGGCGGTCGACGCCCGCGCCTCGCGGCTGGCCTACGAACTCGGCTTCGGTTTGCTGACCAGTGCTCAGCACGGGGTCGCCGAACGCCTGTCCCGGATCCGACTGACCTGGTTCGGTGGTGACAACACCAGTAACGCCCGGCAGGCCATCGCGGCCACCGGCCCCGATCTCGTCGGCGTCGTCATCTATCTCGTGGTCCCGGTCGTCGGGGCGGTGCTGTTGCCGATCGCGATCGGCGTCGCCCTGTTCGCGGTGGCATGGCAGCTGGCGCTCGTCGCGCTGGCCGGTGTTCCGTTGCTACTCGGCGCGCTGTGGGCCACGAATGCCATCAGCCGCCGTGCCGATCATGTCGCGGACGCGGCGAACGCACAGCTGACCGAACGGGTCGTCGAGTTCGCGCGCACCCAGGAGGCGCTGCGCGTGGCGCGCCGGGTGGGGCCCGAGCGGAGCCTCGCGCGAGCGGCCCTCGACCGCCAGCACAATGCCACCCTGCGGTTGCTGCTCATGCAGGTACCGGGACAGATCCTGTTCGCGGTGGCCGGGCAGCTCGCGTTGTTCGCGCTGGCCGGGACCGCGGCCTGGCTGCACGTCGACGGTTCGCTGGCTACCGCGGAGACAGTGGCCCTGATCGTCGTCGCGGTGCGGTATTTGGAACCGTTCAGCGCGCTGGGCGAACTCGCCGGGGGGCTGGAGACCTGCCAGCTCACCCTGCGGCGAATCAAGGCGGTCCTCGACGCCCCGGTGGTCGCAGCGGGTACCTGCACGGCTGGGCCGAGCGCCGCGCCGCGCATCGAATTCGAGAAGGTGACCTTCCACTACGGTGATCCCACCCGGCCCGTTCTCGCCGACCTCGACCTCGTCTTCGAGGCCGGGTCCACCACCGCCATCATCGGCGCCTCGGGATCGGGTAAGTCGACGATCCTGGCCCTGATCGCGGGGTTGCAGCAACCGGTGTCCGGCCGGGTGCTGATCGACGGCGTGGACGCCGCGGACTTCGACGCACCGACCCGCCGCGCGTTGACCAGCGTCGTTTTCCAGCAGCCCTACCTGCCGGGCGGAACGGTCGAGGAGAACATCCGGGCCGGCCATCGGGAGGCGGATACGAAACGGTTCGCGCAGGTGACGGCACTGGCCAGGGTCGACGAAATCACCGACCGGCTGCCCGACGGGCCGTCGTCGGAGGTCGGCGAGGCGGGATCGGTCCTGTCCGGGGGCGAGCGGCAACGCGTGTCGATCGCGCGAGCCTTGCTCAAACCGGCGCCGGTGTTGCTCATCGACGAGGCCACAAGCGCCCTCGACAACGAGAACGAACGTGCCGTCGTCGACGCACTGTCGGCCGACGCGGTCGATCGCACCCGGGTGATCGTCGCCCACCGCCAGGCCGGCATCCGCCGCGCAGATCGGGTGATCGTGCTCGACGGCGGCCGGATTGTGGAAGCGGGGACCCCCGACGAACTCCGGGTGCTCGACGGCCCCTTCGCCCGGTTCTGGCGCCATCAGAGCGCGACCGCGTCGTGGCGGCTGACCGACGTGCCGCTCGGCTGAGTCCCACACGCCGAGTGGGGTCGCCGGGTCGGCGGTCTGGGGCGAGCGCCGTGCGATAGGTTCGCGGTGATCGCAACGGATTCATGCGCCGTCGCCGACGGTGCCCGGCGGGCAGGGAGATTCATGGACGTCACAGACAAGGTCGCCGTTGTCACCGGTGCGGCCGGCGGGATCGGGGCCGCGATTGCGGCGGAGCTGGTGCGCGCGGGCGCACGGGTAGTCCTCACCGACCTGGACGCGAGCGCTGTGCAAGCTACCGCCGCGGCGCTGGGCGACACGGCGGCGGCCATCGCCGGCGACGCGTCGACCGACGCCGACATCGATGCCGCGGTCCGGCTGGCCGAAGACACCTTCGGGCCGGTTGACCTCTACGTGGCGAACGCCGGGATCGGTTCCGGCGGTGGCCTCGACACCCATGAAACGCTGTGGGACAACGCCTTCGACATCAACGTCAAAGCCCACGTGCGTGCCGCGCGGCGAGTTGTGCCGGACTGGCTCGAACGAGGCGAAGGCTATTTCGTGTCCACCGCATCTGCGGCCGGACTGTTGACGCAGATCGGGAATGCGCCGTACTCGGTGACCAAACACGCCGCGGTCGGGTTCGCCGAATGGCTGGCCATCACGTACGGCGACGCAGGCGTACGGGTGAGTTGCCTGTGTCCGATGGGAGTGGATACGAAACTCCTTCGGCCGCAAGGGGGTACCGGAGATGCCGACCAGCAGTTGATGCAGCGTGCGGTGGAGACGGCAGGGGAGGTGCTGACCCCGGAGCGGGTGGCCGAGGTGGTCCTCGAGGCCATCGCGGACGAGCGGTTCCTGATCTTGCCGCATCCCGAGGTGCTCGACATGTACCGCAACAAGGGGGCCGACTACGACCGGTGGCTGCGCGGGATGCGCCGCTACCAGCGGACGCTTCGCTGACCGGCGTACAGCAAGCTGGCAGCTACGCCCGAGATTCCCCGAAGCATTGCCGGGCAAAGTCATTGGTGTTGGTCGTCAGACGGATGGCCGGCGCATCCGAGAGCCGCACCGAACGCGGCCGTCGGATGGCACACAGTGATGAAAGGGCGTCCAATGCCGAACCCCCCGCGTCAACCGCAGCAGCCGAATGGTCCCAAGCGCCAGAACCCCGGACAGCCGCATCGGCGCCGTCGCCGCGTCCGCCGTTGGGATCACCGCAACCGCCGTTGGACCTGGGTCTGGCAGTAAGCCGACCCGAAGCCTCCGGCCGCCTGCCGTGGCCGGAGCTCCATGACGATGACCTCGCCGTTTCCCCCGACGGCGGGGTCATCGTCGCATGACCGCCGTTCAGTCGACCGAGTATCGACCGGAGGGCGGACGCCTGTGCGGCCGACCGGGCTTAGAGCCGCTACAGTGCACCCGAGACATTCGTTCCGGGGAGGGACCGACACCGTGAGCACACCACAATCGCCGTATGGCGCGCCGCAGGGACAACCGGCGCATTACGGACAATTCGGCCAAGGACAGCCTGCCCCGTATGCTCCGGCGAGTCAGCCAGGGCGGCCGGCATATCCGGCACCCGGATACCCGAATACTCCCGCATATCCGGCGGCACCTCAGGGCTACCCGGGGCCGCAGGCGCCCGCCGCGCCTTATCCCGGGGTCCAGCGATATCCGGTGGGGCAGCCCGCGGTCGGCGCTCCGCAGGGACTAGCCCTCACCACCGAGTTCTTCCCACTGATGTGGATCTTCTTCTTCATCAAGCCGCGCATCGAGATCAACGGTCAGCGATTCCCGACGCCGAAGTGGGGGAACAATCTGATCCCGCTTCCGGTCGGGCAACACCGTGTTCACGTACACGTGCCCTACTTCCTGCCCACCCGCGTCGGTCCGGCCGACATCATGATCGGCGTCAACCCGAATCAGGTTGTGGGTCTCGAATATCGGGCACCGTTGTTCGCCTTCAGCAGGGGTGCCATCGGTCCTGGTCGGCAGCCGTACAACGGTGTGGGTCCGATGATCGCACTCACGGTCATCCCCATCTTCCTGATCTTCATCCTCGCGTTCCTGCCGCTGCTGCTCATCTAGCACCGCATCGGGTGCCCGGAAGGTCGTCCACCAGGTGGATTGCGGCCGTACGATTACCCGGTGTCGCACTCCGTGCCGATCATCGAGCGTCCGGTTGAATACGAGGCTGTCCGTCGGGCGCTGACTCAGCCCGACGGTCGCGGTCGTGGCATCGTGCTGACCGGCCCCGCCGGCGTCGGCAAGACCACACTGGCGCGGGCGGTCACCGGGGAACTGGACAATGTGCGATGGGTGGTCGGCAGCGAATCCGCCCGCGCCATCCCGCTGGGCGCATTCGCCACCGTAGTATCTCCCTCCACCGCCCGTGACGCCGTCGGATACCTCTCGGCCGCACGAGAATCGCTGCTCAGATCGGGCGACCTGATCCTCGGCGTCGATGATGCGCACCTATTGGATCCGTTGTCGGCCACGCTTCTTCACCAACTAGCACTCGACGGCGACGCGCGGATCATCGCCACCTGCCGCAGCGGGGAGACGGTTCCCGACGCGGTGGTGTCGTTGTGGAAGGACCGGTATCTCGAACTGCTGGAGCTCGGCGCGTTCACCCGCGCGGAGAGCGTTGCGATGCTGGAGCAGTCTCTCGGTGGTCCGGTGGAGGGTTTGTCGGCCGACCTCATGTGGAAGGCATCCGGGGGCAACGCGCTGTTCCTGCATCACCTGATCGACGGCGCTCGCGAGGCCGGGAGCCTCCGGTTCGTGAAAGGCATCTGGCAGTTGCGCGGCAATGCCACGGTCACAACGGAATTCGCTGCCCTGCTGGAGGGGCGCATTGCCGCGTTGCCCGACTCTGTCGTGCATGTGCTGAGCCTGATGAGTGTGTGTGAGCCCATCGAGGTCGACGTGCTGACGCGGATCGCCGGTGACGACGAAGTCGAAGACGCCGAACGTCGAGGGCTCATCCGGATCGGTCAGGACGGTCGCCACCTACTCGCGCGGTTTGCCCACCCGCTGCTCGGTGAGGTGGTGCGTAGCCGGATCGGGAGGCTGCGCGCGCGACGGTTGCGCGGGCAGTTGGTCGCGGTGATCGCCGACCGGGGTCGTCCGTCGACCGGGCCGGGCCGCATCAGGTTGGCCGAACTGGCCATCGACGCCGACCATGAGGTCGATCGAGCGATCATGGTCGACGCGGCCCGCAGCGCGATCGGCTTGGCCGACATCTCCGCCGCCGAACGATTCGCCCGTGCCGCTCTCGAGCGTGGGGCCGGCATCGACGGTGCGGACCTGCTGTCGCGGGCATTGCTGTGGCAGGGCAGACCGGACGAAGTCGAGGACACCATGGCGGCACTGGATCCCGCCGACCTCGACGAGGTGGGCGTCCTGCGCTGGGGAATCACCCGAGTCGCGAACTTCTACTTCGCCAAGGGTGACGGCGAGAGCGGAGACGAGATCCTCGCCCTGCTGCGTGAGCGGATCACCACCCCCGAACTCGTCTTGGTCGTCGAAGGCGTCGAGGCGGTCCGCAAGATGGATACCGGCGATCTGCCGGGGGCGGTCGAGACTGCGCGCAAGGTGTTCGCCGACGAACATGCGATCGGCTCGGCGACCTACTGGGCGGCCTTCGCCGCGCAACGATCGCTGGCGCTGATGGGAGACGGGACCGCCGTCCTCGACATCGCCCGCCGCGTCCGGATTCCGGCGAGCATGGACGGGCTGATCCAGTTCTCGACGGTATTCGGTGAGTTGCAGGCGCACCTGTTCATGGGTCGATTCACCGCGGCACGGGCACTGGCCGACGAGTACACCCAATTCTCATCCCCGGGTGAGTATCTCGCGTGGGGGATGGCACAAACCTTCCGCGGTGTCGTCGACGTGGCCGAAGGGCGATTCGGTGGGGCGCGCGTGCGTCTGCGTGAGGCGGTCGCCGCGCTCACCTCCGATGTCATGTCCGCGTGGAGCTTTCCCGCCCGCATCGCGCTCGTCACCACCTACGCACAACTGGGTGACGCGGCTGCGGCAAAGGCATTGGCGAATAAGGTTCGTGGCGATCTTCGACCCCATATCGCCCTGTTCGATCCGCCGCTGCGGTCGAGTGAGGTCTGGGTGGCTGCCGCCGAGGGGCAGATAGCGGAGGCGATTTCGCTGGCACACGATGCGGCGTCGGCGGCCGCCGCCCTGTCCCAGCGAATGATCGCGGCCGAGGCGTTACATGCAGCGGCTCGTCTCGGCGACACCGATGCCGCCGCCGAACTCGTCGACCTCGAACCCTGCCTCGACGGTGAACTCGTCGGACTCTACGTGCGCCACGCGAGGGCGGTGGCCACCGGCGACGCGTCAGCACTGGAGGAGTGCGCGCACGACTTCGAATCCCTCGGGGCGCTGGCCTCGGCAACCGATGCCGCGGCCCAGGCGTCGAGCGGCTACAGCGCCGCGGGTGACGCGAAGTCGGCGACGCGCACCGCCGGACTCGCACACCGGCTGGCCAGTGAATGTGGCGGTATCGCCACCCCCGCACTCGTCGCCATGGCAGACCCGTTGCCGCTCACCGCACGTGAACGCGAGATTGCCAACCTCGTCACCGCCGGTCTGTCGAACCGGGAGATCGGCGAACGGCTCTCGTTGTCGACGCGGACCGTCGAGGGACATGTCTATCGCGCCTGTATGAAGCTCGACGTCGAGGATCGGGCCGAACTGGCCGAACGTATCCGCGCCCGATGACCAGGATGGCTATGCGGCCCTCGCGGTGGTGCCGATGATCCCGATGATCCATCCGGCGACGGTGTCGGCGACGTAAGTGTGCACCAGGTCCCGGACCTGATTGCCGACCGCCGGAGTGTATTGGGTGGCAACCAGATCGCCGGTCACATCCCCGATCTCGTCGGCGATCTCGGCGCGGTCGCGCGCGTTGATCGCGGTCGCGAACTGATAGACGTCGATGACCGTGCTGATGGTGGCCATCGTGTTGCCGACGCCGGGTACCCAGACGACGATCGACGAGTTGAACGCCTCCCATTCCTGTTCCCACTCCGCGTCGTCGAGACGCCAGGGAAACGACGGCAGGACCGGAATGGCCTTGCCGAAGAGGGTGGGCGTGCTGGCCGACGCGGTGCGGGTCAGGCCCAGGCCGAGCAGCGAGTTCTGGGCGAGGAGAAGGGTGGCCGCTGAGCCGCCGGCCTCCGTGCCGGTGGTGGCGATCGCAGGTGCGTCAACGGCATCACTGGCCGCCGTCAGCGACGCGACTTCGTCGAGGGCAGTGGGGGGCGCTTCCGTGTTCGCGGTGTCGGCTGCGCCGTCGGAGATGGTGAGATCGTCGGCGGGGGAGTCGGATTCGGTGGTCGCTGCGGCTGGTGACGGTGCCGTGACAGGGTGGGCATCATCGGTATCGGTCGAATCGGTGTGCGGTTCGCCGGACCCGGATTCGTCAGCCGGTGCGGGGCGGTCGTTCGTCGGGTCTGGCTCGGCCGCTGGGTTGCCGGGCCGCACGTCGACCGGTGACTGCTCGTCGGTCCCGGTCACCGGTCTGGCCGGATCCGGTTCCGGTGTGGTGCCGGCATCGGGTGTGCTGGTATCCGGTGTCGGCCCGGTGGAGCCGTCATCGGTGCCTTCGGTTGCGGTGTCCGTCGAGTCCGGTGCCGATTCCGCGGATCCGCCGTCCGTGGAATCGCCGTCGGTGGAATCGCCGCCGGTCGAATCCGATCCCGTGCCACCCGAATCCGAGCCACCCGAATCTGAGCCACCCGAATCTGAGCCGCCCGAATCTGCGGAATCTCCGCTGGGCGAGCCGTTGTCGCCAGAGTCGGAATCCGAGCCCGAACCCGAATCCGAGCCCAAATCCGAGCCCTCTCGGGAATCAGATCCCGAGTCCGCTGAACTGGAGCCGCCACCGCCGCCGGATGAATCACCTTCGGCGTGGGCGACGCCGGCGCCGAGCCCGATGAGACCCGCGGCGCTGAGCGCGACGACAGCAGCAATCAATGACGAGACCTCGCGGGTCCCCCGACTCCGTGACATGGCGTTGATTCTGGGTGCGGCTGCCGCGGCTGTAAACCGTTCCGCGCCAGATCAGCCCGGGATCACCCTGTGATGTTCGCGACGTCAGCTCGCACTGCGAGTGGCCGCTGGATGTGCATGGCGGTGACCGGTTGCCTGAATGACCGCCCGGCCGCCGACGAGGGTCGATCGGTGGCAGTGCGCGATACGATGCGGGTCAGCGCTGCTACCGGCGGCGAAGCGGAACTGATGAGCGGGAGCGCACGATGACGGATCCACGGAACGGACAGTGGGGGCAGCAGCCACCCGGAGGGCCGGGCCAGTATCCGGGTGGACCCCAATACCCGGGCGGACCCCAATACCCAGGTGGACCCCAGAACCGACCCGGACCCCAGTATTCGGGTGGACCCCAGTATTCGGGTGGCCAGAACCAGCCTGGTCCCCAGTACTCAGGTGGTCCCCAGTACTCAGGTGGTCCCCAGTATTCGGGTGGCCCACAGTATCCGGGTGGCCCACAGTTCGGGTCGCCGCCGCGGAAGTCGCGGACGATGGCGATCGTGCTGTCGGTGCTCGCGGTCATCGTCGTGATCGCCGCCGTGGTGGTGACCGTCGTGCTGGTGACCGGTGGGGACGACGAGGAATCGGCAGGCGGTTCGGCCAAGGCCACGGCCGAGGCCTTCGCCAAGGACGTCACCAATCAGGACTACGCGTCGGCGAGCAAACATGTGTGCGCCGAGAGTAAGAAGCTCCAGAAGGAGATCGTCGACACCGATGGGACCGGGACGGCCCCGCAGGTGAAGATCGAACTCACGGTGGACAACGTGACCGTGAACGGCGATCGTGCCGAAGCCCAGATGACGACGCGCGTCTCGCTGGGCGGTTCGGACTCGAGTCCACGCGCGTCGTCGGTCAAGGTGGCGCTCAAGAAGGACGCCGGGAAATGGTGCATTCTCACCTTCGACTGACAGATAGTCCGGCGATCGGCGTGAATTAGCGGCGAGGAATGCTGGCGCGAGGACCGGGTCGCGCGACATCCTGGAGATGTACTACGACCACCGTTGGTGAGGAGATCGATCCGTGACCCACGTGACCCCGTCAGAGTCGACCATCGGCGACCTGCCCTCCCACGAAACCCCGCCCACGACGGTGGACGTGCTGATCATCGGTGCCGGCATCTCCGGCATCGGCGCGGCGCGATACCTGCACACCGAGTTGCCGTCGAAGACGTTCACCATCATCGAGGCCAGGGACGCGGCCGGCGGTACCTGGGATCTCTTCCGCTATCCCGGGATCCGCTCGGACAGCGATCTGCTCACCTTCGGCTACGAGTTCAAACCGTGGCGCGACGAGCAGGCCATCGCCGACGCCGACCGCATCCTCGCCTACCTCCACGAGACCATCGAGGAGAACGGCCTCACCGAGCAGATCCGGTATCGCCAGCGGGTGGTCTCGGCGTCCTGGTCGTCGGCGACATCGCAGTGGACGGTGCAGATCGAACACACCGAAACGGGCCGGCGCAGCACCATCCTCGCCGGCTGGATCTTCGCCGGGTCGGGCTACTACCGCTACGACGAGGGATACACGCCCGACTTCGTCGGCGTCGACCGGTTCCCAGGCCCGGTCATCCATCCCCAGCATTGGCCCGAGGATCTGGACTACGCCGGGCAGAGGATCGTCGTGATCGGTAGTGGCGCAACGGCAGTCACACTATTGCCGGCGCTCGCCGAACAGGCCGAACATGTCACCATGCTGCAGCGGACGCCCAGTTATGTGTTGCCCATTCCGCGCGAGGATGCACTGGCTAACGCGGCCCGCAAGTACCTCGGAGACGAACGTGGATATGTGCTCGCCCGCGGGAAGAACATCCTTCAGCAGCGTTTGCTGTTCGAGTTCTGTCAGCGCTTCCCGAAGGCCGCCCGCAAGATGATCCGGGGTGTCAACGCCAAGTTCCTGTCCGACGACTTTCCCGTCGACGAGCATTTCAACCCGCCGTACGATCCGTGGGATCAGCGGCTCTGCTTCGTCCCCGACGGTGACATGTTCCGCACCATCCGGAGCGGCAAAGCGTCGGTCGTCACCGATCGCATTGCGACCTTCACCGAGAAGGGCCTTCTGCTGGAGAGCGGTCGGGAGCTCGAGGCCGACATCATCGTCACCGCCACCGGACTCAACCTGCGGCTCCTCGGCGGCGTGGCGCTCGACGTCGACGGCGACCCGGTGAATCTGCCCGACCACGTGATCTACCGCGGGATCATGCTCGACGGTGTACCGAATTTCGCGATGGCGATCGGCTATACGAACTCGTCGTGGACCCTCAAGGTCGGGCTGCTGTGCGAATACTTCTGCAAGCTGCTCGACCACATGGATGCGCACGGGTACCGGTCGGTGACACCGCAGCGCGACCCCGGCATGGCGACCCGCCCCGCACTCGCCTTCGGTGCCGGTTACGTGCAGCGATCACTCGCCGATCTGCCCAAGCAGGGTGTCGACGGGCCGTGGACGATGTCGATGAGCTACTTCGAGGACCGCAAACGCCTGCGTAAGGGCGACATCGTCGACCGTTTCCTGCGTTTCGGCCGCGGGGCGACCCGCGACGACGCCGAGGTGTCGGCGACCGCGGCACGCTGATCATCCGAACCGACCGACCTGGGCCAGTGGTCACGCCGCGGGCGTGGTGGTCACGGTGGTCGGCTCGGGCTCGGGCTCAGGTTGCGGTTGTGGTTTCGGGATCACCCTGGGGATCACCGGCGCGGGTTTGGTGATCGTCGTCGGGGGCGCGGCGGGCCGTTCCCGAGGAGCCGGTGGTTCCACGGTCGCCGGCGGCTGCGGTGACGCCGGCGACTCTGGTGTCGGGGAAGCCTGCGGCGATGTCGGGGAGGCCTGCGGCGGTGTCGGACGGCCGGTGGTCGCCGGGACCTCAGGTGCGACCGAACGCTGCGGAGGCGTGGCGGTAGGGGTCGCCGGGGAGGCAGGAGGCGACGGCTCGGCGGGTGGGCCCGCCGGACGTTGGGTCGACGGCTGTTGGGTCGACGGCCGAGGGGCGGTGGTCGAGGTCGCCGACGGCGACTGTCCGCCCCGGTCCGCGGGCCGCGGCTGGTGCGGAGCGCGCGGCGGAGTCAGTAGATCGGCGGGCACCGGTTCGGCCGACCGTTCCGCCGCATCGGGCGCATTGCGTGGGATGCCCCGCTGTTCATCGGCACGCTTGGTGACGTCCGGGGCGGGTGCCGGGCTGCCGGGACGGGCCAGACCGTTCTGGCGGGCATCGTCGGCGTTGGCGGGCACATATGGCCGGTTGAGTGCGGCCGGCGTCGGCAGCGGCTCGCGCAGCAGCGGCTGCCTGCGCAGATCGAGCGTGCCACCGACACGATGCGGGACGAGGGTGTGGTGCAGTAGGTCGAGCACCTGGAGGGTGGGCAGGAATCCTGGTGCGGGCGCCGGGGCCGGTGCGGGTGTCACGACGCCGCCGGCGGGCCGCGGGGCAGCCGGTACCCGCCGCTCCTGATATGTGACCCGGGTGACCTTGCGGGTGTTGTACTCCGGCCAGCGGTCACCGTTGACCTCGTAGCCGCCGACGGGTGCGTCGGCGGGGGGTGCGAGTGGGCTACCGCCGATGCAACGCACGCGGGGTACACCGATCGCGTCGACGAGCACCGCGGTGCCCGTTTGGAGGATCGCCTGATGCGGCCGTGCGGAGCCGTCGAGATACCGGTGGTCGGTGACCCACGTATCGGTGGTGAGCAGGACGGGGGACAGGGTGTCGAGGTAGTAGGGAATCGATTCCGAGCGGATGCCGAAGACACCGCCCCAGGCGGTGCCGAGCGCCTGATCGGCGGTAAGCAGGCGGCCCAGCCCGGGGGTGTCGCAGGCGGCCGAGCCTGTCGTCGCATACAGTCCGGCGTCGGTGCCGTTGACCAGTACGGTGCCCTGGTCGGGGACACCGAGTTGAGCTGACAGTTGCACCGTCGACAGGCCTGACGGTGTGCCCGCGACAACCGGTTCGGTGAAAGCGCCGACGCCCGGGTCGTCCGCGGCGGTGAGGGTGATACCGGGTATCTCGACCTCGCCCTGGCGGGCCTTGGTCACCAGCACGACGCCGCCGGCGAGCAGGAGTGCCAGCACGACGATCACCGTGGCGAGCGCGATGGTGAGGGCGCGTCGTCCGCGTGCACCCGGGATGATCTCGGTGATCGCGGCGCTCGTCTCGTCCTGCGTCATGGTGGGTCCAACTCCTCGGTGTTGCCCGACCGGCGCGGTCGCACTTATCGTCGGCGCACTTATCGTCGGCGTAGGGCACCACCAGAGCAACCCGATTGACGCGATCACGGGGGAATTCGGACAAATCCACCCGATCGGACTACACGTTCGGCCGGATACGTGCGATCGGTGGCCGGTGGTGGGTCGCCGATCCGTCAGACGCGGCCGAAGACGAGCGAGTCGGTCACGTCGCCGAAGCGATGGTCGATCGCATCGCGGTAATAGTTGTGCCGGACCTGCCAGTGACCTCGGGTACCCGACTTGGGCAACGCGTCGGGGCTGCGCTCGACGTATCCAGCCTTGAGATCCCAGAGCGGTCGCGATCCCATCGTCTCCGAACCCAAGTGCGGATAGGCGTGGGTGTAGCCATGCTCGCGCATGTGCCGGATCAGCGCCGACACCGAGCGGGCGGTCATATCCGCACGCAGGGTCCACGAGGCGTTGGTGTAGCCAACTGACCACGCGAGGTTGGGCACATCTTCGAGGAGATGGCTCTTGAACACGAACCGGTCGTGCGGCTTCACCTCGGCGCCGTCGACGCGAATGCGCGTGCCGCCGAAGCCGAGTAGCTGCAAACCGGTTGCGGTGACGATGATGTCGGCGTCGAGGTGGCGGCCGGAGGTCAGTGCGATTCCGTCGGCGTCGAAGCGGTCGATATGGTCGGTGACCATCTCCACCGCACCGGAGTTGATCGCGTCGAAAAGGTCGGCGTCGGGGACCATGCACATCCGCTGATCCCAGGGGTTGTAGGTCGGGGTGAAATGCACGTCGATGGGGTAGTCGTCGGGCAGGTTGCTGGTGACGCTGCTGAGGAGCAACTTTCGTCCCAGCCGGGGGAAGCGGTGCGTCAGGTGTACCAGGGCGGAGGTCTGCAGTGCGTATCGGGTCCGGATGACCTGATGAGCAGCATTGGCGGAGAGTACTTTTCGGGCTATCGGTGCGAAGTACTGCTTCTGCTTGGAGGAGAAGATGTACGACGGTGACCGCTGCAGCATGGTCACCTGCCCGGCGGTGCGGGCCAGCGCCGGGATCAGGCTGACCGCGGTTGCGCCGCTGCCGATGACGACGACGTTCTTGCCGGCGTAGTCGAGATTCTCGGGCCAGTGCTGCGGATGCACGATCTGGCCGGTGAACTCGTCGGACCCGGCGAATCGTGGGGTGTGCGGATTGTCGTAGTCGTAGTAGCCGGTCGCGAACACGACGAACCGGCTGCGGTAGGTCCGGGTGCGGCTGGTGTCCGTGCCGGATTCGCCGCCGTCCTCCACGGTCAGTGTCCAGGTGTCCGTGGCGGAATCCCAGTCCGCGCTGATCACCTTGTGGGAGAAGCGGATCCGCTCATCGATACGAAACTTGCGGGCGGTGTGCTCGATGTAGTGGCGGATATCGGTACCGTCGGCCAGCGCCTGCGGTTTGCGCCAGGGCTCGAACGGATAGCTGAGTGTGTAGATGTCGCTGTCGGACCGGACCCCCGGATAGCGGAACAGATCCCACGTCCCGCCGATACCCGTGCGACGCTCCAGGATGAGGTAGTCGGCGTCCGGATTCTGCTCCCGCAGCCGGTAGGCGCAATCGATGCCGGATAGCCCGGCGCCGATGATGATGACGTCGAGCATCGCGTCGGCAGCGCCGGCTTCCTCGGCATCGCGGGTGGGCGGCGGTATTTCGTCGGTCACGCGGGACCTCCGGCGGATCGGGATGCGGCGCCCGACTGCCCCCGACGGGCCTTCGGGCCGGATTCTGTCATCATGCATCAACCCGATGCGAATGTGAACGCGATCACAGAACCCGGCCTCCGGTACCTCGATTCAGGAGTCCGCCGACAACGCCGCGACGTCGTCGGCCCACGACTGGCCCTCGGAGATCGCGGCCATGGTGGACTGTCCGTCCAGGGCCTCCCGGATGATGTCGGCGTGCCCGGAGTGGTGCGCCGTCTCACGGAGCTTGCCGAGCATCATCGTCCGGACGGTGTACCACTGCCGTTCCGGAGCCCACGGCGCCGTCGGCTGCGGGATGAGGTCGTCGAGGTTGTCCAGGCCGGCGATATAGGCGTCGAGTTCGGCGGCCGCCCGCTCGTACTCGTCCAGCCAGTCCTGCAGGGTTTCCTCCGGCAGCAGCTCGTAGTTGTGCGACAGCGCGGCCATGTCGAGTTCGGCGTTCTCGTCGCGTTCGGTGAGGACCTTGAGTGTGTTGATCTCACCCCAGGCGAGATGTTTGATGAGCCCGCCGAGGCTCAGCTCGCTCACCGTCGTCCGCTGTCGGGCCTGCTCGTCGGTCAGGTTGCGGGCCGTGATCCGCACCAGGGCCCGCTGGTCGGCGAGCAGCGTCAGCAGATCCTTCTTCTCGCCGGTGACCTCAAAGGGCAGCGTGATCTCGGTGTAGGTGGACATGGGGACTCCTCGTCGTCGGAAGGGGGTGTTGTCGAGATGACCCCAAGCTACGACCTATCGAGGACAACTTCGGTCCGCATTACCCGAAGATGTTCGTGCTCCCTCGCCGACGCGTCAGTCCTGGCGCAGGATGAACCGCTGGATCTTGCCGCTCGGGGTTTTGGGCAGCGCCTCGACGAAGTGCACCGTGCGCGGGTAGGCGTGCGCGGCGAAGCGGGTCTTGACCAGCTGTTGCAGCTCGCGTTCCAGGTCGTCGGTGCCCGCGATACCGTCGGCCAGCACGACGAAGGCCTCGATCACCTCACCGCGAAGTTCGTCGGGCCGCCCGACCACCGCGACGTCGACGACGCCGGGGTGGGTGATCAGGACGCTTTCCACGTCGAAGGGGCCGATCCGATAGCCGGCCATGATGATCACGTCGTCGTCGCGGGCGGTGAAGTAGAAGTGGTCCGTCTCGTCCACGCGGCCGGTGTCGCCGGTGAGGTACCAGTGACCGTCGGGGGTGAAGCGCGCGGCGGTCTTGTCGGGGGCGTCGAGGTACCCGGTGAACCACAGCGCGGGGCTGGCCGCCACCTCGATGGCGATCTGACCGTCGACGATGCCCGCCGCGAAACCGGGCATCGGGGTACCCATGGATCCGGGGATCAGCGGCCTGCGCACATCCTCATGCCAGTGATTGTTGATGAACATCCCGTGCTCGGTCTGCCCGTAGTGGTCGCGGACCTCGGTGCCGAGTGCGCCGACCGCCCACTCGATGACGTCCGGGGTGAGGGGTTCCCCCGCCGACGAGGCGCGGCGCAGCGAGAAGCCGGCGAAACGCGGATCCTTGCTCAGCGACCGGTAGACGGTGGGCGCCGCGGCGAAGTTGGTGACGCCGAGGTCGGTCAGGATTCGTGCGGTCAGGTCCGGGGAGAAACCGGACTGCAGCAACAGGTTTCGTCGTCCGATGGCCAGCGGGCCGACGATGCCGTAGTAGAGGCCGTAGGCCCATCCGGGATCGGCGGCATTCCAGAAGACGTCGTCGGCCGAGACGTCGAGTCCGTAGCGCATATAGGTCACGAAGGCGGCGAGAGCCTTCACCGGTACCGGGACACCCTTCGGCGCACCGGTCGTCCCGCTGGTGAACAGCAGGATCAGCGTGCCGTCGCCACCGACGGACACCGATTCGGCGATCGGCTCGGCGGCGGCGAGGAGATCGCCGAAGCGCCGGATGGCGGGGTCGAGACCGGCGGCGTCGCCGCTGCGTCCGGTGACCACCGGCACGAGACCGTCGATGCCGTCGAGTTTGCCGGCCTGGCTTGGTTCGGTGATGACGACGCTCGCATCCCCCGACCGCAGGCGCATCTCGATGGCGGGCGTCGCGAAGGCCGTGAACAGCGGGATGTAGACAGCGCCCAGCCGGGCCAGCGCCAGCAGGGACACCACGAGCTCGGTGCGCTTGCCCATCAGTACGCCCACCCGGTCGCCGCGCCCGACGCCGAGGTCGGCCAGCGCGGAGGCGAATCGCTTGGAGGCGTCCGCGAGTTCGCCGTAGGTCACCTCGGTGACGACCAGTTCCGCGGCGTCGTCGGGACGCTGATCGTCGGCGACCGCGATGGTGGTGAAGGCGACCGCGGCCGGGTCGTGCCGGTCGACGAGAAGGTCGGCGGCGTTCGCATCGGGTGCGCCGTAGATCTCCAGCCAGCGTGTGACCGCTTCGGTGGGCGTGATGGCTGCTTCGGTTCCGGACATCGGGGACACCGTGACCTCCTGGGTGCATGGGTAAGCTGGATCACAGTGTGATCCGGTGTGGTCTGGATCACCACCCCCCGAAGTGGGGGTGCACGGACGCCATGCGGTAATTGCGACGGACCGTACCGAGGAGGTGGGTGTGTCCGAAGTCGTGAATCGCGCGCTGGCCGATGCCTTGCTCCGCATCCGGCGTGACTCCGGGGTCACGCTCGCCTTCGGCGGCGCTGTCGGCGGCGCCCGCAGCGTCGTCCTCGACCAATTCGCCGGTTCGACGGTCGGAGCGCTCAACGGGCTGTCGGTCGATGTGGGACATGGTTTGGGCGGAAAGGTCGTCTCGGCCAGTCGGCCGATGGTGGTCGACGACTATCTGGCCACTCCGCGTATCACCCACCGTTACAACACGATCATCGCCCGCGAGGGTCTGCGCGCGATGGCGGCCGCGCCGGTCATCGTCGACCGACGTCCGGTCGCGGTGCTGTACGGCGCGTTTCACGCGCCCCACCCGATCGGCGGCCGGATGCTCGATGTGCTGGCGTCCGAGGCGCGGGCCGCGGAGCAGTCGATTGTCGCCGCCCGTGCGCGGCTTGAACTCGGCGCGGCCGATCCCGACGCACTGCGCGACCGCGCGACCGAGGCGTATGCGCGGCTCCGGGCGCTCGCCGCCGAACTCGACGACCCGGAGATGGTCGCCGAACTCGTGGCGATCGGGTCGGGTCTGACCTTTGCCGCCGCGGACGTGGACATTCCCGCGCTGACCGGCCGCGAGCAGGACGTGCTGTCCTTGGCCGCGCTCGGCTATTCCAATGCCCGCATCGCCGACAGTCTGGGGGTCACGGCGCAGACGGTGAAGGGCTACATGAAGGACGCGATGCGCAAGCTCGGTGCGTCGACCCGCCTCGAAGCCGTCATCTGCGCCCGACGAGCGGGTTTGCTGCCCTGACCGGGCGGCTGCTGTGGCTGCCCCACCTCGCTCGGGGGCTGAGCTCGTCGACGGTCCAGTCTCTTGCCGGCTACCGACTTGGGTTTCGCGGGGGCGCTGGCGCCAGGACTGGACACCTGTCTAGGCTGACGGTGACCAGCTCGCCCCGCGCATTCGGGGCGCAGCAGCTAGCATCGGGTCATGGCAGTTAACTGCGTCCACTAGCAGTGGACACGGTTGTCATCGCAGCGGCTAGACCCGCCGCCGCACAAACCAGGCGCATGTCACGGAAGGACCGAACGCAATGCCGCAGACAGTCAAGGGAGTCGTCTCCCGGAGCAAGAACGCCCCGACCGAGGTCGTCGACATCGTGATCCCCGAGCCGGGTACCCGCGATGTCGTGGTGGCGATCAAGGCCTGCGGCGTCTGCCATACCGACCTCGCCTACAAGCAGGGCGGTATCAACGACGAATATCCGTTCCTGCTCGGCCACGAGGCGGCCGGTGTCGTCGAATCGGTGGGCGCCGATGTCACCCACGTCGAGGTCGGCGACTTCGTGGTGCTCAACTGGCGCGCGGTGTGCGGACAGTGCCGGGCGTGTAAGCGAGGCCGTCCGTGGTACTGCTTCGACACCTTCAACGCGAGCGTGCCGATGACCCTGACCGATGGCACCGAACTGACCCCGGCGCTGGGGATCGGAGCCTTCGCCGAGAAGACGCTCATTCACGAGTTGCAGTGCACCAAGGTCAATCCCGACACCGACCCGGCGGTTGCGGGTCTGCTCGGCTGCGGTGTGATGGCCGGTCTCGGTGCCGCGATGAACACCGGCAACGTCGGGCGTGGTGATTCCGTCGCGGTCATCGGCTGCGGTGGCGTCGGCGATGCCGCGATCGCCGGTGCGAAGCTGGCCGGCGCGACGACGATCATCGCCATCGATCGCGACGACAATAAGCTCGAGTGGGCCCGCGATCTCGGTGCGACCCACACCATCAACGGTGCCCAGGTCGATGATGTGATCACTGCCGTGCAGGATCTGACCGACGGGTTCGGCGTCGACGTCGTCGTCGACGCGGTCGGCCGCCCGGAAACCTACAAGCAGGCGTTCTACGCTCGCGACCTCGCCGGCGTGGTCGTGCTGGTCGGGGTGCCGACGCCGGAGATGACCCTGGAGATGCCGCTGGTCGACTTCTTCTCCCGCGGCGGTGCACTGAAGTCCTCCTGGTACGGCGACTGCCTGCCCGAGCGTGACTTCCCGATGCTGATCGACCTCTACGAGCAGGGGCGGTTGCCGCTGGACAAGTTCGTCACCGAGCGGATCGGCATCGACGACGTCGAGGCCGCGTTCTCGGCGATGGAGGCAGGCAAGGTGCTGCGGTCGGTGGTCGAGCTGTGACTCTCCGCATCGACAATGTCATCACCTCGGGCACCTTTTCGCTCGACGGCGGAACCTGGGATGTCGACAACAACGTCTGGCTGGTCGGCGACGACAACGAGGTCGTGATCATCGACGCCGCGCACGCCGCGAAGCCGATCTTGGACGCGGTGGGCAACCGCACCGTCAAGGCGATCGTGCTGACCCATGGCCACAACGATCACGTGACCGTCGCACCGGAGCTGTCCGCGGCCACCGGGGCGCCGATCCTGCTGCATCCCGGCGACGACATGCTGTGGAACGAGACCCATCCCGACGTGACGCACGTCGACCTTGAGGACGGTCAGCAGATCTCGGTCGCGGGTACGACGCTGACGGTGATCAACACCCCGGGGCATTCGCCCGGATCGTCGGTGATCCACGCACCCGAGGCCGGTGTGCTGTTCTCG
Source organism: Gordonia heveisoli (assembly GCF_030315745.1). Classification (GTDB taxonomy): domain Bacteria; phylum Actinomycetota; class Actinomycetes; order Mycobacteriales; family Mycobacteriaceae; genus Gordonia. The sequence goes on along the minus strand of NZ_JASXSH010000001.1, from coordinate 341,050 downwards.
GGTGACACCCTCTTCCAGGGCGGCCCCGGCGCGACCGGACGCTCGTTCTCCAGCTTCCCGACGATCATCGCCTCGATCACCGAGAAGATCTTCACGCTAGATCCGGAGACGAAGGTGTACACCGGCCACGGCGATGGCACCACGGTCGGAGCCGAGGCTCCTCACCTGGAGGAATGGATCAAGCGCGGCCACTGACTCCGGGTCCCACTTGCGGACCGCGGTCCGGCTGGGCATTGTTAGGTAATGCTCAGCTCACTTGAAAAATACGCACCCTGGGCCATCGGTGCCTATCGGATCGCGATCGGCATTCTGTTCTGCACCCACGGCACCGGGGTGTTGTGGGGCTGGCCGAACGAAACCCCCACCTCACGCCCCGATCTCGGGGCGTGGCCGTGGTGGTGGGCGGGGCTCATCGAGGTCGTCGTCGGCGCGCTGCTGATCGTCGGGCTGGCCACCCGCCCGGCCGCGCTCATCGGTTCGGGCGCGATGGCGGTCGCCTATTTCTGGAAGCATCAGCCCGACGGTCTGTTCCCGATCGAGAACGGCGGTCAGGGGTCGGCCCTCTACTGCTGGGCACTGCTGCTGCTCGTGTTCGTCGGATCGGGACGACTTGCCCTGGATTCGGTGGTGGCCCGACGAAACACGACGACCGCGACACCGGTGGTCGCGGTCGCCTGACCTCCGCCGCCCGGCCCATGCGCGACCTATCCTTGATCGGTGACACACGGGTCCGGGCTGCGGCAACTGTTGCCGCCCTCGCTGATCGGCTACCGGCTGAAGTGGCTGCGCGGCGACATGGTGGCCGGCGCGACCCTGGCCGCGATCGCGATCCCGGAATGTATGGGGTACAGCTCGATCGCACATGTACCGCTCGAGGCGGGGCTGTACACCATCATCCTGCCCGCGATCGTGTTCGCACTCGTCGGTGCGTCGAAACTCATGGTCGTGGGGGCGGATTCGGCCACCGCGGCACTGCTGGCCTCCGGGATCGCGGGCCTGGGTATCGCCGGACTGGCCCCCGATTCGCGCGAATGGCTGATGTGGGCGTCATTGATCGCGCTGGTGACGGCGGGGATCCTGTTCGGTGCCTGGCTGTTACGGCTCGGCTTTCTCGGTGACTTCCTCTCCACGGCGGTACTGGTCGGCTTTCTGACCGGCACCGGGATCACCGTGCTGACCGGGCAGGTGCCGGGCATGCTCGGCGTCGAAGGCACCGAGGGCCGACTCACCGAGCGCTGGTGGTATCTCGCCAAAGAACTGCCGCAGGTCGATCCGGTGGCGATCGCGATCTCGGTGACGACGATCGCCGTTCTGGTGGCCGCGAAGCGATTCACACCCCGATTCCCGGTGGCCATCATGGTGGTGGCGGTGTCCATCGTCATCGTGAAGGTGGCCGATTGGGATATCCCCGTGGTCGGCGCCATCGACGGCGGCCTACCGCCGATCGGCCTACCCGACGGGATGAGCTGGTCCGACATCCCGAAGGCGGCGACCGTCGCGGTGGGCGCTGCGATCGTCATCCTGGCCCAGAGTGCTGCCACCGCACGCGGATTCGCCCAACGTCACGGCGAGACCGCCGACGTCAACCGCGACATCCTCGGACTCGCCGGGGCCAATGCGATCGCCGGATTCTCCGGGAGTTTCGTGGTCAACGGCAGCCCGACCAAGACGCAGATCCTCGACGAACAGCGGGCCCGAACCCAGGTCGCGAACCTGACCATGGCCGGCGTGACGCTGGTGGTCGTCGTCTTTCTCGGCGATGCGCTCGCCGACCTTCCACACGCGGTGTTGTCGGCGATCGTCGCCGTCGTCGCGGTCGATCTGATCGATCTCCATGCCTTGCGGCGCATTTGGCGGATGCGTCGAGTCGAGTTCGGCATCGCGATATTCACCGCGATAGTGGTGATGGCACTCGGTGTGCAGGACGGCATCGTGACGGCGATGGCGATCTCTCTCCTCGAACTCGTGCGGCGGCAGTATCGTCCGGAACGGTTCGTCATCGTCGTCGACGAGGCGGGCACGCGCACCTACCGCAAGGCCGAACCGGGCCGGCAGTCCCTGCCGGGGCTTATCGTGTTCCGCTATGACGCGGATCTGTTCTACGCCAACGCGAGTCGATTCGCCGACGATGTGATGGAACTGATCCGCAACGCCCCCGACCCGGTGCGCTGGCTGGTCCTCGACTGCACCGCGATCGGCGACGTCGACTACTCGGCTTCGGCCGTGATGGCCGATCTCATCGCCTATGTGCATTCCCACGGTGCGCATTTCGTCCTCGCCGGGATCGATCCCGAACTGCAGAAGACATTGGTCACCGAGGGATTGCTGGCCGACCTCGACCCCGATCACGTCTATCGCGGAGTGGGGAGCGCGGTCCGCGCCTACCGTGAGGCATATCCGGGGGCGCCGTGATCTCCTTCCCGCCACCCGAGGCGAGCTGTCGGTGCACGGGGGTAGCGTGCCCATCAGGCAGGAATGTCGAGGGTAGGGAGTGACGTGCGGCTGACCGAGGTGGTCGAGGTGTCGGCGGCGGTGGCACGAGATCGGTCGCGCACCCGCAAGATCGCCGCGCTCGCCACAGTCCTGCGATCGACCACCGACGCGGAGTTGCCCGTCGTGGTGGCCTGGTTGTCCGGCGAGATCCCGCAGGGCAAGCTCGGGGTCGGCTGGCGGTCGCTGTCCAAGCTCGTCTCCACCTCCGCCCCGGCGCAGTCGCTGACCGTGACCGCCGTGGACGCGGCGCTGACCGCATTGGCCGGTACCGCGCCGGGTGCCGGGTCGGCGACGCGGCGTAATGAGATCATCGTCGGGCTCTTCGGTGCCGCAACCGAATCCGAGCAGAAATTCCTCTTCGCACTGCTCACCGGTGAACTGCGCCAGGGTGCGCTCGCCGGGGTGATGACGGAGGCTGTCGCGGCGGAATCAGGACAGGCCGTGGCCCTCGTCCGCCGTGCGCTGATGCTGACCGGATCGCTTCCGGAAACCGCTGCGCTGGCCCGTCGCGGTGGCACCGCCGCACTGGAGGCGGTCGCGCTGCAGGTGGGCCGGGCGATCGCGCCGATGCTCGCGACCCCCGCGGAGTCCGTCGCCGAGGCGCTCGAGACGCTCGGCGGTGGTGTCATCGTCGACTACAAGCTCGACGGGGCGCGGATCCAGGTGCATCGGCGGGGGGAACAGGTGTGGGTGTTCACCCGCACGCTGCGGGATATCACCGCGGCGGTCCCCGACGTCGTCGACGTGGTTCGTCAGTTACCGTGCGCCAGCACCATTCTCGACGGTGAGACGCTCACGATGGACGAATCGGGACGACCGCGGCCGTTCCAGGACACGATGAGCCGGTTCGGCTCGTCGGGTGCCGGCGCCGATGATCCGTCGGCACTACTGCGCCCGTTCTTCTTCGACTGTCTGCACCTCGACGGTGTCGACCTCATCGACCGGCCGCTCGCCCAGCGACTCGATGCGCTGACCGCTATCGCGCCCGGGCTGCGGATCCCCGCCGCCGTCGAACCCGATGCGGCTGCGGCGCAACAGCATTTCGACGATGCCATCGCAGCAGGCCACGAAGGTGTGATGGTGAAGGGGCTGGCCGGCCCCTATGCTGCCGGGCGACGCGGCAAGACCTGGCAGAAGGTCAAACCGGTACACACCTTCGACCTCGTCGTGCTGGCCGCGGAATGGGGATCGGGTCGCCGTCGCGGGTGGCTGTCCAATCTGCATCTGGGTGCCCGCGATCCCGAGAGCGGTCGTCCGGTGATGGTGGGCAAGACGTTCAAGGGGCTCACCGATGAACTCCTGCGCTGGCAGACCGAGGAATTCCCCGCACACGAGACGCATCGGGACGAGCACACGGTTCATCTCCATCCGGAGATCGTGGTCGAGATCGAACTCGATGGAGTGCAACGGAGTTCGCGATACCCGGGCGGCATCGCGCTGCGGTTCGCCAGGGTGCTGCGTTATCGACCGGATAAGACGGCCGACGAGGCGGACACCATCGACACCCTGCGCGCCCTGCTCAAATAGCGGACGGCGCGGGGGTACTCAGCCCAGCGGGATCTGGCTGAGCAGCGGCGACGTCGGACTCGCCGACCCGCCGGGCGGTTCCAGCGTGAAACCGAGGGTGGTCGCCGACCCGATGTCACGCAGCACGGCGGTGGTCACCGGCGACACATCCTTTTGCGTCATGGTGCCCGCCGAGCGCGGAGCGTCGGGTCCGATCAGCCACATCTGATAGACATGTGCGGCATCGGGCGGTGGCACATCGGTCATCACCAGCACCCCGGCGCCCACCTTCTCCGAGTAGTACACGGTGGCCTTGCCGTCGCCGACGCTCGCGGTGGTGGAACGTAGGTCGGGTGCGGAGAAGATCTGCTCGGGGGCACTGCGCGCCGGGCCGGACTCGGTGCTGGTCGCACTGCCGATGATCCAGCCGGCAGCCCCGATCGCCAGCGCGACCACTGCCGCCGCGGCCAGATATGTCAGGCGGCGGCCCCGACCGGGATGCAACGGGGTCACCGAAGCGACCGGTGCCGGTTCAGATTCGGGCAGGGCCGGCGGATGGGTGTCGGCCTCGACGGCAGCCAACAGCCGACGCCGAAGTTCGTCGGGGACCTCGACCGCGGTGGAGGCGCTCACCGTCGCCATCGTCTCCCGGGTGGCGCGGACCCGGTGCGCAAACGCGTCGGCCACGCCCGGATCAGCCTCGGCGACATGCTGTTCGACGAGAGCGAGCTCATCGGGTGCCAGCGCGTCCAGCCCTACCAGCGGTGCCAGATCGAGCAAGCTGTCGGGGTCCACGGCATGGCCGTCCTCAGGGGGATGCGGATCAGGCATCGTCACCTCCCAGACAGTTGCGCAATCGCGACAGACCGTCGCGGATTCGGGATTTGATGGTCGGCAGCGCGACGTCGAGCCGCTCGGCGACCTCGCGATAGGTCAGGCCGCCGTAGTACGCGAGATCAACCGACTGACGTTGCGTCGCGGTGAGCGTCTCCAGACATCCGATGACGGTGCGCCGCGTCTCGGCGACCCCGACCGCCTCGCTGACCACGTCGAAATCGGTGGGCTGATGTGCGGAGCCGTAACGCTCGTCGCGGCGGGTCGCCGCCTGTTCGCTGCGGACCCGGTCGACCGCGCGTCGATGCGCGAGCGTGATCAGCCAGGACAGCGCCGACCCGGCCTGCGCGGAGTAGGTGCCCGCATTGCGCCACACCTGGAGATAAACCTCTTGGGTGGTCTCCTCACTGTAGCCGGGGTCGCGCAGAACCCGCAGCACCATGCCGTAGACGCGTGGGCCGGTCAGGTCGTAGAACGCGGCGAATGCCGCGGTATCCCCCTCGGCGATGCGTGCGAGCAACCCCGGCAACGCATCGAGATCGGACGTCGCGGTCACCGATGCACCCCACGGCGTCGTGGTCGGTGTCGGCTCATGGAGGGCAACACTAATCGGCCGAGTGCGTCGCTTCAACGTCGCGGTAGCGGTGGAGGGCGGTGAGGCGCAGGCAGGCGGGAGGCTGACGGTCATGGCAAGTACCGGCTGGTTCGTGGGGGTGGGGAGCTACTCAGGGCTGGGGTCGTCGATCGGCGAGGCGTCGGGGCGGGCGGGGCAGGAAGTAGGAGGTGCGCAGTTGATACTCGCGATAGCCCGGGCGACTGCTCATCGATCGTTCGAGCAGGCGGGCGCCGGTGGCGTACACCAGGAAGTAGGTCATCGCGACAGGGGAGGCGATGGTCAGGGCCGCGGGCCAGGCTCCGGCCGCGATCAGCCAGATACCCCACCACACGCAGGAGTCGCCGAAGTAGTTCGGATGCCGGGTCCATGCCCACAGACCGCCGTCCATGATCTGACCTCGGCTGCCGGGATCATCCTTGAACCGCCGGAGCTGGGCGTCACCGACGGATTCGAATACGAACCCGAAGATGCACACCACCGTGCCGACGATGAGTAGTGAACGTCCGAGCGGTCCGGTTCCGCCCGCCACCACCGCCGACACCTGTATGGGCAGCGAGACAAACCACTGCGAAATGCCCTGGGTGGCGAAGACCTTGCGGATCACGGCGCCGATACTGCCGTCGGTGCGTGCGAGGAGTTCGGTGTAGCGCGGGTCCTCGCCGCGGCCGGCCGACTTGCGGACCATATGCCACGACAGCCGCAGTCCCCACACCGTGACGAGGGCGGCGAGCACCCACCGTCGGGTCGGGTCACCGCCGCCGACGACCAGGGCGAGCAGTGCGACGGCGACGAACCCGGCACCCCAGGCCACGTCGACGACGTTGTAGCGGCCGATTCGGCGCCCGACGGCGAAGGTGACCGCCTGGATGACGGCGAGTACCGCGAGGCTCACCGCGGACAGCACGAAGAATCCAAGCCAGCCGGTCATCGGGTCACCTCCGTCGGTCGGGTGAAGACGAGTTGATGAACGTCGAGATAGCCGGCGCGGAACCCGGCTTCGGAGTAGGCCAGATAGAAGCGCCACATCCGTTCGAAGGTTCGGTCGAAACCGAGCCGTCGTACATCGTCGTGATGTGCGTCGAAGCGTTCCCGCCAGAGCTTCAGGGTCTGGGCGTAGTGGGTGCCGAAGGCCATCGACGAGGTCAACCGAAGGTGCGAATGTCGGGCCGCGGTCTCGGCGAGTGCGTCGACCGACGGCAGCTGTCCGCCGGGGAAGATGTACTTCTGCACCCAGGTATATGTGTTGTGTGAAACCGACATTCGGTCATGCGGCATGGTGATCGCCTGGATCGCGACCCGGCCGTGCGGACGGAGGACATGGTCGAGTTGCTCGAAGTAGGCAGGCCAGTACTGTGCGCCGACGGCCTCGATCATCTCGACCGACACGACCGCGTCATAGGTGCCGGTCACCTCGCGGTAGTCGAGCAGTTCGATGCTCACCCGGTCGGACAGACCGGCCTCGGCGACGCGTCGACGGGCCAGGTCGCGCTGGTGGGCGGACAGGGTGACCGAGGTGACCATCGCACCCCGGGCGCCGGCTCGGAGGCAGAGTTCACCCCAGCCGGTGCCGATCTCGAGGAGTCGAGTGCCGGGGCCGACGCCGGCCAGGTCCAGCAGCCGGTCGATCTTGCGATGCTGGGCGGCCACCAGATCTGGCCAGGCCGCGGCCAGCGGCGGTCCGTCGAACAGCCCGCTCGAATAGGACATGGTCTCGTCCAGGAAGGTGGCGAACAGCTCGTCGGAGAGATCGTAGTGTGCGGCGATGTGTCGACGGGAGTTCGCCTGCGTATTTGCTTCGGCAGCCGGGCGCGACGGTAGCACCAGACGTCGAAGATGTTGCAGCGCAGGAGGTATGAGTGTCGAAGCCTGCTCGGCGAAAGGCGTCAGCACGCCGACGAGATCGTCGGTGGTCCAGTCACCGGCCATGAAAGACTCACCGAACCCGATCAGACCGGTCGAACCCACACGTCGGGCGAACTGGTCTGGACGCCGAATGATCATGCGCGGCTGGATACGTCCGGTTGCCGGACCGGCGTCGGCGCCGTGGGGATACTCCACCCTGATGTCGAGCTTGCCGACCGCGCGGCGGAACAGCCACATCGCGGCCCGGGCCCGTATCCCCGACAATCGGCCCGCAGGTGCTGCGGCGACGTCGGGCCAACGCGTCGGATCTGGTGAGCAGGAGACGGTGGAATCGTTCATGAGTCGGTCCTCGTTCGCGGTGAATGGCGTCGCGGGTTTTCGGGTCGCGGGTGAATGGGTAGCCGCCGCAGCCACAGGCGGATGCCCTGGAGCCGTATCCGGCCGGCGACGAGCAGCGGTGCCAGCGGGGTCCGAAGCTGCGCCCGCGCGACCGCGCCCGTCGATGCCTGCACCGTCCGGCCGCGCAGGGTGGCGACGAACGGCTGTTCGTCGTCCCGGCGCAAGGTCACCGACAGGGCGACCCGACCGTCGGCACCGGGTTCGGGCAGGGACAGGTCGTAGCGGCCGGAGACGTCGTTGAACGGTGAGACATAGAACCGTTTGTCGGTGTGTGCGCGACCGTCGCGGTCGGGCGTCAGCAGATAGCAATGACGACCGCCGTAGGTGTTGTGCACCTCGGCGACGATCAGACACAGCCGCTCGTCGGCGTCATGACACCAGAAGACGCTCAGCGGATTGAACACATAGCCGGCCACCCGGGGTGACAGCAGCGCGGTCACCCGCCCGGCGGGTGGGGTGACACCGGCGCCGACCAGGTGGTCGTCCAGCCGCTGCCGCAACGACTGGTCGGGGGTAGGCGGCTCGGGGAAGTGATCGTCGCCGCGGAACCGGGCGAACGGTGCCAGCATCCGGGGGAGCCGCGGCAGTTCCTCGACGTCGACGAACCAGGACTGACTCCGATAGGCGAAGCTGTGCCGCACCGGGCCGGTGCGGGTGTGGACGATGCGGGTCGGCACCAGCGAGGGGGTCGGTGCCGAGGGGCTGATCACCTCGGCGACGTCGGTCATGGCGTGGCCACCCGATCGTGCTCGGGCTGGTCGGTCCAGCTCAGTCCCAGTCGGGCCGCGGCCCGTGCGCCCGACGCGGCGCCGTCCTCGTGAAATCCCCATCCGTGGTAGGCCCCGGCGAAGACGACCCGGCTGGAGTCGATCTCGGGCAGGCGGGCCTGCGCGGCGACGGATTCGACGGTGTAGACGGGATGTTCGTAGGTCATCTCGGCCAGGACCTGCGCCGGATCGACAAGGTCGGTTCGTCCCATGGTGACCAGCAGCCGGGGTTTGGCGACGGCCAGGCGCATCAGCCTGGTGAGGTCGTAGGTGACGGCGATCTCGCCGGGACCACGGCCGTCGTCGCGGATCTGATAGTTCCACGATGCACGGGCCTTCTCGGCACGTGGCAGCAGCCAGGTGTCGGTGTGCAGGACAGCGGGTTTGGCGGCGTAGCGGATCGAGCCGAGGACTTCCGATACCAGCGGGCCGGGGTCGGTGAGCATGGCGAGGGCCTGATGGGGATGGGTGGCGACCACGACGGCGTCGAAGGTCTCGACAGCGTCGTCGGTGGTGACCGTGACGCCGTCGGCGGACTCGGTGATGCGGCGGACCGGCGCGGACAACCGGATCGTCCCGCCCCGGGCACGGACCCCGTCCGCCACCGCGTCGACGTACTGCACCGACCCGCCCCGTACGGTTCGCCAGGTGGGGGAGCCGAAGACGGTCAGCATGCCGTGATGATCGAGAAAGGTGAACAGGTAGCGGGCGGGATAGGCTGCGGCGGTGTGTGATTCGCACGACCACACGGCTGCGACCAGAGGCAGGAGAAAGTTGTCGCGGAAGTAGTCGCTGAAACCCTCGCGGTCGACGAACTCCGACAGCGGGATGTCGTCGCCCGCGGCGTCGAGCACACGGCGGGCGGCCCGATGGAAACGGGTGATCTCCACGAGCATGCGCAGGTAGCGGCCACGCGTCAGGGTGCGCATGGTGGGGAACAGTCCCGACAGCCCTAACGCACCCGCATATTCGAGGCCGCTGATCTCCGAGCGCACCGACATCGACATGTCGGTGTCGGTGGTGGCGATCCCCAACTCGTCGAACAACGTCAACAGCGTGGGATAGGTGCGATCGTTGTGGACGATGAACCCGGTGTCGACGGCGACCCGCGAACCGTCGTCGAGGGTGACGTACTGGGTGTGGGCGTGGCCCCCGAGCCGATCGTCGGCTTCGAAGAGCGTGATGCGGGCATGCCGGGCGGCGATGTGTGCGGCGGTCAGACCGGCGACGCCACCGCCGATGACCGCCACCGAGGCGGGGCGTTCACCGGTGACGGGGACCGGTACCTGCGGGACTGGCGGATGTCGATCGAGGTCGTCCATGCCGGGTATTCGGCGCCGCCGACGATCTGGATGGGTTCACCCGGCAGACGGGTTTCACCGACCTGGCCCGGCCGTCGGGGAAACCCCGGTGGTCAGACGGCGGGCATCGATGCGCGCGGATCGTTGGTGGACACGATCTCGGTGCCGAGCGGAAGCAGCGAGATCGGCACCATCTTGAAGCTGGCGATGCCGAGCGGGATACCGATGATCGTCACACACATCGCCAGGCCGGTCGCGATGTGGCCGATGGCCAGCCACAGGCCCGCGACGACGATCCAGATGATGTTGCCGATCACCGATGCCGCACCTGCGGTGGGTTTGCGGATGGTGGTGCGCCCGAACGGCCACAGCGCGTAGTTCGCCATCCGGAAGGAGGCGATGCCGAACGGGATGGTGATGATGAGGATGCAGCAGATGATGCCGGCGATCACATACCCCAGTGCCATCCAGATCCCGCAGAGAAGCAGCCAGATGACATTCAGAATCGTCTTCATGAGGTCATTGTGCGCTGCTGCCGACGCTGATGCCTGGATATGCTCGAGCCCGTGTGCAGGGGTGGACGGTGAACGCCGACAACGGACGACGCCGCGAGATCGTCTGGGCTCTCGTCACCACCGTGGTGCTGGTGGTCCGGATCTTCACCACGATCGGCTTGGTGCTGTTGGTCATCGGCTGGGCGCTCGCCTCGGTGCGCGACTCGATGAACAACGACTTCCTTTGGCCGTCGATCATCTGCGGCGCCGCGTTGCTGGTCAGCACCTATCTCTACAGCCACCTGCGGGCGGGATACCCGCGGCATAACGGATGGATTCCGTGACTGCTGGGGTAGCACCCGCCCGGAAGGTGGGAACGATGTCGATTCAGGCCCGACGACCCAGACGCGCCAGCAGGATCGTCTGACGGTCCGCGCCGGCTGGGATGTCGATGCGTGCGCAGACACCGTCGGCGTAGAGAGCATCGCCGAAGCCGTCCGCACCGGTTTCCAGGCTGGTCAGTTCGTCCTCGGTGAATCGGTGGTCGATACCGGCCGCGGTGGCGATGTCCCAGCGGTGCGCGATGAGGTCGAATCCGTAGAAGCGCAGCAGCGTGTCACCGATCGTGGTCGGGCCGAAGTGCCCGTCGTAGGTGCGCGCGGCGACGTCGGGGTCGGCGAGGATCTGCCCGACAGCGGCCCGATGGGCGCGCCACGCGATGGCCGGTTCGGTGAGGTCGGGGGCGGCGCCGAGGTCGATACCCTGTCCGGCCAGGAAGCTGCGCTGGGTGTCGATGACGTGCCCGACGACGTCGCGGGCACTCCAGCCCGCACACGGGGAAGCGGCTTCCCATCGCGATGCGCCCTCGTCGGCGGCTGAGGCACTGTCGACGGCATCGAGGACAGTACCGAATCCGTCGGCGAGTTCGGCGTATCGGTCGGCGGTGGTGGTTGCGGTGTTGTCGGTGGTTGCGGTGTTGTCGGTGGTTGAGGTCATGATGAGAGTCAACCGCGCAGGAGGTGGCCGGCACTTGAACAAACCCGACAGATCGTCGTCGGCGGTGGCGGGTGGCGGCCGCGGGCGACCCGATGACATCGAACGAGCTCACCTCGTCGACCCCGCAGACAGTTCGTATCGGATCGGACGATGGCCGCCGACCGCCGAGCTCACCGATCTGATCCGACGCTTCTGGGTGCCGATCTGGTCGGTTCCGGCCGACGCGGCACCGCAGCGAGTCCTGCAATATCCGGTGTGTCTGCTGGTGATCACCGAGGACTACGCACGGTTCTACGGAGTGGCCACCGGGCTGTCGGAGACCACGCTGACCGGTGACGGATGGGCGGTCGGGGTGATGCTGACACCGGCGGCCGGCGCACTCGTGATCGGTGGTGGCGTCCACGAATGGACCGATCGGCATGACGAACTCGACGCCGTCTTCGGCGACCGAGGCGCCGATCTCGCCCGGCGGGTGCGGGTGGTGATGAGCGTCGACGCCGACGAGAACACCCAACGTCGGGCGACCGCACTCGTCGAGGACTGGTTGCGGCCGCACCTACCCATCGACGCCGAAGGCCGCCTGATCAACGAGATCGTCGAATACGTCGAGAATCGGTCCGAGGTGACTGCGGTCGGCCAGATCTGCGATCACTTCCACCTCACCGAACGCAGTCTGCAACGCATCACCCGTCGGCGGCTCGGGCTCACCCCAAAGTGGCTGATCCAGCGCAGGCGGCTCCATGAGGCCGCCGAGCGGCTCCGCGAACCCGGCGACACCCTCGCGGTGCTGGCCGCCGAACTCGGTTATGCCGACGAGGCGCACCTCGTCCGGGATTTCCGCACGGTCACCGGGATGACGCCCCGCGGCTTCTCGGCGCGCTTCGACTGATGGCACCGGATCCCGGCGGCAGTGGCCGACCGACATCGACACGGCCGGGATTCCCGCATACCCTGGGCATTCGCACCCGCAGCAGGCGTTCGGTCGGCCGCGGGTAGGGTCGGGGGCTGATTTGATGCCTGTTGCCCAGGTCACACCTGGCGCGGCAGAATCGTGCAGGACGGCAGCAATCGACGGAGGTGGAATGAGCGACGCTACCGCGGTGGCCGCACGCATCCGTCGAGCGTACGAGGACTTTCTCTCCGGGGTGACGCCGCCGACGGACACGGTGCGGTCGGTGGTGCGCGACTCGTGGGCGCGCTCGCTCAAACGCGGGATCGACCCCGGCATCACCGACTCGGTCGCCGTGGCCCCGGCGGCGCCACCAGCGATGAGCGACGCCGAATTCGCCGAGTATCGCGCTGCCCACCCGATCACCGCGGTGCGTCCGCTCGTCCAATCGCTCATGGTCGACGCCATCGCCGATTCCGGCGTGGTCGTCGCACTCACCGACCAGGTCGGCCGTCTGCTCTGGATCGAAGGCGATTCCGACGCGCGGGATAAGGCCGGGCGGATCAACTTCGTCGAGGGTTCGGTGTGGAGTGAGGAAGTCGTCGGCACCAACGCTCCCGGACTGGCGCTGGCTGTCGACCAGGGCGTGCAGGTTGTCGGACCCGAACATTTCGCCGGTGCGGTGCAGGAGTGGAGCTGTGCTGCCGCACCCGTGCACGATCCGGTCACCGGACACGTCATCGGCGTCATCGACGTCACCGGTGGGCGCGAGGTCGCCGCACCCTTCGCGCTGGCCGCGGTGCGATCTGTGGTCGCGGCGGTGGAGCGCGAATTACACTCCACCGCAATCGATCTTGCGGATCCGAAGGTCTTCTCGGCGTCCGGCAGGGGGGCCGGACCGCGGTTGTCGGTGCTCGGTGAGGGCGGCTACCGCTGGGACAGCGGCGTCGGTACCCGGTCGCTGTCGCGCCGTCATGCGGAGATCTTGGTGTTGCTGCAGGCCCATCCCCAGGGGCTGAACACCGAACAACTGGCCCTGCACCTGGCCGAGGACGGCATCGATCCGGTGACGGTGCGTGCCGAGATCTCCCGCCTACGACGCGACCTCGGCCCGGATGTCGTCGGCTCGCGTCCGTACCGGCTGACCGTCGAACTGGGTTCTGACCTCGCCGATCTGCGGGGCCAGGTCGCTGCCGGGGGCTCCGGCCTCGGGACCGCGATCGCGGCGCTGGGACGCGGCGGCCTGCTCGTCGAGTCGTCGGCACCGGGCATCGTCGAGATCTTCGAAGAACTGCGCGAGGACATCCGTTCGCGGGTGATCGCCGACGGCGAGGTGTCGGTGCTGCGAACGTGGACGTCGTCGGCGCACGGGCGCGACGACCTGGTGGCCTGGCGCCGGCTGGAGCATCGTCTCCCCGTCGGGCATCCCGACCGCGCGGTGGCCGGTGGCCGGATCCGGTTGCTCGACCGGCGATACGGGGTCTGACCAAACGGCGGTGCTGCGATATAGATGCAGTTCAGAGTAGCTTTTCCGCGGGTTCGAACAAGGCTGCAACGCACCTGCAACGCGTAGACTCCTACTGTGTGTGACAGATCACATGATCCCTCGTTGAGTCGAGGACGACACAGAGGAGACCCTCCATGACCGTGTATGCAAAGCCGGGTACCGACGGCTCGGTGATGAGCTTCGAATCGCGCTATGACAACTGGATCGGCGGGGCCTGGGTGCCGCCGGTCAAGGGCCAGTACTTCGAGAATCCGTCACCCGTGGACGGCAAGACCTTCTGTGAGGTTGCCCGCTCGACCGCCGAGGACATCGACCTCGCGCTGGACGCTGCACACAAGGCCGCGCCGGCCTGGGGCAAGACCTCGGTCGCCGAACGGTCGCTGGTGCTGCTGCGTATCGCGGACCGCATCGAGGAGAACCTGGAGAAGATCGCCGTCGCCGAGACCTGGGACAACGGCAAGGCTGTGCGTGAGACGCTGGCCGCCGACATCCCGCTCGCGGTCGATCATTTCCGCTACTTCGCCGGCGCGCTGCGCGCCCAGCAGGGTGGCATCTCGGAGATCGACGAGGACACCGTCGCCTATCACTTCCACGAGCCGCTCGGCGTCGTCGGCCAGATCATCCCGTGGAACTTCCCGATCCTGATGGCGGTCTGGAAGCTGGCTCCCGCGCTGGCGGCCGGCAACGCGGTGGTGCTCAAGCCTGCCGAGCAGACCCCGGCGTCGATCCTCTACCTGATGTCGCTGATCTCGGATCTGGTGCCCGCCGGCGTGCTCAACATCGTCAACGGCTTCGGTGTCGAAGCCGGTAAGCCGCTGGCCTCGAGCAACCGCATCCGCAAGATCGCCTTCACCGGTGAGACCACCACCGGCCGTCTGATCAGCCAGTACGCCTCGGAGAACCTGATCCCGGTCACCCTGGAGTTGGGCGGCAAGAGCCCGAACATCTTCTTCGGTGACGTCACCGCGAAGGATGACGGCTATCTGGACCGCGCGCTTGAGGGCTTCGCGATGTTCGCCCTCAACCAGGGCGAGGTGTGCACCTGCCCGAGCCGTTCGCTCATCCAGGCCGACATCTACGAGGAATTCCTGGGCCGCGCGATCGACCGGGTCAAGGCGATCAAGCAGGGCAACCCGCTCGACACCGACACGATGATGGGTGCGCAGGCATCCAACGATCAGTTCGAGAAGATCTCCTCGTATCTGGCGATCGGCAAGGAGGAAGGGGCCAAGGTCCTCACCGGCGGCGAGCCCGCCGACCTCGGCGGCGATCTGTCCGGCGGCTTCTACATCCAGCCGACCGTCTTCGCCGGTGACAACAAGATGCGGATCTTCCAGGAGGAGATCTTCGGTCCGGTGCTCGCGGTCACGCCGTTCAAGGATTACGAAGAGGCCATGTCGATCGCCAACGACACCCTCTACGGCCTCGGTGCCGGCGTGTGGACGCGTGACGGTGCCACCGCCTACCGTGCCGGTCGCGAGATCCAGGCCGGCAGGGTGTGGACCAACACCTACCACGACTACCCGGCGCACGCCGCCTTCGGCGGGTACAAGCAGTCCGGTATCGGTCGCGAGAATCACCTGATGATGCTCGAGCATTACCAGCAGACCAAGAACCTGCTGGTCGGATACGCTCAGAATGCGAAGGGCTTCTTCTGATCCGGTAGCCGATCGATGAAAGAGCAGGTGGATCCCCGTGTCAGATCTACAGATTCCTGATCGGGTGGTCGCCACAGACGCCGCCGTGCAGCTCCTGACGAAACTGTCGGAGCTGCACGGCGGTCTCATGATCCACCAGTCCGGTGGATGCTGTGACGGCTCGGCCCCGATGTGCTACCCCGTGGGGGAGTACCGGATAGGTCAGCGCGACGTGTTGGTCGGCGAGATCGCGTTGCCCGAACCCATTCCCGCCGTGCGGGTCTGGATCAACGGTGATCAGTTCGAGTTGTGGAAGCATACGCAACTGATCCTCGACGTCGTCGCCGGTCGTGGCGCCGGATTCAGTTTGGAGGCCCCCGAAGGCGTGCGATTCCTCTCGCGGGCAAGGACTTTCACCCCAGGCGAGCAGGCGGCGCTGGCAGCTGATCCGCCACAGACGGGCGCCATGGTCTTCGGGTGATCGTGGTGTCGGTGACCTGAGGGGGCCTCACCGGGCACTTGTTGTGCCGCCACCAGATGCGTCCGGCGTCGGGGCCGGTGTAGCACGAACCACGGCGTCCGCGACGATGATCGTCGTGGACGCCGTGGTCGTTGTCGGGGCTGGACGGGCTGGGTATCTCTCAATCGATCACCACTGATCGAAGGAGATGTTGGTGGCCGGGTAGTGGCTGCCGAAGTTGTGCGTGATCGAGTGCTGTCCGGCACCCGGACCCGACATGCCGGTCGTCCCGGTGTTGGTATTCGTCTGCGAGTTCAGCACTTCGTAGGTGGCGGTGGGTCCACCGGTTCCGACCCGGTAGGCGATATTGACGGCCAGTTTCTGCCCGGTCGGGGCGACGACCTTGATGATCTCGCTCGCCCCGGGAGCCAGCGTTCGCGACGGGCCGTTGACCCAGACGCCGTTGCCGCTGATGGTGGACGTCACCAGATGTTCGGTCTTGTTGGTGTGGTTGGTGATGGTCATCGCGACCGACGGCTCGCCGGCATGGGTGACCGGCATGGTGCCTGCGCCGGCGGCACCAGCTCCGATCAGGCCGATGGCGGCGATCCCGGCGAGGCCGGCGGTTGCGGTGGCGATGCGGGTGGTGGTGTTCATGGTTTCTCCTTGATGTCGATCCCGGTCGGATTCGGTCCGGGCTGTTCGGTTGTCGTTCTGACACCAAGAACTCTCCCGTGAACAGGGGTTTCGGGAACTCCGCCGACCGGGGGATGTGCCGGTTGACCCGCGGGTCCACCGATCGGGGGACCCGACGGCTGCCGGTCGCTGACGAACAGTCCGAGCAGGATGCCGGTCACCAGCCCGAGCCACGGGGACAGCGTTTGTGTCCACACGGCGACGGGGTCGTCGATGCCGTCCGCATGGCTCTCCAGCCAGTTCGACCCCACTGTTGCCAACAGGGTGCCGTAGACGCGGTTGAGGATCACCGAGAAGGCGAGGCAGGCGCTGCGGATCATCCAGCGTCGGTGCAGATCCACGCGTCCGCCGACGATGGCGCGTACCCCGAATGCGGTGTAACCCATCCACAGGCAGGCCAGGATGACATCGGAGACCTGGGCGGCCGGGCCGAACGGGCTGTGGGTGCCGATCGCGAAGGCGCTCGGTCCCGCAATCGCAACGGCGAGGACATACAGTCGGCCTTCCCTCCTGTGCCACTGCGGGTTTCGGTGACGCCACCACGCCCAGACCTGACCCGCGGCGCAACACATGGCGACCGCGGCGACGGTGACGTGGACGACCAGCATCGGGCGGCGCAGCGCGTGGGCACATCCCCCGCAGGAGGGAGGCGCCTCTCCCTCTCCCGAGCGAGCCCACGGTCCCGGTGGATCGCGGGACCTCGATTCAGGCGGTGCGTGCCGGATCAGCAGGATCGGTGGGGATCTCGGCGACGACGACGGTACCGCCCGCCGGGCGGCGCCGGATCGTCAGTGTGCCGCCGCGGCTCTCCAGACGGACCCGGCGCGACAGGAGTCCGATATGGCCGTCGGTGACGCGGTGATCGAGCATGGTGTCGTCGAAGCCCATCCCGTCGTCGACGACGACCAGCCGTGCGCGGGGGCCGAATTCGATGGTTGCCTCGACGTGGGTGGCCCGGGCATGTTTGACGATGTTGGTGAGCAGCTCGCGCGCCGTGGTGAACAGGATCGCGTCGACGGTGGTGGCCGCCGACGCCGGCCATCCCGCGGTGTCCACCGCGATGGTCAGCGAGGTGCGGTGTGCCACCGAGGTGGTCAGGTCGGTGAGGGCCGCGGCCAGGCCAGATCGTTCGAGGACCGCTGGATGCAGTTCGGCGAGGGTGGAGCGCAGGAGCCGCGCCGACTCGCGCAGCGCCTCGTCGATGCGCGCCGCGGCGGTGCGATCAGAGTTGGGGGGATCGGGGGTGAGCGCGGGGAGTTCTTGACGGGCGGCCAGCACGTACTGCAGGGCGCCGTCGTGGAGATGTTCGGCGAGTTGCCTGCGTTCCCGCGCCTCGATCTCCATGATGTCATCGAGCAGCCGGCTCCGTTGGGCGGCAAGGGAACCGATCATCACCACCCGGGTCCGCTGCAACCGCGACAACCAGACCGCGCCGAGCGCGAGCGCGCCGATCACCCCGGTGCGCAGCCCGATGATGGTCCATGGTTCGCCGTTCGGGTCCTTCGCGAGCACGCTGCCGACGAAGTAGGTGATCACCGTCGGGACCATCACGACCGCGCAGAGGGCGGGGCGCAGGCTGATCGCCGCGATCATCGGGAGCAGGAAGAATCCGTTGACGAGAATGTCTGCGGTCCAGCTGATCTGGTCGGATTCGCTGGCGATCAGGGTGAGCAGTGTCAGCGCCGCCATGTCGATGAACAGCGCGGTCCAGGCGAAGCGGATGGCGAGCCATCCGCCGTGCGGGAGCAGTACGACGCCCACCACGCACCAGACCAGGTACACGGCCGCGATCACCAGACACCAGATGCCCGACCGCGCAGGTGGTTCCAGCGTAATGGCACCGAGGGCAAAGACTGCCAGGAGCACCCGCAGGACCGACTGGATCCGAACCCCGTCGAGCGCGGTGTCGAGCAGGATGGCGCGGATGGGTTCGGTGTCGGCGAGTTCGGTCGGCTTCAGCAGCGGGGCGGGATCGGGTACCCGCGCCCCCGGCTCATTCGAGGAGGCCACGGCGCATGGCCTCGGCGACCGCCGCGGCACGATCGGACACGCCGAGCTTCTCGTAGAGACGCTGGGTGTGGGTCTTCACCGTCGAAGCGCCGATGTACAGCTCGGATGCCACCTGCGGGATCGACTTGCCCTGGGCGAAACCGGCCAGCACCTGCCGTTCCCGCTCGGACAGCACCGGGGCGTCGGGCCGCGCGCGCATCCGGATCTCCCCGGCCAGCCCGGCTGCCAGCTCGGCCGGAACCACCGTCTCGCCCTTGGCGACCCGGGTCACCGCGGCCACGATCTCGTCGCGGCCGACGTCTTTGGCAAGATAGCCGGCCGCGCCGGACTGGAGGGCGTCGAAGACTATCGGTCCGTCGGTGATCGCCGACAGCAGCAGGATCCGGGTCGTCAGATCGTCGCGGACCGCGGCGCGCACGACGTCGATGCCGGTCATCCCGGGCATCTGATAGTCGACGACGGCGACGTCGGGTGCCGCGCTCCGGATCATTTCGAGACCGGACACACCATCGGCCGCCTCGCCGACGATCCGGACCCGCCCGCTCTGCGCGAGGCCGCGGGACACCCCGTCGCGGAAGAAGGGGTGGTCGTCGACGACGACCGCGGTGACGAGCCGATCCATTCGCCCAGGATATGACCTGGTCACCGACGGTGACCAGGAAATGCGGGATCACCCCGGACGGCGAACGGTCACGGGCCCATCGTCACCGGAGTGACGATGGGCCCGTTGGTGTGCCGATCGGTTCGCGACTACTGGCTGGACGCGGTGGCCATTCCCAGTCGGTTCATGTCCGGCACGAACGGCTGGTTGGCCAGCAGGCCGCCGTCCACACGAATGACCTCGCCGTTGATACCCCGCGAATCATCGGATGCCAGGAACAGGAACGCCTTGCCGAGTTCGGTCGGGCTGTTGAGAGCCTTGGCCATCGTGTGCTCGAGGTAGATGTCCTTGATGGGCTGGGGTAGCTGCTGGGCCGGCGGTGTGGTGGTGGTGCCCGGGCAGATCACGTTGGCGCGCACGCCCTCCTTGCCGTACTGCGTCGCGGTGTACTTGGTCAGCGCGATGATCGCGGCCTTGGTGGCACCGTAGCCACTGAGGCTGCTGTCGCCGGCGAAAGCATGGGTCGATGCGGTGTTGATGATCGAGCCGCCCTTCTCCCGCAGGTAGGGGAGGGTGTGCTTGGTCAACAGCATTGCCGAGCGCAGGTTGACGGCGAAGACGTTGTCCCACACCTCGACCTGCATGCCGGCGATGTCGCCGTCGTCGATCGGGAAGATGCCGGCGATGTTGACCACGATGTCCGGTGCGCCGAAGTGATCGACGGTGCGCTGAACCAGCTGCTCGATCTGCTGTTCCGCACGCAGGTCGACTTCGACGGCGAGCGCGGTCTTTTCGCCGTGCCGCTCGTTGAGGATCGCCGCCAGCCGCTCGGCACCCTCGATGTTGATGTCGGCCAGCACGACTCGTCACCGTGATGCTGTTCGCGCTCGTGCTGAACGCGATGCGCAACCCGGTGGACGGGAACACTCGGGAATTCAGCGCCGACTTCACCGATGCGTCGGGTCTGCATGTCAACGGTGACGTGCGCACCAAGGGTATGCGGATCGGCAAGGTGACCGCGGTGGATCTGGTCCAGGAGGACAATCGGCTGATCGCCCGGGTCAAGTTCTCCATGCTGGACCGTTACACGCTGACCGACACCACGAAACTGGCCAGTCCTCGTCGATGCTCACCAAACCGCTGTCGGCGCTGAAGGGGCGCTCGATCTCCATGTCGCAGTTGCTGACCGGCGTCGTGGTCGTCGCCCTCGTGGTGGCCGTCGCGGTGCTCGGCTGGATGCTCGCAGGAAAGTCCGACGACGTCAGCGCCATCGAGCAGCAGCAGAGTGATCGCACACACGCCGAGCAGATCGCACTGGACTATGCGACCGGTGCGGCGCAGATGGACTATCAGAACCCGGCCGAATGGCAGGCGCGACTGACGAAGGGCACCACCCCCGAACTGGGGGACCGGCTGCGCAAGGCGTCGACGTCGATGGAACAGCTCATCAAGCCGATGCAGTGGACCTCATCCTCGGAGCGGATCACCGCGAAGGTCGAGTCCGTCCAGAACGGCGTCTACCAGGTGGTCGCCTTCGTCAACGTGTACACCAAGAACATCCAGGCGCCGGACGGCATCGAGTCCACCGCGACCTACAAGATGACCGTCGACTCTAACAGCGACTGGGCGATCACCGAGATCACCGGTATCCCGACCGCATTCGGCGGCGATCAGCCGAGCCCGGTCCGGCCGAAGTGACTCCGCGGCGCTGATCGAGACTGCGCTGCTTGAGACTGCGCTGATCGAGACGACCCGGCCCGGTTCATCCGCATGACGGCGGGTGAACCGGGCCGGGTTGTGTCGTACCGGTGTCGGAGGGGTGCGGAACTACTTGCGGCCGCCCAGAATCGATCCCAGGAGATCGCCCAGACCGCCGGATTCCTTCTTCGCCGGGGCAGCCGAGCCACCACCCAGCATGCCGCCGAGAATCGACCCCAGGCCGCCGCCCAGGCCACCCCCGCCCTGTCCTCCCCCGAGGATTCCGCCGAGGACGTCGCCGAGTCCACCGCCCCCGGCGGCGTTGCCGGTGGGCTGCGCGGCACCGCCACCGAGGATCTTCTTGGTGAGGAAGCTGAGCACGATCGGGGCGAGGATCGGGAGCATCTTGGTGATGAGTCCCTGATCGACCGCTGCCGCGGGCACCTGTGTGGAGACGGCGTCGGCGACCGCATCGGTCTTGTCGCCGAAGATCTTCGCGACGATCTTGGAGCCGTCGGCGGTGTCGACGTCGCCGACGTTGATCTCGCCCTGGGCGAGGTCGTTGTCGTGCTGGGCCAGCGCGCCCACCAGGCGCTGTGCCGATTCCTCATCGCCGGTCTGGGCCTGCAGGCCGGTCAGCAGCGCGGGGACGGCCTGGGCGGCCGCTTCGCGGGCGGACTCCTCGTCCACGCCGAGTTGGGCGGCGATGTCGCCCATGGGTAAACGTGCGAGGAGGTCGTCGACGTCGGACATGTCAGCTGCCTTTCGGGAGGGGGATCGGCGCGCGAGAGCGTCGCTCGTCGGCTGTCATCGTAGAGGAGATGAACTGTGCGGCAGCGGAAACGGCGTGCCGCGATTCGGGGGTCAGTCGCGGGAACATCTGGAAGACGTGGCTCTGGTCGGGCCAGGCCTGCAGCAGGCTGAGCGCGCCGGCCTCGGTGAGCGCGGCATGCATGGCCCGGGCGTCGGCACCCATGACCTCCAGCCCGCCGTACTGGATCAGGGTGTCGGGCAACGTCATAGCGGTATTGAGCGGGATGCGCATCCGGTGGTGGTCGGGGTCGGCGTCCCGGGTGTAGAGGCGCAGGATCTTCTGTGCCGCCACCGCGTCGATGATCGGGTCCCGGTGGCCGTTGAGCTGATGGTCCACGGCGAGTTGGAACGTGGGGTCATAGAGCGGGGAGAACAGCACCATCGCCGCAGGCTGCGGTACCCCGGCGGCGTGATTGGCGGCGAGGAGATCCAGGGCCAGGTGCCCGCCGGCGGAATCACCGCCGATGACGATCTGTTCGGGGGCGAAACCCTGCGACAGCAGCCAGTGGTAGCCGCGGATCGCGTCGTCGCCTCCGCTTGGCCACCCGTATTCGGGCCCGAGGCGGTAGTCGAGGACGAATGCCGGCATGCCGACGCGGTGACTCAGCCGTGCGACCAGTCCACGGTGCGTACGCGCCGAGCAGACCACGAAGCCGCTCCCATGCAGGTAATAGAGAACCTGCTGGTCGCGATGGATCGGGGTGTCGGCGATCCGTGGGCCGCGTACCCATTCGCCGCGGACCTCGCCCCGGATCGCACCGCCGTCGTAGCGGGTGCGCACGGTGGCACTGCGGGTACCCGCGGGCACCGGTGACAGCGCCACCAGGGTGCGGTTGACGCCGGGCCGCATAGTCCTGATCATCTGGGCGGTCACTCGTGGACTGCTGAGTCCGGCGCCGGACATCAGCGGTCGCGCCACGCGGGACAGGTACCCGTTCATCGCCCGAGCCCGAGCCGAGCCGCGGTCGGCGGGCTCGGCCGCCGGATGAGACAGATTGGGGGGCGTCGTTGCACTCACGAACTTCACGGTAGTACGCATCGAACTTCGGTGGACTGAATTCCGGGTAGTTCGGACGCGTCCAGCCCGCCCCGACAATGGCGTCTGGCCTGCCGAATCATCTTCTCTGTGGTAGCCGGATTTCAATACTTGGCACCCCCCGTGAGAAAATGGCCGACAATGCTCCTGCGGCAACGCCAGGCGCGCCCTGATCGGGCTGCGTGTGCGTTGGGCGGTGAAGCAGGGTGGTATCGGTTCGCTGCGGCGGACCGGACGAACTCGTCAGCAACGGCGCTGATGCGGACGCCACCATGTGACCGTCAGATCCGTCCTGGTCAGCCCTGGGTCGGTGACGACGTGGTCATGGGACTCAACTGTCCCCAGACATAGACACGTGGATGGGTGCGCGCCGGTTTGCGCGCACCAAGTGAGGCGAGAAGTTATGAAGCACGCTCCGGGACCGGTGGGTCTGTACGACCCGCGCAACGAGCACGATTCGTGTGGTGTCGCATTCGTCGTCGACATGCACGGACGGCGTAGCCGCGACATCGTCGACAAGGCGATCACTGCCCTGGTCAACCTCGAACACCGCGGTGCCGCGGGTGCCGAGCCGAACACCGGTGACGGCGCCGGCATCATGATCCAGGTTCCCGACCGTTTCCTGCGCGAGGTCGTCGACTTCGAACTGCCCGCCGAAGGCAACTACGCCACCGGCATCGCCTTCCTGCCGCAGGGCTCCGAGGATGCCCGCCTGGCCGCCGAGGGTGTGGAGAAGATCATCGCCGCCGAGGGGCTCACGCTGCTCGGCTGGCGAGATGTGCCCACCGACGACTCGTCGCTCGGCGCGCTCGCCCGTGACGCGATGCCGACCTTCCGCCAGGTGTTCATCGGAGGCGCGGCGGGGATCGACCTCGAACGCCGCGCGTTCGTGGTGCGCAAGCGCGTCCAGGTCGAACTGGGCACCAAGGGAGCCGGCGCCGACGGCCCGGGCCGCGAGACCGTGTACTTCCCGAGCCTGTCCGGGCAGACCTTCGTCTACAAGGGCATGCTGACCACCCCGCAGCTGCGGGCGTTCTACATCGATCTGCAGGATTCGCGCGTCGAGAGTGCGTTGGGTCTCGTGCACTCGCGCTTCTCCACCAACACCTTCCCGTCGTGGCCGCTGGCGCATCCCTTCCGCCGCGTCGCCCACAACGGTGAGATCAACACGGTCACCGGCAACGAGAACTGGATGCGGGCGCGTGAGGCGCTCATCGACGCATCGGTCTTCGGCGCCGACGACGTCGCCGACAAGATCTTCCCGACCTGCACCCCCGGTGCGTCCGACACCGCGCGGTTCGACGAGGTGCTGGAACTGCTGCACCTCGGCGGCCGAAGCCTGCCGCACGCCGTGCTGATGATGATCCCGGAGGCGTGGGAGCGTCACGAGACCATGAAGCCGGCGCACAAGGCGTTCTACGAGTACCACGCGTCGATGATGGAGCCGTGGGACGGACCGGCATCGGTCTGCTTCACCGACGGCAAGGTCGTCGGCGCCGTGCTGGACCGCAACGGTCTGCGCCCCAGCCGTATCTGGGTGACCAAGGACGGTCTCGTCGTGATGGCGTCGGAGGTGGGTGTCCTCGACATCGACCACGCCGACGTCGTCCAGAAGCTGCGCCTGCAGCCGGGCCGCATGTTCCTCGTCGACACCGAGGCCGGACGCATCGTCGACGACGAGGAGATCAAGGACGCACTCGCCGCCGAGCATCCCTATCAGGAGTGGCTCGACGCCGGTCTGGTCCACGTCGATCACATCGTCGCTCCGCCGCATGTGCACATGTCGCATGAGCGGGTCACGCTGCGTCAGCAGATGTTCGGTTACACCACCGAAGAGCTGAATCTGCTGGTCTCGCCGATGGCCAAGACCGGTGCCGAGGCGATCGGCTCGATGGGTACCGACACCCCGATCGCGGTGCTGTCGTCGCGTCCGCGGATGTTGTTCGACTACTTCCAGCAGCTGTTCGCCCAGGTCACCAACCCGCCGCTGGACGCGATTCGCGAAGAGGTCGTGACCAGCGTCGGCGGCACCATCGGCCCCGAGGCCGACCTGCTGCATCCGACCGCACAATCGTGCCGCCAGATCGTGCTCCCGCAGCCGGTCCTGGACAACGACACCCTGGCCAAGCTGGTGCAGATCGACTCCGGAAAGACGCAGGACGGCAAGTCGCTCGACGACTTCCGCAGCCTGCACATCCACGGCCTGTACCCGGTCGCCGAGGGCGGTGCGGGTCTGCGCCGCGCGCTCGACGACATCCGGACCAAGGTCAGCGCCGCCATCGACGACGGTGTGAATCTGGTCATCCTGTCCGATCGTGAGTCGGATGAGACGCTCGCGCCGATCCCGTCGTTGCTGCTCACCTCGGCCGTGCACCACCACCTGGTCCGGGAGCGTAAGCGCACCCGCGTCGGCCTGGTCGTCGAATCCGGCGACTGCCGCGAGGTGCACCACGTCGCCGCCCTGATCGGCTTCGGCGCGGCCGCGGTCAACCCGTATATGGCCTTCGAGTCCATCGAGGACATGGTCGAGCGCGGCGCGCTCGGCGACATCGACTTCGCGAAGGCGCGGGCCAACTACATCAAGGCCGCGGGCAAGGGTGTGCTCAAGGTGATGTCCAAGATGGGCATCTCGACGCTGGCCTCCTACACCGGCGCGCAACTCTTCCAGGTCATCGGCATCTCGCAGGGCACCGTCGACGAGTTCTTCTCGGGCCTCAACAGCCAGCTCGACGGCATCGACCTCGACGACATCGCCGCCGACGTCGCCACCCGCCACGCACTGGCCTTCAGCGATCGTCCGACCGAGCGCGCACACCGCGAACTCGAGGTCGGCGGTGAATACCAGTGGCGCCGTGAAGGCGAGTACCACCTGTTCAACCCGGACACGGTGTTCAAGCTGCAGCACTCCACCCGGACCGGTCAGTACAAGGTCTTCAAGGAGTACACCAAGCTCGTCGACGACCAGTCACGCCAGATGGCGTCGCTGCGCGGTCTGTTCGACTTCAACTTCGGTGACCGGGACCCGATCCCGATCGAGAAGGTGGAGCCGGCTCGCGAGATCGTCAAGCGGTTCTCCACCGGTGCGATGAGTTTCGGCTCGATCTCGGCCGAGGCCCACGAGACCCTGGCCATCGCCATGAACCGTCTCGGCGGTCGTTCGAATTCCGGTGAGGGCGGCGAGGATCCGCGGCGCTTCCATCACGACGAGAACGGTGACTGGCGCCGCAGCTCGATCAAGCAGGTCGCGTCCGGCCGTTTCGGTGTGACCTCGCACTACCTGAGCAACTGCACCGACATCCAGATCAAGATGGCGCAGGGCGCCAAGCCCGGTGAAGGTGGCCAGCTGCCGCCGCACAAGGTGTACCCGTGGGTCGCCGAGGTTCGAGGTTCGACGCCCGGCGTCGGCCTGATCTCGCCGCCGCCGCACCACGACATCTATTCGATCGAGGATCTCGCTCAGCTGATCCACGACCTGAAGAACGCCAACCCGGCCGCCCGCATCCACGTGAAGCTGGTGTCCGAGGTCGGTGTCGGTACCGTCGCCGCCGGTGTCTCCAAGGCACACGCCGACGTCGTGCTGATCTCCGGCCATGACGGCGGCACCGGTGCGACCCCGCTGACCTCGGAAAAGCACGCGGGTGCACCGTGGGAGATCGGTCTGGCCGAAACCCAGCAGACGTTGCTGCTCAACGGTCTTCGCGACCGGATCGTCGTCCAGGTGGACGGCCAGCTCAAGACCGGTCGCGACGTCGTCGTCGCGGCGCTGCTCGGTGGCGAGGAGTTCGGTTTCGCGACCGCGCCGCTGGTCGTCTCGGGCTGCATCATGATGCGCGTCTGCCACCTCGACACCTGCCCGGTGGGCGTGGCCACCCAGAACCCGCTGCTGCGTGAGCGTTTCACCGGCAAGCCGGAATTCGTCGAGAACTTCTTCATGTTCATCGCCGAAGAGGTCCGGGAACTGCTGGCGCGCCTCGGCTTCCGCACCCTGCAGGAAGCGGTCGGGCATGTCGAGGCGCTCGACACGACCAAGGCCATCGCGCACTGGTCGTCGTCGAAGGCGGGCAAGCTCGACCTGTCGTCGGTCCTGGCGACTCCGGAGTCCCCGTTCATGAATCAGGACCTGTACTGCTCCGGCGTGCAGGACCATGCGCTGGACAAGGCGCTGGATCAGCAGCTGATCGCACAGAGTCGCGAGGCTCTCGATCACGGCACCCGCGTCTCGTTCAGCTCGAAGATCACCAACGTCAACCGCACCGTGGGCACCATGCTCGGCCACGAGGTCACCAAGACCTATGGCGGGCAGGGGCTTCCGGACGGAACCATCATGATCGACTTCAACGGGTCGGCGGGTAACAGCTTCGGCGCCTTCGTGCCCCGCGGCATCACCCTTCGCCTGGAGGGCGACGCCAACGACTTCGTCGGCAAGGGCCTCTCCGGTGGCCGCATCGTGGTCCGCCCGGCGCGCAATGCGCCGGAAGGCTTTGTCGCCGAAGACAACATCATCGCCGGCAACGTCATCGGCTTCGGCGCGACGTCGGGCAAGATCTTCCTGCGCGGTGTCGTCGGCGAACGCTTCTGCGTGCGCAACTCCGGTGTGACGACCGTCGTCGAAGGCGTCGGTGACCATGCCTGCGAGTACATGACCGGTGGTCGTGTGGTCGTACTCGGTGGCACCGGGCGCAACTTCGCGGCCGGCATGTCCGGCGGTATCGCCTACGTCTACGACCCGGAGGGCACCTTCCCGGCCAACCTCAACACCGAGCTGGTCGACATCGAGGAATTCGACGACGAGGATCTCGAGTTCCTGGCGGCGATCATCGACGAGCACCGCGCCGAGACCGAATCCCCGGTGGCCGCCGCGATTCGCGCCGACTGGGACACGGCCAAGGGTAAATTCGTCAAGGTGATGCCGCGCGACTTCAAGCGCGTGCTCCTCGCTATTGCCGCGGCCGAGCGAGATGGACGAGATGTGAACGAAGCGATCATGGAGGCCGCACGTGGCTGACCCCAGAGGTTTTCTCAAGCACACCGAGCGGGAACTGCCCGACCGTCGTCCGGTCGATCTGCGTCTGCTCGACTGGAAAGAGGTCTACACCGACTTCGACAAGGGTGAACTCCAGACCCAGGCTAGCCGGTGCATGGACTGCGGTATCCCGTTCTGCCACAACGGCTGCCCACTGGGGAACTTGATCCCCGAGTGGAACGACCTGGTCTACAAGGACCGGTGGCGGGACGGCATCGAGCGGCTGCACGCGACGAACAACTTCCCGGAGTTCACCGGTCGTCTGTGCCCGGCCCCCTGTGAGGCGTCGTGCGTGCTCGGAATCAACCAGCCCGCGGTCACCATCAAGCAGGTCGAGGTCGAGTTGATCGACAACGCCTTCGACAAGGGCTGGGTCACCCCGGTCCTGCCTGCTGAGAAGACCGGTCGCAGCGTCGCGGTCATCGGTTCGGGTCCGGCCGGTCTGGCCGCCGCCCAGCAGCTCACCCGGGCCGGTCACGACGTGACCGTCTTCGAGCGGGCTGACCGCATCGGCGGTCTGCTGCGCTACGGCATCCCCGAGTTCAAGATGGAGAAACGCCACATCGACCGTCGTCTGGCGCAGATGGAGGCCGAGGGCACCGTCTTCCGGACCGGCGTGAACGTCGGCGTCGACGTGACCGTCGAGCAGCTGCGCGCTGACTTCGAGGCCGTCATCATCGCGGTCGGTTCCACCATCGGACGTGACCTGCCCATCCCGGGCCGCGAACTCGACGGGATCCACCAGGCGATGGAGTTCCTGCCGCAGGCGAACAAGATCCAGCTGGGCGACGAGGTCCCCGGTCAGATCACCGCCACCGGCAAGAAGGTCATCATCATCGGCGGCGGCGACACCGGCGCCGACTGCCTGGGTACCTCGCTGCGCCAGGGCGCCGAGAGCGTGCACCAGTTCGAGATCATGCCGCGCCCGCCGATGGAACGCGCCGAGTCGACCCCGTGGCCGACCTACCCGCTGATGTTCCGGGTTTCCTCGGCGCACGAGGAAGGCGGCGAACGTGTCTTCTCGGTCAACACCGAGCAGTTCACCGGCGCCGATGGCAAGGTCACCGCGCTCAAGGCCCACGAGGTCGTCATGCGCGAGGGACGCTTCGAGAAGGTCGACGGCTCCGACTTCGAGCTGGAAGCCGATCTCGTCCTGCTGGCGATGGGCTTCGTCGGTCCCGAGCGGGAGGACTTCCTCGACAAGCTCGGCGTCGAGTACGACCCGCGCGGCAACATCAAGCGCGACGACAACTTCGCGGCCATCGGGCAGCCCGGCGTCTTCGTCGCCGGTGATGCCGGTCGCGGTCAGTCGCTGATCGTGTGGGCGATCGCCGAGGGCCGATCGGCTGCCGCGGCCGCCGACGCGTTCCTGACCGGGTCGTCGGATCTGCCCACGCCGATCTACCCGACGCAGGTCGCCCAGCGCTGATCTCCGCCTCGGCTGACATCCCGACAGCCGGTCACCCCGCCAACCGATGACGGTCGGCGGGGTGACTGCTTTCTGGGGCGGTCGCGCCCGCCGGCGACCGAGTGCCGACGCCGATCTCCCCGCCCGACTTCCGCCGCGCGTCGGTCGTCGTCGGGTAACGGTCGCGGTGGGACGATCGATGTATCCGGATGAGAGGCCCGACGACGGCGGCCGCGACCGGACTGGGACAGACCGGACTGGGAAAAGTGGCTCAGACCACGAAAAAAGGGACAGACAACAAGCCCGCGAGCCTCTACAGTAGGACAAAGTAAATCCACCGTGACGAAGACGGTGTTCATCATAGCGACACAGGGAATGATCGACATGAAGTTAGCCGGCACACTTCATAGCCCCCGCCGCGGTTCCATCCCGGGCACCGCGGCCTTGCGTGGCCTCACCGGCGGCCGATTCGGCCGTAGTCGCGCCGCCCGCATGTTCCCGGCCGAGGCCGAGCGCCTCGTCACCGCCGCGGAGCTTCGCCAGCTCACCTCCTGAGCGGCGCAGCGCGTGTCAGGCGTCGGTCGAGCTGACCCGCGCCGCCGTCCCGCCGATCTCGACGACGTCGCCGACGCTCAGCTGCCGTCCTCGGCGAGTTTCGACCTCACCGTTGACCGCCACCAGCCCGTCCGCGATGACCTCCTTGGCCTCCGCACCCGACTCGATCAGGTTGGCCAGCTTGAGGAACTGCCCGAGGCGAATGCCCTCATCCCGGATCTCGACGTCATAGATTTCGCTCACAACCCCTGATCTTGCCCTGTCCGCCGGGGTGCGGGCCATCCGACGGCTCGGATCCTGCCGGGAATCGCGGGCACCGGCGTCGTACGACTGTCCGGTGGACACGGCAGGTCTACGGTTGTCCAATGGCCCACGATGCGGCGAAGACGGAGTCCGACTCCGCGGCGCCCCCAGCCGGAGATCCGTCCGTCGACGACACGGCAGGGGCCGCGGCGACCACCCCGCACCCACCCGACCGTCCGGTGGAGGCGAATCGTCGGTCTCGCGATCTACTCGAGAAGATCCGTCGGCCACGCGGTTTCGGGCGCAACGCGCCGCACGTCGCGGGCATGGTCGTCGGTGTCCTCGCGGCGATCGCACTCGCCTCGAGCATCTTCCCGATCTTCCGGCACATCATTCACGTGCCGCGCGACTACATCGACAGCTACATCATCTCGCTGCCGAATACGAGCTTCGCGTGGTCGTTCGTGCTGGCCCTGCTCGCCATCGCGCTGTCCGCCCGCAAACGCATCGCCTGGTGGATCGCCACGATCTACCTGCTGCTGTTCATGGCAGGCAACGCGCTGCTGTTCTTCGATCCGGTGGCCACCAGTTTCGGGGTGGACACCGACGAACGCGTCAACCTGATCGTCGGGTTCACGGTCGACGCCGTGGCCCTGATCTTCCTGCTGCTCACATATCGGCAGTTCTACACCCGCGTCCGTCGCGGCGCGCTCGCCGCGGCGTTCGGCACACTGATCGTCGGCCTGGCTCTGGGCACGCTGGTGGGCTGGGCACTGGTGTGGGCCTGGCCGGGCACCCTGGCCCGTGACGAACGGCTGCCGTACGCCTTCAACCGGGTGGTCGCCTTCGCCAACTTCGACCCCCGCACCTTCGACGGTCACGAGACACACGTTCTCGTCGAGTCGCTGCTCGGACTGTTCGGCGCGCTGGCGCTGATCGCGGCAGCGCTGGTGCTGTTCCGATCGCAGCGATTGCAGTCGCTGATGACGGCCGCCGACGAGGCGCTGATCCGCGCACTCATCACACGGTTCAACGACGACGATTCGCTGGCCTACTTCTCCACCCGTCGGGACAAGGCGGTGGTCTTCTCGCCGGACGGACGTGCCGCGATCACCTATCGGGTCGAGCTGGGCGTAGGACTGGCCGGCGGTGATCCGATCGGTGATCCGGAGTCGTGGCCGGAGGCGATCACCGAATTCCTCACCCTCTGTGAACGATACGGATGGCATGCGGCCGCGATGGGTTCCAGTGCGCGGGGTGCGCAGGTCTTCGCCGACGCCGGATTCGGTTCGCTGTCGATCGGGGACGAGGCCATCCTGCATCCCCGGGAGTACAGCATCAGCGGCCCGGCGATGAAGGCGGTACGGCAGGCCGTCACCCGTACCAAGCGGGCCGGCTTGACGGTCCGCATCCGGCGGCACAGCGAGCTCTCCGACGACGAGATGCGGGCGACCATCGGCCGCGCCGACGCCTGGCGCGACACCGACGAGGAGCGCGGCTTCGCGATGGCCCTGTCCCGGCTGGGTGACCAGGCCGACGGTGACTGCCTGCTGGTCGAGGCGCTGCTGGCCGAAGGGACACCGGAGGAGCGAGTCGTCGGGATATTGTCCTTCGTGCCGTGGGGTCGGCGGGGTGTGTCGCTGGATGTGATGCGTCGGGACCGCAACGGCATCAACGGTGTCGTGGAGACGATGGTCAGCGAATTGTGCCGCAACTCCGAGCATTACGGCATCACCGAGATCTCACTCAACTTCGCCACCTTCCGGGCGTTCTTCGAGCAGGGACCGCAGATCGGGGCGGGACCGGTCATGCGGTTGGGCTACTCGGTGCTGATGTTCGGGTCGAAGTTCTTCCAGATGGAGTCGTTGTACAAGTCGAATGCCAAGTATCAGCCGGACTGGGAGCCGCGATTCCTCTGCTTCGAGGACACCCGGATCCTGCCGCGGGTCGGGCTCGCCGCCATCGTCACCGAAGGCTTCCTCACACTGCCGAATCTGGGTCGCAAACGGCACTACCGCGAGGGGCAGCCCGCGATCCCGGTCGGGGTCGACGCCCCGGCGCTCATCGCCGAACTCGCCGCCGACGGCGATCGCATGACGCCCCGCCTCCACCGTCCCGAGCAGGTGCGGGTGCGACTGGCGAAACTGGAACGGCTCGTCGACGCCGGGTTCGATCCGTATCCGCCCGCCGACGCGCCCACCCACACGATCGCCGAGGCCCGCGACGAACCGCCGGGAACGACGGTGACCATCGCCGGTCGGATCACCCGGCTGCGCAACTTCGGCAAGGTGATCTTCGCCGACATCCATGACTGGTCGGGGGAGGTGCAGATGCTCGTCGAAGAGAGCCGGATCATCCCGGGCACACCTGATTTCGGCACCGACGTCGATCTGGGGGACCTGGTCGAGGCGCGAGGTGAGATCGGGGCCAGCCGATCGGGCGAGTTGTCGGTGCTCATCGACGCCTGGCGGCTCAACGGAAAATGTCTGCGACCGTTGCCGGACAAGTGGGCGGGACTGACCGACCCGGAGGCGCGGGTGCGGCAGCGCTACCTCGACCTGGCGATCAACCCGCGCAGCCGTGAGTTGCTGGCCACCCGCAGTGTGGTGGTCAAGGCGTTGCGCGACTTTCTCGGACAGCGTGGCTATCTGGAGGTCGAGACGCCGATCTTGCAGCAGATCCACGGTGGTGCCAACGCGACGCCGTTCCAGACCCATATCAATGCCTATGATCTCGACCTGTATCTGCGGATCGCGCCGGAACTCTATCTGAAGCGGTTGTGCGTCGGCGGGGTGGAGAAGGTCTTCGAGATCGGGCGCAACTTCCGCAACGAGGGTGTCGACTTCAGTCACAACCCGGAGTTCACTAGCCTGGAAGCCTATGCGGCACATGGTGATTACCGAACCATGTTGGACCTCACCCGGGAGATGATCCAGTCCGCCGCGATCGCCGCGCACGGCGAGCCGGTGGTCGTGCGGACCGACGACGACGGCAATGAGGAACGGGTCGACATCTCGGGGGAGTGGCCGGTGCGCACCGTGCACGAGGTGGTCACCGAAGGTGCGGGCGAACCGGTCACGCCGGAGACGCCGGTGGCGACGCTGCGCGCGATCTGTGAGCGCCTGGCGATTGCCCACCGGCCGGATTGGGATGCGGGACAACTGGTTCTGGAACTCTACGAACACCTCGGTGAGGCACGCACCACGCTCCCCACCTTCTACATCGACTTCCCGACCTCGACCTCGCCGTTGACCCGCGCCCATCGGAGTATCCCGGGGGTCGCCGAGCGGTGGGATCTGGTCGCGTGGGGCGTCGAACTCGGCACCGCCTACACCGAGCTGACCGATCCGGTCGAACAGCGCAAACGGCTGACCGCACAGTCGATGCTCGCGGCCGACGGCGATCCGGAGGCGATGGAGCTCGACGAGGACTTCCTGCAGGCGCTGGAGTACGCGATGCCACCGACCGGTGGGCTCGGCGTCGGCGTGGATCGGGTGGTCATGCTCATCACCGGCCAGTCGATCCGCGAGTCGTTGGCCTTCCCGCTGATCAAGCCGCAGGAATCCTGACCGGACCTCACCGGAGGAGGGTCGATGGCATCGGACGCGGATTCCGACGGGGTGCCCGGTCCCGGCGTGACCCGGGTGATCGGCGAGTACCGACTGCACGTCCTCGACGAGGGTCGTGGGCCGCCGCTGCTCCTGATGGCCGCGCTGGGGAGCAACTGGTTCGACCTGGACCCGCTGGCCAACCGGCTGGTGGCCCGGGGTTGGCGGGTGATCCGCTACGACCGCCCCGGATATGGGCGTTCGATACCGGTGCCCGCCGGGCATCTGCCGACCCTGACCGGTGAGGTCGCGCGGATGTCGGCGGTACTCGACGCGCTCGGGGTGCGGCAGCCGACCGTGCTGGTGGGGCATTCGATGGCGTCGTTGTATGTAGAGGGGTTCGCCCGTACCCATCCGAGCCGCACCGCTGGTGTGGTGATGCTCGACGGCTCCTATGTGATGCTGCCGTGGCGCGTGGTGCCCGGTCGGTGGCGGGCGCGGAACGCGCACCGGCTGATGGACCGGTTCGGACCGATCGCGCGGCGGCTGGGGTGGCCGCCGCGTGGCCGCGGACAATTGCGGACACGGATCCTACCGACGCCGCCGGAAGGGTTCGATGCGGCGCAACGGTACTGGGGTGACCGCTATTTCGGCGGGTCGATGATGGTGCGCACCACCCTGGTGGAGAACGCCGCATTCCCGACCGTCAATGCGACGCTGCGCCGACTGCGGCGGTACGCCCCGCTTCCGCCGGTGCCGGTCGTCGTGGTGGCTGCATTGTCGGGATCGCCGGTGTGGCAGCAGATCTGGTTGGCCAAGCAGCGGCGGTATGCGGCCGCGCTCGGCGGCCGGTTGCGTACGGTCGCGGCTCGGCACTTCCTGGTGCTCGAAGTTCCCGAAGAGGTCGCCGAACTCATCGACGAAATGCATGGTCGGTGACCGGAGGCAGGCCGATGCCGCGATCCCTACCCGCAAGTAACCCGGAACTTGCGGTTACACCTAAACTGGTCGGCATGAGCGAGCTGACCTTCACCCCGACTGCTGACCTCGTCGACGAGATCGGTGCCGACGTGCGTAGTTGCGACACCCAGTTCACCCAATACGGCGGC
Organism: Gordonia heveisoli; assembly: GCF_030315745.1. Classification (GTDB taxonomy): domain Bacteria; phylum Actinomycetota; class Actinomycetes; order Mycobacteriales; family Mycobacteriaceae; genus Gordonia. Next base: position 306,548 of record NZ_JASXSH010000001.1, on the reverse strand, counting down.
AACCGGGAGTTCGTCGGCCGGGTCAGTACGGTCAAATGTTTCCAGGACAACGCGCTGCTCAAGTCGATTCTGTCCGAATCCAACCCCGGCGGGGTGCTGGTCATCGACGGCGACGCCTCGGTGCACACCGCCCTCGTCGGCGACATCATCGCCGAACTCGGCCGGTCCAACGGCTGGGTCGGGATCATCGCGCACGGCGCGATCCGGGATGCCAAGACCATCGGCGGGATGGCGATCGGTGTGAAGGCGCTGGGCACCAACCCCCGCAAGTCCACCAAGACCGGCGCAGGCGAACGCGATGTACCGCTGACGATCGGTGGCGAGACCTTCAATCCCGGCGACCTCGTGTACTCCGACGACGACGGCATCGTCCTCGTCGCACCGCAGGGCTGATCCCCACCGGGCACCACACCACCAGCCGAAACCCAACCAGCCGAGGGAGTCCCCATGCCCAAGCCGTCCGCCGAATACTTCGCCCGACTCGGTGCGCTGGTCGCCATCGACGACGCGTCCGCGCGCCCGACCCGTCCGGTGCTGGAGGCCTTCTCCGGGGTCGAGATGGCGACCATCCCGGTGGGTACCGCCGCAGACCTCGAGGCGGCGGTGGCGCGGGCGCGTGTCGCGCAGCAGGGCTGGGCCACCCGGACCGCGGCCGAACGGGCGAAGGTCCTGGCCCGATTCGCCGAACTCGTCCACACCAACGCGGCGTCGTTGATGGACATCGCGCAGGCCGAGACCGGTAAGGCACGCATCTACGCGCAGGAAGAAGTCCTCGACGTCGCCCTCACCGCGCGTCACTACGCGACCACCGGCCCGAAGGCGCTGGCCGAGCACAAGGTCAAGGGCATGCTGCCCGGTGCCACCAGTGTGCGGGTGCGCTATCAGCCGAAGGGTGTCGTCGGCGTCATCAGCCCGTGGAACTACCCGTTGACGCTGGCAGTCTCCGACGCCGTCGCCGCGCTGCTCGCCGGCAACGCGGTCGTCATCAAACCCGACAGTCAGACACCTTACTGCGCCCTCGCCTGCGCCGAGCTGCTCTACCAGGCAGGTCTGCCGCGGGAGCTGTTCGCCGTCGTTCCGGGACCGGGAAGTGTTGTCGGACAGGCGATCGTCGCCACCACCGACTACGTGATGTTCACCGGGTCGTCGGCGACCGGGGCCACGCTCGCCGAGCAGGCCGGACGCAGGCTCATCAGTTTCTCCGCCGAACTCGGCGGGAAGAACCCGATGATCATCACCAAGGGAGCCAAGCTCGCCGACGCCGTGCAGGGTGCGGCGCGAGCCTGCTACTCGAACTCCGGCCAGCTGTGCATCTCGATCGAACGCATCTACGTCGACAAGGCCATCGCCGACGAATTCGCCGATCGCTTTGCGGCATTCGTGTCCAACATGAAGCTCAACGCGGCCTACGACTTCACTGCCGACATGGGGTCGCTGGCGTCGGCCACGCAGGTCGAGGCCGCCGAAGCCCATGTCGCCGATGCGGTGGCCAAGGGTGCCAAGGTTCTGGCCGGTGGCAAGCGCCGCGCCGACCTCGGCCCGTTCTTCTACGAGCCGACCGTCCTCACCGACGTCACCGACGAGATGCTCTGCTTCCGTGATGAGACCTTCGGTCCGGTGGTGTCGATCTACCCGGTCGACTCCGCCGATGAGGCGATCAAACTGGCCAACGCCACCGACTACGGCCTCAACGCCAGCGTCTTCGCGGGTAGCAGCGCGGAGGCGAACGCGATCGCCGACCAGTTGCGGGCAGGCACGGTCAACATCAACGAGGGCTATGCGGCCGCGTGGGCGTCGACGGCGGCGCCGATGGGCGGCATGGGTATCTCCGGTGTCGGGCGCAGGCACGGCGTCGAGGGACTGCTCAAATACACCGAGCCGCAGAGCATCGCCGAACAGCGATTCATCGGCATCGACCGTGCGCCCTTCGTGCCGACCAAGCTGTACCGTGCGGTCACCCCGGCGGCGGTCCGCGCGCTGAAGTACCTGCCCGGCCGCTGATACGCGGGCGGGCAGATACCCGCGTATCGGTGGCGGTCGTTCACAGACTTCTCCCAGCCACCCCGCAGCGTCGTGGGAGACCCGCGGGCCACTCTGAACGCAACGATTCAGAGGAGGCATCACCATGACCGCAGCACTTGACCATCCCGAGGTGTCCGTACCGGACATGTCGGCGGGCGCGGCCGAGCCGCCGGGGACGGCGGCGCGCGTCCGGCGATGGTTCGCCGCGCGGCCGGTGTCGTGGAGTCCGTTCGCCCTGGCCGGGCTGCTGGTCTCGACGGCTCTCCTCTATCTGGTGAATCTGTCGGCCAACGGGTACGCCAACAGCTTCTATGCGGCGGCCGCGTGGGCCGGGTCGGAGAGCTGGAAGGCCTGGTTCTTCGGTGCTCTCGACCCGTCTAACTTCATCACCGTCGACAAGCCGCCTGCGTCACTGTGGGTCACCGGGCTGTCCGTCCGCATCTTCGGGATGAACAGCTGGGCCGTCCTCGTTCCGCAGGCGCTGATGGGCGTCGCCGCCGTCGCCCTCGTCTACGCGACCATGCGGCGCGTCTTCGACGACCCGAAGCAGGGCACCGTCGCCGGTCTGATCGCCGGTGGCGTCCTCGCCTTCACCCCGGCGGCCGCGCTGATGTTCCGCTTCAACAACCCCGACGCGCTGCTCGTGCTGTTGATGGTCGCTGCGGGCTACGCGCTGGCGCGGGCAATCGCCGCCGATTCCGGTCGCTGGCTGGCGCTGGTAGGTGTCGCACTCGGGTTCGCGTTCCTCACCAAGATGCTGCAGGGGCTGCTCGTCCTACCTGCCTTCGGACTCGCATATCTGTTGTGCGCCAACAACGGTTGGGGTCGTCGTATCGTCGCGCTGCTGGGTGCGGCCGCCGCGTTGGTGGTGTCGGCGGGCTGGTTCGTGGTCGTCACGATGCTGGTACCCGGTTCGTCGCGGCCCTATATCGGCGGCTCGGCGGACAACTCCTTCATGGATCTGGTCTGGGGATACAACGGCGTCGGCCGCATCAGCGGCGGCGAGGGCGGGCCCGGCGGGGGTCGTGGTGGCCCCGGCGGTGGCGGCGCCGCGGGTGGTTCCTTCGGCGGCGAGACGGGGCTCCATCGACTGTTCTCGTCGGAGATGGGCAACGAGATCTCCTGGCTGCTGCCGGTGGCGCTGATCGCGCTGATCTTCGCCGCCTACCTGCTGGTGCGGGGTCTACGGGACCGCGAATTCCAGGTCCGGCTCACCCGCAAGGAGGTGGGTGCGGTCATCGCCTGGGGCGGGTGGTTGCTCGTCACCGGTCTGATCTTCAGCTTCATGAGCGGCACCATCCACCCGTATTACACGGTGGCGCTCGCGCCCGCGATCGGTGTGCTGATCGGCTTCGGCGCGGTGCAGGCGTGGCGTCGACGTGAGCACTGGGACGGTCGGATCACGATGGCCGCGATGATCGTCGGCGGCTCAGCCTGGTCGGTGGTGCTCCTGCAGCGCAACGACTTCGGTCCGGCCTGGTGCCGTTGGGTGATCGGGGTGGTGGCCGTGATCGCGGCAATCGGCGTCGTCGCCGGTGGCCGACTGGGCATGCGTCGGGTCCTGGCCGCGGCCCTCATCGCCGGGTCGATCGCGACGGCCGGCGGGACGGTGGCCTTCACCATCGCGACCGCGGCGACCGAACACACCGGGTCGATCCCGACCGCGGTGAACACCTCGATGCCCGGCGGCGGTATGGGTGGTCCGGGCGGTGGACCCGGTGGTCCCGGTGCTCGCGACGGTGGTTCCGCGCCGGGCGGTCCGGGAATGGGCGGTCCGGGAATGGGTGTGCCGCTGAGCGGCGCTCCGGGTGGTGCCCGCTCCGACGGTCCGGGCGACGGGGGCCAGGATGGCAGGCAGCCGCGCGGTATGGGCGGGATGAGCCTGAACTCCGAGCTCACCGAACTGCTCAAGAACACCGACACCACCTGGGCGGCGGCGGTCGGCGGCTCTCAGATGGCCTCCCAGATCGAGGTCGCGACCCTGCGGCCGGTCATGGCCATGGGCGGATGGAGTGGCGATCCGACGCCGACGCTGGACCAGTTCATCGGGTACGTGAAGCAGGGCAAGATCGCGTACTACATCGGCGGATCGGGCGCCGGGGGTCCCGGAGGCGGACGCGGGTCCAGCTCCGAGATCTCGGCCTGGGTGGCGGAGAACTTCACCGCGACGCAGGTCGGCGGAATGACGGTCTACAAGCTGAACTGACCGACGACACACAATTCCGGCGGACCGGGGATCGAAAGATCTCCGGTCCGCTCGGCGTCGGCAGTATCGTCGGTGCGGGACACCGGCCACCGTGACCGCGGGCCTGGCCGGGTGACAGCACCGGGGAGGCCTTGATGGAACTGGCAGATCGTTACCGCTCGACGCGTGTCACCGAGTTCCGGCGCGCGGGGCTGACCTTCGACGTCATCGACGACGGACCGCTCGACGGCACCCCGGTGCTTCTGCTGCACGGCTTTCCCCAACGCGCATCGTCGTGGGATCAGGTGTCACCGCTCCTGCACGCCCGGGGGCTGCGGACCCTGGCACCCGATCAGCGCGGGTACTCGCCGCGAGCCCGTCCCACCCGACGTCGCGACTATCGTCAGGACGAACTCATCGCCGACGTGCTCACGCTCATCGATGAACTCGGCGTCGATCAGATCGACGCCGTCGGGCACGACTGGGGTGCGGCGATCGCGTGGTCCCTGGCAGGCAACCATCCCGACCGGGTCCGCACGCTCACCGCGCTGTCGGTGCCGCATCCCGGTGCGTTCCTGCGGGCCATGCCGCGTGGTCAGCTCCTCAAATCCTGGTACATGGGCTTCTTCCAGCTGCCGGTGGTGCCCGAGAAGCTGCTGAGCAAGGGACTGGTCAATCCAGACTTCGTCACACGGGCCGGGCTGCCCGCACAGCACGCGAATCGTCTGGCCACCGAGATCGTCGAGTACGGGGCGCTGACCGGCGCTCTGAACTGGTATCGCGGGATGCCGCTCTCCGACCGGCACAGTATCGGGCGCAAGGTGCGCGTACCGACCACCTATGTCTGGAGCGACCGGGACGTCGCGTTGGGCCGTACCGGCGCCGAACTGTGCGCTGGCTGGGTCGACGCCCCTTATGAGTTCATCACCATCTCCGGTGCCACCCATTGGCTTCCCGAGACCAGACCGGCCGAGGTCGCAGAGGCGATCCTCGACCGGGTGCCGACCGACAGCTGACGCGCCGACGGTTCAGCTGCGGCGCCGCCTGCGCAGCACGAGTAGCGCCACCAGCACACCGATGAGGGCGGTGAGGGCGATCGGCACGGTCCGGTCCGGGGTAGGCAACTCGGTAGGTGCCCCGGAACGCAGCTGATGGAAGCTGGCCTGCCGGGAATCGGCCTCCGCGACGGCATCCACCGTTGCCTGTTCGGCCGGCACCGGGTCAGGAGCCGGTGCTGACGGCGGGGTCGGCGGGGCCAGCGGGGTCGGCGTGGCCGGCGTGGCCGGCGGTGCCGGGACCTCCGGCTCCTCGAGTGGGAGCGCCTGCTGACCGTCGTCGGTGGGCGGTGCAGACTTCGGGGGTGCGGTCGACGCCCGACCCGCGGGCCCACCCGGCGCCTTCTTGGCGGGTGCCTTCTTCGCCGGCGCCTGTTTCGCGGCGGCCTTCTTGGCGGGTGCCTTCTTCGCGGGCACCTTCTTCGCGGCGGCCTTCTTGGCGGGTGCCTTCTTCGCCGGAGCCTGTTTCGCGGCGGCCTTCTTGGCCGGGGTGACGGCGTCGGCGGCCGGGGTCGGGGTGTCGCCGGGTTCCGGGGCCGCGGGCTGCTGGGGATCGGTCATCTTTGGTGCGCTCCTCGCATCGATGCTGGGCGGTGAGTAGGGCCGAACGCTGCTCAGGCCCGAACGCCGAGGCGGGCCAACACGTCGGCGTCGATGGCTCCCAACTCGTCATCGATGGACTGGTGAGCGGTACGACGCTGGCCGGCCGGCATGGTCTCGGCGGTCTGCACCGCGACATCCAGGTTGTCGAGCCGCTTGGTCATGGCCGCGATGAATTCCGGCGAATCCGCACTCTGATCGGTGGCGGTCACCTTGCCGAGCGCGGTACGGGTCGTCGCGATGCGTGCCGACAACGACGCACCGTGACCCGAATACTGCCGCAGGACCTCGGGGGACACTCCGGCACGGTTGGCCTGCAGTGCGCTGAGCTGGCCGCGACCAGCCACGGCTGCACGGTAGGCGATCGGGCCGACGATCGGCGCGACCATCCGGGCGACCGTCAGATAACGCTTGACGCTGGCCGGGCTGAACCGGCGCGCATCGGCGGCGACCTTGGCTTCCGTCGCGATCTTCTTGGTCTCGGCCTTGACGACCTTTTCCTGCGACTTCGCGACCTTGGCCGCGGTCTTGCGTTCGGCCTTCAGATCCTTCTTGTGGAACTTCGTCTCGGCCTTGCGGCGGGCCTTCTCCGCCCGCCGCCGGTCCTTCGCCTCGAACTTCGCCTCGAGCTTGGCTTTGGCTTTCAACGCCTTCGCCTCCGCCTTACGTTCCGCGCGGCTCTTTCCGTCGGACGAGAACAAACCCATGCCAAGACCTTTCCCTACCGGCTCGTGGTGCTGGTACAAGCATTACATAAGGTCGATAGGCGACCGTCGCAGACAGAAAGAGGTGGCGTGCCTGCCGTGCCGTTGACGCCGCGTGATCTCGCCGGGTGCGAGCACCGGGTTGCCCTGGACTTTGCGCATCCCGCGCTGGTCGGCGACTTCCCGGAGTCGCCCGGGGTGCAGCGGCGCAAGGAAGCCGCCACCGCCCATCGAGCCGCGGTGCGGAATCTGTTGCGTGGCATTCACAGCGACCACCCGGACGATTTCGTCGTCATCGATTCCGACCAGGGTGCGAGCCGGCGAGCCGACCAGACATTGCGCGCGTGCGCCGACGGGGCCCGGATGATCTGGAATGCGACGTTGCCGACCGACATAGACCACGGCCGGCGCGGGCACGCCGAATTGCTGATCGCCCACGGCGACGGCTACATCCCGGTGATCGTCGTCAACCACCGGGTTTCCCAACCGGCGAAGCCGCGATCGTCGGATGCGGTGCGGCAGGCGACGTTCATGACGAGTCCGCTGTGGGCGTGGTCGCCGAGCCCGGACCCACACCGGACCTCACGCCCCAACCGACGCGACGCACTGCGGCTGGCCCACCTCACCGCGATGCTCATCGAGTTGGGGCTCGCCGCCGGGCCGGACGCCGCCGAACTGCGCGGTGGGGCGATCGGCCTGGACGCGGACTGCATCGTCGTCCATGCGACCGGTGCGATGCTCGACGACTATCAGGAGATCTTGCGGCGTCGGCAGGAGATCGCTGCGCAGGCGATCGCGACCGAACCGCGCAAGATCGGCGAATGTCGGTCCTGTCCGTGGTGGGGGCGCTGCCATCCCGAACTCGTCGAGCGGCGCGACGTCAGTCTGGTGGCGTCGGGAAACCCGGCCGATGTGCTGATCGAGAACGGGATCACCACCATCGATCAGCTCGCTCATCATCGGGGGCCGGCGCCGGAGGGCTGGCCGAGCAATGCGCGCTTCGACGATGCCGTGGTCAACGCGATCGCGTGGATGACCGACACCGAACTCGTACGCCGTGTCGACGTGCCGCAGGTGCGCCGCGCCGACGTCGAGGTGGACGTGGACATGGAGAGCTTCGGCGAGCACGGCGCCTACCTGTGGGGAACTTTGCTGACCGACGTCACGGATCCGGCCCGAGAGGTGGAGTATCGGCCGTTCCTGACCTGGTCGCCGCTGCCCACCCGCGACGAGGCCCGATCCTTTGCCGAGTTCTGGGACTGGCTGATGGCCGAACGTTCCGCAGCCCACGAGTCGGGCAAAACCTTTGCCGCATACTGCTATTCACAGCAAGCGGAGAATCGTTGGCTCCTCGGGTCGGCGGATCGGTTCATCGGCGATCCCGGCATTCCGACGCGTGCCGAGGTGGAGAAGTTCATCGGCTCGGAAGAGTGGGTCGACATCTATGAGGCGGTCGGGAAGAACTTCATCTGCCCGAAAGGTAAGGGGCTCAAGCGTGTTGCCCCGGTCGCCGGATTCTCCTGGCGTGACGACGACGCGGGTGGCGAAGCCTCGATGGAGTGGTACAGCTCCGCGGTCGGACTGGCGGACAAGCCCGTGGACCTCACCCAGCGAGTCCGGCTGCTGGAGTACAACGAGGACGATGTGCGGGCCACCAAGGTTCTCCGCGAGTGGATGACCGACGGGGCGGCCACCCAGGTTCCGCACGAACGGGATCTGCTCGCCTTCCGCGACGGTGGCCCGCCGCCGACAGGTTCCCACGCCTGATCCCGCGCGCGTCGCGAGATCGGGCACCGGCATCGGCCGTGCCGCCGGCGACCGATCGATCAGGAGCGCATGGACCGCAGGGCGTCGAGGAATGATCCGCTGCCCAATAGAGCCACCGCGCCGAGCATCAGTAGACCGCCGGGGGCAATGCCGATGACGAAGTCGCGTAGACCGCCCATCCGGTCGGTCGACGTGCCCGGGGCCGGATGGGCGGCGGGCAACGCCATGACCGCGGCCGCCTCGGGTGCCGCTACCGGAGAGTTGGCTTCGGGGGCCGACGTGGCAGCCGGGACTCGCGGTACCGACAACGTGGCGCCGCCACCTGCGCCTGCTCCTCCGGTGCCGCCGCCGGAAGGTGATGCGCCTCCGGTTCCCGGTGCGCCCCCGCCGCCGGGGGTCCCGCCGCCGGGAGCGGCCACCGCCGGAACCCGGTCGGGCGACGAGTCGGGGCCGGAGTCGTCGGTGCCGTCGCTGTCGTGGTCCGGGGTGGTCGTGGTGGTCTCCGGGTGAACCGGCGGCCGATAGGTGAACCGCGGCGGGCGCGGAGTGTTCGCGCTGGTCGGGGAAGTTTCGGAAGTCTCGGTCGGGGTGGTGGGTTCGGTCGGGACAGTCGGCTCGGTGGGCGTCGGATGCGAGTGGGGGAGTCCGCCGCCGTGTCCGCCGTGTCCGTGTCCGTGACCGCCGTGTCCGTGCCCCCCGTGGTGGTGGCCGGTCCCACGGCCGCTGGTACCCGGGTCGGGGCGCTCGGTCCCACCGGTCGGATCGGACCCGGCGTCGTCGTTCTGGCCGGTGCCGTCGGTGTCGGGGGTGTTGTCGTCGGTGTTCGTGTCGTCGTTCTGGCTGTCGCTGTCGCTGTCGCTGTCGTTCTCGCTGTCGCCCTGGCGACCGGTTCCGCCGGTGCTGCCACCGTCACCGTGTCTTCCTTCGCGATCGCGCGTTCCCTCCCGGTCACCGCTGCGTCCGTTGCCGTCACCCCGGCTGGTGCCGTCACCCCGGCTGGTGCCGTCACCCTGGTCGCTGCCCTCGCCCTGGTCGCTGCCCTCACCGGAACCCGAGCCGCTGCTGCTGTGGTCGCCGCCGCCCGACTCGCCCGGTTCAGACGATCCGATGCCGGCGGCCAGCGTGAGCGCGATGAGTGCGATCACCGCCGCGAGTGCGGCGAGCAGCCGTGGGCGTCGGCTGGTCCGCGTGCGGGTGCTCGCGCGGTGCTTCATCGGTCTCCCTAGGGGTACGCTGAGGTGCTGGGGGATGAACTCGGGGGTCGTGCGTTGTGGCCTGTGTTCTGAAGTTATTTACCGGATCGACAGCCGTTGTTAAACAGCGTGAACCGGGTCATTCACCGAAGAGCTGAAAAAGTGTGAACAATGCCACACCTCGGATCGTTACAGCATTGCCACAGGTGGCACGCATTGGTCCTGAATGTCGGGTACGTTCTGAGCGTACCTAGCGTTGCATTGGGGATGCATTGCGGGCTTTAATGTTTGCAAGATCAAATTCTGGGTTCGGAGATTTTGTCATGACCACTGGAGGAATGGAAAACCCGATGGGTGATGCATGCGCCGCCGACTCGGACCGATCCGGTCGCCTCGACACCGTCGACCCGGGTCTGTTCGCCCGACGACTTGAGGAACTGTTCCGTACCGTCCCCGGCCCCAATGGCCGTGCCTACAGTGCCAAGGCGATCGCACAGCGGTCCACCGAGCGCGGCTTCCGGCTCGGCGAGTCGTACCTGAGCCAGTTGCGCTCCGGGAAGGCCAAGTCGCCGTCGTTCCGTACGGTCGAGGGGATTGCCGCCGCCTTCGGAGTCGACGTCCACTACTTCCTGGAAGATCGCCAGGCCCAGCGCACCCGCGACGAGATCGATCTCATGCGTTTGCAGGCCGACACCAACGTCCAATTGGCTGCCTTCCGCCTCGCCGGGCTGTCCAGCGATTCGGTGACCGTCGTCAACGAGCTGATCAAGGTGCTACGCGTGCAGCAGGGACTGCCGACGGATCCGCCGGACGTCGTCGCCGCGGGCCTCGGCACCGAGGACAAGCAGGCCGATTCCCGTCTGCGTGTCGTCGGCGGAAACCCGTCGCACGAAGGCTGACCGCAGCGAGGCAGGGACTGATCCGCATACTTCATGCGTCGTCGTAGTGAACGTGCGCTCCGTGCGCTGTGTCGGGACACCTTGCGTGGGCTCGAGCTCGATCTTCCGCTCGACGTGACGCAACTGTGTGATCGCTATGGCGAACGTCGAGGCCGTCCGATCCGCCTGATCGCCCACCCGCTTCCCGTCGGGGTGCCCAACGGCATCTGGCTGGCGGCCGAGGACGGCGACTACTTCTTTCATCAGGCCAACACGTCGAAGCTCCACCGCGACCAGATAGTCATCCACGAATTCGGTCATCTCATCGCCGGGCACCAGGTACTCGGCGACATCGGTGATCTGTCCGCCGCGGTGGCCGCGGGTGGTGCCGGCGGGCCCGGCGACGATGAATCCGAGGCCGCGCTGCGTCGCACCTGCTACTCCGACGACCGGGAGTGGGAAGCCGAGATGCTGGCCTCCATGATCCTGAGCTGGGCAGAAGATGCCACCACCGCGGTCGGGTCCACTTCCGACGACGGTGAACTCCGAGGCCTCCAGAAACTGCTCGGCGGCCATCGGGGATGGTTGTAGGGGTGACGGTCAGTGTCGGCATCATCAACACGATGGCGCTCGTGGTGTTCGCGATCGCGCTGTGCTGGCGGCTGGATCAGATTCGCCGCAATGGGTGGGGTCTGCAGCCGCTGGCGATGACCGTGGCGATCGCCGCGCTCACCCTCTCTTTCGTGGTGGCCGACGACTCGGTGACCGACGCGATGGAGGCCGCGTTCACGGGCGCCTCCCGGGTGGTGTTCTATGCGCTGCTCGCAGTCGCGGTGGCCGCCCTGGTGGTGGTGTTCTTCTTCCCGGGACCTGAGGTGTCCCGGGAGAGACGTGCGGGACTGGAGGCGTTGCCGCTGGTCGTCGCCCTGGTCGGGCTGCAGGTCACCATGCTGGTCATCCCGGTGGAGATACGTACCGCGTCGATCAGCGAGTGGACCGCGCGCAATTGGAGTTTCGCGCTGTTCTTCCTCATCGCCTGCGGCTACCTCAGTTACGGCTTCGTCGCCTGTGTGCGCAGCGTGTATCGCTTCTTCCAGGCCGCCGACGGCTATCTACGCACGTCGCTCGGGCTACTGGTGCTGGGATTGGGGCTGCTCGCGGTCGGCTCGCTGGCACAGATCTGCTTCGTGCTGGTGTCGATGGGCGATCTCGCGCGGATGCCGTGGCTGCTGACCACCAGCCGGATCCTGACGGTCCTCGGCGTGGTGGCGTTCCTGTTCGGTATCAGCTATCCGATGGTGCACAGCCGGATCGCGGCCGCCATGGCCAACCGTCGTCGTCGGCGCATGGACACCGACCTGATTCCGCTGTGGCGACTGGTCACCGAGGCGGTCCCCGAAGTTGTGCTGCCGAATCCGGGGATCCTGGTACCCACCACCCGGCTGCACCGGCGGGTCGTCGAGACTCGTGACGCACTCACCCAGATCAGTCCGTTCCTGCCGCGGCTGTTCGAATACGCCGACGTCGACGTGCAGGCCCGACTACTCAAGCGGGCCGTCGAGGAGTATCGCGAGGCCGCCGAGATCAAGGGTGCCGTGTGGGATGTGGTTCCCGACGATGGGGCCGGGCTCGAAGCGGACGCCGAACCGTTGCGCCGACTCTCCCAGGCTGTCGCCGCCGAAGAATTCGGCCTGGCCCAGCGCTGACACGACCCGTGTACTGACGAACGGCCTGCCGGCTTTGGGTGCCGGGCAGGCCGTTCGTCATCTGGGGCGCGTCGACGTCGGGTCGGAGCCGAGGATCAGCGCGGTGCCATGCGGATTGCGCCGTCCATGCGGATGGTTTCGCCGTTGATGTAGTTGTGGGTGGCGATGAACTCCGCGAGCTGGGCGTATTCGTCGGGCTCGCCGAGTCGCTGCGGGAACGGGATGGCCTCGGCCAGGGTCTTCTGGAACTCGGGGGTCACACCGGCCAGCATCGGGGTGCTGATGGTTCCGGGTGCGATGGTGTTGACCCGGATGCCGACGCGCGCGAGGTCGCGGGCGGCGGAGATGGTCATCGCGTGGACGCCACCCTTGGACGCGGCGTAGGCGATCTGGCCGATCTGGCCCTCGAAGGCTGCGACCGATGCGGTGTTGATGATGACGCCGCGCTGTCCGTCGCCGTCGATGGTGGGCTCTTCGGCGATGCGGGCGGCAGCTAGACGCATCACGTTGAAGGTGCCGACGAGGTTGATGCTGATGACCTTCTGGAACAGGTCCAGCTCATGCGGCCCATTCTTGCCCAGGATGCGGGCGGCCCAGCCGACACCGGCGCAGTTGACCGCGACGCGCAGCGGTGCGCCACCGTCGACGATGGTGTCGATCGCGGCCTTGACGTCGATCTCGCTGGTGACGTCGGCGGGCAGCAGGGTGACGCCGGGAACCGGGGCGGCCTTGTCGATGGACGGCTGGAGATCGAGGCCGTAGACCTGTGCGCCGGCGGCGGCGAAGCGGCGGGCGGTGGCCGCGCCGAGGCCGGAGGCGGCGCCGGTGACCAGTACGGATGAGCCGGAAACGTCCATGAGTCCTGTGCGTCCTTTCGGGGGAGGGAGCAGCGCCCGGCACCGGATGCGGTGCCGGAACTCCTTCACGATAAACACTGCGGGGGTGGTGACCGCAGGAGACCCCCGTGATTACCGAACGATCGGTCGGGGGTTGTCCTCGTGGTGATCGACACTCCGCGCACCTTGGCGGGTACGGCGGATGTACACGGCCCCGATACCGATCAGGGCGACGACGGCGGCGAGGGTGGCGACGATCGTGCCGATGGCAGCGTCGGCGAGCCCGTGGTAGAGCAACCAGGCCGCGAAGCCGAAGAACAGGACGGCCGCACCGATCGCGATGGTGCGCTCGGGCAGGTGTTTGCCGAGTAGTGCGCCCACTGCGATGGCCAGCGCATCGGCGGCGACCATGCCCAGCGTCGAACCGATCCACACACCCAGCCAGTCGTGGTCGGCGGCGAGGGTGATGGTGAACAACATCGTCTTGTCGCCGAGTTCGGCGAGGAAGAACGACGACATCACCGCGAAGAACACCGACGCGCCGACCCGGGTGGCCCGCGCCGATTCGTCCTCGGTGAGGTCGTCGCCACGCAGTGTCCACAGCGCGAAGACGATCATCGCGAGACCGGCGACGACGGACATGGCGTCACCGGGGAGGGATAGCCCCAGGAAGTGGCCGAAGAACACCGACGCCGCGTGCACTGCGGTGGTTGCCACGGTGATCGCGAGGAGGACGATCCACCAGCGGTAGCGCAGGGCGTACGTCATGGCCATCAGCTGCGATTTGTCGCCGAGTTCGGCGACGAAGATGGCGCCGAAACTCAGGAGCAGGGCAGCGATCACATGGCCAGGTTAGTGAGGCCTTCATTGTTCGTGCAACACGTCGCGGACCCTTATTTCCGCAGGTAGGGGGCACAAAATCTAGAGTTAGGGCACCCTGAAAACAGGTGTGGGGTCACTATGCTGCGAGAAGCATGGCGAGCACCGCGGTGTCCGGGTCGGCGTTGGGGTCGATGCCGACCTCGTTGCGGAGGTTGACGACGGTTCCGTCGGCTTCGGCCTCGGCCCATCCGGCCCGATGTTCCAGGCCGAGTTCGGGGAGTCCGGGCAGCAACACACAGCCCGATGCGACATCGGCGCATTCGGGGAGCGACGGCCGGGTTTGTGACGGCGGATGCAGCATCAGCAGCGCGGGTGGGTTGGTCAGGAAGCGGCCCGCCTCGACGAAGCTGTCGTCGACGACGTTGCCGACCGCGAGCATCATGCCCACCGCATCGGGTTCGGCGTTCTCGGGGCGATCTTCGACGACCCCGAAGATGGTCGTGGTGGGGAGAAAGCCGGGCCGGCAGGCGATACGCACCGACGCCACCAGGGTCTGCGTCCACTCCAGGGTCGAGGCGGGCCAGCGGCCGGAGATCAGGATGCCATTGAGCTGTCCGTCGTGATGGAACGGCGTGAGGCCGATCGGGATCGACTGCATGGCGAACTCCCTTCACACATCGGTCTCTCAACCATCGGTCTCGACATCGTCGAAAACCCGTGTGGGACAGAATATGCCCCGCATTGGTGACGTCGACAACTCGAAACACCGTGTTGTGATGCTTCTTTAACACGACGTAATTCACCCGATCGAGTGCACGACGCGACAGCGGCCCCGCCGCCGACACCAGGCACACTGGACGGGTGAAGAACTCGCCACCCCTGCGGCCGATGGAGATTGCGTCCATCGCCATTTTCGGTGGTCTGACGGTCGCCCTCGTGGTGATCGCCGCGGTCATCCCGCTCGCTCAGGCGGCCGGTCTGCTCGCGCCGGTGCCGTTGGCCCTGGTCGCCGCGCGCACCCGACCCCGTGCCCTGATCACCGCGACGGTCGCATCCACCGCCGTCGCCTTCGCGATGGCGGGTACCGGTGCGCTGGCGACGGTGATCGGGTCCGCGCTGATCGGCGGCATCGTCGGGGACATCAAACGTCGCCACCGTGGCCTGGGCTCACTCACCGTGGCCACCCTGGTCGCCGCGCCGATCATCGGCGGGATCTCGGTACTCGCGCTGCTGATCCTCAAACCGCTGCGTGAACTGGCCATCGAGGCGATGACCAACACCCTGGGCGGCGTGGCCAAGTGGCTGCACAAGTGGGAGCCGGCCAACGGGCTGGGCAATCTGCTCGACTCGATGAGCACCAGCATCAACGACTACTGGTGGGCGTGGATCTGGGTGTCGGGGACAGTGGGCACGGTGATGTCGCTGTATGTCGCGTGGTGGATCCTCGGCGGGGTGATCACCCGGCTGGAGAGTGTGCCGAGTGAGGACACTCTTGCCGGGGAGGTTGTCGACGAGAACGCGCACGTCGCGCCGCTGCCGTTGCGCGCCGTCGGTGTGGGGTTCGCCTACCGGCCGGGTGCGCGGCAGATCTTGCATGACATCGACCTGACCATCGGGGCGGGCGAGTTCGTCGCGATCGTCGGGGCGAACGGTTCGGGTAAGTCGACGTTGGCCAAGTTGCTCGCGGGCCGCGAGCCGACTGTCGGGTCCCTGACTCGACCGGGGCTTCCCGGGTTGGGGCAGCGCGGCGGTACCGCGCTGGTCCTGCAGCGACCGGAGACCCAGATGCTGGGTTCGCGTGTCGCCGACGACGTGGTGTGGGGCCTTCCCGCCGACGCCGAGGTCGACGTCGAGGCGCTGCTCGCCGAAGTCGGGCTGGCCGGACTGGGCGGCCGCGAGACCTCCGATCTTTCCGGCGGTCAGCAGCAGCGGCTGGCGATCGCCGCCGCGCTGGCCCGCGACCCCGCACTGCTCATCGCCGACGAGGTGACCTCGATGGTCGACCCCGACGGCAGGGGGCAGCTGCTCGATCTGCTGGCCGGACTGCCGGGACGTCGAGGGATCACCGTCGTCCTGATCACGCATCGGGCCAACGAGGCCGCGGCGGCGGACCGGGTGATCGCGCTGGCCGACGGTCGTGTGGTGCCGCCGGAGACGTCGTGGATGCCCGCGCAGGCATCGTCTGCCCTCGCCGATCCCCCGCCTGTCGACCTGTCGAGTGACAGTGGGCGCCGCGTGCCGAGCCGATCGCCGCTCCTGGTGCTCGACCATATCGGCCACGCCCATCTGCCGGGATCACCGTGGGAGGTGCGCGCTCTGACCGATGTCTCGCTGACGGTGCATCGAGGCGACGGATTGCTGATCGTGGGTGGCAACGGGTCGGGCAAGACGACGCTGGCGTGGATCATGGCCGGACTCATCGAACCTGGTTCGGGGACTTGTCTGCTCGACGGTTCGCCGGTGGCCGGGCAGGTCGGCGCGGTCGGTCTCGGTTTTCAGCACGCCCGGTTGCAGTTGCAGAAGACGACGGTCGCCGACGAGATCATGGCGGCCGGTGGCGAGAAGGTCGGTACCGCCGAGGTGGCGCGAGTCCTCGAACTCGTCGGGCTGTCCCGTGCGATGGCCACGACCGGTGTCGACGCGTTGTCCGGCGGACAGATGCGCCGGGTGGTGCTGGCCGGCCTGATCGCGCGGCGGCCGCAGATCCTGGTCCTCGACGAACCGCTCGCCGGACTCGATCCGTATGCGCGCGACGAGATCGTCGACCTGCTCGCACTACTGCGCAGTCAGGGGCAGACGATTGTGATCATCTCGCACGACTTCGAATCCTTGGACAAGGTCTGCGACCGGCGGGTCGAACTGGTCGACGGCCGGCTCGTCGACGGTGAGCTGATCGGGGGTGTGCGATGACGATGAGAACCGTTCCGCTGCGGCAGGTACCCGGCAATTCCTACGTCCATCGGTTGTGGGCCGGCACCAAACTGTTGATCGTGTTGATCCTGGGCGTGATGACGTGGGCGTTGCCGTCGTGGCCCGCACTCGGGATGGTGGCGGCGATCGTGCTGGTGACCGCGTTGGTCGCGGGGATCCCGCTGGGCGCGATCCCCCGTCCGCCGTGGTGGTTCTGGGGCCTGATCGTGCTGGGCACCGCCATCAACGCCTCCTTCGCCGGACTGCCTGCGGCGTTGGTGTTCCTGCGCGCGATCGTCCTCGGTCTGGTTTTGGTCGCCAGCTCGATCCTGGTCATCTGGACCACCCCGATGGCCGAGGTGGCGCCCGCATTGGCGACGCTGATGCGACCGCTGCGCATCCTGCGACTGCCGGTCGATGAATGGGCGGTGTCGATCGCCCTGACCCTGCGTGGTCTGCCACTGCTCATCGAGGAGTTGCGGATGCTGCGGGCGGCTCACCGTCTGCGCCCGACGACGAAGGGGCGCAGCGATCATCCGTCCGCGGAGATGGGCTTGATGGACATGATCACCGCGGCGATGTCGTCGGCGTTGCGGCGCAGCGCGGAGATGGCCGAGGCGATCACCGCCCGCGGTGGTACCGGCCGGTTAACCGCCTATGTGTCGCGGCCGGGCCGGATCGATGCGGTTGCCCTGGGTGTCGTCTGTGTGGCGTGCGCGGCCGCGATCACGGGCACGGTACTCCTCTGACCCTGGTGGGTGACGGGAGTCACGTGTTACCTTCGATTAGAACACGTTCTAATTCTGAGGGGATTGTGCGCATGACCGTTGACCAGGTGAATCTCGCCGAGAAGATCGATGCTGCCGTCGAGGCCTACATCGAGTACCTGAACTCGGGGACCGCCGAACAGATCGCCGATCTGTACGCCGCAGGCGCCACCGTGGAGGATCCGATCGGCGCCGATATCCGCGACACCCGGGAGCAACTCATCGAGTTCTACTCGGTCATCACCAACATGGACGAGCGGATCGCGACGCTGGCCTGGAAGAAGATCGCAGGCGACACTGCTGTTTTCGAGTTCACCCTGGTCACCGGAACCGCCGGGATGCGATTCGAGATCACCCCGGTCGACATCATGGTCTTCGACGCCGACGGCAAGATCTCCTCGATGCGCGCCGTCTGGCAGCCGAGCGACCTCGTTCAGCTCTGATCCCCGGCCTGTCCGCCCTTCCTCGATACGATCGGCGACCACCGCTGGTGTCAGCGGGTGACTGACGTGCACCGCGAGCGCGCATTGCTGCCACCGCGTCAGCGAGTCGGGTGAAGGCGTCGTCGGCGGTCCCTTCCAGTAGGGTCGCACCGATCACTGTGGCGATAGATGCAGCCTTTCCGCTGAGGGGGTGGGGACTGACCCAGCCCGCTGGGTAGAACTGTCGGTGTTCACGATGCAGTGTCTCCCGCAGCGCATGGTCATGTTCGGCTGACCATCCTGCGACGAGCAGCCCGTGGTTGGACACGATCTGATTCAGCAGTGCCTGCATGTGGTCGCCGTACTGCGACAATTCGGTGCTGGTGTTCAGCATCGATTCGGCGTTCCGGTATTCGCCATGGAGATGGACGACGACACAGTCCTCGATCGTCTGCAACGGCGGCACACCAGCGGCCTGCGCTTGCGTGGACACGATCCGCGGCTCGATACCCACCTCGCGCAGCGCGACCTCGAAGAGGTGGTCAAAGTTCATCGTGACGACCACCCTGATGACTCCGCCTGCCACCAGTCGGGCCACCGCCCGGTGGGCGGCTGACGGGACCTGTGCCGCCTCGCAGAATCCACGCAGAACGTCCTCTCGGCCCTGCCGGGTGGGCGCAACCTTCTCGAGGATGCCGCTGTAGGTGAGTTCGGTCCCGAAAGTGTCGCTGAACCAGCGCTCGACGTTCGACGCATCGATGTTGTCGGCTGCCGTCTGATCGCCCCTCAGCCGGCACAACTGTCTCGCGACGTCGACGACGATGTCCCACGCAGTCGGTAAGTCCGCACCGCGTGACACTCCAGCACCCGCGACAACCGCGTAGGCCCGCGGGGATGAGTACAAGGAGAAAGCCAGTGGGATGAACGCATCGTCAAAACGGGCCCTTACGCAGTCATACAGGGAACTCTACGGAGGGCGCCGCCTGATCGAGGTCTATCACCAGCTCAAGGTGGCCACTTTAGGCGGGCGAGGTCGTACGCCGTCGCGGTGGCTTGGGGCCTACGACATCAGCGAGGCGTCGAGCTGTTCGCGGACACGACGGATTGCTCGGCAACGGCACCACGCAGTTGATCACTCCTGCGACCCCTTTCGTCGGGCACAGATCCAACTTCGCACTCGCCCGGTTTCGACAGAAGCTCAGTGCCGGAGTCCATCTCACCGATCGAACGACCTACCGCTTCGATCGTGCCGGGCGCGAAGGAGATCATCACGCCCCGATCTCAGGGCTACAAATGCGGCGGGCAGCGCCCCACCAGGGACACCGACGACTCTGCCCGACACCGACCCGCCACCACAACTCGCCTTCCTAGCTACAACCGAGAATCGCTGGCGTTCGCGGGTGCGGCGGATCGCCCCTATCCAAGCCAATGCAGCAGAGGTATACGCTTCGCATAGGAGGTGGTTACGGTACCGAGTTGGACTGACTCCCGCCATCTTTCACGTGACGCCCTCGATCGAGCCCTGCGTGAAGCTGCGGCGCGTCGCAGGCTTGCCATCCGACGGGAACGTATTGTGATCGTCGACGCCGCGCTAGCTGGTCTGCCACGCACGCTTATCGCTCGCCTGATCGGGGTGTCCGAACCCGACGTCAGCCGCACCCTGGCCAGTGACAAGGCCGCCCACGACGGGAACCTGCACCCGCTGAGTCTGACACCGCTCGACGTAATCGACCAGCGTGACGCTGGCGAGATCGACAGCACGCTCATGATGGAGCGGTTGCGGAAGATCTCCTACACCAACGGTCACGTCCCCATGGTCGCTGGCATGCCCACTGATGCGTACGTGCGCGGAAGCTGGGACGACATCGAGTTCGCCTTCCAACAGGACAAACTCACATTTGACGAGTACTCCGCCCTGTTCGAAGCCCATCGACAACAGCTGAAGTCGGCGCTTTGAATGTGTCGGCGCGGCTGAGATTCTTCCGCAACTCATCTGGTGCTGGTATCCCCCCATCGCACCCCAACTACACGCTGTTGGGTGACGACACGCAACAACCGGCGCCGAGGCCGGTGGTCCAGGGGCAGTAGCCCGAGGAAGCGGCCGGCAGCCATCCGGACAGTTGGTGAGCCGGGTTTCGCGTACCCGAGGCGCGCCCGATTCCGGGCTAAGGTACACAAGTCGCGGCCCGGCGGAAGATGCCCGGCCGACATGTCTGGCCACTCACCACCACGGGCCTTGCGACGCAAGACGTTTCAGTGTTGCACGGTCGTCGTCGATGCACCAGGCGATGTAGCCGGCGAGGTCCGGGAAACCTCGTCTCGGTTGGACACAGTCCGAGTAGATCCGTTGGGATGGGACGGCGTTACGCGATGATGCCGCGTGGGCGAGGACCTGGCCTGTGCTGTCCTCTCCTTCGGCAATCGGGTAGAGCCAACGCCAGTCGTCGAGTCCTTCTGGGAGGCTGGCATCGCCGCCGCCGCTGGGCGTTGATTGTTCCCACCCGGCGTTTCGGTTGATTAGCCGTTGGGCCCAGCTTCCCGGTTCTGGGTACGTTTCGAATTGAAACTGTTCGGTCCCGAGTGGTGTGATGCCGTCGCCGAGGTCTTCGGTGGAGAGGAGCGAGTTGAAGCCGTGCTGTTCTGTCCATCCGTTGGTGATCAGGAGCAGTTCGCGGTGCTGATCGGTCAGCGGGGTGCCCAGACGATCCTCGGCTGCGCGGATCTGGTCCTCCGACGCCGGAGCGTGCTGTGCGGCCGGATCATACGGATACCCTGCGTCGATGAGCTTTTGGTGGATGTCGAGTTGCGCGTCGATCAAGTTCTGCCAGTCTGTCATCGCTATCTTCCTGGAAGAGATATCGGTGCGGGTACGCAGTTGCTGTTCACCCATTTTCCTCGGACGAAGAGCCTGGCGCGATAGCCGGGGGGATATTTGGTGGCCTGCCAGCCGATCGAGCGGTTCACGGACCGGTCCATCGGCATGAACGTGTACTGAGTTGCGCCTGCCCATGTGAGGTCGGGCACGTGACCGGCATCGATATTCGAGCCCGGTGGATACAACTCCGGGTGGTTCTTTCGTTCCAGTTTGCGGCCTGGACTGTCGTCAGATCCGCGTGGTGATTCGGTCCGTGTCAGATAGCCGCCGGGTGGGATACGTGTATTGACCTGGTCAACGTAGGTTCCGACTTGTTGCGTGGCATTTGGCGGCGGGTTTCCTTGGGGTTGGCACACAGCGACAACGCCTTCACAACGGGGCCCCTTCTCTCCGGGTTCACATCGGGTTGTGGTGTCCCGGAATCGTTGTGGGAAGTTCTGGACCATGTAGTCGACCAGTGTGCTGCGAATCTGTGAGCAGCCCTGGGAGGCGAGTTGTTCGCGTGACGCGCCGAGTCTGTTCTGCTGGGCCATGCCGTCAGGCCCCGACAGAGTCTGTTGTCGCAGCCCTTGAATCTGGCCTGGTGTGAGGCCGAGTTGGTCGGCACGGCACCTTGCGAGGGCTTGGTCGACGATCTCGGTGTGCAGGGTGCGGTCATCGACGGTCGGAGGACCGCAGTACCCGGCACCGCAGGCGTTGTGGCGGGCGGGGGCGATGATGTCGGCGACTGATGGCAGTCTGCCGCCGGCGGCGCGGAACGTCCCGACCAGGTTCGGCCCCGAATTGGTGAGGTCGAATGCTCCGGTCTTGGTGAGCAGTGCTGCGCGTTGCCCGGTGGCGGTCACCAGTTCCATGGCTGATCCCACCCGCTGCCATCTCGTCCCCGCCGGAATGGTCGTGGTGAACTCGAAACGTGCACGGGCGCTTGGGGTGTAGCGGGTGATCTCGATGTCGATCGTCCCGCCCCACCGGCCTGCGCGCATCCCGACATCGGGTACGCGGTCTCGGTAGCGCAGCACGATATCTTGCCCCAGCGTCGTCGGGATGCGCACCACGATCGATGTCAGCGGCACGAAGTCCACCCGGTGCATCTGCGGGCCCGGGGCCGGTGTCACGCTCGGCCGCACGGTTGGGACGGGAACGATCGGTGACGGTCCCGGTGAGGGGATGTCGGTGGGTGGGTGGCCGGTGATGTTGGGTCCGGGCCCGGGTGTCGGGCTGGTGGTGCCCGGTGTGGCGATCGTTGGCGGTGTCGTCGTGGTGGTCGGCGTGGTCGACTGCGGGTCGTGACACACGTAGGGCGGGTATGGCGTGGGTGCGTCGTTGACGGTCTTGCCCGGGTGGGCGGCAACCCACGCCTGTTTCCACGCGGCGTTGTACGCTGCGGTTTCGCGGGCGCAGCGTTCAGCCGGCGTTTCGGCCCCCGCCGTTGTCGTATTGCTCAGCGTGACGACCGCGACGACGGCGACGCAGATGGTAAGGAGTGCCACAAGGGCAGGCGCCCACAGCCGTAGTTGGTTCGGGCTCGGTCCGGTACTCGCCTCGTGTATCGCGTTATCATGCATCACAGCCACATCCGTGCCGAGTAGACATTGAGCGTGTCGTCCGAGGTTGGGCTGGACGCGGAGAACCGCACGACGGTGCGCACCGTGGTCGGTCCGGCGCATCCGTCGACGGAGACGTGGACCCGGCGGGCCCGAATGGATGCCCGGTTCGTGGTCAACTCCTTTTTGCCCAGCGAGATTTCAGTGATCCGGCCCGGCATCACCTTCGACGAGATCGTTGGCGATATCTGGGCTCCGCCCCGATCGAGGCGCCGGGTTGACCGCTGATCGTGACGTTGGCGTTCGGGCCGAACGAGGAACCCAGTCCGAAGGTCGCGCCATCAGACACGTCGATCTGACAACCAACCAGCAGAAACTGTTCCAGCACACCGGTATTGACCGGCTGCGAAGGCGGACGCTGCGAGTTGGCCGGGGTGATGAGCACACCGACCCGCGATGACACCCAGCCCTCACGAGAAGCGAAGCTGTTGGCGATATTGCTCATCGGATTCACCGTGAGCTCGGACGCGCGCAGCTCGATCTTCCATCCATCGTCGGTCACCAGCTTGTCGTACTTGGTGGCCAACGCTGTTGGCGCCGCCGATGCTGCGGCAATGCCGTTCGTCAAGGCAATGGCTGACACTAGCGCAGCCGCAATCCCGACTCGCTTCAACTTGATCCCCCGATCCCGAACACAATCCGTGTGCCCAACTAAATGGCCACTTTGCTGAAGTGATGAACGGAAACGTACCGCGCGTCGCCTTGATGCGCAAGACGAGCCTGACCTGAATCAGATTGCGTTGTCCCACAACGCGGTAAACCCGAGTACTAACACTTGCGCGTTCACGCACGCACGCCATCCGGTCGGAAACGCACATTAGCCCCTCGTGTCGTCAGGCAAATCCAGCACCGTCCAGCCCGGGGGCGGATCTACGTCCCACAACTCGCGATCCCACGCGAGCAAGGACAGAATCTGCGGCAACAACCAGTCGGGAGGATCGACCGCAGGTGGCTGAACGCCGCGAAGCGAGCGCACGCTGGACCGCGACCGGCGGCGCCTCGTCACGCGGCGGCCTCCACTTGACCCCATAGGTAACACCCCGGGTACCGGGTGTAACTGATTAGGCCGTGATCAGCCAGCAGCCCTATCGGAAACAATGGTACACACGTTCCGCTAACCCCAGATAATGCAGCACCGGCCCAAAGGCACGCTCGTGTTCCTCGGTTGGGTACGGCCCTGATGCGAGATCGTCAAACGGCGAACCGCATTGTCGACGAAACTATCCGGACTCACCACCGGTCATGCTCGGTTCTGTGGTGGCACGTAATAGTTTTCGGGTGGGATCTGTTCGCCGCTGGGGGTATCGACGATAATCATGCCGTTGCCCTCATCGACGATCTGCAGGTCCGAGCCGACGGCGAAGTCCCAGATGCTGATGAGGGCGGGTTCGATGGTGCAGACGTCGTTGAAGTCGACGATCTGCCAATTCGACTGGTCGTTGAGGTACTCGCTGGTGTCGATGTCACTCATGATGCGCCATCCGTTGTCGGCGGGGGCTTGGGAGGGTCTGCGGTGCATCCAGCGGACGCGTCCGCGTTGGGTCATGACGTTGGTGGTCGCCAGGCAGGCGCCGGCCTTGGGGATGAACTCCATGGTTACTGCTCCGATCGTGGATCGCCGATGCCGCCGGGGGCTTCGTAGGCGAACATGAATTGGCGCAGGAGGGGCGCTGGGACGGCTTTGTCTGATCCGAGGATCTGGCGGCGAAGCGTGTATTCGCTGTTGCGGGCGATCGGAGTGTCGAAGTCGACGCCGGGGCGGGCGAAGATGACGTCATAGAACGGCCCGGATTCGCGGTCGCGAACGAATTCGTTGCGCACGAAGAACATGAGGACGGGACCCCACTTCTTGGCGACGTGGTTGATGTCGGCGCCGGCATCGAGGAGTGCGGCGAGCATGGGTGCTTCACGTTCGCCGTCGTGGTTGCGTTTGCCGAAGAACGCATGCAGGACCGTGGTTTCTTCGGCAGGGGATATTGCGCTGGCGTCTGCGCCGTCGGCGAGTAGCTGCATGGTGATCGCGATACGGTTGTCGATATCCGGGTTCGTGACCGCGGCAGTCAAGAGGGTGCGTCCGCTCTTCGATCTGAAATTGGCGTCTTCGCTCGAGTAGGCCGCCATGAATTCGTCGTACGACCCGCTGAGGGCCTTTCCTAACAATGTCACCTATTACACCCTCTCTCAGTCTATTTCGAAATATCTATTCGTCATCATGCGAGCGGTTTCTGAGCCAATCTTCAACGCGATAGTTTTCTTCGTTTCGGTAGTATTCGAGGAATTGTTCCTTGGAAATATCTCCGTTCATATAATCGTCGTGCCATTCACTGTACTTGGCTGTCGGGACATGCCCCATATCCCATGGTTCATCTCGTGGTTCACCGGGTTCCCACTCGATCCGGCGGTACCACCCGGGCTCGGGTTCCTCGGCCCACGTGCCGCCTTCGAAGTCCTCGGCCGCCCGTGTACTCCCGGTTCGAGGATTCGGTTTCGCGCACCGGCCGGTTCGGATCGTAGGTGTTGTCGGGATCGACCTCGTCGCCGTCTCGGTCGCCGTCTCGCTCGTCATTGTCGTTGTTGCGGTCGCGAGGCTCGTCGGCGTTGTGATCTTCGTCGTGGCTCTCGTCGCGATCGGACTGGTCGTGGTCCCCGTTGGTGTCGTGGTCCCCGTTGATGTTCGGGGCATGCTCGTCGTGGTCGTCGTGGTCGTCGTGGTCGTCGTGCCGGGTGTCGGTGTCGTCATCCAGCTCGTCGCGGTGCGGCGACCGCGGGTTGTCCTCCGGGGTCTCGTGCTTCCCGTTCGGATCCAAGGGGTTGTGCTCGGGGTCGGGATCGGATGTGGAGTCG
The DNA here is from genome assembly GCF_030315745.1 of Gordonia heveisoli. Classification (GTDB taxonomy): domain Bacteria; phylum Actinomycetota; class Actinomycetes; order Mycobacteriales; family Mycobacteriaceae; genus Gordonia. The sequence continues at coordinate 281,358 of NZ_JASXSH010000001.1, read as the reverse complement.
TGCCGTGCCGCAGTGGGCCGTCCGGTGCGATCGGCATCCGGAGCATGGGGGGTCGGGCGTCGAGCTGGGGGTGGCGCGCGGTGATTCGGTCCGCGCGGGATGTGGCTGGGATGCGTCGGGACGCGTGGACGCCGGCGGTAGGTCGGGGCCGGACGGCCCGCGTGTGGGGGTGGCCGGTGATGGCGTCGACGGTGTCGACGGCGATGCGGTAGGCCCGGTGTGTCCGGGTGTGCCGGACACCGGGCTTGCCGGTGTGGCTTCCGGGTCGGGTGTGGTTTCCGGGCGTTGAGCTGTCGCCGGAGCCGGCTCGTCCGCTGGGGACTCGGTGCGGCTGGTCGGCTGCTCGGCTGGATGCGATGGCGTGGTGTCGGGGTTGGCCGACGGAGTACTCGCCGGAGGCTCGTGCGGTGCGGCGGTCCCGGGCGGCGGACCGCTCGATTCGGCTGGAGTGTCGCCAGACGGCGACGCCGGCGATTCGGTCGGTGCACTCGCCCTCGGCTCGTCGACCTGGGGGGCCTCGGGAGTGTTGCCGGGTGACTCCGGCGTGGGTGACTCCGCGGAAGGTGCCTCCGGTACGTCCGGGGTCGATATCTCGGGTGTTGTTGTCGGCGAGGGAATCTCGGGAGTCGTCGACGGTGTCGGCACCCCGCGCACCCCCGGTACCACGTGAGTAGGCGGCGGTGGCGCGGCGCTGATCGCCTGCGATCGGGGTATCGAAGGGACGGTCTTCCGAGCGGCCACCGGTGCGGTTGGGGCCGTCCGGCGTTCGATCGAGGTGGTTCCCAATTGTGTTGGGGGTCAGGCCAAGATCGTCTGGGGGAGCCCGGACTGACGCCGACGGGTATCCGAGGCGCTGACGTCCTCGAACACTTCGGTCAGCCCCGTCCGGTCGGCCGCAGCACGATGTCCTGCGGATGCGCGTCGGCGGGGGTGGCGATCGCGTGCACGACGGCCGCGGCGACGGTCTCCGGGCGCAGGAACTGCGCGGCGTCGTAGTCGCGGCCCTCGATGGCGACGAGCTCACGCTGCATGTCGGTGTCGATGCGGCCGGGGTACACCGAGGTGACCCGCAGCGTCGGCTCTTCGTCGCGGAGCGAGTCGGCCAGCGCACGCAGGCCGAATTTGCTTGCCGCATAGGGCGCCCAGCGCGCCCGGGCATTCCGTCCGGCACCGGAGTTGATGAAGACCACGTGCCCCTGCGCCGAACGCAATGCGGGGATCAGCAGCCGCGTCAGCTCCGCTACCGCGATCAGATTGACGCCGAGGACGTGCTGCCATTCCTCGACCGGGGTGTCGGCGACGTGCTCAAGGCTGCTGCCGACGCCGGCATTGTGGACCAGCACATCGAGTTCGCCGATCGCCTCGACCGCCGCCTCGACCTCCTCGTAGTCGGTGAGTTCGACGGCGAAGGTGCTGGCCCCGTCGAGTTCGGTGGCCAGATGATCGAGTTCCGGGGACGGACGACCGCCCAGCAGCAGATCGTGGGTGGGCGCGAGTTGGCGGGCGATTTCGGCGCCGAGGCCACGGCTGGCCCCGGTGATCAGAGCGGTAGGCACGCTCCCGACCCTACCTTCGAGGTCGACGTGGATGAGCTACCGAGCGCGCCGCACCGAGTCGGGGCAGAATCGAGCGGTGGCACGGTACGGATTCACCCCTACGCAGCTGTCGGCGCGCGCCGCCTACCTGCTGCGCGGCAACGACCTGGGCACGATGACCAGTGCCGCACCGAAGCTGTATCCGCACATGTGGAGCTGGGATGCCGCGTTCGTGACCGTCGGGCTGGCCCCGCTCAGCGTCGAGCGTGCGGTGATCGAGATGGACACCCTGCTGTCGGCGCAATGGCACAACGGGATGATCCCGCACATCGTCTTCGCGAACGGCCGCGACGGCTACTTTCCCGGACCTGCGCGCTGGGAGTGTGCGCGGCTGGCGAAGAATGCTCCGGACTTTCCCGACACATCGGGAATCACCCAGCCGCCGGTGCATGCGATCGCCGTCCAACGCATCCTCGACCACTCGCGCCGTCACGGCCGCACCACACGGGCGGTGGCCAACGAGTTCATCGACCGTCGCTGGGGTGCCCTGGTGCGCTGGCATCGTTGGCTGGCGGATGCGCGAGATCCCAACGGGCGCGGACGAATCACCATCTTTCACGGGTGGGAATCGGGGATGGACAACTCGCCGCGGTGGGACGGTCCGTACGCCAATGTGACGCCCGGCGCCGACCTGCCGCCCTATCAGCGCGCCGACCTCGATCACGTCTCCGACCTGTCGATGCGGCCCAGTGATCTCGAGTACGACCGCTATCTGTGGCTGGTGGAGCAGATGAAACGCGCCAACTACGACGACGCGGTGCTGCCACGAGTGATGGATTTCGCCGTCGAGGACGTTTTCGTCAGCGCCATCTTCGCGCTGGCCTGCGACGTGTTGGCAACCATCGGCGAGGACTACTCCAAGCCGCGTGCCGACGTCCGCGATCTGCGGGCCTGGGCCGAGCGGTTCCGTGCCGGCGTGGTGTCGGCGTCGGGCGACCGCAACGGTGCGGCGCGCGACTTCGACCTGCGGGCGAACGCCTGGATCAACACCGAGACGATCGCGTTGTTCGCGCCGTTGCTGTGCGGCGGGTTGTCGCGTGAGCGGGAACGGGCGTTGCTCCGGCTGTTCGACGGTCCGCGCTTCTGCGGGCACCCCGACCTCCGGTTCGCGGTCCCACCCTCGACGTCGCCGATCTCGGCGGACTTCCGGCCACGTGAGTACTGGCGCGGACCGGTGTGGCCGGTCATGACGTGGCTGTTCAGCTGGGCGTTCGCCCGCCGCGGCTGGACCGAGCGGTCCGCGCGATTACGCGACGAAGGGCTGCGGCAGGCGACCGACGGTTCCTTCGCCGAGTACTACGAACCGTTCACCGGTGAACCGCTGGGCAGTATGCAGCAGAGCTGGACGGCGGCGTCGGTACTCGACTGGCTCGACTGATTGTCGGCGTCCCTACTCTCGGCCACGGCCCGCCGTCGATGTCCGTTATGTCCGAAGATGTGACGGGCGTCTCACTGTGGTGGACGAGATTTCTCATCAATAAACGCGAGTGTCACGCAGCGGAAACACGAGGCAAGTTTCATAACAGAGGACGAAGTCCACTGTCATGATTCACCTATTCATCCCAGTCTCGCTCCGCCCGATTCCCCCGTCGACCGGAGCGAGCTGACCCGCGAAGGAGCTCCATCGTGACCGTCGAGAGTACTGAACAGACCGGTTTCCGCGTCACCAGTGACGCCTGGAAGGACCTCCCGAAGATGCCCGATGCCGAGTACCCCGGCACCGACGGCCGCATCGGCGACGTCTACGAGAACCCCTCGGGATCGCCGATGTGTAGCGGGTTCTTCGAACTGCGCCACACCGACGCCCCGCTCTACTACGAATACGAGTACGACGAGATGAAGGTCGTCCTCGAAGGCGAATTCCTGTTGGAGAACAAGGAAACCGGGCAGAAGACCATCGCCCGGCCGAAGGACGCCATCTTCTTCCCCAAGGGATCCAAGATCTACTTCAGTACGCCGAGCTACGCCCTGGCCTTCTATACCGGTCAGCGCGACGCGACGCTCCTCTGAGGCTGCGACGATGACAGCGGTCATCAACGGTGCCGAAGCGGGTCCGGAGTCGCAGATCCCGTATTCGAGCATTCCGGAGTGGGCCCGCCCGGAGGCGATGGCCGCAGCGCGTGGTGTGCCGCTGACCCCCGACCCGACCGGCGCCGCCTACGTGCTGGTCGGGATCGGGGAATCCGGACGTGCCCGGGTGCGCGCCTGGTCCTCGACCATCGGTGCGGCGGCCGCGGTCACGGAACTGGTCGCCCACCCCGACGACATCGACAGCGTCGCAATCGAACTACGGAAAATTGTGCTCGATGGAGTCGTCGGACTGCGGGTGATGCTCACCGGGCCGTCCGGGGCGTGTCTACGTCTGCGGGCGACGGCGATCGGCGCGGGCGTGGAGGACGATGAACTCGCGGTCGACCCCGTCGACGACGGGAACATCGACGTCTTCTGTGCGCACTGCCGCACCATCAACCGACTGGCCGCGCGTGTCGACGACGTCGTCACCTGTGCCGGCTGTGCTCGGAATCTTGTTGTCTATCATCATGTCTCCCGTCGTACCGGCTCCTACCTCGGCTTCATGTCCGATGCCGAGACGGCTGGTCCGGCCCCGACCGAGAAGGAGGAAGCCACGTGAGCGTCGCCGCATCCACCGCCGTCGGTGGCCGCACCATCGCTGCGGACGGTGTCCTGACACTGGTCGTCTGCGGGATCGCCAAGTCGGGAAGCAACATTCGGTCGCTGACCTTGACCGATCCGTCCGGTGCTCCACTGCCCGCCTACATTCCGGGAAGTCATCTCGTAGTGGAAGCCGGTGGCCGGCGCAATGCGTACAGCCTGACCGGCGACGGCACCAACCCGAGCGAGTACGAGATCTCGGTACTCCGGGTACCGGACGGATCGGGCGGCTCTCGCTGGCTGCATGATGAACTCGACTTCGGTGACGAACTGCGGGTCCTGGCGCCGCGCAGTGCGTTCCCGCCGGTGGCGCGAGCCGCCAAACACCTGCTCATCGCGGGTGGGATCGGGATCACGCCGATCCTGTCCCATCTGCACGCTGCGCGACGCTGGGGACGGAATGTCCAGGTGCTCTATACGCACCGTCCCGACGACGCCGCACACGTCGACGAAGTGGCCGCATTATCCGGTGGGAACATCGAAGTATTCACCGCCAGAGCTGCATTCATGGAGAGGTTACAGGTGGTGCTGCGCGAACAGCCCATCGGTACCCACCTGTATGTGTGCGGTCCGGCCGCGCTCATTGACCACGTCTGCGAATCCGCGCAGGCGTCCGGCTGGCCTGCCTCGCGAGTGCACTCGGAACGTTTCGGTATCGACGCACTCGATCCGGGTGATCCATTTCTGGTGCGGCTCACCGAATCCGACCGCACCGTAGCGGTGCCGTCCGGGGTCAGCATGCTCGACGCCCTCGAAGCCGACGGTGTCAGTATTCCCAACCTCTGCCGCCAGGGCGTCTGCGGAGAGTGCCGTATTCCGCTGTCCGGCGGCACTGCGATCCATCGTGATCTGTACCTGTCCGACACGGAGAAGACTGCTGCCGATGCGGTCATGCCGTGCGTCTCCCGCGCCGCCGACGGCGACATCCTGGAGGTTCCCCTGTGACCACGATCCTGCCCACTCATCCTCATCAGGACGATCTCGCAGAACTCGTTGCGGGATTCCCGTTCCCGTTTCCCGCCGACAGCTACCGCTACTCCACCAATGTCGAGCCGGCCGGGTCCGCGGTCGGCACCGCTGCGGGACACTGGGGTCGGGCTCTCGTCGACGTCGACGCCGAGTATCACCGTGAACTGGCCGAACGTGCCGCCGTACTCGCCTCCGATCCGACCCGGCACGCGGTTCTGCCACATATGGTCCCGGCCGCGTGGGACGCGATGCTCACGTTGATGCGGGAGCTGGCCGTCGCCTATCCGGATCAGATGCGGTTGACCGCACTGGAACCCGACACCTGGCTGTGGAGCAACGACCTGCTCGGCGTCGAGCAGTGGTTCCGCTACGGTGATCCGGCGACGCTGCCCGACGAGCCGCTGCGCTACATCACCGGTCAGGTGCAGGAGGACGTCGCACTGCTCGATCAGCGGGCCGACCAGCTCTTCGTCGATGCCGGCGTGATCACCTTCGCCGCCGACTGGAGCTTCGGCTTCGACGTCGGTATGAGCTTTCTGGAGATCCACGGCCCGGTGCCGCGAGTCCGCAAGCTTGGCGTCATCACCCGGGCACATGAATTCCTCAAACGTCTCGAACCGCACCGCCCCTACCGTCGGACCAACTGGACCCTGACGATCGGCCGCCGACTGGACGTGTCGACCGAGGGCTATCCCGAGTGGGGTCCGGATCGGGAGATGATCCAGCATGTCGGCGACGACGAGTTCGGGCGGCTGGTGCATCTCCGCGTCGAGGTGCAGCATCTGATCCGACTTCCCGATTCGGGGGCGGTGATGTTCCTCATCCGCACCTACATGCTGCCGCTGGACCGGCTGGCCACCGTCGATATGTGGCGGCGCCGGACCGCAGAGGTGCTTTCCGACCTCCCCGCGGATATGGCCGATTACAAGGGCATCATCAAGTACAAGGATCGTGCCGCCGCCTGGTTGCGCGCCGCGGCACCGACCCCGCAGCCGGGAGTGCCGGCGTGGCCTACCCGCCCCGCAGAGATCGACACCGCCGGAGCAGGTTTCCTGATCGTCGCGATCGGCGGCGACGCGGAGACCGGACACGTCGCGGCGACGTGGGTGAAGGCCGCCGAGGCCGCGGCGCCCACCCGATTGCTCGTCCTCGATTCGCTGGATACCGACGCCGACCGCCACACGCTCGATCAGGTGCTTCACGAAAAGCGCACGGGCAGTAGAATTCTGGTCGTCGGCGGGCAGTTCGACGTGCTGGTCGCGCTGACCGCCGCCCGTGCGGCGGGTGCGATCGCCGACGAACTCTCCGCATACGTGACCGACACCAGCGATCTGCCGATGTACTGTGCGCACTGCCACCAGACGAGTCGGGTCGTCGCCGGGCCGGGGGACGTCGTCGTCTGCCCGGAGTGCGATCGGAACGTCGAAATCCATGCGCACCACTCGGCGGTGCGTGGCAGCTTTCTGGCCTCCCAGTCCGACGTGCCGCCGGTGGAGCGGAGCACGTCATGACCGCGGTGCTCGGCGCTCACCTGCACGGCGGTTACGCGACCGCGACCCGTCCGATGCGGGTCGTCGCGGTCGATGCGCTCACCGCCGAGATCAGTCACTTCCGCTTCGTGCCCGCCGACGGAACCCCGCCGACCCCGTATCAGCCCGGGAGTCATCTCATCGTCTCCACCGGAGCCGACGGCGTGCGCCGCAATGCGTATTCGTTGACCGGCGACGGCCTGTTGCCGACCTCCTACGACATCTCGGTGTTGCGCCGCGGAGCCGGCGGTGGATCGGATTGGTTGCACGACAACGTGAGTACTGGTGACCTCGTCGACGTCGAGGGTCCGCGCTCGATGTTCGCGCCCGTCCTGGACCAACGGAACGCCCTGCTGGTGGCCGGTGGCATCGGGGTGACGCCGGTGCTCTCGCACGCCAGGGCGATCGCCCGCGACGGTGGGTGCGCCGACGTCGTGTACTCCTACCGCCCCGGTCATGCCGCCCACCTCGACGACTTGCGCGCGCTGGCGCGGTGCCCGGGCATCACGCTGCACGAGACCCACCGCGTCGACGCGACGGTGGAGACACTCATCGAGCGTCTGGCCTGTCAGCCGCTGGGTACGCACGCATATGCCTGCGGCCCGGCGCCGCTGCTCGACGCCTACCAAGCGCTCGCATCCGAGGCTGGCTGGCCCGCTGCGCGTGTGCATCTGGAGCGCTTCACCGCGCCGGAACCCGATCCGGGTGATCCGTTCACGGCGACCGTGTCGTCGACAGGGGCCAAGGTTGAGGTCCCCGCGGGCGTCTCGCTTCTGCAGGCGCTCGCCGATCATGGTGTGGCCGTGCCGAATCTGTGCCGCCAGGGAGTGTGCGGTGAATGTCGTATCCCGGTCCGGTCGGGGACGATCACCCATCGCGACTTCGTTTTGACCGAAGCGGAACGAGCCGCCGGGAACAGCATGTTGTGCTGCGTCTCGCGCGGCGTGGATATCGAGGTGGATCTGTGACTCTCGCACCAGATCATGTGACCGTCATCCCGGTGACCCCCGACCACCCAACCCCGGCGGCGATGTCCCGGCTGAGTGCGCCGGTCGACCATCTGGCGAATCTGCCGTGGCCCTTCCCCGACGACCTCGCGGTCTTCGACTACTCGGTGAATGTCGAACCCGCGCGCATGGCGCGCAGCACCCGGGCGGGGGAGTGGGGCGGCCATCTCGTCGACCTCGGTGGTGCGGAGTATCCGCTGTACATGGCCGAACGTCGTCGGGTCCTCGATGCCGACCCGTCCCGGGTTCGGGTCCGGCCCGGTATGGAGGTCGCCTGCTGGGATCTGCTGCTGTACTACTTGCGCGACCTGTCCTGCGACTACCCCGACGTGATGCATCTCGACGAGTTCGGCGATCGCCGATTCCGTTGGCGCAATGACCTTCTGGGTACCGACCAGGAGTTCACCGTCGGCGATTCGGCGTCGCTGCCGGGTGGGCCGCTGGAGTTCCTGGCCCGCGAGGTCCCCGACGATCTGCTACTCGTCGTCGAACGAGACGGCAGGCTCTACTTCGACGCCGGTGTGGTGACCTTCGCCGCGGCCTGGTCGGTGGCCTTCGACGTCGGCATGGACATGTACGAGATTCACGCTCCGGTCCCCGGGCTGATCCGCGACGGTGTGGTCGCCCGGGCTGAACAGTTCCTGCGCAGGCTGGCGCCCGATCAGGTGTACCGGCGGGTGAATTGGACTCTCTCCGCGTCGGATTCGCACAAACTCGACGTCAGCCTCGAAACCCTCCCGGAATGGTCGGGAGACATCGCCCGCATGGTCGCCGACGGTGACTACGGACGTGCGCGGCTGCGGATCGAGCTCGAACACTTCATCCGGCTGCCGGCCTCGGGAGCTGTTACCTTCAACATCCGTACGTTCATGGCATCGCTGGAGGACGTTCGGCGAGTACCGGAATGGGCTGCGCAGCTGGCCACCGTGATCGAGGCACTGGATCCGGATATCGCTGCTTACAAGGGTTTTCTCGACTATCGCGACAATGTCGTCGCCTACCTCCGCGGGCAATGACGCCCGGCCGCCACCAATCGCTCACCGCTCTGCGAAAGAAATGGGGACCGCAATCATGGAACCGGTCATCGCTGCGAACGCCGACCTGGCGTGGATGCTCGCGGCATTCGTCTTCGTCCTACTCATGTTTCCGGGCCTGGCCTTCTTCTACGGCGGCATGGTCGGGTCTCGCAATGTGCTGAATGTGATGACGATGGTGCTCAGCACCCTCGGCATCACCGCAGTCCTGTACGTGCTCTTCGGCTATGGACTGGTGTCCGGGCCCACGGTGGGCGGCTGGGGGATCATCGGCAACCCGGTGGACTATCTCGGCATGAACGACTTCATGGCCGACGACGGGTCGGGCACCACGCAGACCCTGTATTTCACTGCGTGGTTCATCCTGTTCGCGGCCATCACGATCGCCATCGTGGCCAGCGGTGCCGCCGGACGGATGAAGTTCACCGCCTGGCTGGTGTTCGCACCGATCTGGTTGACCCTGGTCTACTTCCCGGTCGCGCACTCGGTGTTCGCCGTCGACGCCGATGGCTACGAGGGCGGATTCCTGGTCAACGACATCAAGATCCACGATTACGCCGGCGGTACCGCGGTGCATATGAACTCCGGTGTCGCGGCGCTCGCGCTGGCGGTCGCCCTCGGAGCCCGCCGTCGGCGCATGGAGCGTCCGAACAACGTGCCGATGGCCCTGCTCGGCGGTGGCATCCTGTGGTTCGGCTGGTTCGGGTTCAACGGCAGTTGCGCGCTCGGCGCCAGCTTCCTGACCCAGGTCGTCATCTTGAACACGCTGCTCGCCGGCTGTTCGGGCATGATCGGCTTCTGCGTCATCGAACGCTGGCGGGAAGGTCACGTCACCTCGCTCGGACTGATCACCGGTGCGGTGGCGGGTCTCGTCGGCATCACCCCGTCGGCCAACACCATGACCCCGCTGGGTGCGCTCATGGTCGGCATCCTGGCCGCGGCGGTCGTCGCCCTACTGCTCAGCTTCAAGTCCAAGCTCAAGGTCGACGACACGCTCGACGCGTTCGCCGTCCACGGTGTCGGCGGAATCGTCGGCACGCTGTGCATCGTGTTGTTCGCCGCGGAATCGGCCCCGGCTGGTGTGCAGGGCATCCTCTTCGGCGGCGACATCGCGATCCTGTGGCGTGAACTCGCGGGCATCGTCATCACCTGCACCTACTCCTTCGTGGTCACCTGGCTGATCGCCAAGGCGATCGACAAGACGATGGGGCTGCGCGTGGACGAGGAAACCGAGATCACCGGACTCGACCCGGTGCTGCACGCCGAGACCGCGTACGAGATCCCGGCCGCGAGTGTCGGCCACGCCGGTCTGTCCGGGATGTCGCCCGCTCGTGCCGCCGAAGCGGTGGAACGCCAACTCGCGGAACCCCGTACGGCGCAGAAGGAAGCTGTGGCACCGGTCCCGCCGCGATGAATCGAGCGCAGGCCGTATCACCATGATGACGACGGGGACCCACCGGCGAGGTGGGTCCCCGTCGTCGCTCGTGTGGGTGGATTGATGCCGGTGGGGCGCTGGCTCCAGGGGTGGGGCAATCGAAACCGGCATCTCACCATTGCTTAACAGCGCGGAAACAGAGGCCATGTCTACTATTAGTAGACAAAAGCTCACAACAGTAAACACCGGCGGTGGCACCGCGACCAGTGGCCACGCCGATCGTGGGCCGGATGTCTACCCCCGACGCTACTGCCCCGAATCGCATCACCCAACCACATGGAGCCCGCCATGAGTGATTCCCCCGAGAAGTCCACAGACCTCGCCGAACTCTGTGCGGCGAATGGCACGAAGTTCATCCTGGCCATGTTCGTCGACCTGCGCGGCAAGCCGTGCGCCAAGCTGGTCCCGGTCGAGGCCGTCGACGAATTGGCCACCGACGGAGTTGGTTTCGCCGGCTACGCGGTAGGGGCCATCGGCCAGGAACCGCGGGACCCTGATCTCGTGGCGGTCCCGGATCCGGCTTCGTTCCTTCCGGTTCCCTTCATCAAAGAAGGCCTGGCGATCGTGCACTGCGACCCTCACGTCGAGGGCAAGCCGTGGCCTTTCGCGCCGCGCAACATTCTGCGATCGATGATCGCCGCTGCCTCCGACGCCGGCTTCGAGCCGTGGGTGGGCGCCGAAGTCGAGTACTTCCTGGTCAAGCGGGGCGCCGACGGTGGGTTGTCGATCGCCGACGACGCCGACGCCGCGGACCAGCCCTGTTATGACGTCCACGGCCTGACCCGCATGTACGAACACCTCACCGCGGTGTCCACCGCGATGAACGAACTCGGTTGGGCCAACTACGCCAACGACCACGAGGACGGCAACGGACAGTTCGAGCAGAACTTCGCCTACTCCGACGCGCTGACCACCGCCGATCGGGTCATCACGCTGCGCTACCTCATCTCGACGATCGCCGCCGAACGCGGGATGATCGCCTCCTTCATGCCCAAACCGTTCGCCGAGCGGACCGGATCCGGTCTGCATCTGCACATGTCGCTGACCTCGGCGGGCACCCCGGTCTTCCCCGGGACGGCCGGTGAGGACGCCCGTGGACTCGACCTGTCGCCGACCGCGTACGGCTTCGTCGGCGGCATCCTCGAACACGCCGGTGCGCTGCAGGCGGTGATGGCGCCGACGGTCAACTCGTACAAGCGAACCGGAGCCACCGCCACCCGGTCGGGTGCCTCCTGGGCGCCACGGCTGCCTACGTACGGCGGCAACGATCGCACCCACTACGTGCGGATCCCCGACGATCAGCGTGCGGAACTGCGCGGTGGTGACGGTTCGGCCAACCCGTATCTGGCGGTCGCCGCCGCGCTGGGCGCGGGACTGGACGGCATCAAGCGCAGTCTCGATCCCGGGACGCTCGGCTCCTGCCCGGCTCACATCGGTGCGCTCCCGTTGACCCTGCTGCACGCGGTCGAGGCATTCGAGGCCGATCCGGTCGTGACCGGCGTACTCGACGCAGCGCTGCCCACCGACTGGCCCGAGGGCAAACAGACGGTCGCACAGTACTTCTCCGGTCTCAAGCGGGAGGAGTTCTTCTCCTGGCACGCGGCTGTCACGCCGTGGGAGATCGACAAGTATCTGACGGCCTTCTGACCATTTCGACTGCAAGAGAAAGGCAATCACCATGTGTGGAATCGTCGGGTTGCATCTGCGCAACCCCGATCTCTATCCCCGTCTCGGCGAGTTGCTGAGCGGCATGCTCGGCGAGATGCAGGACCGCGGCGCCGATTCGGCCGGCATCGCCGTCTATGGCAACCCCGGCTGGGTTCCCGCCGGGCACGGCTGTGTCACCCTGCTGACGGCCGATCTCGACCCGGTCGCGGTAGCCACCGCGATCAGCGACGCAGCGGGTTCCGAGGTGACCGCGCAGATGGTCGACGCGACCCTGGTGCTGTCGGCGGCGCTGGACTCGGAGACGCTGCTGGCCGCGGCGCGCTCGGTCTACCCCGAGGTACTCGTGGCGGGTTTCGGTAACGACCTCACCGTCCTCAAAGGTGTTGGCACCCCGCGTGATCTGGCGAGCTCCTGGGGGCTCGAGCAGGCGGCGGGCTGGCAGGGAGTGGGACACACCCGGATGGCCACCGAATCGGCGGTCACCCCGTCCGGGGCCCACCCGTACGCAGTCGGTCCCCAACAGTGCCTGGTGCACAACGGCTCCTTCGCCAATCACGCCACCATCCGCCGCGAACTCCAGGCCGACGGCATCGTCTTCGACAGCGAGAACGACACCGAGGTGGGTGCCCGTTTCGTCGCGCGCGAACTGGCCAACGGCAAGGACGTGGAGACCGCACTCAAGGAGGTGTGCGCCACCTTCGACGGCTTCTACACGCTGGTCGTCTCCAACCGTGACTCGTTCGCGGTGGTCCGCGATGCGATCGCCTGTAAGCCTGCGGTCATCGCCGAGACCCCCGACTGGGTGGCCATGGCCAGCGAGTACCGCGCCCTGGCGCATCTGCCCGGCGTCGCCGACGCCCGGATCTGGGAACCCGAACCCGAGGTGGTGTACGCGTGGACACGCTGACCGATACCCGATCACTGACCGAGATGACCGAAACCGAATCGAACGGGGTAGCGCAGATGCACTTCGACCTGGCGAATACCGCGCTGCGGGAGATGAATTCGGCTCTGCATGGCGATATCTCCGGCGAGATCGTCATCGACAATCCGGCCGGTGCCCACAGCGTCGCCGCCGGGGTGAACGCACCGGTGAAGATCACTATCAACGGGCATGTCGGCTACTACGCGGCCGGGATGAACCAGCAGGCCGAGGTGACCATCAACGGAAGCGCGGGCACCGGCGTCGCCGAGAACATGATGAGTGGCACCGTGGTGGTCAAGGGCAATGCGTCCCAGTCGGCCGGGGCCACCGCCCACGGTGGGCTGCTCGTCATCGAGGGTGATGCGGCCGCCCGCTGCGGCATCTCGATGAAGGGTGTCGACATCGTCGTCGGCGGCAACGTCGGCCACAGCAGCGCCTTCATGGCCCAGGCCGGCCGCATGGTCATCCGGGGTGATGCCGGACACGGACTCGGCGATTCGATCTACGAGACCCGACTCTACGTGCGCGGCGATGTCGCTTCCCTGGGCGCCGACTGCGTCGCCAAACCGATGCGCGCCGAACATCTCGACGAACTGGCTGGTCTGCTCAAGGCCGCAGGCTTCGTCGACGACGACCCGTCCACCTACACCCGCTATGGGTCGGCACGCGAGCTCTACCACTTCCACGTGGACAACTCCGCCGCCTACTGACCCGAATCCCCTGAACGGAAGGACACCACGATGAGCACCGATCACCTCGGCGTCGAGCAGCGCGGACTGCGTGAGTCCGCCACCTTTGACCGCACCACCATCGCCGCCATCCAGAAGGCCGCCGACACCGGCGTCTACGACATCCGCGGGTGGGGAGCCAAGCGCAAGCTGCCGCACTTCGACGACCTGCTCTTCCTTGGTGCGTCGATGTCCCGGTATCCGCTGGAGGGCTACCGGGAACGCTGCGGGACCGAGGTCACCCTGGGCGCCCGGAATGCGAAGTTCCCGTTGCAACTTGACACCCCGGTCACCATCGCGGGTATGAGCTTCGGCGCGTTGTCGGCGGGGGCGAAGGAGGCGCTCGGTCGCGGCGCTTCGGAGGTCGGCACGTCGACGACCACCGGCGACGGCGGTATGACGCCGGAAGAGCGCGGACAGTCGAAGAACCTTGTCTACCAGTATCTCCCGTCGCGGTACGGAATGAACCCCGACGACCTGCGCAAGGCCGACGCGATCGAGGTGGTGCTGGGGCAGGGGGCAAAACCGGGCGGCGGCGGAATGTTGCTGGGGCAGAAGATCTCCGAACGTGTCGCCGCGATGCGCACCCTGCCGCAGGGCATCGATCAGCGCAGCGCCTGCCGCCACCCGGACTGGACCGGGCCCGACGACCTCGCGATCAAGATCAACGAACTGCGGGAGATCACCGACTGGGAGAAGCCCATCTACGTCAAGGTCGGCGCGAGCCGCACCTACTACGACGTCAAGCTCGCCGTGCATTCGGGAGCCGACGTGGTGGTCGTCGACGGCATGCAGGGTGGCACCGCCGCCACCCAGGAGGTGTTCATCGAACACGTCGGCATCCCGACCCTCGCGGCCATCCCGCAGGCGGTCCAGGCCCTGCAGGAGTTGGGTGTTCACCGTGGTTGCGGTGCGGGGAAGGACACTGTGCAGTTGATCGTCTCCGGCGGCATCCGCAACGGCGCCGACGTCGCCAAGGCGATGGCACTCGGCGCCGATGCGGTCGCGATCGGAACGGCCGCGCTGATCGCGTTGGGCGACAACGATCCTCGCTACGCCGACGAATACGCCAAACTCGGATCGGCCGCGGGCTACTACGACGACTTCCAGGACGGTCGCGATCCGGCCGGTATCACCACCCAGGACCCGGAACTGTCCGCGCGTTTCGATCCCATCGACGGTGGCCGTCGTCTCGCGAACTTCCTGCGCGTGATGACCATGGAGGCGCAGACCATCGCCCGTGCCTGCGGCAAGGCTCATCTCCAGCATCTCGAACCCGAAGACCTGGTGGCGATCTCGATCGAGGCTGCGGCGATGGCCCGCGTCCCGATGGCAGGCACCTCGTGGATCCCGGGGAGCGGACGGTGAGCCCCGCCGACCGTGCCTCGGTCCTCATCGTCGGCGGCGGACTCGAAGGTGTCGCCGCGGCCTGGGCGCTCAGTCTGCGTGGCATCAGCGACGTCATCGTCTGCGAACGGGACACCGTCGGCGGTGGGATGACCGGCAAGTCGTCGGGTATCGTGCGCTGCCATTACGGCGTCAGTTCGCTGGCCGCCATGGCGACGGTGGGTCTGGAGGTCTTCGAGAAGGCCGAGGAGATCTTCGGCACCGACATCGGGTTCCGGCAGACCGGCTACGTCGTCGGTGTCGGGCCGGCCAATGTCGACAGCCTCCGGAAGAGCCTCGCCGCCCAACGTGCCGTCGGGGTGCAGACCGAGGAGATGGACGCCGACGAGGTGGCCCGTCTGTGGCCGGCCGCCGACCTCGAACCGTTCGCCGCCTTCGGCTGGGAGGAGCGCGGCGGCTACGGCGACGCCTACCAGACCGCACAGGCCTTCGCCGCCTCCGCCCGGGCCGCCGGGGTGAAGATCCGGCAGGGCACCGCCGTCACCGAGCTGATCGTCGAGGGCGATCGGGTCCTCGGCGCGCGATTGGCCGACGGCAGTAGTGTTTTCGCCGATACCGTGGTCGTGGCGACCGGGGTGTGGACCGCCCCGCTGCTGGCTCAGCACGGCGTCGACGTACCCATCCGGGTGCATCGCGAGCAGATCGTGATGATCGACCCCGGCGTCGATCTCGGCGCGGTGCCGGTGTTCTCGGATCTGGTGTCGCTGCAGTACGTCCGGCCCGACGTCCGCGGCGAGATCCTGTTCGGCAACAGTGATCTCGCGGAACTGGAGATCGCCGATCCGGACAACTACCTGAACCGGGCCGACGAGGCCTTCGTGGACCTGACCGTCGACAAGGTGGGCACCCGATTTCCCGACCTCACCGAGGCGGCGATCACCGCCAGCTACGCGGGTTGTTACGACGTCACCCCGGACTGGAATCCGATCATCTCGCGCGGCCCGTTGGAGAATCTTGTCATCGCGGCCGGATTCAGCGGTCACGGATTCAAGATCTCGCCCGCGGTCGGCGGTCTGATCGCCGACCTCGTCGTCGACGGTCGCAGCAGTGACCCGCGGATCCCGGAGACGGACTTCCGGTTCGGCCGATTCGCCGACGGTGACCTGCTCAAGACCCCGTACCCCTACGTCGGGGCGGGGGAGATGCGCTGATCGGGTGAACATGTAGCCGCGCGGACCGACAGGGTGTGAAAGGGGGAAGCGACGTGTGTCTCAGAGCAGTGGGTGAGGGTGCTGCCTATGCTGGCGGGGTGGCGGAGGACCCTCTCATCCGGAACCAGTCCGGAACAGCGCGCGACCGGCTCGTCGACCAGCCGGTCGAGGAGATCGAACTCGAAAGCGCGATCGCGGACAACGTACGACGACTACGGCGCCAATCGGGGCTGTCGGTCGGGGATATGGCCGCGAAGGTGGGTATCTCCAAGGCGATGCTCTCCAAGATCGAGAACGCGCAGACCTCGTGCAGCCTGTCGACGCTGTCGAGGCTGGCGTCCGCCTTCGACGTATCGGTCACCTCACTGTTCCGCGGGGCCGATGTGGAACGGTCGGCGGTCTTCGTCAAAGCGGGCGAAGGGTCGCAGATCATCCGCGAGGGTTCACGCGACGGCCACGAGTACGAGTTGCTCGGTTCGTTGCGCGGCGAACACAAGCGGCTGGAATGTCTGATGGTCACGTTGACTGAGAAGTCGTTGGCGCAGCCGCTGTTCCAGCATCCGGGCACCGAGTTCATCTACATGATCGACGGGGTCATGGACTACGCGCACAGTCGTTCGGTCTATCGGATGAACCCGGGTGACTCGCTGCAACTCGACGGTGAGGGTGCGCACGGTCCGGTCGAACTGGTGGAGCTGCCGATCCGTTTCCTGTCCGTCATCGCGTTCCCGGATTCCGCGGTCTGACGTCCCGTCGAGACCCTCCGCCGTCGCTCGGAAGTGTCTCGACGGACCGATCAGTACTCCTCGGCGCCGATGAGTGCGGCGTCTTCGTCGACGGCGTGCGCGTCGGCGGCCGGATTGCGGACCAGCGACACGACCGCGACGGCGACGACGCAGTACGCGGTGGCGAACCACCACGGTGCGGTGTGCGAGCCGAACCACTCGGCGAGATGGGCGACCAGCACGGCGGCGATAGCCGCGCCCATCCAGCGCAGGAAGCTGTAGCCGGCGCTGGACACCGAGCGTGGCGTCGAACCGTCACCCGCCGACATCGCGACACCGGTGAACAGGGTGTTCAGCACGCCGGACGGCAGGCCGGAGAGGATGACGGCCAGGCCGATCAGCCACACCGTGTCGGTCATGGTGCCGACCGCGGCCAGCGCCATGACCAGTCCGTAGGCCGTGATGGCGATCAGGACGCCACCCTTCTGCCCGACGATCCGGGCCAGCCCGGGCGCGATGAAGACGCCGGCGAGTGCGGTCAGCAGACCCCAGCCGAAGAAGACCATGCCCGCGTAGATGGGCCGCAGTCCCATGGCGATCGGCGCCCAGGCGATGACGGTGAACAATGCGCCGGTGTAGAAGGCGGAGCCGATGCCGGTGATCAGCAGGGTGCGGTTGCGCAGTGCCTTGAGCGGATCGATGATCCGGACCGGAACACGTTCGGTGTGTGGCGCGTCGGCGGGCAGCATCACCGCACACAGGATCGCGCCGATGAGCATCAGGATCGCGGTACCGCCGAACGGAGCTCGCCAGCTCCATTCACCGAGTAGTGCCCCCAACAGCGGTCCGACGGCCAGGCCGACACCGAGTGCGGCCTCGTAGAGCATGATGGCGCCATGCTGGCTGCCTTTGGCGGCCGAGACGATGAAGGCCAGAGCGGTGGCGATGAACAGGGCGTTGCCCAGTCCCCACAGCACGCGGTAGGCGATCAGCTGGTCGATGCTGTCGGCGAGGGAGGAGATGCCTGCCGCGACGATGATCAGCACGAGGCCGGTGGTCAGCGTGCGTTTCGGGCCGAAACGGTATGCGGCCCAACCGGTCAGGAGCATGGCGACACACTGGATGCCGACGTAGACGCCGAACAGCAGGGTCAGCTTCGACGGCGGGGCGTCGAGGGCCTCGGCGATGCTGTTGAGGATCGGGTCCACCAGGCCGATGCCCATGAAGGCGATGACCGCGGCGAAGGCGGTGACCCACACGGTGCGCGGCTGTTGCCGGAAAGCCTCCAGCAGTGACGGTTCGTGGTGATCGGCGACAGCGGCCGCCGACTGATTCTCGGTGAGGGTCATCGGTATTCCCTTGAGTTCGGAGCGGGTGATGTGCGGGGACGATGCGGTGCCGGTCACGGGGAGTCGGTATCGGGCTGGATACCGACCCGGTCCTCCGGGTGGTCGAACACCTCGCGCAGCGCGTGCAGTGCCGGGGTGGCCGCCGCGATGGCGGCCAGCTGTTCATCGGTGAGGCGGCTCAGGGCCGAGGTCAGGATGCTGTCGCGTTCGCCGCGGACCCGGTCGAGGACTTTGCTCCCGTGGGCGGTGAGGGCGACGACGACGGCGCGCCGGTCGGCGGGATCGGGGCGGCGTTCGACCAGGCCGTTACGCGTGAGTCCGTCGACCAGTGCGGTCGCGGTGGGCATCCGGATGGATTCGCGTTCGGCCAGCTCGCCCATTCGCATCGGGCCGTGGTCGACCAGCACGGTCAGGGCCGAGGCCTGGGCTGCGGTGTACTCGCTGATGGGGGTGTGCCGGCGTAACGCCAGGTACAGGCGCGTCAGCGACGGGCGCAGCGCTGCGGCGATCTCGGATACCTCGGTGTCAGACACATTCGTAAGCCTAATACTTAGGGATACGAAATAATAGTCGGACGGCTGTGACATGTCAGACAGCGGTGTGTGCCCGACTCCTGGCCGGGACGCGATGGCTACCGTCGGAACGTATGAGCCGAAAGAAGAAGTTCTCCGAGTTGCCGCCCCGTTCCCGCGCGCTGATCATCGTCGGCGCCATCGTGCAGTTCGCGCTGCAGGCGGCCGCGCTGCGCGACCTCAAACGACGGCCGGCGGCCCAGGTCAACGGACCCAAGCCGCTGTGGACCGCACTCAGTTTCGTGAACTACTTCGGCCCGATCGCCTACTTCGTCGTCGGGCGTAAACCCGCGGAATGACGATCGGCTGGTACTCGGCGTGACGGTGTGGCCAAGACGCACGATGGCGACGCCGCGCGGGGTACGGCGTCGCCATCGGCCGGCAGCGACGTCAGGAGTCGAAAACTCCGTTCGTCGCGTCGTCGAAGGTGCCCTGGACGGGTCCGCGGTGTATGCGGATCTCCTTCGAGCGGGCGGCCGGCGAAGTGCCGACCGACTTCGAGGATTCCGATATCCGGCCCGAGGAACACGAGTATCCGGCTACGCGAATCCCGCGCAGCGACCTACTCGCATCAGACGCCGACCGCGCCACCGTCACGCCAGACCGCGACCACGGACGGTCGCGGCTGCGACGATCCGCCGTCTGGCCAATGTGACGCCGGGTTGTCGGCGGAATGGTCGTCGAGTTCTCCGGGATGCTGCACGCAGACGATGACCCGGTCGGCGCCGATGATCGGGCCGCAGGTCTCCGCGCCCTTCGGCACGGTGAGGAACTGCTTGGTCTCGCCGCGCCGCTCGCCGTCGAGGGCCACCGCGAACAGGCCGTCATTACTCTTCAGGGCGTTGCCGTCGGTGGAGATCCACAAGTTTCCGTGCGGATCGAAGGCGACGTTGTCCGGGCAGGAGATCGGGCTGACCTGGGCCTTGTCGAAACCGCCGTAGTAGGTGTCGGCGGCTGCCGGATCGCCGCAGACTAGCAGTAGTTCCCAGGTCATGTCGGTGCCTGCGTGGTTGTCGGTCAGCTCGATGACCTGACCGTTCTTGTTCTCCACGCGCGGGTTGGGTTCGTCGGTCGCCGCTTTGCCCTCGGTGCCACGCTTGCTGTTGTTGGTCAGCGCGCAGTACACCTTGCCGGTCACCGGGTTCGGCTCGATGTCCTCGGGACGGTCCATCTTGGTCGCGCCGACTTTGTCGGCGGCGGCCCGTGTGAACACGGCGACCTCGGCCGGGGTCATGCCGTCGACATGGGAACGCGCCGACCCGTCGGAGTTGGTGGTGAGCAACGGTTTCCAGGTGCCCTTGCCGGCGAACTTACCCGACTGGGGCAGCCGTCCCGAACCGTCGATGGCGGCAGGGTCGTTGCCGGTGAAGGTGGCCACATACAGCGTGCCCTCGTCGAGGATGCCCAGGTTGTGGGTGCGTGCGGCCTTCGACAATCCGCTCTTGATCTTGCGGCTGGAAACGAATTTGTAGATGTATTCGAAACGCTCGTCGTCGCCGGTGTACGCGACGACGGTGCCCTGGTCCGGGCCGCTGTCGACGACGTGAATGGTGGCGGACTCGTGTTTGAATCGCCCCAGCGCGCTGTGCTTCACCGGCACCGACGTCGGGTCGTGTGGATCGACCTCGACGACATAGCCGAATCGGTTGGCCTCGTTGGGTTCTTGGCCCAGGTCGAAGCGCTTCTCGTACTGCGCCCACTGGTGTTCGTCGGCGTCATCCTCGAAGGAGTAGCGCTTCAGATGTGCGGCGGTGGCCGGGTCGGTCACCTTGCTCGCATTCGCGAAGTAGTTGTTGAAGTTCTCCTCGCCGGACAGCATGGTGCCCCACGGGGTGATCCCGCCGGAGCAGTTGGCGAAGGTGCCCAGGACCACTTCGCCCTTCGGGTCGGCCGCGGTCTTGACGAATGCGCTACCCGCGGCCGGACCGGTGATGCGGATCGGCGTCGACGCGGTCAGTCGCCGGTTGCGGGGTCCGACGACGGGTTTCAGTGCTCCGCTGCCGGATTCGGCCTGCACCTCGACGACGCTGATACCGACCGCGGCCATCGCGATGCGGGCCTGCTGCTCGGTCGGCTTACCCTCGACGAAACCGGTGAACATGAACGGTTCGGTCGGGTACTCCTGGTTGGCGACCAGGTAGAAGTGGCCGCCGACCCCGTCGACCGGAATGAGGCCGGCGAAATCGTTGTTGAAGCCGAACTGGCCGGATTGCGCCTCCGGGGTCTGTTTCGCGAAGTCGAACTGCGGAGCGCCGGGCAGGATCGGATCGCCCCAGCGGATCACCACCTGCTGGCGATAGCCGGGCGGGATCACCACGGCGTCTTCAGTGTTGGGTGCGACGGCGTCAAAGGCCATGCCGGGCAGCGGATTACCCGCAGCACCCGACGCCGGGGCGGAGTCGGAAGAGTCGTCGCCGCAGGCGGCGAGCACCGAGGTGGCTCCGACCGCGACCGCCGCGCCCAGGGAGGTGCGAAGTACCGTGCGCCGTGAGACCTCCGCGCGAACCACGTCCCGGAAATACGCGTTGTCGCTGTTGTTGCCCGGCTCATGTGCACAGGCATCGCCACACTTGTAGCGGCAGGTGATCCTGGCGCGAGCCGAACGCCCCACGTCGGAACCACCGATGGTCAACAGCTGCAACGGAATACGCACGAGTCATCCTCCCCGGCGGCACCTGGGCTGTGGGCCGCGAACCTCAGTGAGGTTAGGTGCGCGAAGGAACGCCCCGGGCATCCGAAGGTGAACGTCGGGCGAACAGCGCCCGACGTGACGGGCCGATCAGAACCGGCCACCCACTCCGATCCGGCCCGACGACCCGGAACCGCCGAAGCTGCCCGGGCTGCGGCCACCGCTGCTGAATCCGCCGCCGAACCCGCCGCCACGACCGCCGCCGAGCGTGCCGCGGAGGAAGCTGTCGACGAGGATGCCGCCGAGAACCGCGCCCGCGGCCGAACCGTCGGAGCGGCGCGGCTGTTGTGACTGCTGCCAGTCCACCACGTCGCCCTGCGCCTGCATCAGGGCCTGATCTGCGAGCGACCCGGCACGTCGTGCGTCGTCGGCGGCGTCGAGCGGATCGGTGCCCGCGGTGGCGTTCGCCTGGGTGAGGAGTCGTTGCGCCTCGGCGAGGCGGGTCCGCGCGGTGGACTGCACGGCACCGCGCCGGGTGCCGATGAAATCCGCCGCAGCCGAGACCTTGGCCTGGGCCGACTCGAGGGCGCCGGTGACGACCTGGGCCCGGCGGGTGCGCTCACCGGATGCGTCGCGCGCGGAGGCAAGGGCGTCGTCGAGGTCGGCGTCCGCGGTCACCAGAGCGGTGAAGACGCCGAGTGGGTCGGCATCGAACCCGGTGCGCGCGTTGGCGACCGCGGTCCGAGCAACCGATGCTGCGGTCGCGAGAGCGGGACCACCGTCGGCGGTGAGACCGGCCGCCTCGGCCAGTTCGTCGTCGACCTCGGTGATGAGCGCGGCGATCCGCGAATGTGCGGCCGCGATGTTGGCGTCGGCGTTGTCGATCGCGTCGAGCAGCTTCGTGGCCTGCGCGATGGCGCCCTCCGCCGACCGGATGTCGGCGACCGCAGGCCCCTGCTCACCGGCAGGCTGCGTGATCGCCGCCCGGCCCTGGTCGGCGCTCGCCTCGGCGAAACCGATCTGCTCTCGGGCGAGGTCCACGTTGTGCGCGACCGAGGACAGCGTCTGCTCGCCGTGTTTGTCGATCAGCGCGATCAACTGGGTCGACGAGGCGTCCAGTCGGGTGCGCAGCGCGACGAGTTCCTGGGTGATCTGGTCGAACCGGGCGTCGGCGTTGATGAGTAGGTCGCGCATCGCGTCGAACTCGGCGACCTGGGCGTCCAGCGCGGCATCGACATCGGTGCAGGTGGTGATGATCGAGACCAGCATCGACCGCTGTTCGTCGGTGGTCTCGGGGATGTTGTCGTCGAGGCGCTGCCGCAACGTGAAGGAGCGGGCGAGGCCGGACTTGGCGTGTTCCAGCGCATCGCTGAACGGCTGCGTCTGGGTTGCCCCGAACTCGCTGACGGCCAGCCGCAGTTCCTCCTCGCTGGTACGGATCGCGTTGTCGGTGTCGGTGAGCACCTCCCGCGACCACGGGTCGAGGACGTCGAGGGGTTGCTCCGCCAGCTGATCGCCGGTCAGTTCCTCTTGTTGTTCGCGTAGTTCCTGCAGCTCGGTGTCGAGGCGGCGGCGCTTACGCCGGCGTGTGTAGAGCACGGCGCCCCCGCCGCCGACGACCGCCACGCCACCGACCACACCGGCGGTGATCAGCCCGGTGTAGGACGGATCCATCGCGGCGTCGATGCCGTCGGCGGCGCCGATACCCGCGCCCGCCCAATCGGAACGTTTGAGCGCGGGCAGCACGTCGTTCTGCTCGATCTCCTCGAATTCGGACTGGCTGACATCCACCGAATCGGGGTCCGGCGGGAACATGTAGAACTCCCGGCGATCGGTGGCGACGGCGAGCAGCACGTCGTGGTCGCCGAGGTTGCTCGCCTCGGCGCTGCGGCGCGCCCAGTCCTCACCCTTGAGGCCGTCGAAGTCGCGTACGTAGACGACCCACATCTGGACGGCCCGGTCGTCGAAGAGCCGGTCCAGACGGTCGGACAGCGCGCTGCGTTGCGCGGGTGTCAACACACCGGCGGTGTCGACGATCGGCTCGGGCATGTTGACCGGCTTCTCGGCGTGCGCGGTGCCGCCACCAAATCCGAGCGAGATCAGGGCAGCGACACCGAGGGTGGCGAGGGCTCCCGCCGCCCGCGCGATCGGTGTCGTCCGCGGGCGAACGGGCACGGAAAGGGACGTCCGTACGACATGCATGGTCACAAATCTAGACGGCCCGCCTGAGAGGTTCAGGCATTGTGGTCATCGCGCCAGCGACACAGCGCGTCCAGGGTGGTCAGGTCGTAGTCCGGTCCGCCGACGCCGACGGTGATGAGCGAGATTCCGGCCGCGGACAGGGCATCGGCTTTGCGCAGGGCGTCGTCGACGGTCCCGCCGCGGCTGTCGACGGCCGCCGAATGTTCGATGGTCGACGGGTCGCGGCCGAGGTCGGCGCAGTGCCGTTCGAGGATGTCGGCCTTTCGGCGGTAGCTCTCCTCGTCGACGAAGTAGTGCCAGATGTCGGCGTGTGCGGCGACATGCCGCAATGTCTTCTTCTCCCCGCCGCCGCCGATGAGTACCGGGATGTCGCGGGTGGGCGGCGGGTTGAGTGCCTGCAGCCGCTTCTCGATCCTCGGGAGCGATTCACCCAGATCGTCGAGCCGGCTGCCGGCCGTGCCGAAGTCGTAGCCGTATTCGGTGTAGTCCTTCTCGAACCACCCCGATCCGATGCCGAGGATCAGTCGCCCGTCGCTGATGTGATCGACGGTTCGGGCCATGTCGGCGAGCAGTTCGGGATTGCGGTAGGAGTTGCAGGTCACCAGGGCGCCGATCTCGACGCGGGTGGTCAGCTCCGCCCAGGCGCCGAGCATCGTCCAGCATTCGAAGTGGGCACCGTCGGGATCGCCGTAGAGCGGGAAGAAGTGATCCCAGTTGAAGGCGATGTCGACGCCGAGATCCTCGGCTCGGCGCACCGCGTCGCGGATGGGCGCGTACAGCGCTGCATGCTGGGGCTGGAGTTGGACACCGATCCGGACGGGGAAATCGCGAGGACTCATGGCGCCAGTGTGCCGGGGGCCGCCGGGGTGTGTCGAGAGGTGCTGTGCGCGAGCCGCTTCGTATCGAATCGCGCGGATCGGGTACGAAGGGTGAGGTGAGCATCGGACCTGTCGCCCCCGACCTGGCAGAACTGCGGCGTCGCACCAGCGCCAAATGGCGAACCTATCCCGACGATGTGCTGCCGCTGTTCGTCGCGGAGATGGATTATCCGCTGGCCCCGGTGGTCGCCGAGGCCATGATCGCCACCGTGGCAGCCTCCGACCTCGGCTATGCGGGTGACGCAGGCGGCGCGGCAACGGCTTTCGCCGGATTCGCGGATCGACGCTGGGGCTGGGCCCCCGACCCTGCCGACGTGTCGTTGACCACCGACGTCAGCGTGGTGATCGTCGAGGCGCTGCGTGCCGGGATCGCGCCGGGTGACGGAGTGATCGTGATGCCACCGATCTACCCACCGTTCTTCGAACTCGTCCCGGAGGCGGGCGGGCGGGTCGTCGAGGTGCCGTTGAGCGTCGACGACGCGGGCTGGCGTCTCGACCTCGACGGCATCCGCGCGGCGCTGGCGGCCGGGGCGCGCGCGGTATTGCTGTGCCATCCGCACAACCCGCTCGGGCTGGTGCATCCGCGGTCCGAGCTGGCCCGACTCGCAGAGTTGGCCGCCGAATACGACGCGTTGGTCATCAGCGACGAGATCCACGCACCGCTGGTCCATCCCGGCGTCGACTTCGTTCCGTTCCTCGACATATCCGACGCCGCGCGCGAGGTCGGGGTCGCCGCCCATTCGGCGAGCAAGGCGTTCAACATCGCCGGCGCCAAATGTGCGCTGACCGTCGTCGCCGGTGATCGGATGCGGGCGCTGGTGGCCCGGCAGCCCGAAGAGGTGCGGTTCCGCACGTCGATCCTCGGTCGTGCCGCCACCGAGGCGGCCTTCTCCGGCGGCGACGACTGGCTCGACGCCACCCTGTCGGTGATCGGCGCCAATCTCGATCTGCTCACCGAGCTGATCGACACCCGACTCCCCGGAGTGCGGGCGCACCGCCCGTCGGCGTCCTATCTGGCGTGGCTGGATTTTCGGGCCACCGGTCTCGGCGACAACCCGGGTCTGGCGATCTTGGAGCAAGGCCGGGTGGCATTGCATCACGGCCCGGCCTTCGGAGTGCAGGGCAACGGCTTCGCCCGGCTCAACGTGGCCTGTGCACCGGATGTGCTGACCGAGGCCGTCGACCGGATAGCGACCGTCCTGCCGGGTTCCTGAGGTGCCGGTCGCGCGGTCAGCGAATGCGACGCGCCCGCAGGACGACGTCGAGGTGATGATGGCTTACCGCATTCGGTGAACCACCTGGGCGACCGCGCTCGCGGGTCTCGGCGGTGACGATCGACCAGTCCTCGCCGAGCAGCGCGGCAACGTCGTCGGGCTGGAGGTAGTCGTCTGGGTTGCGGCCGTGGGCGCGTACACCGTCGGGGTCATGGGCGACGACCAGCAGCGTCCCGCCCACACCGACCGCGCCGATCAGTGTGCGCGCCACGTTGGTGTCGGCTGTGGCGATGGGGAAATAGTGCAGCGCGACCAGGTCGAAGTCGGCGCCGGGGACGGTATCGATGCGCAGGTCGGCGCGTACCCAGGTGATCGCGGGCCGGGGATCGAGGGCGCGCGCACGGTCGACGGCGACCTGTGCGATGTCCACTGCGGTGACCTGCCAGCCTGCGTCGGCCAGCCATCGTGCGTCGGCGCCTTCGCCGGACCCGACGTCGAGTGCGCGACCCGGCGTCAGATCGCTCACCTCGACCGCCAGCGCCGGATTGACCTCCGCGGTCCACAGGCGATCCGCTTCCGCGTAGCGCGCGTCCCATTCGGCGGCGCTGTGGTCGTCAGGTGTTGTGGTCACGACTCGACTCTGACATATCGGGAGGCAACGAGATCGGGCTGTGGCCGCTTGTCGGAGACCTATGCGAACATATGTTCTATGCGAATCGAGGGTCGGGAGCGGCGGGAGGCGTCGATCCTGCATGCCGATCTCGACTCCTTCTATGCCTCGGTGGAGCAGCGGGACAATCCGGCGTTGAAGGGTAAGCCGGTGATCGTCGGTGGCGGGGTGGTGCTGGCCGCGAGCTACGAGGCGAAGGCCTACGGGATCCGCACTCCAATGCCCGGTCACGAGGCTCGGGCGCTGTGTCCGCGCGCGGTGGTCGTCCGGCCACGGTTCGACGCGTACATGGAGGCCAGTCGCGCGGTCTTCGAGATCTTCCGCGACACCACCCCGCTGGTGGAGGGCATCTCCGTCGACGAGGCATTCCTCGATGTCGGGGGCTTGCGGAGGCTGGCGGGCAGTCCGGAACGGATCGGGATCGAATTGCGCCGCCGGATCCGCGACGAGGTCGGGCTGCCGATCACCGTCGGCGCTGCCCGCTCCAAATTCCTCGCGAAGGTCGCCAGCGCGGTCGGCAAACCCGATGGTCTGCTGATCGTGGAGCCCGGTGGTGAACTGGCGTTTCTGCATCCGCTGCCGGTGCGCAGGTTGTGGGGTGTCGGCCCGGTGACCGAGGCGAAGCTGCACGACGCCGGGATCAGGACGGTCGGCGACATGGCCCGACTCGGCGAGCGCAGACTCGCCGCGCTCGTCGGACCGGGGTCGGGGCGCCACCTTTTCGCCTTGTCCATGGCCCAGGATCCACGGCGTGTCGAGACGGGCCGACGTCGGAGCTCGATCGGCTCGCAACGCGCACTCGGTCGTCGGCCCACGTCCGAGGCCGATCTGGAGGCGACCGTGATCGCGATCGTCGAACGGCTCGGAAAACGGTTACGTGGTGCCGAACGAGTTTGTCGCACAGTTGTTCTGAGACTCCGATTCGACGACTACGCGCGCGCCACGCGATCCCGCACCCTCCCCGAGGTTACCGACCGCACCGACGTCATCATGGCGGCCGCACGCGGCCTCGTCGCCGACGCGATGCCGATCATCCGCGAGCGTGGCTGCACTCTGATCGGGCTGTCGCTGACCAATCTCGACAACCATGACGCGGTCCAGCTGGCCCTGCCCTTCGCCGACGATCACCACGAGGAACTCGACCACACCATGGACGCACTCCGGAATCGGTTCGGCCGTGATTCGGTGACTCGGGCGGTGCTCGTCGGCCGCAACCACGGTGACGACGCCCCGATGCTCCCGGACTGACGATGCTCCCGGACTGGCGGCCCTGACGAACCGACGACGGACCCGAGCTCTCCGGTGTCGGGTACCCCGGATGTCAACGATCGCAAGCAGGAACCGATCTACAGTGAATTCATGACGCAGGTGAATGCTGAGAACCCGGACCTGATCACGGTCGACGTGCCGACGCACTGGTACAACCTGGCCGCGGAACTGGATACGCCCATCCCGCCTCATCTGCATCCCGGAACCAAGGAGCCGGTTGGCCCCGACGATCTGGCGGCGCTGTTCCCCAGTGGGCTCATCGCCCAGGAGGTGTCCGCCGAGCCCTACATCGAGATTCCCGAGCCGGTCCGCGAGATCTACCGGATGTGGCGACCGGCGCCGCTGATCCGCGCCCGACGGTTCGAACAGGCGCTCAATACCAAGGCGCGTATCTACGTCAAATACGAGGGCGTCAGTCCGGTCGGTAGTCACAAGACGAATTCCGCTGTCGCGCAGGCCTATTACAACAGCATCGACGGAGTCAAGAAGCTGACTACCGAGACCGGTGCCGGGCAGTGGGGTAGCGCGCTGGCGTTCGCCGGCGCCCAGTTCGGCATCGACGTCGAGGTCTGGCAGGTGCGGGCCTCCTACGACTCCAAGCCTTATCGCGGGTTCCTGATCCGCACCTACGGTGGCACCTTGCACCCGAGTCCCTCCGATCTCACCGAATCCGGCCGGGCGATGCTCGCCAAGGATCCCAACACCACCGGCAGCCTGGGTATGGCGGTGAGTGAGGCCGTCGAGGTGGCCGCGGCCAACGACGACACCCGCTACGCGCTCGGCAGTGTCCTCAATCATGTTGTGTTGCACCAGAGCGTCATCGGGCAGGAGGCCGTCGCGCAGTTGTCCGCCGTCGAGCCGGGTGGTGCCGACGTCGTCTTCGGATGTGCTGGTGGCGGTTCGAATCTCGGCGGTCTGGCCTTTCCGTTCCTGCGGGAGAAGATCCACGGCCGGTCGAATCCGCGCATCGTTGCGGCCGAGCCAGCGGCCTGTCCGTCGATCACCGAAGGTGAGTACCGTTACGACCACGGTGACGTCGCCGGCCTGACACCGTTGCTGAAGATGCACACCCTCGGGATGGATTTCGTGCCCGATCCCATCCATGCCGGCGGCCTGCGCTATCACGGCATGGCGCCCGCCCTGAGTCACACCGTCGAACTCGGTCTGGTGCAGGGTGTCGCGATCAGCCAGCACGACGCCTTCGCCGCGGGCGTGCAGTTCGCCCGAGCCCAGGGCATCGTGCCCGCGCCGGAGTCGAACCACGCGATCGCGGCCTGCGCGGCGCAGGTGGCCAACTCCGACAAGGAGGAGGTCGTGGTGATCGGTCTGTCCGGACACGGCCAGCTGGACCTGCCCGCCTACGCCGACTTCCTCGGCGGAGGATTCTGATCCGTCTCGGTTTTGCGTGGACCGGCGATCTCCGGGAAGATCCGAAGTAGCGTGCGGCGGTCGACCAGACCTTAGTTCGGTGCGCCGCCCAACTTTGCGTGCGTAGATCACCGCGGTTCGATCAGTTCGAGTCGGCCTGCGTGCGAAACGTGGAATCCATGGTTCGTCGGCCTGGGCGGATCCGCCACGCAACCCCGGACCGGAGAGGTATTCGACATGCGGGAGTACCCGCTGCCCTCGCGCAGCACTGCGCTCCGACGCGCGTCGGGCCGGTCGCAGACGCTCGCGGCCCTGCGCAATCCCCGCCTTCTGCGGGTCGAGGTGTTCGCCGGGCTCGTCACCGCGCTGGCGCTCATCCCGGAGACCATCTCGTTCTCGCTCGTCGCGGGGGTCTCGCCCGCGGTGGGCCTGTTCACCTCGTTCATCTTCGCGATGACGATCGCGATCGTGGGCGGTCGGCGGGCGATGGTGTCCGCGGCGGCCGGCTCGGTGGCGCTGGTCGCCGCGCCGATGGTGCGTGATCACGGCGTGGACTATCTGGTCGCGACCGTCCTGCTGGCCGGCGTTCTCCAGGTACTGCTCGCCGCCGTCGGCGTGGCCAAACTGATGCGCTTCATCCCGCACAGCGTGATGACCGGATTCGTGAACGCGCTGGCGATCCTCATATTCAGCGCCCAGGTTCCACATCTGATCGGCGTGCCGTGGCTGGTGTACCCGATGACCGCGGCCGGCCTGGTGGTGATGATCGTGCTCCCGCGCATCACCACCGTCATCCCGGCGCCGCTGATCGCGACCGCGATCCTGACGGTGATCGCGGTCGTCGGGGCGGTGGCGATCCCGCGTGTGGGGGACGAGGGGCCGGTCGATGAGCTACCCGCCTTCGGACTGCCCGATGTGCCGATGGAACTGGAGACGCTGCGCATCATCGCGCCGTACGCGCTCGCCATCGCCATGGTCGGATTACTGGAGTCGCTGATCACCGCGAAGATCGTCGACGAACTGACCGATACGTCCTCCGATCACCGGCGGGAGGGGTGGGGGCAGGGGGTCGCGAACTTCACCACCGGCCTGTTCGGCGGCATGGGCGGTTGCGCGATGATCGGCCAAACGATGATGAATGTGAAGACGTGTGGGGCACGCACCCGCATTTCGACCTTCGTCGCCGGGGCGTCGCTGCTGTGCATGATGGCGTTCTTCGCCCCGGTCCTCGCCGCGATTCCGATGGCGGCGCTCGTCGCGGTGATGGTGATGGTGTCGGTGGCGACCATGGACTGGCATTCGATAGCACCGAAGACACTGCGCCGCATGCCGATCGGCGAGACGATCACCATGCTCGGCACCGTCGGGGTGACGGTCGCGACTCACAACCTCGCCTTCGGTGTCCTGGCCGGCGTCCTGTGTGCGATGGTCATCCTGGTGCGGCGGATGGCCGGTGGCGCACAGGTGGAGTCAAGCGACACGGCACCGGCGGTGTCCGAACCGGGTGAGGTGGACACCCCCGGACATCGCACCTATCGGATTCGTGGGCATCTGTTCTTCGCGGCCAGTAACACGTTGGAGGACCGCTTCGACTTCGCCACCGACCCGCCGCAGGTCACCATCGACTTCTCCTCGTCACACCTGTGGGATGCCACCACGGTCGCGACTCTCGACGCCATCCGAGCCCGATATGAGGCGCTCGGCAAGACGGTGACCTTCGTCGGGCTCAACGAGCCGTCGGCCGCCCTGCATGCCAGGCTGTCCGGTGGTTTCCGCGGGCCGGGCGACTAGTCCGGCTGATTTAGCCCGCCACCGCACCAGGCTGGTACACTGTGCGGAACCAGATCGCGGTGAGGATGTCGATGGCGGTCTCGTCGTCGGGTGGTGATTCGTCGGCGTCCCCGTTGGCGACGAGCCATGTCCAGCAGACCGATTCGAGCACCGAGACGAGTGCGGTTGCCAGCGGTCGCAGTGGCAGACCGATCGGGTGCCCCGCGCGCTGTGCGCTCTGCAGCCCGGTGAGGATCTGCCGGATGCCGGCGGTGCGGTTGGTCCGCCAGCGATTGGCGAAAGTCTCGTCGAGCATGGACATCTGGAAGAGCCCGATCATCTCGGGCAGATATTTGCGATACGTGGTCCAGTACGCGGTCACCGCTGCACGTACGCCGGCCTCGGCGTCGGCGTGCCGGGTACGCAGGGAGCCGTCGACGATCTCGGCGGTGAACTGTTCGAGTAGCGCTTCGAGCAGCCGTTCCTTGCTCTCGTAATAGTTGTAGAACGAGCCGGTCGAGCGGCCGGCGGCCGCCGCGATGTCGGAGATCTTGGTGTTCAGGAACCCCTTTTCGGCGAACATGCGTCGCGCGGCGTCGAGGAATGCGGCCTCGGTCTGGCGTCCCTTGAGAGTCGGCGGCATGGCGATCGCTCCTGCGTCATGGTCACCGTCGGTGCTCGGCACCGGGCGGAAAGTGTGACCCTTGTCATTTACTGAACCTGAATCTAGCATCAGAAAAGTTGCCGGAGAACGGTTCGGACAGGCTCGGGATGAGGAGATGACCAGATGGCGATGATGACCAGGGAGTCCTATATCGCGTCGCTCGACGACGGTCGGCGGATCTTCGCCGAGGGAGAGGAAGTCAAAGAGCTCGCGCGCCATCCGCAGTTCACCACCGCGATCGAGCTGGTCGCGAAGGGTTACGACGACAACTACGAGCCGGGTGACGACGCAAGCGGTTCCTACTTCGACATCCCGCGCAGTTCGGCCGACCTGAAGACGCTGCTGGGCAAGCTGCTGCACTGGGACATGGTCACGGTGACGACCAGTCAGGGATTGCTCGCTCTGTTGACCGCCGCCGCGCGGATGCGCGCCGATCATCCCGAACTGTCGCAGCGCATCGAGGAGTACTTCGACTACTGCCGTCGCAACGACCTGCGCTGCGTGCAGGCCATCACGGACGCCAAGGGCGACCGGCGCCTCCCGCCGGGCGCGCAGGATGATCCCGACGTCTACACCCACATCGTCGAGCGCCGTCCCGACGGCATCGTGATCCGCGGGGCAAAGCTGCACATCTCGTCGGCGGCGATCAGTCACGAATTGATCGTGATGCCGACCAAGAATATGAAACCCGGCGACGAGGACTACGCGGTCGCCTGCGCGGTGCCGGTCAACGCGCCGGGTGTGCGCATCGTGAACACCAGTTACGCACCTCGCGAGCGGGAGGACGACTTCCCGGTCAGCGCCCGGCACAACATGCCGGAGGGATTCATCCTTTTCGACGACGTCTTCGTCCCGAACGAACGCGTGTTCCTGGACGGGCAGATCGCACATTCGGCGACCTTCGCGCATGCGCTCGGCCTGTGGGAACGGTTGGGCGGCACCGCTCACATGTCCGAGTTCGGCGATCAGCTGGTGGGACTCGCGCAGCTGATCGCCGAGGCCAACGGCACCGAGAAGATCGTGCACATCCGCGAGAAGATCGCCGAGATGGTCATCTACGCGACGATGACACGCTCGGGTCTGGAAGCGGCGATCGCCAACGCCGAGGAAAGCCCGGAGGGCTGGTACTTCCCGAGCGAGTTGTACACCAACGCCGCAAAGCATTATGCGGCAGCAGATTACAGTCTCATGGTGCGCCATCTCCACGACATCGGAGGCGGATCGATCCTCACCGCACCGTCGGTCGCCGATCTGGAAAACGACGAGGTCGGCCCACTCATCAAGAAGTACATGCGGACCAAGGAGGGGATCGACGGCGAGTACCGGACGCGGCTCTTCCACGCGATTCGCGATTTCACCGCCGATGCCTACGGCGGCTGGCAGCTGGTCACCATGATCCAATCCGGTGGCGGGCTCTACGCCCAGCGCATGGTCGCCCGCAAACACTACGACATGGACAAGGCCAAACGACTGGCGCTCGAACTCGCGGGACTCGCGTGACCAGCACGGCGGTCCCCACCGATCTCACCGCTTTCGGTGACCATCTGCGTGGCCGACTGTCGGAGATCGCCGCAGACTTCGTCACCCACGGCATCGCCGCTGGACGAGTCGAATCCGCCGGTTCGGCAGAAGACCGGATCGCGGCGGTCGAGGAACTGCGAGCCGGGCACGACGACCAGGTGGCGACGATGCGCCGGCTGCAGGCCGCGCTGTACGACGCGGGGCTCGCGTGGCCGAGCGGTCCGGTCGAATTCGGCGGCCTCGGACTCGGTTTCGGACATGACACCGTCCTCGACATGGTCCTCGACGACCTCGGATTCCCTTCTCGCGAAGCGTTGTTCGTCGGCCTCAACATCGTCGCACCGGCGCTGGTGGCCCATGCGCCGGAACCGCTGCGCACCGAGGTGGTGACCGGCCTGTACCGCGGCGACCTGATCGGCTGCCAACTCTTCAGCGAACCGGGCGCTGGTTCGGACCTGGCCGGGGTGTCCACCCGTGCCGTCCGCGACGGTGACCATTGGGTCCTCACCGGGCAGAAGGTGTGGACGTCGATGGGGCACCTGGCCGACGTCGGCGAGGCATTGGTGCGGACCGACCCCGACGCCCCCAAACATGCCGGGCTGACGATGTTCCTCGTCGACATGCACGCACCTGGGGTCTCGGTCCGCCCGATCCGACAGATGACCGGTGGCGCTGCCTTCAACGAGGTGTTCCTCGATGGTGTCCGGGTCCCCGACACCCATCGCATCGGCGGACTCGGCGAGGGCTGGAAGGTGGCCGCAACCAGCCTCGGCAACGAACGCGGCACGATGAGCGGGGCCGCCGGGCCGCTGACACCGTATGTGATGGAACGGATCGTCGGCCTGGTCCGGCGTCTCGGTGCCGAAGCCGATCCGCTCCATCGGCCGCAGATCGCACGAACCGTCGCCGCGGTCACCGCGATGCGCGCGGCCGCCGGTCTGAGTCCCGACTCGTGGAGTCATCGCCTCGAGCCGGTCGCCGGCTCGGTGCTCAAGATGCTCATGGCGGAGGCGGCCGACGAGATCGCGCGGCTGGCCTCCTCCGTCCTCGGTGACGCGGCCTTCATCGACAACGGTGATCCGGACAGCTTTGCCTGGTCGGAATTCGTCCTCGGGGTGCCGGCACTGCACCTTGCGGGCGGCACCGACGAAATCCAGTACAACGTGATCGCGCAGCGCGGTCTCGGACTCCCCCGACCCTGACAACGAAGGAGCCACGATCATGGAGTCGTTCATCCAGCACCGGAAGGGGCGAACGCCCCGGCAGATCCACCGCGACGTCGAGGATCTGAAAGACGACGAGCTCGGCCGGTACGGATTCACCGGCCGGACCGCAAATCTGTACCGGCGCAACGATCCGACCGCCTATCGGACCGTCGGCGACCTGGCAGGCGTCGATCGTCTGGTCGGCGATCTGACCCCGTCGGACCAGATCGACGCGGCAGGCGAACCCCTGCTCATGTTCTACAACGACGACTGCCGGATCCTGCTGAGCCGCCGCGCCGAGGTCGCCCCCTTCTACACCCGCAACGTCGACGGCGACGAACTGATCTTCGTCCACGAGGGCACCGGCCACTTCGAGACCGAGTTCGGCCGGTTGGCCTACCGCCCAGGCGATTACGTCTACATCCCGAAGGCCACCACCTACCGGCAGATCCCCGACGATCAGTGCCTGTTCCTCATCATCGAGGCGGCCGAGGAGTTCCGGGTACCCGAGGCCGGCGTGCTGGGCCGGCATTTCCCCTTCGACTCGTCGCTGGTGGCCGTACCGGAGGCCGAGGCCTTCCCCGACGACGGCCGGGAGGAGTACGAGGTCCGCTTCCGCCAGCGCGAGGGCAAGACCTCGGTGTTCTACGCGTTCAACCCGCTCGACGTCGAGGGCTGGAAGGGAGACAACTTCCCCTTCACCTACAACATCGAGGACTACGACGTGGTCACCTCGAACACGGTGCATCTGCCGCCGACCGTCCACCTGTTCATGCAAGCCGCCGGGGTCTATGTGATGAACTTCCTGCCCCGTCCTGTCGAAGGACGCGAAGGAGCCGAGCGGCCGCCGTGGTATCACCGCAACGTCGACTTCGACGAGATCGCCTTCTTCCATGGTGGCAGCATGTTCGGCATCGAGATGCCTCCCGGACTGATATCGCATGCGCCGCAGGGTATTCACCACGGCATGCCCGAGCGTGCACGCGAGCGTGCCCGTCGGCGATTCGACAAGGACCAGCGCGTCGAATGGAAGGTCATCTCCATCGACACCCGCAAGCGGCTGACCCCGACACCCGCGATGATCGAATCCGCGCAGGTCGCGGTCAAGGAAGAGGTTCAGGTATGAGCGAGCAGAAATTCGACTACGACCGCGTCCCCTACCTGGTTGTCTTCGAGGACACCTCGGCCTACCGCGACACCTACGGCGGTGTCACCGAATCGGTGGTGCTGGAAAGCTATCTGCTGCGGCCCAAGGGAATCAGCTCCGACACCGTGGTGATCTTCATGCACCCGATCGGTGGCGGCGCCTACCTGCCGATGACCAATGCGCTGGCCCGCGCCGGACACCATGTCATCTACTGCAACAGCCGGTATCGCGGTGTGGACAGCGCGCTGATCATGGAGAAGGTCGTCCAGGATCTCGGTGCGTGCGTGAAGGATGCGCGCGAACGCCTCGGCTACACGAATGTCGTGCTGGCCGGGTGGAGTGGCGGTGGCGCGTTGTCGCTGTACTACCAGCAGCAGGCCCAGCATGCGACGGTCACCCACACCCCGGCGGGCGAACCCCCCGATCTGACCCAGCTCGATCTGCCCGCCGCCGACGGCATGATGCTGCTGGCCGCCCATGTCAGCAGGCACGGCACCCTGACCGAATGGATGGATCCGTCGATCCTGGACGAGAACGATCCGGAGAAGCGGGATCCCGAACTCGACCTGTACAACCCGAACAATCCCAACCAGGCGCCCTACACCGAGGAGTTCGTGGAACGCTTCCGGGCCGCGCAGATCGCGCGCAACCGGCGGATTACCGCGTGGGTGAAGGAACAACTGGCGGAGCTGCGGGGCCGGGGTGAGAACCTGATGGAGCGTGGCTTCATCGTGCACGGCACCATGGCCGATCCGCGCTGGCTCGACCTGAGTATCGACCCCAGTGACCGGAAACTCGGTTGCTACCTTGGTGATCCACGCATTGTGAACATGGGGCCGGTCGGTCTGGCGCGGTTCACCACGTTGCGCAGTTGGTTGTCGCAGTGGAGCTACGACGACGCCCTCGGCGACGGTCCGCGCTGTGCCGCCGATCTGGCGGTGCCGACACTGGTCATCGGCAATTCGGCGGACAACGCGTGTACTCCGAGCCATACCCACCGCCTGTTCGACGCGGTCGGCCACGCGGATAAGACGTTGCACACGATTACCGGTGCCACACACTACTATTCGGGCCGCGAGCAGATCCCGTACCTGAATCAGGCGGTGGACACGATCACCGGGTGGTTGGGAGAGCGGTCGTGGACCAGCGTCTGACCACCGAGTCACAGATCGATCCCGACGAGGTGCGCAGGGCGTTGCGCGACTACTTCGCCGATCACCCCGGCATCGCCGAGGTGCGGGACAATCGGGACGAAGCCGGCGACGCCGCGCGGCGTCGCGCGGGATTCGACGAGAGCAACTGGCAGTTGCTGGCCGCGCAGGTCGGGGTCGTCGGGCTGGCGGCCGCCTCCGACTGGGGTGGCCTGGCCGTGCCGACCGGACACCTCGTCGCGATGGCCGAGGAATGCGGGCGGGCGCTGTATCCGGGTCCGATCAGAGCTGCGCTGCTCCTGGCGAGGGCGCTCGGGGACCGCACGGAGATCGCCGACGGTCTTCCGATGCAGGAGGTGCTGGACGGCCGACGGATCGTCGGGTCTCCGGCCGCCGATCCGGACCGGATCCGTGCGACGTGGGCCGATGGCCATCTCACCGGGCGGCTGCACTCGGTGAACCACGGTGGCCGTGCGGATCTCGTCGTCACGGAGGTCTCTACCCCGGGCGGTGTGGCGCTCGCGGTGGCCGATCTCATCGGTGGTGCCGGAATCGACCGGCGGGAGCTGCGCACGGTCGACTTCGGCAGCACCCCGGCCGATCTCGACCTCACCGGTGTTCCGGCCATCCTGCTCACCGAACCCGGGGACGACGACGCGGTGCGCAGGCACCGTCGTCTCGACACCCTGCTGCTGGCCGCCGAACAGGTCGGTGGGGCGCAGGGATGCCTGGACGCCATGGTCGACTACGCCGGCGTACGAACCCAATTCGGACGGCTGATCGGTACCTACCAGGCGGTGGCACACCGGTGTGCGCGAACCGCGGTCGCCGTGGCGGCGGCGCGTGCGCTGACCCAGCAGGCCGCATCAGCCCACGATGCCGGGTCGGCGGATGCGGCGGAGCAAGGCGCACTGCTGGCGCGGGCCGAGGCCGCCGACGCCTACTGCGCCGGTGCGTCCGCGCTGATTCAGGTCTCCGGTGGCATCGGCTTCACCTGGGAACACGACGCGCACCTGCATTTTCGGCATGCCCGCGTCACCGCCGCCGTCGGTGGCACCCCAGACCGGCTCCGCGATCGTGCGGTCGCGGCCGGTTGTCTCGATCTGCTCGTCACCCCGGCCTCTGGAAAGGGAACTCATTCATGACCATCAGCGCAGACCTGTCCGACCAGATCGCCGTCGTCACCGGCGCATCGAGCGGTCTCGGCCGGCACTTCTGTGAAGTCCTCACCCGCAACGGTGCGACGGTCGTCGCCGCGGCCCGGCGCAAGGAACGGCTCGACGAGGTGGTCGCGGCCGGGTACGCCGCCCGCGCGGTGTCCTGCGATGTCGGTGACTCCGGTGACATCGCCGCCCTGATCTCGTCGGCCGTCGACCTCGGGGGTGTCGACATCGTGGTCAACGCTGCCGGATTCGGCGACGATGCCCCCGCCAAGGATGTGTCGATGGAGCTGTTCCGGCGCACCATCGACATCGATCTGACCGCCACCTTCGCGGTGGCCCAGGCTGCGGCCAACGCCATGCCCGAGGGCGGTTCGATCATCAACATCGCCTCGATCCTGGGTCTGGTCGGAGCATGGCCTATCCAGCAGGCGGCCTACTGCGCGGCCAAGGGTGGCGTGGTCAACCTGACGCGGCAGCTGGGGGCGGAATGGGCCAAGGACGGAATACGGGTCAATGCCATTGCCCCCGGCTGGTTTCCGAGTGAACAGACCGACGTCATGTTCGCCGATGAGAAGGCGTTGAGCTGGGTCAGGCGGAACACGCCGATGGGCCGTCCGGGCCGGCTCGACGAACTCGACGGTGCACTGCTGCTCCTCGCATCACCGTCGAGCACCTTCCTTACCGGCCAGGTGCTCGCTGTCGACGGAGGATGGACGGCCCGATGAACGTGCGCGCCGAGGCCGAGGACGGCATCGTCTGGATCACCCTGGACCGGCCCGCCAAACGCAACGCGATGACCGATGCGATGTGGGCGCAGCTTCACGATCACCTCGATGCGCTCGATCCCGGCGGTCGGGATCGGGTGCTCGTCATCACCGGTGCCGGGGAGAGTTTCTGCGGCGGATCGGATGTCGGGGGCCTGCTCGACGATCCGGAGTCGCTGCCGGACCGGATCGAGATGTCCAACCGCTGTGTCCTGGCCATGCATGAGTTGTCCATCCCCACCGTGGCGCTGGTGGACGGTGTCGCGGCGGGGTCGGGCGCCAACCTGGCGCTGGCCTGCGATCTCGTCTACGCAACCGAACGCGCGCGGTTCGCTCAGCTGTTCATCCGGCGCGGACTCTCCCTGGACAGCGGAGCCAGCTGGCTACTGCCGCGGCTGGTGGGGGAACGGCGGGCACGGGAACTCTGCCTGCTCGGCGG
Organism: Gordonia heveisoli; assembly: GCF_030315745.1. Taxonomy (GTDB): domain Bacteria; phylum Actinomycetota; class Actinomycetes; order Mycobacteriales; family Mycobacteriaceae; genus Gordonia. Next base: position 242,537 of record NZ_JASXSH010000001.1, on the reverse strand, counting down.
GCCGGTGTCGGCCGCCGAGGCGCTGACGATGGGCATGATCAATCGGGTGTTCGACCCGGAAGCCCTGGTGGCGAACGGAACCGAGATCGCCCGCAGCCTGGCGCAGTCGTCGCCGGTCGCTCTGGCGGGCACCAAGCAGCTACTCAACGACACCTGGGATCACGATCTCGACGGCGCGTTGCGGGCCGAGACATTCAATCAGCTGGAGGTGATCACCACCGACACCGCGCGACAGAACATCTCGTCCTTCGGCGGTGGTGCGGTCACCGGGAATCCTCTTCGGGGGTCGGGCCGGTGACCGATATCGACGCGCTGGTTCGTGAGCGTGCGGTGCTCAGGCCAGATACGCAGGCATTCGTCGATCCGTACGGCAGCATCACCTGGTGTGAATTCGATCGTGCAGCCGATGAGGTCGCCGCGATGCTGGCCGATCACGGAATCGGCCCGGGCGACCGGGTCGGCTGGCTCGGACCCAACACGGTCGGCTATCCGATCACACTGCTGGGCACCTGGCGACGCGGCGCGAGCATCGTCGGACTCAACTTCCGGCTGCCGCCCGCCGAGCTGGCCGCGATGACCGCCGACATCGATCTCGCCCACGTGGTGATCGATCCCCGCTTCGCCGACCTCGGTGCGCATGTCGCCGCGCGTACCCGGAATGTCGCCGATCCGACCGTGGACCGGGCGTCGCCCGGCTCGCCGCCGGCGTACGAGACTGTTTGGGGTGCAGCTGGATCCGAGGCGATGATCTACTTCACCTCCGGGTCCACCGGACATCCCAAGGCCGTTCCGCTCACCCGCAGCGCCGTCGACGCCACCATGCGGCAATCGGATGTCCACAAATTCGGCCCGGACAGCCGGGTCCTCATCATCCCGCCCAGCTTCCACGCGGCGGGCGCGTCCTGGAACAACTTCGGTCTCTACCATGGCTACACCAGCGTTTTCACCGACGACGCTTCACCAACGGGGATCGTCGCCGTGCTCAGCCGGGAGCAGATCACCCACACCATCATGGTGCCAACGCTGATCCACTCACTCGTCGAAGAGGTCAAGCGAACACCCACCGCGTTGCCCGCGCTCGAACACATCGGCTACGGCGCCTCGCCGATCACCCGCCACCTCCTCGACGAGGCAATGGCGCTGCTCGGCTGTGAATTCGGGCAGGTCTACGGGTTGTCCGAAACTGGTGGTGGCGTCAGCTTTCTCTGGCCGGAAGATCACGTCGGTGATCATCGACAACGGTTGTCGTCGGCCGGACGGGTCGGTGCGGGGATCGACGTCGAGGTCCGCGCCCCGGACGGCACCGTGCTCCCGAGCGGTGAAGCCGGTGAATTGTGGTTCCGGTCCCCATGTCTGACCCTGGGCTACCTCAACGATCCCGAGGCCACCGCTCGTGTGCTGGTCGATGGCTGGCTCAACACGCGCGACGTCGGCTTCCTCGACGCCGACGGATACATCTACGTCCAGGGACGTTCCGACGACATGATTCAGACCGGTGGCGAGAACGTCCACCCGCAGGCCGTCGAAGAAGTGCTGATCGCCATGCCCGGTGTCGCCGAATGCGCGGTTTTCGGTGCGCCGGACTCACATTGGGGGCAGCGGGTGGTCGTGGCGATCGTGGTGTCGCCGACCGGCGATGCCGCCGCGGTCACCGAGAGTGCGGTTGCCAGGTGGTGTACCGGCCGGGTCGCGGGCTACGCGGTCCCCAAGTCGGTGGTCATCCTCGACGAACTGCCGCGCACGGCGTCGGGCAAGGTCAAACGTACGGCTTTGGTGCGTGCGTTCACCTCGGTCGGTCGCTGACTGGACCCTTCGTCACCCCGAAGTGCCACTCACCCGAGCAGCTTCTTCTGCACCTTGCCCATCGCGTTGCGGGGCAGCGCGTCGAGGAAGCGAATCTCCCTGGGCCGCTTGTGTGCCGACAGTTCGTCGGCCACGAGATCGATCAGCACACCCGGCTCGACCGGATCTCCGACGACATAGGCGACGATGCGCTGGCCGAGTTGTTCGTCTGGTTCGCCGACGACGGCGACCTCGCGTACCGCGGGATGGCCGAGCAACACGGTCTCGATCTCGCCGGCGCCGATGCGGAAGCCACCGGACTTGATCAGATCCGTGGCCGCGCGCCCGACGATCCGATGCATCCCGGACGGATCGATCATGGCGACGTCGCCGGTGTCGAACCAGCCGTCGTCCAGCCAGGATTCGGCGGTGGCCTCGGGCCGGTTGAGATAGCCTCGGGCCAGCATCGGGCCACGCACCTGCAGGTCGCCGACGGTCGCGCCGTCGTGTGGCTGGTCAGCGCCGTCGAGTCGGAGTCGGGTTTCCGCGCCGCGTAGCGGGAGTCCCACCCAACCGGGCCGACGTTCGCCGTCGGAGCGGGTACTCACCGTGATGAGCGTTTCGGTCATCCCATAGCGTTCTACGATCTGGTGGCCGGTGAGTTCACGGATCGAGGTGAAGACCGGGACCGGCAGCGGTGCGCTGCCCGACACCAATAGACGTGCGCTGGACAGGGTTCGGGCCGACTCGGGGTCGTCGGCCACGCGGTGCCAGACGGTCGGTACCCCGAAGAACAGTGTCGCGCCTGCCGATGCGGCCGCCGCGTAAGCCGCCGGCGTTGGTTTGACCGTGTGGTGCAACGAGCCACCGCGCCGCAACGGCCCGAGCACGCCCAGGATGAGACCGTGCACATGGAACAGCGGGAGTCCATGGGCGAGACGGTCGTGGTGGGTCCAGTCCCAGGCCTCCGCGAGCGCATCGAGCCCGGATCCGATCGCGGCGCGGGTGAGTGGCACGCCCTTGGGCAATCCGGTGGTGCCCGAGGTGTAGAGGATCAGTGCGGTCGCATCGGCCGGTGGCTCCGGATGCGAATGCCACGATCGCGCGTACCGACGCACCGGGATGACCGGGATGGTCGGGTCGGCAGGTGCCGGACCCAGCCACGCCTGCGCACCGGAATCGGTGAGGATGTGACCCAGCTCGCGGACGCCGGAGTCCGGCGGCACCGGGACGATGGTGACTCCGGCGATCAGCCCGCCGAGCACGGCGAGCACCGTGTCGATGCTTGGTTCGGCCAGGACCGCGAGCGTATGCGCGCCGCGGATCCGCTCGGCGACCGAGGTGGCCGCGCCGACGACGTCTTCGCGGGAGAATCGGATGTCCCCGACCACGACGGCGTCGGGATCATCGGGGGCCTGGGGCGACAGCAACGGCAGCAGCACAAACCCACTGTCGCACAGAGATGCGTCGCCGTGGCCCGGCCGGGTAGGTGACGTGGCCCTGGCGTCCGCGCGACCCCACGTCGCGCGGACGCCCACCGGATGTCAGATCCGGGCGCCCACGTCGTTCGCGACGATTCGGTCGAGGGCCCGCTCGGCGAGTGCGGCGATCGTCATCGACGGGTTACAGGCCGCGCTGTTGCCGGGCATCAGCGCGCCGTCGACCACATACAGACCGCGCTGCCCCTTGACCCGGCCGTCCAGGTCGCAGACGGTGCCGACGTTCGCGCCGCCCAGCGGATGCCAGGTCGAGTTGACCGCGGCGTTGGTGTCGGTGAGGGTCGACTGCGGTCCGGCGATACGCCGTACGGCTGGGCCGATGTGCCGGTTCTGGATGCGCTGGTCGCCGTTCTTGGGCCAATGCAGCCGGGCCCGGTCGGCGGCGGAGTCGTAGGTGAAGTGACCGCGGCTGTCGCTGACCCCGTAGCCGACGAGCATGGTCGAGTTGCGGCCCATCGGGTTCGGCGGCATCGAGGCCTGGATCACGGTGTGGGCGGAGTGCGGGTCGGCCCAGTTCTTGCTGCCGTACACCACCGGACCGCCCTGTGCTGGACCGAAATCCGCGGTGGGGTCGGTCCAGACGTAGATGCGGTCGGCATTGGTGCCCCACCCCTGGCCGAGCCCGTCGGGCAGATCGGTGATGTGGCCCAGCGCCGCGGCACGAACCAGCAGCCGGGAGGTGTTGAGGCTGCCCGCGCCCATGATCAGCGTCGGGGTGGTCAGGATCTGCTTCGCCAGTACGCGGCCGGTATCACTGATCTTGTCGACGTGGATTTCCCACTGCCCCTTGGGGGTTCGATGGACCTCGGTGACATTGTGCTGTGTGCGTAGCGACACCAGACCGGTAGCCTCGGCCTGCGCGATGTAGGTGACGTCGACGCTGAACTTGCCGCCGTTGTTCACGCCGAGCTGGCCGTCGCCGTTGGTGTACGACGGACGCATCTTGCCCTGCAGCTCGGCCAGCGCGAAGTTCCAGTCGATGGGCATCGGGATCTTGGCCAGCGGCAGGCCGTTGGCGCGTACCCGATCGGCGAAGTAGCGTGCCGCGGCGTAGTTCTTCGAGCGGATCAGCTCGTTGGGCGCGGTGGCCAGGTGGAGCATGCGGGCAACCCGCGGGTAGTGCACCCGATGCATCTCCGACCAGTCCAGACCGGCGGGGAAGTGGGTCTCGAAGATCTCCCGCGTCGGTTCGAGCGTCATGCCCTGGTAGACCAGGGATCCGCCGCCGACGCCGGCCGCGCAGATACCCGTCATATTGTCTCCGACAACGGTTTCCAGCAAACCCACATAGGGTTCGACGGAGACCGGCTTACCCAGGATCTGCGACGGGGACTGGTACCAGAGCATCCGCTTGTCCGGATTCGACGGATGCGGGAAGGTCTCGGCGTTGGGCCCGGTGCGCCAGCGGCGGCCGCGCTCGAGCACCAGCACCCGGACACCGGCCTGCGCCAGCCGCAGCGCGGCGACACCGCCGCCGAATCCGGACCCGATCACGACGACACGATGTTCTTCGCGGGTGGTGCGGACGCGCGGACGAGGGCTGTCGGCGCGGGCGGTGGCAGTTGGTGTGATGGTGCCGATCGTGGCGCCGGCGGCAACGGCGCCGGTGACGGCTGCCGTTCCGGAGATGAATTTGCGACGGGTGAACCCGTTGTGGCCGAGCACGACAAACCCCCAGTAGTGTGAAGTGGATCTCCCCGAACTGGAAAGTAACTTAGACACTCAAGGGGTGAAGTGTCAATATTTAGCTCGCGCTGCGAATCAGCGTTGAGTGTGCTGTAGTGCCGGTCCAAGCCAGCGCCGCAGGAAGTCCCGGAGGTCGTCATCCCTACGTTCGGGATCGTCGAACAGGATGAGAGACAAGGCCAGATGCACCATGATCTCGGCGACGTCGTCGGGGCGCGCGAGCTGATCGTGTATCGGCGACAGAAACTGTTCAGAAATGATCTTGGCCCTGCCGACGACACCCGGGTCGAAGAGCGGGTTGCCGTCACCGCCCCGGAGCATGGCCACCAGAACAGGGGAGGAGCGGGCGAAGGAACGTCCGGCGACGATCACCTCGACGACGAAGTCGGTCACGTTCTCGGTCTTTGACGCCTGGGTCTTGATGTCGTCGAGCGCGGCCAGCGCCACCTGCGAAACCGCTTGCGCCACGAGATCTTCGCGAGAACCGAAGATGGAATAAACAGTCTGGCGAGACACTCCGGCACGCTCGGCGACCGCGGCGATGGTGATCTGATCGAAGCCGGCGTCGGTAACCAGGTCGAGAGTGGCGTCGAGGATCTTTCCGCGCGAGCGCATGGCTCCCATTATCCACAGTGGTGAACATCGGACGGGTGGCATCCCGACGAATGGGGCGCTCGATCAGATTGCGCCGGGGTTCACGCGGAGATGTCGGTTTCGGCTTCGGTGGATGCGATCCAGCCGTCGGCCATGAGCGCAAGCAGCAGCTGCGCCTTGTTGCCGACCGGCCGCCCGGCCTCGCAGTAGCGGCGGGCCACGCGACGATAGTGCTCCCGGACCGTGCTCTCGGCGACGTGATGGATCTGCGAGGTCTGCCGGAGCGTCGCCCCCAATGTGTAGGTGCGTAGGACTTCGCACTCGCGTCCGGTGACGTGGATACGCGTCGGCGACGGGAGATCTTCCTGGAATCCGGTCAGCAAGGTGTGCAGGCCGGCGGCGGCCGTGGGCGAGTTCGCCTTGAACCAGAAGAAGCGTGCGCCGCGTGCCCCACGGGAGCGGGCGCGCGTCGGTATCGAGGGCCGATCGTCGAGGGATGTGGTAGCGCCGAAACAGATGATCGGGGTGTCGCGATGGGGTGCGGTCGTACGGGCCCAGGAGATGCGCTGCGGTGCGCGGACGATCAGGGCCAGCGCGCCGGGTATCGCCGGGCTCCCGGGCGTCACGGTGATGGCGGGGAAACCAAAACTCTCGACAAGGCTGACCAGCGCGTCATCGACGATGTCGCCTTCGGCGACGATGACCACCGGCAGGCGGCCGGGAACATGATTCGTGGGGTTGGTGACTGGGGGGAAGTGCACTGCGGACTCGCTGGGGTGAAGGTGAGACGGATACGAGGGGGTGACTCAAGCCTGACGCGTATGGCGCCGGAAGTCATGGGCCTTACGTTCCCACTCGGTCGCATACCGCACCGAAATGAGCGTAAGAGACGGCCGTGGATGCGCGATTACGTATCGATGGCGACTATCGGGCATAATTACGCACGTGGATAGGGGATTGCGGATACTGGTGGCCTCGCCGTTGGGGCATGTGGTTGCAGGTCCGCTCGAGTCCGGTTTGGGCGCGGTGAACGTCGTCGTGGCAACGGACGAGGACGAGTTCACCCGGAGCGTCGTGGGGCGGGTGCGTTTCGACGTCGTCGTTGCGGATCTCATCTGGAATCGCCCCGATCTGGAATGGGCCTTCGACGGGCTCGACGTCATCGATGCACTCCGATCCCACGATCGGCCCGCCCCGGTTCTCCTGGCCACCCAGGGACACGGGATGGAGCGCGATCATCTCGATGAAGCGAGGCTGCGGCCCGAGGTGATGGGGGTTTTCGCCAAATCCGACGGACTGATGCCGTTGATGCAGGCGGTCCGCACGGTGGCGCTCGGCCGACGGCTGTCTCCCGCGCCGGACACGAGTCCTACCGCCGCGCGGCCGTCCTTGTACGAACAGTTCGTCGGACAGCGCGGACACACCGCGGGGCGGCTGGCCGGCGCGATCGCCTCCGGCGCGGCATCCGACGTCGCGACTCTGGCTCGCGCGGCCAAGGTCTCACCCAACACCGCCAACAAGGCGACCAGCAACTACCTCGGCCCGATCATCACCGCACGCGGCGAACACGACGATCGGCTGCCGATGACGCAGGCCGCCGTCTACCGCTGGTGTGGGCTGCACGCCCGCTACCTGGTCAGCTGGTGCCGTCGGCACGGTCACGCCGACGTGTTGGGTCCTACCGGCGGGTGAGTCGCTACCCGGTCAGCACGACCTTGCCGCCTGCGTGGCCGGACACGACGAGCCGCAGCGCCTCGGGTGCCTGTGCGAGCGCGAAGGTGCGGGCGATGGGGACCTGGAGATCTCCTGACCCGGCGAGGCGGATGAGGTTGGCGCGGACGGAGTCCCGGAACTGTAGGCTGTCCGGCTGGTTTCCGCCGATGGCGACGAAGCCGTCGGCGTGCGCACGTGTGGGTGCGGCGATGGTGACGATGCGAGAGCGGTCGGAGACGAGTTCCAGACACGCGTCGACGGCCTCGTCGGTACCCACGGCGTCGAAGGCGGCATCGATGTCGAAGGGGGCGGCCGCCACTCGGATCCGATCGACGACGTCAGGGCCGTAAGTGACTGCGATACCGCCGAATTCGCGAACACGGTCCAGGTTCTGTGCGCTCGCGGTGCCGATCACCCGGATGCCCCGCAGCCGGGCGAATTGTAAGAAGGCGACGCCGACCGCCCCGGATGCACCGTGCAGCACCACCGTCTCGTCGCGTTCGACGACACCGACACGCAACATATCCGCCGCCGTGCAACCGGTCAGCAACAGACCGGCCGCCGCGTCGAAGTCGAGGGTCGACGGCTTGGCGAACACCTTGTCCGCAGGCACGGTCAGCGCGGTGGAATAGCCGCCCGAAACCCGGAATGCGAGTACCTCGTCACCAATCGCGCCGCCGCCGGAGGCCAATTCGGTGTCGGGACCGAGTGCCGTCACGATGCCGGCGACTTCGTACCCGAGCGGGATCGGCAACCGTGCCGGGTCCGGGTCGCGTACGACATGTTTGAGATCGGCCGGATTCACGCCGGCGGCGCGCACCTCGATGGTGACTTCGCCGGGCCCGGGCATCGACACGTCGTGGTCGACGAATTCGAGGTCGTCGGGGCCGTCGAATCCGGTTGCCACCCACCGCTTCGCACGCATGACAGCCAGCGTAGTGGTGTCGGCGGCGTCGCGTTGTCGAGTCCACCCCGGAAGACGACTGTGCCGCACACCGAAGGGTGTGCGGCACAGTCGTGTTGGACCCGACGGTCGAGCGAGGCTCAGGCCTCGATGATGAAGGCTTCGAGCTGCTCGCGGGCGAGGTCGTCGGCGACCTGGACCGGCGGCGACTTCATCAGGTAGGCCGACGCGGGCAGGATCGGGCCGCCGAGGCCGCGGTCGAGGGCGATCTTCGCAGCGCGCACCGCGTCGATGATGATGCCTGCCGAGTTCGGGGAGTCCCAGACCTCGAGCTTGTACTCCAGGTTCAGCGGCACGTCACCGAAGGCGCGGCCTTCGAGGCGGACATAGGCCCACTTGCGGTCGTCGAGCCACGCGACGTGGTCGGACGGGCCGATGTGAACGTTCTTGTCCTCGATCTTGCCGGCCAGCGGGCCGTTGAGGTTGCTGGTGACGGCCTGGGTCTTGGAGACCTTCTTGGACTCCAGACGCTCACGCTCGAGCATGTTCTTGAAGTCCATGTTGCCGCCGACGTTCAGCTGGTAGGTGCGGTCCAGCGTGACGCCGCGATCCTCGAACAGCTTCGCCATGACGCGGTGGGTGATGGTGGCACCGACCTGGCTCTTGATGTCGTCGCCGACGATCGGGATGCCGGCATCGACGAACTTCTGCGCCCACTCCGGATCGGAGGCGATGAAGACGGGGAGCGCGTTGACGAAGGCGGCGCCCGCATCGATCGCACACTGTGCGTAGAACTTGTCGGCCTGCTCCGAGCCCACCGGCAGGTAGCTCACCAGGACGTCGACCTCGGCGTCCTTGAGGGCCTGCACGACGTCGACGCCGCTGCCATCGGCCTCGGTGATGGTCTCCAGGTAGTACTTGCCCAGACCGTCGAGGGTGTGGCCGCGCTGCACGGTGATGCCGGTCGGCGGCACGTCGGCGATCTTGATGGTGTTGTTCTCGCTGGCGAAGATCGCGTCCGAGAGGTCGAAGCCGACCTTCTTGGCGTCCACGTCGAAGGCGGCGACGAATTCCACGTCACGAACGTGGTACTGGCCGAACTTCACGTGCATCAGGCCGGGGACGGTCGAGTTCTCGTCGGCGTCCTTGTAGTACTGCACGCCTTGCACCAAGGATGAAGCGCAGTTTCCTACGCCCACAATGGCAACGCGCACCTTATTGGGCTCACCCATGGTCGGGCTCTCCTTCTTCTCGCGGCGTGGCAGTCGTTCGCTGCGCTACCGGTGTTTTCAGTTGCTCACCATCCCGGGGGTGGGAGGTGGTGAGCGCCGGATCCCGGCTCGGCTTCGAGGCCGGGGTGTGGAAATCCTCATCGGTGACGTCGTTGTCGCTCGTGACGTCGTTGTCGTTGATGGGGTCATCGAACGGGGTGTCACCCGTTTCGTTGTGCGAGTTCTCGGCGGCGATCAGCTCGTTGAGCCAGCGCACCTCCCGCTCGCTCGACTCGAGGCTCAGCTGATGCAGCTGTCGGGTGTAGCGGTCGACGGCCCGGTTGGACCCGCCGACGATCTCGCGCAACCCCTCGCGGCGTTCCTCGACCTGCCGACGGCGACCTTCGAGGATCCGCATCCGCGCTACCGCCGGGGTACGGCTGAAGAACGCGAGGTGGACACCGAAGCCGTCGTCGGTGTAGTTCTGCGGTCCGGTGTCGGCGACAAGTTCGTTGAACCGCTCGCGACCGGCATCGGTGAGCTGATAGACGCGCCGTCCGCGACGCACCTTCATTCCGGTCGGGGTGGCCGCCTCGTCGATGAGGCCATCGGTCTGCATGCGGCGAAGCGTCGGATACAGCGATCCGTAGGAGAACGCGCGGAACGCGCCGAGCAGGCCGGTCAGGCGCTTGCGCAGCTCGTAACCATGCATGGGGGATTCGAGCAGCAGCCCGAGTACGGCGAGTTCAAGCATTCGCTCCCACCCCCTTCTCCGATCGTGTTCCTCGACATGCGCGGCGATTCTGTCGTGCCGACACTCCGCGCCGATGTGTCTATCAATGTATCGCACCGATATAACGGATGTCGATGCGGGCCGACGCGGAACGTCGCGGCGACGGCCGACCAGCGACCACGTACCCTGAACACGTGCAACGCCAGATCGTCGATTACGCGCTGTCCAGGCGCGCACGGTTGGCCGAGGTCCACGCGGGCCGGACCGCCGTGGCTGAGGTCTGCGATGCGAATCCATACCTGCTGCGCGCCGCGAAGTTCCATGGCCGACCCAGCGCGACGCTGTGCCCGATCTGCCGAAAAGAGCAGGTCACGTTGGTTTCCTGGGTGTTCGGCGACCGGCTCGGCCAGGTGTCGGGGTCGGCGCGGAGCAACGACGAGATCGCCCGGCTCGACGCCACCGCCGAAGAGTTCACCGTCCACGTCGTCGAAGTGTGTCGTACGTGTAGCTGGAACCATTTGGTCCAGTCGTACGTTGCCGGGCTGCCTCCGCGATCGACGCGCACGCGTCGAGTGGCCAAGTAGTACGGACTCTCCCCGGAACCCGTAGGTCGGCGGTGGGATGACGACTGTGTTCTCGGCGACGTTTTTGCCGTCGCCGCCGGGCATACGTCAGAGTGGAGTGGCAGCGGAACCCCAGAAGTCCTGGGTGTCGGAGAAATACCGTGGTTGACGGCGCGCAGCGCACACCCCGGTGGGAAGGTTGACGATGAGCGAGGCAGACAACCCTTCGCCCACGTCGCGTGGCACCGGCACCAGGTCGGATCGCAGTGTTCGCGCGGGCATCCGAAGTAAACACAAGGCCTACGCCTGGGCGCTGGGCATCGTCGGTGCCATCGTCCCGGCGATCGTGCTGGCCCTCATCGTGACGTTCGCCTTCACCTACGCCAAGGCGGAGATCCCCGACGTCGAGGTCAGCCAGAAGGCGATGATCGTCGACTCGGCCGGGAACCCGATCGCCGAGATCAAACAGCCCGGCGGCGACCGCAAGGTGATCCAGTACAAGGACATCCCGAAGACGATGACGCAGGCGATCGTCGCCGCCGAGGACCGGGAGTTCTGGCAGAACGACGGTTTCTCGGCGCGCGGCATGATGCGCGCGGTGGTCGGCCAGGTCACCGGTGATGCGAACGCCGGTGGCGGCTCGACGATCACCCAGCAGTATGTGAAGAACGCGATCGTCGGCGACGAACGCAGCTACGAGCGCAAGTTCCGCGAACTCGCCTATGCGGCGAAGATGAAGGCCTCCAACGGCTGGCCCAAGGAACGCATCCTCGAGGCCTACCTGAACACCATCTACTTCGGGCGTGGCGCCTACGGCATCGCGACCGCCACCCAGGCCTACTTCGGCAAACCGATCGAGAAGGGCCTCACCATCGAGCAGGCCGCACTCATCGCGTCGATCGTGCGGTCGCCGGGGTACTACGACCCGGAAGTCAACCTCGACGCGCTCAAGTTGCGCTACAAGTACGTCATCGACGGAATGGTGACCACCGGCGCGATCACCAAGCAGCAGGCCGCCGAGGCGCTGGAGGAGAAGAACTTCCCCCGCACCATCAAGTCGCGTGAGGCGAGTGACGTCACACCAGGACCCAACGGACTGATCAAGCGACGGGTACTCGCCGAGCTCACCTCGATCGGTATCACCGAGAAGCAGTTGCGTACCGGCGGCCTGAAGATCACCACCAGCATCAGCCCGCAGGTCCAGAACGCGGTTGTGCAGGCAGCTTGCCGCCGCAACGGGCTCTACAAATGCCCTGACGGTGTGCTCACCGGTGAACCGAAGAATCTCTACTCGGCGGTCGTGTCGATCGATCCGCGCACCGGTGGCGTGGCCGGCTATTACGGCGGCGACGAGTCGCTGGGCTGGGACCTGGCGCAGGCCGGACTACAGACCGGGTCGTCGTTCAAGGTGTTCGCCCTGGTCGCGGCGCTGGAACAGGGCATCCCGCTGTCGAAGGTGTACGACTCCTCGCCCTATGAGGCGACCGGTGGGCTCGTCGTGGAGAACTCCGACGGCGAGAGCTGCGGTTCGTGCAATCTGGCGACCGCCATGAAGATGTCGCTGAACACCGTCTACTACCGGCTGATGATGGACCTGCAGGGGCAGGCGCAGGCGGTCGCCGACGCGGCGCATTCGGCCGGTGTCGCGCGGGCCTTCGCCGACAATCCGGCGACCCTGCAAGAGGCCAACGGCGTCCCCGAAGGTGGCGTGGTGCTCGGGCAGTATCCGTCCCGGGTCATCGACATGGCGTCGGCCTATGCGACGCTGGCGGCGTCCGGCATCTACCGCGAACCGTATTTCGTGCAGAAGGTCGAGGACGCCGAGGGCAATGTGCTCTTCGACCGTCCCAAGAACAAGGGGCAGCGGGTGTTTCCCGCGAAGGTCGCCGACAATGTGACCGCCGCCCTGCAACCGATCGCCGCCTACTCGAATGGGCATGCGCTCAACGACCCCACGCTGGGCGCCCGCCCATCGGCGGCCAAGACCGGCACCGTCCAGCTGGGCGACACGGGCAACAACAAGGACGCCTGGATGGTCGGGTACACCCCGCAGCTGTCGACCGCGGTGTGGGTCGGCACCAAGGCGGGCGGCCCGATCGTCAACGTGAACGGCGCATCCATCTACGGTTCGGGTCTGCCCTCGCAGATCTGGGAGGCCGCGATGGAGGGGGCGCTCGACGGCAAGCCGATCGAACAGTTCCCCGAGCCGGAAGCGGTCGGCGGCCAGGCCGGTGTGCCCTACGAGCCGCCGCCGGTCACCTATGACACGCGCACTACTCGTCCGACGCGGGAACCGTCGATCACGCTCCCTCAGCCTCCCGGCGGCGGCGGTGACGGCAATTGGACGCCGATCCCGGGCGTGACCATTCCGACCGGCCCGCCGCAGCGCGGTGGCGGTGGAGGCAATGGTCGCGGCAACGACGGCGGCGGCAACGACGGCGGCGGTAACGGTCGTGGCAACGACGGTGGCGGCACCGGTGGGGACGGTACCGACGAGGGCGGCGACGTCCCGGTGCCACCGATCGGCTGAGCGGCGGCGGCCCCCGCGGCACGCGACCCGCTCCTGCGCGGCATCGTCCCGGTCTGGCAGGGTTGACCGGGAATCGGTCTCACCCGACGGCCGGCGATCGACGAGGAGCTCATGTGACGGAGTCCGGCGCGGATGGCGACGTCGGCGAGGACGCCCGGGATTCTCCCGCGACTCTCGCGACCGACCGACGCACCGATGAGGAGCGGGTGCGGCCCAGCCACACCGACGCTCTGGTCGCGGAGGCGACCGGGCCGATCGGGGGCCGGAGCGGGCGGCACGCCGCCGTGGGCCGCAGCCGTCACCTGACCCCGATCCGGGTTCTGTTCGGGTTGGGTCTGGTCATGCTGGCCCTGAGCTGGTTCGGGAAGGCCGGGTGTCTGCAGCAGGCTGCCCCCGACGACGGGAGCGCGGGGAAACCCGGGGCGGTGGCCCGCCTCGACTGGGACGATCAGCGCGCCTTCACCGATCTCTGCTACTCGGACGTGATCAGCCTCTACGGCGCCGAACATCTCAACAAGGGTGCCATGCCCTATCGGGACTCCTGGCGGGAAACAGGCCCCGACGGCGAGCAGATCACCCGCTACATGGAGTATCCGGTGATCACCGGGATGTACATGTACGGGGCCGCCTGGCTGACGACCAGATGGGAATGGCTGCACGAGCATTGGGGAGTGCCCGGAGCGATCGACGTGGTGATGTTCTTCAACATCGTCGCCCTCGGTCTGGCGCTGAGCTGGCTGCTGACGATCTGGGCGACCGCACTCACCGCTCGAACCCGGATCTGGTCGGCCTGGCTGATCGCGTTGTCGCCGTTGGTGCTGGTGCATGCCTTCACCAACTTCGACGCCCTGGCCACCGCTTTCGTGGCCTTGGCGCTACTCAGTTGGGCGCGGCGAAAGCCTTGGCTGGCAGGCATTTTCATCGGCCTGGGCGCGGCGACGAAACTCTATCCGGCACTGTTGCTGATAGCGCTGGTGGTGTTGTGCCTACGTGCGGGCAAGCTGCGGGAGTTCGCGGTGACGGCCGGTACTGCGGTGCTGGCCTGGCTCGCGGTCAACCTGCCGGTCATGATCGCCTACACCGACGGTTGGCGGGAGTTCTTCCGGCTCAACGCCGATCGAGGTGCCGATCCGGACACGTTGTACCGGGTCGTCGCCGATCTGGGTGGTTTCACCTGGAACATCGGCCATCTCAATGCGTTGTCGGCGCTGGCGATGGTGCTCATCGTCGCGATGGTCGCGGTCGTCGGCCTGGTGGCGCCGACGCGTCCGCGCCTGGCACAGTTGGCCTTTCTGCTCGTTGCGGGCTTCCTGCTGGTCAACAAGGTGTGGAGTCCGCAGTATTCGTTGTGGCTGGTTCCGCTGGCTGTGCTCGCGGTGCCCCATGCACGGTTGTTGCTGGCCTGGATGGTCGTCGACGCACTGGTCTGGATCCCGCGCATGGGTCTGTTCCTCGATCCGAGTCGGCGCTGGCTGCCCGAGGAGTGGTTCACCGCTGCGGTCCTCATCCGCGCGGCAATGGTGCTCGTGCTGTGCGTGGTGGTGATCTGGCAGATCTGGCATCCTCGTGAGGATCTGGTGCGTCGACGCTGGGGTGGCGGACTTCTCGACGACCCGGCAGGCGGCGTCCTCGACGGGACGCCCGACCGCCTGGCCATGCGGCCGCCGGTGTCGTCGACTCGGATTGTCGGAGAGGGGAGTTACAGGTGACCGGCAGTGAATGGAACGATGCCGCGGCGCCGAAGCGTTCGCGGGCGGTCGTGTCGGGTGTGGTCGCGGCGCTGGCGCTGGTGGTGATCGCCGTCGGGGTGATCATCTGGGCGGTGGTCGACTCGGATGGTGATGGGGGGAGTCCGGCCGGGAGTGCTGATATCGATCACGCCGACGACACCGACTTCGCGCGGGACTTCTTCGTCGGGATGCAGACCATCCGGTCAGGCGATACGTCCGTGGTTCGGCAGACGTTTGAGAGGGTATGCCCGGGAGCAGACCGAGCCACCACCTCGATGCCCGAATCGAACTACGAAGTCGCGGAGCAGCTCAAACTCAATTCGCGTGTGGTCGGCCGTCCGGATGCGATCTTCGATTCTACGAAGAGTGCGAAAAATGCTGGGGTGGTGCTGGTTTCGGGGGTAGTGGAATCATCTTCACCGGAGCAGGCGAATCCGACGGTTCGGAAGATCGCAGCTCTGTTCACCGTCGGGCGGCATGACGGCGAGCTGTGTCTGATGGCGGTGCAAGTTCAATAGTCGCCTAGTTCGACAGCGACATCCGCTGCCGCAAACGCTCTTTCGCGTCCGGCCAGTCGTCATCGGTCATCGCGTACTGGGCGGTGGTGCGCCAGCCGTCACCGAAGCGTCGATGGTTGCGCAGCAGTCCCTCGAAGCTCGCGCCGAGTTTGCCGATGGCCGCACGGGAGCGGGCGTTCTCCTCGTGGGTGTGCCAGACGAGACGCACCGCGCCGCAGTCCTCGAAGGCGTGCCGCATCAATAGGTACTTGGCCGTTGGATTGATTGTGGTGCCGTGCACGGATTCGGTGTAGAAGGTGTACCCGATGGAGGCGGCCCGGTTGGCTTCGTCGATCTCGTAGTAGCTGGTGGATCCGACGAGCCGCCCGTCGGTGTTGTCGATCACCGCGAAGGCGGTCCGGCGCTGCGGATCGGCAAGGGCCGTGGCGATGAAGGTGCGGGCCGACTCCTCGTCGACCGGGATGCCCGGGGACCAGCGGAACTCGTGCGGGTCGCCGACGACCCGTGCGAGCGCGGGGGCGTCGGCGGCGGTGAAGGGGCGCAACGTGACCCGATCGCCGACCAGCGGTCCAGAACCCAACCAACTACTCATCCGACGCCTTCTGTCGATGTTTGCCGATCCGGTGTCGGCGCGTCCTGATCATTGCCGTTGCCGTCGCCGGGGTCAATCGAATTGCCGCGACTGACGATGTCGCGCAACGGTTGTGCCAGTGGGGCGGCGACGAAGACCGGGATGAGCAGCAGGTGCACGATCGCCACGATCCAACTGGAGACCCCCACCAGGACCGCGGCCCGGCCGTCGGGCCAGCCCGAGTCGATGAAACCGAGGAATCGGAACACGCTGGCGTCGAGGACGACGTCGGCGATGAGGTAGGCGGCGATCAGCGACCAGGGGATCCGTAGCAGCACGAAGAAGGGCAGGATCCACAGCGTGTACTGCGGAGAGTGCACCTTGTGGAAGAGCATGAAACCGGCCAGCATCGACGCCGCGACACCGATCCACGGATAGCTGCCCAACTGTTCGGCTCGTCGTCGGCCCAGGGCGATGGCCACCGCGAACGCGCACAGCACCAGGATCGGTGACACCACGCCGACGACGGTGTCGTAGGTGGACTGGTCGTCGGTCAGGTACCGCACACCCCAGTACCAGATCGAGTTGGTGGTGGCGTCGGCCTTACGGTCACTCTGGAAGGTGAGCGCCGCCCGCCAGCCCTCGAACCCGGCGACCATGAACGGCAACTGGATGAGGGCGACCGTCGCTGTCGCGGCCCCGACGACGAGCCCGGCGCCCGGCCAGTCGAGTCGGCGCCGGCCGTCGGATGGCCGCAGGTACCCGCCCGGCCCGCCGTGCAGCACGTACAGCGCCAGCGGGAGGACGAAGATCCCCGGGTAGAGCTTGAGGCAGAACCCGACGCCCAGGAGTGCGGCGGCGATGGCCGCGGTGGTCGGCAGCGACAGATATCGGCGTGCGGTGCGTGGATTGATGCGGGCGCCGGCGGCCATCACCGCGATCGCCGCGACGGTGGTCGCGGTGACGGGCAGCTCCCAGTTGTGGAAGGCGTACAGCAGCAGCGGCGGGGTGGCCGCCCACAGCAGTACCCGCCAGCGGGCGAGCAGCGCCAGCAACACCGTGATGACGAGGGCGAACGGCGTGAGCAGCAGTGCGGTGTGGGTGAAGAACTCGGTGTCGTCGTGGGCGCCGATCGCCCCGAGATACATGAACAGTCCGGACAGCACCGGGTACTCGACGACGCCCCCGAACAGGGTTCCGTCGGCGGTGATGCCGCCGTGGATGTAGGGGAAGATGTGCTCGTCGATGCCGCGGCCGAGCCACAGCTGCAGGATGTCGGAGTAGCAGGGCAGCAGCCGATCCTGGTCACCGCCGGGCATGTTGAGACTCCGGCCGCCGTCGGTGAACGGTGCGCCGCCACAACGCATCTTGACCTCGTAGCTCCACCACAAGATCAGGCAGGTGCACAGTGTCGAGGTGATGAGCAGCAGGGCAGTCGGGCCGCGTCCGTACCCTGCGGCACGTATTCGGGCGGGTGCGCGGACCATGCCATCACCCTATAGATGGCCTCTCACCTGCGGCGATTTCGTTTCTGCAGGGTGACTCATGTATCTTGGAGCGGTTGCCGACGCAGGCGACCCTCCTGCCGCGGACAGTCCGCGGCCGACCTAGCCCATAGGAGGTGATGTGGTCTTATGCGTCACTACGAATTGATGGTCATCCTCGATCCCAGCTTGGACGAGCGTACCGTCGCACCCTCTCTCGATACCTTCCTCAATGTTGTCCGCAAGGATGGCGGCAGTATTGATGGTGTGGACATCTGGGGCAAGCGCCGCCTGGCCTACGAGATTGCCAAGAACAACGAAGGCATCTACGCGGTCATCGATCTCAACGCGGAGCCGGCGACGGTCACCGAACTCGATCGCCAGCTGAAGCTGAACGAGTCGGTGCTGCGCACCAAGGTTCTGCGGAAGTAATCCACAGCTTCTGCGCAACCGTCTGAACTACGTCGGTACCGGGCCCTAGGGTTGAGCTCAAGTCGACCCGACCCGGTGCACGTCGATCAGCGAGTGCCCACCAACGACCAAGGGGATTACACATGGCAGGCGACACGGTCATCACCGTCATCGGCAACCTGACCGCGGATCCGGAACTCCGGTTCACGCCGTCGGGAGCTGCGGTGGCCAACTTCACGGTGGCTTCCACACCGCGCACCTTCGACCGTCAGAGCAACGAGTGGAAGGACGGCGAAGCGCTGTTCTTGCGCTGCAACATCTGGCGTGACGCGGCCGAGAACGTGACCGAAAGCCTGACCAAGGGATCCCGGGTCATCGTGCAAGGACGCCTCAAGCAGCGTTCGTACGAGACCAAGGAAGGCGAACGCCGGACGGTCGTGGAACTCGAGGTCGACGAGATCGGTCCCTCGCTGCGGTATGCCACCGCGAAGGTCAATCGGGCCTCGCGTGGTGGCGGTGCCGGAGGCGGCGGCGGATTCGGATCGTCGAACGGCGGCGGAGGCAGCCGTGGCGGATCGAACCAGCAGGTCGCCGATGATCCCTGGGGCAGTGCGCCCGCGAGCGGATCCTTCGGTGGCGGGGACGACGAACCACCTTTCTAGATTTTGTACTGACTGGAGCAACAACCAATGGCAAAGGCAAAGAGCAGCCGGAAGCCCCGCGTCGAAAAGGTCACCAAGACCAAGGCGTGCAGCTTCTGCAAAGACAAGAAGTCGGTTATCGACTACAAGGACACCGCCCTGCTGCGGCGCTTCCTGTCCGACCGCGGCAAGATCCGTTCGCGTCGCGTGACCGGAAACTGCGTGCAGCACCAGCGCGACGTCGCGGTGGCCGTCAAGAACTCGCGTGAGGTGGCCCTGCTGCCCTTCACCTCGACCAGCCGATAAGCGGAAGGGACAGTTGACATGAAACTCATCCTCACCGCCGCCGTGGAGAACCTCGGCGAAGCAGGCGACACCGTCGAGGTCAAGGACGGCTACGGCCGTAACTTCCTCCTGCCCCGCGGCCTGGCCATCAAGGCCACGCGTGGCGCACAGAAGCAGGTCGACGGCATCCGTCGCGCCCAGGAGGCTCGCGAGGTTCGTGGCGTCGAGCACGCCAACGAGCTGAAGCAGGCCATCGAGGCGCTGTCCAGCGTCTCGCTGGACGTGAAGACCCACGACTCGGGCAAGCTGTTCGGTTCGGTGACCGCCGCTGATGTTGCGGGCGCCATCAAGACCGCAGGCGGACCGGTTGTCGACAAGCGCAACGTCGAGCTGCCGAAGGGCCACATCAAGGCCACCGGTAGCTACCCGGTCGTCGTCAACCTGCACCCGCAGGTGTCGGCCACCGTGCAGCTGGCCGTCGTCGCCAACTGACGTCGCCGCGCGCAACGCACAAACACCGAGATCGGGCCGGGCGGAAGAGATTCCGCCCGGCCCGATCTCTGTGTGTGCGGGTACGGGTCTTCTAGTGTGGGGCAGGCGGATTCGCGGGTAGCTGATTCCAGTACTGCAGCCGAGGCGGGAGATACCGCGGTGCCGGGTTGGGGCTGTGTGCGACGGCGTTGTTGCCGGGTCCCAGCGTGTCCCATGAGGGGAAGAAGAACTTGTGCCAACCGGGGGTGAAGATGAATGCCCGTTCCCCGGTGCGGCAGGCCACGGCACTCGGCCGTGGCACGGTGCAGGTGGTGCCCGCAATCGTGACGCGCTGCCCGACGCGCAGCAGTGGTGGTCGGAAACCGGAACGCGGCGCGAACCGGTAGGTGGTGCCCAGTTGTCCGTTGATGACCCACCACGGCCCCTGCTGGTCGCCGGTGATCGCGGCGCCGATCGCGTTGGCGGGTGCGGTTGCCGGGCGACCCTGGCAGCCGACATAGCGGTAGCGCGGCCCCACCACGCAGTTCCAGCGTCCGGTGGTGAAGTAGGAGGCGCCGTCGTCGGCGTAGGCCAGCGACCGGAACGTCGTGGGTGCCACCGGCTGGTACTGGGTGAGATCGAACTCAACGGGCAGCGGCGGGCCGGCGGGCGCGGCGTCGCTCATCCCGGCCGGGGCTACCGTCAACCCGGCGGCCACCCCGACCGCGGTGAGCAGTCCGGCAACCGAGCGGGTGAGACGGCGCACGATGGTGTGGCGGGAAGACGCTGGGGTCGGCACGTTCGTCATTGCACCACAGGTGCGGGCGGCTGTGGGGCGAACACGAGATCACTGGGACGGTCGCCCAAGTTATCCACAGGTGCTGACCTGGTGTAATCCAGGTCACATGTATTGTTCACTGGAATGTTGTTCACCGGCAGTTGACGAATGCCCGCAACACGCCCGGATCCGACATTCGCAAGACACGCCGAGTGGATCAAAAACTCTGTCTGTGGATACTTTGCACAGCCCCTGACCTGCGAAGACTTATTCCCTCACAGAACAATTCCTCAGTTTGTCCACAGCGCCTACACAATGCCTCCTGCATCATTCACAATCCGTCCACACTCGGTGCACAGATTCATCAACAGGTCGGTTTGAGTAGGGGTGCTCGACCCCCTAATGTCTCGCCTCAGTGCTTCGGTACATGTGTGCACCACGACGGAATGTGGTGCACGTCGGCGGGACGGTTGCTGTCGGTCGCTGGGTGTAAGACCGAGGTGGATTACTACAACTGTTCCGAGAGGTTTGGCGCGTGGCTGTTGTGGACGACCGCGGACATGAGGCCGCGGCGGGACGGGAACGGCCCAACGACGAGCCGCCTGCCGAAGATTACGGGCGGCAGCCGCCGCAAGATCTGGCGGCCGAACAGTCGGTCCTCGGTGGCATGCTGCTGTCCAAGGACGCGATCGCCGACGTCGTCGAGAAACTTCGCAGCAACGACTTCTACCGTCCTTCGCACCAGGCCGTGTACGACGCCATTCTGGAGCTCTACGGCAAAGGTGAGCCTGCCGACGCGGTGACCGTGTCGGCCGAGCTGGATCGGGCCGGGGAACTGCGGCGGATCGGTGGTGCCCCCTATTTGCACACGCTGATCTCGACGGTGCCGACTGCGGCGAACGCCGGGTACTACGCCGAGATCGTCGCCGAGAAGGCGATCCTGCGACGGTTGGTGGAGGCCGGTACCCGCATCGTGCAGTACGGCTATGCCGGCGGTGACGGTCAGGACGTCGCCGAGGTGGTCGACCGCGCGCAGGCTGAGGTGTACAACGTCGCGGAGAACCGCAGCACCGAAGACTATGTGGTGCTCGAGGAACTGCTGCAGCCGACAATGGACGAGATCGACTCGATCGCGTCCCGCGGGGGCATCTCCCTTGGCGTGCCGACCGGGTTCGCCGACCTGGACAAACTGACCAACGGGCTGCACGCCGGGCAGATGATCATCGTCGCCGCTCGCCCGGGTGTCGGTAAGGCGCTCGCCCTCGACACTCCGCTGCCCACGCCGTCGGGCTGGACGACGATGGGTCGGGTTGCGGTCGGTGACGAGCTGATCGACGCGCACGGTCGGCCGACCCGGGTGATCGCCGCGACCGAGGTGATGACCGAACGGCCGTGTTTCGAGGTCGAGTTCAGCGACGGGCACATGATCGTCGCCGATGAGCAGCATCAGTGGACCGTCGACATCGACAATGAGCATCAGGTGGTGACCACCGAGGTGCTGCGCTCGTTCGTCGGCTGCGCGGTGGTGCGCAACACGAAGCCACTCGAGTTGCCGCGCAAGAACTTCGCCTACGGTCCGTACACCGTCGCAGCCCTGGCCGGGATGGCCTTCGATGATCCCGAGATCGCCATGCGCATCGATGCCGAGGGCCCGGTCGACGTGATGACGCTGATGGCCGACCTCGGCGGACGGATCCCATACGAGTATCTGCGCGGCTCGATCGCCCAGCGTCGAGCGCTGCTCGCCGGCCTGCTCGACGCGCGTGCCACCGTCGACGACGACGGCTGGATCACCGTGCCCGCCGCCACCCGTCACATGACCGCGGTCGTCGCCGACCTGGTCGCCGGACTCGGCTACAACTACAAGCGGTCGGCCACCGGCTGGTTGCGCGTCGACGCCGACGACGATGTGTTCACGTTGCACCACAAGGCCATTCGGCACAAGGAATTGCGGGGTGCGGCCGGGGTGCGGCGGGTCGTCGCGGTGCGGCCGGTCGATTCGGTGCCGGTGCGCTGCGTGCAGGTCGACAATGCCGAGCATCTCTACCTGGCTGGCGAGGCGATGGTGCCGACCCACAACTCGACGCTCGCCATGGACTTTCTGCGCTCGTGCTCGATCCACCACGGCATGGCTGCGGCCATGTTCTCGCTGGAAATGAACAAGACCGAGATCGTCATGCGATTGCTCTCGGCCGAGGCGAAGGTGAAGCTCGGCGACATGCGCGCCGGCACCATGAGCGACGACGACTGGACCCGGCTGGCCCGCCGGATGGGTGAGATCTCCGAGGCGCCGCTGTTCATCGACGACTCGCCGAACCTCACCATGATGGAGATCCGCGCCAAAGCTCGCCGCCTGAAACAGCGCAACGACCTCAAACTTGTTGTCGTGGACTATATGCAGCTGATGACGTCGGGTAAGAAGGTCGAATCCCGTCAGCAAGAGGTCTCCGAATTCTCGCGGTCACTCAAGCTGCTCGCGAAGGAACTCGAAGTCCCGGTGATCGCGATCAGCCAGCTCAACCGTGGTCCCGAACAACGTACCGACAAACGCCCGCAGGTGTCGGATCTGCGTGAGTCGGGTTCGCTGGAGCAGGACGCCGACATGGTCATCCTGCTGCACCGCCCCGACTCCATCGAACGCGACGACCCACGCGCCGGCGAAGCCGACATCATCGTCGGCAAACACCGTAACGGCCCGACCGCGACAATCACTGTGGCACACCAACTTCACCTGTCGCGGTTTGTGGATATGGCGCGCGGGTAGTTGGCGTCGGCCGCGGCGAGGGCCGTTCGTCCCCGAGCTTCGGATTCCTCCCCTAAGTGTACCTAGGGGAGGAGCGGAACGTCGGGGAGGAACTTCTTCCCCTACTTTCGGGCGGGTTCGTATGGTGCTGAGGCGATCTCGCGTAGTACCTCGAGTGCGCGGTCGATCATCGGTGACGCGGCGTCGTCGATCCGTCGAGCGGCGTGGAGTTCGATACCCGACGTCGGTGTCGACAGCGGCCGGTAGGTGACGCCGGTGATTCCGATGGCGGCGGTCGGTTCGGGGACGAGTGCCACGCCGAGTCCGGCCGCGACCAACGTGGCGAGCGTCGACGTCTCCTCGACCTCGTGCCGGATGCGCGGCGTGAATCCGGCAACCGAGCACAGCGTCATCAGGACGGTGTTCATCACGGACCGTCCACCACCGGCGTGGGCGATGAAGTCCTCGTCGCGCAGGTTGTGCAGGTCGACCGAGCCGGTTGCCGCGGCCGGGTGTCCGTCGGGGAGCGCCAGGATCAGGTGGTCGGTGCGGATCGGCTCCACCCTGAGGTCAGGTTCCTCGCCCGACATCCG
The DNA here is from genome assembly GCF_030315745.1 of Gordonia heveisoli. GTDB lineage: Bacteria > Actinomycetota > Actinomycetes > Mycobacteriales > Mycobacteriaceae > Gordonia. The sequence goes on along the minus strand of NZ_JASXSH010000001.1, from coordinate 219,097 downwards.
CAACAGCCCGATGTCGATGTCGCCGCTGCGTAGTGCCGCGAGTTGGGCGGGCGCGAGCATCTCCCCGCGAATGCGCACCTCGACGTCGGGGATCCGATCGCGGAGTGCACGGACGAAGGCGGGGAGAACAGAATAGGTCGCCGAACCCACGCAGCCGATGGACAGCCGGCCGGTTCGGCCTTCGGCGACCTGCTGCGCGTGATGCCCGGCGGCGTCCACCGCGTCGAGGATCGCCACGGTGTGTGCCAGATAGTCCGCGCCCGCCGGGGTGAGTTCGACGCGACGCGTGGATCGGGTGAGCAGGGCCACCCCGAGTTCGTCCTCAAGCTGGCGGATCTGCTGTGACAGCGGTGGCTGCGCGATATGCAGGCGGCGGGCGGCCCGACCGAAGTGGAGTTCCTCGGCGACGGCGCGGAAGTAGCGGAGGTGGCGCAGTTCCATCCCAGAAGCCTAACCCAAATTAAGATTCTGTTGATATCAAATACCATGAAATAGGTATTTCTCCATATGGCTCATGGCTCCTACGCTGGGATTCATGGCTGCTTCACCCGAGATCGTCGTCTGCTCCCCGCTCCGCACACCGGTCGGACGGATGGGTGGCGCGCTCGCCTCCCGATCGGCAACCGACCTGGCGACCGGGCTGCTCCGCGAACTCGTCGCCCGGACGGGGCTGTCCGGCGACGATGTCGATGACGTCATCATCGGCCAGGGATATGCGAACGGCGAGAGTCCGGCGATCGGACGGATCGCGGCGCTCGATGCCGGTCTGGGCGAGTCGGTGCCGGGTATGCAACTCGATCGGCGGTGCGGATCGGGTCTGCAGGCCGTGCTGACGGCGGCCGCGACGGTCGCGACGGGCGGCGGAGAGCTGATCGTCGCCGGTGGGGCCGAGTCCATGTCGAACGTCGAACACTATGCGCTCGGACTGCGGACCGGGGTGCGGCAGGGCGGCATCGCGCTGGTCGATCGGCTCGACCGCGCACGGGCCACCGCCGGCGGTGAGACCCATCCGATCGAGGGCGGCATGATCGAGACCGCCGAGAACCTGCGTGCCCGCTACGACATCAGCCGGGAGGCTCAGGACGCTCTCGCGGCCCAGTCGCACGCCCGCGCGGTCGACGCACAGAAGAACGGCCGCTTCGCCGAAGAGCTTGTCGCGGTGACCATTCCGGGCCGCCGCGGCGGACCCGACACCCAGGTCACCGTCGACGAACATCCGCGCATCGACGCCGACGCCGAATCGCTGGCCGGGCTGCGTGCCGTGCGCCGACGCGTCGACCCGGATTCGACCGTGACAGCCGGCAATTCGTCGGGACAGAACGACGGCGCCGCGCTGTGCGTGGTGACCACCGCCGACGGCGCCCAACGGCACGGACTCACACCACTGCTCGCACTGCGGTCCTGGGCGGTGACCGGATGTGCCCCGGAGACAATGGGTATCGGCCCGGTCGGAGCGAGCGCGGCGGCACTGCGACGGGCCGGTCTCACTCTCGACGACATCGACCTGATCGAACTGAACGAGGCCTTCGCCGCGCAGGTGCTGGCGGTCCTCGCGGAGTGGGGAATCGACGCCGGGGACGAGCGGCTCAACCCCAACGGCTCGGGCATCTCACTGGGCCATCCGATCGGCGCGACCGGCGCCCGCATCCTGGCCACCGCGGCCTACGAGGCGCGACGCCGCGATGCCCGGTATGTGCTGGAAACGATGTGCATCGGCGGCGGGCAGGGCCTCGCGGCCATCTTCGAGGCCATCCGATGAGCGCCGTCGAGGTCGACGCCGAGGTGACCGGACGCCCCGACGGCCCAACGGTTCTGCTGTCCAACTCGTTGGGCTCGGATCGCCGGATGTGGGATGCGCAGTTGCCCGAACTCGAGCGGCACTTCCGGGTCATCCGGTACGACACCCGCGGTCACGGACTCTCACCGGTGCCGCCCGCCGGGATGGCGACCATCGACGACCTGGCCGACGATGTGGTCGCGCTGCTCGACCGCCTGGATGTGGCCTCCTGCCACGTCATCGGACTCTCCCTGGGCGGCATGACCGCGATGCGTATCGCCGCCCGCAATCCTGAGCGAGTCCAGCGTCTTGCCCTGCTGTGCACCGGTGCGCAGCTGCCACCGGCCACCGGCTGGACCGAGCGGGCCGCGCTCGTTCGACGCAGTGGTGCCGCAGCGGTCGCCGAGTCCGTCGTCGGCCGCTGGTTCACCGCTGCCTATCTGTCGGCAAACCCGGACCGTCGACGGCATTTCGAGGAGATGGTCGCTGCCACGTCGAGCGAGGGCTATGCGAGTTGTTGCGAGGCCATCGCCGGTATGGACCTGCGCGACCAGTTGGGCGCGATCACGGCGCCGACTCTCGCGGTGGCCGGTGCCGACGATGTCGCGACCCCGCCGAGTCGACTCCAGGAGATCGTCGACCGGATCCCCGACGCCCGGCTGATGGTGGTCGAGAACTCGGCGCATCTCGCCAATGCCGAACAGGCGCAGATCATCACGCCGGCGCTCATCCAACATCTCACCGCGCCGTGACCGACCGCCGCCGACGCGACCGGCACCCGCAGCGGCCGATATGGAAAGAGGTAGCAGCACATGGGTAGCACGACGATCTTCGAGACCCCCGATGACGCGGTCGCCGGCATCGAGGACGGTTCAACCATCCTCGTCGGTGGATTCGGTCTGGCGGGTATGCCGTTCGATCTCATCGACGCACTCATTCGGCAGGGCGCGGACGATCTGACGATCGTGGCGAACAACGCCGGAAACGGCGAGGTCGGCCTGGCCGCGCTACTGGACGCCGGACGGGTCCGCAAGGTCATCTGTTCGTTTCCGCGACAATCCGATTCCTACGTCTTCGACCGGCTCTACCTTGCCGGCGAGGTGGAACTCGAGGTGGTGCCTCAGGGCAATCTCGCCGAGCGGATGCGGGCGGCCGGAGCCGGGATCGGGGCGTTCTTCTGTCCCACCGGTGTCGGCACGTCCCTCGCCGAGGGCAAGGAGACCCGAACCATCGACGGACGTGAGTATGTCCTGGAGTACCCGATCGCGGGTGACTACGCACTGATCAGTGCGCAGACGAGTGACCGGATGGGAAATCTGGTGTACCGCAAGACCGCACGCAACTTCGGTCCGGTCATGGCCACCGCCGCCACCACGACGATCGTCGAGGTGTCCGATGTCGTGCCGACCGGGGACCTCGATCCCGAGTCGGTCATCACCCCGTCGATCTACGTGGATCGGGTGGTCGCCGTCGAAGCCCGCCGCTACACCGTCCAAGGAGCCCGCTGATGAGTCTCACCTCCGACGAACTCGCCGCGCGAATCGCCCGGGACATCCCGGCCGGCGCCTTCGTGAATCTCGGTATCGGCCAACCCACCCGGATCGCCGACCATCTCCCGCCAGACCGTGGCGTCATCCTGCACACCGAGAACGGAATGCTCGGCATGGGCCGCGTCGCCGAGGGCGACGAGATCGACCCCGATCTCACCAACGCGGGCAAAGTACCGGTCACCGAGTTGCCGGGCGCGTCCTACTTTCATCACGCGGACTCCTTCGCGATGATGCGGGGCGGACATCTCGACGTCTGCGTGCTCGGTGCGTTCCAGGTGTCGGCGACCGGAGATCTGGCGAACTGGCACACCGGCAAACCCGACGCGATCCCGGCGGTCGGCGGTGCCATGGATCTGGCGATCGGCGCCAAGGACGTCTACGTGATGATGAACCTCTTCGCGAAGGACGGCAGCCCCAAACTTGTGCCATCGTGCACATACCCGCTGACGGGTGTCGGCTGCGTGAGTCGCATCTACACCGATGTCGCAGTGTTCGAGACGACCCCCGGCGGGGTGTTCGTGCGCGAGACCTTCGGGGTCGACATCGATGACCTGCGCGCTCGACTGGATGTGCAGCTGCACGACTGACCGGCATCGGCCACCTGCCCGCCCACCGGATCCCGGTGGGCGGGCATTCATGTGGCGGGTCCCTCGGGATTCGAGGCCCTTCGCTGGCGGATCGGGGACGGGTACTGATCGTGCACCGCGCATGCGAAAACCGTTGGGACCGGCGATCTGGCGGATCACCGGTCCCAACGGGTCTGGGGTGGTTTCGCTCAGGACTCCGGGTCGAGGACGAAGTCGTAGTCGACCCGCACGCCCTCGCCGTCGGGGTTCGGCTGGGGATCGAGCAGCAACTCCGGCTTGACGGCCGAGGCGATGTCGTCGTTGTTGTGCGGATCGCCGGGGAAGTAGAGCTGCGTGGTGATGAGCTCGTAGCCGGGTGCGCTGACCTTGAAGTGCATATGCGCGGGACGCCACGCGTGCCAGCCGGCCGCCTCGATGAGCTGACCGCAGGCACCGTCGGTCGGGATCTGATAGGGGGCGGGCCGCAGGGTGTGGATCTCGAAGCGACCATCCTCATTCGTGACCCAGGTGCCGCGCAGATTCCATTCGGGCAGGCCCGGGGCGAATTGCGAGTAGAAGCCGAGATCGTCGGCATGCCACAGCTCGACCTTCGCGCCGACCAGCGGGGTTCCGTCGACCGCACGGGTCTGCCCGGCGAACAGCAGCGGCGTGCCGGGCTCGTCGTCGCGCATCGGAATCGTGCCGTTCCAACCCAGTTCGGGTGATCCGCCGAGGTAATAGGGCCCCTCGATGGTGCCCTTGCTCCCCTTTCGATGGGCATTGGCGACCTCTTCCACCGAGTGTTCCAGCCACACATCGAGGAACAGCGGCCATTCCCCATCCTCGCCGACCTTGATCAGCCAGGTCTTCAGTGCGTTGTACTCCTCGTAGGTGACCTTCTCCTCGACGATCATGTCGTTGATCGTCTTGACGACCTTGGAGGCCAGGTGGTCGACCCGCGCGGTGTCGATGGCTCCGGAGCGGGCTGCGGCAGCCGCCATACGCTCCTGGAAGCGGGCCGATGCGTTGGCGCCGGATTCGGCGGCCTTGGCGGTCACCTCGGTGTCGAAGCTGATGTCGGTCATGGGGAACTCCTTCTTGTGGTTCATGATTGGGCTGATGCTCGGGTGCGGGACGATCAGCCCGCGGCGATATCCGATGGATGGGTGGCCAGCGGGGTCACCGCGATGGTCATGTAGGGGAACAGGGGTAGGCCGGACAGGATCCGGTGCAGTTCGTCGTTGTCGGCGACGTCGAAGATCGAATAGTTGGAGTACTCGCCGACGATCCGCCAGATATGCGGCCAGGCGCCGGCGCGTTGTAGATCCTGTGAGTACGCCTTCTCGCGGGCGATGATCTCTGCGCGGGTGTCGGGGTCGAGGTCGTGGGGGATGTGGACATCCATGCGAACGTGGAACAGCATGATCAGCTCCGGTCGAGTCGGTAGTGGGTCAACTTGTCGTCGTCGATCTCGAACCCGATGCCTGCGCGGGCGCTGGTGTGCAGCCGACCGTCGCGGATCTGCAGCGGTTCGGTGAGCAGGTCGTCGCTCATATCCAGGAAGTTGGACAGTTCGCCGGCGTACCGGGAGGTCGCGGCGAAGGCTGAGCCGAAGGCGAGGGCGCACGCCGTACCGACCTGGCCGTCGATCTGATTGCCGATCACCACTTCGAGTCCGAGGCCTTCGGCCAGGTGGTGGACCCGTCGGGAGGTGCTGAACCCGGTTCGGGCGGTCTTGATGCTGACCGCCGTCATCGCCCCGGCCAGGCTTTCGCGGGTGACGTCGGCGGGGGTCGGCACCGACTCGTCGGCGATGAAGGGCACGTTGAGCTTGCTGACCAGCCATCGCCGACCCAGCACATCGTCGGCGGGGCACAGTTCCTCCGCGAAGAGCAGCCCGAGGTCGGCCATCTCTGCCATGGCGCGCGCGGATTCCGACGCGGTCCAGCCGCGGTTGCCGTCGACATACAGGTCGATCTGGTCGCCGAAACGGTCGCGGAGGGCACGCACTACCGCGGTGTCCAGATTCATCGGTCGGCGCCCGACCTTCACCTTGAAGGTGGTGATGCCGTAGGTGTCGACCATCTTCTCGGCTTCGGCGACCATGGTGGCCGGGTCGTCGAAGCCGAGCATGTGGCTGACCCGCATGTGGTCGGTGTACCCGCCGAGGAGTTCGGCGACCGGCTGTCCGAGCGACTGCCCCAGCGCATCCCAGATCGCCATGTCGACGGCGGCTTTCGCGGTCGGGTTGCCGATGGTCCGATTCAGTCGGGAGGTGACGACCTCGCGTTCGAGCAGGGTCAGTCCGACGATCGCGGGGGTGAAGATCTGCTCGATCACCGCGACGATCCCGTCCTGGGTCTCGCCGTAGGTGAACGGGCGGGGCGGTGCCTCCGCGACCCCGACCACACCGTCGTCGGTGTGGACGCGGACCAGCACATGCTCGGCGACATGCACCTCACCCGACGCGAACCGCAATGGTTTGCGGTACGGGATGGCGAAGGGGATCGCCTCGATCGCGGTGATCTTCATTGTGTTCTCCACGGATGTACGGCTGGTGCTGTGATCGGCACCACGTCTGACATCCACGGTAAGACTGTGATACATACAAGACAAGGACTTGATATGCCACTATTAGTAACCGCTGTTTATTAAAGTACTCCCAGGTCAGGGCTAGCAATTACCCGATGTGCCACGCGGTGCCGAGGGCGGTGCAGGTCAGGCGCGACGGGCGATGAGTTCCGCGCGGGACCGGAGCCCGAGCTTCGCGTAGATACGCGTGAGGTGGTACTGGACAGTCTTGGGTGAGATGTACAGTTCGGCGGCGGCGTCGCGGTTGGACATCCCACGCACCACCAGTGCGGTGACCGCCTCCTCCTGTGCGGTCAGCTCCACGTCGTCGCGGTGGCCGCGCGGTGCGGAGACACCGCCGGCCTTGAGCTCGCGCTCGCACCGCGCGACGTAGGTCGTCGCCCCCAGCGAGACGAAGAGGTCACGCGCGACGGCGATCACGTGGTCGGCATCGCGCCGCTTGCCGGCTCGGCGAAGCGTCTGACCGTAGGTGAAGTTGGTGCGCGCGAGGTCATATCGGTTCGGCGATTCGTCGAGGAGTTCAACCGCTGTTTCGAAAGCCTGTCGTGCTCGGTCGATGTCGCCGGCGGCGCCGAGTAGTCGTCCGCGTACGGCACCGAGCCTGGCGCGGGCGGACCGATGGCCACGGGCGGTCGCCACCTCCTCATGTGGTTGCAACAGATTGTCGGCGTCGTCGAGCCGCCCGTGGATCACCAGGGCGTTGGCCAGGACGTCGACCCAGGGCCAGAGGCCGGGTTCGGTCAGCGCCGGGGTGCGCTGCGCCAGCCGCACCAACGGGCTGAGACTGTGGATCACGGCGGCGTAGTCGGCGGTCGCCTCGGCCAGGTGCGCCTTCGCCAGGAGCGCCGGGATGCGCATGATCTCGTAGTCCGTACCGGGGCCGATGTCGTGGACCGTCTGGCCGGCAAGGTCCCAGTCGCCGCGCAGCGAGAAGATCTGGGTCAGGGTCCACCGCAGCAGAGGGCTGACCAACTGGATGCCACTGGTCCCGGCGAGGTCGACGCCCTCGCGCGCTGCCCGCAGGGCGGCATCCCAGTCGCCGGTGAGGAAGTATGTGCGCGCCAGCCATGCCAACGCCCACAGGGTGATTCGGTCCGAACCCCCGAGTGCGGCCATCGACACCGCGGTTTCGAGGCTGCTCCGCGCCGCGTCCAGATCGTCGCTGCCCAACTCGAGCCACCCACGCCCCATCGCCACCCGCTGTGCCTGGGCGCCGTGCCGGACGGTGGCGGCCAGGTCCAGATAGCCGGCCATCGCCTCGGTCGGCCTGCCCGACCAGGCCATGCCGAGTCCCCGGATGACCGCGGCCTCGACGCCGGTTGGGGACTGTGCTCCGGCGAATTGCGATGCCAGATCGGCCCATTCGACCAGAACGTCGCCCTGACATCGGGCCAGCGAATCGAGTACTCGTCGTTGTGCGATCACCGCGGCCGTCTCGGGGTCGCGGGTGGCGTTGACGATATCCCACGCCCGGGTCAGTCGTACGTCGGCTTCGGCGCCCCGTCCGCGCAGGATGGCGAGATAGGCCAGCGTGGCGTCGCGCAGCGGGGTTTCGCGCAGACTCTCGATGGCCGGGATCAACGCGCCGGCACCCGCACAGTCACCGGCGGCCAGCAGGGCGTCGACGGCGCGGGTCAGGCGTTCGTCGTGGAGCAGTGGCTGCTCGGTCAGCCGGGCCGCCTGTCGAAAGAGCTGCGCGGCATCGCCCCACGCTCCGTCGGCGGCTCGGGCCTGGGCGAGTTGCGCCACGCGCTCGGCGAGTTCGGGGTCGGTCCGCGGCGCCGCGGCCACCAGATGGCGCAGCTTCCGGACCGGGTCGGTGACCAATTCGGCGGCGGTGCGGTGGGCGGCCCCGGCCGCCGCCAATCCCATCAGGCTCACGATCGCCGCGCGGACCATCGGGCTGCGCAGGGTGGGCCGGAAGTCCGCGGGCGCCAGATCTGTTGCGGGGGTGAGCAACCCTGTTGCGAGCGCCTCGTCCGCGGCATGCAGGTGATCGGCGACGCCGGCCAGTTCGGCCGTCACCGCGAAACCGTCTGCGGGGTCGAGGATTGCGGCGGCCTCGATGAGTGCCCGACCGTCGGGTCCGCATGAACTCAGTTGGTGCAGCACCATCGCCCGCACGTAGGCCGGTGCGGGGAGGTCGGCGTCGTGACGAGACCACACCGTGGACGGAACCTCGGTGAGCAGGGCCGTCACCGCCCGCGGATTGCCACCCGTGTGCACGTGCAGACGTTCGGCCACCGCGGGATGCAAGGGGATCCCCCGGGTCCGCGCGAGCTGCCCGATCGCGGCTGCCGTCAACCCCGGCAACGCGATCTCGCCGACCCGGATGCTTCCGACGCCGGTCTGTACGCCGAGATCGGTCAGGCGACCGGTCGGCACGGTCAGCACCAAGGTCACCGGCGCCGCTCGGTGGCGGTCGGCGATGTCGATGAGGGTCTCCACGGACGCGGAGTCGGCGCGGTGGGCGTCGTCGACGACGATCAGCAGCGGTCGATCGGTCATCCACCGCCGGTGCAGGTCGTCGGCGAGGGCGCCGACCTCGCCGGGCTCGCATTGCAGCAGTTGAGCGAGTATCGCGCCGGGAGTTCGGGCATCCCATTCCTGGGCGTGCGCATACGCCACCTGCGGGTCCTCGACGCGCAACCGGTAGTCCGCGACCATCTGTCCGAGGAACGTCGTCCGGCCGATCCCGGGCTCGCCGGTGACGGCGAAGATTCGCACACCGTCGTCGGCGCTGCGATCCACCTCGGCGGCCACGGCGGCGAGCGTCTCCTCGCGGCCGACGCATTCGCCCACGTGGATCATGGGTTCCATCGTAGGCCGCTCGATGCCCCGATCAGCCGAGGTCGCCACCGGCCACCGGCAGTACGGTGCCGGTGATGTAGGAGGCCTCGTCGGAGGCGAGGAAGCAGATCGCCGACGCCTGTTCGTCGAGGGTGCCGTACCGCTTCATCAGCGACGATTCGATGGTCTGGTCGATATGCGCCTGGAACCACGAACGTTCGATGTCGGTCTCCGCTTGCGGGGTCCCACGTGAGATGCGGCGAGGCGGGGCGTCGGTGCCGCCGGGGGCGGTGGCGACGACTCGGATGCCGGCGTCTGCGTATTCGACCGCCAGCGAGGCGGTGATGGCGTTGATCCCGCCCTTGGCCGCGGAGTAGGGAATGCGGTGTATGCCGCGGGTCGCGGCGGAGGAGACGTTCACGATCACCCCGTGTCCGCGCTCGACCATGCCGGGAAGCACCGCCCGGCAGGTGTAGAGCGTCGTCAACAGGGAGCGATCGAGTTCGGCGCGGATCTCCGCATCGGAGAATTCGATGAACGGCTTGAAGTTGATCGCGCCGCCGACGTTGTTGATCAGCACGTCGACCCGGCCGAACTCGGCCACGGCTCGCCGAGCGACGGCGTCGGCCCCGTCGTAGTGTTCGAGGTCGGCGGTCACCGCGATCGCCTCACCGGTCGCGCCCAGTTCGTCGCGCAGTTCGCTCACCAGATCGGAGCGGTCGACCAGGACGAGTCGACCGCCTTCTGCGGCGATGCGCCGTGCGGTCTGGGCGCCGATACCCTGCGCCGCGCCGGTGACGACGACGACCTGGCAGGCGAATCGTCCGGGTGTGATGAATCGTGGTCGGTGCGAGGAGATCTCGTCCGACATGGCCCGGCGCATGGTCTGTTTCGACCGTTCGCCGTGCGCGGCGATCAACTCGCGGGCGGCGACCCGATCACCGGATTCGAAGGCCGCGACGATATCGACGTGATCCTGCGCGCACAGCGGATGGCACCACGTCGCGTGACGGAGGACGTCGCTCATGCGGCCCTTCACACCTAATGCCCGATAGGCCTCCAGCAGGTGCGGATTGCCGGTCTGGACGAACAGGTAGTCGTGGAAGGCGGCGTTGGTCTCGGTGTACTGCTCGGCGTCGACGAAAGTCTCGCCGGACACGTAGGGGACGGTGGATTCGGCGAGAAGTCGGTATCCCGCAAGCTGCCTGCTCGTCATCCGGCCCAAAGTCAGTTCCAGCGCGCCGAGTTCGAGTGCGGCGCGCGCCTCGAACAGCGCATCCGATTCGTGGATCGCCGGATGTTCCTCGCCGATCACGTAGCCCTGCGACCCCACCACACTGTCGGTGTCCTCGACAGCGGGGGCGACCTCGGCGGCGGCCACCAGCGGATTGAGCTGTCGTGCGCCGAAGATCTCCTGTCCGGCGACGGTCCGCCCGGCCCCCGCGGGCAAGTCGGTGTCCTCGTCGAGTGTGCTGGAGGAGGTGCCTGCCGACGGCCAGATCGCCTGTCCCGCGACCTGGAGCTTGGACTCGTCGTCGCCGGTGGCCGCCCGTGAGCCCGTCCAGTCGTCGAACTGCTTGCGGGGCAGCATGTTCTGTCCGGAAACCGACCGGGCATCCGGCGTCAGGAGTAGCTCGGGCGCGCTGGATCCGATCGCAGCCGAGTCGATCTTGATCGTGTTGGCGACGTCGTGCCGGGCCGCCTCGGTGTCGGTGTCGGCTTCGACCGTCGTCACCGCGGGTGTCGTATCGGCGGCCGGTGCCTTCGGTGCGGTGGCGAGCGCGAACTTCTCGTAGTAGAAGCCCGTCGGTTCGACACCGGTGTCGGCCAGGTGACCCCGAACCGATTCGACCATCGGGGGCGGGCCGCACAGGTAGATCGCGACATCTCCCCCGTAGAGGTGTTCGGCGGCCATCAGGCTGGTCACGTAGCCCTTGTTGGCGGCCGTACTGGCAGGGTCGGAAACGCAATGGTCCCAGGTGAAATGCGGGAGATCGGCAGCGATGGAGTCGATCTCGTCGACGGCGACCAGATCGATATCGCTGGAGACGCCGTAGATCAGGTGGACCGCGCGTTCGCTGCCATTCGAGCGCAGGGTGCGCAGCATCGACAACACCGGTGCGAGACCGGTACCGCCGGCGAGCATGAGGACCGGTCGCGAAGACTCGCGCAGGAAGAAGGAGCCGTGCGGACCGGTGAACGTGAGGGCGTCGCCGACCGCAGCGCGGTCGGTCAGATAGGTCGACATCGCGCCGCCGGGGCTCAGCTTCATCAAGAAGGTCAGCCGCGGATCGTCGGGGTCGTTGGAGAACGAGTACGACCGAGTGGCCGGCGCGCCATCGGGACCGGTGGCGCCGGGAACGGTGATGTTGACATACTGGCCGGGCAGGAAGGCGAGCTCGTCCCGGTTGGGGATGTGGACGGCGATGCGGACCGTGGACGCGGACAGCCGTTCCAGCTCGACGAGTTCTCCACTGAAGGTGGCGGCCTGCGTCTTGGCGATATCCGACGTTGCCGGGATTTGCAGGACGAGGTCCGAGCGCGGCTTCATCGAGCAGGGCAGCACATATCCGTCGTCGGCCTCGGCAGGCGACAGGGCATCGTCGATATAGGTCCCGCCATCGTAATCACCGGACTCGCACAACGACTTACACGTTCCGCACGCGCCGTCGCGGCAGTCGAGCGGAATGTTGATCCGCTGCCGGTAGGAGGCGTCGGCGACCGTCTGGTCCGCGCGACAGGTGATGAAGCGGGTGACCCCGTCTTCGAAACCCAGTGCGACGCGGAAGGTTGCGGGATCATCCTTCGGCGACGAGGTCGGGGCGCGACGATCAGTGGTGGCAGTCATTGGGAAGTCCTCAGAAGTGGTAGACGTCGACCACGTGGTGGATGTAGTCGTTCTTCAGCACGATGGTCTTGCGGCGGATGAGGGGCTGCTCGCCGGAGAAGTCGATCGTGTAGAACGAGGTGCCGTAATACGGATCCACCGTCTTGTAGCGGAAATACATGGTGTGCCAGTTGAATCGGACGTCGACGATATCTCCGCGCCGCTCGATCACCTCGACGTTGCTGATGTTGTGGCTCGTCCGGGGTTCCGGGAGGGACGTTGCCGACGATCGTTCGGTCCGGATGCGGAACACCCGGTCCTCCAGACCACCCTTGTTGGCGTAGTAGATCAGGGAGATGTCGCGTTGGGGATTCTCGACGAGGCGATCGTCGTCATCCCAGGAGGGCATCCAGTACTCGACGTCGTCGGCGTAACAGTCGAGCCACTTCTCGAACTCACGATCGTCGAGGTAGCGAGCTTCGCGATAGAGGAACTGCTCGATGGTGTTCTGGCTGATCAGCTTGGTGCCCGAATCGACCGGGGAAGACGGGTTGGGCTGGGTGGTGGTCATGTTCTCAACTTCCGTCAGAGTGCCTTGGCGGCAACGGATTCCTCGGCTTCGAGGGCCCGATGCATGGTTTGCAGCCAGTAGCCGTGCTGGACCGGGTACAGACCCTCGTCCTCGTTCTTGACGCCCGCGGAGATCACCCCGGGCATGTCCAGGGCTTCGGCGACCTCATCGGGTCCGGTCAGCCAGTGCTGCGCGCCGCGACTCATGTCGTTCCACGGTGCGGCCGTGGCGCGGAAGGTGAGCTGGCAGGACCGGAACTCCTCCAGGTCGTCGGGGGTCGCCATACCGGAGGCATTGAAGAAGTCCTCGTACTGGCGGATGCGGTGGGTTCGCGCGGCGTCGCTTTCACCCTTGGGTGCGATGCAATAGATGGTGACCTCGGTCTGGTCCGGTGCGATCGGCCGGAAGTGCCGGATCTGCGTGGAGAACTGATCCATGAGGTAGACGTTGGGGTAGAGGCACAGATTGCGGGAGCCCTTGACCATGAACTCGCCCTTGGCGTCCCCGAACTTCTCCTTGAGTTCGTCCATCTTGTCCCACAGCGGCCGGTCCTCGGGGTTGGCCGCCCAGGTCCACAGGCACAGATGGCCGTTCGGGTAGGACCAGTAACCACCGCCGGATTTGCCCCAGCCGCCGGCGTCGAGGGCCTTCGTGTCGTTCTTCGACTCCCCGGTGTTGCGGCGGGACGTCGTCGCGGCGTAGTTCCAGTGCGTGGCGGTGACGTGGTAGCCGTCGGCACCGTTCTCCGCCTGCACCTTCCAATTGCCGTCGTAGGTGTATGTCGAGGAACCGCGGAGGACCTCGAGTCCGTCGGGGGATTGGTCGACGAGCATGTCGATGATCTTGGTGGTGTCGCCGAGGTGGTCGGCGAGATCGACGACGTCGGGATTGAGGCTGCCGAACAGGAAACCGCGGTAGTTCTCGAAGCGGGCGACCTTGGTCAGGTTGTGCGAGCCGTCCACGTCGAAGCTGTCGGGATAGCCTGCGCCGTCGGGGTCCTTGACCTTGAGCAGGGTGCCGTCATTGCGAAAGGTCCAGCCGTGGAACGGGCATGTCAGGGTGGTGCGATTATCGGTCTTGCGACGGCAGATCATCGCACCCCGGTGGGCGCACGCGTTGATCAGGCAGTGCATCTCGCCGGTCTTGTCGCGGGTGATGACCACCGGCTGGCGCCCGATGTAGGTGGTGAAGTAGTCACCGGGTTCGGCTAGCTGACTCTCATGCGCGAGGTAGATCCAGTTGCCCTCGAAGATGTGTTTCATCTCCAGTTCGAAGATCTCCTCGTCGGTGAAGATTCGCCGGTTCGCGCGGTAGACGCCGCTCGCGGCGTCATCGATCACCGCGTCCGCGAGTACGGATGCCACATGGCCGATGTTCGTCGACAGTGGAACTTCGGGAACGGTTGCAGTCATGAAAGTCCTCCTGTGAGCTGTTTCTGTCACCCTGCCACTGAGTGGCGTGAGTCACACCAGGCTGTTTGCTAGTCCTGGGCCGGGCATCGATTGATCGATGTTCGCGATTAGTTGCCGGCCAAGCATGTATGAAGTCGTATATTTGGAGAGGTCGAGCCGCTGGGGCGAAGGGGTGTCCGTGGAACTACGTCATCTGCGCTACTTCGCGGCGGTCGCCGATACCTGCCACTTCGGCCAGGCCGCGGCCACCCTGCACGTCGCGCAGCCTGCCCTGTCCTATGCGATCCGCCAGCTCGAATCCGAACTGGGCGTCGAACTGTTCACCCGCACCACCCGCCGCGTCGCGTTGACGGTCGCCGGTGAATATCTACAGGGCGAGGCACGTCGAATCCTGGACGGGGTCGACGACGCGATGCACGGTGTGCGGCGTATCGCGGAAGGACGCAGCGGACTGGTGCGGGTGGGGCTCACCGGTACGGCCGCCTTCTCTCATCTCCCGGTGATGGCACGTGCGGTGAAGAGGGAACTGCCCGACGTCGCATTGCAGATCGAGGCCGACATGCTCACGCCTGCGCAGTGCGACGGGTTGCGCGCGGGGACCCTCGACCTCGGTCTGCTCCGTCCGCCCGCGGTGGGTGACGACATCGAGGTCCGGATCGTCGAGCAGGAACGGCTGGCTCTGGTGGTGTCGGCGGATCACCGGCTGGCGGTGGAGCCGGTGGTGTCGATGGCCGACCTGCGATCAGAACCGTTCGTCATGTACGAAAACCGCGAGTCCGCTGTCAACGAGGCGGTGATCCGGAGCTGTCGTGCGGCGGGGTTCGCCCCTCGGCGTGACCATGAGGCGCCGGGAACCGCAGTGCTGCTGGCCCTGGTCACCGCCGGCCTCGGGATCGCGGTGGTACCTTCCTCGGTTCGCGCATTGCCGTTGCAGGGCATGGTGATACGCGATCTCGCCGACGCCGGCACGATCGATCTCGCACTCGCCCGACGCGCCGCCGACGACAACCCGGTACTCGCCGCGGTGATCGGAGTCGTCGAAGCGGCGTTCGCCGCCTCGGTGCTGGGGCCCGACGTCGGGACTGCTACGTGACCGCGACGAGCGTCGCCGCAACGACCGGGATCTTGGTGAGTATCACTGTGTTCGGATATCGATGTGCTCCGCGAACATCGCCGGCGGGCACACCCATCGGCGGATGAAGTTGCGCAGGTCGTCGTCGGATCGCGGTGGGTTGGCTGGGTATTGCAGCAAACTGAGCCACACGCGCATGACCATCTCGGCCAGGCCGGGCATGGCAGCGTCGTCGAAACCGGCTGCCTCCCAGTCGACGTCGAGTCGGCGCAGCATCTGGACACCGAGCTCGACGGCGCTGGCCGTGGTCGCCTCACGGGTGAAGAGATCGGTCTGACCGGCCCGGACCATCAACCCGATCGCCGGTTCTTCGGGCAGCACCCGCAGGCAATACATGATCGTTTCGGTGATCGCGTCCTGCGGGGTGTGGACATCGGCGAGGTCGGCACTCATCCGATCGAGGAAGTCCGCGGCACCGGCACTGGCGACCGCCACCAGCATCTCGTCCACCGACGAGTAATAGTTGTAGATGGTCTGCCTGGTCACACCGAGTTCGGTGGCAACATCGGCGAGCCGGGTCTTCTGCGCGCCGTAGCGTTCGACGCAGCTCGCCGCGGCGCGCAGAATCCTGGCTCTCGCCTCGTCAGAGTCCTTGGGCGGGTTTCCTTGCCACCCACGAGTCCTCATGCGCTCATGCTGCCATACCGGTTCAGCCCGCCACGTCGCGTGCCAGGCTTTTCGGATCGGGTGCATCGGTCCGGGTGGTTTGGCGTCCGCGCAGGATCGCCACCACCAGCACACCCGTCGCCACGACGAAGCACACGATCACATAGGGGAGGCTGCCGGTCGGTGTGTTGTCGGCGGTCACGCCGTCCTGTGCGGCGAAGAAGTCCGGCAGCGCGGTGAGCCACAGCACCAGGTGCACGACCAGGAACAACGGCGGGAACACCACCAGGAACGGCCGCGCGCTACGGGCGTCGGTCACCCCGATCTCCGGGTGCGTACGCAGCCGACGCCATTGCTGATAGAGCAGTACCAGCCCGATTGCCCAAACAGCCAGCATCTCGATCCAGTAGACGACGGTCTGCGCATCCTGATTCGCGTTCTCGTCGCGCCCGAACACCGCGGTCGGGATGGACAGTACCGGCATGCTGATCACGGCCACGACGCCGGCGACGACGATCCGCCACACCAGCGACCAGCCGCGCGGGCGCTGCCCCTGCGCGGTGGGGTTGTGCACGAGCCGCACCGCGAGGTAGATCAGCACCGCGAAGGATACGGTCGCGAACAGCCACACGCTGCCCCAGGGGACCGACGCGAGTGTCGGCACCGCTGCCGGGTTGCCGAGAGCGTCGACCTGGGCGCCCTGTTCCCGGAGCTCTCGGACGGTGTCGGCGTAGAACGGCGCATCGATGTTCCAGGCCCACCACTTCAGCTGGGGGCCCAGCTGGTCGAAGATCTCGTAGAACACCTGGAACACGAGGGCGACGACGAGCGCGCCGCGCAGGGCCGAGCGTTTCGACCCGTCGAAGAAGCCCCATGCACGTACGATCTCGTAGGCCAACGCACTCAGTGCCGGATAGAACGCCACGATGTACAACGGCAGGCGATCGAACATGAGGTTCACCGTGAAGACGTTGTGGGAGAACATGAATCCCATCGCCTCTTCGGCGTGGAACCAGTTCGGGAAGTACAACGGCGGTTCGATCACGAACAGGTAGACCAGCGAACCGATCCAGATCGCCAGATTCGTCGGGTCACCCTCGCGGCGCAGGCGCCGGATCGCGTGCAGCAATGCCAGCACCGCGCCAACGATGATGGTCAGTTCCAGCACCGGTAGCGTCCAGTTCGCGAGGTCCGCCGGATTGCGGACGGTGACAAACGGATTGGCGCCCTCGCAGTCGAAGCCGAGATAGCTGGTGATGATGGACGGGACGTCGCCCGGAGTGCAGACCGCCATGTCCTAACCCCGCGCCGCGACCGACACGGTCGCGAACTCTTCTTGAGCCGTGCCGCGTGGGATGGCGAGTGCCTGACCTGCCGGATGTCGCTCGCCGTCGCGCCAGATGTCCGACGGCGGATCCTGGCGGAGGTCGGAGCCCAGCGGAAGCTTCGTCCGGTTCGTCGCGCGTTTGACGGCATGCCAGGCCAGGCCGGCGAGCACCCGTGGGCTCTTCACCATCGTCGTCACCGATTCGTCCAGGTTGAAGACGTCGGCGAAATGCTGGGCGACGACCGCATCCTCGCGCGTCGTGGCCGAAATATGGTTGAACAGAGGCCAACTCACGCGGTTGGCGAGCCGCTGCCGCCATCGGGGTGCGATGTCGGTGCCCTCGGCGTTCTCGTATCCCTGGTCGCGGGCCAGCGCAAGGGTCCAGATATCGTCGAGCAGCTGGCGCTGGGAGGCGAAGTAGTCCTTGCTGAACGTGCTGTCGACGTTGGTCGCGGTGGATAGTTTGTCGCGCAGCAGCACAGCGCATTTCGACGCCGAACTCATCCCCTGGGCGTAGAAGGGATTGAAACCGCACACGGCGTCGCCGACTACGACGAGTCCGCCGGGCGGATTCTCCAACGTGTCATAACGACGACGCCGGTTACCCGTCGACTTGGTGACGAACACCTGCGAGATCGGCTCGCACAGCTCGACCGCGCGGCCGAAGGCCGGGGCACGCACCTTGTGGACCGTCTCGATGAACTCGTCTTCCTTGCGGGGCATGGGATGTCCCCACGACCCCATGGTGACCAGCACGCGATCGCCCTCGATCGGGAAGATCTGGCACAGAAAGTCATGCTCGATGGGGTGCGGACCGGTATCGGCGGTTGGCATCACCGACATCTGCGCCCACCACCAGCTGTCCGGCAACTCAGCCGGCTTCTGGAACCACTGCGACACATAGGTGACGCCCGCATCCAGGGACTGAACCGGCGCTTGCGGCCATCCCGCCGCGACCAACCAGTCCGACACCGCCGAACCGCGGCCGAGGGTGTCGACGACGAGGTCGGCCTCGATCAACTGCTTCTCGCGGCCACCGTCGAGGCCGACCGCCCACACTCCGGTGACGCGCCCATCAGGCCGACCGCCATCGGCGCATTCCAGGCCTGCGACGGTGACCGCCTCTTCCACACGGACATTGGGAACCTGCGCCAGCTTCTGGCGCAGGGTGCGCTCGATGAGCAGTCGCGATGCGTAGACCATCGTCATCGGTGCCTCTTTGCGCGGTACCCACACCGAGCCCTCGCAGTGGGCTGCGGCCAGGGACGGCATCATGTGCAGCGCTCCGGCGTCGATGAGGGACTCCTCGTACCCCGGAAAGAGCTCGCCCATCGCGCGGCGGCCGGAATTGAGCAGAAAGTGCGGGTGCTTGCTCTGGGGGACACCACGGCGGTGCTCGGCGTCGTCCGGGATGATGTCGCGTTCCAGTACGAGGACTTCGTCGAAGAAGTCGGCCACCGCGCCGGCGGCGCACATGCCCGCGACGCTGCCGCCCAAGATGATCGCTCGTTTACCCAGTGACATCGAACCGCCCTCTACGTCATACAGTTTTTGGATGATGTCTAACCGTAAAATATGGCCTGGATCACGTCAATGGCTCGACGGTCAGCGTTTGTATTGCGTGGGTGAGGGCTCTTCGTCCCCGAGTTTCGCGTTCGTCCCCGGGATGTAACTGGGGGAGGAAGGCAAACGTCGGGGAGGAACTTCGTCCCCGACTTTCGGCGGACCCCCGGTCGCCGCGACGATCGTGTTGCGTGCGAGCGTGGACGCATGATCTCCCCGCAGCCTCCGACCGCGTCCGCTCGCATCTACGCCGACGACCTCCAGGTAGGACGGCGATACGAGCTCGACCAGTACACGATCACCGAGGACGAACTGGTGGCGTTTGCGAGTGCATGGGACCCGCAGGACTTCCACATCGACGGCGACGCCGCGCGCTCGGGGGCGTTCGACGGACTGATCGCCAGCGGCATCCACACCCTCGCCATCTACCAGCGGCTCGCGGTCACCAAGACCTTTGCGACGTGGAGCGTCATCGCCGGACGGCGGCTCGACGACGTCCGGTTCCTGCGCCCGGTACGCCCCGACGACACGCTGACCGGCACCATCGACATCGTCGACGTCGTGCTCGAACCCGCACGCGGTCGCGGTCTGGTCATCACCGACGCCGAGTTGGTCAACCAGTATGGTGACCCGGTCCTGCGGGCGAGGGTCGAGGCTTATGTGCGTACCCGCCCCTGACGCTCGGGTCTCGGGTTCAGTCGCGCGGTCGTTTGACCAGTCGTTCGAATTGCGTCACATGTCCCGGTTCGAGTTCGTCCAGCGCGGCGACGCCGAGTAGACGCATGGTGCGGATGATCTGTTCGGAGACGATCTCGATCATCCGGTCGACGCCGGCTTCGCCACCGGCCATCAGCCCGTACAGGTAGGCCCGGCCGACCAGGGTGAAGTCGGCGCCCATCGCGATGGCGGCGACGATGTCGGCGCCGGACATGATGCCGGTGTCGAGGATGATCTCGGTGCGATCGCCGACCGCCGTGGCGACGTCGGGTAACAAATGGAACGGGATCGGTGCCCGATCTAGTTGTCGGCCACCGTGGTTGGACAGCACGATGCCGTCTGCCCCCACGTCGACGACGGCCTGTGCGTCGGCCACGGTCTGAATGCCCTTCACCACCAGCTTGCCGGGCCATTGTGTCTTGATCCAGGCGAGGTCGTCGAAGGTGACGGTCGGATCGAACATGGAGTCCAGCAACTCGGCCACGGTGCCCGACCATCGGTCCAGCGACGCGAACGCCAGCGGTTCGGTGGTGAGGAAGTCGATCCACCACTGCGGCCGGGGGATGGCATTGAGTACGGTCTTCGCGGTCAGTGCGGGTGGGATGGACATGCCGTTGCGCTTGTCGCGTAGGCGTGCCCCGGCGACCGGGACGTCGACGGTGACGAGCAGGGTGTCGTAGCCCGCGTCGGCGGCACGGGATACCAGTGCCATCGACCGATCCCGGTCCTTCCACATATACAGCTGGAACCAGTTGCGGCCATCCGGGTTCGCCGCCTTGACGTCCTCGATGGATGCGGTTCCCATGGTGGACAACGAGAAGGGGATGCCCGCACGAGCCGCAGCGCGCGCTCCCGCATACTCTCCTTCGGTCTGCATCATCCGGGTGAACCCGGTCGGGGCGATGCCGAAGGGCAGGTCGGACCGTCCGCCCAGGATTGTGCATCCGGTGTCGACGACGGATACGTCACGCAGGATGGCCGGATGAAACTCGATGTCCCGGAACGCCTGGCGGGCCCGCGCCAGCGACAGTTCGGCCTCCGCCGAGCCGTCGGTGTAGTCGAAGGCTGCGCGCGGGGTCCGGCGTTACGCGATCGTCCGCAGGTCCTCGACCGTCAGCGCGGCGGCCAGATGTCGTGTGCGCGCATTGAACTCGGGTTTCTTGAATTGCATCAGCGGGGCGAGGTCGCGGGCGCGGGGGATGCGGCGTTTCATCAGATCCTTTGCTCGGTGCGATGGGGTCAGGGTCGCGTCACCGCTCACCGAGCACGCGGTCGAGAAATTCCACCGACAAGGGTGCCGACAGCGCCCGCGCGCCGGACCGGGCCTCGGTGCGCACATCACGCACCAGCCGTCGGAACACGTGACCGCCGTCCATCGGGTAGCGGATCAGCCCGACCTCGGCGCACTGGGTGAGCACCGTGACCGTCAGATCGCGAGCATCGTCGAGGCGACCGGCAGCAGACAGGCAGACCGCCAGATGACGCTGCGCACGCAGCAACGCGCGGCGTCGTGGCGTGCCGCTGAGCCGGTCCACCCACTCGTGTGCCCATGCGAGTACGTCGTGGGGCACGGCCTGCGGGTCCGCCTGGTCGTCCGGGGCGCCCAGGGCCAGCAGCATCGCGGTCTCGGCGTCGAGCTGGGCGACGACGGTGCCGATGCCGACGGGCGGCGGCTCGCGGTCGTCGGCCTCGACACCCGGTGCGGCACTCGACCGGCCCGGGAGTCGCTGGATCGCTTGCTCGTTCTCGGCGAAGGCGCGTAACCGGGGGAGCCCCAGGCGCTCGGCGATCTCGGTTGCCTCCACCAGATAGCGTGACGCGGTGTCTACATCATTGTGGTACAAGGCGATTCGAGACCCGATGAGGTGACGTGCCTTGATCATGTCGACAATGCCCTCGTCGGCGCCGATCTGGAAGCTCTCTTCGAGGAGTCGCTCGGATTCGGTGAGATCGCCGCGCTCGTACCGTACTTCGGCGAGTAGCGCGCAGGCGAGCCGGGCGCCTTGGGAATGCGACGATGACCCACGCTCGACCGATAGTCGCAACCCGGTGCGGAAGCATTCCTCGGCACGCGCCAGGTCGAGTTGCTCGAAATACGCGAGTCCGTCCATGCAGTAGCCGTACATCACCGCATAGGGGCCGGCGTTGTGCCGATGGACCGGGATGGCGAGCTGCTGGTAGCGATGTGCCTCCTCGAAGTCGAAGCGGAAGATCGCGCTCAGAGTTCGGGCGTTGTAGGCGGCGGACACGAAGAACGGGTTGAGGATGTCGGCGTTCTCGGTGATCCGCGCGGTCACCTCGTCGAGGCCGTCGATGTGGTCGGAGATCGCGCGCACGCAGGCATCGGCGACGTCGGCCTCCAGTTGCAGCCGGACGGTGGCCTCGGTGTCCGGGAGGCGGGCGATGGCGGCGCGGACGCGATCGAGTGCGGCTTCGGCGAGGGCGGGACGGCTGACGAGCAGGCTCGACCATGCGATCTGCAACTGCAGTATCGGATTCGCGGCCACCGTTGCGGCGGGCAGTTTGTCGATGAGTGGCAACAGTGCGGCCATGCGGGAGTGTTCGATGAACGACTGCCCGTGGGTCTCGACGAGTTCGACGGCACGATCGGCATCCCCGGCGGCCAATGCATGGTCGACGGCCTCGGCGAGCATGCCGTGCTCGGCGAACCATTCCGCGGCCGTGCGGTGCAGTGGTGTGATCAGCTGTGGCTCATCCCGTTCCAGGCGTCGACGCAGGAATTCGCCGAACAGGGAATGGAATCGGAACCAGTCCCCGGACTGGTCGATCCGGGTCAGGAACAGGTCGCGGGCCTCGATCTCCTCCAGCATCGCCCCGGCCCGCGGCTCGCCACTCAACGCGGTCGCCAGCCCGGCGCAGATCTGTTCCGGCACAGATATCTTGAGGAGAAAGCTCAGCAGATCGGGCTCCAGCGTGCCCACCACGTTCTCGGCCAGGAAGTCGCCGATCGCGTGGTGGCGACCGGAGATGTGACCGATCAGCTCCGATGGTCTTTTGCTGCCGCGCAAGGAGACGCAGGCCAGTTGTAGGGCGGCCACCCATCCGTCGGTGGACGACCACAGGCCGGTCACGTCGGCGTGCGGCAGGTCCAGCCCGGCGACGTCACGCAAGAACTCGTCGGCTTCGGTTTCGTCGAAACACAGCCCGGCCATATCGATCTCGACGATCTCGTCGTGCACTTGCAGCCTGCTGATCGGGAGTCCCTCCCGGCTGCGGCTGGTCACGATCATCTGGAGGTGGTGACAGCCGTGTTCGAGGAGATAGTCCATCGTCACGAGGACGGCGGGATCGCTCACCCGATGCCAGTCGTCGATGACGACGGCGATGCGCCGGCCACGCGCGTGGATCTCGTTGATCAGCGAGGTGAGCACATACTCGTTGGCGCGGTCGCCATGCTCGTCGACCACTTCCGCGAGGTCCCCGACCGCCGCCGCATCGGCCCGGCCGATCGCCTCGACGAGGTTGGCGAGGAACCGGGCCAGGTCGTTGTCGCCGTCGTCGATGGTCAGCCAGGCCACCGGCACGCCGTCGCGTATCAGTTGCTCCGCCCATTGCGTCGCGACAGTCGTCTTGCCGTAACCGGTCGGGGCGTGAATGAGAATGAGTCGCCGTCGTTCGCCCTCGCGCAGTACTTCGAGGACTCGTTCGCGCGCCACCTGCGCGCGTGGTCGCAGTGGTGGCCGGAACTTCGTCGAGGGTGTCGGCGGTGCGGTGGTGATCCGTCGTCGGCGTTCGGTACTCGCCGCGAGGACGGGCGGGGTGCTCTCGCCGAGGGGGAGGGCCATCTCGTCCACGGGTGCTCCGAGTAGCCGTTGCGCCTCGCGGAGTTCCTCCCCGTAAGCGAGTGCCGAGTCGGGTCGGTCCTCGGGTTCGCGGGCCATCGCCGATTCGATCACCCTCGACACCTCGACCGGGTAACCCGACGCGCTCAGATCCGGCACCGGCTCGCTGGCCACCCGCAGGAAATGGGCGACGACCTGCTCGCCGCTGCGGCGTTCGAAGGCCGCATGTCCGGTCAGCGAACAGAACAGCGTCGCCCCGAGCCCGTACACATCGGAGGCGATCGACGGCATGGACCCGGTCAGCAGTTCCGGTGCGGTGAACGCGGGCGAGCCGGTGACGAGATCGGAGTCGGTCTCGAACCCGCCGGAGATGCGCGCGATGCCGAAGTCCGTGAGCTGGGGTTCGCCGTAGTCGGTGAGCAGGATGTTGCCCGGCTTCACATCGCGATGCAGGGTGCCTGCCCGGTGCGCGGTCTCCAGCGCGCCGGCCACCTTGACACCCAGCCGCAGGACCTCGTGCCAGTCCAGCGGGCCGCTCTTGCGGATCCGAAGGTCCAGTGAGGCATGCGGGTGGTACTGCATCACGATGAACGGGAAGCCGTCGGGTGTGGCCCCGACTTCGAGGACGTTGACGATGTTGGGATGTCCGGACAACCGGCCCATCGCCCGTTGTTCGCGAACGAAGCGTTCGAGATTCTCCTCGTCGAGGTGGTCGGTCAGCACCTTGACCGCGACGTCGCGGTCCAGCTCGGGTTGCCGGCAGCGGTAGACCGCGCCGTAGCCGCCGCGGCCGATCTCCGTCGGGTCGGCGAAGCCTGCGGCCACCAGTTCACCGGCGACGTCATAGACGGCATCGCGTTGCGTGGTCTGCGGATCGTTGTCGACCATCGTTCGCCTCGATTACTTGGTGCCCTGTCAACGATACGCACGCGTCGACCGAAAGAGTCAGCGTCGGCGAATGTCGGCTGAGTGGGTCTGACCGGGCGAAACCGGGCCTGTTTGCCGAGGTGCTGGGGTCTGTTAGGGTGCTGTGACCCCATTTGGTCCGAATACATGACAGCATGTAGGGGCTGCTGCCGATCTCGGTAGCGGCTGACTGAAGAAAGAAGTACAGCAGTATGGCACAGGGAACCGTCAAGTGGTTCAACGGCGAAAAGGGCTTCGGCTTCATCGCTCCCGACGATCAGGGCGCAGATGTCTTCGTCCACTACTCCTCGATCACCGGTAGCGGATTCCGCAACCTCGAGGAAAACCAGCGCGTCGAGTTCGACGTCGAGCAGGGTGCCAAGGGCCCCCAGGCTACCAACGTCAGTGCGCTCTGAGCTCTGACACTTAGGCAGCGCCCCAGCCGACCTTCGGGTCGGGTGGGGCGCTGTTCTTTATGCCGGGCCCGATGCCGGCAACCCCCACCTGGACCAGCGATCACCGGTTCTACCTGGTGATTCCTGTCGGATGCGCCGATCCTGCGCCCGGCTCTCATCGGTGAATGTGATCCACGTCTCATAGTGAGACGCTCAAGACCTGCCTTTGGGCTTTGACTATCTCGTACCACGTCAGCCCAGAGCCGGCACCCCGCCGGCTTTCCGAACAGGAGGCGCATTTTGAGCAGACAAAGCCTTACCAAGGCTCATGCGAAGATCACCGAATTGTCGTGGGAACCGACCTTCGCCACCCCGGCGACCAGGTTCGGCACCGACTACACGTTTGAGAAGGCCCCCAAGAAGGACCCGCTCAAGCAGATCATGCGGTCCTACTTCCCGATGGAGGAGGAGAAGGACAACCGCGTCTACGGCGCCATGGATGGCGCCATCCGCGGCAACATGTTCCGCCAGGTTCAGGAACGGTGGCTGGAATGGCAGAAGCTGTTCCTCTCGATCATCCCGTTCCCGGAGATCTCGGCCGCCCGCGCCATGCCGATGGCCATCGACGCGGTCCCCAATCCCGAAATCCACAACGGTCTCGCGGTGCAGATGATCGACGAGGTTCGTCACTCGACGATCCAGATGAACCTCAAGAAGCTGTACATGAACAACTACATCGATCCGGCCGGCTTCGACATCACCGAGAAGGCGTTCGCGAACAACTACGCGGGCACCATCGGCAGGCAGTTCGGTGAAGGGTTCATCACCGGTGATGCCATCACCGCGGCGAACATCTACCTGACCGTCGTCGCCGAAACCGCCTTCACCAACACGCTGTTCGTGGCGATGCCCGACGAGGCGGCGGCCAACGGGGACTATCTGCTGCCGACGGTCTTCCACTCCGTCCAGTCCGACGAGTCGCGGCACATCTCGAACGGCTATTCGATCCTGCTGATGGCGTTGGCCGATGAGCGCAATCGTCCTCTGCTGGAACGGGATCTGCGCTACGCGTGGTGGAACAATCACTGCGTCGTCGACGCCGCGATCGGTACGTTCATCGAATACGGCACCAAGGACCGTCGCAAGGACCGCGAGAGCTATGCGGAGATGTGGCGCCGGTGGATCTACGACGACTACTACCGGAGCTACCTGCTGCCGCTGGAGAAGTACGGCCTCACCATCCCGCACGATCTGGTCGAGGAATCGTGGAAGCGGATCGTCGACAAGCACTACGTGCACGAGGTCGCGCGCTTCTTCGCCACTGGCTGGCCGGTCAACTACTGGCGCATCGACGCCATGACCGACACCGACTTCGAGTGGTTCGAGGAGAAGTATCCCGGCTGGTACAACAAGTTCGGCAAGTGGTGGGAGAACTACAACCGCCTCGCCTACCCGGGCCGCAACAAGCCGATCGCCTTCGAGGATGTCGGCTACCAGTACCCGCACCGGTGCTGGACCTGCATGGTGCCCTGCCTGATCCGCGAGGACATGATCGACGACAAGGTCGACGGTCAGTGGCGCACCTACTGCTCGGAGACCTGCCACTGGACCGACGCGGTGGCCTTCCGTGGCGAGTACGAGGGACGTGAGACGCCGAATATGGGACGGCTCACCGGCTTCCGCGAATGGGAGACCCTGCACCACAACACCGATCTCGCCGACGTCATCAGCAACCTCGGCTACGTCCGCGATGACGGTGAGACCCTGATCGGTCAGCCGCATCTGCATCTCGACGATCCGAAGAAGCTCTGGAAGCTCGACGATCTGCGCGGCATCACCTTCCAGAGTCCCAACGTGCTGCTCAACGAGATGTCCGACGAGGAACGCGAGAAGCACCTCGCCGACTATCGCGCGGACACGATGGCCGCGGAGTACTACGCCCGAGCCTGACCGCTCACCCCGCGGTGGGTGGCGCGCCGTCCGGCGTCCTCGGCCGGCCCGCCACCCACCGCCCCACTCGCACATCCCGCTATTCATGCACCCTCACCAGGAGGTTCCCGTGTCGGAAACGCATCGCGTCACCTTCGTCCCCGTGGACATCGAGATGGAGGTCTCCGAAGACGAAACGATTCTCGATGCCGCGTTCCGGCAGGGCATCCATCTGATGCACGGATGTCGGGAAGGTCGCTGCTCGGCATGTAAGTCGTACATGCTCGACGGTGACGTCCAGATGGACGACTACTCGACCTTCGCCTGCAACGACGCCGAGGCCGACGAAGGATACGTACTGCTCTGTCGCAGTTGGGCGTACAGCGATTGCGAGGTCGAGCTGCTCAACTTCGACGAGGATGAACTGCTCAACGGCGCCCCGATCCAGGACATCAGCACCCGGATCACCGCCATCGAGCCGAAGACCGCTGACATCGTCTCACTTCGTCTAGAAGTGGTCGAGCCGGCCGAATTCGAGTTCAAGGCAGGGCAATTCGTCGACATTCATATTCCCGGGGAGGATGACACCACCCGATCCTTCTCGGTGGCGACCACACCGTCGAACCCCAAGGAACTGGAGTTCCTGATCAAGAAGTATCCCGGTGGGCTGTTCGCCGGCATGCTCGACGGCAGCCTCACCGCCGGTGACGAACTCGCGATCACCGGACCGTACGGTTCCTTCACCGTCAAGGACGGCCACGTCCTGCCGATCGTGCTGATGGGCGGTGGCGCCGGGATGGCTCCGGTGCTGTCGCTGCTGCGGCACGCGAGTGAGACCGGACTGACCCGGCCGATGCGGTTCTACTACGGCGCCCGAACCGCCAAGGATCTCTTCTACCTCGACGAGATCGCTTCGCTGGGTAAGCAACTCGCCGACTTCACCTTCACCGCCTGCCTGTCGGAGTCCATGGACGACCTGCCGGCGGGAGTGACCGTGGAACACGGGAACGTCACCGACGTCGTCGAGCGATCCGAACCCGACCTAGCCCGAACGGAGGTCTACCTGTGCGGTCCGCCACCGATGGTCGACGCGGCGCTTGCGCTCGCCGACACCTGCTCGGTGCCCAAGGACCAGGTCTTCTACGACAAGTTCACCAGCCCGGCATTCGACTGAGCGCACCACGCCGTTCTCCGCAGCCCAGTCCGCCGAGCCGCCACCGCCGTCCGCGTTCGCACGGCAGCCACCAGCCCAGGCTTCCAGCCACGGCCGTAACGACAGGAACGAAAGGTATGTCCGCACCAGCAGCATCGAAGCAACGCAGCTTCCCCAGCATCGAATTCACCGATGCCGAGGCAGGCGCGCTCGACTTCCCCAGCTCGAAGAGCCGCAAGTTCTCGTACTACCAGCCGGCGAAGAAGCGATCGACGGCCTACGAGGACGTCACGGTCGATGTGCAGCCCGACCCCGAACGTCACCTGACGCAAGGGTGGATCTACGGATTCGGCGATGGTCCCGGCGGCTACCCGAAGGAGTGGACGGCGGCCAAGTCGAGCAACTGGCATGCCTTCCTCGATCCCAACGAGGAATGGGACCAGACCATCTACCGCAACAACTCCGCGGTGGTGCATCAGGTCGATCTGTGTCTGCAGAACGCCAAACGTGCTCGCGCCTACGACGTGTGGAACAAGCCGTGGCTCAAGTTCATCGAACGCAACCTTGGCGCCTGGATGCACGCGGAGAACGGGATGGCACTGCATGTGTTCACCTCGATCCAGCGGTCGGGCCCCACCAACATGATCAACACCGCCGTGGCGGTGAACGCCGCGCACAAGATGCGTTTCGCCCAGGACCTGGCCCTGTTCAACCTCGATCTGTCCGAGGCCGAAGAGGACTTCGACGGTGCCGCACACAAGGAGGTGTGGGCCGGCGCCCCGGAATGGCAGCCCACCCGGGAGGCGGTGGAACGACTCACCGCGATCGGTGACTGGTGCGAGTTGCTCTTCGCCACCAACATCGTCTTCGAGCAACTCGTCGGCTCGCTGTTCCGCACCGAACTGGTGATGCAGGTGTCTGCCCGCAACGGCGACTACATCACCCCGACCATCGTCGGCACCGGCGAATACGACTACGACCGTGACCTCGCCTACACGCGCAACCTCTACCGGCTGCTCTCCCGCGACGAGGAGTTCGGTGAGCACAACCGGGCACTGTTTGCGACCTGGATGTCGGAATGGGTGCCCCGCTGCCTCGACGCAGCCCGTGCGCTGCAACCGATCTGGTCGCAACCGGCCGACAAATCGATCACCTTCGCGGCCAGTCTCGACGCCGCGAAGCAGAAGTTCGTCGACGTTCTCACATCCATCGAAGTCGATATCCCGGAGGAGTTGAACCAGTGAGCATGCAATTCGGATCGTCCACCGAGTTTTCCAACATGTGCGGTGTCACCCTGATGAACACCCCGATCGGCCGTGTAGTCGCCGCCGTCATGGGCGCCAAAGACGGTGTCTCGCTGACGGAATACCCGTCGATGATTCGCGTCGACGGCAC
Source organism: Gordonia heveisoli (assembly GCF_030315745.1). Classification (GTDB taxonomy): domain Bacteria; phylum Actinomycetota; class Actinomycetes; order Mycobacteriales; family Mycobacteriaceae; genus Gordonia. The sequence goes on along the minus strand of NZ_JASXSH010000001.1, from coordinate 190,086 downwards.
CAACCGCCTCGAATTCGACTACGAGGAACTCACCGAGGCGCTCGGCGAGGACTTCGACGGGTCGATCTTCGAGGAGATCAGCTCTACCCACTACGGGCGCATGGTGCACCTCGATGACCGCACCATGCTGTTCGCCAGCCCGGAGGACGCGGCCGAGTTCATCGGATTCGACCTGACCGCCACCTCCTGACGACCTCCCGCCGGGAGCCGGAACTGCCTTGCGGCTCCCGGCGGGATTCCATACCTGCGCTGTGCCGCAGACATCCGAGTAGCCACCGGTACGAGTAGTAAGCGAGTCGAGAAATGTACGAGAAGAACGGCGAAAAATACTTCATCGTGGATGCCCACGTCCACCTATGGGACGGCCGCGCACGGAATCAGCGCAACATCCACGGCAAGCAGTTCATCGACTGCTTCTACGACTATCACCGCAATCTCAGTCCCACCGAAGAGGTGTGGGACTACGAGACCTACTGCTACTACGGCCCGGACCGGCTGATGAAAGACCTTTTCGAGGACGGGCCGGCCGATCACGCGATCTTCCAGGCCACCATCCTGCGCGACTTCTACGTGAACGGATTCGCGCAGGTGGACAAGTCGCTGGAGCTGTGCCGCGACAACCCCGGCAAACTCACCTACAACCACGCCTACGATCCGCGCGACGGTGAGGCCGGTCTGCAGCAGCTGCGCCGCGACGCCGAGGAGATGCAGCTGAAGGGGGTGAAGCTGTATACCGCCGAATGGCACGGTGATTCACGAGGCTACAAGCTCGACGACCCGTGGTCGCGTCGCTACCTCGAAGAGTGCATCGATCTCGGCATCAAGAACGTGCACGTGCACAAGGGCCCGACGATCCGGCCACTGGACCGAGACGCCTTCGACGTCGCGGACGTCGACAAGGTGGCCACCGACTATCTCGACCTGAATTTCATCATCGAGCACGTCGGACTGCCCCGACTGGAAGACTTCTGCTGGATCGCCACCCAGGAGTCCAACGTGTACGGCGGTCTGGCCGTGGCGATTCCGTTCATCCATACCCGCCCGCGCTACTTCGCCCAGATCATCGGCGAACTGCTTTACTGGATCGGCGAGGACAAGATCCTGTTCGCCTCCGACTACGCGCTGTGGACCCCGCAGTGGCTGGTCGAGCGATTCGTCGACTTCCAGATCCCCGAAGACATGACCGAATACGCGCCGATCACCGTCGAGCAGAAGAAGAAGATCCTCGGTCTCAACGCCGCGGCGCTCTACCCGCATATCGAGGTTCCCGACGAACTCGCCATCCCCACCGATGCAGCGGATCCGGGGGTCGAGGTCGCGACCGGTGCCAAAGAGGCGGTGACGGCATGACCTTGCTGGCCGATCAGGATCGGCGAGTAACGACCCGGCCATCCGTCGAGGAGGCGGTGCTCGCAGCCCTGGACACCGTCATCGATCCTGAACTCGACGAACCGATCACCGATCTCAAGTTCGTGCGGTCGGTAGACATCGACGACGCCGGGGTGTCGGTGCACCTGCGGTTGCCCACCTCGTTCTGTTCGCCGAACTTCGCGTATCTGATGGCGTCGGATGCGCTCGACGCCCTCGAAGACATCGACGACATCGGTCAGGTGCGGGTCTATCTCGACGATCATCATGACAGCGACAAGATCAACGCCGGCCTCGCCGCGCACGCCGGCTACCGGGGCACCTTCGGCGGCGAGGCGGAGAAGGGTCTCGACCAGCTGCGAATGACCTTCCTGCGCAAGGCGCATACCGCGGCGATGGAGCGATGCCTGTCTGCGCTGGTCGCATCCGGGGCGGCCACCCCGACGACGATCGGTCGCGTGCTGTTGCGGGATGTGCCCTCCGGACGGCAGAAGACGGCACTGATGCGTCGTCGCGTCGCCATCGGCCTCGGGGTGTGCCCCAACAGCCGGGTACTCGTCGACGAGGAAGGCAAGGCGCTGTGTGCCGAGCAGGTCCCGATGCGGCTGCGCTTCGCCCGTTCGGTGCGCATCTCGATGGAAGGCAACGCGCACTTCTGTCGAGGCCTGCTCGCCACCCGTTACGCGGACGGCGACGACCCGGTCGCCGGTCCGCGCATCACCAACACCCGGATCACCGGTCAGGAGAAGTCATGAAAGCTGTGCAGGTCGTCGGCTATCACCAGGACATGGTGCTCAACGAGATACCCAAACCTGAGCTCACCGGTCCGCTCGACGTGATCGTGCGGATCGGAGGTGCCGGGGTATGTCGCACCGATCTCCATGTCCTGGAAGGTCAGTGGGCGGAGAAGAGCAATGTGACGCTGCCGTACACGATCGGTCACGAGAATGCCGGTTGGGTAGACGCGATCGGTGACGCGGTGACCAATGTTGCCGTCGGGGACAAGGTGATCCTCCATCCGCTGATCACCTGCGGACTCTGCCGGGCCTGCCGGGCCGGCGACGACGTACATTGTGAGAACAGCCAATTCCCGGGTATCGATACCAACGGCGGCTACGCGGAATATCTGCGGACGACGGCACGCAGTGTCGTCAAGCTCGACGACTCGCTCGAACCCGCCGACGTGGCCGCGCTCGCCGACGCCGGACTCACCGCCTATCACGCCGCCGCCAAGGTCGACCGTCTCACCCGGCCGGGGGAGACCTGCGTGGTGATCGGTGCCGGTGGCCTGGGGCATATCGGCATCCAGGTACTCAACGCCATCTCCGGGGTGACCATCGTGGTCGTCGACCGCAACCCGGATGCCGTCGCATTGGCGGTGGAAGTCGGTGCACACCATGGGATCGTCGCCGACGGATCACATGTCGACCAAGTGCTCGAACTCACCGGCGGACACGGCGCCGAAGCGGTCCTCGACTTCGTCGGGGAGGGCGGTGCGACCGCCGAGGGCATCGCGATGCTGCGTCGGGCCGGTAACTACTTCGTGGTCGGCTACGGCGAGAACATCGACGTACCGACCATCGACGTGATCTCCACCGAGATCAACTTCATCGGCAACCTCGTCGGGTCCTACAACGACCTCGGTGAGCTGATGACCCTGGCCGCCCAGGGAAAGGTGGCGCTGCACACCACCACCTATCCGCTGGACGACTTCGCCAAGGCTCTCGCCGATCTCGATGCCGGGCGGGTCAGGGGACGAGCGATCCTCATTCCCTGATCCGTCGGTCATCCGGCCCTACGCCCAACCACGATCACACTCCCGGGGCTCCGCCCCCTCTCGAAAGGTTCCCGTCATGGCAAAAGAACTGCGCTACAACGCCGAAGCGCGTATGCAACTGGAACGGGGCGTGAATGCCCTCGCCGACGCGGTCAAGGTGACTCTGGGCCCCAAGGGTCGAAATGCGGTGCTGGAGAAGCTGACCGGTCCGCCGACCATCACCAACGACGGGGTCACCATCGCCCGGGAGATCCAGTTGCGCGATCCGTTCGCGAATATGGGTGCGCAGCTGGTCAAGGAGGTCGCGATGAAGACCAACGGGGTCGTCGGTGACGGTACGACCACGGCCACCGTGCTGGCGCAGGCGATGGTCCGGGAGGGCCTGCGGTCGGTCGAACAGGGCGCCAACCCGATGCGAGTGCGACGCGGCATCGAACGAGCGGTCGCCACCGTGCTGGAGTCACTGCGGGATCAGGCGGCGCAGGTCGGGGGCACCGACGACCTGCGCCGGATCGCGGCATTAGCGGCGAGCGACGACGACGTGATCGGTGAGGTGATCGCGACCGCGGTCGAGTACGCCGGACAGGCCGGGGTGATCACCACCGAAGAGAGCGACACCCTCGGACTGACCGTCGACGTGGTGGATGGCATCGAGTTCGACCACGGCTACATCTCCGGATACATGGTTACCGACCCGGAACGGATGGAGGCGGTCCTCGACGACCCGGTGGTGCTGCTGACGAACAAGAAGATCACGTCGGTGCAGGACATCATGCCTGCGGTGGAGTCGGCCAAACGCGCCGACCGCCCCTTGCTCGTGCTCGCCGAGGACGTCGACGGACCGGCACTCCAATTCCTCGTCGGCGGGAACATGCACAAGCACATGCAGTCGGTGGTGGTGCGCGCACCGGGCTTCGGTCACCGCCGGGTCGCCGAACTCGAAGACCTAGCGGTTGCGCTCGGTGGCCACGTGATCGCCAAGGACACCGGCATCGAACTGTCGGAGGTCAACGGTGAACACCTCGGCCGCTGCGGCCGGGTGACGGTGACCGAGAACTCCACCACCATCGTCGGGGCCATCGGCAAACAGGAACTCGTCGACGCGCGGGTCGCGCAGTTGTCGGCACAGCTGGACCGGGCCCGTATCGACGCCGATCGGGACAGCCTTGAACTGCGCATCGCCCGCCTCACCGGGCGGGTGGCAGTCATCCGCGTCGGCGGCTGGACCAGCGTCGAACTCAAGGAGCGCATGCTGCGCGTCGAGGACGCGCTGGCCGCCACCCGCGCGGCCGTCGACGGCGGCATCGTCGCCGGCGGTGGCACGGCGCTGGCCCAGGCGCACCGGGCATTGGAGGCGCTCGCCGATCTGGAGGGTGACGATGCGGTCGGTGTGGCCGTCGTCCGACGTTCCCTCGACGAGCCGCTGCGCTGGATCGCGACGAACGCAGGCTTCGACGGCGACGAGGTCATCAAGGTGGTCGGTGGTCTGCCGTTGGGTCACGGATTCAATGCGCTGACCGGTACATATGCGGATATGTTCGACGAGGGTGTCATCGACCCGTGCAATGTCACCTGCGCCGCACTGGAGAGCGCGGCATCCATCGCGGCCCTGCTCATCACCACCGAGACCGCAGTCGTCGAGGAGGTCATGACCCATCCGGGTGCCATCGTCGCACCAGGGTTCGGCGATCTGGCCGAGGGGATGGTTCGGCCCTCAAATATCTACTGACCGGGCACATTAACCGACTGGCAATGTACTGATCGATAGATGGGAGGCGCACGGTGATCTTCATCGTGGTGAGGTTCAAGGTGGCCGACGAGTTCGTCGAGGGGTGGCTGGAACGCACGGCGGAGTTCACCGCCGCGACCCGCGCCGAGGACGGGAACCTGTGGTTCGACTGGTTCCGGGGCGTGGACGATCCGGCCGAATTCGTCCTGGTGGAAGCATTCCGGGACGCCGCAGCAGGGTCGGCGCATGTGTCGGCGCCACATTTCCGCGCCGGCCTCGACGCGATGCGCCCGGCACTACGGGAGACACCGCGGATCATCAGCCGGGAGATCGATGGCGACGGGTGGTCGGAGATGGGTGAACTGCACATCGCATGAGATCTGTCCGTGTCGCCGGCGGTCGCGGCCGTCGGTGACACGGACAGTGTCTCAAGATGAGACATCCATCACACATCATGGTCGTAGGGTGGGCTTACGACGGTCGACGGCCCGGCCGGTGTGGAAAGAGCGCCTATGACCGACTTCGACGTACTCACCATGCGCCAGCGCTTCCTCGCAGATCAGGAACTCGCGGGTGAACTTCGCGACTCCATCTCGATGTCGTGGCGCCGTTCCAAGGCACTCGCCGTCGACTCCGACACGGTCGATCTCGCGTTCATCCGGGAACCCGAACTCGACTCCCCGCTGGCTGCGGCGGCCCGGCCGGTGATGCGTGACCTCGCCGACGGGCTGGCCAGCGATCCGATCAGCGTCATCCTGACCTCCCACGACGGGGTGGTGCTGAGCCGCGCGGCGGCGGCGAGTTCGCTCTGCCACGATCTCGATTCGGTTCATCTCGCACCGGGCTTCAGCTATTCCGAGGAGTTCGTCGGCACCAATGGCATCGGCACGACGCTCGAGACGAGGAAGCCGACGATGGTCATCGGCGCTGAACACTACTGCGAATCGCTGGTGAACCTGGCGTGCGCGGGGGCCCCGATCTTCGATCCGGTTTCGGGTGCGCTGCTGGGGGCGGTGGATCTGACCGGGTGGGTGCAGCACGGCGGGGGTCTGATGTCCACGCTCGCGGTGTCGGCGGCGGCCCGCATCGAGGATCGTCTGCTCGAACAGGCCAGTGCCAGTCACATCGCGCTGCTCAACGAGTTCGCCGCGGTGTGCCGCCGCCATGCCGGCGTGATGGTCGTCGCGCTCGGCGACGATCTGGTCCTGACGAATCAGAAGCTCCGACAGCGGCTGGACTCCGACGACCAGGCGACGCTGCTCGACTACGCCGCCGACTGCGTCGGTGCGGTGAGCCGATCGCGGGTGGACACCCTACCCAGCGGCACCACCGTGCGTCTGACCAGGGTCGATACCGCGCTGGACGGGATGGGTGCGATCTTCGCCGTCCACGTCACCGAGGCCACACTTCGTCGTGCGCTGGCCGCGACCGGGACCCCGACGACCCTGCCCGGTCTGGCCGGGCGTAGCTCGTCGTGGCGGCGGGCGACGTCGGAGGTGCGGCGTGCGCTGGAGACCTCCCAGTGGATCGCAGTCGCCGGTGAACCCGGGGTCGGCCGCTGCGCGGTCCTGCGCGGTGCCGCCGAACTGAAACGGTCGGGATCCGTGCGTAGCTTCGGACCCGGCGATCTGGCGACGCCCGCCGGTATGACGCACCTGGAGGACGAACTCGACCGCGACGGATTCAATGTGATCCTGCGCGACATCGACCAGCTCGACGACGCCACTGTCGAACAGCTCGTCGATCTGCTCTCCGGCCGCGAACACGATGGCTGGGTGGGAGTCACCCTCGGCCCGGACAACACGACGACTGCGGTCGAGGGTCTGTTGTTGCCGTTCTTCAGCCGGACGGTCACCATCCCCGCGCTGCGTTTCCGGCTCGACGACCTCGACGATCTCGTCCCGCTGCTGCTGCGCCAGTTGAGCCGTGGCGACAGGCTGACCCTGTCGCCGGCCGCGATGAGGCAATTGGCCAAGTTTGGGTGGCCGGGAAACGTGGCCCAGTTGCGCGAGATCCTGCTATCCGTTGTACGGCAACAGTATTCGGGGGTCGTCGAGGTCGACGATCTACCGCCGGTGTGCCGAACCTTCGCCCGACATCGGCTCAGTCGGATCGAGGCGCTCGAGCGTGATGAGATCGTGCGGTCGCTGACCGAGAATCACTTCAACAAGCAGAAGGCCGCGCAGTCGCTCGGCATCTCGCGCGCGACGATCTACCGGAAGATCAAACAGTTCCGGATCGCGACCTGACGGTCGCCGGCTCGTCGGTCACATGTCGCCGCGGGCGACCATCTCCACGGTGATCGCGGCGGCGATCCCGCTGACCACCAGCAGTGTGATCAGGACGAACAGCTGCATGACGGCGGCGGCCGTCGTCGACGCACCACCGAGCACCATGCCGACGAAGGCACCCGGAATGGTCACCAGGCCGACCGACCGGGTCTGATCCAGGCCGGGTATCAGCGCCGTCGCCGCCGCGGTCTGCACCACCTCCATTCGCGCGTCCCGGGTGGCGAAGCCGAGCGAGAGCGCCGCCTCGACTTCGCCGTGGCGCGTACGCAATTCGTCGTGGGCGCGTTTGCCTGCCAGCGAGGCGGTGTTCATCGCGCCGCCGAACAGGATGCCGGCGGTGGGGATGATCGCGAGTCCGGTGGCGGGCAGCACGCCGATGGCGACCATCAGTGCGACGATCGCGATCGTCGCCGCGGCGACCGGCAGCAGGGACCGCAGCGTCGCGGTCAGAGTGGCCCGGCATCCGGTGATCCGCCCGGCCGACGTCCAGGACGCGACCGATGCCATCACCGCGACGAACAGCAACGACGACCACAGATGGGTGATGACGACCGCGAGAACCGCGGCGAGTGCGGCCAACTGGATCACGGCGCGAAGCGCGGCGCGGGCGGTCGCGGCGCCGAGGCCCGCGCCGCCGTAGTGGTTGACGATGATAGCGATGATGGCCAGCGCTGCGACCGCGACACCGAGCGCCGGGCCTACGTTGACGAGCCCGTCGTCGATCCCGCTCACGTAGGACATCGTTGCCGTCGCGATGACAATCGGCAAGCCGCACACACGCCGGGCTACGGCTCGGGGCTGTCCCCGTCGTCGGCGGTCGGCACCACCACGGGCCGTGGCCCCTCATCCCAGAGCTCATGGCTCTGGACTGCCCAGGCGATTGCGAACAGGATCAGCAGGACGGCTTCGACGCTGATCAAGCCGTGTGGAGACGAACCGTGCCCGAGGGCGCCCAGTACCACCGCCACGATCACCGCGAGCTCCATGCCGAAGGCCAATGCCGCGTAGATCAGCGGTCGACCCTGCCGGATCTCCGCTGCCACCGAGGTGCCGTTGCGTTCCGCGTTGACGAGCGCGCCCATCACCGCGTTGTATGCCACCACCATTCCCAGTCCGACGAACATGCCGATCGCGGCGATGTAGTGCCCGTAATCGGTCAATGCCTCCCGATCCCAGATGTACAGACCGAACAGGATCAGGGTGATCACCCACCCGCCGATGCGCGCCAACCAGGCGAGGTCGACCGCGATCGACGTTGGCCCCAACGACATATGCGCGACGTCGATGACGCTGCCACCCACTGATCGCCAATCGCTCGTGAAGCCCCACAGTGCCAACCCGAGTAGGCCGACGACGAATGCGGCGGCGACCGCGATCTCGATGTCGGTGTCCGCCGGGAACGTCTCCGGCAGCGCGCCGGGTCCGTAGATGGGATCGGGCCGACGGCATGGGATGAACGCGACGAAGAAGGCGAAATAGCCGGAGAAGTTGAGCAGCACATCCTCCACTCGGGTACTGCCCTTGTAGGCCATCAGTAGGGCGCCGAGGGCACACAGCGCACCGATGAAGACCGGATGGACACCCGTGTAGAAATACGCGCTGATCGAGGTCTGGAACCGCCACTCACTGATCGCCGCTTGCCACAGGATCGCGAAGCCGAGCATCAGGATGAGCGCGATCATCGACAGACGCAGACTTCGATAGGTGGCCCGCATCAGCTCGCCGGGCTGGATCTGCACCGTGTCACCCATGGCATCGCACCGTAGTGGCGTCCTGGCCTCAGGTGGTCGACTATCGAAAAATGTTGTCCGGTATCGATATCCGGCCGCGATCAGGTGTTGATGTACGCCGGTCTCGGACGCGAATCCGGCGCGCCGTGCTCCTCGGAGGCGGTGGTCCTGGAGGTGCCGACGGTGCCCGGCACGGTGCGCTACCGGATTGCCGCACGGATGGCGTCTTCCAGGGCGGCCGCGGTCACGTCGAGCGCGGTGATGCTGCGTTGGGCGCGACAGATTGCGACGGTGCCTTCGAGTGCGGCGACGATGAGCGTGGCGACCCGTGTCGCGTGTTCGGCGTCGGCACCGTGATCGCGGAGGGATTGCGTCAGCAGCTCGGTCCATCGCTCGAATGCCGCTGCCGCGGAACGCAATGGTTCTTCGACACCCTCATCCGGCTCCTGTACCGACACCGCCAGCACCGGACAACCGGCGCGAAAGTCGCTGCCGACGACGACCCGCCGCCACATCTCGACGAAGGCCCGTAGGCCGGCGACCGGACCGTTGTCCAACGCGGCCGCCAGCGTGCGCACGGTCAGCTCGTCGGCGAAACGGACGGCCTCGGTGACCAGTTGCACCTTCCCGTCGGGAAAGTAGTGATAGGTCGATCCGAGCGGGGCGCCGGAGCTCTTGGCCAGCTCGCGGATGCTTGCGGCGCGCAATCCGCGGCGGCCGAGTAACTCGGCCGCACCGGCCACCATCTGACTGCGGGTAGGGGTGTCGGGCATGTGGGCGGCGTCCTCGGCATCTGGCTATAACGGTCGTCTTAGTGTAGCGTCCGATCGCTATAGCGACTGTTATAACGACCTCGAGGAGTTCTCCGATGCCGATGATCGTGCTGAGTCTGCCGACTGGCGTACTCGACCAGGATTCACGCAATTCCCTGCGTATGACGCTTGCCGAGACACTGCTGCATTGGGAGGGCGCACCCGACACGGACGTCTTCCGGGCGCTGACCTGGGTACGCGTCGACGAGGTACCCGACGGTGGGTTCGGCAGTCTCGGCGACGATCTGCCGCGCTTTCGCGTCGACGTCACGGTGCCTGCGGGTGCGCTGTCCGACCGTCGCAAGACCGGCCTCGTCCAGCAGGTCACGACCGACGTGCTGAACGCGGCCGGTCTCGAACAGGCCGATGCGTTGCGGGTATGGGTGCTGATCCACGAACAGCCGGATGGCACCTGGGGCGCCGGTGGCGGCATCATCCGACTGGCGGATCTGGTCACTGTCGCGAAGGCGACGAAGGAGCAGCGCTGATGCGTGAGCTACAGCTGATCAAGGCACACCGACTGGAGTGGCGCGAGCGCGCCGACCCGACGATCACCGATCCTGGCGATGCGATCGTACGGCCGTTCATCGCTTCGCGGTGCGACGGCGACACCATGCCGATCCATCGCCATGTGTCGCGGCCGATGCAGGCGGGTTTGCGTCTGGGCCTGATAGATCCGGTGGTCGCGGGGATCTGTGGGTCGGTGCCGTTCCAGGGGCCATTCGGCATCGGGCATGAGTGTGTGGCCGAGGTGGTATCGGTCGGCGAGGCGGTCGGCGGGCTCGCCGTTGGCGATGTAGTCGTGGTGCCCTGGGCGGTGTCGTGCGGTGACTGTCTGCCCTGCCGCCGCGGCCTGACCGCGAAATGCGCGACGACCTCGGCGGGCACGCTGTCCGCCTTCGGATTCGGTCCGGCCAGCGGTCCGTGGGGTGGGATGGTCGCCGACCGGCTCCGCATCCCCTTCGCCGATCACATGCTGGTCAAGGTTCCCGACGGCGTCGACCCGCTTCGGGTGGCCGCGGCCAGTGACAATCTCAGCGACGCATGGCGCTGTGTCGTGCCGCCGCTGGCGGAGCGACCCGGTGGTTCGGTGCTGATCCTCGGTGGCGCGGCACAGAGCATCGGTCTGTACGCCGCCGGGCTCGCCGTCGCCCATGGAGCCGGCGTGGTGGATTACGTCGATCACCGCCCAGAACGGCTCGCGATCGCCGAAAAGCTCGGGGCCACAGTGCATCAGGCCCGCAAGGGTAGGCTGCGGCAGGCAGACCTCCCGGGCCGACGCTACGACATCGCCGTCGAGGGCACCTCGAGTGCGGCCGGGGTTGACTTGGCGTTGCGCGCGCTGGAACCGGGCGGACGTTGCACCCCCGTCGGCTACTACCTCCCGCCCGGGACCAAGGTGCCGCTGATGCATATGTACGCCAACGACGCCTCTCTGCACATCGGGGTCTCCCATGTCCGTCCCACCTTGCCCGGCCTGTTGTCGTTCATTGCCGAGAGTGGCTTTCCCGCCGAACAGGTGACCACCGTGCTGGCCGACTGGGACGACGCCCCGCAGGCATACCGCGCCCACACGACCAAACTCGTGCTGCATCGACCACAACTGGGTGGCACCGGAGGTACGGCGACGTAGCGGTGCGCGGGGTGTCGACAGTCGGCCGGTAGCTGCTCAGTTGTGACGTTCGGGGGCGGCGATCTTCTCGGTCTCGCCGACCAGTGACTGGACTCGCTCGATCGCATCGACGAGGTCCTCTCCCGAACCGCGCACCGCGGCGATGGCCTCGGCGGCGCGGTCGGCGAAGTCGGGTGGCGCCTCGGCCAGCCGGGCCACCCCGGGGACCAGCCCTTTGTCGTTGGTCGCCCAGACCGAATTGTGGGCGTACAACACATGCGAACACAGCATGAGTGAGCGCGACAGCGCCATCGAGATGAACGCCAGGTCGTTCTGGCGCACCGCCTTTCGTGCGAAGATCAGCACGAACCCGGCCTCCCACAGCAGATGCACCATCGCCTGTCGCAATGCGGGTGGGTAGGTGCGCATCGCGGTGTGCAGCGGCCACAGCACATTGCCCGGATCGGCCAGCACGCGAGCCTGCGCGAGTTCCCCGGCGTAGGCGACGTCGAGGAACCCCAACGGATGGCCGACCTGCATGTGGAACGCGAATTCGCCGTCGCCGGCTCGCTGCCATTGCTCGCGGACGCGCGCGACGTCGCGCAGCAGCCAGTCCACGGCGGTGTCCTCGATGGTGAGCCAGCCGCCGCCGTCGACCCACGGACCCCACGTCCCCGGTCCGACCACCTCTGCGCCGGACCCCGACCATCGTCGGGCCAGGGTGGACAGCGCCGCCACGTCGAGCGAACCCTCGTAGTAGACGCCCAGATCGACATCGGAGTCGGGGCCTGCGTCGCCCCGTGCGCGGCTTCCGCCCAGCGTCACGCCGATGACGCCGTCGACCGCGACGATGTCGTTCGCGATCCTGTCCATGGTCTCGTCGGCCAGCATGATGCCACCTTTCGAACTACCACTTTCCAGGGTAGGCCCGGTGACCACCGATGCCCAGTGCTTTCGACCGCCCCGGCGCATGTGGACCCTATGGTTGGTGGATGACCGAATCCGACGAGTTGGCTCGCCGACTGGACGACCTGGACCGCGTCGCGGCGATCAAGGCGCTCAAACACCGCTACTGGCGTGTCTGCGACGGCAAAGATCCCAACGGGTTTCGTAGCTGCTTCATCCGATCAGGCGCTCGGATCGACTACGGCAGGCTCGGCGTGTTCGACGATGTCGAGCCGATGGCGAAGGTCTTCGAGCGGATGGCGCTGTACCGGGTCGATGGGCAGTACGCCATCCTCGACATGCATCACGGATTCCACCCCGACATCACGCTGACCTCGCCGACCACCGCCATCGGGCAGTGGACTCTGCGATTTCGGCAGCTCAATATGATCGATCGGACCGAAACGGTGCTGGCCGGTGAATACGACGACGAGTACGTGGTGGAAGACGGTGCCTGGCGGATGGCGGCCAGCAGGCTCACCGAACGATGGTCGATCCGTCGACCGCTGGGTGACGACGCCGTGGTCGACGTCGGCGAGTTCGCCTGATCCGGCGGGTGGTCGGCACGGCCTCACTCGTGGTCGTCGGGGGTAGCCGACCGAGCCGCGACCGTATCCAGATAGGCGATCACCGCGATCCTCGTCTCAGCCAGGATGTCCTGGGCATTCTCCGGAAGTCCGGTATGTGCGTATTCGATTCCGCGGTCGCCGAGTTCGACGGCGAGTTCGACGATATGCGCCGGCGTCGACGGGGGAAGGAGTCCGGCGCCGACCATGAGGTCCGCCACGATCTGCGCCAGCCGTCGACGATGCGCGCGGATGGTCTCGATGCGGGGACCGCGGTCACCCGCGTAGTACGCGTCCACGAGCTGCGGGTGCGGACGAAACACCGAAATATGCGCGGCGAAGACCTGGTCGACTGCCTCGGCGATGGTCGTCGGTGCGGTTGGATCGAGCAGCCGTCGGAACTCGTCTTCCCGCGCCTCGACGTCGTGGTGGATCAACTCCTCGATCAGGCCCTCCCGGTCGGTGAAGAACTGATAGATCGTGGCGACCGGCACCTGCGCCCGGTTGGCGACCGCGCGCATGGTGATCCCGGCCGGCCCCGACTCGTCGAGGATGGCGCGGGCCGCGGCGAGGATGCGTTCGACGCGTAGACGACTGCGTTCCTGTCGCGGTTCACGTCGACGGGTGGTGGATGGCTCGCCAGGGGGCTGTGCTCGGCCAGGGGTCAAGAATCGCTCCGGTTGTGCGCGTGGAATCGGTGCACCGAATGCCCAGCGCACCGGATGCCCAGCGCACCGATTACTCAGTGCACTGAATACAGGGGTACCACGGCGCAGGGCGGGGTGCGTGCGTGGGCGGGATCGAGCGCGTTCCCGATCAACGCGACGGCGGTGGGCGAGTACGGCTGCGCGAAGTGCTGCGAGAAGTCGGTCGGGCACACCGCGTTCAGGTAGGTGGTGGTCGCGTTGCGGGCTCCGCGCGGCGGCATCATCCCACCGAGCATGCCCATCTCGTCGGCGACGTCGGTGATCTGCACGTAGCGCACCCCCGGCTGCAGGGTCTGTGCCTTGGCGAACTCCCACGGGTTGACGATGCTCAGCGGGAAGGGTGCGGTGCGTCCGGCGCGGCGGGCCGCGTCGCGAACCGCCGCGGGGGCGTGATCGCGAATGAGAGGGCCGAAGTCGATCGGCCCGGTCATCGAATATGGCGACGACAGCAGGACGACGGTGTGTGCGCTCACTTCATGTTCTGAACCTCTATGGGGGGCAATCTGATTCAGGAAGTATCGGATGACGAGTCCGCCCTGGGAATGGCCGACGAAGTCGAGTTCACGCGTACCGGTCACCCGCTGGATATGGGCCACGGCCCGGTCCAGTTCGATGGCCGACGAGGACAGCGGATCGAGGCCGTTGAGTCCCGGGCCGATCCGGTAGAGCGTCTTGCCGTAGTCGACGGTGAACACGCAGTACCCGGCGTTGTGCAGGTAGGGCGCGATCGAGGTCCAGTTGACGCCTGCGGACAGGAAGGTCGAGCCGACCAGCACGACGGGGCGGGGGTGTGCGCTGCTCGGTCGGCACCGATCGTCGTCGGCGCCAGCGGTCGGCCCGTCCCAGTCGGTCGCCGCCTTGTCGACCATCGCCGCGTTGCCGTAGGTCACCGGCAATTGGCGCGGCGCCGCCGATGCCGGTGACTCCAGGCCTACGCCGGCCACTGTGGCAGTGGCCAATGCGGCGATGGCAACGCATAGCCGGAACAGCCGAGTCTTCATGATCGCCCCCTTGTAGCTGGTGGCGAAACGATAACATGAACGGTGTTCATGTTATTGCTCGGATGCCTCTGCCAGTCGGATGCCCCCATCAGTCGAATGCCTCCGTCAGTCGGGTGCGGTCTCCGGGCGGGTGATCTCGAGATGAGAGGTCAGCAGCAGTTGGTCGAAGGCACGCCGATTGTCGGCGGCGATGGCGATCTCACCGACCCGGGCGCAGATGGCGGCACACAGATCGGTGACCTTGACGTTCTCCTCCTGGGAACGCCAGGTCAGCACCTCGAAGGCACGTTCGTCGGAGATGCCGTAGACGAGCATCATCATGCCCTTGACCTGCTCGATCACCGCCCGTCCGCTGCGGAAGCGCTGTACATGCTCCTCGATCCGCGGGTTGACGAGTGACTCGATGTGCTCGTCCAGGTCGAGGTAGAAACCCTCGGTACCGATGACCGTCCCCTCGGCGTCGGCGAAGGTCTTCGCGATCACCGCGACCGAGTGAACCTTGCCGCGGGTGTCGATGATGCGATGTCGACTGGAAAAGGGCGTGCGGTGTGCCAGCATCTCGGCGACGGTCCCTTCGAACCGCGCGCGATCCTCCGGGTGTTTGTGACGGGTGAGTAGGTCGGTGGTCGGAACGACCTCGCCCGGTTGGTATCCGTGCAGAATCGCGGCCTCGTCCGACCATTCCCAATGCTCGTCGGTGAAATAGAAGCGGAAGGTGGCGACCGGTCGAAATGCGGAGCCGGTGCTCAAAACCTGGTGGATGTCGTCCTCGGTCAACGGTCCCACCTCTCGTTCCACTGCCCGGGAAGGTGGCCGAGCGGATGTCAACTCACGGATACTACCCAGCGAGACGCCTCGCTGAATGTGATTGTCGCGCCCTAGTCGGGTAATCCGGTGGTGTCGGGATCGATGGCGTCGGCTCCGTTCGCCGCGGCGCGCAAGCGATCCAGGGTTCGTGCCAACAGCCTGGACACATGCATCTGGGAGATGCCGATCTCGGCGGCGATCTCGGTTTGCGACATGTCGCGAAAGAAGCGCAGTGACAATATCTTTCGCTCGCGCTCATCGAGTTGCGCCACGGCGGGGGTGAGCGCGGTGAACTCATCGATCTGCTCGAGGTGTTCGTCGTCGCGGCCGAGTGTGTCACGGATGGAACGACCGTCGTCGGTGTCGGAATCGGCGTCGATCGAGATCGCGTTGTAGGCCGAGCGCGCGGCCAGGCCGTCGATCACCTCGGCGACCGGAATGTCGAGAAAGTCCGCCACTTCGCTTGGCCGGGGTGACCGGCCCAGGCGTTGGACGAGTTCGTCGTTGGCCTTGCCGATCGCGAGTGACACCTCCTTGGCCCGGCGCGGCACCCGCATCGACCACATGGTGTCGCGGAAGTGGCGCCGCACCTCACCCATCACGGTGGGAACCGCGAAGGAGAGGAAGCCGAATCCGCGATCGGGCTCGAATCGATCGACGGCGTTGACCAAGCCGATCCGGGCGACCTGGACGAGATCGTCCAGCGCTTCACCCCGATCCCGGAATCGGCGTGCCACGTGGTCGGCGAGTGGCAGGCAACGTTCGACGATCCGGTCGCGCATCGCGCATCGGCGCAGTTCGTCGGGCTCCGCACGCATCGCGGCGATGGCGGCGGTTACGTCGGAATAGTCGTCGGCCTTGGCGGTCGGGTCGGAATCGGCTGAGGTCAACAGGCTCCTCCGATCGGCTTCGGTGGACTCCTCGGTAGGTCGGCGAGACCGGTGCATCGTCTCCGGAGGGTAGTCGCCGCCCGGTTCGTTCGGCAGTGAAACAAGTCTTGAAGATGCTCGTTCACCACCGTACGGTTGAAACAGCGGTTCAGACAGCAGCTGCAAATGGGCGATCACCCCCGGGTCTCGTCACTGCGTCGTCCTGACCCAGACGGTTCGTTCTTGACGGCCGGATGGGACGGTGAGTGATCACGTGCCCATCACGATCTCGACATCGAGTTGAGGCGGTGCGCCATGAATCTGGATACTCACACGACCTTTCACCCGTCAGAGCTGTGGCCCTTGGACTTTCGGGTTGCGCGGACGACGAACAGCAGTCTCGTGATCCGCGAATCGCTGTGTCTGCAGCAGTTTTCCGGCGACATCGACCTGGGCACCCTCGCCGACCTGACCGCTGCGCTCGACCGCATCCTGGGACAGCGCCCGGCATGCGTGGTCCTCGATATGGGGGGTGTCGACTTCGTCTCTGTGTCCGGGGTCGGGGTCATCGGCCGATTCGTCGCCGACGCCGCCGCGCAGCAGATGCCCGTCTCCGTGGTGTGTGAGCGGGGACTTGCCAGGACGCTGCGGCTTTGCCGTCTCGATCCGATCGTCGAGGCGTACGCCACACTGGAGGAGGCCGTGGAGGCCCTGCAGCCGCATCTCCTGCACTGAGCGAAGTTCGGTCAGACGTCGACGCGTTTGGTGATGCGTACAGTGACGCGCCGGTCGCTCTCGGTGTGTTCGTCCTCTGGGCGGGAGTCGTCATAGGTCACCGACTGTCGGTCGGTCACGGTTTCGACGACTCGCCAGCCGAATCCGGTGGTATCGAGCTGCAAGCGATCGGCGACCCGCCCATCGATCACCGCCAGCAACCCGTGCGGACCGACGCTGAGGGAAACGTCGATGCGGTGTCCGGCGGCAGAAATGGTGACCAGTTGTGAGCACACCTCGTCGACCGCGAGTTGTATGTCGGCGACGTCGTCGAGGGGCCAGTCCGCCAGGAACAAGGTGCGCTCGACAACCGCACGCACGATCGACAGTCGGTCGGCCTCGGCGGCCACGGAGACCTGTACCGGAGGGCCGGCCGCATGCGTCACCTCCACCAACTGCTCGTCGATGGTGTCACCCTGGTCGGTCACGTCGAATCCCCTCACGTCGCTGCACGCGATTGTCAAAACCGCTGATCCGAATACCGGTCTGTCGCAATTGTTACCCACTGCGTCGTCGGCCCAAACCGCACGTCCCGCCAAGGAACGCGCGACCCCAGATGGTGCTCAGGGGGCTGCACGGGACCCGACCGACCCCACGATGCCCCGGTGGTTTGGCGAGGACCGAGCCGGGGAACCCCCTCGCGAATCCAGGATGGATCTTTCGATGATCGCGAGGACGGTGAGCGTATGGCAGGTTCGAAGATGGGCGCGCCGGCTCGAGGAGACCTGCGAGGTGTGCGACCGTGACCGTCACGCTCGGCACCACGTGGACGTCCTCGGCTGCGCAATCGCGGGGCACGGGGAGTGTTTATCGGCCACAACAGGACTCACGTCTACTGATCGATGCCGTACGGGTCAGCGGATGTGCGCCGGGTGCGCGCGCGGCCGATCTCTGCACGGGATCAGGGATCGTCGCACGGGAATGTGCGGTCCTCGGTGCACAATCGGTACTCGCCGTCGACTCCAGCCCCGCAGCGGTTGAAGCCACCCGCCGCAACTGTGCCGACGTGCCGGCGCCGGTCACTGTGATGGCCGTCGACCTGACGGTGGGCTGGGGTGCCGGTGGTGGGTTGTCGGCGCTCAGCGGGGGCGCTATCTGTCGATTCGACCTGGTCACCTGCAACCCGCCGTATGTGCCGTGCGCCCCGAACGAGACGGACGGCGGCGACGGGGATGTCGGCGACCCGCGGTCCTCGTGGGACGCCGGTGAAGATGGCCGCGCCATCCTCGACCCGCTGTGCGATCACGCCGCCGACCTGCTGAACACCGATGGTGCGCTCTTCGTCGTGCAGTCGGAGTTCGCGGATGTCCGCAGGTCGGTGGAGGCATTGCGCCGGTCGGGGCTGCGCGCCGGAGTGGTGCGCTCTCAGTGGATTCCCTTCGGACCCGTACTGCGGTCCCAGGCGGACTGGTTGGAGAATCGGGGAGTCCTCGAACCGGGTCGACGGGTCGAGCGCATCTCCGTCATCCGTGCCGACAAATCCGAGACCCGACGCCGGGAGGTGTGAGATGGCCGAGGGCTCATGTGTACGTGTCCGTCTGGTCCGCGGCGGTCCGTTGATGGTGCCCGGCCCGGTGGACATCGAACTGTCCGACGGGACCCTGGTGCACTCGGATCGATTCATGGTGGCACTCTGCGCGTGCGGACGAAGCCGCAACTATCCGCTGTGCGACACCAGCCATCGTCGACGCTGCCGGGGAGCGGATCTGGGGTGAGGTGTCCGGGATCAGCGAATCGGTTCCCCGTTCGTCCATGCCTGACGCAACGCCACGTCGAAGAGGTCCTCCACATAGCCGAAGGCGCGCATCCCGAAGATGACGTCTCGCTCCAGGTCGGGTTCATCGCGGATCAGTGCGCCGACCACGTCGAAGCGCATCACCTGTTCGTGAACCGCGTCGGCCTCGACATGCTCGCGGTAGAACGCTCGGCAGGGCTCGGGTGCGTCGAGTCGTTCGAGCCCGGACAGTAGACGCTGTGATCCGGGTGACGAGGTGATCTCGGTGGCGGCGAGATGGCCGACCGCGGCGCCACGCAAAGCGCGATGCAAGCCGAGGCAGGACATCAGGTTCACCGGCAGTAACGCCCATTCGGGTGCGATGTCGAGATAGCCGAGGTGATCGGTCCGCAGGTCGGCGGCGGCGAGTAGATCGGCGAACAACTCCTGGTGGATGTGCGCGCCACGTCCGGCGCCGAACTCGTCGAATTCCACCGCGACCAAGGCAGCCTTGGCCTGACCGCGCAGTCTGGGGATGGCCCACGCATGCGGGTCGGCCTCTTTGAGGTGGTAGATCGAACGTAGCGCGAAGAGGTCCCGGAATTGCTGCCAGGTACCGGCGTCCCGCAGATGAAACGACACCCCGGTCCCGGCAATCGGCTCGACAGACAGCGCGTCCATCTCCTGTGCGGCGGTCGACTTCGGGGCGATCGGTCCGACGCCGGCCCCGACCGCGTCGAGCATCGAGTACTCCAGCGTTCGGCGCAACGCGAGCAGGTCCGGATCCCACTCATACTCCGGGTCGACGTCGACGAAGCCGCTGTAATGCAATTCGTAGAGCACGTATAGGGCGAGCTGAATGTCGGCGCCCAACGGATCGGCACCGTGCGGATCGGGCGGGCGGCCGGCTGACGAGTCTTCTCGGAGTACCGATATGACGTGCGCGGACAGCGGCCCGCGTGCGGGCGGCAGCAGTGCGGCGGCCGGCGAGGTGTGCAGGGCGGCGTGCATGCCCGCGTGGGTACCCCGACGCACCGATGGGCAAACCGAATCTGCTGCGTCAGGTGAAGAACAGCGTCGAACCGGTCGAGCCCTGGTGCACACGGACCTCGCCGCCGGGCGTCGGATCGGTGCCGAAGACCAGCTGTGCGCCCGTGCGCACGCTGGCGATGGTGAAGTACCCGTTGTTGGTGAACGCGTCGGGCGATTTGGCGGGGTTCACCGTGAACTCCTCTGCGTGGTCGCGATTGTCGCCGGGGCTGGCGTACACCATCGGATGCCCCTGCGCGGTCTTGAGTGTCACGCTGGCGTGCAGACGTCGCCCGGAGGCCGGATTGGTCAGCGCACGACCAGAACCCAGATCGGTGAAGGTCCACAGATTCTCGGGTTCGGTCTGGGCTGGTCGTGGCCGGTGGATCACCTCGGCGTCGACCGCGTTCGGCGCGGTGACGGGTACCTTCTCGGTGCCGACCCGCATGCAGTCGACCGTGCGATCATCGCGGATGTAAACTCCGCCGGAGCTCGGTAGTCCGGCACACAGGTAGCCGGCCGAGGCGGCCAGTCGTAGCTGTTTGCGAACCACGGCGATCTCGGCGGTCAGGTTGCCGACGCCGAGGCCGGTGAGGGTTTGCTGCAGGTTGTCGATCATCGGGATGATGGTGTTGCCCAGCGGGTCCCGGCCGAAGACGGTTTCACGCAGGATCCGTATCTGATCCATCACCTGCCCTCGTCGGACGGCGTCGGCGCGGACCAGCCGGGCCAGCAGACCGTCGGTGCCGAGGTTGAAACTCCGGGCGGGTTGCAGAACCTGGTCGACGCCCCAGGGAATCATCACGAAATCCACGTCGGCGAGTGAGGGATGCTCGACTGCGTTCAGATTGTTGTACACGTAGGTGTTGTTGGTGTTGCGGCTGTATCCGTCCCAATGTTTGAGGAAGAACTCCATCGCATACAGCCTGATGTATTGCTCCAGATCGAAAACATCTGCGGCTCCGGCGATTCCATGATCTTTGAGGTGATTGACCGCCAGTCGCAGGTCGGCCTTGTCGTCGAAGGCCGACAGATCCTCGACCCCGATGAACCCGAATCGGGAGTCGATGAAATCGTCGGTGTGCTCGATCTCGTACAGATTTCCCTTGGTGTCGGGAAAATGCCGCTCGATATAGCGCGGCATGATCGGCTCCGCGTTGACGAAGACCCCCGGCGCGTTGACGCCGGGCAGACCCTGGCCCACCGGCTTTCCATTGACCAGCACGCGGATCAGGTTGCAGCGGGAATATGGCAGACCGGCCAGCTCGAACAGCTTGTAGGTGACCGGTTGCCGGACGAAGGAGGCGTCCTGCACCGAGTTGTTCAGAGTGAGGTAGCGGGTGCCGATGAGACTTTCGATGATCGGCCGATTTGGCTTGTTGCCCTTGGCGAAATCGAGATGGAGGCAGGGTTTGGTTGAACTGATCGACCCGCAGAAGGACTTCTTCTTGATGCCGACATTTGTCAGCGTGGTCTTCGGTGGGAAGTGGGTTCCGGAGATCGTCACCGTGGTGGCGGTACGCCACGTGTAGCGCGAGCCGCCGGTCCAGTCGAAGTTGCACCGCCCGCCCTTGGGCGCCTCGTTTCGGACCGATTCCCAGTCCGTGGCGGGCATGGTGATCTCGACCGTCACCACATTGTCGAGTGCATACAGCTTGTCCATGGCCTGCTGCTGTTCGGTACTCATGAGACCTCCGCGCCCGCAAGTGGTGTGATGGTTCCATGATGGGCGCCCGTCGGCGAGAAATCCCGCGTAGTCGACTACTCGACTACGCGGGATTGCCGGTCGTCGGCGCATCTGATCCGCGAATGCGGGCGGGTAGCTCCCTCAGAGGTGGCGGCCACCGGTCACCTCGGCCACGGTACCGGTCATATACGACGACATCTCCGATGCGTAGAACAGTGCGACGGAGGCGATCTCAGCGGGTTCGCCCGCACGCTGCATCGGGATCTCGGCCATCTTCGATTCCCACGCCTTGGCGGGCATCGCCTCGGTCATGGCGGTGCGGATCAGTCCCGGCTGGATGGCGTTGACCCGGACCCCGAGGTGAGCCACCTCCTTCGCCGCGGCCTTGGTGAGGCCGACGATGCCGGCTTTCGCGGCCGAGTAGTTCGTCTGGCCGATCATGCCCACCTTGCCGGAGATCGAGGACATGTTGATGATCGTGCCGCCGCCGTGCTCGCGCATATGTGCCGCGGCGAGCCGGGTGCCGTTCCACGTGCCCTTGAGGTGAACGGCGATGACGTCGTCGAACTGCTGCTCGGTCATCTTGCGCATCGTCGCGTCGCGGGTGATGCCTGCGTTGTTCACCATGACGTCCAGGGATCCGAACGCGTCGACCGCGGCTTGTATCAGCCGCTGGACGTCCGCGCCGTCGGCGACGTCGCAGGCCACTCCGATCGCCTCGGTGTCCAAGGAGGCTGCGGCGGCCTGTGCCTGGTCGGCGTCGAGGTCGCCGATGACGATCCGGGCGCCGTTGGCGGCGAACAGTTCGGCGATGGCCAGGCCGATGCCCTGTGCGGCTCCGGTGATGATCGCGGTCTTGCCGGTGAGCATGGGGTGCCTTTCGTTGCCGGAGATGGTGTCGGTCGGGGATGGTGGCCGGGGGCCGTCAGGAGGTCTGCTTCTTCTTCTCGGCGCGGACGAGGCCGCCGCCGATGATGAGTCGCTGGATCTCGCTGGTGCCCTCGTAGAGGCGGAGTAGCCGGACGTCGCGGTAGATCCGTTCGACGGGCACCTCGCGCATATAGCCGGTGCCGCCGTGGACCTGCACCGCCAGATCGGCGACCTTGCCGACCATCTCGGTGCAGAACAGCTTCGCCGCCGACGGTGCGATCCGCCGGTCGGTGTCGGTCACCCACGCGCGGGCGGCGTCGCGCACCAGCGCGCGGCCGGCCATCACCCCGGTCTGCATATCCGCGATCATCGCCTGAACCAGCTGGAAGTCGCCGATCGGGGAACCGCCCTGGGTGGCGCTCGCCGCGTAGGCGACGGATTCGTCGAGGGCGCGCTGCGCCTGCCCGACCGCCAGCGCCGAGATGTGGATGCGGCCACGCGCCAGGATGGTCATGGCGGCCTGGTAGCCGACCGCGGCGTCGCCGCCGACCAGTGCCTCCGGGCCGACCCGCACACCGTCGAACGTGACGTCGGCGGTGCGCGAACCCTCCTGTCCCATCTTCGCGTCCTTGACGCCGACGGTCAGGCCGGGCGTATCGGCGGGGACGAGGAAGACACCGATGCCGGTGCCGGTTTCGGGTGCCGGATCGGTGCGTGCGAAGGTGACGAACAGCTGGGCGTCGGTGGCGTTGGTGATGAACCGCTTGCCGCCGTTGATGATCCAGCCGTCATCGGTGGCGGTTGCGGTGGTCGCCAGCCCGGCCGGATTCGATCCGGCGCCCGGCTCGGTGAGTGCGAAGGAGGCGACGACCTCGCCGGTGGCGATCGGCGGAAGCCACCTGGCCTTCTGTTCTCGGGTGCCGTAGCCGACCAGGACCTGGCCGGCGATGCCGTTGTTGGTGCCGAACATCGACCGCAGGCTCAGCGACGTGTAACCCAACTCCATGGCGATCTCGACGTCCTGCATGAGGTCGAGGCCGATGCCGCCCCACTCCTGTGGGATCGCATACCCGAAGAGTCCCATGTCGGCGGCCTGAGTCCGCAGGTCGGCGGGAATCTCGTCGGCGGCCATGATCTCCAGTTCCCGCGGCACCACATGAGACCGCACGAACCGCGAAACCTGGTTGAGCACCTCGCCGAAGACGTCGTCGGGGACGTCCGGGTTGAGCGTCTCGGGAATATAGCTGACCGAGGAAGTGGTGACCATGGCCACAACTATGCCGCCGGGCAGGGGCGGCCGGGAACCCGGGTCGACGAAATCTCTCGATTCCGGCGAAGGCCCGCTCGGCGTCGCGAAGAGCCCTACATTGGAGTCCGACAACGGGAATCCGACAACACGTGTTTCAACATGAGAGACGGGGGCGTGCGGTGGTATCGGTTCGGCAGGCATTCGAGATGGTCGGGGATCTGGTCGGTTCGGTTCGGGTGCTGCAGCGGTCGGAACTGATCGATCTGCGTGATCCCGGGGACATCGTGTCGACGGCCAAGCGAACCAAACAGATCGGTCCCGCATCGGCGGTGATCATGCGCGGAGCAGAGAAGCATCCGAATGCGCCGGCGCTGACGGACGAGGCGGGCACACTCACCTTCGGAGAACTCGATCGCCGCGCCAACGCGTTGGCGAACTGGTTGCTCGCGTCCGGGGTCCAACCAGGCTCGGTGATCGGTGTGCTCGCCCGCGATCATCGCGGACTGATCACCACCCTCGCCGCCGCCGGACGGGCCGGCTACCGACTGGCGATGATGAACACCGGTTTCGGGAAGACCCAGTTCGTCGAGGTCGCCGAACGCGAACAGGTCGTCGCGATGCTCTATGACGAGGAGTTCGCCGACCTGCTGACCGGGCTTCCGCCTGCGATGCTGCGCATCCTGACCTGGGTGGACGGTAATCGGCCCGTCCCGGGTGCGGGGGCGGTACTCGATGACGTCGTGACCGCAGGCGACACGACCCGGCCGGCGACCCCGAAGGAGTTCCACGGTCTGGTGATTCTCACCAGCGGCACCACCGGTCTGCCCAAGGGAGCCAAGCGGAAGCTCTCCTCGCCGTTCACCAGCGCATTGCTCCTCGATCGAATCCCGTTGCCGCAGAACAGTACCGCGGTCATCGTGTCGCCGATCTTCCATTCCACCGGATTCGCGCTGTGGGGGGTCGCCACCGGATTGGGTAACCGCACAGTGGTGATGCGTCGCTTCGATGCCGAGCGCACGCTGTCGGCACTGGCCGAGCATCGGGCGGAGGTGCTGGTCGCGGTACCCACGATGCTGCACCGCATGGTCGCCCTCGGCCCGGAGGTCATCGGCCGGTACGACCTGTCGGCGTTGAAGATCATCGTGGTCGCCGGCTCGGCGTTGTCGCCGACGCTGTGCGAGGCCGTCCAGGACGCCTTCGGCGATGTGCTCTACAACATGTACGGGTCGACCGAGGTAGCCATCGCGACCGTCGCACAGCCGCAGGATCTGCGGCAGGCTCCCGGTACGGTGGGCAGGCCGCCGGTCAGCAGCCATATCGCGCTCTTCGACGACAACGATCGGCGGATCCACGGAACCAATGTGGTCGGCCGGTTGTTCGTGCGCACCGGTGCGCCGTTCGAGGGGTATACCGACGGGCGCAACAAACAGATCATCGACGGATACATGTCGAGCGGGGATATGGCCCGCATCGACGAGAACGGACTCGTGTTCATCGAGGGACGCGACGACGACATGATCGTCTCCGGAGGCGAGAACCTCTTCCCCTTGGAGGTCGAGAATCTACTCGCCGAACATCCCGAGGTCGCCGATGTGGCGGTGGTCGGTGTGGATGATGACGAATACGGTAAACGGCTGCGGGCCTTCATCGTTCGAGCCGACGGCAGCGACCCGAAGCCGGACGAGCTGAAGCTGCACGTCAAGATGCACCTGGCTCGGTTCAAGGTCCCGCGCGACATCGTCTTCGTCGACGAACTGCCACGCAACGCCACCGGCAAACTGGTCCGCAGGCAGCTGCCCACCGGCCCCCTCGGGATTTCGTAGTACGACACCGCGTTTCGCGCGGTGTCGTACTACGAGATCGGGGCTAGGACAGGATGACGAGCTGCTGAGTGGTGCGTGTCATCGCGACGTAGCGGTCCACTGCGCCCTCGATCCCCGAACCCAGGCGATCCGGCTGGGCCAGCACCACGAGGTCGAACTCCAGACCTTTCGCGTCCATCGGGCACAGCGAGCTGACCCGGGCGCGAGGGGGAGCCGGTGCGCCGATCACGCAGACCGTGCCCTCCTCGTGGTCGGCGAGCCAATCGTCGACGATCGTGGTGAGCTCGTCGATCGAGCCGCGTCGAACCGGGAGCCCGTTCTGCCGGATCGACGTCGGGACCTCGATGTCGGGGATGGCGGCGCGGATGACCGGCCCGGCAACCGTCATCACCTCGGCGGGAGTCCGGTAGTTCACGCTGAGCACGGCGCGCGTGACCGAATCGAAGCCGACCCCGGTCAGGCGTTGCTCCCACGTCTCGCGGAATCCGTGCCGCGCCTGCGCTCGGTCGCCGACTATCGTGAAACTCTTTGCCGGACAGCGTCGCATCAGCATCTGCCAGTGTGCGTCGGTGAGTTCCTGCGCTTCGTCGACGATGACGTGGGCGAACGGCCCGGCCAGCGGATCGGCGATCTCCGGCGTCGCTGCATCCTGGTCCACGAGTGCCGAACGCAGGTCGTCGTGCCGCAGCATCGACGTCAGTCCTTCGCCGTCGTCGAAGTCGCGGGCATCGAGGAGGTCATCGACGACCCGGTCCATCCGCCGGCGTTCGGAATCCAGTGCCCTCGATCGGGATCGGCGACGAGACGCGGCTTCCGGGTCGCCCAGCCGATGGCGGGCGGCGTCGAGGATGGGCAGATCCGAGCGCGTCCACGCCGTGGCGTCCGCGCGTTGGAGAGCGTTCACCTCAGCGTCGGTCAGCCAGGGTGCGCATTTGCGGAGGAAGGCGGGTACCGACCACAGGTCCCCCACGATGTCGGTCGCATGCAGAATCGGCCACGCCCGGTGCACCACCTCAGCCAGGTCGGAGTTCGCGGTGAGCGCCCGACGCACCTTGTCCGGAGTCGCCGCCGGGCTGGCCAGGCGTGCGGCGACGATGTCGGCCAGCTCATCCCACACGCCGTCGCGTCCGTCGTTGTGTGGTGTTCCCGCCTCCGGTGAGGCGAACGCCAGCGCCCACTCATCGCGGCCGAGTTCGACATCCGCCCAGGGGGTTTCGACGATGAACGGATCTGTCGGCGGCTCCTCGTACCAGTCGATGCCGACATTGACCGCAGCCGCGAAGCGGCTTGACGACTTCAGCCGGGCGAGCGCCGGATCTGCCTCGTCGGCGATGCCGGCACCTTCGGGTACGAGATCGTCGAGGGTGCAGGTCCGCACACTCTCCTCACCGAGGCTGGGTAGTACGTCGGCGACATAGGACAGATACGGCCGATGCGGTCCGACGACGAGCACGGCACCCCGATGGCCGGCCAACCGTGGATCGGCGTAGGCGAGGTAGGCGGCACGGTGTAGCGCGACGACCGTCTTGCCGGTTCCGGGACCGCCGTCGACGACGAGGGCTCCCGCCGACCCGGCCCGAATGATCGCGTCCTGGTCGGCGGCGATGGTGGCGAGTACGTCGCGCATGCGGGCGGAACGGTGATCGGCGAGGGTGGACAGGAATGCCGAATCATCGTCCAGGGCAAGGCCGCTGCGGTCAGCGGTGGCCGAGAGCTCTTCATCCCAGTAGTCGACGATGCGTGCATGTGCCCAGCGATAGCGGCGCCGGCTGGCCAGTCCGCGGGGATCGGCGTGGGTGGCGGCGAAGAACGGTTCGGCGGCCGGGGTGCGCCAGTCGACGAGCAGTTGGGTACCGCCAGCATCGACGATCCCTATCCGGCCGATGTAGACGATTTCGCCCGTCGCGGTGACCATACGGCCCAAGCAGAGGTCGATACGGTGGCGTTCCAAAGTGCGAAGCCGGGTGGTGGCCAGATGGATTTCCAGATCGCGCTCGACGGCCTGTTTACCCCTCCCGCCAGGCATCTCCCGGAGATGGCCGATGCGGGCGGTGAGGGTGGATACCGCATCGTCGAGTGCGGCGGACAGGGTGGCGAAGAACTTCTCGTCCTCGGTGATGAGCGCGTCGGCGGCTTTGGGTGTCGGGCTTCCGTCGACGGGGCGGGCAAGGTCGAAGATGCTGGTGGCGGCAGCGGGCATTCGGTCTCCGGTACGGATCGGTGCGGTGTGGAGGCACCATGGTGCACCCTCACCGGGGCCTTGCCGCAACCCCCGGGTGTCGCGATATCCTGAAGAGGGATGAACGCGTGGCGCGTCCGTATCCTCCTCGGTCAGTTCTCCTGCTTCAGGGCGTCGAGCACCAGATGTAAGGCCGCCGTGGTGGCGAGTGCCCGTACGGTGGCGCGGTCACCGGGGAATCGCCGGGTTCGTGTAGCGGTCGTCCGTCCCGCGATGGATAGGCCGAAACAGACTGTGCCCACCGGCTTTTCGGTGGAACCCCCATCCGGTCCGGCGATTCCGGTGGTGGATACCGCGATGTCGGCGCCCAACCGTCGGCGGGCACCGTCGGCCATGGCCCGCGCCACCTGTTCACTGACTGCCCCGTGTTCGGCGATCATGGTCGCCGGGACGTCGAGCATGTCGGTCTTGACGTCGTTGGAGTACGACACCACCCCACCCCACACATACGCCGACGATCCGGCCCGGTCGGTCAGGCGGGCCGCGACCAGTCCGCCGGTGCAGGACTCTGCGGTGGCGATCCGCACACCGGTCAGAGCGTGCGCGAGGAGATCGTCGAGCGTCGATTCGGTGGTCGAAAAGATCTGGGCCCCATGACGTTCGTCGAGAAGTGCGGACAGGTCACGATAGGCCGGTGTGGCCTCGTCGGGGAACCGGGTTACCATGTCGATCTCGCCGCGCCGCATGCAGGTGGTGATCTCCAGCCCGCCGAAGCCGGCGACCGAGTGCTCCGCCTCCCGCAGTGACTCGGCGAGCTCCGCCTCGGACAGGCCGTAGGCACGGATGACCTCCTGCCGGACCTCCACGCGCGGTGGCATCACCTGGGTCATCGCGCGGGTGACGAGGGCTGCGGGCCACATCGCCTGCAGTTCGCGGGGCGGTCCGGGAAGGATGACCACGGTCGGGGTCGACGTGGTCCGGGGAATGGCGACACCGGGGGCGGTACCGGTCGGTGGGATCGACTCGGCCCCCGAGGGCACCAGTGCTTGCTTGCGGATACCGGCGCGCACGGCATCGGTCTCCAGTGCATGCCGTTGCCAGCGCGCGATGATCTCGGTTATGCGGCTTTCCAATTCGGCGTCGAGCGCCAGGGGTCGGCCGAGTAGCTCGGCCACCGTGTCGACGGTGAGGTCGTCGGCGGTGGGGCCCAGACCTCCGGTGGTGACGATGAGGTCGACACCTTCGGCGATGAGAAAGCGGAGTTGTGCGGTCAGATCTGCCGGCCGGTCGCCGCAGATGGTGATGTGTGCGACGTCCACTCCGGCTTCGAGGAGTCGCTGCGCCACCCACGGGCCGTTCTGATCGGTGATCCGGCCGGTCAGCACCTCGGTGCCGGTGACGACGATGCCCGCACGCACACTCATGTCGCCGAGCCTAGTGGTAGCCGCCCTCACCGTCGTCGCGTGTCGTTCTGCGTCGGCGTGCGCCTTCCCGCGCGGGTCAGTTCAGACTGATCGCGGGGTCTACGCGGTGGGCGGTGTCTCGTCGGAGGCGTCGCCGAGACGGTGCAGTAATGCGGTCAGGGTGCGGATGTCGTCGGGGTTCCAGCGGCTCAGCCGGGTGCGCCAGTCGGCGACGGCGGAGGTGACGACGTCGCCGAAGCGCTGCCTGCCGGCCTCGCTCAGCGATACGATGCGAGCCCGCGCGTCGTCGGGATCAGGGTGGCGGTCGACGAGTCCGAGTCGGACGACCGCGTCGATCTGACGGGTGACGGTCGACTTCTCCAGACCCAGTTCGGCGGCCAGCTCGGACATGCGCAGGTGGCCGCGGCGGGCGAGCAGAGCGATGAGCGGATAACAGCTCGGGTCGAGTGCGGGGTCGATGGCGTGGGTGCGGGCGCGAATGCGGACCCGGCCGCGTCGCCAGAAGTCGGCGAGCTCCGCTTCGAGGTCGGCGATCGGATCTCCGGACACGGTGCCCCCTGTGCTTGTCGTCGTTCTCGGCTCAGGGTAGCGACCGGGTTCTCGGCGTGAGACGGCCGACATTCTCTAGTAGGCCACAATTCAATTGTGTACGATCAAATAGTGAAATGCGGAAACGTTCCGCATCATGACCGACGCGGCGAAGGTGGCAACGATGCAGGTCACTAAGATGGCTGAGGTAGGGAGTCCGGCGCGGCGCAGCACGGCGGTGCAGCGCGATGCGGCTCACCGGACAGAGAGTTCAGGACATCAGATGACCGATGCGCGGACCGCGCCGACAACCGTTGAGCGGATCAAATACGCCTACGGGGCCAAGCTTCCGGCGTCGATGCGGGAATGGGTCGCCAACGACCTGGCAGGTCCCGGCGCAGCGTTCGGGATGGTCGCGTTCTGGGCCGTGCCCTGCGTGATTCTGCTGGTGCCGATGCTGTTCGTCCCGGCTGATTGGCTCATCCGCGCCAATATGACGATCCCGATCCTGGTCCCGTACATCTTCTTCTCGATTGCCCTCAATCGGGTCTATCGCCGGTACCGGCTCAGTCAGCACGGCCTCGATCCTGAGCTCATCAACAAGCGTGAGCGTGAGCGCAACGCCGACGTCTACGACGAGTACTACCGCAAGTATCGGGGCGGGCAGCGCTGAGCTGTCCGGCGCGACGTCGTCAGTGCAGGTAGTCCTCGCCACTGGCCCGGACAGTCACGTCGCTGAGGCTGATTCCCCACGGCTGATCGATGACATGTACGACGGCGTTGGCCAGATCATCGGGAGTGATCAGCCAGTACTGCACCGAGTCGACATCGGTGAGTTCCGCGGGCAAGGAGCCCTTCGTCAGGTCGGCCATATGTCCGCGGAAGTTGTTCGCGCGCTGCCCGACCATGCCCATGATGGCGCGTTCGTTGACGATCCAGCTCGCCAGATTCGTACCGGCGACACCGGTCGGCTTCACCGTCGTGACCTTGATCTTGCCCTTCGCCTCGATACGCAGCGAATCCGACAGTGTGGTGACCGCGGCCTTGGTGGCGCTGTACACGCCCGAACCCTCGAAGCCGCCGTTGCCATAGATCGACGAGATGTTCACGACCTGCCCGCGACCCTGTTCGATCATCTGGTCGTAGACCGCCGAGATCCCGTTCACCACGCCCTTGATGTTGATGTCGATGGCCTTGTGCCAGCGCTGCCAGGCACGTTCGTGGTCGGCGAAGTAGGCCAGCGGCATCACGCCGGCATTGTTGACCGTGACGTCGATGGCGCCGAAGCGTTCGACTGCCAGTGCTGCGCCCGCCTTCATCTGCTCCATATCGGTCACGTCGGCGGCGAAGCCTACCGCGCAACCGCCTTGGGCGACAATACCTTCGGCGGTTGCCTGAACGGCGTCGCCATCGATGTCGATGCCGACGACATGGGCGCCGCCTGCGGCGCACTTCTCCGCGATCAGCTTGCCGAATCCGCCCCCGGCGCCGGTGATGATGACGACTTTGCCCTGCAGGTGCTGCGACATGGTTTCCCTCCCGAGGCGCTCGGTCGCAGTCGCGCCGAGCATGATCGGGAGTGATCGTACAGCGATGCCGTCCGAGCGCTCGCTCGGGTCTGTAGGATCGTCGTGGTCGCCGTCATCGCCGGTCCGACGGATCTGGGGATCCGAGTACGCTGGCGCCGGTGACCGCACTGTTCGTCCGTGTCCTGCAAGGCCATCAATGGATCTATGAGCACAGCGGTGGCCTTGTCGGCCATCGGCTGCTGCTCGGTAATCCGACGCTGCTGCTGCGTGCCCGCGGTGCCAAGACCGGACAGTCGCGCACCAACGCCCTGACCTATGGCCGCGACGGTGATGCCTATTTGGTCGTGGCGTCGAACGGCGGATCGCCCCGTCCTCCCGCCTGGTTGGCGAATCTGAAAGCGAATCCCGACGTCGAGATTCAGGTGGGGCGTCGTCGAATCCCGGTGCGCGCACGAGCAACCTACCCGGATGATCCGGACTATGGCCGCCGCTGGGAGATCGTCGACAAGGTCAACGACGGTCGATATGCGGCCTATCAACGAAAGACCGATCGGCCGATCGCCATCGTCGAACTCACCGCGCGCTCAGCGACGTAGACGCCAACCGATCTGACGCCGATCAGGCCAAGGTGTCGAGTGCGACGGCGGGATCGGCGAGCGCCGCGGCGTCGACCGGGGTGCCCGCGGCGATCAGCGCCTTGATCCCGTCGAGTTGATCCCAGATATTGACCTGCATACCGGCCCGGACGCGCTGATCGTCGTCGAGCCAGAAGACGAGGAACTCCCGGCCTGCGACATCGCCACGGAACACCACCGGCGACCCGGGATCGGCCAGACCCGCGTACTCCATGCCGAGGTCGTATTGATCGGTGAAAAAATACGGCAGATTCGTGTATTCGGTTGGCTTGCCCAGGATGTTGCGTACCGCGACCGCAGGCTGATTCAGGGCATTCGCCCAGTGCTCGGTGCGCACCCGGCGACCCAGCGTCGGGTGCTGCGCGTTCGCGATGTCGCCGACGGCGTAGACGTCCGGGTCGCTGCTGCGCAGAGACGCGTCGACCACCACACCCCCGTCTGCCACGTCGAGTCCCGCATCTCGCGCGAGTTCGACATTCGAGATCGCACCCACCGCGACCAAGACGATGTCCGCGGGTACCTCGGCGTCGTCGCTCAGACGCAGGCCACATGCCCGACCGGAGTCGACCAGGATCTCCGCCACACCCGTCGACGTGCGCAGGTCGACGCCGTGGGCGCGGTGCAGATCGGCGAACACCGCCCCGACTTCGGCACCCAATGAACCCAGCAGGGTGGTGGAGGCGGCCTCCACGATGGTCACCTGCGCTCCCCGTTCCCGGGCGCCCGCGGCTACCTCGAGTCCGATCCAGCCGCCGCCGATGATGCCCACGCGGCTGCCCTCGGTGATGGCCTCGTCGAGCGCGCGGGCGTCGTCAATGGTGCGCAAGGTGTGCACCCCGGCGGCATCCGCGCCGGGGATGTCGATCGTCCGGGAGCGGGACCCGGTGGCCAGAACCGCGCTGTCGTAGCCCATTTCGGTGCCGTCCGGCAGTGTCAGGGTGTGGGCGCCGGTATCGATGGCGGCGACCCGAGTGCCAGGATGCAGGTCGATCCGATTGTCCCGGTACCAATCCGGGTGATGCACGGTGAAGTCCGGCAGGGTCTTCTTGCCCGCCAGGAATTCCTTGGACAAGGGCGGACGCTCGTAGGGCAGATGCTCCTCCGCGCAGAACAGCTGCACGTCGCCGTCGAAGTCCTGCTCACGCAAGGCTTCCGCGGTTTTGGCGCCGGCCAGGCCGCCGCCGATGATCGCGATGGTTGGCATGATCGCCTCCCGGTACGCAGGTTTGGGTGCGGTACTTGCCCTGACCACTCTACGCCCACGAAAAGGCCACCACGGCGTGTCGGGAGTGCGCTGGAAGGCGGATACGGCCGGGCGGCATGGCGGAGCCGAGTCGGCGCCCAGCGGTCGCGAAATCTGTCGCCGACTGCGATCATCGACCGGGAGGCACTCAATCGCGTTCTGGCGCAACGGTGACTGATCGCGATCCGGAGCCGCTCCCGGCAACCCGGCCACACGACCGCGCGTGCGGTCTTAGAGTGAATCGGTAGCTCACCCACCGATGCCACGTCGACACCCCGCCTCGTCGGAGCCTCGGCGCAGCCGGTAACGGCCCGATGTCCGGTCAGCTGGCCGGCAGTGAGGGGAAGACGCGTTGACGAACACCGGAACCGAACAGATCCCCGCGCACGGAGCGTCCGGTCTGCGTGAACTGACACTCCGCGGAATCATTCTCGGCGGTCTGATCACCCTCGTCTTCACCGCGGCCAACGTCTACCTGGGATTACGCGTCGGACTGACCTTCGCCACCGCCATCCCGGCCGCGGTCATCTCGATGGCGATCCTGCGCTACTTCGCCGATCACTCGGTCGTCGAGAACAACATCGTGCAGACCATCGCATCGGCGGCGGGCACGCTGTCGGCGATCGTGTTCATCCTGCCCGGCCTGGTCATCGTGGGCTGGTGGAGTGGGTTTCCGTACTGGGTGACCGTGGCGGTGTGCGCGATCGGCGGCATCCTCGGCGTGATGTATTCGATACCGCTCCGGCGGGCGCTGGTGACCGGATCGGACCTGCCCTATCCCGAAGGTGTGGCCGCGGCCGAGGTGCTGAAGGTCGGCGACGAGGAAGGTGGCGTCGAGGAGAACCGGGCCGGCCTGCGCGTCATCGTGCTCGGCTCCGTCGCCGCCGCGGTGTTCTCGTTGGTGACGAAGCTCAAGGTGATCAGCGACACCGTGTCGGTGACGGTGAAGATCGGGACCGGCGGCACCATCCTCAGTGGCGGACTGCTGATGTCGCTCATCGGCATCGGCCATCTCGTCGGCGTCGCGGTGGGCGTGGCGATGCTCGTCGGCGTGGTGATCTCGTTCCTCATCCTGCTGCCGATCAAGACGCACGGCGATTTCACCGGCGGATTCGCGATCGGCGATGTCATCGACGACGTCTTCGTCCACGAGGTACGCCTGGTCGGTGCCGGAGCCATCGCCATCGCGGCCGTGTGGACGTTGATCAAGATCATCATGCCCATCCTCCGAGGCATCAAGGCGGCGCTCGCGTCGACGCGAGCCCGCCGGCAGGGCATCACCGTCGACCTCACCGAACAGGACCTGCCGTTCACCATCGTGGGGACGACGATCGTCGCGCTGCTCATCCCGATCGGGTTGCTGCTGTGGGACTTCGTCCACGGCACGGCCCTCGGCGGCAGCGCAGGCGGGATCATCGCGGTCAGCGTCGTGCTGATCTTCGTGATCGGTCTCGCCGTCGCCGCTGTCTGCGGCTACATGGCCGGTCTGATCGGCTCATCGAACAGCCCCATCTCCGGGGTCGGCATCCTCGTCGTGCTCATCGCCGCGATTCTGATCAAGGTGGTCTACGGGACTACCGACAGCGAGGCGCAGACCACGGCACTCATCGCCTTCACGCTGTTCACCGGTGCGATCGTCTTCGGCGTCGCCACCATCTCCAATGACAACCTGCAGGACCTCAAGACAGGTCAGCTCGTCGGTGCGACACCGTGGAAACAGCAGGTCGCGCTCATCATCGGCGTCCTGTTCGGGTCGATCATCATCCCGCCCATCCTCAGCCTGATGAACAACGTCTTCGGATTCCAGGGCGCGCCCGACGCCGACAGCGACGCGCTGGCGGCGCCGCAGGCCAGTCTGCTGTCCTTCCTGACGCAGGGGGTCCTCGGCGGTGACCTCAACTGGTCGCTCGTCGGCCTGGGCGCACTGATCGGTGCGGCCGTCATCGCGATCGACGAATTCCTCGGACGCGGCACCCGATTCCGGCTGCCCCCGCTCGCGGTCGGGATGGGTATGTACTTGCCAATGTCGGTCACCCTGGTGATCCCGGTCGGCGCCTTCCTCGGGTTCTACTACAACCGGTGGGCCGAACGTAGCGGCGGCGCGGTGGAGCACAAGAAGCGGATGGGTACCCTGCTCGCCACCGGTCTGATCGTCGGCGAGGCACTCTTCGGCGTCGTCTTCGCCGGGATCGTCGCGGCCACCGGTGATGACAGTGTGCTCGCCGTCGTCGGCGACGGATTCGACAAGTGGGCGCAGATCCTCGGCATCATCGCCTTCGCGGCCACCGTCGCCTGGCTCTATGGCCGTACCCGCCGGATCGCCGAGGCCAGCGGGACGAAGAGCCCGGCAGGCCGGTCGTGACCACCGAGGTGACGTCGATGCGCGAGATCTTCGGTGCCGGTGCCGATCACCTGGTCGGACTGGTCGAAGCCATCGGTGTCGACCAGTGGGACGAGCCAGGTCTCGGCGACTGGTCGGTGCGGTCCCTGGTGGGGCACACCGGCCGGGCCATGGCCACCGTCATCGACTACCTGTCACCGGCGTCGCCGACGCCCGGCGATGAGCCGCCCGCCATCGAGATCGTTAGCGCCCGTGACTATTTCGTCGCATCCATGACCACCCCGGACATGGCCGGACTGAATCGGGAGGTGCACGAGCGAGGAGTGCAGGCAGGGATGGCACTGGGATCGGATCCGGCCGGTGCGATCCGGGTCGGTCGCGATCGGGTCGTCGCGGCCCTGGATGGCGTCGATGATCCGGCGACCCGGCTGGTGCGCACGCGGTTCGGGGTGATGGCATTGTCGG
Source organism: Gordonia heveisoli (assembly GCF_030315745.1). Classification (GTDB taxonomy): domain Bacteria; phylum Actinomycetota; class Actinomycetes; order Mycobacteriales; family Mycobacteriaceae; genus Gordonia. Next base: position 154,382 of record NZ_JASXSH010000001.1, on the reverse strand, counting down.
ACTACCTGCCGACCAGAGTCTTCGAACTGGCGGTCCACGGGCTGGATATCGCGCGGGCGACCGGCGTCGACCTTGAATTGCCGCGACCGGTACTGGAGGTCGCGCTGGAACTCACCGTCGCGATCGCCGCCGCGCGCGATTCCGGCCCGGATGCCCTGCTCGCGCTGACCGGACGCGGCGGATGGGCGCCGGACCGCTCGGTGCTCTGAGCGCCGAGCGGGGCGGCGTGGTCGGTGGAGCGTGTTCGGCGACGGGAACGGTTCGGGTACGCGACAATCGGCGTCATGACCACTGCCAAACCGCATGTCGTCGTCATCGGTGCGGGGTTCGCCGGCCTCAACTGCGCGCGGCGCCTCAAACGAGCCCCGGTCGAGGTGACCGTCGTCGATCGCGGCACCAGCCATCTGTTCCAGCCGCTGCTGTACCAGTGTGCGACGGGGCTGCTGTCGGAGGGTGCGATCTCCAGCCCGATCCGCCATCTATTGCGGCGGCAGCGCAATGCGGATGTGGCGTTGGGTGAGGCGCGCAGCATCGATCCGGCCGCGCGGACCGTGACGGTCAACCGGATAGACGGGTCGAGCTTCAGCCTCCGTTACGACCACCTGGTCGTCGCCGCCGGGATGCGGACCTCGTATCGGGGCAACGAGGAACTGGCCGCCCACGCGCCGGGGATGAAGACGCTCGACGACGCGCTCGCCATCCGGCGAAAGATCATCGGCGCCTTCGAGATGGCCGAGTCGATCGAGGACGACGTGGATCTCCAGCGTGCCTGGCTGACCTTCGCGGTGGCCGGCGGTGGCCCGGCCGGCGTCGAATTGGCCGGGCAGATACGTGAACTCGCGACCCTGGCGCTCGAACGTGAGTTCCGCACCATCGACCCCGACCATGCGCGGGTGTTGTTGCTGCACGGCGGCGACCGCGTACTGCCTGCCTTCGACGCCACGTTGTCCGCCGACGCCCAACGCACCCTCGATCGGCTCGGCGTCGAAACGCATCTGGGTGTCCACGTCACCGACGTCGGCGCGGACTTCGTGGAGACCACCGCGAAAGCCGAGCCACGGGAGGTGATCCGCTATCCCGCCCGTACGGTGCTCTGGACGACCGGGGTGGAGGCGGCCCCCTTCGCCGGCGCCGTCGCCGACGCGCTCGGCGTCGAAACCGATCGTGCCGGCCGGATTCCGGTGCGACCCGACCTGTCGGTCGACGGTCATCCCAACGTGTGGGTGATCGGTGACGTCAGCGCCCTCGATGATCTGCCCGGCGTCGCCGAGGTGGCGATGCAGGGCGGGTGGCACGTCGGCCGGATGATCGGCGGCCTGGCCGCGGGCGGTACCGCAAGGCCGGCCTTCCGGTACCGGGACCTGGGCAGCGCGGCCTATATCGCGCGGCGACAGGCGGTCGTCCAGGCCGGACGGATTCGACTGTCGGGCTATCCCGGTTGGCTGGCGTGGGGAGTCATCCACATCGCCTTCCTCGCCGGTATCCGGAACAGGCTGGGCACGGTGGCGACCTGGGGTGCCACGCTGCTCACCGACAGCCGTCGGGAACGTGCGATCACCTACGGCGATCCGGAAACCGCCCGCCACCCATACAGCTGACTCGCCGGACTGGTGTTGACCTGCCAGGTAGTAGACCTGGGCAGAGGTCACGAGGAGGCTGGACTCATCGCTATCAGATGAGGAGGCCAACATGGTGGCACCGTCGCGAATCACCCGGCCGGTCGGGGCTCCGACCGCATCGAGTCCACGCTGGCTGACCGTGGTGATGCGGTGCGACCGGGCGGGTTCGGCCTGGTTCGTCGGCGGAGGCTTCTTCTTCGCTCCGGTCGTCATCGCCCTCAGCCCCTGGTCGGTGGCGGTCGTGGTGGCGTGGACGGTCATCTCCCTGGCCGGATTGTGGCTGGGGATTCTGGGCATCTGCATGGCCGCCGGACTTGCGCGGGTGCTGCGCGCCGGTGAGGAGATCTCCGAGGAGTATTGGTGGTCGTTGCTGGGGGCTACGGGGCCGATGCCACGACCCTGAGCCCGCGGCCGCGATATTCGCTCGTGGCCGTCGGTGGCGGTGGCTAGATTGGGCTGATGAGCACAACCGATGAGATCGTCGAGAAGATCCTGACCTCCTATGACACCATCACCGTCGTCGGTGCGAGTGCCAACCCGGCCAAACCGGCCAATGAGGTGCCCACACATATGCAGCACCACGGCTGGCGGATCATCCCCATCAACCCGACGGCCACCGAGATCGTCGGCGAACCCGCGTATCCCAGCCTTGCCGACGTCCCCGAGCAGATCGGCCTGGTGGATGTGTTCCGGCCCGGACCCGAGTGCGCCGAGGTCGCGCGGCAGGCGGTCGCCGCCGGTGCCACGGCGCTCTGGTTGCAGCTGGGTATCACCTCACCGGAGGCTCGGGAGATCGCCGAGTCGGCCGGGCTGCTCTATGTCGAGGACCGTTGCCTGGTCATCGAACAGCGTCGCACCGGACTCTCCGCGCCGCGCGCCTGACATCGGCTCCCCGCACCGCCACCGGAACGAGGTAGCGCATGCCCACCATCGACGACCCGCTCACCGATGGCCAGCTGGCGTTGTTCCTGCTGTTCCTCTCCTTCGTGATCACCTTCGTAGTCACGCGGGTCATCACCAGGCTGATCCGCGCGGGCCGAGGGCCGTTCCGCGACAACGTTTCCGACGGATTGCACATTCACCATGCGGTGCCGGGCATCATCCTGACCGTGGCGGGCGCGTTTCTGTCCGTCGCGGCGTCGGGTGGTTCACCGGCGGCCGAGATCAGTGCGGTGATGCTCGGGATCGGGACGTCACTGGTACTCGACGAATTCGCGTTGATCCTGCATCTCAAGGACGTCTACTGGTCGCATGAGGGCCAGCTGTCGGTTCAGGTGGTCGCGCTGACGATCGCCGCACTCGGGATGGCGATGCTCGGTTTCGATCCGCTCACCGACACCACGGTCGCGCTCGGTCCGCTGGTGCTGACCGCCAATCTCCCGATACACATCTTCTGCGTGCTGATGTGTGTGGCCAAGGGGAAATTCGCGACTGCCGTCGTCGGGGCGTTCGTGCCGCCGCTGGTGTGGGTGGGGGCGATCCGGCTCGCGCGTCCCGGCTCGCTGTGGGCGCGGCGCCGGTATTCGCCCGACCGGATGGAGACCGCCCGACGCCGGGCCGAGCACTTCGACCGGCGCTGGGGACGGTGGGGCCTGAGCGCCGAGGAATGGGTGGCCGGAAAGCCGAGTGATCCAACCCATGCCGATCCGGGGCCGACGGCAGGCGCCGGTGCCGAATGATCGGTCGATGCGCACGTGCTGCCGCCGGCCTGTCCGTCACCGAAGTCGTCTGGGAACCGATTCGATCGCGCGCGATCGAATTCGCCTAGACTGGGTGGACCCCACCACGACGGTGCGCGGTGAGGAGGTACGCAGATGACCGAATCGGTCCAGGTCGACGACAACCCGCTCGCGCTCGAACGGCAGGTGTGCTTCGCCCTCGCCGTCGCCAATCGGTCGGTGCTGCGCATCTACCGGCGGCTGCTCGACCCGCTCGGCCTGACCCACCCGCAATATCTGGTGATGCTCGCACTCTGGGAAGCGGCGCCGATGGCGGTCAAGGATATCGGCGCGACCCTGCAACTCGACTCCGCCACGCTGTCACCGCTGCTCAAGAGGCTTGAAGTCAATGGCTTCATCGAACGGCGCCGCCGCGGCGACGACGAACGGAACGTCGACGTGGATCTGACCGACGCCGGGCGGGCGCTGCGGGAACAAGCCCTGATGATTCCCGGTGCCGTGGTCGCCGAACTCGGGGTGGAACTCGCCGAACTCGAGGAACTTCACGGCGTGCTGACCCGTGTGAACGCAGCTGCGCTACATGCGGAGGCGTCGCGCGACTGAAATCTCCGCCTGCCTCGGCTGCGTCTTCGGTGCCCGGCTCGGGGCCACGAATCCTGTGACCCACGTCATGCTAACTTCGCAACAGGGCCGTACCGGTCGGGAGCGCGAAGGGGTGGGGCGTGAGTCAGCAACACGACGATCGGCCGGCGGTGATCGACGGCGCGGACCTCGACCGCCGAGTGACCGCGGCCGACGAGGTTGGCGCACGGATCGCCGAGCGGCTGGCGCAACACCGCGGTAGCACGCTGTTCCTGCGTGACGCGCGCATCCTGCCCGCCGGTGCGAGTCGCGCGACCTACCTGCTCGGCTTCGAGGCCGATGACGGGCGAACCGAATCCGTGATCGTCCGTGCCGTGCCGGCCGCCGACGACGGGGACGGCGGCTTGCGTGCCGAGGTCGACGTGTTGACCGCGGCAGCGCAGGCCGGGGTGAAGGTGCCCGAGGTGCTCGATCACGGTTTCGCCGACAGCGTGCTGGGCTATCCGTATCTCGTGATGAACTTTGTTGCCGGGGAATCGATTCCGCGCAAGATTCTCCGCGACGACAACTACGCCGTCGCCCGTACCCGGTTCGTCGCACAGGCAGGTGCGGAGCTGGCGTGTGTCCACCGGATCGACCGCGACCGGGCCGGCGCACTGGTTGAGCAGGCCGATCCATTGGCGGCGTTGCGTCAGCTGTGTCCGCGCGAATATGACGAGATGCCTGCCGGCCTGGCGCTGGCAGTCCGGTGGCTGGCCGATCACCGCCCGCCGCCGTCGCCGCGAATCACCGTTGTACACGGTGACTTTCGGCTGGGTAACCTGCTCATCGACGCCGACGGCATTGCCGCGGTGCTGGATTGGGAACTCACCCATATCGGTGACCCGCTCGAGGACCTCGGGTGGTTGTGTGCCAAGGCGTGGCGGTTCTCCGTCCCTCGCCCGGTCGCCGGAATGGGGGAACGGGCCGATCTGCTCGACGCCTATGCGGCGGCGGCCGGCTGGCGTCCCACCGAGGAAGCACTGCGCTGGTGGGAGCTCTACGCGACCGTCCGGTGGGGGCTGCTGTGTGCTGTGCAGGCCAATCGGCACCTCGATGGAACCGAACGGTCGGTGGAACTCGCGGCCATTGGAAGGCGCAGCGCCGAGCAGGAATTCGACGCTTTGCTCGACTTGGGCATCGCCACCCCCGGACCGGTCGACGATCCCATCGCGGCCGGTGAATCGCCGACGTCGCCGACCGACCTGTACGGGTCGCCGAGCATCGAGCAACTCCTCGCCGCGGTCGCCGACTTCCTGCGGCAGCCGGAGGTGGGGGAGAACCTGCCCGGGCACATCCGATTCCACACCCGGGTTGCGGCCAATGTCGTCGACGTCGTCCGCCGTCAACTCCTCGACGGCCCGGATATGGTCGCGCAGAGCGTTGTTCGCCTGCGACAGCTGGGCATCGACGACCAGCGTGACCTCGCCCGGCGGATCCTCGACGGCCGACTCGACATCGACGATCAGCACGTTCGGGCCGCCGTCGCCGCCGACGTACGGGCGCGGCTGGCCGTCGCCAACCCGCGCTACTTCGCGATTGAGCATCCGTGAGCGGTGGCGCGCGGTAGCGCAGATCCGTTAGTTGTCGACATACCTCGACCCAGGAGGACCTTGATGGATTTCGCTCTGCCGGAATCGTTGCGCGACTATCTCGCCGAGCTCGACGCCTTCATCGACGCCGAAATCGTCCCGCTCGAACAGGCCGACGACAACATCCGGTTCTTCGATCATCGGCGCGAAGATGCGCGAACCGACTGGGAACATGGCGGACTGCCGACTGCGGAGTGGGAGGCGCTGCTTGGCGAAGCCCGTCGTCGGGCCGATGCCGCGGGCCACTTCCGCTACCCGTTTCCCGCGAAATTCGGTGGCCGCGACGGGTCGAACCTGTCGATGGCGATCATTCGTGAACACCTGACCACGCGCGGGCTCGGGCTGCACTGCGATCTGCAGAATGAGCATTCCGTGGTCGGCAACAACATCGGGCTGCTACTCATGCTCGAATACGGAACGCCGGAACAGCAGGAGGAATGGGTCGAGGGTCTGGCCGCAGGCACCAAGTTCTTCGCCTTCGGTATCACCGAACCCGACCATGGCTCCGACGCCACGTATATGGAGACCACCGCGGTCCGCGACGGCGACGACTGGGTGATCAGCGGTGAGAAGACCTGGAACACCGGCATCCATGCCGCACACCGCGACATCGTCTTCGCCCGCACCAGCGGTGAACCCGGCGACGCCCGCGGCATCACCGCATTCCTCGTCGACCCGCAGTCTCCGGGATTCACCGTCGAGGAATACCTGTGGACCTTCAACATGCCGACCGATCACGCCCATGTGAGTCTGCGCGACGTCCGGGTGCCGGCGTCGGCGCTGTTCGGGGAGGAGGGCCGGGGGCTGCAGGTGGTGCAGCACTTCTTCAACGAGAACAGGATCCGTCAGGCGGCCGCCAGCCTGGGCGCCGCCCAGTACTGCATCAACCGCGCGGTCGCCTACGCCAACGAACGCGCCCCGTTCGGCAAGAAGCTCTCCACCAACCAGGCGATCCAGTTCCCGCTGGTCGACCTGCACACGCGGGCCGCGATGGCCCGGGCACTGATCCGCGAAACCGCCTGGAAGATGGACACCTACGGGCCGTTCTCCGCCTCGGCTGAGGTGTCCATGTGCAACTACCAGGCGAATCGGCTGTGCTGCGATGCGGCCGACCAGGCGATGCAGGTCTTCGGCGGCCGGGGCTACTCCCGCCACGAACCGTTCGAACACATCTACCGGCATCACCGGCGGTATCGGATCACCGAGGGGGCCGACGAGATCCAGATGCGCCGGGTCGCGGGCTACCTGTTCGGCTTCATGTCCGGTTCGGCACCCAAGGGAGTGTCGGGGTCCTGACCGGTGCGTGCGTGTACGCCTGCGATGTGGTCACTCTTCGATGCTGCGGCGCGTTAGGGTTGAGTCATGCAGCGATCTGATGTGGCCGGGTACGCGGTGCGGATTCGAGAGGTACGCCGATGATCGCCGTCATCGTCATCGTGGTCACCGTCGTGGTCGCGCTGATCATTCTCGGTGGTGCGGCGTGGTTCGCGTTCGATTCCGACAAGCGGATCCGAAAGTTCGCGCGATCCACCGACCTGATCCCGGGCAAGCCGAGCCGAGCGCCCGCGGAGTGGGCGACCGGCAATACGCGGGAGGCGTTGTTGCATCGGCGTATCCGGTACGCGATCGCCGACGTCCACAACAATCCCGCGATCCCGCGCGATCCGGAACTGGTCGCCGCCCGTGACCACCTCGACGAGGCGGTCTTCGACACCGATGACCGGTTGATCGCGGCGTCGCAGCAGGAGGGCGACGAGCGAACCGAGGCCTTGGATGCGACCGAGTCGGCGATCGCGGTACTCGAAGAACTGCCGAAGAAGCTGTGGGAGGCGCCGAAGGCGGATCAGCTGGCCGACCTGGATCGGGTGACCGCCACGCTGCGTCGTATCTGACCGGTTGCACCACCTGGGATCCGAACCCTGGTCGGGGCGCAACGGCGGGCGGATACTGGGGCCATGGTCACCGAGAAGTCTGCCGCGTTGCCCACACTGGACCTGGCCGTCGCGGCGAAGGATCCGCAGACGTTTCGCCGGGACATCCTGGCCGCCACGCACGAGCTGGGATTCTTCTACCTCGTCGGGCACGGGATCGCGGCGGAACGCTTCGGAGAGCTGATCGGCCTCGCCCGGCGGTTCTTCGCTCTCTCCGCAGCGGACAAGGATGAGATCTCCCAGCTCAAGAGTCCCCAGTTCCGCGGCTATTCGCGGCTGGGCGGTGAACTGACGAACGGTGCCGTCGACTGGCGCGAGCAGATCGACATCGGACCCGAACGTGCGGTCATCGACGGCGCCGACGGCTATTGGCGACTGCAGGGACCCAATCTCTGGCCCACGGCGTTGCCCGAACTCCGACCGGCTTTCGAGGCGTGGGCGGAGGATCTCGCGCGCGTCGGCCGCGCGCTGCTCCGGCATTGGGCCGGGGCACTCGGCGCTGCTGAGGACATCTTCGACGCCGCCTTCGACGATCGCCCGGCCACCCTGATCAAGGTCGTCCGCTACCCCGGCACCGATGACACCGCCCAGGGCGTGGGGGCGCACAAGGACTCCGGGGTACTGACCCTTCTTCTCGTCGAACCGGGTACGCAGGGGTTGCAGGTGGAGGGTCCCGGCGGTGACTGGATCGACGTCCCCCCGCTGCCGGGCGCCTTCATCGTCAACATCGGCGAGTTGTTGGAGGTGGCGACCGGCGGCTACCTCCGGGCCACCCGGCATCGGGTGCTGGCACCGCCGGTCGGACGCGATCGCATCGCCATTCCCTACTTTCTCAATCCCGGACTCGACGCCCAGATCCCGGTGCTCGACCTACCCGCTGAACTCGCCGGCCGGGCCCGCGGCGTCGAACTCGATCCGGACAACCCCATCTTCAACACCTACGGCGAGAATGCGTGGAAGTCGCGTACGCGTGCGCATCCCGATGTCGCCGAACTACATCACGGCATCCGGCCGGCGGGCGCGCCGTCGGCGTACTGACCGGACGCTGTGGGTGCAGCGCCGCGGATCTTTGGCTCAGGCCGCCCGTAAATCTCGCCAGCGGGTGACGGTCGCGACAGGGTGAAGGTCGAGATTCGCGACTGTCACCGTTTCTACCCCCGTATGCCAACTTCTACCCCGTATACGGCTTCTGCACAGTGCGTTTCGCCCTCACCACGACATCGAACACAGGAGTCACGATGACCGTTGCCGCCGAATCCGCCGACCTCCGTGCGTCGGTACCGCTGCTGACCAGCCGCGAGGCGGCGCTGGCGGCGGTGGATGCGATCGCCCCACAGATCGCGTCGACGGCGGCGCAGCGGGAGGTGGCCGGCGAACTGCCGATTGCCGAACTCGACCTCGTGGCCCGGTCGGGGCTACTGGGGATCTCGGTTCCGGCGGCGGCCGGCGGTCCGGGTCTACCGCCGTCGGTCGTGATCGAGGTGTTCCGTCGGCTGTCTCGGGCCGACTCCGCGGTCGGCCAGCTGCATCTGGCGCATTACCTTCTGGTGCAGGCGATCTCCGCGCTCGGTGACCGCGAACCCGCCCGCAGTATCTACGCGGATGCGTTGAACGGCAAGCGGATTGGCAATGCAACTGCGGAACGAGGTACCCGCACCGCACGCGATCGTGCCACCACGGTCCGCAAGGTCGACGACAAGTGGGTGCTCGACGGGACTAAGTACTACGCGACCGGCGCGCTGGGGGCGTCGTGGATCGCCGTCGCCGCCCGGATCCCGGGAACCGAGCCGGCGCACGGTGCCAGCGTGTTCATCCGGCCCGATGCGCAGGGTGTCACGCTCAACCTCGACAAGTGGTCATCCTTCGGCCAGCAGGGCACGGCGAGCGGCGAAGTGGTGCTCGACAATGTGTTCGTCGACGACGCATTCGTCGTCGACGAAGGACCCGACCCGGATCCGGTTGACTCCGATCCCAGCTTCCTTGGTGCCTTCGACCAGGCATTGCACGCCGCAATCGACATCGGGATCGCCCGCGCCGCCTTGGAGGACGGCGCTGAGTTCGTACGCACCAGGAGCCGGCCGTGGTTCGAGGCCGGGGTCGACACGGCCGACGCCGAGCCCCATGTGGTCCGACGTATCGGTGAGCTCACCGCACGGCTGTACGCCCTGGAGTCGCTGCTGGCGCACGGTGCGGATCTGATCGATGCGGCCGCTGCCGAGGAGGTACTCACCCGGGAGAGCGCTGCCGCGGCATCCCTGCGAATCGCCGCGGCCAAGGCGCTGGCGCAGGAATTCGCCGTCGAGATCGCGGGCGGCATCTTCGAGGTGGCGGGCACCTCGGCGACCGACGGTCCGCTGGCGCTCGATCGGCACTGGCGCAACGTCCGGGTGCATTCGCTCCACGACCCGGCTCGGTGGAAGTACGTCCACCTCGGCAACCACACCCTGCACGGGACGCGACCGCCGCGTTTGGGTGTGCTGCTCTGAGTCGATCCGACAACTCTCTCAACCGTTTTCGAGTGCGAGGACCACATCATGGCAAGGTTCTATCTGACCGGCAGCATCAACGTGCCGACCGTCGAGGATGCGTTCACCCTGGTGGGGCGCGACTTTCAGCCCGGTGTTGTCCGGGTCCCCGACGGTGAGCCCGGGCCGCGGGCGAATTGGGTGCTGACGCAGGCCGATCACTTCCTGGCGAACGCGACCCTCGACGTCGTCGACGGACGGGCGCGGGTCCGGCCGGGCACCGCCGTGTCCTTCGATGCGATCGACTACCATACGGTGGCCGCCGACTCGTATCAACGATTCCGGGAGGCCCGCGACAACGGGGCCCTGACGCCGGATTCACGCTTCCTGGTGTCCATCCCGACGCCGTTCAACGCGGTCAACTCATTCGTCGAACTCGATTCCCAGGTCGAGGTGGCCATCGCCTACGAGGAGCGTCTGGCGCAGAGCGTGGCCCGGCTACAGGAGTTGATCCCGCCGAGTGACCTTGCTGTGCAATGGGATCTGCCCACCGAGCTGGCGACCGTCGAGGGGTGGTTCCCGAATCCGTACGCCGGTCCCGAGGCGATCCTCCGGGCGACGGCCCGCCTCGCGGAATGGGTGCACGACGACGCCGAGCTGACCTTCCACCTCTGCTACGGCGATTCGAAATTCGGTGCGTCTCCGTTCATGGGCGATCCACCCGACGCCGAAGCGGCCGCGCGAGGTGGTCGTCATATCCTGCCGCGTGACGCCTCGACGATTGTCGCGGTGGCCAATGGGCTGTCGCGGCATGTGTCTCGTCCGATCAATGCGATCCACGCGGCAACCGTGGCCGCCTGGAACCGGCGCGCGCACTGGCGCCCGTTGGCCGACCTGGCCCTGGAACCGGAAACCGAGGTGTTCCTCGGCCTGCTGCATGCCGAGGACGGTGCGGCCGGCGCCCGGGAACGGGCAGCACTGGCCGCCGAGTTCCTACCGGATTTCGGGCTGTCGACCGAATGCGGTCTCGGCCGACATTCAGCCGATCAACTGCGTGCGGTTGCCGACGCGTGGGAAGAACTGACCGCCGACACCGCGGTTCTGCACTGACCGGCTACTCGGGGCCCGCGAGCTCGATGAGCTTACCGACGGTACGCAGGTTGCGTCCGGTGCCCTGTACGCCAAGGGCTTTCGCGATAGTCGACGCACCCAGCCTCGACTGGCCGGCGCCGCCTGGATAGCGGAGATGAAGGTCGTCGCCGATGACCCGGACCTGTTCGCCGTCGAAGTCGCGGGCCTCGAAGGCGGCGGCCGCTTCGGCACTCGGTGCTCGGGTGAGGAAGTAGACGTAGGAGAACTTTTCGTCCGCGACCTCGAAGGGGTGGGCGTCGAGTGCGGCCCGCAGTTGTGCGGGTGTGCGACTGATGACCTCGCGGAAGTAGTGGTATCGCTCTTCGATGGCGTGTTCCAGCGCACGGTCGAACTGTGCCGGATCGCCGTCCGGATTGCACAGCAGATTGCCGGAGGCGATGTAGGTCGAAATGTCGGTCGCTCCGAGTTCCGCGGCGATCGAACGCAATTCGGCCATCGGTAGCTTTGCACCGCCGACGTTGACGGCTCGGATCAGCACCACTCGTCTACCCACCGCGTCAGTCTGTCAGCAATCGCCGTGGTGGGAAAGGGGCGCGGGGATCAGAAGATGATCGGGCGCGGCGGCGGGTCCGGCCAAACCCGAGCCGGTCAGCGCACCTTGGCAAGGTCGGTACGGATCAGCATGACGTTGTAGTCGTCCCAGCGTGACGCGACGAAGTACAGCATCTGGCCGTCCGAACGCGGGTGGATGAAGGGTGCGTACATCCCGGCGGCCTGGTCGCGCGAGACGATCACATGCTGTCCGCTCCACGGACCGACTGGGGTGGGGGCGGTGCGCAGCATGATGTTGCCAGCATTCTCGGTGAGCATCACGAACCGCTTGAGATAGGAGTTGTAGGCCACCGAGATCTCGCTGACCGGCGCCCGTACGACGGGCACCGCGACGGCCGGATCGGGTGACCACGAGTCCGGCCCGTGGAAGTACTCGTAGCGGTTCAGGTTAAGGATGTCGGCGGGCCGGAAACGTGCGACGTACGCCGCGCCATGGCGGCCGTTCGGCGTGCCGTACTGATAGACGTAGCCGCCGCTACGGAGAAATGCGCCCATCTGGAATCGCCCATGACCAGTACGGACCTGCGGTACACCGGGCAGGCTCAGGTCCACATTCGCGCGCACCGTGCTGTTCGCGATCGCCCAGGTCTGGCCGTTGTTGCGGGACACCGCGATGGCCGAATAGTTGGTGTCCCAGCGGCCTGGACCGGACCATTTGTGGATCGACATGACCGAGGCGTACTGCACGCCGCCGATCGCGATGCCGCCGGTCGGGATCACGCCGACCTCGATGTTGCGGACGCCCACCGCGTTGAGCATCGGCTGGGCGAAGGTGGGGTGTCCGGGCGTCACCGACGCGCCCGAACGGATCGATCCCGGGATGGCGCCGGGAAAGGAGATGCCCTTGTCCAGGTTGGTCGGGCCGGTGCTGCGCAGCATGGTGTTGTGCCGCCACACCATTTGACCGGCACATCTGCCCCAGGTGTCCCCGAAGGCCATCAGGATCTGACCGGAGCCGTTGTCCCACATGACGCCGACATCGGTCGAGGTGATGGAGAACCGCTGGTCGGTGCGATTGGGACTCCGCGGCCCGGTGACCCATTGGATCGCACGGCTGGGACCGGTCAGCTTGACCAGCGGACCCTGCGGCTTCTTGCCACCTGCCCGGTAACTCCCGAAGTCGAGGCTGCCCATGCCGAGATCGCTCGAGCCCGAACTACCGGTACTGCCGACGTCGCCGCCGTGAAAGCCGGTCGCGGCGCAGGTCGAGGCGCCGGCCGGTCCGGCACCGGCGACGCCGGTCAGAACTGTGGCGACGGCGGCGAGCGCGGTGACCGCGCCGACAGCGATGGCATCGGCGAGTGGTCCACCGCGACGGTGGGTACGGCGACCACTACGGATGATGACCTGGCCTGACGACATGGATGCCCCCTGCAATGACACGGCAAGTGGTGCCAGTGTTACAGAAGAGCTCTGCGCGTGGTAGATCGGAGACCAGACCGTCACCGAGGTGTGATGGCCGGTGTCAGCGACCCAGCGCGCTCAGGGTCGCGACGGCGAAGGTCCGTCGGAACGGGAACACCGTGCCGTAATCCTGCGCCGGGTAGGCCTCGGTGAGCAGCGCCCGCAGATCGTCTTCGAAGGCCGCCCGCAGGTCGTCGTCGAGCGCCTCCAGATAGGGGCGCGCACCGGTGCCGGAGATCCAGTCGAACACCGGATCGGGCTCGTGCAGCACATGCAGATACGTCGTCGACCAGGCGTTGACCTCCAAGCCCTTGCCTGCGAAGAACGCCAGATACTCGTGCGGGTCGATCCGTGGCAGTCGTCGGACCTCCGACAGCGCGTCGCGGTAGGCAGGTCGGTCGGCCAGGTCCACGAGCGCCTGATGGGCGGCCGAGTCGCTGTTGTCGGGCACCTGGATGGCCACGCTACCGGTGTCGGACAGGTGGCCCAGCAGCCGGGTGATGACCTCGAACTGGTTGGGTACCCACTGGAAGGCCGCGTTCGACAGGAAGAGATCCACCGGTCGGTGCGGGACCCAATCGGCCACGTCGCCGACGTCGTAATTGGCGAAGTGGTCGGTGTTGTCGGCGATGGCGCGCTCGATCATCTCGGTGGACGAGTCGATACCGAGTACCTCGGCGTCGGGCCAGCGTGCCCGCAGATGCCGGGTGAGGTGGCCCGGTCCGCAGCCCAGGTCGACGATCGAATCCGGTTTGGTGGGGATCTGTTCGATCAGATCGAGAAACGGCCGGGCACGATCGTCGGCGAATTGGAGGTAGCGAGCTGGGTCCCAGACAGGCATGTGTTCACCATAAGCGCAGGACGCTCCGTACTGCAGGGTCTGGTGGCAATCCGCGCCCTCGTGAGCGCAACTCGGTGCGCGATCCGAAGGCGACTAAGGTCGGCAGATGTGAGTGTGGAGAATGACGGCCCCGACCCCATCGGCTCGCAGGCCGCGGTGGAGATCTCGACCGACGGTGCCTGCCTCGGCAATCCCGGCCCGGGTGGCTGGGGTGCGGTGCTGCGCTATCGCGGCAGCGAGAAGCGGATCTCCGGTGGCGAATCGGATACCACCAACAACAAGATGGAACTGACCGGCGCCATCGAGGGTCTGGCCGCGCTGAACCGGCCGTCGACGGTGATCATCTACACCGACTCGACGTACGTCCGCAACGGAATCACCAAGTGGGTCAACGGATGGCAGGCCAACGGGTGGAAGACCGCGGCCAAACAGCCGGTGAAGAACGCCGACCTGTGGCGGCGTCTCATCGACGAGGAGAAGCGTCATCGTGTCGAGTGGCGCTGGGTCAAAGGGCATGCCGGGGATCACTACAACGAGATCGCCGACGAACTGGCCACCGCCGCGGCACGCGAAGTGGCTTCGGCGGAGAAGGCTCTCGGCCGATGAGTGATCTCGCCGTCGCGGTCGAACCGATCGCCGATCCGTATGTGGTGGCCGCGGTTGAGTCGACCGGCGCGCAGGTCGTCGACCTGGCGCACGCGCGTGTGCTCGTCTGGCTGGGCGATCCGGGTGACTTCCCGGCGCTGCCCGATGAGGTCGAATGGGTCGCGCTCAAGACGGCGGGCATCGAGGGCTATGTGCGGGCCGGGATCGTCGACGACCGGCGGATCTGGACCAACGCGGCCGGATTCTACGCGGAGAACGTCGCCGAACATGCTCTGGCGCTACTACTTTCGGGCCTCCGCCAGATCAATACTTCAGTGCTCCGACACTGGGACAAGGAACCGATCGACACCGCGGTCCGGACGCTGCGCTCCTCGACCGTGACGATCGTCGGAGCCGGTGGGATCGGTGACGCGCTCATCCCGCGATTGCGCGCATGTGGTGCGGACATCATCGCGGTGAACCGGTCTGGGCGGGCGGTACCCGGCGCGGACCGCACCTTCACCGTCGACGAACTGGCGCAGGTGTGGCCGCTCACCGACCATGTGGTCGTCGCGGCGCCCGACACCGCCGAGACCCGTCACCTCATCAACGCCGACGTCTTCGCCGCTCTGCCCCGCCACGCCTGGGTGGTGAACATCGCCCGCGGACCGCTGATCGATCAGCAGGCATTGCGCACCGCACTCGTCGCCGGCGACATCGCGGGTGCTGCCCTCGACGTCACCGACCCGGAGCCTCCGGACCCCGACGATCCGCTGTGGTCGCTGCCGAATGTGATCATCACCCCGCACATCGCCAATCCGGCGTCGGGGCTGCCGCGTGAACTTGCGCCGTGGGTGGCCGAGAACATCCGGCGCTTCACCGCGGGGACCCCGATGCTGTCGGTCATCACCCCGGAACGGGACTACTGAGCGGGTAGTCGCAGATTTCGTCGTCGATTGTGGTGATGGGTGTCGGCGGCCGCGGAAAGTCCACGGTCGGTGCGGAACTCGCTACGGGAGTTCGTCGACGCCGACGACCTGTATCCGGCCGCCGACATCGCCGCGATGGCCGCGGGGATCGCGCTTACCGACAGGCCGTCCTGGCTCGACGAACTCGGTCGTCGCGAGATCGTCGCGAAACTGCTCTTGCCTTAGAGCGCACTCGAAGGCCTAGCGTTGCCGATGTGAGTACAGAGAAGCTGATGGCCAGGGCACTTGCCGCGCTGGGCGAGATCGACGGCCCGTTGTCGGTGGAGGTGCTGAACGAGCTCGTCGGCATGGACCCGGTCGCAGACCCGCTGGGCATCGCCGAGGCCGCCGAGGTCCTCGGCGTCTCCGCGCACACCCTGCGCTACTACGAACGGATCGAACTGATCAAGGTACGCCGGGATGCAGCGGGCAACCGCCTCTACGACGACGCGGCAATGCGGCGGCTGGTATTCCTCTCTCGAATGCGTCTGTCCGGCATGGCCATCCGCGACCTGAAGCACTATGTCGACCTGGTCGACCAGGGGGAGGGCACGGTCGACGAACGCCTCGACATGCTCCTCGAACATCGGGACACCATCCGGCGCCAGATCGCCGAACTCACCCTGTCGCTCGCTGCCACTGATTACAAGATCGCCACCTACGGGGGAAGGACCCAGCCATGAACACTCCGGATAGCATCGCAGCCCGCAGCATCGGCGACCTGTCGGTTTTGCCGATCGGTCTCGGCTGCATGGGGATGAGCTTCGCTTACGGTCCGGTCGATGAGACCGAGGCGCTTGCGACTCTCGACCACGCACTCGACATCGGGGTGAACTTCCTGGACACCGCCGACATGTATGGCCGCGGTGACAACGAACGGCTGCTGGCCAAGATCTTGGCCGACCGCCGTGACGAGGTGGTGTTAGCCACCAAATTCGGCATCCTCACCGATCCGGACACCAGCTATCCGGTCGGTGTCGACGGATCTGCCGAGTACGTGCGCGCAGCCGCCGACGCATCGTTGCGTCGTCTCGGCATCGACGTCATCGACCTGTACTACCTGCACCGGGTGGATCCCACCCGGCCGATCGAGGAGACGGTGGGCGCGATGGCCGAACTCGTCGTCGCCGGAAAGGTACGGCACATCGGATTGTCGGAGGCCAACGCGGAGACGATCCGACGTGCCGCCGCGGTACATCCGATCGCTGCCTTGCAGTCGGAATGGTCGATCTTCAGCCGCGACATCGAATCCGAGACCGTCATCGCCGCACGTGAGGTCGGGGCTGCCCTGGTGCCGTATGCGCCGCTCGGCCGCGGGCTGCTGACCGGCCGGGTCGGTGCAGTGGCCGAGACGGACTTCCGCCACACGCTGCCCCGCTGGCAGGCGAAGAACCTGGACACCAACCTGGCGGTCGTCGAGCAGGTTCGCGCGCTCGCGGACGAACTGGGCGTGACACCCGGCCAGGTCGCACTCGCCTGGTTGCTCGCCCGGGGTGACGACGTTATCCCCATTCCCGGGACCAAGCGCCGCAGCTATCTCGACGAGAACGTCGGTGCGCTCGCGGTCACGCTGTCCGCCGATCAGCTCGACCGATTGTCGGGGTTGGAGGCTGCGGGCGACCGATATCCGGATATGGCCTGGGTTGCCGGCAGTTCAGCCTGATCGGGGGGGGGTGAGTTAATTCTGGACCCTGGTTGAAATATAGAACACGTTCTCGTTTGGTGTGGCATCCTCGGACCATGATTCTCGACAGATTCCGTCTCGACGACAAGGTCGCCATCGTCACCGGTGCCGGCCGCGGGTTGGGGGCTGCTATCGCGGTCGCCTTCGCCGAGGCCGGTGCCGACGTGGTGATCGCCGCCCGCACCGGCGACGAACTGGAGAAGGTGGCCGCCCAGGTCGCCGAGCGTGGTCGGCGGGCCAAGACGGTCGTCGCCGATCTCGGCGACGCTTCTGCCTCCGCGGCACTCGCGGAGACCGCGATCGACGAATTCGGGCGCCTGGACATCCTCGTCAACAACGTTGGGGGAGCGATGCCCCGGCCGCTGGCCGACACCTCGGCCGCCGACCTCACCGCCGCCTTCGAATTCAACGTCGCCAACGCGCACGCGCTGGTCACAGCGTCCATCAAGCCGATGCTCGAGACCTCCGACGATCCCGCCATCATCAACATCACCTCGACGTTGGGGCGGTTGCCGGGTCGGGCCTTCGCCGCCTACGGCACCGCGAAGGCGGCGCTCGCGCACTACACGCGGCTGGCGGCCCTCGACCTGAACCCGAAGATCCGCGTCAACGGCATCGCGCCGGGATCGATCCGAACCTCGTCACTGGAGTACGTCGCCGCCAACGACGACATGCGGACCGCACTGGAGTCGGCCACCCCGATGCGCCGCATCGGCGAAGCCGAGGACATCGCGGCCGCAGCCGTCTATCTCGCCTCGCCCGCCAGCTCCTATCTGACCGGCAAGATCTTGGAGGTCGACGGCGGGCTCATCGCACCCAACCTGGACCTGCCCATCCCGGATCTGTGAGATCGGTTCAGGGACGCTCGTTGCGGGCGGCCCGCTCGACCAGCGTGGCGATACGCCGTGCCTTTGTCTCTGGCTTCTTGGCGAAAGCCAGCTGGGTCAGGCCCGCCTTCCGCGCGCTCGGCGGGAAAGCGTCCCAGTTGGCTCGCGCGGCCGGTCGGGCATCCAGCGCGGCGGTGAGATCGGGAGACTCGATACCTGCCTCGGCATCATCGAGGAGATGCCACAGCCCACGTGCCTTGGCGTCATCGATCACCGCCTGACCCGGCGGTTGCATCCGGCCACCGGCGATGAGGTCGGCGACACGGGCCTTGTTCGTCTTGGCCCAGGCGCTGTTGGGTCCGCGTCGGGTGAACCACATGCCACGCCGATGCACGTCGATGGTGCGGGTGTGGCCGTCGATCCACCCCCAGCACAGCGCCTCCCGGACCGTCTCGTCGTAGTCCAGCGGCGCGTGGCCGGAGTCCTTACGCCAGAACACCAGCCACACGCCCGACGAGGTGGCATGGTTGTCGCGCAACCACTCTCGCCACTGGTCCAGGCTGGCGAGGGTCAGCTTCGGGGCGTCGGGATCGGCCATGAACCAAGGCTAGCCGCCGACGTTGATTTCGAAGCCGATGGCGGCACCGTCGGTAGAGTTGTCGGCGTGGAGTCCGTCCTGCATTTCGTCGGCGACTACTGGTGGCTGGTGTTCCCGGTCGGCGGTGTAGTCGGCGGCTGGGCCGGGCATATCGCGCGGTACAACGAGAAACGGCGCCGCGACAAGATCGAACTCGCGCGGATCAAGGCGAATGCCCGCACCGAGCAGCTGCGGATCACCCAGGCCTCGGCGGCGCAGATCCGCAAGGCACTCCACCGGCACGACGACCTCGACCGACGATGGTTCGGCTACGAACTCGACCTCGCCACCCTCATCGACTTTCCGCTGATGATCGATATGCGCGAACCCCTGACGCTGGCCTTCCACCGCGCGAAACTGCACGCCGACGAGCTGCGCCCGGCATCGGAACAGCAGCAGATGTCGCCGACCGACTTCGGCGACTACCGCGATGCGGTCGCCGAATACGCAGCCGCCTTCGATGCGGCCGAACGTGAAGCCCGGCGCCGCAAACAGTCGGGCTTCTCGCCGGTCGAACGCGAGGCCCTCGACCGAGCCGCGAAACTTGTCGCCGTCGCCTCCGACAGTGCCGCCACCCCGGCCGAACGTCAGGCCGCCTACCGCCGGGCACGCGCCGAACTCGACGGTCTCATCGACGTCCCGGCCGCCGCGGCCGCCGAACTGGAGAGCCGCATCGCCGGCCAGCTCGAACGCGGCACCGACGGGTGAGGGTCAGGGTGCGACCTCGACGGTCTCGTCCACCGGCCCGGTGAACTGGCTGCGATAGAGCCTGCAGTAGGCGCCGCCTGCGGCCAGCAGTTCGTCGTGTGTGCCCTGCTCACGGATCCGGCCGTCCTCCATCACCACGATGACGTCGGCGTCGCGGATCGTCGAGAGCCGGTGCGCGATCACGAAACTCGTGCGGTCGGTACGGAGATTGGCCATCGCCTGCTGGATGAGCAGCTCGGTGCGGGTGTCGACCGAGCTGGTCGCCTCGTCCAGGATGAGGATCGTCGGCTTGGCCAGGAAAGCGCGCGCAATGGTGATCAACTGCCGTTCACCGGCACTCACCCCACCGCCCTCGTCATCGAGCACGGTCTCGTAACCGTCGGGCAATGTCCTAACGAAATGGTCGACGTGACTGAGTCGGGCCGCTTCGAGAACCTCATCGCGCGAGGCGTCGGGATCCCCGTAGGCGATGTTGTCGTAGATCGTGCCGCCGAACAACCACGAATCCTGCAGCACCATGCCGGTCCGTTCCCGCAGGTCGTCACGGGTCATCCGGGTCGAGTCGATACCGTCCACACGGATGGTGCCCGCGTCGACGTCGTAGAACCGCATGACCAGATTGACCAGGGTGGTCTTACCCGCGCCGGTCGGACCGACGATCGCCACCATGTGTCCGGGCCGGGCGAGCAGACTCAGATTCTCGATGAGCGGCTTGTCCGCGATGTACCGGAACGAGACGTCGTCGAATTCGATGAGACCGTGGTCGGTGGCAGGCGTCTGCGGCCGCTCGTCGTCGGGGGTCTGCTCGTCGGCGTCGAGGATGTCGAAGATGCGCTCGGCCGACGCGACACCGCTCTGCATCAGATTGATCATCGACCCGATCTGGGTCAGCGGCTGGGTGAACTGGCGCGAGTATTGGATGAAGGCCTGCACCTCGCCGAGGCTCAACGAGCCTGACGCCACCCGCAGGCCACCGACCACCGCGATCGCCACGTAGTTGAGATTGCCCAGGAACATGATCGTCGGCATGATCGCACCGGAGATGAACTGCGCCCGCCAACTCGACTGGTACAGCTTCTCGTTCCGCGCGTCGAAGGTCTCCTCGATCTCGCGTTGCCGACCGAACGCCGTCACCAGCTCATGTCCGGTGAACGCCTCCTCGACCTGGGCGTTGAGGGCGCCGGTCGACGCCCATTGCGCCATGAAGTGCGGTTTGGAGCGTTTCGCGATGACGGCGGTGGCGATCGCTGCGAGCGGTACCGTGACCACCGCGATCAGGGCCAGTAGCGGCGAGATCCAGATCATCATCACCAACAGCGCGACCACGGTCAGCACCGAGTTGAGGAACTGCGAGATGGTCTGCTGCAAACTCTGCGACAGATTGTCGAGGTCGTTGGTGACACGGCTGAGCAGATCACCGCGCGGTGCGGAGTCGTAATAGCGCAACGGAAGCCGATGGATCTTGGCCTCCACGTCGGCACGCAGTCCGCGGATTACGCCGACCACCGCGTTGTTCAGCAGGAAGGCGGCCAGCCACGCCAACGCCGACGCCGCGAGATAGAGCACCAGCACCAGTGCCAGCACCCGGCCGACGTCGGCGAAGTCCACTCCGACGCCAGGCGTGACGTCCATCGACGAAACCATGTCGGCGAAGGTGCCCTGACCGTCGGCGCGCAACCCGTCGACGGCCTGTTCCTTGCTGAGCCCGGCGGGCAGCAGCGAACCGATGAATCCGTTGAACACCAGGTCGGTGGCATGGCCGAGGACGCGCGGTGCGATGGCGGTCAGGATCACCGACGCCACGATCGAACCGAGGACGATCGACATGATGCCCCGGTAGGAGGCCAGTAGGGCGACGAGTCGCTTCATCGACGGGCCGAAGGACCGGGCCTTCTCCACCGGCGGTCCGGCCATCCCCGGTGGCCCGCCGGGACGAGGGCCGCCTGGGCGGGTCATGATCCCTCCGCCAAGGCCAGCTGCGATGCCGCGATCTCGGCGTAGGTCGCGCAGTCGTCGAGCAGATCCGCATGGCGGCCGAGCCCGACGATCCGCCCCTGATCGAGGACGACGATCTGGTCGGCCGACACGATGGTCGAGATACGCTGTGCCACCACGACGACGGCCGCATCGGCGGTCACCGGCGCGAGTGCGGCGCGCAGCCGGGCGTCGGTGGTCAGGTCGAGCGCGGAGAACGAGTCGTCGAACAGATAGATACCCGGCCGCCGGATGATCGCCCGCGCGATCGCCAGACGCTGACGCTGACCGCCGGACACGGTGGTGCCGCCCTGCGCGATCGGACTGTCCAAGCCCTCGGGCATACGGGTCACGAAGTCCTCGGCCTGCGCGATGCGCAGCGCCGCCCAGATCTCGTCGTCGGTGGCGTCGGGTTTGCCGTGCCGGATGTTCGACGCGACCGTGCCGGAGAACAGGTAAGGACGTTGCGGGACCAGCCCGATCGCGGCGCGCAGGTCGTCGGGGTCCAGTGCCCGGACGTCGGTGCCACCGACGAGGACCTCACCCGCGGTGGCGTCGACGAGCCGGGGAATCAGCGAGAGCAGCGTCGTCTTCCCCGATCCGGTTGAACCGACGATCGCGGTCGTCGTACCAGGTCGGGCGTCGAAGGTGATGTCGCGCAGCACCGGGTCGTCGGCGCCCGGGTAGCGGAACTCGGCGGCCCGGAACGAGATGGTCGACGGCGCGGTCGCGAAGCCGACCGGCCGCTGCGGGGGTCGCACCGACGTCTCGGTGTCGAGGACCTCGCAGATGCGTTCGGCGCAGACCGCGGCGCGCGGGGCCATCATCGCCAGGAAGGAAGCCATCATCACCGCCATCAGAATCTGCATGACATAGCTGATCATCGCGGTCAGCGCACCGATCTCGACATTGCCGTCGACGACGCCGTGCCCGCCGAACCAGATGATCGCGACGATTGTCAGGTTGGTGATCAGGAGAACCACCGGGAAAGCCAATGCCATCATCCGGCCGACCGTCAGGGTGGCCGCCGACAGTTCGTCGTTGGCGATGGCGAAACGGTGCATCTCATGGCGCTCGCGGACGAATGCACGCACCACCCGGATGCCGGTGATCTGTTCCCGCAGAATCCGATTCACCTTGTCGATCCGTTCTTGCATCACCCGGAAAGCCGGGATCATCCGGCCGATGATCAAGGCCATGAACAGGCCGAGCAGCGGTACCGCGACGACGAGGACCCAGGACAGCCCGGGGGCGACATGGATACCCATCAGGATCCCGCCGACGCACATGATCGGGGCCATCACCAGAATCGAGGTGCTCATCACGATCAACAGCTGAACCTGCTGGACATCGTTGGTGGTGCGGGTGATCAACGAGGGTGCGCCGAAGGTGCCGATCTCCCGTGCCGAATAGGTGTTGACCCGGTGCAGTAGGTCGCCGCGGATGTCGCGCCCGGCGCCCAGTGCGGCCTGCGCGCCGAAATACTGTGCGGCGACCGTACACACGACCTGCACGACGGTCACCGCCAGCATCCAGCCGCCGATACGCAGGATGTAGTCGGTGTCGCCGCGGGCCACACCCTTGTCGATGATGTCGGCGTTCAGCGTGGGCAGGTACAGCATCGCGGCAGTGGCGACCAACTGCAGCGCCACCACCAGCGTCAGGAAGGCGCGATACCCCGCCAGATAGGTGCGGATGAGTCGGTTCAGCATGCGGCACTCACCTGGTCGACGCTAGCGCCAACCGGGCGACGACCGCCACCGGGTTATCCGCTGGTCGCGATGGCGTCGCCCGGAGTGCCGGTTACGTCGCGGGCAGCAGCGGCACTGCGGCTTCGCCGGTGTAGGTGAGGAAGGTGAATGACTCCTGGAAATACAGGTTGACGACATCGCCGTCGTGGGAGTCGTAGCCGATCGACACGTCCTGGCCGATGGTGAGCTCGAAGTCGCCGCCGCGGGTGGACAGTACGAAGGCGCCGGTGATGGCGGGGGCCCAGACGATGTTGCCGTCGAGCAGTCGCTGGATGTGCTCACGAATCGGGTAGCCGTGATTCGACGTCTCGTTGACCAGTGAATACACATCCGCCGACAACGCCACTGAATACGGGCCGTCGACCGAGGCCAGTTTGAGAGTGCTCAAGGCCTGGCTGATCGCCTCGGGATAGTCACGGACGTCGGTGGGCAGGGTGATGGGGGCCGCGGATGCCTCGGCACGGATACCGGAGATGTTCGCCGCGGCGTAGCCCTCGAAGATGGCCCGGTCCTCGGCGAGCGCGAGTTGGCGTGCGGCGTCGACGACCGGATCCCAATCGGAGTCCTGCGCGCCGCGATCGACGTCGTCGATGGCCTCCCGCGTCACCGTGAACGGCACCTTCAGCTCGACGAGGGGCTGGGTGCGCCGGGTGAAGGCCGTGATGCCGTCGGCCGGCGAGTCGATCTTGGTGCGATGTCCGAGCGTCACCGACGAGGTGTCCAACCCGAGCGGACCCTTGACGTCGACGAGCCGTCGGCCGGCGCTGTTGCGTTTGAAGGAGCGGCCGGCCTCCTCCTCGATGGCCTCCCAGGCGGCGTCCGAGATCGGTGCGAGCTCGCGATGCAGATTGTTCATTGCTGTCTCTCCTCGTTCGTCTGGTGCTTGGTGGTCGGTGGGTGTCCGAGTGGCCGGGGGTCAGCGCAGTGAGCCGATACCCAGCGAACCGTCGGCCGGCCGGTGACGTGTCGGCGTGGGCGGCGGGTCGTCGGATTCGGGGGCCGGGGGCGGGTCGGCGAGGAAGTCGACGGTCGGGGTGAAGAACTGCGCTCCCGTGACCGCGGTGGTGAAATCCAGCAGACGGTCGTAATTGCCGACCGGTTCGCCGACGAACATCTTGCGCAGCATCTCCTCGGTGACGTCGGGTCCCGCGGAGTAGGCGATATAGAAGGTGCCCGCCTCACCGGTGCCGGATACGTCGCCGTAGGGCATGTTGTCCCGGACGACGTCGATCTCCTCGCCGTCGGCGTCCTCCACGACGTTGAGGGCGATATGGGAGTTGGCGGGTTTTTCGTCGTCGGACATCTCGATGTTGTCGAGTTTGGTCCGGCCGATCGCCTTCTCCTGATCCTCGACGCCGAGCGCGTTCCAAGAATCGAGATCGGTGACGTAGCGCTGGATCGCGACATAACTGCCACCGGTGAAATCGGGGTCCTCGTCGCCGACGGTGATCGCGTCGACCGCGGCCTGCCCGACCGGGTTCTCGGTGCCGTCGACGAATCCGATCAGATCCCGCAGATCGAAGTAGCGGAAACCGTGGACCTCGTCGACGGTCGTCACCGCCTCGCCCAGTAGGCCGGTGATCTTGCGGCCGACCTCGAAACAGAGGTCGGGCTGATCGGATTTGATGTGGACCAGCAGGTCGGCCGGGGTGGCCGGCGCGGTGTGCACCTCACCGACATAGGGGACGAACGGGCGTAGCGACCGCGGCCGGGGGCCGGTGAACAGACGATCCCACGCGTCCGAGCCGATCGAGACGATGGTCGACAGGGCAGCTTCAGGGGCGCGGGAGGACACTGCGCTGGTCAACCCGGAAATCTGGGTGAGTGCGTCGCGAACGGCGGTCTCACCGTCATCGTTGATGGTGAGCACCAGAAAGATCGCCGATCTGGTCTTCCTTGTCAGGATCGTCTGCGGCACGGACACGACATCCACTGTATCGGGTTGTCGGCGCCCTCGGGGTGAGCTGTGTCTCAACATGAATACTGAGGTCAGGCAACCCTTTTCGCTACCGCGCTACGGTCGGGTCGCCACGCAGGCTATTTCTGTGCCTGCGCCACAGCCCGTCCCGCGGCCCGGCCGGAGAAGATGCAACCGCCCAGGAATGTGCCCTCGAGCGCGTTGTATCCGTGGACACCGCCGCCGCCGAAGCCGGCCACCTCACCGGCCGCGTACAGGCCGTCGAAGGCGCTGCCGTCCGGCCGCATTACCTGCGAGTTGAGATTTGTCTCCAAGCCGCCCAACGTCTTTCGGGTCAGGATGTTGAGGCGGACGGCGATCAGCGGACCGTGTGCGGGATCGAGCAGGCGATGCGGCTTGACCGCACGCAGGATCTTGTCGCCGAAGTATTGTCGCGCGTTGGTGATCGCCATGATCTGCGCATCCTTGGAATACTTGTTCTCCACTTGGGAGTCACGCGCGGAGATCACCCGTTCGAGCTGCTGAAGGTCGAGTTTGGGTCCGGGACTGATCGCGTTCATCCCGGCCACCAGCTCGGGCAGGTTGTCGGCGACCACGAAGTCGGTGCCATTGCGTTTGAACGCGTCGATCGGTCCCGGTGCACCCTTGGCCAGGCGGCTCTTCGCCGCGAACCGCAGATCCTTTCCGGTGATGTCCGGGTTCTGTTCGGAACCCGACAGCGCGAATTCCTTCTCGATGATCGTCTGGGTGAGGATGAACCACGAGTAGTCATAGCCGGTCGAAAGAATCTCGCGCATCGACGAATTGGTGTCGAAGCCGGGGAAGTTCGGTGGTGCCAAACGATTTCCGTTGGCGTCCAGCCACAGCGACGACGGCCCCGGGATGATACGAATAGCGTGATCGGGCCAGATCGGGTCCCAGTTGTGAATGCCTTCGGTGTAGTGCCACATCCGATCCCGGTTGACCAGGCTCGCGCCCGCGGCCTCCGCGATCCCCAGCATCCGGCCGTCGACATGCGCGGGCACGCCCGAGATCATCTTCTTCGGGGCCGGACCCAGGCGTTCGGTCGGCCAATTCTGGCGGATCAGATCGTGGTTGTGGCCGATACCGCCGGTGGTGACGGTCACCGCGCCGGCCCGGATCTCGAAGTCGTCGACCACATTCCGGTCCGATGCCACCCCGCGCTCGAGGTCGGTGTCGGCGAGGCGGGAACCGCGCACACCGGTCACCGCACCGTCGTCGACGAGGAGTTCGTCGACCTGATGACGGAAGCGGAACTCGACCAGCCCGCGACGTTCCGCGTCGAGCACCGGTTCGGCGAAGATGCGGACCACCTCCGGGCCGGTGCCCCACGTCAGGTGGAACCGCGGGACTGAATTGCCGTGACCGTCGGCGAAACCACCGCCGCGTTCGGCCCAGCCGACCAACGGGGTGAACCGGAGACCGAGTTCGTGCAGGTAAGGGCGCTTTTCGCCGGCCGCGAAGTCGACATAGGCGCGCGCCCACTGCCGCGGCCAGAAATCCTCGTCCTCGCGGTCGAAACCGGCCGACCCCATCCAATCGGCCAGTGCGAGTTCGGGGGAGTCCTTGATACCCAGCCGACGTTGCTCGGGGGAGTCGACCAGGAACAGGCCGCCCAACGACCAGAAGGCCTGCGCGCCGAGATTCTTACGGTTCTCCTGATCGACGACGATCACCCGGCGTCCGGCCTTGGTCAGTTCGTAGGTGGCGACCAGACCCGCCAGACCCGCACCGACGACGATCGCGTCGGCCTGTTGCTGCGTCACGAATTCTCCCCTTCACAACCCGGTGTCGGAACGAGCTTAATCTGCCCGGGTCGGCATGCAGGTGAATCGCCGGGCGCCGATCGACCGTCCCGCGATCAGTACTGGATGTCGGCGTACCGGTGGAACCACGGCTGCGCCTGTTCCAGCTGTGCGGCCAGCGCGAGGAGGTCGCCGTCGGCACCCAGGCGTCCGACGAACTGCACACCCAACGGGAGGCCCGCGGCCGTCCAGTGCATCGGCACGCTGATCGCCGGTCGTCCGGTCAGATTCGCGAGCTGGGTATAGGGCACCCAACCGAGATTCTCGGTGATCAGGTCGTCCAGGATGCCGACCTTCGACAGCAACGCGCCACCACGCAGCTTCGCGATCACCCGCGACACGGTCTGCAGCAACCGTGGCGTCGTCATCGAGCCGATCGTCGGTGGCGGGGTGGCCAGCGTCGGGGTCAGCAGGAAGTCATGGTCGGCGTGGAAGGCGTCGAGCGACGTCACGTACTCGTTGACGTTGTTGAGGGCGGTGAAGGCGGCGACCACCCCGGCCGCCCGGCCCACCTCGCCGACCGCGAGGGTGTCCGCCTCGAAATCGCTGTCCCGTGCACCGGTCATCCTCCGGGCCTCGTCGATCTCGGTGGCCACCACCGCGAACCAGATGGTGAGGAAATCGCGGGCCAGCGCCGCATCGTCATAAGGCTGGGACACCTCTTCGACGTGATGGCCGAGACTCTCCAGGAGATGTGCGGTGTTGGTGACCGCGGCCACCGCCTCCGGATCCGGATTCGGGTTGATCGCCGAACCGATGTGGAACCCGATGCGCAGCCTGCGCGGTGCGGTGGTGATGACGGTCGAGAACGGGGTCGTCGGGGTCGGGGTCGGATACACCGACGACGGAGTCGGGCCGACCACTGCGTCGTAGATGGCCGCGGCGTCGCGCACCGTGCGGGTGAGCGCGCCCTGCACGGCCATGCCGAACATCGACTCCCCGGTGGCCGGGCCGAACGGCGCCAGCCCGCGGGTGGGTTTCAGGCCGACCAGCCCGTTGCAGGCCGCCGGGATGCGGATCGATCCGCCGCCGTCGTTCGCGCCGGCCGCCGGGACGATGCCCGCGGCCACCGCCGCGCCACTGCCACCCGACGATCCGCCGGGGAGTGGTCGGGATTCCACGGATTGCGTGCGGGACCCCACAACTCGGACTCGGTGATCCCCTTGGCGCCGAATTCGGGGGTGTTGGTCTTTCCGAAGATGACGAAGCCCGCGTCGAGGAACCGCTGGGTGATCGTCGCGTGTTCGGTTGCGATATGCCGGGCTCGCGACCTCGACCCGTAGGAGGTCGGGTACCCGCGGAACTCCTGCGCCAGATCCTTGATCAGGAACGGCACCCCGGCGAATGGGCCGCCCAGCTGCGGATCGGCGGCCTGCGCGTCGGCGCTCTCGTCCATCCGCAGCACGATCGCGTTGATCGTCGGGTCGGCCGCCTGCGCGCGCTGCCGGGCGACGTCGAGCAACTCGGTGGCGCTCACCTCGCCGCGGGAGACGAGCCCGGCGAGGGCGGTCGCATCGTGGGCCAGATACTCGCTGACGTCCATGCGTCGAGAGTAGAGCCCCGGGCCGTTCGTCGGCCGCCGATTACCGTTGGCCACCCAATCGGATAACGAAGAGATCGCGGCGGCTGCCGATGCGGCGCGACGTGATCGCAGACCGCCCGGACCGGACGTCGGGGTATGGGACGCGATGCTGGTCAGCTGTGTCGGCCGTACGTCGTATCCGGCTACGGGTCGGGCGCCGGTCATCGCGACAGCCTTTGCCGGAGTGTTATCGAGCCGTTACACTGCCTCTCGACGGGTTCACGCCCGGTCGGGGACCCATACAATCCCCTCTACGAAAGCTCTCGTAAGCGTGATGCCCCTGCCCGGGTAATCGAACACCGTGAGGAATTGACGAATGCTGACACGCGCCCGTAAGCGCCTCGTCGCCGGACTCGTAGGCCTGATGGCCGTGTCGGGTGCGACGGTGGCCGTCGCACCGGAGGCCGCCGCGGCCCGAGGCTGCACTGTTGAATACGTTCACTCGAACGCGATGCACAAGAACATCCCGGTGTGCATCGTCTCGGCAGGCGGAGGCGGCGGAAAGCCGACGCTGTACCTGCTCGACGGTCTGCGCGCCCCGAACAACACCAGCGGCTGGCTGCAGAACACCGACGTCGCGCGCTGGATGAACGGCAAGGGCACCAACGTCGCGATCCCGTTCGGTGGTGGCGGCAGCTTCTACACCGACTGGGAGCAGGTCGACCCGAAACTCGGCTTGAACCGGTGGGAGACCTTCCTGACTCGTGAGCTGCCCCGTTACATGGCCTCGCACCACGGCAGTGACAACCGTCGCAACGGCATCGCCGGCCTGTCGATGTCGGGCACCTCGGCGCTGAACCTCGCGTCGCGGCACCCCGGCTTCTACCAGGCGGTCGCCTCCTACAGCGGCTACCCGACCGTCACCATGCCCGGCTTCACCCAGGGCATCCAGGCCTCGGTCGCCGAGATGGGCGGCAACCCCTTCAACATGTGGGGCTTCTACCCGGCCGGTCAGTGGTTCGCCAACGACCCGTTCCTGAGCGCGGGCAACCTCGCCAACCACTACGTCTACGTGTCCGCGGGCACCGGCGTTGGCAGCAAGTACGATTCGTCGGTCAACCCGACCGCCCCGAACTTCGACCCGGTCAAGTTCGCGCAGATGATCCCGCTTGAGGTGGCCGCGTCCACCAGCAGCCAGCTGTACATCGGCCGCGTCGCGCTGGTGCCCGGCGTCAAGCTGACCACCCGGATCACCCCGGACGGCACGCACTGGTGGGATTACTGGCAGTCCGACTTCAAGCAGTCGTGGCGCACCACCTTCCGCCCCGCGTTCTTCTGATCCGCGGATAGCGCACAGTTTCATCAGCCAAGGGCCGGTGACCTACGGGTCACCGGCCCTTGGCGTATGTGGGCCACCGCGTCGGCGGGCCAGAGGGTGGTGTGCGCCTTCGTGACGCTCGCGTCCGGAGCAGGAGCAGGAGTAGGAGCCGGTAGCGGGGGCCTCGAAGTGTTGAGTACCGGACGCTCCGCTCGGAGTTGGGCGCTAATCAACAAGGCAGACGACATTCAGCAACGCATACGACATTCAGCAACGCATACGACGACGCCCCCGGCGGTCCTGATGAGGACTGCCGGGGGCGTCGTCGTATGCGGTCAGCCGGGCGCTGCGATCACTCCCCGGGCGGTGGGACCGAACGATGCCGGTAGGTCTGCGCCGCGGAATCGTCCGCAGGCCTGGAGACCGGACCGAATTCGTCGCCCGCGGACTGAGGTGCCACCCGCGGGATCTGCTCGGTCGGACGTTCCCACGGATCGGCCGGGCGCGCACCGGTGTCCGATGCGGGCTCGCCGGTATCGATGACACTGGTCGGGGCGGCTGCCTCCGGGGTGTCGACGATCCGCGTCGGCGAGTTGTCGGCGTCGGGACCGAAGGGACCCCCGTCGTCACCGTTTCCGCCGCCGCCGTTGCCGGGATCGTCGTCGCGGGTGTTCCGGCTGCCGCGCCACACGATCAGCGCCCAGGCGATGATCATCAGCGCACCGAGGATGCCGAGGATCAGCGGTAGCCAGAAGCCGCCGAGCTTGAGCAGACCCTTGTAGTGATCGGCTTTGTCGGCCTGGTTGGAGATGGTCTCGTCGCTCCACTGGAAGGTGGCCTTGAGGGCGTCCATCCGGAAGTCGCGCACGGGCTGCGGGGTGGCCTCGCTCTGGTCGGGCGAGCGGAAGTACTGGTGCTGGTCCTCGCGGCCGTTGACGATGGTGCCGGTCTCCGGCTCGACCCACACGTGGCGCGTCGCCGCGGCGAAACGGTGCATCGTGATCGGTGTCGTCGGCTTGATCCCCTTGCCGGTGATTCCCCACCAGCTGGCCGGCATCGTCAGCATGGTGCCGAGCGCGGCCTCACCCTGCGGGTTCTCCAGCTCCGACAGATCCTGCTCGGGGACCTTGCTCACGAAGTGATAGGTCTTGACGCCGTGGATGTCCTCCTCGCCGACGAACTCGGCGGGCGCATCCTGACGTGTGTTCAGGTCGTAGTAGTAGTACGCCTGCTTCTGCACGTCGAAGCCGAACTTGTACTGGAAACCCTTGCGCTGCCCCAGATCGACGGACACGCTGTCGACCGGCACCCCTTCGGGGGCGGCTTCCAGCTGCAGCTTGCTGACCGCACCGTCGGGCACCGAGGTGGTCCGATTGAGCGATACCCGGTCGATGGTCGCGGTGAGCAGACCGTCCTTGCAGGTGCGCTCCGCGCCGGCGGCCTCGACCGTCGGTTCGGTCTCGTTGCCCGCGGCATCCCGGGTCCGGTCGATGAGCACCGTCTGTGCCGACTGCACAGTCGCGCGGCGCTTGTCGGACGGATCTACGATCACCGATCGGCGCTGCTGGGTGAGGTGCGCATCGAGCACCTCCGCCTTCTTCGCCGACACCGAGCATCGATTGAAGATCACCGCCGGGAAGCGCTCGCCTGCGCTGTTGTCGGCGGGGACCGTCGTCGCGACGGACGTGATGTCCAAATCCAGTGGTACCACCCGTAGTTGTGGCACCAGCCACGACGGAATGGCGATGGCGGCGGCAACGAAGGCAACGCCGAAGAAAGCCAGCAGTGCTAGCCCGATACGTCTCATCTGTGACTCCTGTGAATCAGCTCAACGCCCCCACCCTACTGGGCAGTTGCGTCGACCCGTGCGTTGCATGCGACATCGACAGGTGTAGCTCAGGTTGGCGGCGCGGTCGGAGGATTCAGGGTGCCCGCCGACGGTCGCGTTCGGCCTCCTTGAGAATGCCTGCCATATAGCCGTAGATCTCCGGATCCGACATCGCCTTCCAGCGGGGGGCCAGTAACTTCATGTACTTCTCGACGTAGAGCAGCTGTTTGCCGACCAACACCAGCTCGCGGGGGAGCCGCGCGTCGTGGGCCTTCGCGACGGCAGCGAGCTGGCGGCCCAGATCGGTGTAGGACATCGCCGCCATCTCGGTCGACGACAGCGGTGCGGTGACCTTCTTGATGTCGGCGCCACCGGCCGCGCTCGATCCCGGGTTGTGTACCGCGCCGAGGAGGAAGATGCCGCGGCCCGCGGCCTCGTAGTCGTTGCGGACGATGAGGTCGACGACCAGCTGGCGGAGGATGCGGCGGGTGCGCGGGGTGAATCGTCCGACGATCCCGAAGTCGAGCAGCACCAGCCTGCCCTGATCGTCGACGAGAACGTTGCCCGCATGGAGGTCACCGTGGAACAAGCCGCCGTGGAACGCCGATTCCAGCAGCGACAGCAGCAGATTGCGGCACAGCGCCACCCCGTCGTGTCCGGCCGCACGGACCGCGTCGGCGTCGTCGATGCGGATGGCGTCGATACGTTCCATGGTCAGCACGCGGGCGGTGGTGTAGTCGGTGTGGACCCTGGGCACCCGGACACGGCTGCCGAACGGGCCGTCGCGCAGACAGTCGTACCACTCGGCCATGGCGTCGGCCTCGGTGCGGAAGTCGAGTTCGCCGTCGAGTCCGGACGCGAAATCCTCGACGACGTGCCGCGCGCTGAGCATCCGGCCGTACTCGGAGATCTCGGCGAGGCCGGCCAGACGTTCCAGGATGGCGACATCGGGGGCCAGGCGTTCGGCGATGCCGGGGCGTTGGATCTTGACGACGACCCGGGTGCCGTCGGCGAGCGTTGCGGTGTGGACCTGGGCGATCGAAGCCGACGCGATCGGTACCGGATCGAAGGTGGCGAATACCTGCTCGGGCGGACGGCCGAGTTCGGTGGTGAACACCTCGCGGATGGCGGTTTCGTCCGCCGGAGACACCCGGTCGAGCAACGATTCGAACTCGCCGGACAGGGTTTCGGTGAACACGCCGGGACTCGACGCGATCAGTTGCCCCAGTTTCACGTAGGTCGGGCCGAGATGTTCGAAGGTGGTTCGCACCTCGTGCGCGGCGCGCTGTTTGCTGGGACCCCGACCATCGAAGGCGTCGGTGACGGTGTGCAGCAGGTATCGGCCGACGCCCGCTGCCGCGTGGGCCCCGGTCATCCCGAAGCGGGTGATCTCGTCGAACGGGGACACCGGCGCAAGCCGTGCCCGCCGGCCGTCGTCGACCGAACTGTGGATCGTCACCGCGAGCCAGTCTAGGCGATCGGGCGCCGGTACCGGCTGGTGTGATTGGCTGGTGAAGTCGGCCGGTCGTCGGTTCGCCGACGATCCGGTGGCCGAGTTCGATCAGATCCGACGCCAACCAGTCATGACGCAAGTCACGGAGGACCCATGCCCAACACGGTGCACGCCTATATCGCCACCGCGGCCGACGCGCCGCTGTCCCCGGCCACCATCGAACGCCGGGATCCGGGGCCGCACGACGTCGTCATCGACATCGCCTTCGCCGGGATCTGCCACTCCGACATCCATACCGCGCGCGGCGAGTGGGGGCGGACGAACTTCCCGGTCGTACCCGGTCACGAGATCGCGGGCACGGTGTCGGCGATCGGTCCGGAGGTCACTCGGTACGTGGTCGGCGATCGGGTGGGCGTGGGTTGTTTCGTGGATTCGTGCCGCGAATGCGAGCCGTGCCTGCAGGGGGAGGAACAGTACTGCGTGGCCGGGAACACCGGCACCTACAACGCGATCGGCCGCGACGGACTGCCGACCCACGGTGGCTACAGCCAGACGATCGTCGTCGACGAGAATTATGTGTGCGCGATTCCCGAGGGGATCGACCTCGACGTCGCCGCACCACTGCTGTGCGCAGGCATCACCTTGTATTCGCCGTTGCGTCACTGGAACACCGGCCCAGGTAAGAAGGTCGCGATCATCGGTCTCGGCGGGCTCGGACATATGGGGGTGAAGTTGGCCCACGCGATGGGTGCGGAGGTCACCGTCCTGTCCCAGTCGCTGAAGAAGATGGAGGACGGCCTGCGCCTGGGTGCCGACCACTACTACGCCACCAGCGACCCGGACACCTTCAAGGCGCTGCGCAACGAGTTCGACCTGATCCTCAACACGGTGTCGGCGAATCTCGACCTGAAGCAGTACCTCGGTCTGCTCGCGATCGATGGCACGCTCGTCGAGCTGGGCCTGCCCGAACACCCGATCGAGGTGCCTGCGTTCGCGCTGGTGGCCAATCGTCGGAGCTTCGCAGGCTCGATGATCGGCGGGATCGCGCAGACCCAGGAGATGCTCGACTTCTGCGCTGAACACGGCATCGGCAGCGAGATCGAGGTCATCGCCGCCGACGCGATCAACGACGCGTACGACCGGGTCGTCGCCAGCGACGTCCGCTACCGCTTCGTCATCGACGCGGCGACGTTGGCCTGAGCCACTTCCGGGCCGCAAGCAATCGCCTCTCGTGTGTGGGGCTCCGGGGAGGTAGGGTTTTCGACTGGGAATCGAAAACGCGTCGTCGGCGTTGTGCCGAGCGTCGTGATTCCCGAGTCGTGATCCGTCAGCGGGTCTCGGTGGAGAGGTGGGCGAGATGACATCGGACAACTCCGACGGCACGGTCACCCGGGCTGACTTCGTGGTGGTCGGCGCCGGCGTCGCGGGATTCACCGCCGCATTGGCGGCGGCTGAACGCGGCTTGTCGGTGGTGGTGCTGAACAAGGGTCCGCGTTGGGATTTCGATCGTGCCGAACAGTCGACGGCCACCTTCTATGCGCAGGGCGGAGTCGCCGCGGTGCTGCCCGGGGTTGTCGAGGACTCGGTGGACCTGCACCTGTCCGACACGGTGGCCGCCGGCGGTGGGCTGACCGATCCGGTCGCCGCCCGGCCGATTCTCGCCGACGGTTGGCCCGCGGTGGCCGAGCTGATCGATCTCGGCACCCACTTCGATCGCGGAGCCGACGGTGACCTGCTGCGGACCCGTGAAGGCGGGCATTCGGTCCGGCGGATCGTGCACTCCGGCGGCGACGCGACCGGTGCCGCCATTCAGCGTTCGCTGTCGCGCGCGGCCGGCGCCACCTCGACGATCGACTGCCGCGACGACGCGACGGTGACATCGGTGATCCTCGACGGCGGGGTCTGCGTCGGCGTCACCTACCTGAGTGCCGGGCGGCGCCACGCGGTGTTCGCGCCGTCGGTGCTGTTGGCCACCGGCGGTGCAGGACAGCTGTATGCGGCGACGACGAATCCGGCGGGGGCCAGTGCCGACGGCATTGCGCTGGCGCTGCGCGCGGGTGCGGTGGTCGCCGACCTCGAGTTCATCCAGTTCCACCCGACGATGCTCTTCACGCCCGGTGTGCGTGGTCGGCGCACGCTGATCTCGGAGGCGGTCCGCGGCGAGGGTGGCAGGCTCGTCGACGTCGACGGCGCGTCGGTGACGGCGGGAGTGCATCCGATGGGGGATCTGGCGCCCCGCGATGTGGTGGCGAACGCGGTCGAGACGGCGATCGAACGCACCGGCCATCCGTGCGTCTATCTCGACGTCGGTGCGGTCGACGACTTCGCGCGGCGATTCCCGACCGTCGGCGCGGGGATCGCGGCCGCCGGGGTGGAGATCGGTGATGGCCGGATCCCGGTGGTGCCGGGTGCCCATTACCTGTGCGGCGGTGTCGTCACCGACGAGGACGCGCGGACGTCGGTGCCGGGTCTGCTCGCCGCGGGTGAGGTTGCACGTACGGGACTGCACGGTGCCAACCGGTTGGCCTCGAACAGTCTGCTCGAAGGTCTGGTCATGGGCAGGCGCGCGGCTCGGACGGCATGTCTGCGGCGCGCGGAACCGGTCGCCGACCTCGCACCCGCGGCGGAACTCCCGGCGACGGTATTACCGCGGACCCGGCTCCAGGATCTGATGTCGCGGTTCGTGGGATTGCGCCGGAACGCGGCCGGGCTGCGACAGGTCGCCGAGGAGATCGCGGGCGCACCGCTGACGGTGATCGCCGACGGCGTCGCGGTCGAGGATGCATCGCTCACGCTGACGGCCACCGCGGTGGTCGCGGCGGCGACGGCCCGCGCCGAGTCGCGCGGATCGCATAATCGGACCGACCATCCGCACACCGATACGATCGGCACGTCGCGGATGTTCCGGCTCGTGGACGGCGTGGTCGCCGAGCAATCGCCGGTGGTGATCGGACCCGGTGGATAGGGCCGGTTCCGGCGTGTCGACCCCGCGCGCCGGAGAACTGTGACGCGCTGTCGGGTTTGCGGGTGGAAACGTGGCGTTCGGCTTCGTAGACTGACGCCGGGAATCTTCGTGGGAGGAGTCATCTGATGAGCGGCGAAGGATGTTGGTCGACGGTGGTGTGTCGGCCGGCTGAGCGCGTCGCACTCGGGCTCCCCGACGACGCTGCCTGGCTATTGCAGTGCCGGCTGGCACTGGGCCATGGCGGCAACCATGCCACCGATGCCAGCGCGCATCCCCGCCACGACCGTCGACTCTGGCTGGAGTGGAACGACGTCGACCTGCAAGCTCAGTCGCTGATCGAACGCAATCCCTGCCCGGTGGTCTCGGGTGAGGGCGCCCGCTGCCTGTTCTTCGCCGGCCATGGCGGTCTGCACTTCTATGCGCGGACGAACGGTCACGCACCGGCGATGTCGGCGCCGAATTCCGCGGCGAGTGGGCTACTTGCGCAGCCGCCTCGGCCTGCTCCGCCCGCCGGCCCGCCGCCCCCGAGTCAGCCGCCCCAGAGTCAGCCGTCACTTCCGAATCGACCACCGACGGGCACCGGCCCGTATCCGACCGGACTGGGCGGCGTGCCGAATCAGCCGGGATCGAATCAGCCTGGGGTGAATCAGCCCGGGTCGAACCCCGGCCGTCCACCCACCGGTCCCCAACAACGTCCCGAGTTCCAGCAACGCCCCGAGCCCCAGCATCGCCCTGAGCCTCAGCATGCGGATCCGCAGGTTGTCGCCGGAGGGCATCACGCGGCACCGGATCAGTCGGGGCCGGTGCAACCGCCGGCGGACCAGCGTCGTGGCGGTCACCGCTCGCCGGAGACTGGCCCCGCGCTCGAAGCCGACTACCAGGGACGCCGTCGACGTCCGGATGCGTCGGGGTCGACTGCTGCCGAACCTGTTGCTGCTGATGCGATTGCCGCCGAACCTGTTGCGGCGGCGGCGCCCCAGGAGTCGGCATCGCCTGTGGTACCGCCGCTCGGGCACGACCCCGAGCGTGATGCGCGGATCGCGGCAGCACTCGACGACCTGGCCGCGGTGGTGGCCCGGATCGCCGCGATTCTGCGTGAACGCTGATCGGCCTGTGTGGTCCTGATAGTTGGCGGCTGACGCACTCCGTCGGCCGAAACTAGCCGACCGAAAGTAGGGGACGACTCTTCTTCCCCGACGTTCCGTTCTTCCCCCGGTTGCACCCGGAGGAAGAACGCAAAAGTGGGGGACGAACCGTCGCTCCAGGTCACTACTCGTCTTATACCCTAGGGGGGTAGCGTTTCAGGACTTCGGGGTGTATACCAGTAGGGGGTATGAAAGGCGGGGCTATGGAGCACCACAACCACGGCTACATCGGCCGCAAGGACGACTACTTGCGACGGCTGCGTCGTATCGAAGGGCAGGCGCGGGGGCTCCAACGCATGGTGGAGGAGGAGTCGTACTGCATCGACATCCTCACTCAGGTCTCGGCCATGACCAAGGCCTTGCAAGCCGTCGGGCTGGGACTGCTGTCCGAACATATGCAGCACTGCGTGATGCACGCTGCGCAGGAGAGCGACGCCGCCGGACAGGCCAAGATCGACGAGGCGATGGCCGCGATCGAACGACTCGTCAAATCCTGATCGACAACCAAAGCCGATGGCAACCAACGGTTGTCGAAGCATCCGGGAAGGGAATTCATATGACCGTCGCAACCTACACCGTCACCGGGATGACCTGCGGACACTGCGCCGCATCCGTCCGTGAGGAGATCGAGGAGATCACGGGCGTGACCGACGTCGCGGTCTCCGTGGACACCGGCGCCGTCGAGATCACCAGCGATCGCGAAATCGATCGGGCGCAGGTCGCCGCCGCGGTGACCGAGGCCGGCTATCGGCTGGTGTAAGGACCCGACATGAAAATGGCAGCCGGCTATCTCGTCGTGCTGGTCGCGGCTTTCGGCATCGCGTTCGGGGCCGGATATGCGGGGGGGCCGGACACCGAACCGGCGCCACATCCGGAGATGTCACACACCACCGACGTGCCCGCCCCGGTGTCCGAGACATCGCATGACCACCATGAAGGGTGAGCACATGACGACCGAACAGATTGCGGTCGACCTCGACATCGATGGGATGACCTGCGCCTCCTGCGCCAATCGCATCGAGCGCAAGCTCAACAAACTCGACGGTGTGACGGCGTCGGTCAACTATGCCACTGAACGTGCGCACGTACAGGCGCCCTTCGGTATCGGAGCCGAGGATCTGATCGAGGTGGTCCGGGCCGCCGGCTACGACGCCACCCCGATCGGGGGTCCCGACGATCGGGCGGGCGGAACCGAATCCGGAAGTCAGGCAGGACAATCCACGGCCGACCGGGAACTCGATGCGCTTCGGCAGCGGCTGATCGTCTCCGCCGTACTGACTGTGCCGGTGATCGCGATGGCGATGATCCCGGCCCTGCAGTTCGACAACTGGCAGTGGCTGTCGCTGACCCTCGCGGCGCCCGTGGTGGTGTGGGGTGCGTATCCGTTCCATCGCGCGGCCGCGATCAACCTCCGACACGGGGCCACCACCATGGACACCCTCGTGTCGGTGGGGACGCTC
The DNA here is from genome assembly GCF_030315745.1 of Gordonia heveisoli. Classification (GTDB taxonomy): domain Bacteria; phylum Actinomycetota; class Actinomycetes; order Mycobacteriales; family Mycobacteriaceae; genus Gordonia. The sequence continues at coordinate 115,957 of NZ_JASXSH010000001.1, read as the reverse complement.
GCGGCATTCGGCTGGTCGCTCTACGCCTTGTTCTTCGGCAGTGCGGGCGAGACCGGCATGACGCACGGGTTCGATCTGCTCCCGCAGCGGGCGGACGGATCCGCGCAGATCTACCTGGAGGCGGCGGCCGGGGTCACCACTTTCCTGCTGGCCGGACGCTACTTCGAGAAGAGGTCCAAGCGTCGCGCGGGCGATGCGTTGCGGGCGCTGATGGATCTCGGTGCCAAAGATGTCGCGGTCCGACGTGCCGGCGCCGAAATCCGGATTCCCATAGACCAATTGGTGGTCGGTGACGAGTTCGTCGTACGTCCCGGCGAGAAGATCGCCACCGATGGTGTCGTCGTCGACGGTGCGTCGGCGGTGGATGCCTCGATGGTGTCGGGTGAATCGGTCCCGGTCGAGGTGACGGCGGGTGATCCGGTCGTCGGCGCGACGGTCAACACCAGTGGTCGCCTGATCGTCCGGGCGACGGCGGTCGGCTCGGACACCACCCTCGCGCAGATGGCCGCGATGGTGACGGCCGCGCAGGAGGGCAAGGCCGACGTGCAGCGTCTGGCCGACCGCATCTCGTCCTTCTTCGTTCCCGTGGTCATCGCGATATCGGTTGCCACTCTGGGTTTCTGGCTGGGTGTGGCGGCGGGCAACGGCATGGACGGCGGTGATGTGACCTTCGCGTTCACCGCGGCGGTCGCAGTACTCATCATCGCCTGCCCCTGTGCTCTCGGACTGGCCACGCCGACCGCGCTGATGGTCGGCACCGGTCGCGGTGCGCAGCTGGGCATCCTGCTCAAGGGTCCCGAAGTCCTCGAGACCACACGTCGTGTAGACGTCATCGTGCTGGACAAGACCGGTACGGTCACCACCGGCGACATGACGCTCACCGCGGTCCATGCGGCCGACGGTCACCGCGACGACGAGATCCTGCGTCTGGCCGCAGCGGTGGAGAGCGCCTCCGAGCACCCCGTCGGTGCCGCGATCGTTCGTGCGGCCCAAGATGCTTCAGATCGTGACGGAGAAGGCGTGCTACCGGACGTCGTCGACTTCACCGCGATGCGCGGCGTCGGGGTGTCGGGTTCGGTGCTCGGGCGTCGGGTCCGCGTGATCGCACCCGCACATGCCGACACCGACCTGCCCGGGCAGCTCGCCGAGGAGGTCGCGATCGCGCAGGACCGGGGCGGCACCGCTGTCGTCGTCACCGTCGACGACGACCCGGTGGGAGTGCTGGTGGTCGGCGACCGGATCAAACCGTCCTCGGCATCGGCGATCGCCGAGTTCCGTCGGTTGGGTCTCACGCCCAGGTTGCTGACCGGTGATAACGAAGGCGCCGCCCACTACGTCGCGGCTCAGGTCGGTATCGACGACGTGACCGCGGGCGTCAGCCCGGAGGCCAAGTTGCAGACCATCAAAGATCTGCAGGCGCAGGGTCATTCGGTCGCCATGGTTGGCGACGGCATCAACGACGCAGCTGCGTTGGCGCAGGCCGATCTGGGTCTGGCGATGGGCACCGGTACCGATGTGGCGATCGCGGCGAGTGACCTGACCGTCGTCAGTGGCGACCTGCGCGTGGTCGGCGACGCGATCCGGCTGGCGCGTAGGACGCTGGGCACGATTCGCGGGAATCTGTTCTGGGCCTTCGGCTACAACGTCGCGGCGATCCCGCTCGCGGCTGCCGGCATGCTCAACCCGATGATCGCGGGAGCGGCGATGGCGTTGTCGTCGGTCTTCGTCGTCGGCAACAGCCTCCGGCTGCGCCGCTTCTCCTCGACCGCGGCGGGTTGAGGAGTAGCCGGCGGGCGGAGCGAGCTCGTCGTGCATCGAAGCCACGGTGGCCGATCGGTGCAATCGGCCCTGGTCGGCAGGCAAGTCGGACAGATGTCTAGAACACGTTCTAGTTTTTCGCTATCGTGAGGCCTATGGCACCCAGTACCGACATCCCGGATACCGTCTCGCTCGATTCCGTGTCCGAATTCTCCGACGAGGTCGACGTGGTCGTCGTCGGCTTCGGAATCGCGGGCGGATGCGCCGCCGCGGAGGCCGCCGCGCATGGCGCGAAAGTCCTGCTCATCGAGCGTGCGGCCGCCGCGGGCGGGACGACGTCGCTCTCCGGCGGGTTCTTCTACCTGGGTGGTGGGACGGCGGTGCAGACCGCGACCGGTTTCACCGACAGCGTCGAGGAGATGGAGAAGTATCTGACGGCGACGTCGGTGGATCCCGAACCGGAGAAGATCCACGCCTACTGCGCCGACAGCGTCGAGCATTTCAACTGGATCGAGGCTCTCGGCTTCCAGTTCGAGCGCAGCTACTACGGCGAGAAGGCGGTGATCTCCCCGGGCACCGAATGCCTGATGTTCACCGGCAACGAGAAGGTGTGGCCGTTCAAGGACATCGCCACGCCCGCCCCTCGTGGACACAAGGTCCCCGTTCCCGGCGATACCGGTGGTGCCGCGCTGGTGATCGAGAAGCTGGAGAAACGGCTCGCCGAACTCGGCGCCGAGGTCCGCTACGACACCGGAGCCCGCCAACTCGTCGTCGATGCGGACGGCAACATCGCCGGTGTGGTGTGGAAGCGACCCGGTGAGGAGGGGGTCATCAAGGCGCGCTCGGTGATTCTCGCCGCCGGTGGCTTCGTGATGAATCCCGAGATGGTCGCCGAGAACACGCCGCATCTGGCGGAGAAGCCGTTCGTGCTGGGCAACACCTACGACGACGGACTGGGTCTGCGGATGGGCCGGTCGGTGGGCGGTGAACTCAAGCATATGAACGAGGCATTCATCACCGCCCCGATCTACCCGCCGGCCAGCATGGTCACCGGCGTGATCGTGAACAAGGAGGGTGAGCGGTTCGTCACCGAGGACTCCTACCATGCCCGCACGTCGGGATTCGTTCTGGAGCAGACGGATTCGTCGGCCTATCTGATCGTCGACGAAGCCCATATGAGTCCGGAACGCAACTACCTGGTGCCGCTGATCGACGGCTGGGAAACCATCGAGGAGATGGAGCGCGACCTCGGTATCCCCGAGGGCAAGCTGGTCGCCACACTGGCCCGATACAACGAGAATGCTGCTCGCGGCGAGGATCCCGACTTCCACAAGTCGACCGACTACCTCCAGGCCCAGGACACCGGGCCGTGGGCGGCCTATGACCTTTCGCTGGGCAAGGCAATCTACGCGGGCTTCACCATGGGCGGACTGTCCACCACGGTCGACGCCCAGGTACGAAACGAATCGGGCACGGTGATCGAGGGCCTGTACGCGGCGGGTGCATGTGCGGCGAACCTCGCCCAGGACTGCAAGGGCTACGCGAGTGGCGTGCAGCTGGGCGAAGGGTCGTACTTCGGTCGCCGGGCCGGGCGTCACGCCGCCGCGAAGGTCGCGCAGCCGAGCTGACGGCTCGGGCCGGAACGTACCCACCCGTCCCGGGCGGTTGTCGAAGCAGGGTCACGAGGGACCGGCCCCGACGGTGTCCGACATTCGGCGGAATCCGCGGCGCGAACGGCTACGGCCAGGGATTTCGGCGTATCAAGGAGTGATGAAGACCTCCGGACCGACCGCCATCCGCGCGGCGTGTGCGGGTGCGGCCGGAGTGATCGCGGTGGGGTCGGCGCTGGCCGCGGGGGAACTGGCGGCGGTCGCCGTGTCTCCCGACGCGTCGCCGTATTTCGCGGTCGGGTCGGCGGTCGTGGACCGGACCCCGGATGGGGTGCGGGAGTGGGCCATCACCACGTTCGGGACCAACGACAAGGCCGCGCTGTTCATCGGTATGGGGGTGGCGATCGTCCTCCTCGCGGTCGGTAGTGGTCTGGCGCAGTGGCGTCGTCCGCCGGCCGGGTCGGTGGTGATCGGGGGATTCGCGGTCGTCGGTGCGGTCGCCGCACTGAACCGGCCGACCGCGGTATGGACCTACGCGGTGCCGTCGGTGATCGCGGGCATCGTCGGCATCGTCGTTCTGCAGACGCTCGTCGGGATGCTTCCCGTTCCCCACGCGGATCGCACCAGGGACGAGCGCGATACCCGGCCGGACGGCGACGTCGAGTCCGACCCGGCTCCCGAAGATCACCGCGTGGTGGTGCCGCGCCGCTTCGTCCTGGCGGCCGGCGGCGTGGTGGCGGCCGCCGCGGTGCTGGGCGGCATCGGTCGGCGTCTGCTCGCCGACACCTCGCGCACTCTCGCCGATCGTGCGCACCTCGTCCTGCCCCGTCCGGCCCGGCCCGCGCCCCCGATCCCGCCGGGTGTCGACCTCGCGGCCGACGGCGCGAGTTCCTTCGTCACCTCGAACGCCGACTTCTATCGCATCGACACCGCACTCCAGGTTCCGAAGCTGACGACCGGCGACTGGTCGCTGCGCATTCACGGCATGGTCGACGAGGAGATCACCGTCACGTGGGACGAACTCGTCGCCATGCCGATGGTCGAACGATTGGTCACGCTGACCTGTGTGTCCAACGAGGTCGGTGGCGATCTGATCGGCAACGCGCGCTGGCTCGGCGTGCCGATGAAGGTCTTGCTCGATCGGGCTGGGGTTCGCCCCGGGGCCGACATGCTCCTGTCGACCAGTGCGGACGGCTGGACCTGCGGTACCCCGGTGTCGACGATCATCGACGGCCGGGACGCCATGCTCGCGATCGGGATGAACGGCGAACCGCTGCCCATCGAGCACGGATATCCGATCCGTCAGGTGATCCCGGGTCTCTACGGCTATGTGTCGGCGACGAAATGGGTTGTCGATTGGGAGATCACCCGGTTCAGCGAGTCGTCGGCCTACTGGACCTCCCGCGGATGGTCGGCACTGGGGCCGATCAAGCTGGCCTCGCGGATCGATCGGCCGGGGAACGGGTCTAGTCGTCGGGCGGGGGACGTCGTCGTCGCCGGGAGTGCGTGGGCGCAGCACACCGGGATCGCGCGCGTCGAGGTTCGTATCGATGAGGGCCCATGGCAGCAGGCCGAACTGGCCGTCGACTACAGCGACGACACCTGGCGGCAATGGCGGTACGTCTGGCCGGCGACGAAGGGCGACCACACCGTGGAATGCCGAGCCATCGACAAGGCCGGGCACGCTCAGGTCGAGGACATCGCCGCGCCCGCGCCCGACGGCGCGACCGGCCTCGACGGCCGTAGCTACACGATCACCTGAACGGACGAAAACGGCCGGTTCGCCCTGCCCGCGTGGCCCGCGACCGGCGATGATGTCGTCATCGTCGAGCCGTCGGTCCCTCCGGCCGCCGACGACCGTATGCGTCGAAGGTGGTATCCCATGCGTCGTCTGGTCCTGATCGCTGCGATGGCGTTGGCCGGCGCACTGTTCGTCGCGCCGAGTACACCGGCCCGGGCGGTCGCTGCCGACGGTGGTGTCATCGCGACGCCGAGCGTAGCGGCAAGCGCGGCGTCATCGGTGCCGGTATCCGCGACGCCGGTGTGGATGCTCCCCCTGCACAACGCCGACGGCGATGTGGTGATCCTGATCCCCGGGACGACCGACTACGACGGCGCCGACCAACTCGGCCGGACGCGCGACATCGGGCTGTTCGGCACCGACCCCGCTGACCGGCCGGCGATCCGGATCGTCGACTACCCCGGTGCCTTCGGTTTTCGGATCGGGCGGTTCCCCGTCGACCTCGTCGGGGAGGGGACCTACAACGATTCGGTGGACATCGGCACGCGCAAGGCTGTGGCCGCGGTCGAGGCGGCCTACGACCCGACGAAACCGGACCAGAAGATCGTGATCAACGGGTACTCGCAGAGCGCCCCGGTCGCGATGAACGCGGCGCTGATGATCAAGGACCGGGGCAACGTCCCACTCGACCGAATCGTCGTGGTGATCGGTGCCGACTCCCGCTTCCCGAATACCGGGGTGGAGAACGTCCTCCCGAGCTTCGTCCCCGGGCTCTACACAAACGGGGATCGTGATGCGGCCGATCTGGATGGCATTCAGGTCTATTCGTACTGTGTGCGCGGTGACTCCGCTTGTGGCATCGGCAATCCGCTGGTCCACCCGGTCGCGACGATCTTCTATCTACTCCCCGGTTTCTACTTGCACGGCAGCCTCAACGACCAGATCAACGAATACGAGATCGTGCGCGAATGGGATGACGGCAGCACCCACTACGTCGTGTACGACGGCGGCAACCCGTGGGGAATGATGTTGCGGGACCTGGGGATTCCGGTTCCCGAGGAGGTGGACGATATCGTCGACGCCCTCATTCCGGTGCCGATGCCGGGGGAGCAGGCGACGATCGCCGGGCATCCGGTTCCGACGCCGCGTGAACTTCAGGTGGCGCTCTACGCGGTATTCGGTGCGCGGGTACCGGTCACCGACCCCGACGTCGACTCCGATACCCGCGCATCGATGGCCGACGAACACACCCCAGACGACTCGATCCCGGCCACCGAACCAGGGCCGGGTGTCGCGGTTATCGCCGGCCGTTCGACACCGGTCGCCGAAGCGACGCCGCCCGATCCGGCCGCATCTGATGGCGGCGGCGCCACCGAAACAGACCCGGCCGACTCGCCCGACGCTGAGGCCGAGCCTGACGTCGAATCCGAATCCGGGGACGGCGCCGACTCCGAACGCGCCCTCGACTCGGACCCCACCGACGCAAACCCCACCGAAAGCAACCCCACCGAAAGCAACCCCACCGAAACCAACCCCACCGAATCGAACCCTGGCCCGGCGGATGCTGATGCCGGTACCGGTCACCGCGCCGGATCGGGTGCCGACACCGACGCCGACGGTGGAGATGGCAGCGATGGTGACGGGGGCGACTCGTCGGACAGCGACTGACCCAGCCGATTGGACAACTGACTGGACAACTGTCCAATCTGATGATTTCCTAGGGGTCAAGGGAAACGTGACCAACCCGACAGGGTCGGTTATGGCTTCTGAGGTCATGCTATGTTCGTCGGACGTTTTTGTGACCCGGGCGACAAACTGCTGCCCGGCGCGGCGTGACGCGGCCCGTGAACCCCGGCCTCCCCGGCCAGGTGACGCGGGCCGTGCTGCAACCAGGACAAGGTGAGAAAAATGAGTGTGGGTGTCGTGCGTGAGGCGGCCCCGGGTGAGCGGCGTGTTGCGCTCGTGCCGAAGGTGGTCGCCACACTTGTTGGCAAGGGCGTGGCCGTCACGGTCGAGTCGGGTGCCGGTTTGGGGGCGTTGATCCCCGATCGGGCATACACCGAAGCGGGTGCGACGATCGGTGATCCCTATGCCGCGGATGTGGTGCTGCGTGTCGCGCCGCCGTCGGATGAGGAGATCGCGAAGCTGCGCCGCGGGCAGAAGCTGATCGGTTTCCTTGCCCCGCGTAATGCCGACAACAAGATCGGCGCGTTGGCCGATGCCGGTGTCGAGGCGTTCGCGGTAGAGGCCATTCCCCGTATTTCGCGTGCTCAGGTGATGGATGCGCTGAGTTCCCAGGGCAACGTCTCTGGCTACAAGTCGGTCGTCGTGGCTGCGGATCTGTCGACGCGGTTCTTCCCGATGCTGACGACTGCGGCGGGCACGGTGAAGCCGGCGACGGTGCTGGTGCTCGGTGTCGGTGTGGCCGGGTTGCAGGCGCTGGCGACCGCGAAGCGGCTCGGTGCGCGGACGACCGGTTACGACGTTCGGCCCGAGGTTGCCGAGCAGGTGCGTTCGGTCGGCGCGCAGTGGCTGGATCTGGGTATCGACGCTGCCGGTGAGGGTGGGTACGCACGTGAGCTCACCGATGCCGAGCGCGCGCAGCAGCAGCAGGCGCTGGAAGAGGCCATCAAGGGTTTCGATGTGGTCATCACGACCGCGTTGGTGCCGGGGCGTCCGGCGCCGCGTCTGGTGACCGCGGCCGCGGTCGAGGGTATGAAGCCGGGCAGTGTGGTTGTCGACCTGGCCGGTGAGACGGGCGGCAACTGTGAGTTGACCGAGCCGGGGCAGACCATCGTCGTCCACGACGTGACGGTCACCTCGCCGCTGAACCTGCCGGCCACGATGCCGGAGCATTCCAGCGAGCTGTACGCGAAGAACCTGTATGCGCTGATCGAGTTGATGCTCGGCGAGAACGGGGAGATCATCCCCGACTTCGACGATGAGGTGATCGCCGCTGCCTGCGTCACGCGCAGCGTGGACGACCAGCGTGCCGGTGAGGAAGGTGGAGCCTGATGTATACGGGTCTGTTGGCGAATGTGGCGATCCTGGTGCTGGCCGGGTTCGTGGGTTTCGCGGTCATTTCCAAGGTTCCCAACACCTTGCACACCCCGCTGATGTCGGGGACGAATGCCATCCACGGCATCGTCGTGCTCGGTGCGCTGGTGGTGCTGGGTTCGCTGCCCTCGGACGCGTCCTGGGGTGTGCGGATCATCGGGTTCATCGCGTTGATCTTCGGAACGCTCAACGTCGTGGGTGGTTTCGCGGTCACCGATCGCATGCTCGGCATGTTCAAGGGTAAGAAGGAGGCCGTGAAGTGAACGGCGCTGTGCTCAATCTGGCCCTGACCTCGTCGGGGCAGGAGTCCGAGGCGCTCGGTTACGGCGTCACTGTGCTCTACATCGTGGCGTTCTCGCTGTTCATCTACGGTCTGATGGGTCTGACCGGGCCCAAGACCGCGGTGCGGGGCAACTGGATCGCGGCCGCCGGTATGGGGTTGGCGATCGTGGCGACGCTGCTGTCGGTGTACAACAACCCGCCGGACGCCGATGGCGTTCCGACCATCAACTGGGTGCTGATCGCGGCCGGTCTGCTCATCGGTGTCGTGCTGGGTATCCCGCCGGCCCTGAAGACCAAGATGACCGCGATGCCTCAGCTGGTGGCGTTGTTCAACGGTGTCGGTGGTGGCACGGTCGCGCTGATCGCGTGGGCGGAGTACATCGAGTCCGACGGGTTCACCGCGCTGCACGAGCAGCCCGATGTGCATGTGATCGTCGGGTCGCTGTTCGCGGCGATCGTCGGTTCGGTGTCGTTCTGGGGTTCGCTGGTGGCGTTCGCCAAGCTGCAGGAACTGCTGAACAAGAACCTGGAGAAGGCGTTCGTCAAGGCGGCCAAGCTGTTCCAGCTGGCCAACATCATCCTGGCGATCGCGGCGGTCGCGATCGCGGTCTACATCGGACTCAACGCCGACTCGACCGAGGCCACGCCGTGGTGGGCGATTGTGGCGTTGCTGGTGATCGCAGGTCTGATGGGCTTGTTCGTGGTGTTCCCGATCGGCGGCGCGGATATGCCGGTGGTCATCTCGCTGCTGAACGCTCTCACGGGTCTGTCTGCGGCGGCGGCCGGTCTGGCGCTCAACAATCAGGCCATGATCGTGGCCGGCATGATCGTGGGTGCGTCGGGCTCGATCCTGACCAACCTGATGGCCAAGGCGATGAACCGGTCGATTCCGGCGATCGTATTCGGTTCCTTCGGTGGCGGCGATGACGTCGCGGCCGGTGGACCCGGCGGTGCCGGCGGCACGGTGAAGGCCACCTCGGCCGCCGACGCCGCGATCCAGATGGCGTACGCCAACCAGGTGATCGTGGTGCCCGGATACGGGTTGGCCGTGGCGCAGGCCCAGCATGTGGTCAAGGAGATGGCCTCGTTGCTGGAGGACAAGGGTGTCGAGGTCAAGTACGCGATTCACCCGGTCGCCGGTCGTATGCCCGGCCATATGAACGTGCTGCTGGCCGAGGCGGATGTGCCATATGACGCGATGAAGGAGATGGATGACATCAACGGCGAGTTCAGCCGGACCGATGTCGCCATCGTGATCGGCGCCAACGACGTCACGAATCCGGCCGCGCGTAACGATCCGTCCTCGCCGATTCACGGTATGCCGATCCTCAACGTCGACGAGGCGCGTTCGGTGATCGTGCTGAAGCGGTCGATGTCGTCGGGTTACGCAGGCATCGAGAACCCGTTGTTCTTCGGTGATACCACCTCGATGCTGTTCGGTGATGCGAAGAAGTCCGTCGACGCCGTCGTCGAGGAACTCAAGGCGTTGTAGTCGCGGAACACACGGGTAACGACAACTCGGGCCGCCGACCGTCATGGTCGGCGGCCCGCAGTCGTCGTTGGGGTCCGCAGTCGTCGTCGGGGTGGTGGCGGTCAGCGAGATGCGAAGGCGCCGTGGAAGGTCATCGGCACATGGTGGCGCAGGTTCGCCACCGCGACCGGACCGGCGGCCGGATCGTCGGCGCGCAGCACGATCACCCGTGAGCGTGCCCGGTGTGACTGGTGTTCGATGGACAGCAACCAGCCCCGACCTTCGTCGACGGATTCCGGATCCGGCGCGAACAGCGGTTCGCAGATCGTATCTCCTTCGGCCGCGACGTAGCGGTTGATGCGGCCGCTGCGATGGTCGACGGTGGCGATCGAATCCGGATCACCGCCGGGTCGGGACGCCTCCGCGAGATACGTGACCGCGTGTCCGCGGGTGGCGTGCCGGGGATCGAGTTGCGGGAACTCGCACCCGCGATCGTTGAGTGGTTCCTCGGTGATCCGTCCGGTGCGGGTGTTGATCCGTAGCCGTGTCAGGGTGCCGCCGAAGGCCGGACCCGCATTGTCCCGGTAATCGTGCAGATGCCTGTTCCATGCCGGCCAGCCGCGGCTCGGATCGTGTTTGACGATCTCGACCACGGTCTCGCGGTCCGCGGGGCGCTCGTAGGCGTTGGTGACGTGGAAGTGGAACAGCGCGTCGTATTCCAGCGTCACCGGCGGACGACCATCGCGCGGGACGAGGACTATCCGCGTGCCGAGCTCCGGGCGGTAGGTGAGTGCATCGTCAAAGGGCCTGAGCCCCAGTGCGACCGGAATGGGGCGGTGGACGACGAGCGGTCCGAGGACGAACACCATGTGGTCGGTGGTCAGCGCGAAATCGTGGATGAAGCCGAGGTGGGGGAGCGGGAAGGTGGCGACGCTGTGCAGGGTGCGCCGGGCGTCGAGCCGGTAGCAGCGGATCATCGGCCGGGGAAAGAAGTCGAGACCGAAGTTGAACACGTCGCCGGTCGACGGGTCGGTCTTCGGGTGGGCGGAGAACGCGCCGAGTCGTTTCAGTGCGCCACCGAAGGATTCGGGTCCGTCGGTGGCCAGGGTGGCCGCGTCCAGTCGATGCGGCCGGCCACCCTCCCAGAGACTGTAGAGCTTCTCGGCGTGGACCAGCACATTGGTGTTGGCCATGTTCGCCGGGAAGCGGAGCGCGTTGGCGAGTGCTCCTCCCGCGCGTTGGGTGCCGAATCCACGTGGCGGACAGCCGGTGTCGTTGGCCTTCAGGTAACTCCGGGTGCGGACGTAGCGATTGCGGAAGGTCACCGAATCGTCGGTGAACTCAATCCGCGACACCATGCCGTCACCATCGAAGATGTGCCCGATCGGATGGCCGCCGACGTGGAATCGTCCTGGACCGATGCGATACAGGACGCCGCGGAGGCCGTCGGGGACGGCGCCCTCGATGTCGTCGACGGTGTAGTCGTACTCCTCCGGCTGTGAATCCCAGGGTGACGCGCCGCCGGTATCTGCGACGGTCGAGGCTGACTGTTCTGCGACGCTCATCGCCCTACTGTCGCACAGTTGAGACAGTAGAGGCAGTATTGTCTCAATAGCCTCACTGCGAAGTGACTGTCCGCTCGCGATAATCTGTCCTCCATGGCGCGCGATGAAGACTTGGCTGCAGCCGCTCGTGCGGTCATTCGCAAGGTCGGTGTCGGCGCGCTGACCCTGGCCCGGGTTGCGCAGGAGGCCGGCATCAGCCGGGCCACCATCTACCGCCGGTTCTCGTCCCGGCAGCACCTGATCGACGCGCTGGTGGCCGACGAGCTCGATGCCCTCGAACGTGTTGTGCTGGAACGGCTCCGCTTCTCCGACGACCCGCATGAGACGGTGGTGATGCTGGTCCGTGAGGTGCTACACCATCTGGCGGGCAACGACGCGCTACAGTCCGCGCTCAAGATCGACGGCGCCCTCCTGCTGCCGTGGCTCATCCGCCGCGGGGACGGTGTCACGCTCGTCGACATCGTCACCGCTCGCGCGCTCGGTTACGTCGAGGACTCGCCGCTGGAGACCACGCTGAGACCGGATTCGAAGACCGCGGTCGAATTCATGGTGAGTGCCGTCTATGCCGACATGCTGTCCCCGGCGAAGTATGTCTCGCACGCACAACTCGCCACGTACATCGCCGACGCCATCGTGGGCCATCGGTCCACCGACTGAGGGCGACTCGAATCTGCTTATCCGAATCGACGTTACGTAGTTGAAATCGGACGGCGGCCGAGGTGTTGTCATTACAATCTACTGTTACGCAAGTGACTCCTGTGGCTCGTGTGAGGCGATTCAAGTGGATGGCGGCCGCGACCATCGGCGCCGCGGCGATCGGCGGCGGTGTCATCGGCACCATGCCTGCGCTGACCTCCGCCGGACCGGATGTCGTGCGCGCGGCCGATGCGCTCGATTCGACGGCGCTCTACAACGAGGCGCAGGCGAAGTTCGCGGCGGGTGACGTACCCGGTGGCCTCGCCTCGCTCAAGAAGGCCATCGACGTGGCGCCGGCCGATGCGCAAGCCCTTGCCCTGCAGGTGGTCTGGGCGGATCAGGCCGGCGATGCGGCGACCGGTCGGTCGGCGCTACGCAGGCTGTCGTTGATGAATCCGGCACTGGCGACGACGGCCCGCAACATCGTCGATGGTGTTGCGAACGCGGCCGCGATCGTACCGGATGTGTCGCCGAAGGCGGTGTCGGGCAACGTCGCCATCGTCGTTCTCGGTTACGGGCTCAACGGCAACGGCACGATGGCCAACGAACTGGTCCGGCGTGTGACGGCCGGTCGCGCGCAGGCCGAGTTGACCAGTGCGGCACCGGTCGTCGTCACCGGTGGGGCACCGAAAAAGGGCGTGACCGAGGCCGCGGCGATGCGCAAGTGGCTCGTCGAACACGACGTCGCGGACAGCCGGATCCTGGTGGAGGACAAGTCGGGGTCGACGGTGGCCAATGCGCAGAACACTGCCGCGATCCTCGCCGGCCGAGGCATCCGCGACATCGTCCTGGTCACCTCGCCCAACCACATCCGCCGCGCGGCAGCCGATTTCGCGGCCACCGGCCTTCGGGTGGTGCAGACGGTGACCACACCCACCGAACTGTCGAAGTACGCCGCGCCACTGCCGAAGGAGCGTCAGTCGGGGATTCGCCTGGAGGCGACCAGGACCGCACGAATCCCGGCCACCCGCACAGCGGGGATACCGCTGCCGCAGAATCTGCCCGATCCCGGTCCGGGTCTCATTCCGGAGATCGGCAGCAAGCTGATCGAAATTCTCGGAACCGGATCGTCGAACTGATCCGGCGTGGGCGACACTCAGTCGCCGATGCGCGCACCGATCCATGCCTCGATGTGCTGGCGCGCCGCGGCAGCCATCGCCGTCGGATGACCGGTGAAACCATGAGGCGACGCCGGATAGACGCGCATCGTCACGTCATTGCCTGCCTCGGCCAGTCGCTCTGCCATCGCGAGGTTGTCCTGCAGTAGGACATCGTCCGCACCGACGGACAGGAGGGTCGGTGGCAGTCCGCTCAGTTCCGCGAAGACCGGGGAGATGTCGGCGACGGTCCGATCCTCGGTGTCGCCGAGATATGCCTGGAGAAAATACTCATCCGCGATCAGACGGCCCGCGGGGGTGGTGCCACTGAGGTCATAGGTGCCGAACTGAAGTGCTGCCCCGGCGATCTGGGCCGTGAGACCTCGCGCGCGTAGGCGGAGGAGGGTGGTCATCGCGAGGGTCGCGCCGGCCGAGGAGCCGCCGACCACGATGCGGGAACAGCCGAAGCGCGCCTGCGCATGGCCGAGTAGCCATCGAGCGACCGTCGCGCAGTCCTCAGTCGCGGCCGGCCACGGATGTTCGGGAGCCAGCCGGTAGTCGACGCCGACCACGACGAGTTGATGTACCTCGGCGAGCGCTCGCGCGCCATCATCGCCGTCGGCTGCGGCGCCTACGTAGAAGCCGCCGCCGTGGAGATCGAGGTAGACGCCGCGTGGACGGTTGGCCCGTGGCGTCAGGATGCGGATAGGCACCGCGTGCCCATCCACCTCGGCCATGCCGGTCACGGCATGGGGGTCGTGCGAGGCGATACGAGTTGCGCGTTGTGCCCGGACTTCCAACAACTCCGCAAAGCTCTGCGGTCCGCGCATTGTGGGCCGTGTCGCGTAGAAGGCGCGTGCCTGATCGATATGCGGTAGCAGGGACTCGTCGACGAAATCGTCAGCGCGCATGGTCACCGACCAACCTTAGCGTCAGTGCGATTCGCGCGATGGGTTCGCTACTGAGGCTACGTAAAGCTCTGTCGAGGTTGGGGATTGGCGGTGTTGAGGATTTGCGGCCAGGTCGGGTCGATTCGTGGGTGTGGCGCATGCGAGGTCTCGGGGAGGGGTGAAACATATCTCACACCCTGTCCGATTTGTCTGTTCTTCTCGCGTTAACGAAACGCCCGTACGGTTGGGTCATGGAGAAAAGGGGAGTCGGGCCCCTGAACTTCCGCGAGACGCTGCGCTACGATCTGCCGGCTTCACTCGTGGTCTTTCTGGTCGCCCTGCCATTGTCATTGGGTATCGCGATCGCGTCGGGTGCGCCGGTACTGGCCGGCCTCATCGCCGCGGTCGTCGGTGGGATCGTCGCCGGAGCGATGGGCGGCAGTCCGTTGCAGGTATCGGGGCCGGCAGCCGGTCTGACGGTCGTGGTCGCCGAGCTCGTGGCCGAATTCGGTTGGCTGACAACATGTGCGATCACCGTCGGCGCCGGCGTGCTACAGATCGGATTCGGGCTGAGCCGGGTGGCCACCGCAGCGCTCGCGATTGCGCCCGTTGTGGTGCACGCGATGCTGGCCGGGATCGGCATCACCATCGCGCTTCAACAGATTCATGTTCTGCTCGGTGGCGACTCGGCGAGTAGCGCCTGGCAGAACCTGGTCGGTCTACCCAATCAACTCGCCGACATCGGATGGTCCGAAGCTCTCGTCGGGGGACTGGTCGTGGCCGTGATGCTGCTCTGGCCGTCGCTGCCGGCATCGGTACGTAAGGTGCCGGGCCCGCTGGCCGCGATCGTCGCGGCCACCGCGATGACGCTGCTTCTGCGGCTCGACGTCGAGCGGATCACCATCGACGGCAACTTCTTCGAGGCCCTGGCCTTACCGGAACTGCCATCCGGGAATTGGGCCGCCTTCGCAATGGGTGTACTGACCGTCGCCCTGATCGCCAGCGTCGAGTCGCTGCTGTCGGCTGTCGCGGTGGACAAGATGCACACCGGCCCGCGCAGCGACCTGAATCGTGAGCTCATCGGCCAGGGCAGCGCCAATGTCGCGTCCGGGATGCTGGGCGGACTGCCGGTGACCGGCGTCATCGTGCGTAGTTCGACCAATGTGGCGTCCGGGGCGCGTACCCGAGCATCGGCGATTCTGCACGGCGTCTGGGTGCTGTTGTTCGCGGTGGTGCTGACCGGGCTGGTCGAACAGATTCCACGGGCGGCGCTGGCCGGTCTGCTCGTCGTCATCGGGATGCAACTGGTCAAGCTCGCACATATGCGGAGCGCGTTGCGAACCGGTGATGTGTGGGTCTATGCGGTGACCGTCACCGCGGTGGTCTTCCTCAATCTGCTGGAGGGGGTCGCCATCGGGTTGGCTGTCGCGGTGGCGATGGTGGTCGCCCGGGTGGTGCGCGCCGAGATCACGTCGGAACCGTTGGGCACCGAGGGTTCTCGACAATGGCGGGTGACCATCCGCGGATCGTTGAGCTTCCTGTCGCTACCCAAACTGAACAAGGCGTTGGGGCGGGTCCCCGAGGCGGCCCACTTAACCCTCGAACTCGATACCGACTTCCTCGATCACGCATCGTCGGAGATGCTCGAGGACTTCCGGTGGGCACACGAGTCGGGAGGCGGCACGGTGCTGGTCGTCGAGAAGGGAAAGGCGCGATTGGCGGACGCTCCGCGGCGTCCTCCGCGCAGGCACACCACCGGGCTGGTCGGGCTGACGCCGTGGCGTCATTCATCCCGAGCCGAATCCGCCGATGTGCACCGGCATCCGGCGTCGTTGCGCTCGATCATCGGCGGCGTGGACGCCTATCATGCCGAACATGCCGACGCGCTCGCGGCGACGATGGCTGATATCACCGAACGGCAGGATCCGGACTCACTGTTCCTGACCTGCGCAGATTCCCGACTCCTGCCGAATGTGATCACGGCAAGCGGACCGGGTGACCTGTTCACCGTGCGCAACGTCGGGAACCTGGTACCGGCCGTCGAGTCGGGTGAGGAATCCGTAGATGCGGCAATCGAATACGCGCTCACCGAACTCGGCGTCGGTTCGATCGTGATCTGTGGCCACTCGTCCTGCGGGGCGATGAACGCACTGATCGCGAGTGAGGAAGCCGGTCTGCCCGACGGTGCCGTCGGCAACTGGCTGCGCCACGGGGTCGGTTCGCTGGCCGCGTTCAGGCAGGGGCATGCGGCCGGGCGCGCCGCTGCCGCACTGGGTTTCGGTCGGGTAGATCAGCTGGCGGTGGTCAACGTGGCCAAGCAGGTGGAGTATCTCGGCCGCCATCGGCTCGTCGGTCCCGCCGCGGCCGAGGCGCGTGTGCGGATTGTCGGACTGTTCTTCGACATCGTCACCGCCCGCGTATACGAGGTGACGACGACCACGATCCGTCCGGTTGGGCGAGTGGTCGAGCAGCCCACCGAGCCGGTGTCCCGCTGACGTGTGGGGCCGATACGTCCCGTCACCGTGACGGCGCGTGTCGGCCCCCTCGGCACACTGGCGCGCCATTGGGCCGAAGGGTGCGGCTTCTCTTGGAGCACAGCGCTATTGGGGTACCGATCGGAAGTGGGTGACCAGCTTGCCCTGGTCGAGAATGTGGAAGGCGATGCCCGGTGGCTGACCGGTGTTGACGACGTCGGTCCCCTCGAACGGGAGATTCAGCGTCGACGAGACCCCGGGGGCGATACACAGCGGACGGCCGGCGAAGGTGGTCACGGCGGGCGTGTGAGCGTGGCCGCAGAGGAAACCGACGATATTCGGATGTTTGTCCACCAGTGCGGCCAGCCGGTCTTCGCCGGTCTGGCGGATCGAATCCATGAACGGCATGTGCAGCACCACCGGTGGGTGGTGGAAGGACACCAGGACGTCGGTGTCTGCCGGGTGTGCGGCGATCTCCGCGGACATCCACGCGAGCGTGTCGTCGGTGAGGAAGCCGTCGTTGCGGCCGGGCACCGATGAGTCGACTACCAGGAACAGCACGTCGGCGATCATCCGTGACTGGTTGATCGGTTCGGAGGTCTCGGCACCGAGCAGGGTTGCGCTCAGCGGCTCGCGCACGTCGTGATTGCCTGCGGTCAGCAGGATCGGCAGCGGACTGTGCAGGACGCGTGCGGCCTCGACATACTCACTGGGACGACCCTCGTCGGTGATGTCGCCGGTGATCAGCAGGGCGTCGATGCCGTCGGCGCAGGAGTTGACGTAGTCCAGCGTCGACTCGATCCGGCTGCGGTTGAACCGCGTGCCGTTGAAATGCAGGTCGCTGATGTGGGCGACTACGAACACGGAGACTCCTGAACGATCACGGACACACCCGAGGTTAGTCTCGGCTGGCCTCGCCGGTCAGGTGAGGGGGTTCCCGGCGTGTTCTGCGGCACCTCAATGGTGCCGCAGTGTGCGATCGAACAGAGCGTCCAGCTCGGCGAAATGATGTTCGGACGCCTCGTAGTGAAAGGACGCGGTGTCGGCCATGGTGTACCCATGCGCGGCGCCTGGATACACAGTCGCGTGATGGGTCACCCCGCTTGTCGTCAGTGCGTGCTCGAAACGTGCGACCGCGACCGCAGGTAGTGATGCGTCCTGGTCGGCGTGGATGGCCAGGACGAAGGCGGTGATCGGGGACAGATGCAGATGCGGGCTACCCGGATCGTCGGTGACCAGTCCGCCCGCATGAAAGACACCGACCGCCGCGACCGCATCCGGGCGGGTACGCGCCGCCAGCAGCGCGAGCCGGCCACCCATGCAGTAGCCGGTTATCCCGACCGGCCCGGCGTCGACGCCCGGCAACGTGTGCAGCGCATCGAGGTAGCACTCCAGGTCGACGGCACCGCGGTCGTCGGCCAGGGCGCGCATGCGTGGTTTGGCGGCGGCGAAAAAGGCCGATCGGTCCTCCGGCAGGAGCAGGTCATGTGCCGGGGCCACCTCGGCGGCGGAGCCGTGCCGGTAGAAGAGATTCGGCACCAGCACCACATATCCCCAGCCGGCGATCCGGTCGGCCATCGCGCGGGTCTGGGGGCGCAGGCCGATCGCGTCGGTGAGGAACAGGACGCCGGGGAGATCGGCGCTGTCGGGTGAGTCCGGCCGGGCCACATAGGCTTCGGCCCGCCCGTCGGGGGTCTCGACGACGATGGTGTCAGCGGTCATGGTCATACTCCCGGTCGGTCGGTGTCGGCTACAGGTCGCCGGGCAGTTTGTCGCGCCGGATCCCGCGCCAGGTCGGGTGACGCAGGTGGCCGTTGCTGGTCCAGTCCATGAAACGCACCTCGCCGACGATCTTGGGCAGCACCCAGAACGCGGTTGAGGCGACGGGCCGGTCGATGACGTCGAGGAAGGGGGACCGCGAGATCTGCAACGGTTTCAGCTCGTCGGCGAGAGTGGCCAATGCGGCGTCGGTGAAACCGGTGCCGACGCGGCCGACGTAGCGCAGACCGGTCTCCTCGGGCAGCCCGACCAGCAGCGAGCCGATCGTGTTCGCGCGGTTGCCCCGCCCCGGTCGCCAACCGCCGATCACGACCTCGATGTCGCTCCAGTTCTTCTGTTTCAGCCAGGACGACGACCGATGACCCTGCCGGTACACCGACGAGCGTCGCTTCGCGACGACGCCCTCCATATTGTGTTCGAGGCTGTGGGCGACGGCCGCCGCACCCGGCCCGGGTAGCAGTGGCGGCACCTCGACATAGGGCGACTGTCGGAAGGCCGGAGCCAGTTCCTCCAGCAGCGTCCGTCGCTGCGACCACGGCTTGTTCAGCAGCGGTGACCCGTTCAGATAGAGGATGTCGAACAGATACAGCTTGAGCGCGTACGTCTCGTGGGTGTTGTTGCGCGAGGCCAACAACGTGAAATTGGTGCGCCCCGACGAATCCACCGCGACCACCTCGCCGTCGAGGATGACGTCGAGGAGCCCGAGATTCTCGGTGACCGACTGCAATTCCGGGAAGTCGGCGGTCATGTCGATCCCGCTGCGTGAGGTGAGGGTGAGCGTCCCGCCGATGTGGCGCAACAGTATTCGGTACCCATCCCACTTTCCTTCGAAGGCCCAGTCGCGGTCGCCGAGTTTGTCGATCGGATCATCGGTGGCCAGCATCGGACGCGGTCGGGTGAGGCTGTCCGGCAGGATCGGTCGCACCTCGTCGGACATCAGGTGGGCGAGCCAGTTCTGCTCGCCGGTCCGGATCAGCGCATACCGGCCCTGGATGCGCCCGCCGGAGAGTCGGACGATGATCTCCTTGTCGCGCCACTTCTCGACGGTGAAGGTGCCGCGATCCCAGATCCGCACCTGACCGCCGCCGTATTCGCCTGCCGGGATCTCACCTTCGAAGTCGGCGTAATCCATCGGGTGGTCTTCGGTCTGCACCGCCAGCCGATTCTGGTCGGGGTCGGTGGGCAGGTTCTTGGGGATCGCCCACGAGACCAGTACACCGTCGTGTTCGAGTCGGAAGTCGTAGTGCAGCCGCCGGGCCCGGTGTTCCTGGATGACGAAGATCGGATCGGCGCGAGTGTCTGGGTCTGGGCTGTCTGGGTCTGGGCTGTCTGGGGCTTCTGACCGGGGGTCGTCGGGGTCGGACATCTGCATCTCGGCGAGCCGGCGACGATGATTCTCGTCACCGAAGGGCTCGGGCGTCCGGTTGGCGTTGCGCTTGCGCCGGTAGGCGCGCAGGTTGACGACCTGTCCGGAGGCCTCGCCGCCGGGTATGTCCGCGCCGGGTAGTCCACCGCCGGTCGTCTCGACGCCGGGGACGTCGTCATCGAGGCCGGCGAGGAGGTCGCCGTCGGTGGCAACGCGTTCGAGGACGTCGGTGTAGAGCAGCTGCGCGAGGTCGGCGTCGGACAGTTCGTCCCAGGTGCGCGGTGCGGCCACCCACGGCTGTTCGCGCCCGCGTAGCGAGTACGGAGCGAGTGTGGTCTTGGACGCGCTGTTCTGACTCCAATCGATGAACACCCGCTGCTCGCGGACGGTTTTGGCCATCACGGCGGTGATCGTGTCGGGATGTTCGTCGGCCAGCCGGTTGGCGATCTCGCGGGCGAGGGTGCGCGCGGAATCGGGTGCGACCGGTCGGGGCAGACGTGCGTAGACGTGGATGCCCTTGCCGCCGCTGGTCACCGGATAGGCGTCGAGGCCGGTGGCGGCGAGCAGATCGCGGATCAGGAAGGCGACCTGTGCGCATTCGGTGAGCGGGACGCCGGGGCCCGGGTCCAGGTCGAGGACGAGCCGGTTGGCCTGCGGACCCTGCGGACCGATCGGCAACCGCCACTGCGGGGTGTGCAGTTCGAGAGCGGCCATCTGCGCGAGCCAGATCAGCGTCGCCCGGGAATCGGCGACGGCGTAGGTGATGACCCGCTCGGCGTGCTCGATTCCGTGCCGGGCGACCCAGTCCGGTGTGCCTGCCGGGAGGTCCTTCTCGAAGAACGGCGTCGACGTCACGCCGTTGGGCCAGCGTTTGCGCGTGATCAGGCGACCGCGCAGGTGTGGCAGCGCGACGTCGGCGATCCGCGTGTAGTAGTCGATGACCTCGAACTTCCGCGTGCCGGTCGCGGGATAGAGCACCTTGGCGAGGTTCGTGACGGCCACACGGTGACCGTCGACGTCGAGATGATTTCCGCCGGATGGGTCGCCGGGTGCCATGACACCCATTGTCCACAGTTACTTGCGTTGCGGCCGACGAGTGACACCAGCGGATGGCACAATGGTGCGCATGCGCTCGATCTGGAAGGGCGATCTCAGCTTTGGCCTGGTGAATGTGCCCGTCAAGGTGTATTCCGCGACGGAGAGTCACGACCGCAAGTCGTTCCAGGTCGATTCTGCCGACGGAACCCGGATCCGCTATCGGCGCGTTCGCGAGGGCACCGACACCGAGGTCGAGTTCGCCGACATCGCCAATGCCTACGAGACCGAATCCGGCGACACGGTGATCCTCACCAAGGACGATCTGTCCTCGCTGCCCGTGCAGAAGAGTCCGGAGATCTCGATCCTGGAGTTCGTGCCGTCCGACCAGGTCGACCCGATCTATTTCGACAAGCCCTACTACCTCGAACCGGCGTCGAAGTCGCCGAAGGCGTATGTGCTGCTCGCGAAGGCACTCGAGGAGACCGATCGGCTGGCGATCGCGTCGTTCACCCTGCGAAACCGCACCCGGATGACGGCGCTGCGTGTCGTGGACGGGGTGATGACCCTGCAGACACTGTTGTGGCCGGACGAGGTTCGTAAACCCGACTTCGGGTTCCTCGATGAGGAGGTCACCATCCGTGACCAGGAGTTGCAGATGGCTGCGTCGTTGATCGAGACGATGGCCGCCGACTACGACCCGACCGAGTTCTCCGACACCTACCAAGAGGAACTGGCCAAGCTGATCGAGGCCAAATCCGACGGGTCGCAGGCATTCCCGGATGTCGATGAAGAGGAGAGCGTCGACGAGGACTCGGAGGTAGCCGACCTGCTCGCCGCGCTCCGTGCTTCGGTCAAGGACCGTGGCGGCGATGCGTCGACCGAGGATTCGGGTTCGGCCCCAACGTCGCCGGCCAAGAAGGCCTCGGCGAAGAAAGCCCCGGCGACAAAAACTGCGGCGACAAAAACTGCGGCGACAAAAACTACGGCGAAGAAGGCTCCCGCGAAAAAGGCGGTCGCGAAGAAGTCCCCGGCCAAGAAGACTGCGGGTTCTACCGATACGCCGAAGAAGGCCCCGGCCAAGAAGGCGACGCGCAAGGCCAGCTGAGCCACCCGGTCGCGGGTCGGCCGAGCCCGTCACGCTGCGGTCGACATCGCCCGCCGTGTGCGAAATTCGCTGGCTCCGGACCCGCTCGTGAGCGCAAGCTGGACCGATGAGCTTTTCCGAGGACCGATCTGTGCGCCGTGGCCTGCCGCGCGCGCTGATGCCGTTCGTGCATCGCCAGTATCGGCTGCTGCTCGGTGGACTCATCGCCGCGATGTTCGCCGACGGCGTCTGGGCGATCGCGCTGATCTGGCAGATCATCGACCTCGGCGGCGGTCCGTCGCAGGTGTCGTTCGCGACGATCGCCGCAGCCGTCGGCATGCTGGTGTCGACGCTGGCCGGTGGCGTCCTCGCCGACCGGGTCTCGCAGCGCAAGATCATGATCGCGCTGGAGATCACCAAGATGGCGGTCTTCGCGGCGGTGGGTGTCGCCGCGATCGCCGGGATACTCCAGTTGTGGCATGTCGTGGTGGCCTCCCTGCTCGGCGGGGTCACCGTCGGCATGTACTACCCGGCCTATTCCGCGCTGCTGCCCAAGCTGGTCGCGCCGTCGGAGCTCCAGGCGGCCAACGGAGTCGAGGGCATCCTGCGGCCGGTCATCTTGCAGGCACTCGGTCCGATGATCGCGGGTGCCCTGATCGCCGCCGTCGATCCGGGGGCGGCCGTGTTGCTGGCCGCGGTGGCCTCGGTGATCTCGGGACTGTGCTACCTGTCGATGGCTCCGAGTGACCCGCGGATTGCCGATATCGGCATGCGTGACAGCCCGATTCGTGGTGCCATCACCGACATCGCGGAGGGGTTCGGCTACTTGTGGCGCACCCCGTGGCTGTGGTCCACCTTGGGTTTCGCCTGCGTGCTGGTCCTCGCGGTCATGGGGCCGACCGAGGTGCTGGTGCCCTTCGCGCTCCGTGAACGAGCCGGGGCGGGCGCCTCGCAGCATTCGCTGGTGTTGGCGGGATTCGGTGTCGGAGCGGCGCTCTCGTCGCTGGTCTTCGCATCGCTGCCGATGCCACGTCGCTATCTGACGGTCATGTTCGCGCTGTTCGGTGCGTCGAGCCTACCGTTGATCATCATGGGTTTCGCCGAGTCGACCTGGGTGTTTGTGGTCGCCGGTTTTACCTGCGGCGTGTTGTTCGACGGGCCGATGGTGTTGTGGGGCACGCTACTTCAACGTCGGGTGCCGCCTGCGATGCTCGGTCGGATGGCGAGCCTTGACTTCTTCGTCTCGGTTGCGCTGATGCCGGTTTCGATGGCGATCGTGGCCCCGGTTTCGGAGGTGATCGGGCTGACGGCGACGTTCGTCATCGCGGGCTTGTTCCCGGTGCCGGTCGCGGTCGTCTGCTACCTGGCGGCCCGGTTGTGGCAGGACGAGATCGAACATCCGCTGCGTGATGCCGGCGAGATCATCGATCTCGATGTCGCACGGGCGCGCCGCGCGCACGGAACCGAGCCGGACCCCTCAGACGAGATGTCCGCGGGCCGCGTCGACGATGAGTTCGGTGAGTCGTTGCAGGAGAGGTGAACTCAGTCGCCAGTACTGCCAGTAGAGCGGGACGTCGTGGTGAGTGTCGCTGATCCGGTGGACGCGGCCCGCGGCCAGCGCGTCGCGGATCTGACTCTCCGGCACCGCACCCCAGCCGACCCCGAGTTCGATCGCTCGGTGGTATTCGGCCGATGCCGGTACGTAGGTGGTCGGCGGGTTCAACGGTGCACCCGCGATGGTGGCGGCGACCTGGTGCTGGAGGTGGTCGTTGCGATCGAACATGACCATCGGCGCCCGGGCGAGCGAGGAGGTCTGGGGGCCATCGGGTAGCCACGTGTCGATGAACTCGGGGGTCGCCACCGGCAGATAGCGCATCGCACCGAGGGGTCGCAGTTCACAACCCCGGATGCCGGCCGGCTCGGAGGTGACCGCGCCGAGGACATCACCCGACCGGAGCAACGTCGCGCTGCGGGTCTCGTCATCGCGCAGGACCTCCACGGTGACCGGGTGATCGCGATGCAGTTGGGCGATCACCGGGAGCAGCCAGGTGGCCAGCGAATCGGCGTTGGACGCGATCGGTAGGTGAATGCGGGGACGGTCGAGGCGATCGACGCCGCCGGGGCCCGGATCGCCGACCAGTTCGGCCCGGGCCTCGGCGGCGAGCAGTTCCCACTGCTCGGCGAGTCGGATGAGGACTTCGCCGTCGGCGGTCGCCGTCGCCGGTTTGGTTCGGCGCAGCAGGACACGACCCACCTGGAGCTCCAGCGCCTTGATGCGCTGGCTGACCGCCGACGGGGTGATGTGCAGCGAGGCCGCGGCCGCATCGAATGTCCCCTCCCGGAGAACTGCGGTGAGGGTGCGCAGGCCGTCCAGTCCGATCTCCACCTAAGACAGTCTAATGATTGGTAAGAAACATTCGCTGTACTGATGAATGCGCTGTTCCTACGGTGAGTTCATGACTACATTCCTGGGTGCCGCGGCCGCCGGACTCGGTACCGGCGCCGGACTGATCGTGGCGATCGGGCCGCAGAACGTCTACGTCCTGCAGCAGGGGGTGCGGCGCACACATACCGCCGCGATCGTCGCGGTCTGCGCGATCAGCGATCTCGCGCTCATCATCGCCGGTGTCGCGGGGCTGGGTGCCCTGGTCGCCGCACATCCCGATCTGGTCACCGCCGCGAAGCTGCTCGGCGGCGCGTATGTCATCGTCCTCGGTGTACTCGCGGCGCGGCGGTCGTCGCGTGGAGCGGCGGCGATCGAGGCGGCGGCCGCCCAACCGATGAGCCGGTGGACGGCGATCGGCACCGCGCTGGTGCTGACCTGGCTCAACCCGCATGTCTACCTCGACACCGTGCTCACCCTCGGTGCGATCGCGAGCGGTCATGGGGACGGCCGGTGGGCCTTCGCGGCGGGGGCGGGCCTGGCGAGTGTGCTGTGGTTCGCCGCGCTCGGGCACGGCGCAGGCCGACTGTCGGGGTTCTTCTCCAGCCCGCGGGCCTGGCGGGCGCTGGACGCCGTCGTCGCGGTGATCATGATCGCGCTCGGGGCCGCCCTGATCCTCAGCATCTGAGGTCTGGACCCATCCGGTGACAACCGTGTCAGAATCCCGGGTATGACGCAGGGTTACGGACGGGCACGCCAGAACGAGATCTACTCCGCGGGCATCCATCGCCGCACACCACGCGTACCGACCGACTTCGCCGAACTCGAGCGCCACGCCCGGGCGACGATGTCGCGGCGCGCCTGGGCCTACATCGGTGGCGGGGCCGGGGAGGGCCGCACGATGGCGGCGAACCGTCAGAGCTTGGATCGGTGGGCGATCGTGCCCCGGGTGCTCCGGGACGTATCCCGGCGCGAGCTGGGTATCGAACTGTTCGGCCACCGGCTGCCGGCGCCGGTGCTGTTCGCCCCCGTCGGCGCGGGGGCGCTGGCCGCTCCCGATGCCGACCGGCACATCGGACATGCGGCGGCCGAACTCGGGGTGCCCTACATCTTCTCCAACCAGGGCAGCGTGCCGATGGAAGATGTTGCCGCCGAGATGGATCGGGTGCGATCCGGGGCGCCGCGGTGGTTTCAGCTGTACTGGTCGGTCGACGAGGAACTGGTCGACAGTCTGATCGGTCGTGCCGAGCAGATGGGTGCGGGGGCGATCGTGGTCACCCTCGACACCACGATGCTCGGCTGGCGGCCACAGGATCTCAACCTCGGGTCGCTGCCCTTCGCGCGCGGCGAGGGAATCGCGCAGTACACCTCGGATCGCCGGTTCACCGAGATGGTCGCGAACCGGATCGCGACGGCGGTCGGGGAGCGGCCGGAGATCTCCGTCGGGGCTATCGCCACCCTGTTCTCGATCGCCCGCAACACTCCGGGGGCATTGCTGCGCAACCTCGTCGACGAGCGGCCGCGGGCGGGCGTGCAGACCTTCCTGGACACCTACTCGCGGCCGTCGCTGAACTGGTCGGATATCGAATCCCTGCGCGGGCGAACGTCTTTGCCGATCGTCCTCAAAGGGATCCTGCACCCCGACGACGCGCGGCGTGCGGTCGACGCCGGGGTGGACGGCATCATCGTCTCCAACCATGGTGGCAGGCAGGTCGACGGTGCGATCTCCTCGATCGACGCACTCGATGCCATCGCGCCGGTCGTCGAGGGCCGCATAAAGGTGCTCATCGACTCCGGAATCTATACTGGCGCAGATGTTTTCAAGGCGATCGCGCTCGGCGCCGACGCGGCGTGCATCGGTCGCCCGCATATGTACGGGCTGGCGCTGGCGGGCGCCGACGGTGCGCGCGACGCGGTGGCGAACATCATCGCCGAATTCGATCTGACCCTCGGGCTATCCGGCCACACCGACGTCGCCGACCTCGACCGCGAGGCACTACGCCGACTGTCGTAGCGCTGTGGTCCGAGAATCTCAGACCAGCGGTCGGCCGGTGCGGATGCGCCACCGGACGTCGGCGAGCAGCAGGTTGTACGGGAACGTGCGCAGCGGACCGGGCAGGCGCTTGATGATGGCCCGCAACACCGCGTTGCTGCCGTCGAAGATGCGCTGTTGGCGACGCGAGAAGGGCGCGTTCATCTTGGCGCGGAACTCCGGTGGCAAGAATCCGAGCGCGAAGATCTCGAACCACCAGCCGAGCAGCTTCGAGACGATCGGACCGGCGAACTCCACCCGCGCGATCGACATCAGGTGATCCCGGATGACCGGGTCGATCTCCAAGCCTGCGACGGTGTCGTGCCAATAGTCCTCGAAGTCGGCGCGGGTGGCCGGCCACATCTCACGCGGCATCTGCAGGGTGGTGCCCAAGACGGCACCCGACTGGTAGAGGTCCTCGGTGATGAGGTGCTCGCTGCCGTAGGTCCGCAGGACGTCCTCGGTTCCCTTGTAGAGGCAGGCCGCGACCCACAGCTGCAGTTTGGGGTCGAAGGCGTTGTACTCGACCGGACTGTTGGAATCGGAGCGGACCTTCGCGTGGGCCTTGCCGACTGCCTTGCGGTAGGCCTTGCGGTCCTTGGGGCTGCCCAGAGCGGCGACGGCCAGGTAGCTCAGCGTGGTGCGGGTGCGTTTGATCGGGTGTTTGAACAGGTTGCCGCTGTCGACCTTCGACTCGTAGACGCCGTAGCCGACGGCCGGGACGGCGAGCTGCATGATGACGTTCGCGGCGCCGGCCAGGACCCCGACACCGATCATCTCGGTGTACTGCGGCAGGGCGTCGAGGTCGGCCCGGCTCATCCGGGCGGCCGGCGGAAGATATTCGGTATCGGGACGCTCGGCGGCGAAGGCGGCGGGAACGGCGTCGGTACCGATCGGGGAGACCGGCCGCATGGCCCCGTTGGTGGGGGCCGCGGTGTCGTCGATCGCCACGCTGGCAGTGTCGTCGCTGGTGAGGGCCTGATCAGTCACCGAGTACTCCTGAGACAAAATTGTGAGAACGTCCGTTTCCTGTTTCATACAACGTGCTGAGCAGCAGAGTGTCAAGATAGGGGTATGGGAAGCGACACCCCGACGACCACGAATGACACGTCCCCATCGGCCGAGACGAGCGCCCAGTTGCGTGCCTACGGTGGTGAGGGCGGCGACGCCCGCATCGCCCGGCGCCGGGCCGCACTGATCGATGCCGGACTCGATCTGCTCGGCGCTGCCGACCCGACGCCGGTCACCGTCCGCGGTGTGTGTCGCCGCGCGGAGCTGACGGCCAGATACTTCTACGAGAGTTTCGAATCGGTCGACGATCTGGTCGCGGTCGTCTACGACGAGGTGATCAACGAGATCGCCGAGGCGGCGCTCGATGGTTTCGACCGTGGCGAGGACGTGACGGACAAGGTCAAGGGTGCGGTCGCGGCCATGGTCGACATCATCGACGGGGACCGTCGTAAGGGGCGGCTGCTGTTCTCGGAATTCTTGCTGAGCCCGGTGATCGCCACCAAGCGTGCCGAATCGTCGACGTTGTTCGCCGGTCTGACGCTGCAGAGTGCGTCGGGGGTGATCGAACTCGACGGCGAGCTGGGAGCGGGGGCCGCTATCGCCGTCGCGCACTATCAGGTCGGCGGGCTGACCCGTCTGTTCGCGGCGTGGGTGGAGGGCTCGGTGGCGATGTCGCGCGACGAGATCGTCGAGCTCAGTGTTCGGCTGCTGCTCGCCCCGGCCGACATCTTCGGGGCGGGTGAGCTGATCACCGGTGGCCCCTCGGCGAGTGGCGGTCGCACCGGCGTCGAGGGTTGACGCTATGTTGGAGGCAGCTATGTCGGATTCTCCGACTGGTCAGGCTGAGGAGGTGGATGCGGGCGTGTCGGCACCGGAATCGTCGGTTGCGGGAGCCGTGGGCGACAAACCCCGTGGCCACTGGCGCGACTACGGGGCGCCTGAACTGCCCGTCCCGCTCGCTGCGGCACTCGCGGCATTCGCCGAACACGGCTATCACGGCACCTCGGTTCGCGAGATCGCCGCGCGCGCCAATCTGTCCGTGCCCGGGCTCTACCACCACTACCCGTCCAAGCAGTCGTTGCTGCAAGGGCTGCTCGAACGCACGATGACCGATCTGCTGGCCCGTTCGGAGGCGGCGATCGCCGAAGCCGGGCCGGATCCGCTGGCCCAGTTCGACGCGGTGGTCGAATCCCTGTTGCGGTTCCACATGTATCGGCGCGAGCAGGCCTTCGTCGGGTCGACCGAGATCCGCAGTCTCGACGACAGTTATCGCGACCACTACATCGGGCATCGTGACCGGCAACAACGGATGGTCGACGAGATCGTCTTCGCCGGTGTCGCCGCGGGTGAGTTCACCACCGAATACCCGAAGGATGCCAGCCGGGCAGTCGCCACCATGTGCGTCGGTGTCTCGACCTGGTTCAAACTCGACGGCATTCTCGGCCCCGACGAGCTGATCGCCCGCAATCTGCAGCTGGCCCGGGCCCTCGTCGGGCATGTGGCGCGGTAGCGGCATCGGACGCGCCTGCTCACGATTACTTGACCAGCGTCACTTCTGCTGGCATCGTATGGCCTGCCGAACGATCGCTCGGTCGGCGACTTCCTGATCTACGTCTCGCGGTGTCGCCGCGTACGGATCGGCCAGCACCGTGAGGAGAATCAGCGATGCCCATTGACCTGCGCCACGATCCCGAGGTCGTCGACCTCGTCGACAAGACCACCACATTCGTTCGCGACTACGTCCTGCCCCTCGAAGACGCCAACCGAGGTGACATCACCGCGGCCGGTGGCGATGATCTGCGTCGGGAGATGAACGCCAAGGCCAAGGAAGCCGGTGTCTTCGCCCCGCATGCGCCGGTCGAATTCGGCGGGCAGGGTCTGAACATGTGCGATCGCGCGCCGGTCTTCGAGGCGGCGGGCTACTCGACCTTCGGGCCTGTCGCACTGCACATCGGCGCTCCCGACGAGGGCAATGTGCACATGCTCGAACGCATCGCGAGCGAGGAGCAACGCCATAAGTACCTGGCACCACTGGCCACCGGTGAGGTGCGGTCGGCCTTCGCGATGACTGAACCGTCGCCGGGGGCCGGTGCCGACCCGGATGCGTTGCGCACCATGGCCACCAAGGTCGACGGCGGCTGGAAGATCAACGGCGAGAAGCGATTCATCACCGGAGCCGAGGGGGCCGGGTTCTATATCGTCATGGCCCGGACCACCGGACAGCCGGGCGATCGCGGCGGTGCGACGATGTTCCTGGCACCCGCCGATACGCCCGGTATCACGGTGCGCAGGCATATCGACACCATCGACAAGGCCATGATCGGCGGCCACTGCGAGGTCGACTTCGTCGACGTCTTCGTCCCCGACGCCGATGTGCTCGGTGGCGTGGACGAGGGCTACCGCTACGCCCAGGTCCGTCTCGGCCCGGCCCGGATGACACACGTCATGCGCTGGCTCGGCGCTGCCACCCGCTGTCATGACGTCGCCGTCGACTACGTGGCCCGGCGTGCGGGATTCGGTGGCCGACTCGGCGATCTCGGGATGATCCAGCAGATGGTCGCCGACAATGAGATCGACCTGGCCGCCGCGCGTGCCCTACTGCTGAAGGCATGCCATGAGCTCGACCTCGGCGGGCATGCCTCCAATGAGACATCGATCGCCAAAACCTTTGCTGCCGAGGCGTACTCGCGTGTCGCCGATCGTAGTATCCAGATGTGCGGCGGGCTGGGTGTGTCGGCAGACCTGCCGATCGCCCGACTTTCGCAGGAACTACGGCCATTCCGCATCTACGACGGGCCCTCCGAGGTTCACCGCTGGGCGATCGCCCGGCGGGTGGTGGGTCGCGCCCGTAAGGCACAGGCCGCCCTCGAAGCGGCGACCGCCGGCGGTGCCCGATGAGCGATCTGACATCGGCCCTCGACGCGAACGTCCTGCGCGGCTTCCTCACCGACAACGGTGTCGCGGTGGCCGGTGACCTCAGCGTCGACCTCATCAGTGGCGGGAAGTCGAATCTCACCTTCGCGGTGACCGACGGCATCACCCGCTGGGTGGTGCGCCGGCCGCCGACCAGCGGGCTGACCCCGTCGGCCCACGATATGGGCCGCGAGTGGGCGGTCACCAGTGCATTGCAGGACACCACCGTCCCGGTGGCCACCACGGTCGCCTTCGACGAGGACGGTTCGACGATCGGCGCACCCTGCACCGTCGTCGAATTCGTCGACGGAACCGTCATCCGCACCGCCGACGACCTGGCCGCGCTGTCGGACGACGGGGTCGAACGCAATGTCGACGCACTGGTGCGCACGCTCGCCGACCTGCATGCCGTCGACTTCCGCGCGGTCGGGCTCGGCGAGTTCGGACGCCCCGCGGGATTCGCCGCCCGCCAGGTCAAGCTGTGGGCCCGGCAGTGGGGCCACGTGAAGACCCGCGAATTACCCGACGTCGACAAACTGGTCAGCGAGCTATCCGAACGGGTGCCTGCCGAATCGCGAGAATCGGTGGTACACGGCGACTATCGCGTCGACAACACGATCATCGCCGCCGACGATCCGGGCCGGATCACCGCCGTCGTCGACTGGGAGATGTCCACGCTGGGCGATCCGCTGACCGATGTCGCCCTCATGTGCGTCTACCGCGCGCCGGTGTTCGACACGGTGCTCGGCTTCTCCGCCGCGTGGACCAGCGATCGCTACCCGAACGCCGACGACCTGGCCCAGCGCTATGCGACGGCGACCGGATCGGACCTGGGGGACTGGGACTTCTACCTCGGACTAGCAAACCTCAAACTCGGCGTCATCGCCGAGGGGATCACACACCGCGCCCTGGCAGGCGCATCGTCGGGGGACGGTGCGGAGAACGCCGCGCAGGCCACCGGCGAATTCATCGCGGCCGGTCTGCGTCAGCTGAGCCGCTCGACAACCAAGGGGGACAAGTAGTCATGAGTGCAACGCAACCTCGGGTCGCGCTGGTCACCGGTGCCTCGCGCGGCATCGGCGCGGCCATCGCGGCGCGGTACGCCGCCGACGGCTGGGACCTGAGTATCAGCTCCCGTGGCCGCGACGCACTGGAGGCTCGCGCCGAGGAACTCCGCGCGCGCGGTGCCGGCCGGGTCGAGGTCATCCCGGCGGATATGACCGACGAGGAGGCTGTCACGGGTCTGGCCGCCGCGCACGCCGAGGCGTTCGGGCGGTGCGACGCGCTGGTCATCAACGCGGGGATGGGCCAGAAGGGGGCGGTCGCCGATCTTCCGGTACGCCGCTTCGACCGGCTCTACTCGGTCAACGTGCGCGCCCCGTACATCCTGCTGCAGTCGCTGCTGCCGACCCTGCGGTCTACCGCGGGCGAGCGGGACACCGCGAAAGTGATTGCGGTGGCATCGATCACCGGTGTCTACCCCGAGCCGCTGCTGTCCGCCTATGGCGCCACCAAGGCGGCACTCATCTCCCTGTGCGAGACCTTCAACCTCGAAGAGTCCGAGAACGGGGTGAGCGCGACGACGATCGCACCCGGCTACGTCGACACCGACATGTCGGACTGGCTCAAGGACACCATTCCCGGCGACGAGATGATCACCGTCGACGACGTGGCGACCATCGCGTATTCGGTGAGCCAACTGTCGCGGTTCGCGGTCCTGCCGAATGTCGTGCTCACCCGACCGGGGAGCAATCTGCACCGCGCTTGATCGACGTTCACCGACAGCCCGCCTGGCTCACCGGAAGGTGGCGACCCCACCTTCCCGGTCGGCCAGGTGGGCGTGCTCGTTGTAGGAGACGACCGACACCCCACTGCGGCCGACGATCAACTTGGTCACCGACGCGTTGACCATCGTGCGTGCCAGCGTCGGCCAGCGCGGTGCCGGGATATCCCACAGCGCGGCGATCCACTGGGTGATCGACCCCGCGGACGACACCACCAGCACGGTCTGTCCGGATCCGGCCAGTGCTGCCGCGCGGTCGGCGGCCGCGGCCACCCGCCCGGTGAACTGGGGATGGGTTTCGGTGGGGCCGTCCGCAGCATGAGCATCGCCGGCCGCGATCCAGTCGGCGAGCCCGGCGTCGAGCCGACGCTGGTAGGCGGCACCGTCGTGATACTGCTCGGCGCTGGCCGAGCCGACGAGCGCGGGCAGCGCGTATTCATTCCAGTCCGCGTCCACGATCGGCGTCGGCGGATCGTCGAAGGCCGAGAGCACTCCGGCCAGTGTTTGCGTCTGACGGGGCAGGTCGCCGCTGATCGCCGCGGTGAATCCGGTGACCTGTCCGGCCAGGGTGGTGCCGGTCAGCGTGGCCTGCACATCACCGACCCGGGTGAGCCCGCCGGGGCCGTTGGTGATGTCCGCGTCGGCGTCGGCGACACCGTATGCGAAGGGATTCGCCTGACCATGTCGCACCAGATAGATCACACCCATGCGGTGAGCGTATGCGCCGCCACGATGAGTCGTGACGCGTGGGCTGGTCAGACCTCGTGAGAAGACCGGAAAACCACGTAGGGAGGTCATCCGTGGCGCCGATGCTGTTCATCAGCCTGCCCGTCGAGGACCCGGCACGCTCACGCCGGTTCTTCCGCGGGCTCGGACTGCGTTTCGACGACATGGTCGGCGACGCCGGTACCGCATGCCTGATCATCAACGATGCGGCCATGGTGATGCTGCATCGGCGCGGGCGGTTCGAGGGGTATGCCGCCGGACCGATGGCCCCACCGGGTAGCGGGCGGGAGACGATGCTGGCCATCTCGGCCACCTCGCGTGCCGAGGTCGACGGCTTCGCCGACGCCGCGTTGGCCTGCGGCGGATCGGCGTTGCGTATGCCCAACGACCTCGGCTTCATGTACAGCCGCAGCTTCTGCGACCCGGACGGGCACGCGTGGGAGGTGGTGTGGCTCGATCCCGACGCGGTGCGCGCGGACTATTCGCGATCCGGAGGTGACTGGTCGTAGGGGAGGGCGGGCAATCCGAATCGCGCGAAATCCTCGGTCATCGTGTCGCTGAAGAAGGCGACGACCCCAGCGACCTTCGCGTCGGCCCCCACGTCGAGGACCTGGAGATGAAAGGGCCGATGCACCCCGTCCGGGCCGCGCATGTAGAGACCGAAGGCGGGCTGCGAATTGGCCACCGTGGGCAGCAGGATCTGATCGCCGTCGCGTTCGGCGGGGCAGTTCGTGCGAATGAGTGTCCCGATCGTCTCCGGACCCTGATACCAGCCGGTGAAGGGCGGCATCTCCCAGATCGCGGTGTCGGTGAACAGATCGACGATGGCGTCGACGTCATAGCGCTCGAAGGCGGAGACGTATTTGGCCAGCAGCTCACGTTGGGTGTCGTCGGCGAGGGCGGCGGGCGCATCCCGGTGTGGGCGTGCGGTCTTGAGCTGTTCGCGGGCACGCTGCAAAAGACTGTTGACGGTCGCTGTGGTGACGCCGACGGTGTCGGCCACCTCGGCGGCCCGCCAGCCCAGAACGTCACGCAGGATCAGCACGGCGCGTTGCCGTTCGGGCAGATGCTGTAACGCGGCGATGAATGCCAGCCGCACCGATTCCCGGGCGCCGACGACGAAAGCCGGGTCGGCATCCTCGCCGGGAGAGATGTCGTCGACGGTGCCGGCGAACGGCTCCAGCCACGGCACCTCGTGATCTTGCAGAAGGGTGTCGGTGGGATCGAACGAGTCCCCGCCCAGCCCGGAGGGGAGCGGTCGCCGTTGGTTGCTGCTCAACGCGGTGAGGCAGGTGTTGGTCGCAATCTTGTGCAGCCAGGTGCGAACCGATGCCCGATGGTCGAATTTCCCGTATCCGCGCCAGGCACGCAGGTAGGTCTCCTGGGTCAGATCCTCCGCGTCGTGATGGGAGCCGGTCATCCGGTAGCAGTGCGCGATGATCTCACGCCGAAATGGCTCGCTGACCTGCAAGAACTCGGAATCGTCTGTGGTCGCGTCGCCGATGGTGGTGGGAGATGTGGTCATGGTCACAAATCTAGTACCGGGTACCGACAGGATCGAGCCGTCCGCGGCGCCTGGTCCTCCACTGTGGGCGGCCGGTCGTGATCCGTGGGTGCGCGATCGCGGTCAACTCCCAGGTCGCGCCGCCGGGGTTAGACCCACCGTGCGCATAACCGGCGCACACTGCCGCATCCGGGCCTATTCTCGCCGGTGAACGCCCCTGACCTGCGTATCCGGTGCGTCCGGAGGCGGCTTCGACGCGATCGGAACATGTTGCCATCGCGGCGCTGGGGTTGCTAGCTTGATCGGCATGTCGAGCACCCGCGGTAGCCACCTGGAGGTCACCTATGTGACCACCGCGTTGGGCTGTCGTCTGCCGCTCGCGCGTGTCCTCTGTTGTTGTCGAATGCGCTGATCGCCGATTCGGTTCTCTCCCGGGTCGGTCTCTCCTTCTTTTCCGGCCCATTCCTGCCGCCTGTCCGACGCCGGACGCGGCACATTCGACGAGGACCTCGCCATGACTGCCATCCTGCCCGCACGCACTGCCACTGCTCCTGTCCGTCCCACCGCCCTCCGTACGTCGCCTCGAGGTGCCGCCCGCTCACCCCAGGCCGTACCGTTGGCCTACGGCTCCCGCATGGTCACCGACCTTCAGCGACGCCGCGTTTCCGGTCTGACGGCGAAGGGAGCCTCGTCGGTGCATGTCGCCACACCGCATCTGGAGCTGTCGACGAAACCGGCCGCCCTGGTGTTGCGCGCCGCTCGACTGTCGGGGCCGTTGTTCCGTGACGATGCGGCCGAGGCCACCGGGCTCTCGATCTCGACCGTCAATCGTCAGGTCGGTGCGCTGCTGCGTGCCGGACTGATCCGTGAGCGCGCCGATCTCGCCCCCGCCGGTGCCATCGGCCGGCCGCGGCTGCCGTTCGAGATCAATGTGACCGACTTCCTGACCGTGGGCATCCACATCGGATACAAGGTCACCTCGATCACCACCCACGACCTGCTGCATCGCGTCGTCGGCGCGATCCAGATCCCGACCCCGGTCGCGGACACCCCGGAGAAGACGCTCGCCGCCATCGGTTCGTCGGCCCGGCGCTTCGCCGCCCGCTGGACCGGTCGCCGCGTACTGTGGGCCGGTGTCGCGATCGGCGGCCGGGTGGCCACCGGTGGTCTCGTCGATCACCCCCGTCTGGGCTGGGAGCAGGCTCCCGTCGGCCGGATCATCGCGGAGAGCCTCGGCCTGCCCGTGTCGGTCGCCTCTCATGTGGAGGCGATGGCCGCCGCAGAGCTGGTCGTCGATCCGCAGGGGTCTACCACCGACGAGTCCAAGTCGAGCTTCCTCTACTTCTATGCCCGTGAGATGGTCGGCATCGCCTTCAGCGTCGGCGGCACCGTGCACACCCCGACCGCAGGCCCGCCCGTCGTCGGCCACTTCCCGGTCGGCGCGACGACGCTGCTCGATCCCAGCGGCACCGGCCGGCTGGAGCCGACGGTCAGTGACACCGGCATCGTCGAAGCGGCTCGCGCGCAGGGACTTTCGGTCAACGAGATCGACGATGTGCACGAGCTGGCCCGCTCCGGTGACGAGACCGCCCGTGAGATCCTGACCGAGCGGGCCACCATCTTGGGCCGCACGATCGGACTGGTCGCCGACATCTTCAACCCAGACCACATCATCCTGGGTGGCCAGGCGTTCACCGATTACCCGACCGCGCTGCCGGTCGTCGCCAAGGCTGTCCGCGCCACCTCGGTCGCGGCGAAACGTGATGTGCGGGTCTCGCATTCGGGTGCGACCGTGCAGCAACAGGCGGCCGGTGCGGTGTCCTTGGACGCGGTGTACTCCGATCCGCTGGAAGCTGTCGCCCTGACCGCCTGAGCGTCGGCTCAGTCGGCGGTGCGGCGGTAGTAGGCGCGCAGCGCGAACGGCCCGAACACCAGTGTGAGGGCCAGGATCCAGAGCAGGGTGGCCGTCACCGGGTATTGCAGGGGCAACGCGGCGTCGTCACCGAATTCTGGGCCGTTGCCCCACAGCACGCGCATGGCCTGCACCAGCGCGGACATCGGATTCCATTCGGCGATCGTCTGGAGCCAGCCGGGCATCGGGGCGGTGGGCACGAAGGCGTTGGACAGGAAGGTGATCGGGAACAGCGTCGCGAACATGAATCCGTTCACCGCCTCGACCGATCGCAGCCATGAACCGATCAGGATGCCGAACCAGATCATCGCGAATCCGAACAGGATCAGCAGCGCGAATGCGAGGACAGCCTCGGGGATGGTCCCACGGATTCGCCAGCCGATGGCCAGGCCGGTCACCGCCATCACCACGATGCCGATCGACGAGTGCAGGACGCTGGCCACGCTACGGCCGATCAGCACCGACGACCGCCGGATGGGCAGCGAGCGGAAACGATCGATGATGCCCTTCTCGAGATCGGCGGTGATGCCGGTCGCGACGATGAAGGCGGTGAACACGATCGTCTGGGCGAAGATACCCGGCAGCAGGTATTCCTTGTAGGACACGTCTCCGGTCTGGATCGACGCACCGAACACATAAGCGAACAGCAGGACGAACATGACCGGTTGCACGGTCACGTCGGACAGCATCTCGGGCATACGTTTGGTGTGGATCATGTTGCGTTTGACCATGATCCAGGCCTGTTGCCACAGGCTGGTACGCCGGATCGCCGGACGCTCGGTAATCGCGGTGCCGGTGGTGAGGGTACTCATCGGGAGGCCTTCCTGGTGTTCGCGTCGGAACCGGCCGTGGGGGCCGATGCATCGGGATCGGGGTCGGGGTCGTCCTGGGCGGTGGTGTCTTCGGCGCGATGTCCGGTCAGCGACAGGAACACATCGTCCAGGCTGGGGCGGGCGAGGCCGAGATCGTCGACGGCGATTCCGCTTTCGTCGAACCAGCCGGCCACGCGGTTGAGGTCGGCCAGACCGTCGGCGGGGGTGGTGAGCCGCCGGGCGGCGACGTCGACGAACACCTCGGCGCCGGTCTTGGCCAGCAACGTCTGCGCGCTCGGTAGATCCTCGGCCCGCGAGACGGTGAGTACGAGGCTGGCCGCCCCGGCCTGATGTTTGAGTTCCAGCGGGGTGCCGTGGGCTATCACCTTGCCGCGATCGATCACCACGATATCGTCGGCGAGTTGATCGGCCTCCTCCAGATACTGGGTGGTGAGCAACAGGGTGGTGCCCTGGGTAACCAACTCGCGCAAGACATCCCACAGTTCCGATCGGCTGCGGGGGTCGAGTCCGGTGGTGGGCTCGTCGAGGAACAGCACCGGCGGCGCGGCGAGCAGGCTGACGGCCAGATCGAGTCGGCGTCGCATGCCGCCGGAATACGACTTCACCGGCTTGTCGGCGGCCTCGGTGATCGAGAACTGCTCGAGCAGTAGATCGGACCGGCGGTTCAGCGCCTTTCGGCGGATGCCGAACAGGCCGCCGATCATGCGGAGATTCTCGCGGCCGGTGAGGATCTCGTCGACGGTGGCGGCCTGGCCGGTCAGACCCATGCTGCTGCGGACCGCGTCGGGTTCGGCGGTGACGTCGTGGCCGGCGATGATGGCGGTCCCGGAGGTCGGCGGGGACAGCGTCGTCATCATCCGGACGGTCGTCGTCTTACCGGCGCCGTTGGGGCCGAGCAGGCCGAGGACCTTGCCGCGGGGAACCTGAAAGCTGACACCGTCGACGGCGGTGAAGTCGCCGAACCGTTTCACGAGGTCAATCGCCTCGATCGCGATATCTGAACCAGATTCGTGTCCGGTGGCCACGGGGGCCGAGGTGGTGATTGAGGTCATGTTTCTCCAGGGTACGGGCGGCGAGCGCGATGGTCGAAGCATTTTCGGCGAGCACCGGGCGGGCGTCGGCCGGTGACAAGGGGGTTGACCCGCCCCGGCGCCGAAACTCATCGGTGCGGCATCTCCACGGTAGAAGTTCAACCGAACTTGAGGTCAAGTCTCGTTGTGGCCCGCACCTGCGGGATCTCGTCGAGAAATTTTCCGTGAATGCGTACTAGGATTTGCGGGTGACTGCGATCAAGGTGCGCGATGCCGCCATGCTCCTCGGCGTCAGTGACGACACCGTTCGTCGCTGGATCGCCGCCGGCCGGTTGTCGGCGAGCGGTGCCGACGAACCGGGTGTGACGATGCTCGACGGTGCGGAGCTCGCCGCGCTGGCGCGCGACCGTGCCGGAAGGCAAGCCGACGACGGCGCCGGTGTTCTGCGGTCGGCGCGCAACCGCTTCACCGGACTGGTCACCGACACGGTCATCGACGGCGTGATGGCGCAGGTGACGATGCAGTGCGGTCAGTTCGAGGTGACATCGCTGATGAGTGCGGACGCGGCGCGGGAACTCGCCCTCGAACCGGGTGTGGTGGCGACCGCGGTCGTCAAGGCGACCACCGTGATCGTGGAACGCCCGGCGTGAGTACACGCCGGGAGCGGAAACTAGGAAAGGTATCCAGGATGATGCGCAAGCTCGGTGCGGGACTCGGGGCGTTGGCTCTGGCCGCGACGGTACTGACCGCGTGCGGCAGCGACGACGGCGGGTCGGACGGTAAGACGGTGCTGAACGTCTTCGCCGCGGCGTCGTTGAAGTCGAGTTTCGCCCAGCTCGAGCAGTTCTACGAGAAGGCCCATCCCGACGTCGACGTCAAGGTGGTCACCGCGGGCTCCTCGGCCCTGGTGACGCAGATCGAACAGGGTGCGGACGCGGATGTGATCGCCACCGCCGACGAGGAGACGATGGCTAAACTCGGCGACCGTGCGGTCAACCCGCAGATCTTCGCCTCCAACACCCTGGTCATCGTCACCGCGCCGGGAAATCCGAAGCGCATCAACACCTTCGCCGACCTCAAGCGCGGTGACGTCACCACCGTCGTCTGTGCGGTGACGGTTCCCTGTGGTGCGGCCACCGCGGAGGTGGAGCACAACACCGGGATCGACATCTCGCCGGTGAGCGAGGAGGCGTCGGTGACCGCGGTGCTCACCAAGGTGACCAGCGGGCAGGCCGATGCCGGCCTCGTCTACGTAACCGACGCACGCGGTGCCGGGGGCAAGGTGACCACCGTCGTCGATCCGGCGTTCGCGAAGGTCGTGAACAAGTACCCGATCGCCACGATCAAGGGTTCCGCGCACGGTGAGGACGCGGCGATGTTCGTCGGGCTGGTGCTCGGTCAGACCGGTGAAGAGGTTCTGAGCACTGCCGGATTCGGTACGCCGTAGGCGATTTCGCGTGCGAACCATCCCGAGGTG
Organism: Gordonia heveisoli; assembly: GCF_030315745.1. Taxonomy (GTDB): domain Bacteria; phylum Actinomycetota; class Actinomycetes; order Mycobacteriales; family Mycobacteriaceae; genus Gordonia. The sequence continues at coordinate 76,444 of NZ_JASXSH010000001.1, read as the reverse complement.
GATCTACCTTCCGGCCGTGATCGGTACCGCCTTCATCCTGATCGGTCCGATCGCCCTGCTCGCCCGGACTCCCTGGGCGGAGTTCTGGACATCGGTGACATCGTCGGAATCGCTGCAGGCACTGTCCCTTGGTCTGCGGACCGCCGCGGCCAGCACGGCGGTGTGCCTGCTCTTGGGCATCCCGATGGCAATGGTGTTCGCCCGGACTGCGGGCATGCTCATCCGCGTGCTGCGGGCCCTGGTATTGCTGCCGCTCGTCCTCCCGCCGGTGGTCGGCGGGGTGGCACTGCTGTACGCGCTCGGGCGCCGGGGCTTGGTCGGGCAATATCTGGAGACGGCCGGAATCTCGATCGCCTTCACCACCACGGCGGTGGTGATCGCACAAACCTTTGTGGCACTGCCCTTTCTGGTGATCAGCGTGGAGGGGGCGCTGCGTTCGGTCGGTCCCGAACATGAGCTGACGGCGGCGACCCTGGGTGCGGGCCCCACCCGCACGCTGTGGAAAGTCACCCTGCCGCTGGTCTTTCCGGCAATCCTGGCAGGCACGGTACTCGCCTTCGCGCGGGCACTGGGGGAGTTCGGAGCCACCATCACCTTCGCCGGCAATCTGCCGGGGACGACACAGACCGCCCCGCTCAAGATCTATCTGGATTCGATCACCGATCCTGAGCAGGCGCTGCCGCTGTCGGTGGTGCTGATGTGTATCGCACTCGTCGTCGTGGTCGGTGTCCACCTGCGCGGGCCGGGGCGGGTGGTGACGTGAACGGCAATCGTCCGGCCGGGGGTCTGGACGCGCAGATTCGTTGCGCGCAACCGGATATCGCAGTCGATTTGCGGATTTCCGACGGCTCCACGGCCGCAATCCTCGGACCCAACGGTGCGGGCAAGTCGACCGTGCTGTCGATACTGGCCGGGGTGCGCAGGGCGGAGGGCTCCCGGATCACCTACCGCGAACAGGTGATTGCCGATCGCCGCGCGCATCTGCCGCCGCATCGGCGGCCGGTGGTGTTGATGGCCCAGCATGCCGGACTGTTCCCGCATCTGTCGGTGCGGGCCAACGTCGCCTTCGGGCCAAGATCGTCGGGGCTGTCCCGTCGCGAGGTCGACGAACGGGTCGAGCGGTGGATGGCGGCGGCGGGGGTCGTCGCACTCGCCGACCGTCGGCCGTCGCAGTTGTCCGGTGGACAGACCCAACGCGTCGCGCTGGCGCGTGCGCTGGCCGCCGAACCCGACGTCTTGCTGCTCGACGAGCCGTTCTCGGCACTCGATATCACGGTGGCACAGGAGATCCGGTCACTGGTGCGCGAGCTGGTGGCACGGCGCGACGGTGTTACCGTCGTGGTCACCCACGATCTGCTCGACGCGGTGGGCCTCGCGGACCAGCTGGTGGTGCTGGAGGCGGGGCGAGTGAGTGAGTCCGGCCCGACCACACAGGTGTTGCGCACCCCGACCACGCCGTTCGTCGCGGCTCTGGCCGGTACCAATCTGGTGTTCGGCACCGTTGACGACGATGCGGTGCGCACCGGCGACGGACTGCGTGTCGTCGGTGTTCCGGTGGCCGGGGAAGCGGTCCCGGTGTCGGGATCGACGGTGGCGGCCGCCTTCTCGCCGCGTGCGGTTGCCGTGTACACCCAGGCACCGCACGGTAGTCCACGCAACACGCTGGACGGTGTCGTCGTCGAGGTGTCCGCGCGCGGTGACCACGCGATGCTGCGGGTCGCCTGCGGCGCGCAGATCATCGCCGCCGAGGTGACCTGGGCGGCGGTGGCCGAGCTCCGGCTGGGAGCGAATTCCCCGGTGACCCTGTCGATCAAGGCGACCGAGGTGCGGATCTATCCGGTGGCCGCGACGCCGGGTTAGCCGACCCCGTCGCGGCCGGTGATGTCGACGCCGCGCCGACCGACGGCCCAGGAGAGTCTGCGGTTATCGGTGCCGGTCGGTGCCGTGATAGCGGTTCGCCTCCAGAAGCCGCGCACGCAGTCTGCGGTAGCCCCGAACACTCAGCGGCGGGATCGACTTGAGATAGAACCGATCGTCGTCGGCGAGTGCATCGGCCATGTCGTCGCCGACGAGCGTGGTACCCGGACGGGCCGATCCGCACAGGCGGGCGGCGATGTTCACCGGCTCGCCGAAGACGTCCCCGAGGCGCCGCAGCAGATGGCCGAGCGCCAATCCCACCCGCAGCGGTGGGATCGGTTCGGAATCGCTGAGTCGATGGATGGCGATGGCGGCCGCGGCGGCGGCGGCCGGATCGTCGAAGGTGAACATGACCGCGTCGCCGAGTGTCTTGATCACATGCCCGCCGTGTGCGGAGACGACTTCGTGGGTGCGTTCCTCGAAGGATTCGAGAAGTTCCTCCAGTTCGGTCAGATCCAGCCGGCGCGACAGGCTGGTGTAGCCGACGATATCGGCGAATCCGACGACCGCGTCGACCGGTTCGTCGGCGTTCTCGGCCGGGCCTTCGGGATCGCGCTCCGGCGTCCGCCCGGAGCTGCGTTCGAGCGCGAGCGCCAGATGCTTACGCCAGACCAGTCCCTGGAGTGCGCTCAGCGAGTCGGTCATCTGCTCGATCGTCCACGGTACGTCGGGATCTCGGTCCAGCTCCCGTAACTGGTCGGCCTGCCAGTCGGCCAGCCGGGCCAACGACTGCCCGACCGCGCGTGCGGTCGCGACCTGGGCCGAGGTAGGGGTGGTCAGCTCCGCGGCGGCGAAGACCCGCAGCGCCGCGACCTCCTCCTCGGTGAAGATCTTGTCGTCGGTCATCTGCCACGGGAAGCCGAAGGCGTTCCAGATCCGGTCTGCGTAATCCGGGGTGACACCGAGTGCGTCGATGAGTTCGCTACGGGAGTAACGCGGTTCAGACATCCAGCACCCCCTTCATCAGATATGCCATGCGGGCGGCGAATTCGGGGCGGCCGACACCGCGGCGCATCCGGACCGCGTCGTTGATGATCGACAGGGCGGCATGGACGGCCACGGTGGCCTGATCGCGTTTGAGTCCGTTGTCGACGGCCAAGAGCAGATCGGTCCACCGGGCCACGTAGCGGCGCTGGATGTCGAGCAGTTCCACCGCGGGCGGCTTCCCGGCCAGGATCGCCGCCGAGTTGAACGCGACCGAGAGGTCCGGTGTCGAAGTGATCACCGAGACATAGGAATCCACCAGCAGACCGAGGAGCTTGGCCGGATCGGAGGTGGCCGAGAAGGCGGCCAGAACGCCTGCCTCCAAACGCATCGCACTGCGCTGCCCGATGGCGACCAGGATGGCGAGTTTCGACGAGAAATGTTTGTAGACACTGGGTCCGGTGATGCCGACCGCGGCACCGATATCGTCCACCCCGACATTGGAGTAGCCGCGATCGGCGAAGAGATCGGCTGCGGCGTCGAGGATCTGGTCTCGTCGGGTGATGGTGGGGTCGGTCAGCGGGGCGACCGGCGGCAGCGGTGGCGCCGACGCCGGATGCAGGGCGATGACCCGATGGACCAGGATGCTCAGTTCGGCGCGCGCACGCGCCTCCGACATCCGCGAATGATGCACCGACAGGCTGCCGCAGATGCTGAGGACCGCCGAGGCGAGTTGGACGGACTCCCGCTCGGACAGGTCGGGCCGGTCGGCGGCCACGCAGGCGGCCCACCGGCCGACGACGTCGCGGGTCCGTCGGGCGACCAGCACATTCTGCTCGTCGGTCAGATAGTTGCTCGTCCAGCGCCACAGCGATGCCGCGCCCGGCCGGGTGACACCCAGCCGGCAGGCGGCGGTGATCAGGTCGTCGATGGTGCGGTCGGGTGCGGCGAGGGCGCGATCGGTGCAGTCGACGAGTTCGTCGACGCCGGCCATAACCGCGGCCACGAGCAACGACTGCTTGTCGTCGAAGTGGCGATAGACCGACGGGGCGGTGACACCGGCCGCGCGGGCGACGTCCGCGACGGACACCTGCGCGTACCCACGCAGCAGGAACAGCTCGGCGGCATGTTCGACGAGCTGGCGCTTGCGGTCCGGTCGACCTGCGCGTGAGTCCGGTTTCTGGGTAGGCATGGTGAACCGACCTTAGCGCACATCTTGAGGTTGTCCTATGGGGTTGACCACCAGGTATAGCCAAATTGGTTATTCCGCGTTAGCCTCATGGGGTAACCAACTGGTGGTTCGTGTGAAAGGAACACTTTCGTGCCTGATCAAGCATTCATCTACGAGGCACTTCGCACGCCTCGTGGCAAGCAGCGCGGCGGTTCGCTGCACAGCGTGAAGCCGGTCGACCTGGCCAGCGGCATCATCAACGAGGTCCTCGCCCGTCACGGCAGCCTGGACCCGTCGGAGATCAACGACGTCATCCTCGGTGTCGTGTCCCCGGTCGGCGAGCAGGGCGGCGTCATCGCCCGCACCGCGGCACTCAACAGCGGCCTGCCCGAGAACGTCCCCGGAACCCAGATCGACCGCTTCTGCGCGTCGGGCCTGGAGGCCACCAACCTCGCCGCGGCCAAGGTCGCGTCGGGCTTCGACGACCTGGTCCTCGCCGGCGGTGTCGAGTCGATGTCGCGCGTGCCGATGGGCAGCGACGGCGGTGCGCTCTTTACCGACCCGTGGACCGCGTACACCAACAACATCGTCCCGCAGGGCATCGGCGCCGATCTGATCGCCACCATCGAGGGCTTCTCGCGCGAGGATGTCGACGCCTACGCCGCCGAGTCCCAGGCCCGTGCCGAAAAGGCATGGACCAGTGGCTACTTCGCCAAGTCGGTCGTTCCGGTTCGCGACATGAACGGCGTCATCCTCCTCGAAGAGGACGAGCACCGTCGTCCGGGCAGCACCGTCGAGGGTCTCGGCAAGCTGAAGCCCGCCTTCGTCGGCCTGGCCGCGATGGCCGGATTCGACGACGCGATCCTGCAGAAGTACCCCGCCGTCGAGGCCGTCAACCACGTCCACACCGGTGGTAACAGCTCGGGCATCGTCGACGGTGCCGCCGCCGTCCTGATCGGTAGCGAGGAAGCGGGCAAGCGCAACGGGCTGACCCCGCGCGGTCGCTTCGTGTCGTTCGCCCAGGTCGGCTCCGAGCCCTCGATCATGCTCACCGGCCCGACCCCGGCGACCGAGCTGGCCCTCAAGCGCGCCGGCCTGACCGTCGACGACATCGACGTCTTCGAGCTGAACGAAGCGTTCGCCTCGGTGGTCATGAAGTGGATGAAGGACCTCAAGGTTCCTCACGAGAAGGTCAACGTCAACGGTGGCGCCATCGCCATGGGTCACCCGCTCGGTGCGACCGGCGCGATGATCCTCGGCACCTGCCTCGACGAGCTGGAGCGCACCGGCGGCCGCTACGGCCTGGTCACCCTCTGCATCGGCGGCGGCATGGGCATCGCGACCGTCATCGAGCGCGTCTGATACCGGCCTCTCTCAACAGAAAGATCTCTGAAAAACCATGAGTGACAACATGATCAACTGGGAGAAGGACGCCGATGGCGTCGTCATCCTGACCATGGACGACCCCAACCAGGGCGCCAACACGATGAACGCCCTGTACCAGTCGTCGATGGCCGCGACCGTCGAGCGTCTGGTGGCGGAGAAGGATGACATCACCGGTGTCGTCCTCACCTCGGCCAAGAAGACCTTCTTCGCCGGTGGCGATCTCAAGGACATGACCGCCGGTCGCGGCGATCGCACCAAGGCGGAGATCGCCACCGAGATCACCAACAGCACCAACGGCATGAAGGCCGTGCTGCGTCAGCTGGAGACCCTCGGCAAGCCCGTCGTCGCCGCCATCAACGGCGCCGCTCTCGGCGGTGGCCTGGAGATCGCGCTGCACACCCACTACCGCGTCGCCGCGGATGTGAAGGGCAACGTCATCGGCCTGCCCGAGGTCACCCTCGGCCTGCTGCCCGGTGGCGGCGGCGTGGTCCGCACCGTGCGTCTGCTGGGCATCCAGAACGCCCTGATGGGCGTCCTGCTGCAGGGCACCCGCTTCAACCCGACCAAGGCCAAGGAAATCGGCCTGGTCAACGAGGTTGTCGGTTCCGTCGAGGAACTGATCCCGGCCGCCAAGGCATGGATCGCAGCCAACCCTGAAGCCGTGCAGCCCTTCGACGTCAAGGGATACAAACTCCCCGGTGGCGACCCGAAGAACCCGGCCTTCGCCGCGAACCTGCCTGCGCTGCCCTCGCTGCTGCGCAAGCAGATCAAGGGTGCGAACATGCCGGCTCCGCGCAACATCCTGGCCGCAGCCGTCGAAGGTGCCTACGTCGACGTCGACACCGCCGACGTCATCGAGACCCGCTACTTCGTGGACTTGGTGACCGGTCAGGTCGCGCAGAACATGATCAAGGCGTTCTTCTTCGATCTGCAGCACATCAACGGCGGCGGCTCGCGGCCTGAGGGCTACGACAAGTACACCGCCAAGAAGGTCGGTGTCATCGGCGCCGGCATGATGGGTGCGGCTATCGCCTACGTCTCGGCCAAGGCCGGCATCGAGGTCGTCCTCAAGGACATCGACATCGACGCCGCCAAGCGTGGCAAGGACTACTCGGTCAAGCTCGAAGAGAAGGCGCTGGCCAAGGGTAAGACGACGCAGGAGAAGAGCGACGCCCTGCTCGCCCGCATCACGCCGACCGTCGATCCCGCCGACTTCAAGGGTGTCGACCTCGTCATCGAGGCCGCCTTCGAGTCCGTCGAGGTGAAGAACAAGGTCTTCCAGGAGATCGAGGACATCGTCGAACCCGACGCCATCCTGGGCTCCAACACCTCGACCCTGCCGATCACCATCCTGGCGGAGGGTGTGAAGCGTCAGGAAGACTTCATCGGAATCCACTTCTTCTCGCCGGTCGACAAGATGCCGCTGGTCGAGATCATCAAGGGTGAGAAGACCTCGGATGCGGTGCTGGCCAAGGTCATCGACTACACCCTGCAGATCCGCAAGACGCCGATCGTCGTCAACGACAGCCGTGGCTTCTTCACCAGCCGCGTCATCGGCACCTTCGTCAACGAGGCCATCGCGGCCGTCGGCGAGGGCGTCGAGCCGTCCGTCATCGAGCAGGCGGGTTCGCAGGCCGGCTACCCGGCCCCGCCGCTGCAGCTGATGGACGAGCTGACCCTGACCCTGCCGCAGAAGATCCGCAAGGAGTCCGAGGCCGCCGCCAAGGCCGCCGGTGTCGAGTTCCCGCAGCACGGCTCGTTCGCGGTCAGCGACTGGCTGGTCGACAACGGTCGCACCGGTCGCAAGGACGGCGCCGGCTTCTACGACTACGACGAGGCAGGCAAGCGCACCCAGCTCTGGCCGGGTCTGCGTGAGCAGTTCAAGTCGGGCACCAACGAGATCCCGTTCGAGGACATGAAGGAGCGCATGCTCTTCGCCGAGGCGCTGGAGACCGTGAAGTGCTTCGACGAAGGTGTACTCACCTCCGTCGAGGACGCCAACATCGGCTCGATCTTCGGCATCGGCTTCCCGGCCTGGACCGGCGGCGTCGTGCAGTACATCAACGGCTATGAGGGTGGCGTCGCGGGCTTCGTCGCGCGCGCCAAGGACCTGGCCGCCAAGTACGGCAGCCACTTCGAGCCGCCGGCTTCGCTGGTCGAGAAGGCTGCTGCCGGTGTGAGCACCCTGACGAATGAGAACCTCGTCAAGAAGTGAAGTGAAGTGATCGATCAGGTCGGGACATGACCTGAACGTCGCGACGACAGCCCCGGTGAGGATCATCCTCACCGGGGCTGTTTTGTGATGCGGCGCAGGGGGTTCGGTGGGTTTGGGCAGCCACCCGGGGTGCAGAGTAAGTCCCCTGTGCTGATGGGATTTCGGAGATCCCAAGTCGAGGGCCGGATCGCGGGCGCATTCATGCGAAACCTGCACGGCGCGCCTCGGGCAAGCAAGCGCAGGCGGCCGCCGCCAGCAGTCACAACGATTTTCGCCCACACCGAGCCGGCCGCTGTCGCTGCGCAATGGGATCGGGTCGCCGACACCCTTGAATCAACGTTTCCGAAAGTGGCGGCGATGATGGCCGAGGCCAAACCAACGTGCTCGCCTCGCCGCGTTCCGGAAAGCGGCGCTGGCAGAAGATCTGGTCGAACAGCCCGATCGGGCGGTTGAACTCCAGGCCGCCGAAGCGGTCTGCGCCCACGCCAGATCGCCTAACATCCTTCATGACTCGTTGATCACCACGCGGAGTTCACGCTGATCCGAAGTCCACCACACAGCGGGGGAGCTATCCCTGTACACAAGCGCGATCGGTGACCGTCTGTCCACAGGTTCGGTTGTGGCCCCGAGCTTGTCGGATGTGCGGGCTAGTGTTAGCACATACGTTCGATCGGATCGTGGGGGGTGGGTGTTGATGTCGGAAGTCGAATCAGTCGAGTCGGGTGCTGTTGAGTCGGGTGCTGTTGAGTCGGGTGCTGTTGAGTCGGGGGTGGTGCGGTGGGCGTGTGTGGCGCCGGCGGTGACCAAGGCGGTGATGGTGCCGGCCGACTCGGCGGCGGCGGGTGTGGCGGGTTTGTCGGTGTGTGCGCAGGCCGAGGCGTTCGCGCAGTGGATGTCGTATCGGCTGATCGGTGAGCTGCATGATGCGGTGTTGGCCGACGAGATGGCTGTCGGGGTCGACGTCGATGCGGATATGCGTTTGTTGGACACCACTATTCAGGTCGCGGCACGTATCGCGGTCAGTCGTCATGTCACCCAGTGCGCGGCGGAACGGTTGTTGGCGGCCGGGTTGGCGATGCGTGATCGTCTCCCGGCGGTGGGGGCGTGTTTGCGGGATGGCCTGATCGGCGGCTATCAGTTCGCGGCGATCGTGACCCGCACCGATCTGGTCGATGGCGAGCATATGTCGGTGGTGGATGCGGGGATCGCCGACCGGCTACGTCGCGCACGTGGGGGCTGGTCGGTGGCGGGGTTGCGGACGATGGTGGATCGGATTGTGTTCCGCCATGATCCGGACGCGGTCCGCCGCAAACGTGACGCCGCCCTGGCCGATCGGGGTACGTGGATCACCGCGGTTGAGGGTGGGATGGCACATGTGGGGGTGTCGATGTCGGCGGAGAATGCCCGCATCTCCCATGACGCTGTCGTGCGGTTGGCGGCCACCGCCTGCCGGTTCGACCGTCGGCGTAAGCCGGCCCGGGAGTCGGATGCGATGTTCGCCCTGCTCTCCGGTGAACCATTCGTCTGTGAGTGTGATCGCGCCGACTGTGATGCCCAGATTCCTGAGCCGGTGCACTATCGGGGTGTTCATGCGCGGGTGGTGGTGCATGTGGTGGCCGATGCGGGCACCGTCGCCGGGGAGGCGAACCGTCCTGGTTTTGTGGACGGGGTGGGGGTGATCTCGGGGGAACACGTCCAGCAGATCGTGGCCCGCGACGACACTGTGCTGCGGCCGTTGGGTGGAGATGACGCCGACCATCCGCTTCCGCCGCATCTGCGCTCGGATCCGTATCGGCCGTCGACGGCGTTGGACACGTTCCTCAAGATTCGGGACGGTTTTTGCACGGTGCCTGGCTGTACGCGGTCGGCGTGGAGGGCTGATGGTGATCACGTCACCGAATATGACCATGATGATCCGGCTGCGGGTGGGCGGACCAGCCCGGAAGGCATGAATGTCAAGTGCCGGTTTCATCATCTGCTCAAGACGTTCGGCGATTGGGTTGATGATCAGTATCTGGATGCGGACGGGCATACCCGGATCGAGGTGATCACCCCGGAAGGTGTGGTGGTGGATGGTCCGGCGGAAAACAATCTGGACCTGTTCCCCGGGCTCCAGCGGGTGCGGTTCGCGGTGGCCCAGCCGCCACCATCGCCGAGGGTTCTGGGTGGCGGTGAGGTACCGCGACGGCGTCGGCCGCGGACGGCGGACAAACATGCCCGGCGGCGGGCGTTGCGACGCCGCAACCGGGCCGAACGGGAAGGCCACCGCGCCCAATCCGGTCGCACCGACCCCGGCGAACCACCGTACTGAGGCGGTCATTCGGGGGATCGTCATTCGGCCGAGCGGGGGACCTCGCCGGTCGGGCTAGGCTGCGACCATGCAGGGGATGACGTATGCGGGACAACAGTGGTCGGCCGATCGTCGGGTCCTGGCGTGGCGACCTCGCTTCGGGCATGTCATCGAGGTCATTCACCCCATCGATCAGACCGCTCGCCCGATGTACCCCCATTCGGGGCGTGGCCTCCCGAGCGGTGAACCGGCGGAGCCGGCGTTCCTCGCGCCCTTCATCTGGCTCTACGACACGGGAGTGAAGATCGCCGACGCGATCGTCGAGGGCATCATCTATGCGCTCTCCTGGATCGGTGCGCTGATCTGCACCCCGATCATCCTGGCGTTGCGGGTCATCGGCGTCATCCGGAGCCGTATCGATGTCCGACTCGACGGCACCATGGTCGACAAACAGTACGTCCGCGGATGGCAGGCGGCACAGCATCGGGTAGCGCAGGTTGCCGAGCTGTTCCGCCAGAACCGATTTCGCTCCCTCCACGTACCGAGCACCTCCCGAACAGCGGTCGCGGTGAAGCGGGTCCTCGCAGGCTGACGGCCCGGCTCGAGAACGATTGTGCGCCCAGGCTGCGGGGTGGACCGCAGGCTGACGGCCCGGCTCGAGAACGATTGTGCGCCCAGGCTGCGGGGTGGACCGCGGGCTGACGGCCCGGCTCGAGAACGATTGCCCGCCCAGGCTGCGGGGTGGACCGCGGGGTGACGGCCCGGTGTGAAAATCACTTGCACCATTGCCGTGCGGCATGGATAGTTGTGCGGGCATCGGGGAGCAGCCGAGACCGGGGTACCGGAATCATGTTCTGCGCGTTCGAGATCCGATGCACTCCCATGGCACGGGTGACCCACCCCAAAGGTTCGAGTCCTTTTCATACCGCCCCCGGGACAACAGGATGCGATGGTCCTGCGTTTGTCGATGACGATCATGGTCGTCATCGGCAAGCCCGCCGTTGTGCCTGCCCGCGGGCGGTGTCGGGTGCCGGAGGCAACTACACGACTACGCCAGACATGAGTGACACGAACCGCCAGAAAGGAGGCGCACCATGTCAATGTTCACCAATCCCCTCGTCGTCGACGCGGGACAGGTCGCACTCGAATACCGAGAGGGCGACCGGCAGCGCATCCTGACCGCCGGTACGTACCGGCGGCGTCGGGCGGCAACATATGTCACCGTCGACATGCGGACCCGACTCGTGCCGGTGGCGCCTCAGGAGGTACCGACCGCCGACGGAATCGGCGTGCGGGTATCGCTGACGATTCAGTTGCGGGTGACCGATCCGGTCGCCTTCATCGAGATTGCCGCCGACCCAGTCGCCACCGTCTACCTCGCCGCCCAGGTCGCCTTGCGCGAGGTCTGCGCCGGCGTCGAGGCGACGGAACTGACCCGGCGCACCAGTGCCTTTGACGCGGACGCGATCAGGGTCGCGGCGGCAACGGCCGCCGAGCCGGTCGGCATCGAGGTGGTATCCATCGCGGTGCGCGACGTCATCGTGCCGCAGGAGATCCGTTCGAGTGCGCTCGACCTGGTCACCGCCAAGGCGCGCGGCCTGGCCAAGCTGGAAACGGCCCGGGCCGAGACTGCGTCGCTGCGCGCGCTCGCAAACGCCGGTCGAGTGCTGGAACAGTACCCGGCGCTGGCGCAACTGCGGCTGGTGCAGGAAGCGCCGTACGGGTCGCGGATCTTGCTCGGCGTCGACACGTCGCCCACCGTGGCGGCGGACTGACTCCACGTCGGTACGCACCCAACCACATCCGCCCCTGCCCACGATGTCCGGTGGGCAGGGGCGGACGTCGTCGACCGTCAGCGCGCCAAGAACGCTGCGACCGCCGATTCGAAGGCGTCCTTGGCCTCGATCATCACCCAGTGGCCGCACTTGGGGAAGATGTGTAGTTCGGCGTCGGGAATCAACCGCATCGGGGCGAGTGCCATATCGGGCGGACTGACACGGTCGTCGCGACCCCAGGTGAGCAGCGTCGGGCATTTCACCTTGTGCATCATCGCCCAGTACGGTGCGATGTCGGCGTCGGCCATGAACTTCTGCTGCATCTCGAAGGCGGCCGACCCGTACATCGCGCGGCCGGTCTTGAGGGCGTCGGGATTCATCGCCGCCTCCCACCGCTCCTCGATCAGTTCGTCGGTGACCAGCGCGCGGTCATAGACCATGCCGTTGAGCCAGCGGACCAGTTTGTCGCGGTTCGGGTCGTCGGCGAACTCCTGCAACAGACGCAGTCCCTCACTGGGGGACGGGCTCAGCAGGTTGGGGCCGACGCCGCCGATGGTGACGAGTTTTGCCACCCGATCGGGCTTCTTGATCGCCAGGTTGATGCCGACGACACCACCCATGGAGTTGCCGATCATCGGCGCGGAGTCGATGCCGAGTGCGTCCATGAATGCGACGACCGACTTGCCGGCGGTCAGCACCGGCATGCCCTCCCACGGATCGCTGACCCCGAAACCGGGGAACTCGAGTACATAGGTGTGGTGGGTCTGGGCGAAGAATCCCAGATTGCCGCGGTAGTTGCGCCAGCCGGTGACGCCGGGTCCCGAGCCGTGCAGCAGGATCAGCGGCGGCGCGTCGGCCGCGCCTGCCTCGTGATAGCGCAGCGTGCCCTGCGCGGTGGTCAGTTCCCGTTTGGTCGCCTCGAAGCTCACATCCACGACACGACAGTAGAACGTGTTCTAATTTTTGTCACTACCGGATACTCAGCCGTCGAAGAATGTGTTGTCGTCCTCGCCGATCGAATCCTCCACCATCAACGGTGACGGGTCGTATTCGATGTGGTCGGGGCGATCGTCGCGGGCGGCACCGATCACCTCGAGGCGGCGCTGTGCGCAGTCGGCGGTGTAGCGCACGGCAGCGGCGGCGTCGAAGTGCAGTGCGGCCATCTCGGCCTGCGCGCAGGTCCATCCGACCAGGTCCAAGGCGGTCGGCATCCGGCTGTTCATCTCATCGCCGATCACCGACCAGAGCGCGGGATCGGCGGCCAGGAGTCGGCGGCAGCTGAAGGCGGCCCACGCCTGGTGCCGACGCTCGTCGTCGGCGATGAATCGGCTCAGGCTACGCATGCCCGGCATGATTCCGAAGGTCATACACATGTACTGCCTACTCAGATGTCCGGTCACCGCCAGTGCGCCCTGGACGACGAGGAATGTGGTGACCAGGGCGCGGATCTGGGTCTCCGGCGACCGGTCGGCGAGCATCGCGTCGAGCGTCGTGGGCAGTTCCTCTCCGACGAGGCGGCGCTGGTGCGGGTTGGTGGTCACCAGTGGATTGAGATCCTCGGTCAGGCCGACGGAGTCCATCCACAATCGCAGTCCCTCGGTGTGTTTGGCCTTCTCGAAGGAGAGCTGGGAAAGGTACATCTCGTCGCCGAAGCGACCCTCGGCCGTCATGGTGGCGTGAAACGGGCGGACGGTGCCGATCGCGGCTTCTTCGTCGGCGCAAGACCGGGCGATGAGGTGCGTTGCGGCGCGCCGCTCGGCGTCGGCCCAGTCGGCGGCGTCGGCCGAGTAGTCGATCGCCTGCGGATCCCAGAAGCGTGCATTGCCCACCATGAAGAGCCGCAACGGAAATCGATCCCAGTCCAGCCCACCGAGGCGCAACGAGGAAAACCTGTCGTGGCCGTCGGTATCACTTTCTTCGACGATACTCATGGGCCACCAACTCGACACTCACCGACATCCGATGCCCCGACGCTAGCCCGGCACGCCGACGAATACCCCTGCTTTCGGGGAACTCTCAGGATTCGTCTGTGATGCTCGACGTTGGTCTTTGAAGATCTTGTCCCACAGTGGATTTCCGTTCATCGTTACGACGTCGGGTCAGCTGTCCCGGCCACCAGATCCGGTCGCCGATATCGAGGGTCAGTGCGGGTACGAGGAGGGTTCGGACAATCAGGGCATCGACGAGCACGCCGAAGGAAACCAGGAAGGCGACCTGTGCCAGGAACAGCAGTGGCAGAACGGCCAGCGCCGCGAACGTGGCGGCCAGGACGACGCCGGCCGAGGTGATCACCCCGCCGGTCGTCGTCAGACCGCGGATCATGCCCAGCCGGGTCCCATGGCGCCGCGCCTCCTCGCGGACCCTCGTCATCAGGAAGATGTTGTAGTCGATACCGAGCGCCACCAAGAAGACGAAGGCGAACAGCGGCACCACCGGATCGGCCCCCGGGAAGCCGAACGGTCCGTTGAAGAGCAGTGCGGCGACGCCCAGCGTCGCGGCGAAGGACAACACCGTGGTCGCCAGCAGCAACACCGGTGCGAGCAGACTGCGCAACAACAGGATCAGGATCGCCAGGACTATCACCAGAACCACCGGGATGATCAGATTGCGGTCGCGGGTGGCCGTGGTGCGGGTGTCCAGATCGATGGCCGACGTACCGCCGACCAGCGCATCCGCTCCGGCGATGGGATGAACTACGGCCCGGATACGTTCCACGGTGTTCTGTGCGGACAACGACTCGGCATTGTCGGTGAGCGTCGCGGTGACGGCCACCCGGCCGTCGCGCACCATCGGCCCGGGTCCGTCGGTGACGACGGTCGCGCTCGCCACCCCGTCCACCGAACGCACCGCGTCGAGCACCGCGTCAATGCTGCCCTCGTCGGCGATGACCCAGGTCGGCGACCCACTGCCGGCGTCGAAGTGGCGCGCCTGGATCTGGGCGCCGGCCACCGAGTCGACCGACCCGAGGAAGAAGTCGGTGGAAGCGATGCCGTCGGAACGGAACATCGGGGCGAAGGCGGCGCCGACGACCAGCACGATCAGCGTGCCCGCCCAGATCGCGCGGGGTGCGCCCGCGATCCGATCGGCGATCCGGCGCCAGAAGCGGTGGGTGGCCCCGGATTCCACGTCGGTGTCCGGTGCATAGACCGGACGCAACGGCCAGAAGGCAGACCGTCCGAGCAGCGCGAGCACTGCGGGTAGGAAGGTCATCGAGGCCAGGAACGACCCGACGATCCCGATCGCGGCCACCGGCCCCAGGCTGCGATTGGAGTTCAGGTCGCTGAGCAGCAGACACAACACCCCGGCGATGACCGTGCCAGCCGATGCGGCGACCGGTTCGATGGTGCCCGACCACGCCCGTCGCAGGGCCGCCGAGGTGTCCTCGACGACGACCAGTTCCTCACGAAACCGCGACACCAGCAGCAGCGCGTAGTCGGTCGCGGCACCGAATACCAGGATGAACAGGATGCCCTGGCTCTGCCCGTTCAGGTCGAGCCAACCCTGTTTGGTCAGGAAATACACCGCCCCCGACGCGAGGGCCAGCGCGAACACCGCCGAGATGATCACCACGAAGGGCAGGATCGGGCTGCGATAGACGACGAACAGAATCAGCAGCACCACGAGCCCGGCGACGAGCAGAAGCAAACCGTCGATGCCCTTGAACGCCTCGCCGAGATCGGCGACCTGTCCGGCGGGTCCGGTCACCTTGACGGTCAGGCCGTCCGGGGGGTCGGCCAGCGCGGCGCGCAGCAACTCGACGGCGTCGGCGGGTTCGCCCTCGGTGGCGACCGGCACGAACATCTGCAGCGCCTGCGCGTCGCGGGACGGGATCGGCGGAGAGAATGCGGGACCGAAGCCTGCGGTATCGGCCAGCGGTGCGGTCGCCCGTTCGAGGAACGCACGGTCGGCTGCGGTCAGACCGGATTCGCGTTCGGCCACGACGATGGCCGGGAAGAAACCGGTGTCCTCGAACTCGGCCCGCAGTTCGTCGGCCCGTGTCGACTCGGCGGAGGCCGGTAGGAAGGCGGAGCTGTCGTTGGTCGACACCGACGACAGCTTGCCCGCGTACGGGCCGGTGAGCCCGGCGATCACCAGCCAGGAGAGCAGCACCAGCGCGGGGATCAGCCACCGCATCCGGCGGCGGCCGGGCGTCGGAATGGGCCTCTGGTCGTCAGGTTCGGGAGCGGTCTCCGGCGTGGTGGCGGCCATGTCGCCATCGTGCCATGGCCGCCGATTCGGCAGTGCGGGCAATAGCCGGAAACCGCTGCGCGGGATCTGGGGTTGAGTCAGGATGTGATCTGTGTCGCATTAGCGTGCGGCAATATCTGGGGGCAACTGATCCCGGCGCGGGCCGAACACGTGGAGGTAACGATATGCTGGTCAAGGGTGCAATCTTGCGCGAGGCCGGAAAGCCTTGGCAGATCGAGGAATTCGAGCTCGGTGACCCGGTGGCCGGCGAGGTGCAGGTCAAACTCGTCAGCTCGGGGTTGTGTCATTCCGACCATCACCTCCGCACCGGTGACTCGCCCGCGCCCCTGCCCGTCCTCGGCGGACATGAGGGTGCCGGTGTCGTGACCAAGGTCGGTCCGGGAGTGACCCGGCTGAAGGAGGGCGACCACGTCGTCACCGCCTTCATCCCGGCCTGTGGTGTGTGCGACCCGTGTTCGCGCGGCGACCAGAACTTTTGCGACGAAGGGGCCGGTCTTCTCACCGGCCTATCGATCTCCGACAGCACCAACCGGGCGCACACCTCCGACGGGCTGCCCCTCGCGCAGATGTGCCTACTCGGGACCTTCGCGCCCTACATCACCGTCAACGAGGCGTCGCTGGTCAAGATCGAGGACGACATCCCGCTGCAGCAGGCAGCGTTGCTCGGTTGTGGCGTCGCCACCGGCTGGGGCTCGGCGGTGGAGATCGGCGGCACCCACGCGGGCGACGTGGTCGTGGTCGTCGGGATCGGTGGCGTCGGCATCAACGCGGTACAGGGTGCGGCGGCCGCAGGTGCGCGGATCGTCGTCGCGGTCGACCCGGTGCCGTTCAAACTCCAGATGGCCGAGAAACTCGGTGCGACGCACACCTTCTCGTCGATGGAGGAGGCTCTTCCCGCGGTCGGCGAGATCAGTTGGGGCAAGATGGCCAACACCACCATCCTGACCGTCGGCGAGATCGACGGTTCGATGCTCGCCCCCGCGCTCGCGCTCACCGGCAAGGGCGGTCAGGTGATCGTCACCGGTATGGGCAACTTCGCGGCGATGGACGCCCAGGTCAACCTGTTCGAACTGACCCTGCTGCAGAAGCGGATCCAGGGCGCGATCTTCGGCGGCGCGAGCCCACGCACCCAGGTGCCGACTCTGCTCAACGAATTCCGTTCGGGCAAACTCAATCTCGCCGACCTGGTCACCAAGACCTACCGCCTCGAGCAGATCAACGAGGCCTACGACGACATGCTCGAAGGGCGCAACATTCGCGGCATGGTCGTCTACGGCGACGACGACTACTGAGGCCGGTCGGGGGTCGCGAGCTCATCGAGATCACTCCGCCACCGGCGGATCGTCGGGGAGATCGCGGCCCCGGACCCGGAAGTCGACGAGGATGTTGAGGAAACGCAGCCCGAGTCCGAGGAGGACGAGGGTGCTGGCCATCTGGATCGAGACGACCACCCGCGCAGGCTGGGAGTCGGCCGCGATGTCGCCGAAGCCGGTGGTGGTGAACACGGTCAGGCAGAAGTAGAGGGCGTCCACCCTGGTCAGCGGCTCGTTGAAGGCGTTGTGGGTGTATTCGGAGAAGATGAAGTAGATCGCCGAGAACGTGACGATATAGAAGGCGGCCACCGCAACCAACATCTCGATCGCGTCGGCGACCGGACGATGTGAGCGGGCGAAGCGTCGGACCTCCCAGACGCAGAAGCCGCCGAGCGCAATCGCGCCGACCGCCAGCCCGATGAGGTTGGCATCGCTGTCCTTGTTGATCGGCAGCAGGAAATAGCCGACCAGCAGGATCGTCGCCGCGAGGATCGGCCGGGCCAGTGCCTCGATCATCTGCGTCCGCGTCAACGGTGGAATCGAGTTCCGGCCCGGCCTGGTCATCGTGGGCCGCTACCAGATCCGGACGCGGTCGGCGGGGTCGAGATACAGGCCGTCACCCGGCTGGATGTCGAAGGCCTCGTAGAAGGAATCGATGTTGCGGACGACCCCGTTGCACCGGAATTCCGGCGGCGAATGCGGGTCGACCGACAACCGTTTGATCGCCTCGGCGGTACGAGTCTTGGTGCGCCACACGATCGCCCAGCTGAAGAAGACTCGCTGCTCCCCGGTGAGGCCGTCGATCACCGGCGGCTCGGTGCCCTCGGTGGCGATCCGGTAGGCGACCAGCGCGATTGACAGCCCGCCGAGATCGCCGATGTTCTCACCGATGGTGAAGTCGCCGTTGACCTTGTACTCCGGGTCCAGCCCCTCCGGGGTGAACTCGCTGTACTGGTCGATGAGTTTGCGTGTACGGGTGGAGAATTCGGACTTGTCGGACTCTGTCCACCAGTTCACCAGGTTGCCGTCGCCGTCGTATTTGGCGCCCTGATCGTCGAATCCGTGTCCGATCTCGTGCCCGATGACCGCCCCGATGCCGCCGTAGTTCGCGGCGTCGTCGGCCTCGGGATCGAAGAACGGCGGCTGCAGGATCGCCGCCGGAAAGACGATCTCGTTCATGCCCGGGTTGTAGTAGGCGTTGACCGTCTGTGGGGTCATGAACCACTCGTCGCGGTCCACTGGACCGCCGATCTTCGCGAACTCACGGTCCTGCTCGAAGGAGGACGCGCGTGCCACGTTGCCGATCAGGTCGCCCCGGTCGACGGTTAGCGCCGAATAGTCACGCCACGACGCCGGGTAGCCGATCTTCGGGGTGAACTTGTCCAGCTTGAGCAGCGCCTTGCGTCGGGTCTCCTCGGTCATCCACTCCAGCTCGGAGATGTTGCGCCGGTAGGCCTTGACCAGATTGGCGATCAGCTCGTCCATCCGGGCTTTTGCCTCGGGGGGAAAATGTTGGGCGACATAGAGTTTGCCGACCGCGAAACCCGCAGCTCCCTCGACGAAGGAGACGCCTCGCTTCCACCGTTCCCGGTTGGCCTCGGCCCCCGACAATGTGCGTCCGTAGAAGTCGAAGTTCTCGTCGACGAAGCGCGCCGACAGGTATGGGGCGGCGCTGCGCAGCAGGCGCCAGGTCAGCCAGGTCTTCCAGTCCGCCAGCGGGCGTTCGGCGACCAGCGAGGCGGCACCTGCGATGAACGACGGCTGTCCGACGACCACCTCGGCGAAGGTGGGATCCCCGGTGGTGCCCAGGCCGGCGAACCATTCGTCGAGATCGAAACCGCTTGCCGCATCTTCGAACTCGTCGAGGGTGAGCAGGTTGTAGGTCAGTTCCGCGTCGCGGCGTTTGACGACGTCCCAATGATGACCGGCGATCGCGGTCTCCAGGTCGAGAACGGTCGCGGCGGCGCCGGCCGGATCGTCGAGACCGGCGAGGGCGAACATCCGCTCGACGTGTGCGAGATAGGCGGTGCGGGTCGGTGCGTGCTTGTCGTTGCCGTCGGCATCGGGACGGTAGTACGACTCGTCGGGCAGGCCGAGGCCGGACTGGGTGATGTGCACGAGGTAGCGATCGGACTTCCGGGCGTCGGTGTCGACATAGAAGCCGAACAGTCCGCCGACACCGTGACGGGTCAGACGGCCCATACGCCGACTCAACGACGCCGTCGAGTCGATAGCGGCGATCTTCTCCAGTTCACCGGCGATCGGGCCGATGTCCAGTGCATCGATGTGATCGGTGTCCATGAAGGAGGCGAACAGATCGCCGATCTTGCACTCGTCGGAGCCGCTGGGGGCGTCGGTCTCCGACGACGCGGTGATGATGTCGCGGACGTTCTCCTCGGCGCGGTCCCGCAACACGAGGAAGGCGCCGTCGATCGCCCGGTCTTCGGGGATGACGTGGGTGTTGAGCCATTTGCCGTTCACATGCGCGAACAGGTCGTCCTGCGGGCGGACCGAGTCGTCGATCCAGTCGAGGTCGAGGCCGGAGGTCAGGTCGATGTCAGATGCGGTCACCCTGTCCATCCTGTCATCGCCGGACCGATCCGTCAGCCGTGCGGCGCACAACCGGTGCGGCTATTCGTAGAGT
The DNA here is from genome assembly GCF_030315745.1 of Gordonia heveisoli. Lineage (GTDB taxonomy): Bacteria > Actinomycetota > Actinomycetes > Mycobacteriales > Mycobacteriaceae > Gordonia. The sequence goes on along the minus strand of NZ_JASXSH010000001.1, from coordinate 56,600 downwards.
CCCTTGTGCATCACCCAGGCGAGGATCTCGCAATCGGTGGTCGCGGTCAGCCGCACGTCGTCGGCGTCGGTGAGCCGCAGCGCGTCGCCCTCGCCGAGGGCGTCGCCGGTCGATGCGACGACGGCCGCGCCGGCCGGCACAAACAGATGGACGTAGCGGGCGCCGGGTACCTGTACCGACGCCCCGCTGGTGAGCCGGGCGGCGTAGAGCGTGGCGCCCGCGTTGGCGATCCGGATCGCGGAATCGACGTCGGGGTCACCGGAGGCGACCGCGACGAGCCGGCCGGCGTCGAGGTCGGCGGAGACGTCGGCCTGTTCGTAGGAGGGATCGAGGCCGTGCCGGTCGGGCATCACCCACATCTGGACGTAATGAACCGGTGATGTACCCGAGTCCGGCAGGTCGGGCCAGGGGTCGTTGCGCTCGGAGTGTTCGACCCCCGAGCCCGCGCTCATGCGTTGTGCGAGCCCCGGAACCAGCACCCCGGAGTGTCCCGCGGAGTCGCGATGGACCAGTGTGCCCGACACCACCCAGGTGACGATCTCGCTCTCCTGATGGGCGTGTAGATCGAAGCCCGCTCCGCGGGTAACGAAATCATCATTATTTGCCAGTAGGGCGCCGTGGTGGGTGTTTGATGGGTCGTAGTGGTCTCCGAAGGAGAAGCTATGACGGGACGTCAGCCAGTCGGTCGTCGTCACCGCACGCTCGGACCCGCGGATCAGGCTGCTGGTGGGCATATCTCATTATGTGCGACGCCGGTCGAGGCGCGACGAGACCGGTTCGTGATCGCAACGATTCCTGAATGGAAGCTGGCGATGTCGAATTTCGGTGTTACACGAGTGAAAATTGTAAACATGAGAATCTCGGTCAAGCGGGCCCTTGTCGCCGCTTGCGCCGCGGTCAGCGTCGTTGTCGTTCTCAGCTCCTGCGGACTGTCCGGAGAGAGCGACACCGGTGCGGCCGCTGCCGTCAACAAATTCGCGTCCGCCCTGAGTCGTCAGGACGGGGGCGGCGCCGCCGCGTTCACGACCGCACCCGGTCAGGCCGCCGACGCCCTGAACGCGACGCTGGCCGCGATGCACCCGCAGAATGTGAGCTTCGAGGTGCGTAACCCGGTCGAATACAGCGACGGCACCGCGTCTTTCGGTTTGAAATCCACCTGGACCTGGGCGAAGGGCCACACCTTCGAGGCGACCAGCAACGGCACCGCACGACACCTGTCGACCGGCTGGAAGGTGACCTGGGATCCCTCGGTCATCTACCCGGGCCTGCCCGCCGGCGGGCTGCTGCGGGAGATCCGTACCGACGCGACACCGTCACCGTCGGTCCGCAGCCGCAACGGCAAGGTCTTCATGTACCTGCAGCCGGTCACCGAGATCGTCCTGGATCCGTCGGCCACCCCGAACGTCGACGCCTCGGTCGCCGCGCTGGCCCGCGTCATCGCGCCCATCGCACCGCTGATCACCCCCGCAGTCATCCGCGACCAGCTCGCCGCCGCCGGAGGCCGGCCGATCGTCACCGTCGGACTGCGCGATTCCGACATGCAGGTCCTCGCCGGCGACCCGGCGAAGGTGTCCGGGGTGCGGGTCAACAAGACCGGACAACTGGTGATGGCCGATCGTCGGCTCAACTCGCCTCTCGAATCGGGACTGACCAACTACTGGCAGGCCATCCGCGACGCCACCGCGGGCTGGCAGGTGCAGCTGGTCGGGCCGGGGATGCGCCCTCGCCAACTCGCCGGCGACCAGGGTCCGGCCGGACCCAATGTCTTCACCGCCGTCGACCAGGGGGTGCAGCTGACCCTTGGCGACGTCGCGGTCGAGGTGGGGCAGCCCGCGACCGTCATGGTCCTCGACGCCGTCACCGGCGCGATCCAGGGCATGGCCCAGAACGACTACGCCGTCGACCGCAAGATCAACGTCGACGCGGTCTATCCCATCGGCTCGACCCTCGCCCCCGTCTACGACGCGGTGTCGCGGATCGCGGGCGGCAGTGAATCGGCCGGTGCGATGCTGCTCGACCGGCTCGGCCTCGGCGTCCAGTTCACCGTGCCCGGCGCGAGCGCGCCCACCCCCGGCCAGGCCGGGGTGACCACCGTCGACTACCGGCCCGGCCAGGCGAACGCGTCGATCATGAACATGGCGGCGCTCGGCGTGGCGTTGGCCCGCGCGCAGACCGGGCAGCTCAATTCGGTCGCCCCGTATGTCATCAACGGGGTGCCGACAAAGGTTGTCGGCGGCGAACTGGGTGCACTCGACCGGTCGTTGATCGATCAGGTGAGCCGGGCGATGACCGCGACCGCCAAGGTCGGTGACGCCAGCGACCTGACCGGTGCCCCCGGCTTGCGTGCGCTGGTCGGCACCAACGGCCCGCAGGGACCGGGCTGGTTCGTCGGCATCCAGGGCGGCAAGGTCATCGTGATCTACACCGAGGGGCCGAAGTCGGGCACCGCCGCGCTGCAGGTCGCGCAGAAATACTTCCGGATCAAGTAGCGGGTCTACGCGTCGCGGCGCTGGGAGCGTTTGGCCAGCGCCGCGAATGCGGCCCGCCAGCCGAGGAGGAAGATCGCCAGGAAGGTCGCGGCCACGACGATGAATGAGGCCTCGATGCCCTGGTGCAGGATGTAGCGAACGACCATCGCGACCGTGACCGTGCAGAACCAGATGACGAGGCCGACCGGGACGACCCGATCGGGCCGGAAGTTGTGGCCGAAGAAATCATTCGATCGCACATGCGAATACACGTAGGTGATCGACCAGCCGGCCGCGCAGCCGACCAGGAACGGCCACAGCGTCTGCACGATACCGACCGGGGAGAGCGCCTCTTCGTGGCTGGCGCGTCCGATCAGCCCGAAAATCGTCACCACAACCGCATCGATGAGGGCGGCCAGTGGCATCGATGCGATCCCCCGGGCGGGCGCGTTGACCCGCTCCGCCGTTTGCGAACTCGGCATGATCGATAACCTAGCCGGTCCGACGGTGCTGCGACCAGCTCGAAGCCGGTCTAGGGAAGATCTTTCGTTCGATCGGTCGATGACGGATCGTCGTCGCCGTTCGGATCGGAGACCTCAGATGTCCCGGCAGCCCCAGAAGTATCCGGCTGTGTCGCGGATTCCCGTTCATCGAGGTCGATCTCCCCCTCGATCGACGATCCGGCCTTGATGCGATGGCGGAACATGAAACCGATCACCACCCAGCCGATGATCGCGACGAGCACGTAACTGATCATGCGATAGATCAGCACCGCCGTGATCGCGTCGGGCAGCGGCATCCCGGCACTCGTCAGCGCAGGCACGAGCACCGCGTCGACCACGCCGATTCCGCCGGGGAGCAGCGGCACCGCGGTACCGACCGCCTTACCGGCCGCATAGGCGACCATCAGACCCGAGATCGACGGATGGGCGCCAACCGACCAGCAGGCGAACATCAGACACGCGACATCGGCGACCCAGTTGAACAGACTCCACCCGAAGGCAATGGTGATGTCCTTCTTGGACAACTGCACCGCGCGCAACTGTTCCAGTGTTTCGGACAGGCGCTCGAAGCCGTGGTTCTCCGGCTTGCTGCGCAATTGGTTGAGCCACGACAGCAGGCGTTCACCGGTACTCTGCAACGACTCCGGATGAGTCGCCAGATACTGCAGGATGAGGGCGACCGCGATGAACCCGACGACGGAGAAGACCACCGAGAACGGACTCGTCTTGGCACCCGCGATGAGGGCGCCACCCAGACCGAGAACCGCGAGCCCGACCCCGGCGAGCAAGCCGGACATGACGACCTGCCACGACGCCACCACCGGGGTGGCACCCCACTTGCGGGTTTCGCGATAGGTAAAGGCCGGGGCGAGCACTTGGCCGCCGGGCATCGTCTGGCTGACCGAGTTCGCCGCGAGGATCACCGACAGTGACTTCCACTGCGTGACGCGCACGCCCGCAGAATTGAGCAGTGCCCGCTGCACCTGCGCGAAACTGTCCATCGACAACATCGCGGCGGCGACGCAGGCAAGCATCCATCCCCACTGCAGATCGTCGAGGCGGGTCCACGTCTCATGCAGTTTCGGCCAGATCAACACCGCCTCGACGGCCAGCACGACCACGATGGTCACCAGCAGGACCCAGCGGACCCACCAGAACCGCGGACGCTCAGCGACGCCGGCCCGCGCCACATTCTCCGACGGCATAGCCCACACCCTAGTGCCCGCGATGTGCCGCGCTTCAATCCGTTCGGTCGCCGGAGAGTCCTACGCTGACAGATATGAGCGATGCCGAGGTCGGTACGGAGTCGGGTTCAGGCGCGGACCGGCGTGCCCGCGACGCATCGAAGGTCCATCCGCGCATCCGCGTCGCGGCCGAGTGGACCTGGCGTCTGCTCATCCTCCTGGCCGGCCTGTATGTGCTGGTCCGGATCTTTTTCGAATTCAAAGAGGTGCTCGTACCGGTGGCTCTGGCGATCCTCGGTTCGGCGCTGCTGGTGCCGGTCGTGGACGCCATGGACCGTCGTCGGGTACCGCGGTCGCTGGCCGTGCTGGGCACCATGGTGGTCGCCATCGGCGTCGTGGTGACCGGTCTTGGCTTCGTCGTACGAGAGTTCATCCGCGGGGTGCCCGAGTTGGCCGAACAACTACGGGTGACGATCGACCGCACCAAGGAGTGGCTCGTCGAAGGGCCGGCACATCTTGACCCGAAACAGGTCAGCAACGTCGGCGGCGACATTCTCGACGTCATCGAACACAACCAGGAGAAGGTGACCAGCGGGGCACTCGCCACCGCGACCACCGCCGGACAGATCGCCACCGGCGGCCTGCTGACCGTCTTCCTGATGATCTTCTTCATCTACGGCGGCGGCCAGATCTGGGACTTCCTGGTGAAAGCCGTCCCGTCGTCGAACCGGGAGCGCGTGTCGGCGGCGGGGGTGGCCGGGTTCGGCACCCTGGTCGGCTACGTGCGGGCGACGGTGATCGTGGCACTGGTCGACGCCGTGGCTATCGGCATCGGACTGGCCATCCTCGGTGTGCCACTGGCACTCCCACTCGCCACGCTCGTATTCCTCGGCGCGTTCATCCCCATCGTCGGTGCCTTGCTCAGCGGCTCACTGGCGGTGCTGGTGGCGCTGGTCACCCAGGGGTGGGTCGCGGCGGCGATCGCGCTGGCCATCGTCGTCGGGGTCATGCAGCTGGAAAGTCACGTGATGCAGCCGTTCCTGCTCGGGCGCACGGTGCGACTGCACCCGGTCGCGGTGGTGCTCGCGATCGCCGCGGGCATCGTGGCCGGCGGCATCGTCGGCGGGCTGCTCGCGGTGCCGCTGGTGGCCTTCCTCAACACCTTCATCCGTGACCTGAACGGATCGGCGCCGGTCGTCGAGGAGGCCGACGACCATCGACCGGGGGAGGGGATCTATGTGGCCGAACCCGACGAACCGCACTGGGACTACTTCCTGCGCAGGCCGACACCCGCCGAGTCGGGCGCCGACGATCCTTCCCCGGCAGAGGCGGACCCCGACTCCGAACGCGAGGCCGACGACACCGGGCGGTGAAGCGCATCCGCTCGGCGTCGTCGGGGCCTCAGTGCTCGGAGCGGCTGCGCCGCAACAGGTCCTGCACGCTGATCTGATTTCCCTCGGAATCGTCGTCGGCCGACCGGGCGTGCCGGTCACTGCGGCGGCGGCCACCTTCGGACTCGTCATTGCGCGGCCGGGTACCGCGGGTGTCGGCGTCGAGGGTGTCCGGGCCCCGGTTGAGTGCGCTGCGGGGACCGGCATCGGCGGCCGACACCGCATCGGGGCTCAACCCGCGACCCATGTTGTTGCCCTCACCCCGGTTCTGCTGGCCCGACGTCGGGCGTGAGCCCTCCGGGGCGAGCGAGGCCGCGAGCGGTCCGCGATCGGAGTCGCCGAGATCGGGCCGACGACGCAGACGCGCATCGGCGGAGTCGGGTGTCACCGGCCGATCGGCCGGGGTCGTACCGCGCACCGGGACCGGGCCGGTCGTGCGGGCACCCGAACCGGTTGCGGCGGGACGGCCGGCGGGCGCAGGCGGAACCGGACGCTCGGGCTGAGGGGTCGGCGGTGCCTGGGCCGGACTCGGGGGCTGGGCCGGATTCTGCAGCCGGATGCCGCCGTCGCCCAGACTCCAGCTTCCGGTGTCGGGGGCACGCTCGGTACTGCCCACCGGGCGGCGCACCGGTGCGGAGTCCGCCGTCGGTGCCTCGGGCCGGGGCGCCAGACGAGATGCCGGATCGTTGCCGACCAGCGGTGTCCGCGGACCCACTGGGCGGGGTGTCGGACCGGCCGGGTTCGGCGCGGCGCGATTCGGGACCGCGGGTGCTGCCGGGGCAGCCTGGACCGGCGGCGCCTGGGCTGCCGGATTCTGGCGTGCAGGCTGAGGTGCCGGACCACGACGTGCGCCGTGCGGGACGGGCAACTGACGGCGCATGACCGAAGTCGGCGCCTCGGCGACCATCGTGCCCGCACTCATCGCACGCGAGCCGACCACACCGTCGCGCAGTTCGTCGGGCTCGTCGTCGAGGACGGCCTCGCCCAGACCGATCTTCTCCTGCAGGGTGCGCATCCAACGCGGCGCCCACCAGCAGTCGTCGCCGAGCAGCTTCATCACCGACGGCACCAGCAACATGCGGATGACCGTCGCGTCGAGGATCAGCGCCGCGATCATGCCGTAGGCGATGTACTTCATCATCACGATCTCGGACAGGCCGAAGGCGCCGATGACGACGACCAGGATCGCCGCGGCCGCGGTGATGATGCCGCCGGTGTGCGCGGTGCCCACCCGGATCGCCTCGGTGGTACTGGCCCCCTTCTGTCTGGCCTCGACCATGCGTGACAGCAGGAATATCTCGTAGTCGGTGGACAGACCGAAGACGATGGCGATGATGAGCACGAGGATCGCCGCGAACAGCGGTCCCGGCGTGAAGTTCGCCAGGCTGGAGCCGTGGCCGTCGACGAAGATCCAGGTCAGGATGCCCAGCGTGGAGCCGAGGCCCAGCGCCGACATCAACGCAGCCTTGATCGGCAGCACCACCGAACCGAAGGCGAGGAACATCAGCAGCCCGGTGATCGACACCAGCATGATCGCCATCAGCGGCAACCGCTTCATCAGGGCGTCGATGGAGTCCTGGGTCAGCGTCGGGGTACCGGCGACGTAGACCTGCGCGCCACGTTTGTCGATCGACCGGATGTGATCGATGGCGGCGGCGGCGTCGTCGCGGTTCTTCAGACCCGCCGACATCCGGATGATCGCGTAGTCGGTTCCGGTAACCGTGCCCGACTGCGCGGACCGGTCGTTCTGGCTGGTGCTGAACGGGCCGGTGAGACCGGGTGCCTTGCTGGCGTCCGCGGCGATCGCCTGCAGGTCGGCATCGGCGTTGTCAGTGTTCGGGTCGTAGATGACGACCAGCATGATCGCCTCGGTGCGCTGTGTCGGGAAGGCCTCGTCGAAGTGTTCCTGCGCGACACGATTGGCGTTGTCCGGCGGCAGATACTTCTCACTGATGCCACCGAAGGCGATGTTGCCGAACGGGATGATCAGCGCCAGCAGCAGCAACACCGTGGGAACGGCAGTCGCCACCGGATGCTGCATGACCCAGCCCGACAGCTTGCCCCAGAACCCGTTCTCGACGTCTTCACGGCTCTTGATGCGGCCGGTGAATCGGCTGTCGAGAGCATTCGCGCGGTCGTCGCCGAACAACTTGCGGACGATCGGGATGAGCGTCCAGCCCATGATCGTGCGAATCGACAGCGCGTCGATACGCGGTCCCAGGATGCTCAGGATCGCGGGCAACACGGTGATCGACAGCAAAGCCGCCAGCGACACCGACGCGATGGCGCCGTAGGCCACCGACTTGAGGAAGCCCTGCGGCATGATCAACAGACAGGCCAGCGCGGCGACGATGATCGTCGCGGAGAACACCACGGTCTGCCCCGCGGTCATCACGGTTCTTCGGACCGCGGCCTTCGTCGAATACCCCTCACCGAGTTCCTCGCGGAATCGGGAGACGATGAACAGTCCGTAGTCGATCGCGATACCGAGACCGATCAGCGTGACGACCGACTGCGCGAAGATGTTCAGCTCGGTGGTCAGCGCCAGGATCTTCATGATGCCCAGCGAGCCTGCGATCGTCAGACCGCCGATCAGCACCGGCAGACAGGCCGCGATCACGCCACCGAAGATGAAGAACAGCATCAGCGCGACGATCGGCAGGGCGATCACCTCGGCGCGATGGATGTCCTTGTCCATGCCGTCGGCCATACTGCCCGCGACGGGCTGGAGGCCGGCGAGTTCGAAGGTGGCCCCGGGCATGTCGAAGCGTTCGGGGATGTCGTCGAAGAACGGCTCGATCTTCTTGAAATTCGCCAGGATGGTCGTGTCGTCGTTGCCCGCCACCCCGATGCTGATGAAGGCGTGTTTCTTGTCCGGCGTGAACAATTGGCTCTGCACTGCGGACTGCCCCACACCGGGGGTGAACGGGTCGAAGATGCCGGGGTCGTTGCGGTTGACGATGTCGGGATGGGCGGCGGCCAGGTCGTTGACGAAGTCCTCGACCTTCACGCCGAAGGCGGGATCGTCGACCGTCGTACCCTCGGGCGGAGTGATGAACAGGACGATGTCGGACTTGTGGTCGCGGCCGAGATAGTTGTCGGCGTAGATCGACCCCTTCACCGATTCCGACGTCGGGTCGAACCATCCGCTCTGACTCAGGTGCTTGCTGAGATCGAGTCCGAACAGTCCCAGGCCCGCCATCATGGCGACCAGAACCGCGATGACGGCGAAGCGCATCCGATAGACGAATGTGCCGATGGCTCCGAACACGCTGGTTCCTTTCGTGTACTGCGACGTCCGATTGTCTCAGTGTTGCCTGAGTGATGCCTGAGGCGGACGTGTGTGTCGCGACGTGGCGACCGGCGGCTCAGCGCAGCAATGCGCTCAGCGGCCGGAACGGCGTCAGCCAGGCACCGTCGTCGGGCAGCGAGTCCAGCCCGATCCGCGGCAGCGGCTCCCGGAACACGCCGGGGATGTCTTCGAGATCGATGAACCGCAGGTCATCGGCCGTCAACGCCCAGCTGGCGTGTTCCCGGAAACCGATCACGGTGACCGGCACACCCTCGGCGGCGATCTCCCCCAGGGGCTCCCGGAAGGCCTGGCCGTCGGCCGAGGCCACCACCACACCCGCCAGTCCCACAGTGTGCCTGCGAAGTTCGATGTGGTCGAGCATGTCGGCGTCGACATCGGTGTCCTCGGCCAGCTTCGGCTTTGCGAAGACCGCGTAGCCGACGTTGCGCAGCGCGTCGACCCAGGGGCGCACGACGTCGGCGGAACCAGGGACGATATTGGTGAACACGGTGGCCTCGGGCTCCACCAGACCGTCGGTGGCCAGATCGGCGGTCTGCTGCAACAGCCAGCGGCCCAGCGCGTCGAAACGCGGCCGGTGCGCGGCGGTCGGGCGGCCACCCAGAATCGCGCCCAGGCCCATGTCCATATTCGGTGCGTCCCAGACCAGCAGCATGCGGCGGGTGCCGGTCTGCCCGCCGATTGTGTCGGCGAATCCGGTCGGGGCGGTTGGGGCGTCGGGGGTGGTGGCGGGATCACTCATCGTCGGTGCGGTCTCCGTTCGAACCGTCGTCGGCGGTGGGCGGCGTCTTCGGGATCGGCTTGGTGTAGACGAACTCGTTGACGTCGCGACCCTCGCGTTCGGCGCGGCCCTCGAATTTCGTGGTCGGGCGTTCCAGGAGTATGGGCGAAGGCTTGGTCAGTTGCACGAGATGTGGACGATTTGGGTCCTGCGTGGCCAGAACCTCGGCGATCCATTCGGCGTATTCGGCGTGATCGGTCGCGATGTGCAGGACGCCGCCCGGCTTGAGGGCCTCGGCAATCATCTCCACGGTGCCCGACTGGATGAACCGTCGTTTGTGGTGACGCGACTTCGGCCACGGATCAGGGAAGAACACGCGCACACCGGTGAGGCTGCCCGGCTCGACGAGTTCACGGAGCACCACCGAGGCGTCACCGCGGATCATCCGCACGTTGGTCAGGCCGTTGCGGTCGACCAGCCCGAGTAGCTGGGCCAGCCCCGGCTTGTAGACCTCGACGGCGATCACGTCGACGTCGGGTTCTTCGGCGGCCATCGCCGCGGTCGAGATACCGGTACCGCTGCCGACCTCGAGCACGGTCGGCGCGGACCGCCCGAAGAGTGCGCCGAAGTCGAGCGCGGGTTCGGGAAGATCCTCCGGATCGGTCTTGAGGTCGCGGCCCAAGGTCGGCCACAGCACCTCCCAATTGCGCTGTTGGCCGGGGGTCAGGGTGCCGCGGCGGAACCGGAAACTGGTCACCCGCGGGTACAGCCGGGACCGATCGACGCTGTTGTTCACCACCCCATGGTTCCTCATCGGCCCGACGATGTGGAGGTCTGGGCGCCGAAGTCGCGTTCAGCGGCTAATCTTCCGGACACCGAGATGACGTCGGTGACGACCACGTGGGGGTGCGCGGTGCAGGGAATGGGGACGGCCGATCCGGCCGCTGCGCTGTTGGCGAGCGCGGCGGCGGGGAGGCTGTCGAGCCTGGTCGGTGCGACGTCGCCGCTACGGCCGATCCTGGAGGAGGCGGGACGTCGATATCGGGGTCCGCTGCGGATCGAGGTCGGCGGCCGCCCCGGCGTCGGCCGCGACACGATGGCCAGGGCAGTTCGGGAACGGCTGTCGCCGATGCACGCGTTCATCGCCGACCCGGCTCGCCCCGAGGACACCGACATCTGGCTGTATGTACTGCCCGGACCACCGCGCGCCGCCGATCGTGACGCGATCGCCGCATTGCCCGCCGATCGACGGATCGTCGTGCTGGGCCGGGCCGACACACATGGGGAATGGGCGGTGGCGCAGGAGGTGGCTGCCGAGGCGGCGCATCGCCTCGGGCTGCCGGTGCTCCCGGTGTCGGCGTTGCTGGCCTGCGCGGAGGTGACCGCGGACGAGATGGCGACGCTGGGGTGCTGGGCGCGGTCCGGGCTGGTGATGCCCTCGATGGTGGGGCAGTTCCTGGCCGTGCCCACCGAGTCGGCCGAGTACCGCACCCGGGTCGCGATGCTCCGGCACCTCGACCAATACGGCATCGACCTCGCGCTGACCCTGCTCGCCGACGCCGATCCCGACGACCCGGTCCCGCTGGACGCGCCGACCCTGACCCGGGTGCTGCGTCGGGCGAGCGGGATCGGGGCGCTGGCGGCGCCGATCACGGCCTGCGAACCGGCGGCGCGGTACTGGCGTGGCGTCGAGCTGCGCGGTGCGCTGGAAGATGCGGCCGCGGCCGACGTCGACCGTGACCGGGCCGAATCGCTTCTCTCGGGGAGCCGGTAGCGATGGTCGCGGAGGGGTCGCGGGTACTGATCGTCGGCGCCGAAGGTGTCGGGGTCCGGACACTGGTCGCCGCATGTGCCGAACTCGACGATCGGCTGGAGCTGATCGTCGGGCCGGATGAGTCGCGCTCCGCCGCTGTCGGTGTCGCAGATGGTGTCGGGGTCGCGGTGTTCGTCGTCGATCCGATGTCCGCGGTAGGTGAGGAGGAACGCCGGAGACTGGCTGCGCTGCGGGCGGCATACGGCACGGTCGGGGTCGTGTGCGCCAAGATCGACGCTTTCTGGGACTGGCCGCGGATCGCCCGCGCACATCGCGATGCCCTCGACCCCTCTGGGGCGCTGCCGATCTTCGCGGTGTCGGCGTTGGCCGCCCGCGCCGGGGAGCCGACCGGATCGGGGATACCCGACCTGGTCGCCTGGCTACGCGAGGAACTCGACGCGCCCCTGGCACAGCGTCGGGCCGAGGCGGCGAGTGCGGCCGCCCGGTCATCCGTCGACGATCTCCTCGCCGAGGAGTCCACGGATCGCGACGGCACCATGATCGCCGATCTGCAGCGCCGACGCCGCGCGCTGGTGGAGAACCGCGATCGGGGGCGGGCCGACCGCCTGGCGGCGGTGCGTGCCGGGCTGACACGGGCGCGTGCGGAGACGGTCACCCAGGTTCAGCACGGACTTCAGGCGATCGCGGCGCGGATGGCCGAGGCCCCGGCGATCGCCGACCCCGAACAGATGCTGCGGAACGAACTCGGGCTGCTGTCGGCGGAGGTGTCGCGCACCCTGTCCGACCGGATCGACGAGGTCGGTGCCACGGCGCTGCTCGGTCTGGGCGGTGTCACCGGCGCTTCGGCCGCATCGGATACCGGCGTGCAGATCGGTGATCCGCGCCCGATCCGCGACGGCCGCGGGCGCGGGGCGGAGGATGCCCTGATGGTGGTGATCGGGGCGTCGACCGGGCTCGGGGTGGGCAGACTGATCGTGGCGCCAATGGCGTCCGTGCACACGCTGCAATGGATCAGTATGCCGCTGACCCTGGTGCTCGGCGTGGCGGTGGCCGTCGCGGTCATCCGGACCCGGCGCAGCAGCAGTACCCGGACCGAGGTGCGGGCTTGGCTGCGCGACGCCCTCGCCGACGCCCGGATCCGGGCCGATCGGGAGGTCGGACTGCGGGTCGGGGCCGCCGAGACCGGCCTATGCGGTCAGATCACGCGTAGCTACGACCGCAACATCCGTCTGACCGCGGCTGCCGTCGCCGACCTCGATGGTGAGATGCGCCGCATACGCAACGCCGCCGCCGACCGACGATTACGTCTGGACCAGGCCCGTGACCTGCACCGGCAGCTGTCACGGGCAGGCACATCGCAGAGTCCGGAGCAGAGGAGATGACCATGGACCCGATCTTCGGCGAGCCCTTCGATCCCGATCCCGACCCCGAGATCGTGCCTGCGGCCGAGGCCGACGACGGTCTCGACGATCACCTGTGGATGCACGACGACGGTCGGGTGTGGGATCTCGGGCCGGCGGAGGTGGACACCGACAACGACGGCATCAACGATTCGCTGACACGTAACGGCCCGGATGGCGTCACGGTGTACACCGACAGTGACCGCGACGGTCAGGTGGACAAGATCACCGAGATCGGAGCCGATGGGAGCGTCCGGTCGGCGATCCTCGACCCGGAGAGTGGGGTATGGGTGCCGTTCGACTCTGGTCGACTGCGCTGAGCTTGTGCTATCCGGTCGGCGGACCACCCGTGGCCAGGTATGAAGCCGCAGGCCGGAAGGGACCGAATCCGCCGGATGTGGCATGGGCCGCATCTGCACACCCCGCGACCTAGCGCACGTTCGGTGGACGTATCCTGACAACTACGACGACATCATCGGCGACCAAGTCGAGCGGTCGCCCGCTCCCAGGAGGCTCCCAGAATGACCGCAGCCACGATCCCCGGATTGGATCCGAGTAGTGCGCCGACCAAGCATGCGGGTTTGTTGGCTTGGGTGGCCGAGGTCGCCGAGCTGACCCAGCCCGATCGGGTGGTCTGGTCCGATGGCAGTGACGACGAGTGGAACCGCCTCACCGAGGATCTGGTGAAGGCAGGCACCCTGGTCAAGCTCAACGAGGAGAAGAAACCCAACTCCTTCCTGGCCAGCTCCGATCCCGCCGATGTCGCCCGGGTGGAATCGCGTACCTTCATCTGCTCGGAGAACAAGGAAGACGCCGGCCCGACGAACAACTGGGTCGATCCCGCCGAGATGCGCGGCACCATGACCGAGCTGTACCGCGGTTCGATGCGCGGCCGCACCATGTTCGTCATCCCGTTCTGCATGGGTCCGCTGGAATCCGAGGACCCGAAGCTGGGTGTGGAGATCACCGACTCCGAGTACGTCGTGCTCTCCATGAAGGTCATGACCCGCGTCGGCCCGAAGGTGCTCGACCTGCTGGGCGAGGACGGCTTCTTCGTCAAGGCTCTGCATTCGGTCGGCGCTCCGCTGGAGCCCGGACAGGCCGACGTGCCGTGGCCGTGCAACTCGGAGAAGTACATCACCCACTTCCCGGAGACTCGCGAGATCTGGTCCTTCGGTTCGGGATACGGCGGCAACGCGCTGCTCGGCAAGAAGTGTTACGCGCTGCGGATCGCGTCGGTCATCGCGCGCGACGAGGGCTGGATGGCCGAGCACATGCTCATCCTGAAGCTCACCAGCCCGGACCAGAAGGTCTACTACGTGGCCGCGGCCTTCCCGAGCGCCTGCGGTAAGACGAATCTGGCGATGCTGCAGCCGACCATCCCCGGCTGGAAGGCCGAGACCGTCGGCGACGACATCGCCTGGATGCGCTTCGGCGAGGACGGTCGCCTGTACGCCATCAACCCGGAGTTCGGGTTCTTCGGTGTCGCCCCTGGCACCAGCTACTCCTCGAATCCGAACGCGATGCGCACCATCGAGGCAGGCAACACCCTCTACACCAACGTGGCGCTCACCGACGACGGTGACATCTGGTGGGAGGACATCGACGGCGAGAAGCCTGCTCACCTGACCGACTGGCTGGGCAACGACTGGACGCCGGAGTCCGATCACAAGGCGGCGCACCCGAATTCGCGTTACTGCACCCCGATCTCGCAGTGCCCGTCGCTCGCCGACGAGTGGGACGACCCGCAGGGTGTGCCGATCTCGGCGATCCTCTTCGGTGGTCGCCGCAAGACCACCGTCCCGCTGGTGACCGAGGCCCGCGACTGGCAGACCGGCGTCTTCATGGGTGCCACCGTCGGCTCCGAGCAGACCGCCGCCGCCGAGGGTCAGGTCGGCACCGTCCGCCGCGATCCGATGGCGATGCTGCCGTTCCTCGGCTACCACGTGGGTGACTACTTCCAGCACTGGATCGACCTGGGTAAGAACGCCGACGCGTCGAAGCTGCCGAAGATCTTCTACGTCAACTGGTTCCGTCGTGGCGACGACGGCCGCTTCCTGTGGCCCGGATTCGGCGAGAACAGCCGCGTGCTCAAGTGGATCGTCAGCCGGATCGAGGGCGAGAACGAGGGTGTGCAGACGCCGATCGGCATTGTCGCGAAGCCGGAGGAGATCGACGTCACCGGGCTGGATGTGGCCGCCGCCGACGTCACCGAGGCGCTTGCCTTCGACGCCGACGAATGGCGCAAGGAGATCCCGCTGATCGAGGAACTCTTCGAGTTCGTCGGCGAGAAGCTGCCGACGCCGCTGCAGGATGAACTCGACGGCCTCAAGCATCGCCTGAGCTGACCCGACCGCAGTCTGCTGCGGTATCGTTGCCCTCCATGAGACTTCGCTTGTGGGGGGCAACGGTCGTTCTGCTGTGCGCCGTCGGTCTGCTCGGTCAGTCGGTCCGTGCCGAGGCCGCACCCGCGGCACCCCGCGGGGCGGGGATCGCAACCTACTATCTGAACTCGATCGACGTGCCTGCGGTGACGCCGGCACCGTTCCGGTTCGGTGGGTTCACGGGCCTCGACGCGATCGGCGGCGGTCGTTATGTGGCGATCTCCGGCGATCTGGGGCTCGCCGGTCCAGGTCGGTTCTTCACCGCCTCGATCCCGTTCGCGCAGTCCCTGCTCAACGGTTTGCCGAAGCTGGTCGGCGCCAACCCGATCCTCGGTCCCGGTTTCATGATGACGCCGCCCGGATCGGCCCGTTTCGAAGGGATCCGTAAGACTTCCCGCGGGTATGTGGTGGTCAGCGGCGGTGACCGGCCGTTCGTCCGGGAGATCAGCGGGGCCGGCGCGATGATCGGCGAGCGGCCATTGCCGCGCGCGTACCTCCCCGGACGGAACAGCGGGCTCGATCCGCAGCGCAGCCTAGCCGGCGTCGCGGTCGGCCCGACCGGGCGGATCAGTGTGCTCACCGCCGGTGGCCTGCGCCAGGACCCGCGCACCAGTGCGCGACTGCTGAGCTTCGGTCCGCGCGGCACCAGCGAGTTCGTCTATCGCACCGACGGGGACAAGCGGGCCGCCGACGTGCTGGCCATCAACACCACCGACTTCCTCGTCCTCGAGCGGGGTGCCGGTCGCATCACCCGCATCTACTGGACGACGACCCGCGGTGCGCAGCAGATCAGCGGCAAGCAGCGGGTCGAGAAGGACGTGCGGGCGATGCCCAAGCGGCAGATCTTCTCCACCGCACCGATCCCGCGTCTGGCCGCCGGTGACATCTCCGGGCTGGCCTGGGGGCCGTGGGCGCCGAGCAATCCGTTCGAGGCCTATCGGGCGCGGACCCTGGTCATGATCACCGACAACAGTCACGGCGGGCCGACGAAGCTGCATGCATTGGAGATCCGCTTCCCGCGTCAGCGCTGACCGAACCCGCTCAACGGATTTCGGGGGTAGCCGTCGGTTCAGGATCGGGATCGGGGTGATCTCGGGGATTTACCGGATAGCCAACCGGCCCGTGATAGGGCACCGTGGTAGCCATGACTGCCAGTGACACGGCCACCGGCCATGCAACCTCACCTTCGATCGCGGCCGGAGCGGCCGATCTCGTCAAGCGTTACGGTTCCGGCGATACGGCGGTGGACGCTCTACGTGGCGTATCCATCTCCTTCCAGACCGGCGATTTCACCGCCATCATGGGCCCGTCCGGTTCCGGCAAGTCGACTCTGATGCACTGCCTGGCCGGCCTCGACCTGGCCACCAGCGGCCGGGTGCACATCGGCAACACCGAGCTGACCTCGCTGTCGGACAAGGCGATGACGATGCTGCGGCGCGATCGCATCGGCTTCGTGTTCCAGTCCTTCAATCTGGTGCCCACCCTCACCGCCGCGGAGAACATCACGCTGCCGCTCGACATCGCCGGCCGCAGCGTCGACACCGACTGGTTCGACACCGTCGTCGGCCGACTCGGCCTCGGCGACCGGCTGGACCATCTGCCCAGCGAGTTGTCCGGCGGTCAGCAGCAGCGTGTCGCATGTGCGCGAGCGCTGATCGGTAAGCCCGCCATCATCTTCGGCGATGAACCGACCGGCAACCTGGATTCCCGATCGTCGGGTGAGGTGCTGGCCATCCTGCGCGCGGCGACCGACGAATTCGGTCAGACGGTCGTCATCGTGACCCACGACCCGCGGGCTGCGTCCTACGCGGACCGGGTCGTGTTCCTGGCCGACGGTCAGATCGTGCGCGAACTCGTCGGCGCCTCGGCCGATGACATCTTCGAGGTCATGAAGCATCTCGACGACCCGGCCGCCGCACGAGTCGAGGAGAACTGAGTCGTGGCCTCCTCGGTGATGCGCCGGGTTTCGCTGCGAAACCTGCGGGCGCACAAGCTCCGTCTGTTCTTGACCGTCTTCTCCATTGTGCTGGGTACCTCCTTCGTCGCCGGGTCGATCGTCTTCACCTCGACGATCTCCAAGGCCTTCAACGACATCTTCGACAGTGCGGCGCCTGGGGTGGCCGTCGAGGTGACCGCCGCCGACAAGGAGGCAGCCGGGGTGCCGCTCGCGGTGGTCGACCAGTTGCGTTCGCGCGCTGGTGAACTCGGTATCGACCGGCTGGTGACCAACCAGACCGGGTCGGTGGTGATCGCCGATTCCGACGGGAAGGCGCTGCAGACCGGTGGTGCCCCGAGTATGGGCACCGCCTACATTCCCTACGAGGACGGCCGGAACCCCAACGGGTCGAAGATCATTGCCGGTGGCCGCGGTCCGGTCAACCCCGGCGAGATCGCCCTCAACGCCAGTGCCGCGGACGAGGCGGGACTGAAGGTCGGGGACACCACCCAGGTGGTATCCACCGCCGGAAACGCCCCGCCGCACACGGTGAAGGTGGTCGGACTCATCGATCTGCCGTCGTCGACCGGCGGCTACGTCAACGTGCAGTTCGACCAGGCGACCGCCAACATGGTGTTCTCCGACGGAAAACACGTTGCGGTGGTGGATATGTCGGCGGTGCCGGGCGTCAGTCCCCAGGAGCTCAAGCAGCGGGTGCAAGCCGCGCTCGGCCCTGACCCCGACAATCGGTTCCAGGTCCGGACCGGCGACGAGGTGCGTCAGGATCAGAAGGATCAGGTCAACGAGTTCCTGAGCATCTTCCAGTACATCCTGCTGGCCTTCGCCGCCATCGGTCTCATCGTCGGCACCTTCATCATCTACAACACCTTCTCGATGATCGTCGCCCAGCGCAACCGTGAGTTCGCGTTGCTGCGGGCGGTCGGTGCGAGCGAAGGGCAGGTGTCCCGGTCGGTACTCTTCGAGGCCTTCGTGGTCGGAATCATCGGCGGCGGTGTGGGACTCGCGGTCGGTATCGGATTGGCGGCGCTGTTGCGGGCATTCACCAGCTCGTCGTCCGGGCTGCCCAGTAGCAGCCTGAACATCGGGGCTCCCGCGATCATCGCATCGCTGGTCGTCGGTGTCGGTGTCACCATGGTGAGCGCCTGGGTGCCCGCGGCGCGGGCCGCGAAGGTGCCGCCGGTGGAGGCGATGCGGGCCAGCATGACCGAAGGCTCTGCGTCGCTGCGTACCCGGACGATCGTCGGCACCATCTTCGGGGTCGCCGGAGTGGCCGCACTCGTCATCGGCGCGACGGGGGAGGGCGCCGGTCCGGCACTGACCGTCGGCGCCGGTGCGGCGGCGGTCATCGTGGCCGCGGTGCTGGCCGGCCCGGCACTGGCACAGCCCTTCGTCGGAGTGCTGGGACGGGTACTGGGCGCGCCGTTCGGCGCGATCGGACGGCTGGCCCGCACGAATGCGGTGCGCAATCCCCGACGTTCGGCGGCGACCGCCTTCGCGCTCACCCTGGGCCTGATGCTGGTCGCGGTGATCGGCACCCTGGGATCGTCGTTCAAGGGCACCATCGACGACGCCGTGGACAACGGGGTCACCGCGGACTACATCATCATGGGCACCAACCAGAGTCCGCTGCCGGAGTCGGTGGCCACCGCGGCCGCCGCGGTTCCGGGCGTGGGGGTGTCGGTGTCCTTCGGGACGGTACCCGCCCGCATCCTCGCCGACGACGGCACCGAGAAGTCCCTGTTGGGTTTCGCCGCGCTGGGCGGACAGCCCCGTGAGGTCGCGACCGTCCGGATGGTCGACGGGTCCTCCGACACTCTGCCCGCCGACGGCATGTTCGTCACCGAACGCACCAGTCGCGAGCAGGGGTGGAAGCGCGGTGATGTGGTCACCTTCGCGGGTCCCGACGGTGAGCGGGTGCCGGTGACGGTGTCGGGCGTCTACGCCGACAACGAGGCGTTGCAGCCCTGGCTGGTCGGCCCGCAGATCTACGACCGCCTGGTGTCCCCGCAGGCCCGGCAGAACTTCGGGATCTTCCTCAAGGCGGCGCCCGGAACGAATCTCGATCAGTTGCGGACCGATCTGGAGACGGCGACGGATTCGTATCTGACCGCACAGGTACAGAACCGCGACGAGTTCAAGAGCAGCATCTCCACGCAGATCGACCAGATGCTCGCGACGCTGTACGCGATGCTCGGGTTGGCATTGCTGGTCGCGGTTCTCGGCATCATCAACACCCTTGCGCTGTCGGTGGTGGAACGTAAGCGTGAGATCGGCATGTTGCGCGCGATCGGCATGGTGCGAGCTCAGGTTCGTCGCAGCATCTATCTGGAGTCGGTGCTGATCTCGATCTTCGGCGCGGTGATGGGTGTGGTGCTCGGCACCGTGATCGGGTGGGCGCTGGTGCAGACGCTCGGCGCCTGGGGTCTCGGGAACGCGGTGCTGCCGTGGGGTCTGATCGTCATCACGCTGGTCGCGTCGGGTGTCGTCGGGGTGTTGGCCGCGCTGTGGCCCGCGGTGCGCGCGGCGCGGACCGGCCCGCTGGAGGCCATCGCCGAGGCATGAGTGGGATGCATCGTGGGGCCGCCGTCGGGTGGTCCCACGATGCGTCGTTCGACGCATCGACGGGTCGGGGACCCCGGCAGTGGCACAATCGACTTCCATGACCCGACCACCCGAGGACCCGCGCGAGCAGCCGCAGCGGCCCCAGCAGCCGTCGACCCGACAGTTCGGGCCCGGTTCGGAAGCCTTCCCCGGCGAATACGGCGACACCCACACCGGCCCCACCGACGAGTACGGTGCGCTCGATCCGCGGACCCCGCAGCCGCGCGCCGACGACCTGGCCGCACCGTATTACGACCAGGATGCCGAGAACGCCGGCGGCTACTACGACGGTGGGCGCCCACCCGGCGGCTCGTCGTCCCGCGGACGGACCGTCGGTTTGGTCCTGGCGGTGATCGCCGCGCTCGTGATCGTCGGTGTCGTCGCGTACGTCATCTTCAGCGGCAACGAGGACAACAGCACGCAGACCGCCGGGTCGCCGACCACCACGGGGCCGTCGAGTTCGGCGTCGGAGCCATCCACCCCGACCACGACCACCACCACGACGACGACCACGTCGCCCACCCGCACGACGCCTCCGGACCTGGTGGTCTACCAACTGACCGGCAACGGCGACGTCATCGGCATGAACTATCGCAGCGGCGGCCGGCCGGTCATCGTCGCCACCGCCGGTGCGCCCTGGTCGATCACCACGCAGGTCGGTGGGGATACCGCCAGCCTGACCGCGATCGTCGTGCGCGGTCGGGTGACCTGCACGATCCTGCGTGACGGTGAACTGCTCAACTCCTCGACGTCGGGCCCGGGCCCGCTGGAGTGCCGTGCCGACGTCTCGCGCTGACGCTTCGCGGCTCGAAGGGTTCCCCGGACTCGGTCACGACTTGCGCAGCACCAGAACGAGATTGGTGCCGAGGACCTCGCGAAGGCCGGGTACCCGCATGACCCACCACATCCAGTGCGGTAGGTAGCGGGGGAAGGCGGCGACGACGTCGGCGCGGCCGTCGAGTGTGGACGCCCAGCGCAGTCCTGCCGCGGCGGTGACCGCGAACAGGGAGGTGCCGAACAGATTCTTCGGCGGATGCCCGTGGCGGCGGGTGTACCAGCGGGCCGCGCGGTGCCCGCCGACGTAGTGGGTCAGACCCATCTCGTGGCCACCGAACGGACCCCACCACAGCGTGTAACTCACGATGACCAGCCCACCCGGCCGCGTGACCCGCAGCATCTCTTCGCACATCTCCCACGGGCGGCGGGTGTGTTCGACGACGTTCGACGACAGACACACATCCATCGAGCCGTCCGCGAACGGCAGTGCCTGTCCGGACCCGCGTACCGATCCGCGATGATCGAGCCCGCCGGCATGCATCTCGGCGGGGTCGGGTTCGACGGAGATGTAGTGCGCGCCCGCCGCCCGGAACGAGTCCGCGAAATAGCCTGGGCCTCCTCCGACGTCGAGGATGACCCGATTCGCGATCCCGGTGGCGTCGACCTGTTCGGTGAACGCGGTGATCATCGCGGTGGTGTCCGCGGCGAGCGCACCGTAGAAGCGGGCGGGATCGGTCTGCTCGAAACGGAAGTCGTCCAGGAGGCCTGCCGCGCGTCGGAGCGTCGCCAGCGCGGCCATCGGCGTGCGGGTCACCCGGACGATTCTAGTGGTCGGTGCCTGCCGGCCAGACGACGCCCGGACCAGGGCCGATGCGCTTGTTCTCAGGCTCGGTCGGTAATCTGTGCGGCAATGCGTGCTCCATCCGAGGTCCTGCTGTTGTGCTGGCGGGACACCTGTCACCCGCAGGGCGGCGGCAGTGAGACCTACCTGGAACGCGTCGGTGCCGAATTGGTCCGACGCGGAGTTCGTGTCACCTACCTGACCTCCCGGTATCCCGGTTCGCGGCGCGAGGAGATGCGCGACGGGATCCGGTTCGTCCGGGTCGGCGGGCGCATCACGGTCTATCCACGGGTGCTGGCGATGATGGTCGCCGGACGGTTGGGCCGGGGCCGGCTGGCCGGGTTCGCGCCCGAGGTGGTCGTCGACACCCAGAACGGGGTGCCCTTCTTCGCCACTCTCGTCGCGGGAGTGCCCACCGCGGTGCTGGTGCATCACTGCCATCGGGAACAGTGGCCGGTCGCGGGCCGTGTGCTGGGCAGGCTGGGGTGGTACCTGGAGTCGACGGTGTCGCCGCGGGTGCATCGCCGCCACCGGTACGTCACGGTATCCACGCCGTCCAAACACGAACTCGTGGACCTGGGGGTCGACGCCGCCCGCATCACGGTGATCCGCAACGGTATCGACCCGCTGCCCGACGGTCTGCACCCGCAGCAGATGCCGGCGGATGGTCCGGTTCGGCTGTGCGTGCTGTCGCGACTGGTGCCGCACAAACAGGTCGAGCATGCGCTGCGGGTCGTCGACGATCTGCGTCGCGAGGGTCTCGACGTCACCCTCGACGTCATCGGCGGCGGCTGGTGGGCTCCGGAATTGCGCAGGTTCGCAGGTGAACTCGGCATCGACGCGGCGGTCACTTTTCACGGCCACGTCAGCGAGCGGCGCAAACATGAGCTACTGGCGGGTGCCCGAGTACATCTGATGCCCTCCCGCAAGGAGGGCTGGGGCCTGGCCGTGGTGGAGGCGGCCCAGCACGGTGTCGCCACCGTCGGGTACCGCTCGTCGGTCGGTCTGGTGGAATCCGTCGACGACGGGCGCACCGGACTGCTCGTCGACGGGGTTGACGAAATGATCAGTGCGACACGCAAACTCGTCGAAGATGAGGCCGCAGCCCGACGTCTTGGTATGGCTGCGAAGGTCAGGTCGGGCCGGTATTCGTGGTCGGCGACGGCCGACGGCTTCGTGGCCGCCTTCGCGGAGATGACCGGCGAATCCGCCGCACCCCGCCGAGGGCCACGGTGGCGGCCGCGCCGACGATGAGTGTCAGCCACACCAGGTGGGCTCCGATCACCAGCGCGCGGCGGACCGCCGAAACCTGATCCAGCACCGGATCGTCGATGCGGTAGAGCCGCAAGGATGTCCCCGCGAATACCGGGTGGGCACCGGTGAGCGCGGCCGGTGTCGAACCGTCCTCGACGAGAACCCATCCGACTCCCAGTTCGGCCAGCCGGTTCCGATCGCCTGCACTCCCCAAGAGCCGGTCGACTTCGGCCGCCCGCGCCGACGGCGGGTCGACCTCGACCCCGTCGACGGTCAGCCTGCCCGATTCGACGACCGGTGCCCGCAGCATCCGCGGCGCCGGATCCAGGCTGAGTTCGTCGGCGAAGTCGTAGCGGCGCACGGTATCCGATGGCCACACGGCGACCGCACCTTCGTCGGCGGGCACGATGGCGGCGACGGTTCGCCAGTCCGCCGGATAGTCGATCGGCCGGATCTGACCGCCGACGCCCCAGCCCAGGTCGGGCAGCGGGGCGATGACCAGCAGCGCCACCGCGGCCAGCGCGAATCCGGCAGGCACCCGGCGGCGTAGCGCGGCGACCGCACCGGCGACGGCCATCGCGAACGCCGGCATCAGCAAGGCCAGGAATTTGTGGGTGTCGCGCAGCAGTCCGGCGCCGGGCACCGATTCGACGACATGTCCCAGCAGGGCACGACCGGGACCGACGGCGGTGCACACCACCACGATCACCGTCACCGCAGCGAGGATCGCCAGCGCGCGCCGCACCGCGTCGACGCGGCCGTCCTCGCCGGCGCGGTGGCGGGCCAGATGCCATCCGCCGACGCCGACCACGATCAGCAGGCAGACGGTGGCGACCGCGGCCCAACCGACGGTACGACTGGTGGGCACGGCGTCCGCGTTCCAGATTCCGCCGAGACCGAGTGCAGTTCCGAGGGCGCCCAATCCGGGTTCGGCACGTAGTCCGAATGCCTCGGTCCCGCCCGTGCCGGACGAGGTGGTGGCCCCGCCGACCATGGCGGCCACCAGCCAGGGACCCGACGCCAACAGCCAGCATCCGGCGATCGCCACCGCACGGCGTCCACCCATCCGCAGTCCCGCAGCGGTACACCCGAGTGCCGCGGCGGCCAGCAGGGAACCCGTCGGGGTCAAGCCGGCGACGGCAGTCAGGCCGGCGAGGCGCCACCACCGGGCCGCGGTGGGTGCCGCGGGCAGATCGAGAACCTCGACGATCAGCCAGCCCAGTGCCGCATAACCCACCAGCAGTCCCCAATGGCCTTGGAGGAGACGCTCGGCCACATAGGGATTCCAGATCGCCACGGCACTCGCGGCCACCGCTCCGGCGCGCTGCGCCGACGGGACCAGGCGAGCCGCGAGTCGGCCGTATCCGACCCCGGCGAAGACGAGCGAGGCCACCATGATCGCCGCGACCAGCATGCCGCCGTCGATGACCCGACTCGCCGTCGCGACGAACCAGTCCTGGGGTACCGCCCGCGGGGCGACGTCCCCGATGCCGAGCATCGCGTCGGTGACATGCGATCGCGGCGTCGAGACCGCGTCGCGGTAGAGCAGATAGCGTGGTCCGACGCCGAGGGCGGCGCCGAGGATCGGGGCGGTGACGACGACGGACCCCAGCGCGCTGACGAGGTAGAGCAGCGGCAGCACCCGTCTGGTCGGCATCGGTGAAACCGTCAGTAGTGGAAGGTGTCCGAGGGTGCGGGCATATGCACCGGATCGTCCTCGTAGTCGGAGGCGGTGATGCCGTAGGCCCGCGCCAGATCCAGGATCTTGGTGGCCCGCGAGATCCGCGGCAGATCCGAGCCGTTGCGGATCTCGCCGCCGTCCCGCTCGAATTCGGCGAAGAACTCCTGGGCCCAACTGATCTCGTCGAGCGACGGGGACAGGCCTTCGTTGACCGGGGCGCACTGATCGGGGGTCAGGCAGATCTTGCCGGTCATCCCGAACTCGGCGCTGACCGCGGTGGCCTCACTGAGTTTCAGGGCACTCGAGCCGACCGTCGGGCCATCGATGGCGCTGGGCAGATGCGCGGCCTTGGCGGCGATGGTGAATCGCGACCGGGCGTAGGCCAGGGTGAGCGGATTGTCGCCGAACCCGGTGTCGCGACGGAAGTCGCCGATACCGAAGGCCAGCCGGAAAGTTCCCTTCGCGGTGGCGATCTCGCCGATCCGCTCCAGTCCGCGGGCCGTCTCCACCAGGGCGACGATCGGCAGATCGGGTAGCCGGCTGGCGGTCTCGGTCACATGGTCGACCGATTCGACCATCGCCAGCATCACTCCGCCGATCGCGGTGGGGGCCAGTGCGGCGATGTCGTCGGCCCACCAGGGAGTGCCGAAACCGTTGATGCGGACCCAGTCACCGGCTCCGGCGGCCGGGGCCTGCTTGCCGCCGAGCCAGCGGACCACGTTGTCGCGTGCGGCGACCTTGTCCTTGGGTGCGACGGCATCCTCGATGTCGAGGACGACGATGTCGGCGCGCGACCGGCCGGCCGGCTCGAATTTGTTGTAGTGCGAGCCGTTGACGAGCAGCCAGCTGCGGGCCAGGACCGGGTCGATGCGGGAACCGACGTCGGTGGGATCGGTCTCATAGCTGGTGTTCTGGTCGTACATCAGAAGGTCTCTCTCGCTTTCGCTGCCGTCCCATCGTCGCCTATCGGCCGGGCCCGGTGCAAAACGCCCCGCGGTGCGGCGATGCCCGCCGGGTCGGCACACTTGGGGAATGCAGCGGAGCGCACGACGGCGAACCCCGACGGGTCTCGTCGGCGCCATCGGTGCGGTCGCCCTCGGGTCCATGATCGCCAATGCCTGCATGTACACCGTCCATCTGCTCGCCGGCGGTTGGTTCCTCGGGCCGGGGGAGTATGGCGAGTTCGCGGTACTCCTGTCGGCGATGCTGGTACTCGGTGTCCCGGCGCTCGCGCTGCAGGTGGTGCTCGCGCGGGCGGTGGTGCGGGGGTACGACCCGCACGGGCTGCGCGGACTGACCATTCGGACGACGCTGTCGGTGGCCGCGCTGGTCGCGGTCGCGATACCGCTGGTGGCGATGCTGGCCCGGACCGGCGTGGTCACGACGATCTGCGCGCTCGGCGCGGCCCCCTTCCTGACGCTCATCGCCGCTGGACAGGGCGTGCTGCAGGGGCGCGGCGAGTTCCGCGCGCTGGGCTGGGTGCTCGCCGTGGTCGGGTTCCTGCGTGCGGCGCCGACGGTCGGCGTGCTGGCGGCCGGGGCCGGGCCGGCCGGAGGTCTGCTCGCGGGTACCGCCGGGGCGGCGGCGTCGGCGGTGATCGTGTGGGTGGTGGTGGTGTGGGCGCCGGTTCGATCCGTCGCCGCCCGGTCGGCGCCGGTACCGCGAGATGCGGGGGTCAGCGCGGCGGGGGTGCTGCGCGCCTCGCAGGTGCAGTTGGTGCTGATCGTCGCGACGTCGGTCGATCTGCTGCTGTCCCGGACCGTTCTCGGGGAGGACGACGCAGGTGTCTATGCGTTGGGGGCCATCGCGACCAAGGTCGCCTTCTGGTTGCCGCAGGCGATCGGCGTGGTCTTCTATCCGCGGCTCGCCGATCCCGCCCGCTCGGCCGGATCGCTGCGGACCGCGGTGCGGGTGGTGGTGGCCATCGGCGCGCTCCTCACCGTCGGCGCAGGCCTGGCCGGCCCGCTGGTCCCGCTCGTCGTCGGCGACGACTATCAGGCGTTGAGCGGGTTGCTGTGGCTGTTCGCGGCCACGGGCGCAGCGCTGTCGGTGCTGCAGGTGGCGCTGCTGTCGGCGATTGCCCGCGACCGCACCCGGATCGCCGGGATCGCGTGGGCGGTGGCGGCCGGTGAGACGGTCGTGATCGCGACCGCGGTGCACAGCGTCGCCGCCCTCGCAGTGGTGGCCGCGGTGTCCGGGATGCTGGCCGCGACGGTGACCGTAACGGTCTGCCTCCGGCGTTTCGGACCGTGACGTGCGCGGCCCTCAGTCCTGATGTCCCTGCTCTGCCCAACGTCGGATCCGGCTGGGGATGCGCGCGGTGTCGAGGAACCACAGGCCGACGACGACCAGCACCGCACCGACGATCCCGGTGCCGATGGGGACCAGTCGCCCCCAGATCAGTGCGGGGCGGGCCAGGTCGGCGGCCCGCTGGGTCATCTCCTCGCGGGTCCGGTCGTCGAAGGTGAATCGGGCGCGCAGATAGGGCAGCGCGAAGTCGTCGGCGACGGCTGCAGTGCCTGCGGGCAGACGATAGGACTCGTCCACGACGATGTCCTGGTCGACGATCATTCCGGACCGGGTGTCGACGGCGAGCTCCCACCGGGACCGGTGGTGCAGGGTGGCGGTGAGCGGTCGGGCCGGGCTTCCCCCGACGCCGAACCACGATGCCGGCCGCGTGATGGTGGTCGGCCGTGCCGGCGTCGACGCCCCGGCCAGTCCGGCGAGGTCGGTGTCGGTGATCTCGGCGACGAATCGGGCCACATCATGCCCTTCCACCTGGGTGTCGCCGGTGTATCGCAGCGCGACAGACCGTCGGGTGGTGGTGTCGAAGAACGTGTGGTCGCCGGTGCTCAGGTCGAAGGGGAACAGGTAGGTGAAGCCGCGGCGATCGGGTACGGCGACGGGCGCCGACCGGCTCTCGTACTGGATCTCGGAGCTGCCGCCGTCGCCGAGGTCGGGTTCGGCGGTGGTGCGGTCGAGGGTGATCCGGTCCTTGACTGCGGTGATCGTCGAGTCGGTGCAGTCGGATTCGGGGGTGGGCGCGGTCTCCGGCCGGTTCGGGTCGTCCGGGGTGCGGGCGGGTGCCCCCGGTCGGGGGGCGTCCACGTCGACGCGTTTGCCGTCGATGATCAAGGCGTCGGCCTGGATGGAGGTGCCGGCCTGCAGGGTCACCCGATCCCGGTCCGAGGGCTGCACCGCCACCACCCGCTGCTGACGGACCAGGTCGGCTTCGACGGTCCGGGCGGACGGGGTGTTCAGAGAACAGCGATCGAGCACAGTGGCCGGTTCGGTGAGGACCGCGACGGTGGTGAAATCGGTGCTCAGCGGTACCTTGCGCAGCCCGTCCGCCAGCAGTGTCGGCAGGGCGACGGTGACCGCCAGCAGAAAGGCGCCGACGAACAGCGCGGTCGGTCCGAGGAGGTCGGTGGTCGACCACCGGCGCGGGGTGGTCTCGGACGCTGCCATAGAGGGGAGGCTATCGCGGGCATCACCGCATGCGTCGATGCGGCTACCCTGTACCGAGCATGACCAGCACCGATCGCCCTGCCGCAGCCGTCGCGACCCGACGGTTCTATCCGCAGCTCGAGGGGATGCGGGCGCTGGCCGCGCTCGGTGTGCTGACCACTCACGTGTCCTTTCAGACCGGTGCGGTGAACTTGGCGGTCCTCGGGCCGGTCCTGGGCCGTCTCGATCTGGCGGTCGCGGTCTTCTTCGCCCTGTCCGGATTCCTGCTGTGGCGCGCCTGGGTGGACCGGGCGTACACCGACGGTGGGCATCCGCCGATCCGGCGCTATCTGCGGCATCGGGTGGTGCGGATCTGGCCCGCCTACGTGGTGGTGGTGACGCTCGTACTACTGCTGCTCCCGGCTGCGCAGGGGGCTGATACGACGGTGTGGCTGGCCAATCTCACCCTCACCCAGGTCTTCGTCCCGCTGTCGCTGACCGCCGGCCTGACGCAGATGTGGAGTCTGTCGGTGGAGGTGGCCTTCTATCTGCTGCTGCCGTTCCTCGGTCTGGCCCTGCGGAACCTGTCCGGCCGTCGCGCCCGCTGGCGGGTCCCTGCGCTGCTGGTGCTGGGGGCGGTGAGTCTGACCTGGGCGTGGGCCGTGCACGCGCTGCCGATCGCGGATGGGGTCGAACCCAAGAACTGGGTGTTCGGTCACCTGCCGTGGTTCCTGGCGGGGCTGTTGCTCGCCGAACTGGCCGGCGCGGTCGACGTCGGCCGGACCGGGCGGTGGTCGCGGCACGCGGTCGCGGTCAGCGCCCGACGCCGGGTGATGTTCGTGGCATTCGTCGCCGCCTACGCGCTGGCCTGCACCCCGCTGGCCGGTCCGACCGGGCTGGGTGCGCTGACCGAACTGGAATTCGCCACCAAGATGGTGCTGGGCGCGGTGTGCGGTTATGCGCTGCTGGCGCCGCTGGTCGTCGGCGATCCACCATTCCGTTTCCTGTGCTCACCGGTCATGTTGGCGCTCGGACGGTGGTCGTACGGCATCTTCATCTGGCATCTGGCGGTGCTGGAGATGGTCTTCCCGCTGTTCGGCATCATCCCGTTCAGCGGTGACGCCCTGCTGGTGTGGATGATCACCGTCGTCCTGACGATCGGGGTGTCGGCGGCGAGTTATGCCTTCCTCGAGGAACCGGCCCGCCGCTGGCTGCGCGCCAGGGAGGACGCGCGCACGCGATCCAGCAGCGTGACGTCGGCATCGGTCCCGGAGGCCGGGGCCGAACGAGAGAAGACGACCAGCCAGATGGTCAGCAGCACCGACACCAGTGCGGGAGCCTGAACCCACCACGCGAAGCCGTGATAGCCGTCGGCCGCATGCCAGGGTCGGGCGGCCAGGCCGACGGTGGCGGTCATCATCGCGACGAAGGCGGCCACCACTCCCGCCCGGGGTCGCAGGGCAGCGGCGGCTGCCGCGCAGGCGATCCCGATGGCGACACCCCACCAGCCGGCCAGCAACCACGACAATCCGAGGACGCCGACCGCCGCGGCACCCGGTCCGACCGGCGACAACATCCACTGCCGGCGCTGCACCGCCTCGGGTGCACCGTCGGCGCGGACCGGCCACGCCGCAGCGATCAGCAGCGCCGCCATCAGCAGAAGTCCGACGACGAGTGCCCACCGGTAGAGCTCGTCGAAACGGTAGGTGAGATGCAGGGTGCCGGATGTGTTGGCAGGCACCAGCCAGCCCTGCTGCCACCCGTTGACCACGATCGGGGTCAGCTGTGCGTCGCCGAGCCGGGCCTGCCAGCCGTCGTTGGTGCTCTCCGGCACCACGATCACCCGGTCGTGGTCGGACGGCGGGACCTGCACCGAACGGTCGGTCGCCGACCAGGACAGCACGCGGCCGGGAACGGCGACGGTCGGCGTCGCGGATCCACCGACGGACTCGGGTACATCGAGCGAGACGGCGTCGACGCTGAATGCCGCACTCGGGTTGACGGTCAGCTCCTGCTGTCCGGCGGCGAGTCGAACAGGTTGTGGGGCACAGGGTTTCGCGACCACCGGATGGCCGTTGCGGAGGGCGCCGACGGTGGTGCGTACCGTCATCGGGGTCACCTGGCCGGAGACGGTGACCCCGATCCCGGCCGCACAGTCGACGTCGATGACCCGATCGTCGTCGGCGGGCGGGGGCGGTGGGCCGCCGACGATGGCGATCTCGGCGATCCCGGGCGGCGCGGGCGAGGCGAAACCGAGACTGTTGACATCGACCAGGTCCCGCTGATCGAGGATCGTCACCGCGATCCGATCGGTCGTCGCCGGGCGCAGCGACAACCGGCCGTCGGCGGGGACGCTGCGCACCTGCGCGCCGGTGCCCAGGTCGACCGACACCTTGGTCGGCGCGGCCGGGTAGTCCTGCGGCAGTGTCAGTTCGAGTCCGGTGACCGGTTGCGGTGCGGGCAGATTCAGCACCAGCTGGGGGTTCTTCGGGCGGTCGGCCGCCGATGGTCTGGTCGTCGGTCGGTCGCGGCGCTTGTCCGGGTCGGTGGCCGCCTCCGGAGCGGTCCAGACGGTGCGCGGATCGCCGTCCACCGCGGCAGAAGGCCCGCCGCGCGGATCGGTCACCGACGACGATCCGGTCGCGACGATGGTTCGTGGTGTGCGCAGCAGGGCGTTGAGGGCGTCACCCGGACGCGGGGTGAGGGTGAGGGTCGGCGTCACGTCGGTGGACTGGGGTACCGACAAAGCGCGGGTGAACAATCCGGGAGTCTCGGGGGACAGGCCGAGTCCGCCTGCGCAGCGCACGACGTCGGCGGCGGGATCGTCGACGCAGGATGGGCGGCCGGCGAGTTCCTGGGTCAGCAACCAGCCGGTCACCCGGGTCTGCGCGGTCAGTTCGGGGAGTACGACACGATGACGGATGTGCAGTGCAGTGCCGGTGCGCAGGTCGCCGACGCCGACTTCGGCGAGCGCGAATTGGTTTCCGGCGGTTCCGTCGGCGGTCGCAATGGCGCGGATCTGCACCCAGCGGGTGGCGCCGCCCGGCGCGGCGAGGGTCACCGGTGTTCCGGGTTTGCCGATCGCGGCGACCGTGCTACCCGCCTCGGTGCTGATCAGCACGCTCGTGACGTCCGGTCCGAGGGCTTTCGCGGTGGTCAGGGTGATCGCGAGATCGCTTCGCGGGCGGGTGAAGTCGATGCGCATCGACTGGCCCAGCGCCGATTGCAGTCCGGCGCTGGCCCAGGCGGTGTGCGGGTCGCCGTCGAAGGCCGCCGCCGCCGAATTCGCCGGGGACGTCTGGCCGGGCTGGGTGGCGTCCGCGGCGGACCCGGAGGTGTACACCCTGACCTGGCCGGTCTGGTTGTCCAGCAACCATTCTCCGCGGACGAGTTGAGCGCCGTCGACCGGATAGTCGGCCACCGCGTTGCGGGTACGGCGCGGATCGCCCACGGCGCGGATCGCGGAACTGTGGTCGTCGACGCGGCCGAAGTCGGTCTCGCGGTCCGCGGGGGTGTCGGTGACCAGCAGTCCCCTCCCGCCGACACCCGCGCGCCGGGCGTCGGTGTCGAGAATGGCCGGCCCCAGCGGCGTCAGCCCCATCCGGGCCCGCATGTCGGCGATAGCGGCGAGAGCTTCCGGGCCGCCGGTCACCGTTGGCATCGTCGTGGCGTCGGCGAGGACCGGCCCGGTGTCGGGGAATCCGGCGGGACCGTCGACCGCGAAGATCTGCACCGCCGGCATTGGTGGGCGAAGGTTGTTGTCGCGCACCACATCCGCCACCGAGGGTGCCGATACCTGCGGACCGAAGACGGCGACCCGATGTAGTCCGGGGGAGTCGAGCAGGGCCTGCTGCACCAGCAGGGGACGGGCCGATCGGGAGGTATCGGGATCGAGGTCGGCGCGCAGCACGACATAGCCGATGCCCTGCTGGGCGAGCGTGGCGGCCAGCCCCGGTGAGCCACGGCCCGCGGCGATGGCCCGTTGGACCGAATCCATCGCCCGGATCGCGCCCGGCGGGGTCAGTGGGATGGCGTCGCGCACCGCCCACGGCGATCGGGCCAGCGGCTGCATCGGTTCGTCGCGGGTCAGACCCCACAGCTGGTCGGCGAAGGGTGCGCCGGGCACCACCAGTGCGCGGGTGCCGGTCCCGTCCCCGTCCGGATCGCTGTGGTCGGCGAGCCAGTCCGAGGTCTGCTGCCAGTACCGCGGGATCTCCCGATAGGCGCCCGCCGGGGTGAGCTGGCCGGTCCACATCAGCGAACCCGCGCCGACCATGGCCACCAGTACCACGATGGCCGCGGCCACCGGCCGGGACCGCTGTGGATGTGCGAAGGCCGACATCGCGGTCCGCCACGGCACCGAACCGGGCAGCGGCACCCGGGCCAGCAGATGTGCGACGCCCAGGGCGAGTGGCAACCGGATGAGCGGCTCGAATTTGTGGATGTTGCGCAGTGCGGCGCCCGGGCCGTCGAGGAAGGCTCGGACGTCGTCGGCGATGGGGGAGCCGAGTTGCCCGGCGAAGCCCACGCACATGAGCATCAGGCCGACGGCCAGGACGATCACCAGCGGACCACGGAACGGCATGTGCCGCATGCACAGTCCGGCGAGTCCGGCGGCCGCCAGGGTTCCGGTGGCGAGCACCGCGGCGGGCTGGGCCACCAGCACGGCCCCGGCGACCCGCTCCGAGGAGACGAACGGCGTCCACGAACTGGTGCCACGCAACACCTCGGTCAGCGAGGTCCACTGGGTGGTGACGCCGGAGGATTCGATGTAGTCCAGGAATGGCGGGCTGACCCGAGACAGGATCAGCAGCGGCACCAGCCACCAGGCGCAGGCCAGCGCAAGGCCGACCGCCCACCACAGGCCGAATCGCAACCAGCGCAGCCCACGAGTGCTCGCGGCGTGGATCATCCACCACAGCACCGCGACACCCAGCGCGGCCAGCGTGGCGACCGCGTTCACCGCACCCATCAGGGCGACGGCGGCCGCCGACCGGGCCGCCTCCCGCCACAGGGGCCGCCTGCCGGGTTCGGTGTCCAGGGCCCGCACCACCGGCAACAGCACCCAGGGGGCGAGCATCATCGGCAGCGTTTCCGACGAGATCGAGCCGAGGGTGGTCAGGACCCGGGGGCTGAGCGCGAAGATCGCACCGGCCACGATTCGGGACGTCGGTGAGCCGACCCGTAACGCCTCGGCGAGTCGGACCACGCCGACGAATCCGGCCGTGAGGAGCAGGGCCCACCACAGCCGCTGCACGATCCACGGCGGCAGCTGGAGGAGGTCACCGAGCGCGAAGAACGCGCCATGGGGGAAGAAGTAGCCGTACGCCTGGTTCTGGACCTGACCCATCGGGGCGTCGGGCGACCACAGATGGGCCGCGCGACGCAGCAGACCAATCGGATTGGCGGTGAGATCGAGCTTGGTGTCGGCCGCGATCCGGCCGGGGGACTGCAGTAGACAGACGAGCAGGGCGAGCGCCGCCGCGACGGCGACACCGGCCCGGGAGAGCTCGTGCGATCTCAGTTGTTGTCGCCCGCGCCGCCCCGCGACCCGTAGTCGACGGACCCCTGAACAAAGCCGTTGTTCGGGTTGACGCTGGTCAGGTCG
Source organism: Gordonia heveisoli (assembly GCF_030315745.1). Lineage (GTDB taxonomy): Bacteria > Actinomycetota > Actinomycetes > Mycobacteriales > Mycobacteriaceae > Gordonia. Next base: position 23,299 of record NZ_JASXSH010000001.1, on the reverse strand, counting down.
GTGGACGGGCTGTTCTCGGCGGAGAAGATGCCGCCGAGGAAGACCGCGCCGACCCCGACGACGAGTCCAGCGACTGCGGCGACGGCGCCGGCGACGAGGCGGTTGTTGGTCATGGCGTCGAAATTACCATCGTCAACGACGCACCCTGCGCACCGCACTCTCCCAGAGCAGCGCCGATGCCGCCTTCAACGGCCCCGGACGGAGCGAGTCGCGGGTCAACATCGCCATCGATCGGGACACCGTGCCGGCGCCTGCCTTGCTGCGATGGCCGGAATCGAACGGTGGCTGCGGGTCGTATTCGATGAACAATTGGATGGCTTTGGCGCGTTCGGCACCGGCGATCTGCCCGGCCAGCCACAACCCGAGATCGATACCGGCCGACACCCCGGCCGCCGTGACCACCCGGTCGCCGGGCGCGGGAAAGACGATGCGCTCGTCGGTGACCGGTGTCGCGCCCCACGCGCTGAGCTGGTTGACCGCAACCCAATGCGAGGTTGCCCGTTTTCCTTCCAGCAGCCCGGCGGCGGCCAGGACCAGTGAACCGGTGCACACCGAGGCCACCCAGTCGGCGGTGGGGGCGACCGAGGTCAGCCAGGTCCGCACCTTCGGGTCACGGGCCGCCTCGGCGAAGCCGGGACCACCCGGCACGAGGACGACGTCGGGGGAGGGGGTCTCGTCGAAGGAGTGCGTCGCCCCGACGAGCAGCACCCCCGAGTCGGCGGCGACCGGACCGGGTTCGTGCCAGACGAAACGCACCTGCGCGCCGGGTAGGTTACGCAGCACCTCGTAGGGGCCGATGAAATCGAGGGCGGTGAACTGCGGGTAGACGACGATCGCGATCTGGGTCATAGGTCCTCTGCTCGTGTCGGTGGTGGTGGGTGAGGGTCACCGGCAGCTGCGCCGGTACTGATCGGGGGCCACGCCGATCCGCCGGACGAAGGTGCGGCGCATGGTCTCCGCCGAACCGAAGCCGGTGCGGGCGGCGATCACCGGCATCGGGTCGTCGGTCTCCTCGAGATGACGGCGGGCGGTGTCGGTGCGGATGCGTTCGACATAGGTGCCCGGTGCCTCCCCGACCTCGGCGGTGAATACCCGGGTGAAGTGACGTGGACTCATCGCCGCGAGACGCGCGAGGTCGGGGATGCGGTGGGATGCGCCCGGATCGCGCTCGATGGCCTCCTGGACCTCGCGAATCGGTTGACGTCGAGCGCGGGGCATCCACACCGGCGGGGCGAATTGCGACTGGCCACCGGGGCGTCGTAGGTGCAGCACCAGCCATCGCGCGACGAGCTGCGCGAGGTCGGTGCCGTGGTCGTCCTCGACGAGGGCCAGCGACAGGTCGATCCCGGCGGTGACCCCGGCGGCCGTCCACACCCGGTCGGTGCTGCGGATGAAGATGGGCTCCGGGTCGACCTCGATCGCGGGATAGTCGTCGGCGAGCATCGCGGCCGCCGACCAGTGGGTGGTCGCCCGGGCGCCGTCGAGAAGTCCGGCTTCGGCGGCCAGGAAGGCCCCGCTGCACACGGTCACCACGCGTCGGGTCCGCGCGCTGACCCTGCGCAGCCAGTCGATGGTCGGCGTGTCCCGGCGGGCATCGAAAACCCCCATGCCGCCGGGGATGACGAGGGTGTCGATCGGCGCGGCCGGGTCGGGCAGCGGTCGTGCGACGAACTGCAATCCGAAACCGGAGTCCACCGGCGCCCCGTCGACGGACACGAGGCTGACGGTGTACCCCGGTTCCCCGGCCTCGGTCGCCTGTCCGGCCAGCGCCACCGACGCCGAGGTGAATACGTCGATCGGGCCGGTCACGTCGAGCGGCTGGACACCGCCGAAACCGAGTACGACGACGGATCGAGTCATGCCGATCAGTTTGGGGTGCGGCCCTCGATGGCGTCTACGTCAGACATCCCACAGATTCGGACACGGGATGTGTGATGTGCCGCGCGGCGATGATCCGTCACAGCGTGACGGGCGGATCCTTCTCGCATTTGGCGGGCACGATGAACACCGGCCGGTGACAGTGTTTGAGGACGCGTTCGGCGACGCTGGAATGCAGCAGCGCCCGCAGCCCCGACGACCCGCGGGTACCGGTGACGAGCAGGTCGACGTGCAGCGCATCGGCCGCGGCGACCAATGCGCCCCAGACGGTGGATTCCACCTCGACGATCTGCCCGCGCGCCGACAGCCCGTTCTCGACGGCCAGCGCGACCCCACCCGCGTTCAGTTCGGCCGCCTCGTGTTCGAGGGCCTGATCCACCCCGGTGTCGAGTTGGGTGTCGATGAAGGGCTGCATTCCGCCGGAGAGCGTGGAGAGCCGCGCCGGGGACATCGAACCGGGCTGCCAGGCGGTGACCACATAGGCGGTGGTGGCGCGCAGATAGGTGGCGGCATAGCGGATCGCGCGGTCGGCGTTGGGGGAACCGTCGTAGGCGATCATCAGGACGTGACTGTCGCGGGCGCCGCGCGCCGCAGTGCCCGGATGCGTCTGCCACCGGCTGTCGGAGGACGAACCATTGGGTGGGGCACCCGTCGGATCAGAACCGTTCGGACTGGACCCTGCGCCCATTGCCCCAGGCTACATGCCAGACTCGTGAGATGGGTTCAACTCGCGGACGTGCTCCGCTGCGCGCTGCGCTGGTCGCCGTCGCGGCTTCGGTGAGTTGTGTGCTCGCCGTCGGCTGCTCGACGTCGGAGCCGGCCGCCGGGCCGTCGACGACGGCCGGCGATTCGTCGGCGGCGAGTCCGGCATCGGCGGCGGCGAGTCCGGCGAACCCAAGCCGGCCTGCCGCGACCACCCCGGCGAACGGTTGCGGTGCGCAGCAGGTGAACGCGATGACCCTGCGGCAACGGCTGGCGCAGCTGATCGTCGTCGGGGTCACGGGTGCCGCCGACGCGCGGGCGATCGTCGCCGCCGAACAGATCGGCGGTGTCTTCGTCGGAAGCTGGACCGACAAGTCGATCCTCACCAGCGGTGCCGCCGCGCAGATCTCCAAGAATTCGAAGATCCCGCTGATGATCACCGTCGACCAGGAGGGCGGTCGGGTGTCGCGGTTGTCCTCGCTGGGTATCGATGGGGCGTCGCCGCGGGAACTGGCCCGGACCAAGACACCCGAGCAAGTCACCGAGATCGCGGCCGAGGTCGGCCGCAAGCTCAAGGCGCTCGGCGTGACCGTCGACTTCGCTCCGGTCGCCGACGTCAGCGACGAAGCAGACGACGAGGTCATCGGCGACCGATCGTTCAGCAGTGATCCCGCCGTCGTCACAAAGTACGCGGGCGCCTACGCCGCCGGCCTGCTCAAGGCGGGTATCCAGCCGGTCTTCAAACACTTCCCGGGCCACGGCCACGGGTCGGGCGACTCGCATCTGGGTGTGGTGCGAACGCCGCCGCTGTCGCAGCTCAAGACCAGCGACCTGATTCCGTATCAGACCCTGCTGCGCGACTACCCGGCCGCGGGTGTGATGGTCGGGCATCTCATCGTGCCCGGACTGACCGGTCCGGAGACGCCGGCCAGCATCAGCGGCGGGGCCATCGGGATGCTGCGGACCGGGAAGCGTTACGGTGGTCCTCCGTTCACCCGTGGGGTGGTGTTCTCCGACGATCTGTCGGGGATGGCGGCCATCAACCAGCGGTATCCGATCCAGCAGGCGGTGCTGAAGTTCGTCAAGGCGGGTGGCGACGTCGCGTTGTGGTTGTCCACCGACGCGGTGGGATCGGTGCTCGACACCCTCGAGGGCGCGGTGGCGTCGGGTGCGCTGACCAATGATCGGGTCAACCGCTCGGTGGTGCGGATCTTGCGGGCCAAGGGCGTCATCGACTGCTGAGCCGACCGCTTTCCACGATAAACTTACCGTTCGGTAAGTTGTTGGTATCCTCGAACGGTGGCGACGCCGGACCGGGGTCGTTTCTATCAGGAGGTGGGTCATGTCGGGCGGTACCAAGCGGTTGCCCCGCGCGGTGCGTGAGCAGCAGATGCTCGATGCGGCTGTGAAGGTGTTCTCACAGAACGGCTTCCGCGATGCGTCGATGGATGCGATCGCCGCCGAGGCGAAGATCAGCAAACCGATGCTCTATCTGTACTACGGCTCCAAGGAGGAGCTGTTCAGTGCTTGTATCGCTCGCGAATCCGGACTGTTCATCGAGGCGATGAGCGTCGGGTTCGATCCCGGACTCTCCCAGCGGGAGCAGGCGCGCACCACCATTCGTGAGTTCCTGCGCTTCGTCCACGAGAATCGCCAGTCCTGGCGGGTCCTCTACCGTGTCGCGATCGGCACGGCGAGCTTCGCCAACGTGGTCAGCGAGAGCCGCCGGCGCGTCACCGAGATGGTCACCGACCTGATCAAGGCCGGTACGACGGTCGAGGGTGCGGGCGACATCGACTTCGAGCTGACCGCGGTCGCCCTGGTCGGCGCCTCCGAAGCGGTCGCCGACCGGATCACCGAGGGCGACGTCGACCTCGACACCGCCACCGACCTCCTCGTCGGCATCGTCTGGCGCGGCCTGAAGGGCGTCGGCACCGACCGCACCGCCTGAAACTGGGGGACGAACGTTCTTCCCCGACCTTCCGCTTCCTCCCCTAGTTGCACCACGGGGAAGTGCCGAAAGTCGGGGAAGAAGTCTTCCCCGACTTTCGGTTCGCCCCCGGAACCCCGACGACGGTCAGTTGGCGCGCGTCGTCGCGGTCAGGTGTGGGAATCCCTTGCGGCGGTCCAGGATCGAGATGTCGAATCCGCCGTCGGCCCTGGTCGTGTAGAGATTGACCTTGGCGGGCAACAAGATCGGCTTGCCGAAGCGGACCGAATAGGTGACCGCGTCGGGCAGCTGGGCCTCGACGTTGGCCACGGCCGCGGCCGCACTCCACATTCCGTGCGCGATCGCCTTCGGGAAGCCGAACGCCTTGGCGGGCAGGTTGCCCATGTGGATCGGGTTGCGATCGCCGGAGGCTGCCGCGTACTGGCGGATACGTCCCAGGTCGACGGTCAGGATCGAATCCGGCGGCGGCGGGGTGCTCGCCTTGGGTTCGGGTCCGCGGGGCTCGTCGGACAGGCTGGTGCGCTGCTGCTTGAGGAAGGTGGCCACCTGGGTGGTGACCAGCTCATTGCCGACGCTGATCTCGCTGACCGCATCGATCAACAGTCCCTTGCGGTGCTCCCGAAGGTTCTCCGCGCGCGTGACGATCGTCAGCGGCTCGTCGACGCCGATCGGCCGAGTGCGCTCGACGGTGTTGGTCATATGTACCGAACCGACTGCGCCGAACGGGAACTCGGCCGATGTCATCAGCTTCATGACGAGCGGGAACTGCAGCACGAATGGATAGGTGATCGGCAGGGTGGCGCCGAAACGCTGCCCGGTCGCACGGCAGTACGCCTGCAGCGCATCGGGATCCACGTGGACGTCGGTGAGCCGGTAGGCCGTATCGGGGACCGTCGCGTCGACGGCGACCTTGGCAGGCTTCCCGATGACCGGCAGCAGTCCCCCGACCGCCTTGCTGTACAACTCAGCCGTCGTGGGTGCGGCCGCGAGGGTGATCGTCTTCGCCATCACGCACCCAGGAATCCCTGGCCGCATACGCGGACCACGTTGCCGGTCACCGCGTTGCTGGCCGGGTTGGCGAAGTAGGCGACGGTCTCGGCGACGTCGACGGTCTGCCCGCCCTGCTGCAGCGAGCTCATCAGGCGACCGGCCTCACGGGTGGCCAGCGGGATGGCCGCGGTCATCTTGGTCTCGATGAAGCCCGGGGCGACGGCGTTGATAGTGATGCCCTTCTCGGCCAGGGTCGGGGCGTAGGCGTCGACGAGTCCGATGACGCCGGCCTTGGAGGCGCCGTAGTTGGTCTGGCCGCGGTTGCCCGCGATACCCGCGATCGACGAGACGTCGATGACCGCGCCACCCGACCGCAGTGCACCACGTTCGGTGAGTGCCTCGACGAGCTGCTGCGGGGCGATCAGGTTGACCGCGATGACCGAATCCCAGCGTCCGGCATCCATATTCGCCAGCAGCTTGTCGCGGGTGATGCCGGCGTTGTTGACGATGACGTCGACGCCGCCGTGGCGCTCGAGGGCGTGCTCGGCCAGCTTGGCGCCGGCGTCGGGGGCGCTGACGTCGAGCGGGAAGGCGGTGCCGCCGACCTTGTTGGCGGTCTCGGCGAGGGCTTCACCCGCAGCCGGGATGTCGGCGCAGATGACGTGGGCGCCGTCGCGCGAGAGGACCTCGGCGATGGTGGCGCCGATGCCGCGGGCGGCACCGGTGACGACGGCGACCTTGCCTGCCAGCGGGCGGTCCCAGCTCTCCGGGGCGGTGGCGTCGGCGGCGCCGACCCGGAACACCTGCGCGTCGACGAAGGCCGACTTCGCCGAGAGGATGAAGCGCAGCGTCGACTCGAGACCCGACAGTCCGGTCTTGGCCTCGGGGGAGACGTAGACGAGCTGCACGGTCGAACCCTTCAGCAGTTCCTTGCCGAGCGAGCGGGTGAAACCTTCGAGCGCGCGCTGGGCGATCCGCTCATCGGGGTTGGTGACCAGTTCGGGGGTGGTGCCGATGACGACGAAGCGGGCGCAGGCCGCGGTCGAGCGCATGGCCGGCTGGAAGAACTCGTACAGCTGAGCCAGGTCGGCGGGGGAGGTGATGCCGGTGGCGTCGAACACCAGGCCGCCGTACTTGTCGGCGGACCGGCCGGTGGTGGCGTTCTGGATCAGCGTGTAGTCCGGTGTGGCGAGAATCTCGCGCAGCGGTTCGACGAGACGTCCGGCGCCGCCGAGCAGCACCGGGCCGGGCAGTGTCGGATCGGACGCACGGTAGCGGCGCAGCGTCGGGGGGACCGGTAGACCAGCCTGTTTGGCGATGAATGCGCCGGGGCCGGAGTGGACGAAGCTTGCGTACAGGCCAGTGTTTCCGTTGGCGGCCACGTGGATCTCCTCTTGGTTGTTGCTGGGCAGCACAGGTGTTTCGGCGAGCGCACTCGGGGAGCGGCGTTCGACAACGAACTTACTCAGGAGTAAGAATACTCCATAGATTCCGAACCTCACTCTGGGAGATCGAAGTGGCTTACACACCCAAGACCCGTACCGAGCGGCCGGTGGCGATTCTCGGCGGCAACCGCATTCCGTTCGCCCGCCAGGACAAGGCCTACGCGAAGGTCGGCAACCAGGAAATGTTCACCGCGGCCCTCGATGGCCTGGTCAGCCGCTTCGCGCTGCAGGGTGAGCAGCTCGGCATGGTGGCCGGTGGCGCGGTGCTCAAGCACGCACGTGATTTCAATCTCATCCGTGAATCGGTGCTCGGTTCGGCGCTGTCGCCCTACACCCCCGCCTTCGATATCCAGCAGGCCTGCGGCACCGGCCTGCAGGCCATCACCACCGTCGCCGACGGCATCGCACGTGGCCGCTACGACGTCGCGGTCGGTGGCGGCGTCGACACCACCTCCGACGCCCCGATCGCCGTGTCCGAGGATCTGCGCCGGGCGCTGCTGGAGGTCAACCGGGCGCGCAGCACGAAGGATCAGGCGCTCGGCGCGCTGAAGCTGCTGCCCAAACTCGGCATCGAGATCCCGCGCAACGGGGAGCCGCGCACCGGTATGTCGATGGGTGACCACGCCGCGATCACCGCGAAGGAATTCGGCATCAAGCGCGCCGACCAGGATGAACTGGCCGCGCTCAGCCACCAGAAGATGTCGGCCGCCTATGACGCCGGCTTCTTCGACGATCTGATCACCCCGTTCGGTGGCCTCACCCGCGACCAGAACCTGCGCGGCGATTCGACCGCGGAGAAGCTGTCGACGCTCAAGCCGGTCTTCGGCGTGTCCCTCGGCGACGCGACCATGACCGCGGGCAACTCGACGCCGCTGACCGACGGTGCTTCGACCGTGCTGCTGGCCAGCGACGAGTGGGCCGCCGAGCGCGGGCTGCCGGTGCTGGCCTACTTCGTCGACAGTGAGACCGCTTCGGTGGACTACGTCAACGGCCCCGACGGCCTGCTGATGGCCCCGACCTATGCGGTGCCGCGTCTGCTCGCCCGCAATGGCCTGACCCTGCAGGACTTCGACTTCTACGAGATCCACGAGGCCTTCGCCTCGGTGGTCCTGGCGACCCTGCAGGCGTGGGAGTCCGAGGAGTACTGCAAGGAGCGGCTGGGCCTGGACAAGGCGCTGGGCTCCATCGATCGCTCCAAGTTGAACGTCAACGGGTCGTCGCTGGCCGCCGGGCATCCGTTCGCCGCGACCGGCGGACGCATCGTGGCGCAGGCGGCCAAGCAGATCAAGGCCAACGGCGGCGGTCGCGCGCTGATCTCGATCTGCGCGGCCGGCGGACAGGGCGTGACCGCGATCATCGAGGGCTGAGAAAGTCCCACCGCTACCGCTCGACGGGAGGGCGGCGCTCGCGACCAGCGGGTGCCGCCCTCTCCTCGAATCGCCCACCGGGCGCCAAAGCTCGGGACGAATCGGCGAATTCGTCACATTCTGTGAGAAAAGTGCTGACTGGGGATGTAACGAAGCGAAAAGTAGCGTAGATATACGGGTAGCTCCGGCGCAGCTGTCAGACCCCCGACCCGACAGCTCCGCCGGAGCGCCTTTTTGTGTGGGGGTCGTTACATGCGCCCAGCGCTGTCCGACCACCGGCTGGTCGTCTACCTATGGTTGGAGTCGTGAGTTCACGCGTTGGTGCCCGGCGGGGGCGAAGCAGATGGGCAATCCGGGCCGGTACTGCGGTGATCGCACTGCTGACCCTGGTGTCGGCGGCGGATCTGATCCTCACCGACTCGAAGTCGGCGCGCGGTGTCACCATCGCCGGGATCGACGCGGGTAACCACACCTCGGCCGGTCTCGAACCGGTGCTCGACCAGTTGAGCGCACGCGCCCGGCTGCCGGTGATCGTGACCACCGACGCCGGGACCGCCCAATTCTCCCCGGCGCAGCTCGGGCTGACCTTCGACGTCGAGGCCACCCGATCACGGTTGCTCGAACAACCACGGAATCCGCTGTCCCGGCTCGCGGCACTCGCCGGACGTGAACACAGCGTCGACCCGGTGGTCGGCGTTGATCCGGCCGCGCTGGACACCGCACTCGACTCGGCCCGCGAGGTGCTGGAATCCGCGGCGGTCGAGGGTGGCGTGCACTATCAGGGGACGTCGCCGGTGGCGCAGCAGTCATCCGGCGGTATGCGGGTCGCCCGGGTCGGCGCCGCGGACGCCCTGCGCGTCGCCTGGTTGACCGGAAATCCCGTCGCACTACCCATGGAACCCTTCTCGCCCACCGTCGACGCCGCTACCGTCGCGGCCACCGTGCGCGGTCCGGCGGCCCGGGCCACCGCCGCATCCCTGACGCTGGTTGGCAGACATGGGGTCCGGACCGAACTGTCCGTCGGGCAGATCGCCACGCTGCTGAGCTTCGTCGCGGACGGCAAGGGCGGTCTGGTCCCGACGATCGGCGAACCGGCGGCCCGCGAGGTGCTGGAGCCGACACTGAAGAAGTCGCAGTCCGAGCCGGTCGGCGCGCGATTCTCGGTGTCCGGTGGTACGCCGAAGGTGATCGCCAGTGTCGACGGCGCGCGCATCGACTGGCCGGCGACCCTGCGGGCGGTGGCGCAGCGACTCGTCGCCGACGACGGTCCGCGTCGGGTCGAGGTCGCCTACCACCGGGTCCCCCCGACGCTCACCACCGCAGCGGCCCGGCGGCTCGGTGTCCGGGAACTGGTCAGCGAGTACACCACCGGCGGTTTCAGCGACGCGTCCGGTGAGAACATCCGGCTCGTCGCCGCCGAGGTCGACGGTGCGATCGTGATGCCGGGAAAAGTGTTCTCGCTCAACGGGCATACCGGTCCGCGTGGCGCCGCACAGGGCTACGTGACGTCGACGATCATCGACCACGGACGGGCTGCGAAGGCGGTCGGCGGCGGCATCTCGCAGTTCGCCACCACGCTGTACAACGCGGCGTATTTCGCCGGGCTGGAAGATGTCGACCACACCGAACACAGCTATTACATCTCGCGCTATCCCGAGGCGCGGGAGGCGACCGTGTTCGACGGTGCGATCGACCTGAAGTTCCGCAACAACACCCGCTACGGCATCCTCGTGGAGGCCTCCTGGTCGTCGTCGTCGATCACCGTCCGGATGTGGAGTACCCAGACCGTGGACGTGGAGTCGGTCACCGGGGAACGCACCGCGCCGACCACCCCGCCGAAGCTGCGGTTCCCCAAGGGCGACGACTGCATCGCCAGCAATGGCAGCAACGGTTTCACCACCTCGAACACGCGGATCATCCGCGATCACCGCTCCGGCGCCGAGATCGGCAGGCACACCCGTACGGTGCGATATGAGCCGGAGCCGAAGGTCATCTGCGGCTGACCGCAAGGTCGGCCACCCGACGTGCGGCAGGGTGCCGAAGGAACAGAAGGGGGCATGTGTTCCCTGTCATAGGTCCAGTGGCTATTCTCCGAAACGTGGATATCAACGGAGCTAGTGCAATTGTCACGGGCGGCGCGTCGGGCATCGGCGCGGCGTCGGCCCGCCAGCTGGCGGCCAAGGGCGCGAAGGTCGTCGTCGCCGACCTGAACGCGGAGAAGGGCGAGGAACTCGCCAAGGAGATCGGTGGTGCCTTCGTCACCGTCGACGTCACCGACACCGCCCAGATCGAGGCCGCCGTCAACAAGGCCGTCGAGCTCGGCCCGCTGCGGGTTCTGGTCAACTCGGCCGGTATCGGCTGGGCCCAGCGCACCATTGGCAAAGACGGCGAATTCGCCTCGGCGCACAACCTGGACGCGTACAAGAAGGTCATCGCGATCAACCTGATCGGCACCTTCGACGCGATCCGCCTGGCCGCCACCGCGATGAGCCGCAACGAGCCGCTCGACGCTCATGGCGAGCGCGGTGCCATCGTCAACATGGCCAGCGTCGCGGCCTTCGACGGCCAGATCGGACAGGCGTCGTACTCGTCGTCCAAGGGCGGCGTCGTCGGCATGACGCTGCCCGTCGCACGTGACCTGTCGGCCGTCGGCATTCGCGTGAACACCGTCGCCCCCGGTCTGATCGACACCCCGATCTACGGCGAGGGTGAGGCTTCCGAGGCGTTCAAGGCGAAGCTGGGCGAGTCCGTCCTCTTCCCGCATCGCCTGGGTGTTGCCGACGAACTTGCCTCGATGGTCGTCGAGCTGGCCACCAACTCATATATGAACGCCGAAGTCGTGCGCGTCGACGGTGGCATCCGGATGCCACCGAAGTAGTCTCTCAACCCGCTGCTCTCAAACGAATCCACCGCCCGCATCGGGCGGTGGATTCGTGTATTCGCGGTGGGCCGTGGGGCTCTCAGGCCTGCAGCACCACCTTGAGTGCCTTGGTTTCCGCGGCCCGGCCGAAGACGTCGTAGGCCTCGATGATGTCGCCCAACGCGAATCGGTGACTGACGAAGATGTCCGGATCGATGCGCCCCTGGGCGACGAGCGCGAGCAGGACCCCCAGCGTGTCGGTGTTCACCAGGCCCATCGACACGTTGATGTTGGAGATCCACAGATCCTGGAGCGGGAACTGCACCGGGGCGCCGTGGACGCCGACATTGGCGACGTTGCCCGCCGGGCGCACGATGTCGAGGCACATCTGGAACGTCTGCCCGATACCCACCGCCTCGATCGCGACGTCGACGCCGAGACCGTCGGTCATCGCGATGACCTGCTCTTTCCAGTCGGAGTCGGAGGACACCACGCCGTCCGTCGCGCCGAAGGCCTTCGCCTGCTCGACGCGGTTGGCGTCGACGTCGATGGCGATGACCCGACTGGGGCCGTACAACCCCGACGTGGCGATAGTGGCCAGGCCCACCGGCCCGGCACCCACGACGGCCACCACGTCGCCGGGTTTCACGTGTCCGTACCGAACCCCGATCTCGTGCCCGGTGGGCAGGATGTCGCTGAGCACCACGCCCTGTTCGGCGGTCACGCCCGTGGGCAGTTTGTAGACGGAGGTCTCGGCGTACGGGACCCGCACGAATTCGGCTTGGGTTCCGTCGATGAGATGGCCGAAGATCCAGCCGATGCCCGACGCGCCTTCGGTGCCGAGGCAATGCGAGTGGACGCCGTGCTTGCAGAAGCCGCACTTACCGCACGCCGAGATACACGACAGGATCACCTGGTCGCCGACGTCGAGAGTGGTGACCGCACTGCCGATCTCGGTGATGGTGCCGACGCCCTCGTGGCCGAGGATGCGTCCGGGTTCGACCGCCGGGACGTCGCCCTTGAGTATGTGGAGATCGGTTCCGCAGATGGTGGTCGCATCCATCTTCACGATGACGTCGGTGGGTTGCAGGATCTTCGGGTCGGGGACGTCGTCCCAGCTCTTGCGTCCGGGCCCGTGGAATACGAGTGCCTTCATGGTCCGATCTCCCTTGAAGTCGCCCCCTTGTGGAGTCCCCGTCTCAGGGTAGAGCGCTCGACGACGGTCGTCACGAGATGTCTCTCTTTGAGACGCATCCGTCGGACGGGACCTCACACAACCAAGAACTCCCACTCGCACCGGTTGCCCGGGCGGGTGGGAGTTCTTCCTCGGTTGAGGTGGCTGTCGGAGCTATTCGACTTCGGTCAGGCAGAAGCCGACCGGGGTGGGGCGCTCGTAGAAGAAGGCGACCTGGCCGCTCTCGCAGGTCGGCTTACCCGTGGTGCGCGAGATGACCTTGCCGTTGGCATAGCCCGACTCGGTGGGCGGGTTGGCGCAGTCGATCTCCTTGAACTCGGTCAGGGAGGATCCCGCGCTGGTCGGGATCTTGTAGCACTTGCCCTGCTGGAAGGCGGGTGCCAGGCAGAGGATGTCGCCCTCCTGGCTCTCGCTCTTCTTGTTCACCCAGGACAGGTACACCTCGTCGTCGTTGCAGGCGCTCTTGTTGGCGACCTTCGCCCCGACGACGAAATGGAAACTGGCGCTGCCACAGTCGGCCTTCTTGGCCTTCACGTATTCGCCTTCGTCGGGTTGGACGGTGACGCAGTCCCCGACGCTCACGTCGTCGGCGTCGTTGACGTCATCCTTGGTCACGACACCGATGATCACCAGACCGATGATGCCCAGCAGGATCACGCCACCGATCGAACCGAGCACGATCCACAGCGTCTTCTTCTTTTTCTTCGGCGGCTGACCGCCGTCCGCGCCACCGGGATACGCCGGATAGGCGCCGGGCTGCTGGCCGGGGTACGGCTGACCCGGGGCGGGCTGACCGGCGTAGGGCTGACCCGAGGCGGGCTGGCCGGGGTAGGGCTGGTTCGGATACTGGGGTGCGGGCTGCCCGGGCTGATACGACGGGACCCCGCCGGGCTGCTGACCGTATGGGTCGCCGCCGGGCTGCGGTCCACCGGGCTGGGGCGGGGTGGGCGGCTGATTCGGGGGAAATGTCATGTCTGGAGATATTACTGACAGGTCATGCCCTGGACTGGTCAAGCGAATGACCGAATCGCACGGTGTGTCGCTTTGGTCAGTCGCCGCGGGTTGACGCGGTGACGGTGAACTTCGGGTCTCGGGCAACCTGTCGGGTGGTGCCGACAGTGCGCTCCAGTTCGGGTCGATAGCGCAGAGGTGAATTCCAGACGCACCACAGCTCGCCGCCGGGGGCGAGTGCGCGGGCGGCGTCTTCGAAGAGATGATGTGCGATACCCGCCGAGAGCGCGGCGTCGCTGTGGAACGGCGGATTGAGCACGATCAGCTCCGCGGCGCCGGCTTCCACGTTCTCGGTGCCATCGGCTTGGGTGACCCGAACTCGGCCGGCAACACCGTTGACCGTCGCCGTTGCCCGAGCCGAGGCGACAGCGGCCGCCGATCGATCGGTCGCCACCACCCTCAGGTGTGGTCGTCGTCGGGCCAGCCACGATGCCAGAATCCCACTGCCGCAAGCGAGGTCGATCGCGGAGTCGGCGTTCGGAAGCGCGTCGTCGAGGGTGCTCAGCAGCAAGCGCGTCCCGATGTCGACCTTCGTCCCGGCGAACACCCCGCCATGGGCGACGACGGTCAGATCCAGATCGTCGTGCCGGTGCTGTCGGGGCCACGCGGCGAGCAGGTCGACGGCCCGGGCCCGCTGCGGATGACGTGCGAACAGGACGCGAGACTTCTGCCGCGCGTGGCTCACGTCGACGCGGCCGAAGACGTCGGCGAGTACCGAATTCATCTGCGGCGTCATGTGTTTGATGCGGCCACCGGCGACGACCACGACGTCGGGATCTGCGTGGGCGGCGACCAGGGCGGCGACCTCGGCCAGCCGATCCAACGACCGCGGCAGCCGCATGAGCACCACACGGGCGCCGACGACGGTCGGCGGACCGAGAGTCAGACTTCGGAACCCGGCCATGTCCAGCTTCCCCGCATTCGCGGCCAGGGCCCGCTCGCCGGTGATCACATCCTGGTGGGTGCGGATCCCGACGGCACCCACGCCGGCGGCGCCCAGCGTCAGCGCGCCGTAGTTGTCGTCGATGACGACGACCGAATCGTCGGGAGCCGCCGTGATGAGTTCGGTCGCCTCGTCGAGGATCAGGCGGTCGGCGGCATCGGCGGCCACCAGCCCTGGGCCCTCGATGTCGGGGTGGCGCCGTAGCGCCTGCATATCCATGGCAACCGAGCCTACTGGGATCCTCGGCGTCGGAAGGAATCCCAGGACATCGGGGAATCGGGGTGTACCGACAAAACTCCCGCCGACACGATGACGCTGTGTCGGCGGGAGTTTCAACCTACTTACACCCCGAGATGGTAGGGCGGATCAGAAGGCGGCTTCGTCGAGCTCCATCAAGTCATTATCGACGTTCTCGACGGTGACGCGGATGGAGGTCAGCAGGGGCAGCATGTTCTTGGCGAAGAAGCTCGCGACCGCGACCTTGCCCTCGTAGAACGGCTTGTCGTCGCCGGTGGCGCCGTTGTCCAGGGCGGCCAGGGCGACCTCGGCCTGACGCAGCAGCAGCCAGCCGATGAGCAGGTCGCCGACCGACATCAGGAAGCGGACCGAACCGGTGCCGACCTTGTACAGCTCGGCGGGGTTCTCCTGCGCGGCCATCAGGTTGCCGGTCAGCGAGGCGGCCATCGCCTGCACGTCCTCGAGGGCGGTCTTCAGCAGCGCCCGCTCGGTCTTCAGGCGGCCGTTGCCCGCCTCCGAGTCGATGAAGGTCTGGATCTGCCCGGCGACGTGCGCCAGCGCCTGGCCCTTGTCGCGGATGATCTTGCGGAAGAAGAAGTCCTGCGCCTGGATGGCGGTGGTGCCCTCGTAGAGCGAGTCGATCTTCGAGTCGCGGATGTACTGCTCGATCGGGTAGTCCTGCAGGAAGCCCGAACCGCCGAGCGTCTGCAGCGACTCGTGGCCGAGGTTGGCGTAGGCGCGCTCGGATCCGACGCCCTTGACGATCGGGAGCAGCAGGTCGTTGACGCGGTGCGCCAGGTCGGCGTCGGCGCCGGAGACGATCTTGGCGGCGGCGGCGTCCTGATGCGACGCGGTGTAGAGGTAGACCGCGCGCAGGCCCTCGGCGTAAGCCTTCTGGGTCAGCAGCGAGCGACGCACATCCGGGTGGTGGGTGATGGTCACACGCGGGGCGGCCTTGTCGGTCATCTGGGTCAGGTCCGCACCCTGCACGCGCTCCTTGGCGTAGTCCAGCGCATTCAGGTAGCCGGTCGACAGGGTCGAGATCGCCTTGGTGCCCACCATCATGCGAGCGTGCTCGATGACGTCGAACATCTGCGCGATGCCCTGGTGGACCTCACCGACGAGCCAGCCCTTGGCCGGGATGCCGTGCTGACCGAAGGTGACCTCACAGGTGGCCGAGGCCTTGATACCCATCTTGTGCTCGACGTTGGTGACGAAGGCGCCGTTGCGCTCGCCCAGCTCGCCGGTCTCGGGGTCGAAGTGGAACTTCGGCACGAAGAACAGGGACAGTCCCTTGGTGCCGGGGCCGGCGCCCTCGGGGCGGGCCAGCACCAGGTGGAAGATGTTCTCGGTCATGTCCTGGTCGGCCGAGGTGATGAAGCGCTTCACACCGTCGATGTGCCAGGTGCCGTCCTCCTGCAGGGTGGCCTTGGTGCGGCCGGCGCCCACATCCGAACCGGCGTCCGGCTCGGTGAGCACCATGGTGGCGCCCCAACCGCGCTCGGAACAGATGGCGGCCCACTTCTTCTGCTCTTCGGTTCCGTTGTCGTAGAAGATGTTCGCGAAGCCCGAGCCTGCGGCGTACATGAACACCGGCGGGTTCGCGCCCAGGATCATCTCGCCGATGGCCCAGTACAGCGAGCGGGGTGCAGGCATGCCGCCGAGTGCCTCGTCGACACCGACCTTGTCCCAGCCACCTTCGACGAGGGCGTTGTAGGAGTTCTTGAAGCTCTCCGGGATGGTCACGCTGTGCGTCTCGGGATCGAAGACCGGCGGGTTGCGGTCCGCGTCGGCGAACGACTCGGCGATCGGACCCTCGGCCAGATTCTTGACCTCACGGAGCATGTCGACGGCGGTCTCGTGGTCGAGGTCGCCGAACTCGCCGCTCTCCAGGACCTTGTCGAGGTCGAGCAGTTCGAACAGGTTGAACTGGAGGTCGCGCAGGTTGCTCTTGTAGTGGCCCATGAGTGTTCCTATCTGGCTGGGGCGTTGACGCGGCAAAAGGTGGGTGCGTCTGAGCTGTTTCGTTGGACTGCGGCGTGGTGCACCAGCGCTTGGTCGAAGCGTAAGTTACTCGCCGGTAACCTCAGGATACCGCGCATCGCATCAACCGACAACCCGATCGTGGTCGATGTGAGTGCGCTTACGTGCGCAGGGTGGACCGTGGCGCGGAGCACAGTCGCCCCGGCCCGGTCAGAGAGCGGACTTGAGGTATTCGAGGTCGGCGGGGATGCCGTCGGCCGGTGTCTCCAGGATCACCGGGGCATCGGCCGCCTTGGCGACCGCGGCGAGTACGTCGGGCTGAATGTGTCCGGACTCCAGATTCGCGTGACGGTCGCGGCCCGAGTCGAACTCGTCGCGTGAGTTGTTGAGATGGACCAGGTCGATGCGCCCGGTGATGGCCTTGACCCGTTCGACGAGGCCGACGAGGTCCTCACCGCCGGCCCAGGCGTGGCAGGTGTCCAGGCAGAAACCGGCCTGGTCGAAGTCGCCGACAGCCTCCCACAACCGGTCGATCGACTCCAGGGTGCGTGCCATCGCATGGTCGCCACCGGCGGTGTTCTCGATGAGGATCGGTACCCCGAAACCCCCCTTGTCGGCCTGACGGTCGAACAGCTTGCGCCAGTTCGCGAAACCCTCGGCAGCATCCTCGCCGTCCCGCAGATGCCCGCCGTGGACGACGAGACCGAAGGCGCCCAGATCGGCCGCGGCTGTGGCCTGCTGCTCGACCGCCTTGCGGGAAGGCATCCGCAACCGGTTGTTGAGGCTCGCGACATTGATCTGATAACTGGAGTGCACCACGACGTCGATCGGTGACTCGCGAAACTCCTGGGCGCGCGGGTTGGGGAGCGGCTTCTTCCAGCTCTGCGGATCGGCGACGAACATCTGGAACACGTCGATACCGAGTTCGGCGGCGGTCTCCAGGGGATTCTCGTCTTCGCGAAGGTGGGCTCCGATGCGCATACGACAACGATATCGAGGGGCGCCGACAACTGTGCGGGCGATGCCGTCTGCGGGCGGGGCCGTCTCAGTCGCCGGGGTCGGGTTCGGTCTCGATGGAGATCGGGACGCCGGGCGCGATCAACAGGCGGCAGGGTGCCACGCTGTCGTGGTAAAGGTTCAGCCACTGGTGGCCGGAGCTACCGGTCGCGTAGACCGCGTCGAGGGTCCGATGCAGACGGGCCTCGGCCTCCCTGGTGATGATGTAGCGCTGATCGCCATAGCGCAGATACCGGCTGGGCACCCGACCTCCTGATCTCCCGGCCCGGGCGAACCCCGAAGCTCGGTTGTCGAGACGGACTGTGATGTGTGCCACCCATGGTAGGGGCGGCGGGCCGGTCGTGGGGACCATCTGCGTCAGGCGGACGGCCGCCGCGTCGGCGGGGGCCACTACACTGGCCGGAACAAACGGTGGGGACTCCGGCGGGGGCCAAGACAGACAGAGGGATGTTTTCGGTGAGTGTTGACGAGGCGATCGGCGGCGCGCAGCCCGATGATCGGACTCCGGAGGACGCTCCCGACGAACCCCGCGACGATCAGGTCACCGGCACCCGGTCGGACACCGCCACCGCGGTGGGCAGTCCGGATGCGGACCCGCCGGAGATGGCGCCGGTCCTCGACGACCTGGCTGCCGCCGCGGAGATGGATGCCGAACCGGCCAAGCGCCGCGACCTGACCACCGTCCGGCGCATCGCCATCGCCGCCTGGTTGGTGGTCGTGGGTGTCGAGTTCTATCTGTGGGGTCTGGCCCTGGATCGCACCAGTCTGCTGGTCATCATGTGCCTCGGCCTGCTGGCCAACTGCATCGGCCGGCGCAAGATGATCACCGTCATCATCGACTGGTTGCCCTTCGCGCTGATCCTGGTGCTCTACGACCTGGTCCGGCAGTTCGCCGAGGTCATCGACATGCCGGTGCAGTGGCATCTGGCCGTCGACGCCGATCATGCGATGTTCGGCGTGAACCCGACCGCGTGGCTGCAAACCCATCTCAAGCAGGCGACCGCGCCGTGGTGGGAAGTCCTGGTCTCGGTCGTCTACATGTCGTATTTCATCGTTCCGTACGCGGTGGCCGGGGTGCTGTGGCTGCGTGATCGTGCGGCGTGGCGGCGGTATGCGGCCTGTTTCATCGCGACCTCCTTCCTTGCGCTCGTCGGATACACCCTGGTTCCGGCGGCGCCGCCGTGGGCGGCCGCGCGCTGTACCCCGGTCGAGGTCGCCGACCATCCGCACGATCCGATCTGCATGTACGAGGACGGTCCGACGGCGGGCAACCTGCTCGGCGATGTCGAGCCCACCCACGAGGGCGCATTGCCCTACGTCGAACGCATCTCGGCGCGCGGCTGGGAGTACCTCGGCATCGGCGTGGCGCATATCGTTGAGACCGGTCAGGGCAAGTCCAACCTGGTGGCGGCGATACCGTCGCTGCACGCCGGGCTGACGATGCTCGTCGCCCTGTTCATGTGGCCTCGGGTCAAGGCATTGGGCAGAATATTGTTCATGGGTTACGCGTGGGCGATGGCCTTTGCGCTGGTGTACACCGCCGAGCACTATGTCTTCGACATTCTGCTCGGATGGGCGCTGGCCGCTGCGGTCATCGTCGCCTACCGGTTGATCGATCGCCGCTGGCTGATACCCAGGGCCCGCCGCCGGGCCGCCGAATCAGATCCGGACGCCGGCTTCGAGGACAGGGTCTCCGCCGCGGGGTGACATGGTGAGCGCCAGGTGGATACGCGTGCGCCGGTGGGCTGGCGCTCGTTCCCCGGTGCGGTTCGCTCTTCTCGGACTGGTGCTCGTGATTCCGTTGATGCACGTGGTGGTCGCGGCGTGTTCGCCTGCATCTGCGTCGACCCAACCCAGGCCGGTACCGTCGATCGTCGTCAGCCACCACCATGGGTGGTCGCCCATCCGGGCGGAGATGACTGCCGACCGAGATCATGCGACGGCGACGATGACCGCGGACGACGGTTGCGCCGGACATCTGCACGACTGCACATACCTGCGAGCCGACGACGCCGACCCGCCACATCCGGCGCTGGTACCGCTGGTCTGGGGGTTCGCACCGTTGGTGCCGATCATCCGTCCCGGCTTCGGGGTGCTCACCGTCCTCGGTCGCCCGCCACCGTGGGCGATCCCCTCACACCTTGTGCTGCGGGTGATTCGTTGCTGAGCAGATCCTTCGGCCGGTCCGTCCGGTCGTCCAGATCTGCCCGAATCCACCTGTACAGACAAGGAAAACAGATATGACCATCTACCAGAACCCCGCCGTTCGCCGAACTGCGGCGGCGGTCGTCGCATTCGGTCTGGCCGTCGCCATCGCCGGCTGTTCGTCGTCGGACTCCGACGACACCGGTGCGGCCTCGACGGCACAGCACACCGAAACCGGAACGCACAATCACGCCGATACCCAGTTCACCATGATGATGATTCCGCATCACCGGCAGGCGGTGGAGATGGCCGCGCTGGTCGACGGTCATACCGAGAACGCCGATGTTCGACGCCTCGCGGCCGCCATCAGCAACGCACAGCAACCGGAGATCGACGAGATGAACGCACGGCTCAAGGCGTGGGGAATGCCCGCCGGTGGGCACGGCGACGGACATGGCGGGCACGGCTCGGGGATGCCCCATATGTCTCAGATGCCGAGCATGTCTCAAATGCCCGGCATGCCTGGGATGCCTGGGATGATGACGGCTGAGCAGATGGCCGCCCTGCGCGCCGCGTCCGGGGCCGCGTTCGATCGCCTGTGGCTGACGGCGATGATCGAGCACCATCGGGGTGCGATCGCCATGGCCGACACCGAGATCGCCGACGGTGCCGACGCGGCGACGAAGGCGCTGGCGCAACGTATCCGGACGGCACAACAGCGCGAGATCGACGAGATGACCGCACTGCTCGCCCGGTAGTCCTCGCAAATGCGACGGCGGGCCGGGGCCGTCTACCGGTCCCGGCCTGCCGTCGCGCGAACGTCTGTATTCGCTACTTACGTAGCTGTAGACGCATCAGGTAGACCTGATAGCCCAGCGAGATCGAGTAGGTGAAGTAGAGGGTGCTGCCCTTCGACCATGGATGGATGTAGGGGGCGTAGCCGGTATAGGGGTCCGACGACGGGGCGATCAGCTGTCCGCGAGACCACGGACCCATCGGGCTGTCGGCGGTACGCAGCATCGCGCCGTTGTCGGCCTGGGCCAGCGAGATGTACTTGCCCAGGTAGTCATTCCAGGCGACCGACAGTTCACCGGTCGGCGCCGGCATCACCGGTGTCGCCGATCCCGGGTTGTTGCGCACCCAGCGGCCGTAGGAGAAGTACTCCCACTTGCCGAGCTTCTCGATGTCCTTCTCGTCGACGCGAGCGAGATAGACCGCGCCCCAACGGCCATCGGGGGTGCCGTAGTAGTAGAGCGTCTTGCCGACCTTGAGGAAGGCGCCCATCTGGAACTTCCGGTTGCCGCCACCGTTGGGCCGGAACGCATCGACGGCCTTCCAGTTCTGGCCGTTGTCGGTGGACTTCACCAGGCCGGACCAATTGGTCTGCCAGATACCGGGACTGGCCCACTTCTTCACCGACATGACGGTCATGTACTGCGCGCCGTTGGCGGCGACACCCGCGGTCGGGATGATGGTGACCTCACGCCGGACGTTCGGCTTGAGCAGTCGTTTGGCGTGTCCCGGACGGCCGGCGTGGCTGGAGAAGCTCATGCCGTCGGCCAGGTAGTGGTCGCGGCTGCGCAGCAACACATTCGAGCGCCAGTAGAACAGCTCGCCGTAGAGCAGTGACCAGCCGTTGAAGGACTGGGTGTCGCCGAAGGCGGTCAGGATCTCGCCGTGGCCGTTGTCCCACATGACGCCCAGGTCGGTGCCGACGATGTTGTGCCGTCCGACCGTGTCGTTCATGGCACCGGGGCCGGTCAGTCGGGCGACGATCGTCGCCGCGCCGACGGCACCGGGGGCTGCGTCGGCCGGTGCGGTGGTGAGTCCCACCGTCATCGCCGCGGCAAGTGTCGCGATGGTACTGGTCGCGGCAAGACGGGAGATACGGAATCGCTGCAGGCGCCGTTTCATGGGCGTGACCTTATCAAGCCGACCCGGTGATGTGCGCGCGGCGATCGACAAAACTGTGACTCAGGTCACGCCTCGCGGTACCGTCCGGTGGTATCTGCGGTGGTGAAGTCGATTTCCGCGGCCGCGTTGTTCACCGCGGTCACCATTCCGGTGCCGAACGCGCCATATGCGTCGTAGAGGCCGCTGGTGCTGACCGAGATGCCGCTGTCCTCGACGTGACTGTCGGCCTCCACGCCCACACGCTGCCCGACCGGCAGCCGGGTGAGTGCGACGGTCAGATCGCAGTTGATGAAGCCGATCCCGGTCGATCCCCAGTTGCAGATCATGCTGGTCGATTCGGCGGTGATGACGGCGTGCTGGAACGGCGTGAGTTCCTCGCCCGCGACCGGCGGTGCGGCCCGCGCCCACAGCCGCTTCCGTGCGCCGTTCTGGTGCCGGGCCATCTCGCCATCCCACGCACCGGCGGATTCGGTTGTATCCGAGGAGAATCGGGGACGCAGATCGTCATAGTCGACGGTTGGCGGGTGGAAGGTCACCGATTCCGGTGCCCGGCTCCAGCGTTCGCCGGGTGGATTGACTGATTCGCGCAGGAAGACGGTGGTGGAGCGGGCGACCATCACCTCACGGCCATCGGGGTGATGCTGCCAGATCTCGACATCGCCGACGCGGATGCGATGCCCGTCGCGGATGATGTTGCTCCGCAACGACGTCGGTACGTCGTGCGTGGCCTTGAACAGGTCGATGGTGAATCGGGCCGGCCGGAATCCGGGCGCGCTGAACTCGCGTTCGGCCGTCCGGGCGGCGATTGCGCAGACCGCGGGGCCGTTGAGTGTGTTCGGAGCCCAGAGGCTGTGGGAGAACCGGGTCGGGTGCAGGTGCCCGTCCTCCCCGAGGGTGAAGAACGCGATTGTGGACACGGCGCTTCCTTTCCGGCGGCACTGCCGATGACCTGGGGATTCGATTCGGGGGCAGAAGATCCGAACAGGGTTGCCGACTGCGTCGAACGTATTAATCTTTGCCCATGACAATCGCAGATTACGCAAAGCAGTTCCCGGACGAGGTCGTGGGTGCTGTGCGCGCCACGATGATCGTCACCGCGCTCGTGGGCATCGTGATCGGATTCATCGCCCTGTTCTGGACCCGTCCGACGCTCACCGTCATCGGCGTGCTGTTCGGTATCTCGCTGATCGTCGCCGGCCTGTTCCGGATCTGGCAGGCATTCGCCGCCACCTTCCTCAGTACCGGCCTGCGCGTGGCGCTTGGCCTGATCGGTGCGGCCATTCTGATCATCGGCATCATCGCCCTGTTCAACCCGCAAGAGGACTCGATCTGGTTCCTGGCCATCTTCATCGGCGTGGGCTGGATCTTCCAGGGCGTCGGCGACCTCTACGGCGCCGCCACCGGCTCAGCGCACGCGCCGACCTGGTTCATGGTGGTCTCCGGACTGGTCGCGATCGCCGCCGGTATCGCGATGATGCTGCTGCCGTATCTCGCGGTGAGCACACTGGTGAAGATCGGCGGCATCATCCTGATCGCGCTGAGTATCGCCACCCTGCTGACGCTGCCGAAGAAGGTGCCCGATCAGGTCTGATCTGACCGATCACCCGAATCGAGTGGGGCCCCGCCCCCCCCGCGCGGGGGGGGGCCCCCCCCCCCCCCCC